>JAYRVF010000001.1:0-136718 GCA_041918675.1 Xanthobacteraceae bacterium
GCACCGGATTCCGCGCCTTCAACGAGGGGCCGCGCGACAACCGCGAAATCGACTTCGTCAAGCTCCGCCAGATCCTCGCCAACGGACAGCCCTGGACCGAAAAAATGATCGAAAACCTCATCCCCAAAAAATAGGGGATGAAAAAGCCGAAAGGGGAGATCCGCGATCGCGGCTTGTCGGAAGACCGACGCGCAAGGCGGGTCGCCCGCGTGCCGTCAAGCTCTGGACTAACGCGCGCGCGCATGATTATTGGCGGTGTTCGCCGCAACCAAACGCCTTCACGTAAAGGAGAGTCTTAAGCCATGGCGCTCATGATCAACGACGACTGCACGGCCTGCGACGCGTGCGTGCCGGCATGCCCCAATGAAGCGATTGCGTCCGGCGATCCGATCTATGTCATCGACGCGCTGCGTTGCACGGAATGCGTCGGCGCGCATGACGAGCCGCAATGCAAGCTCGTCTGCCCGGCCGACTGCATCGTGCAGAATCCCGACTTCGCCGAGTCCCCGGAAGAACTGCAGGCCAAGTACGAGTCGCTTCACTCGTGAGGCGTTCTACTTTCCGGCCGCCTGCTCGAAAAGACGCGTCGTGATGCGGCGCGCAAGCGCTTGCATCACGCGTCGGCGGTATTTCGCACCAATCACGGTCGTACGCAGAACGTTCGCGGCCGCGCGTAACGCGCGGGCAAGTTCCTTGGCGGTCTCTTCATTCCACGGCTTGCCGACCAGTCCGTCCGTCGCGATCAGCAGCGGAGCCGAATTCGTGCCGGTCATCGCGACGCGGATGTCGGCGATCACGTCACCGTCGCGGCGCAGCGCGACCGCCACGCCCGCGAGCGGAAAGTCGACCGCGTCACGGATACGCGCTTTTTCGTAAGCCGCGTGCCGACCTGCCACGGACGGCAGAACGACGACCGCCAGCACCTCACCCGGATGCAACGTCACGCGTTGGGCGCCGTCCTCGACGAACAGGTCGGCGACCGGGAACCTGCGCGATCCCGATGGGCCGACGGCGATGACCTCGGCGCCGAGCACCATCAGCGCCGGGGCGATGTCGCCATGATAGGTCGCGTAGCAGCGGTCGCTCTTGACGACGACGTGGCATTTGTCGCCCTGGTATTTCAGGCACCAGCCGTTGCCCTCACGCCACCATTCGCTCTGGTTGTAGAAGATACAGCGCGTGTCCTGGCACAGATTGCCGCCAAGCGTCGCCATGACCCGGTGCGTCGGGCCGGCGACCGACAGCGCGGCGTCCGCCAGAGCCGGATACTCGGCGAGAATGGCGGGGTCACGCGCGAGCGCGGCGAGCGTCACGCCGGCGCCGATCCACAGCGACGCGCCGTCGCGGCGGATATCGCCGAAACCGGCAATCGCCGACAGGTCGATCAGGTCGGTCGGCTGTCCGAGGCCGCGGCGCAAATTGGGCAACAGATCGGTGCCGCCGGCGATGAACTGTCCGTTCACGGCCGCCGCCTTGATCCGCGCGGCTTCTTCGGCCGTCGTGGGACGATGAACTTGGAACTCCGCTAACAGAGTCACGATTGCACTCCGTCCCTGATGTCGATTTGTTCGGCGATGTAATCGGGCGTGAGCGGCAGCGTCGTCGGATGGATTCCCGTTGCCTCGTGGACGGCGTCCATCATGGCGGGCAGGAATCCGGCAAGCATGCCCTCGCTCGCCTCCTTGGCGCCGAACGGACCGTTGGGGTCCATGCTCTCGACGATGAACACCTCGATGTCCGGGCTCTCTTCCATCGTCGGCACGCGGTAGTCGAGAAGATTGCCGTGAAGCATGCGGCCGTCGTCGAACAGCGTCTGTTCCGACATCGTCTGGCCCATTCCCATCCACACGCCGCCCTGAATTTGCCCCTCGACCGAGAGCGGGTTGAGCGCGCGCCCGACATCGACCGCGACCCAAACCTTGTGCGCCGTCACCTTGCCGGTGATCTCGTCGACCGAGCACTCGACGACCTGCGCGGCGTAACAGAATCCCATGGTCGCGCCGATCGCGCTCGCCTTGATCTTCTTGTCGCCCATGAATTCGGGCGGACTCGTGAAGGCGCCCTTGATCGTGATCGGGCCGGTGTCGACGAGCGCGGCCTTGACCACTTCGTGAAAGGCGATTCCGGGATCCTGTCCGACCACGCGGAAGATCTCGTCGTCGCACTCGACGTCGGCCGGACTGGCGTCGAGCTTTTTCGCCGCCGCCGCGATCAGGATGTTTTTCAGCTGCGTGGCGGCGTCGATGGCGGCGTTGCCGACCATGAAAGTGACGCGCGAGGAATAACTGCCGTTGTCCTTCGGGGTGAGCGCGCTGTCGGCGGAGATGACGCGGATGCGGTTCCAGTCGACGCCGAGGACTTCGGCGACCATCTGCGCCGCCATCGTGTTCGAGCCCTGACCGATGTCGGCGGCGCCGGTCAGCACGGTGAGCGCGCCGTCGAAATCGAGGCGGAGATTGACGACGGCGTGCGGTTCGCCGGTCCAGTGCTTGGGCGTGGTCGTACCGGAGACGAAATGCGAGCAGCCGAGGCCGAGGCCGCGCCCCTTCGGCATCTTGCCGCGCCGTTCCGCCCAGCCGGATGCCTTCATCACCTTGTCGAGGCATTCGGGCAGGCCGTAGCTCATAACCCGTTGGGCAAAGGCCGTGGTGTAGGGGATGGAGGGCAGCAGATTGGCGCGACGGACGGCGAAGGCGTCGATGCCGAGTTCGGCGGCCATCTCGGTCATCAGCGCCTCGAAGGCCGCGCGCGGATCGACCGTGCCGTGGCCGCGCTGCGCGCCGCAGGGCGGCGTGTTGGTGTAAACGCGCCAGCCGTCGTGCTTGATCGCGGGAATGTCATAGATGCCGTGCAGCAGCGAGCCGGTATAAAGAATGGTGATGATGCCGTAGCTGGCATAAGCGCCGCCGCGCTGGGTGGCTTGCAGATGACAGGCCGTTAGCTTGCCGTCGCGCGTCATGCCGAGCTTGACGGTAACGCTCGTCTCCGGGCGCCCGCGATGGGCGAGGAATGTTTCCTCGCGCGTCTGCAACAGGCGGACCGTGCCGCGCGCCTTGCGCGCCAGCAACGCGGCGATGATCTCGAAATGCAGGGCCTCGGTGCGCGCGCCGAAGCCGCCGCCAAGAAACGGCTTCACCACGCGGACGTGGCCTTCCGGCATTTCGAGGCAGCGCGCGACCTTGAGCAGCACGTAATAGGGCACCTGCGTCGTGGTGTGGATCGTCAGGTGATCGCGCTCGGGGTCGTATTCGGCGAGCGTCGCATTCGGCTCGATATGGGCGTGGTTGACCTCGGCGAAGTGATAGGTCTTTTCGCGCACCAGATCGGCGGCCTTGAATCCGGCTTCCGCGTCGCCGAATTCGTTGTGCACTTCACGCAGGACGTTGTTGGGCTTGTCGTCGTGGATCGCGGTCACGCCCGGCGCCATCGCCTTTTTCGCGGTGAAATAGGCGGGCAGTTCCTCGTATTCGATTCGGATCAACTTGAGCGCCTTGGCGGCGACCTCCTCGCTGACCGCGGCGACCGCGGCGACCGGGTCGCCGCGATAGCGCACTTTTTCGCGCGCGAGCGGATATTCGTTTTCGGCGATCGGAAGGACGCCGAAGGGAATGCTGCAATCGTCGCCGGTGCAGACGGCGACGACGCCGGGAAGTTTCTCGGCTTCCGAGGTGTCGACCGACAGGATGCGCGCATGGGGCAGGTGGGATCGCAGGATGCGGCCGCACAGGGCGCCCGGCGCCATGAGATCGGCGGTATATTGCGCCTTGCCGGTGACTTTTTCCACGCCGTCGATGAGCGGCGTGCGCACGCCGACCGCGCCGACGCGAACCTTTTCGAGCCGGCGGATGCTCATGGCGCGTCCTCCCGGGCGGCGGCGGCCGCCTCGACCGACTCGACGATCTTCACATAGCCGGTGCAGCGGCAAAGATTGCCGGACAGCGCGCGACGGATCTCGTCGCGTTCCGGATTGTGATTCCTGCGCAGCAGCGCCTCCGAGGCCATGATCATGCCCGGCGTGCAAAAGCCGCATTGCGCTCCGAGCTTTTCGTGGAACGCGCGTTGCAGCGCCGATAGGCGGCCGTTCGTCGCCAGTCCCTCGATCGTTTCGATGGATTTTCCGTCGCAGCGAACGGCAAGGGTGATGCAGGACAGAACCGGTTCGTCGTCGATGAGAACGGTGCAGGCGCCGCATTCGCCGCCATCGCATCCGGTCTTGGTGCCCATCAGCCGCGCGACGTCGCGCAGATAATCGACGAGCAGCAAATTCGGAGCAACGGCATCCTCGCGCCATTGGCCGTTGACTTGAATCCGCAAGAGCCGCTTTTTCGACGGCGGTGGCGTCTGTTTCATACGTCGCGTCCTCCCCCCTGAGACGACCACGCGCGCGCCGATCGATGGCGCGACCAGCGGCGAGTTTTTCATTTTCGACTTTTTTATCAATTGAGGGAACTGGTGAAAATGGACGAATGCGGCGCGCGGCATGCACTTTTCGGTCATCGCGCGCGCGCGTTTACATGGCCTTCGAAAACGCCATGCCGCAAAAGCGTGAGAAATCAACAGGACGAGCGGTCTTCTCCGGACATTCATTGATATGAAGCAATTCGCCGTCAACACGCGAAAATGGACAATCGCTCACAAGCGAGCGTTCGCCGGCGGGAGCCGCGCGGCGATCACGCGGGCGCGTTCGCGCGTCGTGGTGTCGCTCGTCGCCATCGCCGGAGGCGATCGCGCGGAAAATTTCGCGACGGAGCTTTGCCTGCCGCCGTGAATGCGGTAAATCGCACCTCGACGACAACGAGCGTCAAGCTCGACGAATAAAGGGGGAGGACGATGGCTGAGGTGCGGGTGCGCGCGGGCGCGGATGGTCCCGAGTTGATTTTTCCGCCGTCGTTCAACGTCGCCGACATATTGATCGATCGTCATGTCGGCGAGGGGCGCGGCGACAAGCCGGCGATCGTGACGTTGAACGAAACCGTCACCTATCGCGCGCTCGCCGAGAGCGTCAATCGCTACGGCAACGCGCTGCGCGGACTTGGGCTCGTGCCCGGCGACCGCGTGCTGATGATCGTCAAGGACGCGCCGGAATTCATCTTCACGTTCTGGGGCTGCGTGAAGAGCGGCTTCGTTCCGATCGCGCTCAACACCATGCTGACGTCGGACGACTACACGTTCATCATCAACGATTCAAAGGCCAAGCTGCTCGTCTATTCGCTCGACTATCGCGACCGCGTCGAGCCGGCGGTCGCCGCCTGTCCCTCGCTCGGCAAGGCGTTGCCGGCGCGCGAGGAGGCGGGTTCGCTCGATGAGTTGTCCGGCGCGGCGAGCACGGAGCTCGCGACCTTCGCGGCGACCGAGGACAGCGAATGCCTCTGGCTCTATTCCTCGGGCACCACCGGCCGGCCCAAGGGCGTCGTCCACGTTCACCGCGACATCGCCGCGACCTGCATCCTGTTCGGGACCAGCGTGCTCGGCGCGTGCGAAAACGACGTTTTCTATTCGATCCCGCGCCTGTTCTTCGCGCTCGGGCTCGGCGTGGCGATGAATTTTCCGCTTTGGGTCGGCGGCACCACGGTGCTCGATTCGCGCCGGCCGTTGCCCGAGATCGCCGCCGCGATCATCACCGAGTTCCGGCCGACGATCTTCACCGCGGTGCCGACGTTTCTCGCCGCGCTGCTCGGCGCCGGCATCCTGAACAAGGACGACATGGTCAGCCTGCGCCGTTGCATCTCAAGCGGCGAAGCGCTGCCGGAGGAGTTGCAGCGCCGCTGGCTGGAGATCGCGCCGATCCCGATCACCGACGCGATCGGCTCGACCGAGGCGCTCCACACCTACATCGCCAACACGGTCGACGCGTGGCGGCCGAGTTCGAGCGGTCGCCTGGTTCCGGGCTATCAGGCGCGCATCGTCGGCGACGACGGCAAGGAAAGGCCGGTCGGCGAGGCGGGGCGGATGTGGATCAAGGGCCCGTCGGTGACCAAGCGCTATTGGAATAATCCGGAGAAGACGGCCGCCTCGATCGTCGACGGCTGGCTCGACACCGGCGACACCTATCGCCGCGACGATGACGGGTTCTACTTCTATTGCGGGCGAAACGACGACATGCTCAAGGTCGGCGGCATCTGGGTGTCGCCATTCGAAATCGAATCTGCGCTGATCTCCCATCCCGACATTTTCGAAGCCGCGATCGTGGGCCGCGCCGACGGCGATCTTCTGGTCAAGCCGGAAGCCTGGGTCGTCCTGAAGAATCCGAACAAGGCGAGCGACAAGCTCGCGGACGACATCCGCCAATATTGCCGCACAACGCTTGCGCCGTACAAATATCCGCGCTGGATTCACTTCGTCGAGGTGTTGCCGAAGACGGCGACCGGCAAGATCCAGCGCTTCAAGTTGCGGAGCGCCGAGCGGGCCTGACGCGCCCAAGAGCATTTTTTCCGGCGCGACGCGCTCGGCTCGCGGAAATGACGGGCGCCAGCTTCGGGAACTCGCGCGAATTCCGGTCGCGAAAGCGGTTCCCGCTTGCGCGGGACCCGCGCTAGAGCAGGCCGGCCTTGCCTTCCTTCCAGCGCGCGTATTCGGTCTCGAGAATGGCGACGTGCTCGGCTTCCTCCGCGCCAAGCTCGCGATAGAGCTGCCGCTCGACCGAGTCGCTCGCCGTTCCCTCCGCCCGATCGGTGAAGAACTTGACCGCGCGCCGCTCGAATTCGATCGCGGCGCGGAACAGCGTGTCGGGATTGTCGATGCCGCCCTCGATGCCGGCCTGGACGGTGGCGAGATCGAGACGGAAGCCGTCGGACGGGTCGGGAATGTCGATGTGATAGCGGCGCGACAGCGTCGCCATGTGCTCGGCTTCCATTTCGGCGAACTTGCCGAACAGGTCCTTCAGCGCCGGCTCGCTGGTACGCGCGGCCGAGCGACGATAGAAGGCCTGGCCGCCGAGCTCGATCTCGAAGGCGACGCGAATGGCATGGAGCCCGCCCTGATCGGAAAGGCCGGCTCGGTCGAGCGCCTTGAGCTTGCCGCCGCAATGCGGGCACATGCCGTAAGGGAAGGCGAAGCCTTCCGACACCTTGGCGCAATCGTCGCAGCGCCATTGCAGCTTGGCGTCGGCGCAGCAGATGTAAGCCTCGTCGCCTTCGACCGGCTGACGGCATTTCGGACAGATCGCGCGCCCCTCGGGCTCCGATCCGGCGATAGGTTGTCCAGGCACGAACGCCTCCACGTCTTCCTTGGTTGGGGGCCAATGGACCTTGGCCGATTGCAGCCACGCGCCGATGGCCTTGGCGGCGCGGCGGCCCGCGCCCATGGCGAGAATGACGGTCGCGCCGCCGGTGACGATGTCGCCGCCGGCGAAAACGCCGGGCAGGTTGGTCGTCTGCGTGTCGTTGTCGGCGACGATGTTGCCCCATTTGTTGAGGCCGAGACCCTTGGTCGCCTGCCCGATGATCGGATTGGGCTTGGTGCCGAGGGCGTAGATCACCGTGTCGCAATCCAATTCGACGAACTCGTCGATCGGCACCGGCTTGCGGCGTCCGCGCTCGTCGGGCTCGCCGAGTTCCATCTTCTGCACGCGCATGCCGCGCACGTCGCCATTGTCGTCGACGAGAATCTCGACCGGCGAATGCAGGAAGAAGAATTCGATGCCTTCCTCCTTGGCGTGACGGATTTCCTCGATGCGGGCGGGAGCCTCCGCCTCGGTGCGGCGGTAGACGCAGCGCACCGTTGGCGCGCCGAGGCGCTTGGCGACGCGCAGGCAGTCCATCGCGGTATTGCCGGCGCCGATGACGACGACGCTCTTGCCCATGCTGATCGGCGTGTCGAGATAGGGGAAGCGGTCGCCGCCCATCAGGTTGATGCGGGTGAGGAACTCGTTGGCCGAATAGACCTGGCCCGCGAACTCGCCGGGAATGCCCAGAAAAGCCGGCGCGCCGGCGCCGGCGGCGACGAACACCGCGTCGAAGCCCATGTCGCCGAGCAGCTTCTCGATGGTGAAGGTCTTGCCGATGACCTTGTTGGTCTCGAAGCGCACGCCGTAATCCTTCAGCCGCTGAATCTCGCGGTCGATGATCTCGCGCGGAAGGCGGAAGGAGGGAATGCCGTATTGCAGCACGCCGCCGAGGACGTGCAGGGCCTCATAGACCGTGACATCGACGCCGAAGCGAACGAGATCGGCGGCCGCGGCAAGGCCGGCGGGACCCGAGCCGACGATGGCGGCCTTGCCGAGCTTGTGGGCGATCTTGGGCGGCGTTGCCTTGGGCGGACGCGCGTGGTCGCCGATGAATCGTTCAAGCCGGCCGATCGCCACCGCCTCGTGCTGGCGGTAGTTGGCGATGATGCATTGGGCCTCGCACTGGGTCTCCTGCGGACAGACGCGGCCGCAGATCGACGGGAAGATGCTCGACTCGTAGATCGACTCCAGCGCCTTGTCGACGTCGCGCAGGAGCAGGTGGCGGATGAAGGTGGGAATGTCGATCGACACCGGGCAGCCGGCGATGCAGGTCGGCTTGACGCATTGGATGCAGCGCTCGGCTTCCTCCAGCGCCTCCTTGATGGTGTAGCCGAGATTGACTTCCTCGAAATTGGCCGCGCGGATATGCGGGTCGCGCTCCGGCATCGGCGTCTGGTGCGGGGCGAGCTTGGCGAGCTTCTTGTAGTTGCGCTTGCCCTCGACGACGAGTTGCTGCTCCAGATTGCAGACGTGGGCGAAGTCCTCGTTGGCCTTCGTCTCCTGGCTCTTGAAACGCTTCTGGCGGGCGTGCAGTTCCTTGAAGTCTACGAGGTGCCCGTCGAAATCGGGTCCATCGACGCAGGCGAATTTGACCTCGTCGCCGACGGTGACACGGCATGAGCCGCACATGCCGGTGCCGTCGACCATGATCGTGTTGAGCGAGACCATGGTCTTGACGCCGAACGGACGGGTGGTCTCGACGCAGGCGTGCATCATCGGCAGCGGGCCGATGGCGATCACAAGATCGGGCTTTTCCTTTTCCAGGATGCGTTGCAGCGCGGCGGTGACCAGGCCCGGCTCGCCATAGCTGCCGTCGTCGGTGCAGATGACGAGATCGTCGGCGATGGCGCGGAATTTGTCCTCCCAGAACACCAGGTCCTTGCTTCGGAAACCCATGATCGCCGTGGTGCGGTTGCCGATCTCCTTGAAGGCGCGCAATTGCGGGTAGACCGGCGCGACGCCCAGGCCGCCGCCGACGAAGACGACATGGCCGACCTTGGCGACGTGCTGCGGCAGGCCGAGCGGACCGACGAAGTCCTCGAACGTGTCGCCCTGCTTATAGCCATCGCGCATTTCGCGCGTGGTCTTGCCGAGCGCTTGCACCACGACGGTGACGGTGCCACGGTCGCGGTCGTAATCGGCGACGGTCAGCGGGATGCGCTCGGCGCCGTCGTAAAGGCGAACCATGACGAAATGGCCGGGCTCGGCCGATCGCGCGACATCCGGCGCCTCGACGTCCCAAAGAAACGTCGCGTCCGAAAAACTCTCCCGGTGAACAATCGAATACATCGTTCCCCCCTGACCAAGCCAAGCACTTGAACCAGTCGTGCGCTTGAACGAGTCATGCGCGTGACGAGCCACGCTTTTGATGAACCAGGCGCGCCGATTTCGCGCCCGGACTTCCGCATCCTCCTTCCACGCTCTTGCCGGCGTGGATCGAAACTTCAAACTATCGCCCGGCACGGCCGGCCGCCACGATTTCGGACCGCCAGGACAGGGTCGGCGCGTGCCGAAGGCGGGTCCCATCGCGCGATTTCGGTTCCGGCCGCCCTCTCGAAGGTCACCGGTAAAATAGAGGCAAATCAGTACCGGTTTACAAATTAGAATGTCAAGGCGTTGTAGTCCGGTTCGATGGCCGATCAATTGACACAACACAAGCGCGCCGGGGGCGTTTTGCCGCCGTCGAAGGTGGCCGCGCATGTGCCGTCTCGCCGGGCGCGGCCGCGCGCGTCCCCGTTAACAAGCCCGGCGAAGGCGGAAGTTTCGATATTGCCGGAAAAAGAATCGCATTATTGATGCGGGCGTCGCGCGTTTGCGCCGATTTCGCCACATGCGCGTCGTCGGATGGCGCCGGCGTCGCCCGAGGCGTCCAAGGCGCCCGAAGCACCCAAGTTGCCCAAGACGCCCGAGACGCTCAAGACGCCCAATTCGAGTTTCAATCCCGCAACAGTGAAGCGAAGAGTGCCATGCCAGCCATCTCGTCCCGCCGTCCTTACCGCGTCGGTCGCTCGCGTACCGGGCTCGGACTTTTCGCCACCAAGGAGATCGCCAAGGGCACAACGATCATCCGCTATTGGGGACCGAAGATCTCCTCGAAGCTCGCCGACGAGTTGGAGAACAAATATCTGTTCGAGATCAACAGCCGCTGGACGGTCGACGGCTCGATCCGGCGCAACATCGCCCGCTACATCAATCACGCGTGCAAGCCGAACGCCGAATCCGATGTGATCGGCCACAAGATCATCATCCGCGCCATCAAGGTGATCCGTCCGGGCGACGAGGTCACCTATGATTACGGCAAGAATTATTTCAACACCTTCATCAAGCCGATCGGCTGCCTGTGCCGCGCCTGCGAGGCCAAGCGCAAGGAAGAGCGCGCGGCGGCGCGGGTTCGCGCCAAGCGGGCGAAGGCGCGCGCCCTGCGCAAAGCGGGGCTGGTGAAGGAGGCCGCCTCGGCCGATTCCGGCAAGAAGGCGCGTGGGACGCGCGGCGCGAAGTCTCCGGTCGCGACCAAGGTGAAGGCGTCGGCGAAGGCCGCGAAAGCGGGCGCGGGCAAGAGCGGGGCGAAGGCGCGCGTCGAGCGCAAGCCCAAGCCGAAGCCCAAGCCGAAGCTCAAACTGGTGACGGGATCGGCCGCGGCGCGCGGCGGCCGGGCGATGGCGCGGGATGTCTCGCGCGCGGCGTGATCTTGCCACTGGCCAGCGAGAGCGGAAACCGGTTTGGCGTCCGACCGTTCGCCCGCGAATTCAACCGGCGCATCATCGTTTCGCGGAAGTGATCCCGCTTGACCGGTTCAAGCGCCGGCGCGTCACCGCCGGCGCGGAACTGATTTCCCGTCAGTCGCGCGCCGCCTCGGGCGCAGGCTCGATCGCCCGCCGGTAGAGATGCCATGTCGCGTGGCCGACCACCGGCAAGGTGAAGATGAGGCCGAGGAACATCGGGATCGCCGAAAAGACAAGGTCGACGACGATGATCAGCCCCCAGGTGAGCATGGGGACCGGATTGCGCAGGACCGTTTGAACGCTGGTGATCATCGCGGTGATGAAATCGAGGTCGCGGTCGAGCAGCAGCGGAAAGGAAATCACCGTCAGCGAGAACAGCACCAGCGCCAGGACCGCGCCGACCGCGTTGCCGACGACCAGGAACATCAACCCTTCCGGCGTCGACAGCAGCATGCCGAGAAATTCCCTCATGGTGCCGAACGAGGAGAAGCCGAGGAAAAGCGCCAGCAGCAGGCGCACCTGATACATCCAGACGATGAAGATGAAGAGCGTGACGAATGCCATCCACCCCATTTCGCGCTTGCCCTGACCGAACACGACGGAGAACAGCGCGCCCCATGAAATGGGCAGGCCGAGCTCGCGCCGGCGGCTGACTTCATAAAGGCCGACGGCGACGAAGGGGCCGATCAGCGCGAAGCCGGCCGCGAGCGGGTAGGCGAGATAGCTCGCCCCCATCCAGGCCACCAGAACGACCAGCACGATTCCGCCGATCGCGTAGACCGCGCCCAGCAGCATGCCGTAGAGCGGCGCGGCCTGGAAATCGCGCAATCCGGCCGCGAGCGCGTCCCCGACATCCTTCAAGGTGATGTCGCGGATGGTCGGCATCGTGGAGCCCGGCGGGTTCCGTGGTGCGTTCAGGGTGACGGGCTCGCTCATTTGGGTTTCCTGAATTTGCGTGAATTTCCAAAGGCTCGTGAATATCCCGCGACTTCAAGGTCGGTGGCGCATGCCGATGGCGCGCCGCCCGCTTGACATAAGTTAATCTATATCACGGCCGGCGATCTGTGAACCGCGCGCGGGATCGCGCCGCGCGTTTGTCCCCCGCCGTGGTGACGGGTCGCCACATGGCATTCATCGTGGTGATCGGAGCGAGATTAGTTGAGCGCGCGCCGCGCTGGTCGCGCGGGGGCGGAAACTAGCCGCGCGCCCACGCCGCGATCGGGCGCGCGAGTTCGCGAACGGCCGCGCGCGTCAGCAGCGCCATGCGGATCACGGGAAACAACGGATCGCGAGGACGAAGCGGCACGAGCATGTCAGCCATCCGCATGCGCCCGCTCCACAGCGTCGCGATCGGACCGTTCGCCGCCGGCTCGGTTGAATCGGCGGCGGCGATGGCGGGATCGGCGCGGAAGTGGTGCGTCACTTCGGCCATCAATTGCGTGCCCGGCGAGGACGACGCGAAGCGCTCGTCGATGCCGATCTTGAAGAAATAGCCGCGATCGAGATGACGCGGCAGGATGCCGGCCGCGACCGGCGTTCCGCCGCGGCGCAGCACCGCGATCTCGCAATTGCCCGTCGCGGCGAGAGCGGGAACCGCAGCGCGGATGAAGGCGGCGTCGCCTTCCGAACTCGCCAGCGCCGTGCCGCGTTTTCCTTTCCAGCCGCCCGCCTCGAGCGCGAGAAATTCCTCCAGCGCGCCCGGGATTTCATCCGCCCCGCGCGCGAAGGTGAGCGACACCTCGCCGCCTTCGGCGAGACGCGCGCGCATCCGGCGCAGGCTCTTGGACATCAGGCTTTTCGGCATGAGACCGGTCGTCGTGGTGGCGCCCGGGGACGCCTCGGGCGCGGACGCATCGAGAAGGGAACGCTGGTAGCGCCGCACGGCGCGCGCGCGCGCGCCACCGCGCGCGAGCAAGCCGCGAATGGCATTCATGGCCGCGCCGTCGGCGGGAACATCGCGCAGCAGCAGCGCGTGGGCGCCGCGCGCGCGCGCGGCCGCCAGAAGCGCGGCGACGGCTTCGCTCGCCCGATCGCGATCGATGAGGGGCGTTCCCAGCACGCCATAGGATTCATGTGACACGAGCAAGGGCAAGGGCAGGCGATAGGCGCGCCACGCCGAAACGACCGGCAGCAGGCCGATCAGGCGGCGGTCCGGTCCCGCGTCCCAGGCCGCGAGCGCCATCGCGCCCCTTCGTCCCTTGGCGTGCGCGTCGACCGCGCGCGCCCATGCGGGAAGGAAATAGGCGTTGGGTTCGATGGCGCGGCTCGCGAGATCGGCCCATGCGTCGGGTGGAATTTCGGCCAGCGCGGTCGTCGTCGCGGTGGCGCCAGCGGGATCGAGGCTCGGCGCGATGGTGTCTTGCGGCGCGGTGCGCGGGCGCGCGTCGTCGTCGGCGGGACGAATCCCTCCGTCGAAACGCGCGTTCGCCACGTCGCAGGCATTGGCCACGATTTGCGTCCTCCTCGGGCGCTTGACCCCGGAACCGCGAAACGGCGGCGGTGCACCTCGGCTTCTGCGAGCCCCCGTGCGCCGCCGTCGCGCCGTTCCTGGCGCGAGGATATGCAAAATTCCAAAAAATCCACGTAAGGCGGGTCGGACAAATCCTCTTCAATCGCGCAAACATTCGTTAATCATGAATGGGCGCGAGCGCGGCTTGCCCCGCAACGCTTCGGCGGGGATGCGTCGCGCGGGGGTTCGTCGCGCGGTGGAGTGGATTCGTCGACGGGGCAAAAAAAGACCGCCACGAGGGCGGTCTTTCAAGGTCTTCAGAGTGTCGCGCCGATTCTCAACGGCGTCACGCCATCAGGCCGCTTGGCCGACGAACTTGGCGGCGCGCTCGTCAATGTCGTCGCGCAACATTTCGAGATCGAAGCCGGCGCTGAGCGCTCTCGCCAGCGCGTAATCGGTGCCGGAGCGGGTGGCGGCGACTTGCGTCCACAGCGTCGCGCAGCGCGTGCCGGACCGGCAATAGAACAGGATCGGGCCCGGCAGTTCGCGCATCAGCCGGGCGAACGCCTCGACCTTGTCGTCGTCGGTCACGTTGAGACAGGAAACCGGCATGAAGCGGAATTCGAGGCCGTTCCGCCGCGCCGCGGCTTCCGCGTCGGCGTTGGCGAGCTGGCCGGCGGCCTCGCCGTCCGGCCGGTTGTTGACGACCGAGCGGAACCCCTTCGCCGCGACTTCCGCGAAATCCTCTTCGACGAGCTGAGAGGCCACGTAGGTGCCCGGATCCATCTCGAAAAACTGTGCCATGGTATTCCCCTACTTCCCGCCAGCCCGCTCGTGCGGTCGGCCATGAAATAGAGATTCCGCTTTGACGCGGGATTTTCAAGAAAAATATGGGGTCTCGTAGAAGAAAAATCTATAAATCCACGCTGACGACCGGCTATCGAATAAAATATTGCTACGGCCTCCGGGAAGGGAAGACTATTCCTCGGCTATCCGGTCGCGTCCGGCGCCCCCTCGGCTTCGGCGTAGGCGACGCCGAGCTTGCGGCCCTCGCGCCAGACGACGCGAGCCTGCCGGCCGCGCTTGTCGCCGTCGATGAGGAGGAGGAACTTGTTGGGTATGCCCTGCGGACTTTCAATTTCCAGGCAGGCGCCGGTATCGGAGACGTTGCGCACGCGGCAACTCAGTCCGCCGCCGTTGGGGAACTCGATGATGCCGCCCTTGAGGACTTTTCGCCTCGGCTTTGCGCGCTGCTCTTCCATGACCGCGACTCGGCGAAATCTCGCGCCGACTGTGTGCTGGATGGTCCGCCAACGTGGGTGATCTAGCACACCGAAATTTCAAATTCCCAAAAAATTGCTGCAAATTAGAGGCGGACGTCTTAGCGGATTGTTCGCCAAATCGGCGGCCGCCCCGAAACTCGTCCGGCCGCGCGGATGCGATTGCCGAACTCGAAAACGCGCGGCGGGCATCGTTCCGCTTGCGCCGACCTTGAGCAAATCCGGCTGGCGTGGAGAGCGTTCGCGCGATGAGGGGCCGCCCAAGGTTTCTGATCCGGAACATTTCATTTCGGCGAGACGATTCCGTCTCGCCGTGAAATGCTCATCGAGAATCGGCGAAGATGGACCCGCTGTCCCGGCCGACGATTCGGGTCCCGTCGTCTTCGGAATTCGGAGCGCTTGCTATGTCGAAGACTGAAGCATCGGCATTATCGGCGTCCGCCGATCTGGCGCGTTTCGCCGGCGCGCGGCGGTTCGGCGCGATCCTGGCCGATCCGCCCTGGCAGTTCATCAACAAGACCGGAAAGGTCGCGCCGGAGCATCGCAGGTTGTCGCGCTATCGCACCATGAAGCTCGACGAGATCATGGCGCTGCCGGTGGCCGCGATCGCCGCGCCGACCTCGCACCTTTATCTGTGGTGCCCGAACGCGCTTCTGCCGGAGGGGCTCGCGGTGATGCGCGCGTGGGGCTTCGCCTACAAGTCGAATATCGTCTGGCACAAGGTGCGCAAGGACGGCGGCCCCGACGGCCGCGGCGTCGGGTTCTATTTCCGCAATGTGACCGAGCTCATCCTGTTCGGCGTGCGCGGCAAGAACGCGCGCACGCTGGCGCCGGGCCGCAGCCAGGTGAACTTTCTCGCCACCCGCAAGCGCGAGCATTCGCGCAAGCCCGACGAGCAATATGATGTGATCGAGGCATGCAGCCCCGGTCCGCGTGTCGAGCTGTTCGCGCGGGGGTCGCGCAAGGGCTGGGCGACGTGGGGCAACCAGGCCGGCGACGACTATCGGCCGACCTGGCCGACCTACGCCAATCATTCGAGGTCCGCGCTCGAAGCCGCCGAGTGAGCGGGCCGCTCTATCGCGGGCCGGCCCGCGTTCCCGCCGGCACCAGATGCACGACCTTGTAGCCGTTCGCCTTCAGCCAGCGCAGAAAGGCGGGCATCATCGCGGCGGTGGCGATCTTGGTGTCGTGCAGCAGGATGATGCCCTTGCGCGCCGCGGAGAGCCGTTGGGTCAGCAACGCGAGTTCCTGTTCCGGCGTCATCGGGTTCCAGTCGCTCGCCCACAGGTCCGCGCCGAACACGACGATGCCGCGCGCCCGCATCTCCTCGAGCAGCCGCGCGTTGGCGGCAAATCCCGGAAATCGGAAGAACGGCGTGGCCGGATCGCGCGCGGAAGTGTCGAGCGGCGCGGACGCCCGCGCGTTCGCGAGCACGCGCGGCGGCGCGCCGGCAAGCGCGGCCTCGTCGGCGGCGATCCCCTGGTCGACTTCCCGACGCGCGGCGTCCTCGCGCAGGAGCGGCAGGATCGGATGCGACCATGTGTGGTGGCCGACGGTGTGGCCGTCGGCGGCGATGCGCCGGACCATTTCCGGATTGGCCGCGGCATTGCGGCCGATGAGAAAGAACGTCGCCTTGACGCATTGATCGGCGAGCGCGCGCAGCACGCGCGAGGTCGTCGCCGGAAGCGGACCGTCGTCGAACGTCAGCACGATTTCCTTGTCGGCGAGCGGCAACGTTTGGGGGAAGCTTTTCAACCCCACGCGGGGGGTCTCGCGGGCATCGACGCCGAGCACGCGCGACGTGCCGAGCGCGCCCGGCGGGCAATCGCTCGCGCGCGCCGGCCCGGGCGCGATCAGCGCGCCGCCCGCCAGCGCGAACAGGGTCGCCGCGATCCGCCGCCGCGTCATCCGCATTGTCATCGTTCCATCACATGCCGGCCGCTTCGCCGCTTCCTCAACATTTAGCATTGCGCCGGCCCATGTCGATTGGCTAATGGCACGGACGGGACCGCCCGGCGGCCGAATCTCTCCCTCCAGACTGCGAGCTCGGGCCCATGGCCAGCACGATCGAAACGGCGGCGCCGGAGCCGCACGAGGCCCTGCTGCAGCGCGTGCCGATGCGCGACGAGGCCGGCGTCGTGCGCGCGGAATTCGTCGCCGAAATCACCCGCGCGATCGAGGGCGAGGATACGCCCCTGCTGCGCGCGCTGGTCGCCGATCTCCACGAGGCCGACCTCGGCGACCTGATCGAGGCGCTCGACGCCGAATCGCGCCTGCGCCTGGTCGAGCTGACCGGCACCGATTTCGACTTCTCCGCGCTCACCGAGGTCGACGACGCGGTCCGCGAGGAAATCCTCGAGGAACTGCCGACCGAGACGGTGGTCGAGGGTGTCCGCGAACTCGACACCGACGACGCCGTCGCCCTTCTTCAGGACCTTCCCGAGGAGGACCAGGAGGAGATTCTCGAACGCCTGCCGCCGAGCGAGCGCGTCACGCTCGAACGCAGCCTCGAATATCCCGACAATTCCGCCGGCCGGCGGATGCAGAGCGAATTCATCGCCATCCCGCCGAACTGGACCGTGGGGCAGGCGATCGACTACCTCAGCGAGACGCCGGACCTGCCCGAGCATTTCCTCGAAATCTACGTCGTCGACGCCGCCAAGCACCTCAAGGGCGCGCTCGCGCTCGATGTATTGCTGCGCGCGCGCCGGCTCGCGCCGATCGCCGATCTCATCCACGAGGATCTGCGCAGCGTGCGCGCCACCGACGACCAGGAGGAGGTCGCGCGGCTGTTCGGCAAATACAATCTCGTCGCCGCGCCGGTGGTCGACGGGGAAAGCCGCCTCGTCGGCGTCATCACCATCGACGACGTCGTCGACGTCATCGAGGAGGAGGCAGAGGAAGACCTCAAGGCGCTCGGCGGCGTGACCAGCGACGAGGAAATGTCGGACCCGTTCTGGACCATCGCCAAGGGCCGCTTCAACTGGCTGCTCGTCAATCTCGCGACCGCGTTTCTGGCCTCCTCCGTGCTCGGCCTGTTCCAGGGCGAATTGCAGAAAATGGTCGCGCTCGCCGTGCTCGCGCCGATCGTCGCCGGGCAGGGCGGGGTCGCCGCGACGCAGACCATGACGGTCGCGGTGCGGGCGCTGGCCACGCGCGAACTCGGCGCGCACAATGCCGGGCGCATCATCCTGCGCGAATTGTCGGTCGGGCTGGTCAACGGTCTCGCCTTCGCGGTCATCGCCGGCGTGGGCGCCTATATCTGGTTCCAGGTTCCCGATCTCGGCCTCGTCATCGGCCTGGCGATGCTGTGCAACCTCGTCGCCGCCGCGCTCGGCGGCATTCTCCTGCCGCTGATACTCAACTGGTTGCGCGCCGACCCGGCGGTCGCCTCCGGCGCCTTCGTCACGACCATCACCGACATGGTCGGCTTCTTCTCCTTCCTCGGCATCGCGACGCTGTGGTTCGGGCTGAGGTAGTCGACGCCGGTCGGCCAACGGCCGGGGCCATTGGCCGAGGGCCCGTATTAATGTGGCGTTAACGGTCCGGGCCGATCATTGCCGTTCGAATGGAGAACGGGTCGATGCGTCGACTGCGAATGAAGGCCGACGGGCGGATCGTTGAATTGACCACGGCGGGCGTCGAGGCTCCGCTCGCCCCGCTCATCGCCGGCGAGGAGGTCGGGCGCGGTCGATCCCATCGCGGCGATCTCGCGGGCGGCAAATCCGCGCGATCCAAGTCCGGCGGCGCCGTCAGGGATTTGCGCGCGCGGGCGCGGCTGACGCAGACCGAGTTCGCCGCGCGTCTCGGCGTTCCGGTCGACACGATCCGCAATTGGGAGCAGGGCAAGCGCGACCCGCGCGGCCCGGCCCGGGCGCTGCTCCGAGTGATCGCGCACGCCCCCGATATTGCCTTCGCCGCGCTGGCCGCGAGCGCGGACTGAGCGGCGGGATCGGGAATGACGCCGGCGCGGGAATGCTCCCGCGTCCGCTCTTCGAGGCGACGACGGCAGAGATGACGCCAATGATGATGCTTGAATCTCACGGGGCGAAGATCCCCGCCATCGGACTGGGCACCTGGGACCTGCGCGGACGCGACGGCGCGCGCATCATCGAGCAGGGGCTCCGGCTCGGCTATCGCCACATCGACACCGCCCAGATCTACGACAATGAACGTCAGGTCGGCGAAGCGCTGCGATCGTCGGGCGTGCGGCGCGGCGAGGTGTTCGTCACCACCAAGGTGCATTACGAGAGTTTCGCGCCCCTCGAACTGGAGCGCTCGGTCAAGGAGAGCCTGTCGAAGCTGCGCCTGAGCGAGGTCGACCTGTTGCTGCTGCACTGGCCGAACCCGCGCGTGCCGATCGCCGAGACGCTCGGCGCGATGGCCAAGGTCAAGCAGGCCGGCATGACACGGCATATCGGCCTGTCGAACTTCACCGTGGCGCTGATGGATGAAGCGGTGGCGTGCGCGACCGAGCCGCTCGTCTGCAATCAGGTCGAGTATCACGCCTATCTCAATCAGGAGAAGGTGCTCGAAGCTTGCCGCCGGCATGGCATCGCGGTCGTCGCCTATTGTCCGATCGCGCGCGGCCAGGTCAAGAACGACGAGATCATCGCCGAGATCGCGCGCCGGCACGGCCAGACACCGGCGCAGATCAGCCTGCGCTGGCTGGTGCAGCAGGGCGTCGGCGCGATCCCGCGTACGTCAAAAATCGAACGGCTGTCGGAGAACCTCGACGTATTCGACTTCGCGCTGTCCGAGGACGAGATGACGACCATCGCGGCGATGGGCTCGCCCAAGGGACGCATCTGCAACTACGCCTTCTCGCCGGCCTGGGATTAGGCGCGGCCGCCGACTTGGGGCGCGCGCGCGAATGCGCGGCCGAAGCCCGTTCCGATTTCCCGCAAGCGAACCGTGCGAACCGGCGCGAGGCCTCTCGCGCCGACGCGCCGTCATGCTATGAGACGCATCAATGGCCACGGGGATCGGCTCGGGGCTCTGAGTCTTGGCGCGTGGGGTCCCGCGCGTCGCGGAAACGGTCGGGCGTTGATGTTCTTCGTCGTGTCCAAGGTTGTGGGCTTCATCGTCCTGCCGTCGAATTTCGCGAGCCTCCTGGCGGGGGTCGGTCTGTGCCTGCTCGCGACGCGGTGGCGTCGTTTCGGGTCGCGCCTGGCCGTGGCGGGGATCGGGCTCATCCTCCTGTTCGGCTTTTCTCCGCTCGGCGACGCGATGCTGCTGACGCTGTCGGAACAATATCCGCCCTGGAAGGAAGGCGGGCGTGATCCCGACGGCATCATCGTGCTGGGCGGCGCGATCAGTCCTGAAATCGCGGCCGCGCGCGGCGTTCCCGAGCTCAACGCGGCCGCCGAGCGCATGACCGCCGCGGTCGATCTGGCGCGACGGTTTCCGAGCGCGCGCCTCGTCTTCAGCGGCGGCAACAACAGCCTCATCGACGACGGGCTCTCCGAGGCGGCATACGCGCGCGTATTGTGGGCGAGCATGGGCGTCGCGCCGGAGCGCGTCACGCTGGAGGATCGCTCGCGCACGACGGCCGAGAACGCCGCGCGCGCCAAGGCCGTGGTCGCGCCGAAGCCCGGCGAGCGCTGGCTGCTCGTCACCTCTGCCTATCACATGCCGCGCGCGATGGCCGCGTTCCGCCGTTACGGCTTTCCGGCCGAGGCCTATCCGGTCGACTGGCGCACGCGCGGCTGGCGCGACGCGTTCATTCCCTTTCCCTCGCTCAGTCAGGGCTTGGCGCGCACGGACACGGCCGCGCATGAATGGATCGGGCTGCTCGCCTATTGGCTCGGCGGGCGAAGCGACGGGCTCGCGCCGCCATGCGCGGGGAATTCATCGGGCGCGAATTGCCGGCCGTGACCGACGCAGGAACGCGTTTCGCGGTCCGCTCGCCTTGCGCGATGCGCACGCCGGCATGTCGCATGGAGCCATTGCGCCGCCGTCCAAATCGCGGAGAATGGGCGCGAGGGAGAGCGATATGGGCGGAATGGGTTTGAAGCTTGTCATCGGCAACAAGAATTATTCGTCATGGTCGATGCGGCCGTGGTTCGCCATGAAGGTCGCGGGCATTCCTTTCTTCGAGACGGTCGTCCCGATCTATCGCGCCGACAGCAAGGAGCGCCTCCTTGCGGTATCGCCATCGGGTAAGGTGCCGGCGCTGATCGACGGCGACATCACGGTCTGGGATTCGCTCGCCATTCTCGAATATCTCGCCGAGACGTTTCCGGCGGCGGTCCTGTGGCCGAGCGATCGCGCGACGCGGGCGCGGGCGCGCGCGATCTCGGCCGAAATGCATTCCGGATTTCAGGCGCTGCGCGCCGAATGCGGAATGAACATGCATCGGCCGATCGGCGCCAAGGCGCTGTCATCGGACGCGACCGACGCCATCGCGCGGATTCAGGCGATCTGGACCGATTGCCGCGCGCGCCACGCGAGCGGCGGGCCGTTCCTGTTCGGCGCGTTCACGGCGGCGGACGCGATGTACGCGCCGGTGGTCTCGCGTTTCGAGACCTACGAGATCTCCGGGTCCGCGCCGGTCGCCGCCTATATGGACACGATCAGGTCGCTGCCGGCCTGGAAGGAATGGCGTTCGGCCGCGCTGGCCGAGGAATGGGTGATCGATAAATTCGAAAACGGCTGACGCGCGGAAAAACCGTCTTCGACATTGCGCGCGCGGGATTGCCCGCGAGCGCGCGAAGGCGGATAAGGTTCTCGGCGACCGCATCAAGCTCTGCCGGTTCGGTCGACCGCCATTCAACCGGCGAAGGGAGCGAAGGTCATGGGTCTTCTGGATGCAATCGGTAGCGCCGTGCTCAAGAGCGTTCTCGGCGGGCAGGACAATTCGGTCCTTTCGTCGATTCTGGCCGAGGTTCTCGGCGGCGGAGGAAGCGGAGCGGGAAGTGGCGCGAGCGGCGGCGGGCTTTCCTCGATCGTCGCCAAGCTCGAACAGGCCGGCATGGGCGAGTTGGTCAAATCGTGGCTCGGCAACGGCGATAACCTGCCGATTTCCGCCGACCAGCTCAACGAGGTCCTCAATTCGGACCAGGTCAAGCAGATTGCCGAGAAATTCGGCATTCCGGCCGACGATGTGCTCGGCACGCTCGCCAATATCCTCCCCGGGGTGGTCGACAAGGCCAGCCCGAACGGAAAGCTCTCCAGGGAAATCTGAGCGGCTCGCAAGCATCCGCGACGCGCCTCTCGGGCGAGACGAATGACCGGACTGCCGGGGGCGGGGTGCCGTCCTCGGCCGGTGGCGTTTGTGCACTGCGGTCCACGCAAAGGACACATTCCCGAGAGCCATGGCAGGATGCCGCCATAAAATCTATTAAAGCATTGAATTTACTAGATAAATACACACCCTAACGATGTCCTTGGAATCTCGCCAAAATTGCCTCCGCCGTGCTATAAGCCCTCTCCGGAAAATGGTTGGGGCTAAAAGTGGATTTCGTTGGGAGAGTTGCGTTGAGACACAAGTTTCGAGTTGGTGAATCGGTCTTCTTCACGGCTGGAAACGGGACCCGTCCGGCCGCGACGGGCCGATATGAAATTATCCGGTTGCTTCCGACCGACGGCGACGATTGCCAGTACCGCATCAAGAGTTCGGCCGAGACGTTCGAGCGCGTCGCCAAGGAGAGCCAGCTCTCGGTCTGATCATTGCCACGCCACATGGCGCGCGTGACGCGGGCAAGCGCCGCCGTCCGCGAAAATCTCATTTGCCGTGCGCATCCGCCGCGCAACACCTGCCAATCTGGCGGTCGATTTCCGGCGCGACAAGGCAAGCGTGCTTTCGTAAGATCGACTTTTCCGCGCGGTGATCGTTCGCGCGGGCAACGGGTGGATCGCTTCCCCCGATTGAACGCAGCCGAATTGAACGCCTTCGAACGAAGAAAGGCGAACGCGCATGTGGTCGTGGGCTGAGCAGATCGACCGCCTCATGCAGTCGGCCTCGCTGCCGATGTGGAGCGCGATCGCCGCGGCCGTCCTGGTCGCTCTCGTCGCGCTGATCGCGCTCATCCGTTCGGAACGATGGCTCGCCAATACGCTCGTGCTTGCCGTCATCGCCATGGCCGCCATCGCCGGCGTCGCGTGGCTCACGACGTTGGGCTCGGGCAAGGTCGGCGCGCCGCAACAGGTCGCGGAAGGGGGCGGGGCCTTGCCCACGGCGCCGAGTTTCGCACCGCTTGCCTGCCTTGATGGTCTGGCGGGCGCGACGGTCGAGGCGGCATGCGAGCGCGTGCTGTTCGCCTCGCCCGAAGCGGCGGCGGCGGCGGTGTCCTACACCGCGGCGCAGATCGCGCGCCTGCGCGTGGCGGGAGGCGCGCAATCTCCCGATCTCGCTTTGCTGCGCCGCGCGCTCGAACAGGATCGCTTCGGTCTCGTCGCGCGCGTGCTCGACGTCCGCGACGGCTGCACGGCGGAGGCCTGCGATTTCTTTCGTCTGCTCGAAAACCCGCGCGTGATCGCCGCCAACCTGACGGCGCGCGCCTATGACGCGCTGGTCGCGCGCCACGCCCCGTCCTGGCCGGCCGCGGCCGGTCGCGACGCGCCGCCCGTGCCGCAGCTTTCCGCAACGACGGGCAAGCCGACGGAAATCGAGTTTCCCAGCGCCTCGTCGATCCCGCCGGTCAGCATCATGACGGGAGAACCGCCGCCGCCGCAACCCGCGCCGCGCGCGCCAAGCCCGCCGCCGACGGCCGCGAAGGCGACGCCCGCGCCCGCGCCGCCGCAGCAAGCCAAGCCGCCGCGCCGGCCGAAAGCGCCGGCGAACGCGCCGGTGCCGATCGCGCCGCAACCCCCCGAGGCGTCCGACGACAATTGACGCCGCGCGCCCGACGCGTCGTTCGCCGAATTGCCCGCGCAATTCGCGCGCCAAGCCCAAACCGCGTTCGCGGCGATGATTCGTGCAAAGCTCCGGATCCGGCGCAATTCATTTCGGCGAGAGGTTTCCGTCGCGCCGGGAAATGTTCTAGGCTGCTCCAGGCCGCCGCCTCGAAACCTTCAAATCTCTTCGCGTCTCTTCGAGCCTCTTCGAGCCTACGCCCGAGAATTTTCAGTACCCTCCCGACACATCCACTTCCGGATCAAGGCGCGATGCCACTTCATCTCGTGAAATTGTGCGTGGGATGCGAGTCGATCAAGGACCTCGATTCAAGGATACGCGAACGCGCCCGCCTGGCGAAGAAGCAGGGCAAGACCTACCGCTTCGCGCATGTCACGCGCATGTCGCCGAAGCGCGTCGACGAATTGCTCGACGGCGGTTCGCTTTACTGGGTGATCCGCGGCCAGATCGCCTGCCGCCAGAAACTCAACGCCATCGAAACCTATCGCGACAAGGAGGGCATCGGGCGCTGCCGTCTCGTGCTCGATCCGAAGGTGATCGCGGTCGCGCCGCGTCCGATGCGCGCCTTCCAGGGTTGGCGCTATTTTTCGGCGGCCGACGCGCCGCCCGATCTTTCCGCGAAGGGCGCGGGCCTTGCCGCCATGCCCGAACCGATGCGCCGCGAATTGCGCGATCTCGGCTTGCTGTGAGCTTGCGATTTGACGCGCGGCGCCTGAACCCGCCGCTCGTTCCCGACGACGAAGGAAGATAATCGGAGGTTCCCCATGCGCCCATCCACGCCGCGCCACGCGTACGTTCTCGCCTTGAGCTGTGTCGTTGTTCTCGCCGCGCCCGCGCTCGCGCAGCAGCGGCAAGACCCCGCCTACGTCGCCATGCTGGCCAAGGACGCGCCCAAATCGGCCGATCATCCGCTGACGCGGCGCTATCAGGGAGCCAATCTGGTCGGGCAGAACGTCAAGGCCTTCGACGAGATCACGCTTCCCTCGGGACCGGCCACGGGCAAGACCTATGATTCGGCCAAGCGTTACAGCAAGGTCGAGACGCTGTCGGGCAAGGTCACGCGCACGGTCCATCTTTCGCCGACCGGGCGCTCCTCGCTCGAAGTGTTCGTCAACTATCGCGACGAACTCGCCGCCAAGGGATTCGAGGCGGTGTACGAATGCGCGCGGGAGGCCTGCGGAGAGAGCTTCGCGGTTCTCAAATACGACTGGCAGCGCAAGGAGACGCAGATCGCCGGCGAAGGCTACGAGCAGACCCGCAACCTGACGCTGCAGGCGATGTTCTCCGGCGCGCAGGACCCGCGCTACGCGCTGATGAAGAAAGCGTCCGCCGACGGCGACATCTTCGTCGCGGTGTTCGCCGCGCTCAACAAGGGCGGCAGCTTCGGCTCGTTCAGCGAGCTGATCGCCGATCGCGTCGGCGTGCTCACCGAGGTCGTCGAGCCGCGCGGGCTGGAGAAGCGCATGGTGACGATCTCCGCGGCCGAGATCGGCGGCAAGCTCGCGAGCGAGGGGCGGGCGATCTTCCACAACATCCTGTTCGATTTCGACAAGGCCGACATCAAGCCGGAATCCGCGCCGCAACTCGCCGAGATGGCCGGCTTCCTCAAGGCCAATCCGCAGGCGAAGGTGTTCGTTGTCGGCCACACCGACAACAAGGGCGGCCTCGATTACAATCTCGCGCTTTCCGGGCGTCGCGCGACGGCCGTGGCGAACGCGCTCGCCACGCAATTCGGCGTCGACGCCAAGCGCCTGACGCCGCGCGGGCTCGGCCCGCTCGCGCCGATCGCCACCAACCGCACCGAGGACGGGCAGGCCAAGAATCGCCGCGTGGAAATGGTCGAGCAGTAAGACGCGGCTGAGGCTCAGACCTTGAGGTTGTCGATGAGCCGTGTCTTGCCGATCTTGGCGGCGACGAGCAGGCGCCGCGCGCTGTCGGCGCGCGAGGATAGCGCGCCGAGCGTTTCGGCGTCGCGGGCCTCGAAATAGTCGATGACGAAGCCGGCCTCGGCGATCGTCGTACGGCCTTCGGCGAGGACTTGCTCCGGATCGTCGCCGGCGCGCAGCCTCGCGGCCGCCCGCTTCAACGCCCGGTACAGCGCCGGGGCGCGGGCGCGATCCTCGGGCGAGAGGTAGACGTTGCGCGAGGACATCGCCAGGCCGTCGCGTTCGCGCTTGATCGGCGCGCCGACGACCTTGACACCGAGATCGAGATCGAGGGCGAGGCGCGCGACGACCTTGAGCTGCTGGTAATCCTTTTCGCCGAAGATCGCCACATCCGGCCGGCACTGGGCGAAAAGCTTGCCGACGACGGTCGCGACCCCGCCGAAGAAATGCGGGCGGAACCGGTCCTCGAGGCCGGCGAGCGCCGCGCCCTCCGGCGCGATGCGCGTGGCGAAGCCGTCCGGATACATCGTTTGGCGCGCGGGGGCCCAGACGAGGTCCACGCCCTCGGCCTTCAGCTTGGCGATATCGTCGGCCCAGGTGCGCGGATAGCTGCCGAAATCCTCGTGCGGGGCGAATTGCGTGGGATTGACGAAGATCGACACCACGACCCTGTCCGCCCGCCGCCGCGCCAGGCGCACGAGTGAAATATGTCCGTCATGAAGCGCTCCCATCGTGGGCACGAGGGCGAGCGCGCGGTTGCCGCGTCGAAGGTCGGCGGTCGCGCGGCGAAGCGCCGGCAGGGTGCGGGCGATGGTCGGAGTGCGTGGCATGATGATGATCGCGCGTCAGGAACCGAACGGCGGCCCGCCAAGCGTGTGGGGACGACCGGTCCGCCACCATCGCGCTCATGGGCCAGAATTGAATTCATATCAAACGCAAACGCGCCGCACCATCTCCATCGATTAGCCGAATTGGGGCGATGAATTTTGGAATTCATGGTGAACCGCACGGAACGGGGATGTGACTTGACCGATAACGAGAGGAACCCGAAGATAAACGACGAGGGAAGGAAATGCTCCAAGAAGCGAGTAGAGGACGGTCTGGTTCCGCGTATGTCGTTGTACTCGGAAACGAAAAGGGCGGTTCGGGCAAATCGACGGTAGCCGTTCATATCGCGATCGCGCTGTTGAAGGCGGGCCAGCGCGTCGCGACGATCGATCTCGATTCCCGCCAATGCAGCTTGACGCACTACATCGAAAATCGTCAGGCGTGGGCGCGGCGCACCGGCATCGCGCTCGAACTTCCCCAGCATTTCCGCGTCGCCCGCGGCGCCTCGATGCAGGTCGCCGAGAACGAAATCGCCGAGTTCACGCATTTCGCCGAGACGCTGACACGGATCGAGCATGAATACGACTTCGTCGTCGTCGACACGCCCGGCACCGACAATTACCTGATGGCGCTCGCCCATTCGATGGCCGATACGCTGATCACGCCGCTCAATGACAGCTTCGTCGATTTCGACGTCTTGGGAACGATCGATCCGGTGAATTTCGCCGTCACCGGCGCCAGTCATTACGCGCAAATGGTCGGCGAGTCGCGAAAGCAAAGGCGGCTGCTCGACGGGGCGACCAGCGACTGGATCGTCATCCGCAATCGCCTGTCGGTCACCGGTTCGCGCAACAAGCAGCTTGTCTCCGAATGCCTGTCGCAGTTGTCGCTGAAGCTCGGCTTCCGCGCCGTTGACGGGCTCGCCGAGCGCGTGGTCTATCGCGAATTGTTCCCGCGCGGGCTGACCGCCCTCGACGATCTCGACGAGGCGACGCTGGGGATGCGCCCCAATCTCGCCCACGTCACCGCGCGCGAGGAAGTCGCCAACGTGCTGCGCCAGCTCAAGCTGCCGCTCGACGAGCGCGGACGCCGGCGCGCGGCCGCGCGGGCGGAATGGTTCGCGCAGGTCGACAAACCGCTCGACATGCACGACATCTTCGGTTCCGGCTGAGCCGTCCCCGGTCGGACGGCGCGAAGCTTCCGGCGGGGCGAACCCGCGTGCGGGCCATGCCGCGAGATCGGCGGCGGGCCGGCACGCATTGCGCCGGGTCTTGAAACCCACCACATTGATGGTATCTGGCGTGCGACGCGCGAACGGATGCGCACGCCAATCACCGAAGGGGCCGCGATCCGGGCGCGGCCGGGAAAGGCCATGCCGCGCGATTCAAACAGCGTACCGCCGGGTGAACGGGTCTGCGAGACGCCCGCGAGCGCGCCGGCGCGTTCGAACTCGGCCGAAATCGCCGACTTCATCGCCAGCGTGAAGGCGGTCGCGCCCGCGGCCGGCGGCGCCGGGCGGCTGATCTTCGCGCTCGACGCGACGATGAGCCGGCAGCCGACATGGGACCTCGCGTGCGCGCTTCAGGCCGACATGTTCCGCGAGGCGGCCGCGATCGGCTCTCTCGCCGTGCGCCTCGTCTATTATCGCGGCCAGAGCGAGTGCAAGGCGACGGACTGGATCGGCGAACCCGCGCGGCTCGCCAAGCTGATGGCCAAGATCGATTGCCGGGGCGGCCAGACCCAGATCGGCAGGGTGCTGGCCGACGCGCGTGGCGAGGCGGCGCGCTCGGGGGTGAGGGCGCTCGTCTTCGTCGGCGACGCGATGGAGGAGCCGGTCGACGCGCTCTGCGCCAGCGCCGGAGAACTCGGCCTGCTCAACGTGCCGGTGTTGATGTTCCAGGAAGGACATGATCGGGTCGCCGAACCCGCGTTCAAGGAGATCGCGCGGCTGAGCGGCGGGGCGTGGTGCCGTTTCGACGCCGGCGCGCCGGATCAGCTTCGCGAACTTCTGCGCGCGGCGGCGGCCTACGCCGCCGGCGGCCGCGAGGCGCTCGCCCGGCTGTCGCGATCTTCGTCAGGGGCGTCGGCCCTGCTTCTCCAACAGATGCGCTAAGCCATGCCGACGCTGATCGCGGGAATTGTCGTCTTCGCGGTGCTTTATCTGCTGCTGAACGCGTTTCGCTCGGCCGATCCGCGCAAGATGGCGAAGGCGGCGAAAATCTCCGGCGGCATTCTCGCGCTCGTCGGCGCCGCGTTTGTCGGCCTGCGTGGGCAGGTCGCGGTCGCGATTCCGCTCGCGGTTTTCGGGCTGGGCCTGCTCGGCTGGTCGCCGTTTCCGGGGGCGAGCTTCGGCTCGCGCACGCGCAAGTCGCCCGGGCAGGTCTCACGCGTCCGAACGGCGTTTGTCGAAATGGCCCTCGATCACGACAGCGGAGAATTGTCCGGCGTGTTCCTGGCGGGCGCCCATGCCGGTCGCGACCTTGGCGAGTTCGACCTCGCCGCGCTCAAGGCCGCGTTCGCGGGGCTCGACGACGACAGCCGCGCCCTGCTGGCGAATTATATGGACCGCCGGTTTGCCGGATGGCGTGAGGGCGCGGACGGAGACGCGGCATATGGGGGGCGCGGCGCGACGTCGTCCGGAAAAATGAGCGAAGAGGAGGCCTATCAGATCCTTGGCCTGCAGCCGGGGGCGAGTCGCGACGACATCGCTCGCGCGCACCGCGCGCTGATGAAGAAACTCCATCCCGATCAGGGGGGATCGACGTACCTCGCGGCGCGAGTCAACGAGGCCAAGGATACTCTTTTGCGACGACATCGCCGATAACTCCACGCAACAAACCTCGGTTTCCGTGGGTCTTCTCTCTCTCCTCCGTTCGACGCCTGTCGCTATTCGCCGTTATCGGCTTGTTCAGTTCTTGACGGTGATGCACGAAATCGCGCTGCGCTTGAGCGAGCGGCAGACGGCCTCGGCCTGATCCTTTTCGAATCCGGCGAAGCGCGCGCGGTAGAGGGTCTTGTCGCCCTTGGCGACGGGTTCGGTGAAGGGCTCGGCCTTGGCGAGCAGCTTCTTGGCCTGCTCGCGCGCGGCGTCGAGACGCTGGCGCGCCTCGCTTTCCTCGTCATAGGCGCCGACCTGCACGAACCAACCGGTACGCGCGACCGGCTTGGCCGGCGCGCTCGTGGGCGCCGCGCTGGGCGTGGCCGCCGTGGCGGGAAGCGGGGCGGGGAAGCTCGCCGGCTTGCTGGTGGAAGGGCGCGGCCACGGATCGGCCGACGCCATGGCCGAGGCGTTCGGATTGTTCGACGCCGGCAATGTTCCGAGAATTCCCTGGCCGATGCCGTGAATGGGCTTTTCGCGCGGCGGCGCCTCGCTGGCCTGCGCGGGACGCGGGGTGGGCTCGGCGCGCGGAATGTCGGCGACGGCGACCGGCTTTGCCTGTGGGATGGAAGCGGTTTCCGCGGGCGCGTGCGTCTTGGCGCGACCCGACTTCACCTGCACCGTCTTGACGCGGACGGGCTGGATCGGATCAGAGGCGCCCGGGATGATCGACATCGGCTCGCTGGCGATGACACCGCTCGACAGCGGCATCGGCTGAGGCTTCGCGGGCGGAGCTTCGGCGACCTGCGCGGCGGGACGATCCGGCGCGGCGGGCGAGGCCTCGACCTCCGGCTTTTCCTCGGGCTTGGATTCCGGTTTGGCCGGCGCGGCGCGCGCCGTCTTGTATTCGCCTTCCTCGCGCTCGACGATGGCGGCGGCGGTGCGCTTGGTCGCGCCGGAGCCGACATGCTCGGCGATCAGGTCGCGCATCATGGCGTCGCGCGTGCGGCCGCTGCGTCCGCCGAGAACGACGCTGACGATATGCCGGTTGCCGCGACGCACCGACGAGACGAGGTTGAAGCCGGACGCGCGCGTGTAGCCGGTCTTGATGCCGTCGACGCCGTCGACGCGGCCGAGCAGTTGGTTGTGATTGCGAATGACGCGGCCGCGGAAATTGAACGAAGTCGTCGCGAAATAGCGATACTGGCGCGGGAAGCGATCCTGGATGGCGCGCCCGAGCGTGGCTTGGTCGCGCGCGGTGGTGACCTGCTCGTCGTCGGGCAGGCCGGAGGCGTTGCGATAGACGGTCTTGGACATGCCGAGCGCGCGCGCCTTGCGCGTCATCTGCTTGGCGAACGCCTCCTCGCTGCCCGCGATCGCCTCGGCGACCACGACGGCGGCGTCATTGGCGGATTTCGTCACCAGGCCCTTGATCGCGTCCTCGACGCGGATGGTCTGCCCCGGTCGCAGGCCGAGCTTGGTCGGCGCCTGTTCGCTCGCGTGTTCGGAGACTTCGAGCGCGGATTCGAGCTTGAGTTTGCCGGCCTCGATGCGCTCGAACAAAAGATAGAGCGTCATGATCTTGGTGAGCGAGGCGGGATGGCGGATGGCGTCGGCTTCTTTCGCCTGCAGGACCTTGCCCGAATTGGCGTCGACCACGATCGTGGACAGCGGCGGGCTGTAATGAACGCGGTGGTAGGCGCGGTGACGCCGGTAGCGCCGCGCGTCGGCCGTATCGGGAAGCAAGGTCGAAGCGACGGCCACCGTCGCAAGGCCGAGCATGACGAGCCGCAGGCGTTGCGTGGCCTTGAGTGATACCCCGAACATGAATCTCCCCGCTGGCTTCACGGCCGTCGCATTGCATTACGGCCAATTTTCGCCGCGCAGCCCTGTCACCGACCCCGACCGAAACGACGCTTTTTCCGCCCGCTCGGCCCCCCGGTCGAGGGGACCCCGTCCGGGCCAAAATACGTGCCAAACCGTGGATTTAGGCTCCCCAATCGCCCTGCTGACACAGCTTCCGACGGTAGGTCGACGCGGTTGCCAAACCGTTAACGATATGGCGCGAGATTGCGCAGGTTTTTGTGCGCTGCAAAAATTCTCTTGACAAAATGGTGCACCGCACTATCGTTGTTAACGGAATTGGAATGCCGGACGTCCCAAGGGTCCGGTTCGAGCGTAAGCGAATTCAACAATTGAGGCGATGAAAGGGATTAATCATGGTCAACGTTGAGGACTTCCAGAACTACGGAGCCCAGCAGTTCGAGGCCGCGACGCAGTCCGCCGGCGCTTTTTCGAAGAACTTCCAGGCGATCGCCACGGCCATGACCGACTACTCCAAGAAGTCGTTCGAGGATTCGACGAAGGTGTTCGAGAAGCTCGCGAACGCGAAGTCGCTCGACAAGGCGATCGAGATTCAGACCGAATACGCCAAGTCGGCCTATGAGAGCTTCGTCTCCGAGGCGGCCAAGATCGGCGAGCTCTATGCCGAATTCGCCAAGGAAGCCTACAAGCCGTTCGAATCCTATTTCGCGCAATTCAATGGCGGCGCGCGCAGCTAACAGCTCGCGTCGTTCTCTCCCAGGAAGAAGCCCGGCCTCACGGCCGGGCTTTTTCATTTGGCTCGGTGGCTTAGCCGGAGGCCGTCGATCGCGCCGCTATTTCGACAGGCGCAGCTTCGACAGGCTGGTGCCGATCTGATTGAACACCGTCAGCAACTGGTTCGAACTCGTCACGGTGAAGAACTTGTCCGGCGAGCTCGCGCAATCGCGCAGCACGGTCGACACCGGATCGCCGCGCGTGTTGACCTGGACGGTGTAGAGCGTGATGTTGGCCGCCTTCACGTTCGCGCACAGGAGCTGCTGGCGAGCATCGACCTGCGCGGCGACGTTGTAACCGTTGCCGTACCAGCGGTCCTGGGTGTTGAGGCCGTCCGACATCAGCACGATCGCCTTGCTGTAGGTATAGTTCGGGTCCTCCGCCGGATAGGCGAACGGCGACGCCGACAGCGTCTGCCACGCCCATGCCAGGCCGATCGGCTGGTTGGTCGAACCGTCCGGATTCATCTGGTCGACGCGCGCCTTCAGCGCCGTCCAATCGTAGGAGAGCGGCATCAGCGCGGCCGCGGGACAATTGCTGTCCTGCTCGGTCGGGAACTGCGTCGTGACCTGATTGTTGACGGGGATGGTATTGGCGATGTCGTAATCCTGGTCGCGATCGGTGACGCAACCGTTCCAGCTCGTGTGGTTTCCCGGCGTCCAGGTAAAGCCGCGCGACGTGCACGCGCTCTTCGTCGAGTAGCGCCAGTTGCTGCAGGCGCCGTTCTGATTTTCCCACAGATCCCAGCGCAGCCAGTTCTGATTGAAGTTGCTCGATCCGACATTGACGTCCTTCTCGAACGGCACGACCGAGACGTAGACATCGCCCGGCGTCTTGGCGAGCGCGGCGAGCTGGTCGATCAGGCTCTTGGCCGCCGGCTTGAGCGCGCTCATCTTGCCGTCGTCGGCCATCGAGCCGGTGTTGTCGAGCGCGAGCGCGACGCGCAGACGCGCGTTGCCCCAAGTCGCCGTCGACGTGCTCGAGAACGGCAGCGACGTGCGGCCGGCGACCTTGAGGAAGGTCGTGCCGATTGTCGCGGTGCCATTGATCTTGAGCGTCGAGCCGTCCGGAGCGTTCGGCGTGTACTCGGACGTCACCTCGATGTTGGCGACTTCCGGGTGGTTGTAGATCGCGTTGAAGAAGCCGCGCACCTTCTGCACGATCTCGTCCTGGCTGCCGCCGGAACTGGCGACATCCTTGGCCGCCATCAGCACGGCGGAATCGAGCGCGGACTGCATCGCGGTGCGGGCGTAGCTCGCGCGGCTGTAGTCGACAGCGGCGCCGACGAAGCCGAGGATCGGCAATAGCGCCAACGCGAAGATGATGGCGACGTTTCCGTCTTCCTCGCGCGTCAGGCGCGCGGCGGCGGTTCGGAACCGGCGCGACAGAGATTTGAGGGTCATGGCGATCACCCGATCGGTGCGTACTCCCGTGGTATCGGGCATCCTCGCGCGCCGGCGTGTAGAGAATCGAAAGCCGAACGCCAAAAAGTGATTAAAACCAATCAGGATCGGCTGTTTCGGCGCGCTGGCGCGGGGAGATGGATAACGCGCGCCGAACCAATTCGTTCAAATGCGAACGATCGTGGGAAAGTTGATCGCGGGAGCGTTGATCGCGGGAGCGTTGTGTCCGTCGTCAAAATTGTTGGGACAGGTGAGTACTTCTTCCGTGTCGCCCGACGGATTGATTTAATGTGCTGCTCGGCCGACTCCCGCGGCCCGGATTTCTGTTTCATCTGCGCTCCCACGATGGGCTGCGATGACCCAGAAATCCTCCGTTAGATATCTCCCCTCAAATGTCCCGCACTTGCTGACGGCGGACAGGGCCGCGGATTCGAAAGACGTGATCGCTACTCATCTTCTGGGCTCCTCTTGAGTTTGGTCGAGCTGGAAGATTAACTGCATGTCATTTGATCTGGCCTGACCGATATCTCGTGCCAGGCGCATTGAGCGGATCGGGCTTTGCGCACACCGGCGCGAGCACTGGCGTGAGAGCGAAGGAAGAGCGACGTCGACAGGCGCCGCTCCTCTCAAACCGGCGCCCGGGCGCTACGGCACTGATCTCCGTTTTTTCAATCCGGCGTCAGCGCCGCTGACGCAGGCGTCGCGGTGCGTTTTGCGCCACCGGAGAAAAACGGGTTCCGCTCCTGCATCGCCACCAATCGGCTTTCAAGGACTTGATGGATCGGGCAGAAGACAGAATCCGGCAGGCTCGGTCCGCGTGTGCCGAAGAACAAGTCCGACGAGATATCGCCTGGCCGGACCCGAGCAGCGAGGTTGGCAAGACGGGCAGCGGAGTCTTGTCCGGCGTCCCGGGTGCTGTTTGTCACCGTTTGCGAATTGGGCATGACCGACGAACGTTTGTCCGGTGCCGCGCCCCGATTCTGCTTCTGAGCCGCCCCGGCCCCCGTATCGTCCATCTGGTGCATGTCCGGCACGCTTATGGTGTTCTCGCCGAGCCACTTGTTGAAGTCCACCGGCTTGAAGCGGCCCTTTGCCTCCACCGGAAAGCGGATGGGCTGACCCGGCTTCACGGGCAGCACCGTGCCTTTGTCCACAACGACGGTCCCGTTGACGACCACATAAGGGATGCCGACCGGCGGCAGCCCGTTCTCGCCTTCCTTGTACGTCGAGCGTGCCGCTACGGTCTTCGGATCGAACAGGGTCAGGTCCGCGACCTTGCCGACCTGAACGCGTCCGCGCTCCTTCATCCCGGCGATCCCGGTGTCGCCCAGATGCTTGGCGGTCCAGTAGCTGAGCTGTGACAAGGTGAACATCAGCGGCACGCCTTGCTCGCGAGCCAATTGGAGTGTCAACGAGTAGGAGCCTGCCGTGCGGGGATGGCCCGCGTACGCCGAGGGCGGAGCGTCATACGGCAACAGCTTTCCGTCCTTGCCAAGGCCCGCCATCGCGTCGGAAGCCACGACCATGTGAGGGATGGTCAGCCAGTACTTCATCCACTTCTTTCGCGGCGGGATGTGGACGACGACGGTCTTGTCCGGCGTCTCCTTCACCGCCTTGACGAATTCGTCCTTCGTCAGGAACTTGTCGACGCCCGGGTCATAAATCGTCTCTTCGTACTTGTAGCCGTTCGTCTGCTCCCACAGGTCCGGGCGCAGGAAGTCGGCGCTGATCAGCGTCGATCCAGCCGCCCAAGGGTAGTACTCGGCCCAGACATTGAAACCCTGCGCTCGGGCGAGCCGAAGCTTCTCCTCGTTCTCCCACCAACCATAATCGTTGTCGTGAGCGAGGAGGAGCGGCGCCTTAAGCACCATGGCATTGGCCAGGACCTCATCGAGCCCCAAGGGCGCCTCAGTGGGCGTCTGCGAGTTCAGATGGAAACGAGTGTGGGTAGACGTGACTCGGCCATACCGTGCGGCTGTGCGCTGAGCCTCGAACATTTCATACGAGGTCAAGCCGCGCTGGATGTACGCCAACGGCGCGCCCACGCCGAGGGCACCCTGGCGCAGGTCCTCGTCGATCAGCGCCATCAGCTTGTTCATCTGCTCGATGTTGCTGCGGCTGACAGACCAGCCCGGTGTGCCGTCTTCTCCTGCCTTGCCGCCCCAATAGAACCCGGTGGTGGCATCAATGGGATCGTCGACCTTTAACTCCGGGTCGTGCACGTAAAGGCGATTGAAGGCCAGCCCGCTCGTTGTGCCGTAGTTGACCTGCCAGCCCGACTTCGCCCTCTGCGCATACCACTCGCCGACGCGCGTAGCTCCGGCCTCGAGATCCATGCCGGTGGTGATGCCGTCGGCCACGGCCAGCTTGGTGGCGAACGGGTCAACCGCATGGTAGTGCGTGTCGATGAAGCCGGGCGCTACCACCAAGCCGCTAGCGTTGATGGTCTGCTTGCCGCTGATCTTGCCCTTGGTGATGACGGCGATGCGCCCGCCCTTGACGCCGACGTTGGCGACGGCGTCATAATTGGTTTCCGGGTCCATCACCCGGCCGCCGTTGATGACGAGGTCGTATTGCTGGGCCAATGCCGGAGTGGCGATGGCCATCGCAGTTGCGACCGCGAATATAAGAGTCTCTCGTTTCATAAGACAATCCTCCAATACTTCCAGAATGTTTCCCTCTGATCGCTGAACTATTGCTTCAGGGTCGAAAAATAGTCGTAGAGTGAGCGCGCGACCTCGGCGACGGCACGATCACGATCGGCCGGCGGCGTATCGCTGGACTTCGTGAAGACCACAATTGCGAAGCGGCGGTCGTCGGGAAGCGTGATGTAACCGACGTCGTTGGCGACACCCCCACTCGTGCCCGTCTTGTGCGCAACGGGAGTGCCGCGTGGCAGCAGACCTTTAAGCCTGCCCGCGCCTGTGCGTGTGCGCGACATGCTTGCCAGCAGGAAGTCGCGGGATGTCCGGCCGACCGCCTTCGCGCTGTCGATCTGCATGAGAAGATCCAGCATGGCGAGCGGGGTGGCCTGGTCCCGCGGGTCGGCTTCGTATGCGGCGTCCTTCGGCAGGGTGGCGAACTTCGCGGCAGCCTGCGGATTTTTGCGTACGAAGTCCGCGACTGCGACCGCAGTCCCGGGACCATTCATGCCCAGCGTATCGGTCATCAAATCCTTGGTGTTCCGATCGATGCGCATCCCCTCGATGCCGAGCGTCCGCACCCCGGCCGTGATCGCGGCAGGCCCTCCGGCAAGTTCAAAAACCTTATCGGTGGCGGAATTGTCGCTCTGCGTGATCATCACTTCGATCAGATTGGCTACGGACAAGTGAATGCCTCGGTGAACGAAATTCAGCGCGACAATGTTGTCGCCCGCTGCGATATCGCCCGACTTCAGTTCGACGATCCGATCGAGAGAAAGTGCCCCTGCCTCGACCTTTTTCAGAACGGCAAGCGCGGCCGGAATCTTGTAGGTGCTGGCCATCGGGAATGTTTCATTGCCGTTCAGGGAGATGACCTCGCCGCTCCCGATTAGCTGTGCCGCCACGCCCGCCCGGCCAACCAACGGGGTGGTGATCGCTCCAAGATGCTTGATCAGAGCATCAGTCGATTGGGCGTGAGCAGATTGGCCGGAGAGCGCAAGCGCGATCACGACGACCGCCGTTGTTTTCAGCTTCATGTGGGTGTACTCCCGACTTTGTCAGTCCGTTCGCAGTCATCCCGTTCAACGAGGCGCGGTTCGATCCCTGTCCGTCGTCAAAATTGTTGGGACAGGTGAGCGCGGTTTCTAACCGAGGTTCGGGCTCATTCCTGGTTTGAGTTTAGGCGGCGGATTTGGCGTGCTGCAAGCGTCGTTTTTCGAATGTCCTCCTTTTGATTTTCTCACGTTCCAGCAGAATGGGTTGCCCCCGTCGGAAGTAGACATCGGCTGGCGCGAGGTTCTTCAAGCTTTCATGATAACGTCGATGGTTGTAGTAGGCCACGAAGTCGGCGATTGCAGCTTCAAGGTCTTCCTGCGGGAAGTGGCTTTCGAGCAGGGTGCGGTTTTTCAGCGTCTGATGCCATCGCTCGATCTTTCCTTGTGTCTGCGGATGGTTTGGCGCGCCGCGCACATGTCCCATCCGCTTGTTCGCCAGCCACTCGGCAAGATCGCCGGCAATATAGGACGAGCCGTTATCGGAAAGCAGCCGAGGTCGATGCGCGATGCTGGCGCTTTCGATTCCCGAGGCGTCGCGTGCCAACCGCGGCGTTGCTGTGACGTCATCCGCCTTCATCGTCGTGCAGAGTTTCCAGGCAATGATGTAGCGCGAGAAGTCGTCAAGGATCGTCGACAGATAGAACCAGCCCCAGCCGATGACCTTCAAATAGGTGAAGTCCGTCTGCCAGAGTTGGTTCGGCGCGGTCGTCTTATCCTTGAACTCGTCGGCCGCCTTGATCACCGCAAAGGCTGGGCTGGTGATGAGATCATGCGCTTTCAAGAGCCTGTAGACGCTGGCTTCCGATACAAAATGCGCTCGTTCATCGGTGAACGTCACCGAAAGCTCGCGCGGGGAAAGCTCCGGCCGTTCCAGTGCCAGATCGATGAGGTCGCGGCAAATATCGTCCGGAATACGGTTCCAGACGCGGCCAGGACCGGCGCGCCGATCGTCGAGACCGGCTTCGCCGAACCGGCGTAGAGGTCATACCAACGGTAAAAGGTCGTGCGCGGCACACCGATCTTTGCCAGCGTCCGTTTCACGCCGATGTGCGACCCTTCGACCTGGCGGATGATCTCGAGCTTGTCAGCGGCGGAGTATTTCATTCGTCGCTTTCCCCATCCCCGCTCATGCTTTTTTAAGCAAACGGTTCTCAAGGGTGAGCTCGGCAACCAGCTCTTTCAAGTTGCTCGCCTCGCGCCGCAGGTCCTTCACTTCGCTCGGCGTCGCCTGACGGACGGTGTCGCCGGCAAGACGGCGCTTGCCAGCTTCCAGGAACTCTTTCGACCAGCCGCAATAAAGGCGCTCGGCAATTCCCTCGCGTCGGCATAGTTCGGCGATGGAATACTCACCGCGAAGGCCCGACAGTACCACCCGGATCTTCTCCTCGGTTGAGTACTTCTTCCGTGTCGCCCGACGGATTGATTTAATGTGCTGCTCGGCCGACTCCCGCGGCCCGGATTTCTGTTTCATCTGCGCTCCCTCGATGGGCTACGATGACCCAGAAATCCTCCGTTAGATATCCCCCCTCAAATGTCCTGCACTTGCTGACGGCGGACAGGGCGTTGATCGTGGGCGCATTGACGGCGGGAGCGTTGATCGCGCGAGGTCAACGTCCCCGCCGGGGCGTGTCGCGGCTTGCGCCAGCGACCGGTATCGCGCGCGATGTCGATCGCGGCGGCGATGGCGGCGTCTCGCGGACGCGCGCCGCCTCCGTCAATTCAGCCTACTTCGACAGGCGCAGCTTCGACAGGCTGGTGCCGATCTGCGTGAACACGCTGAGCAGCTGATTGGCGCTGGTGACGGTGAAGAACTTGTCCGACGAACTGGCGCAGCTTTGCAGGATGGTCGAGAGCGGATCGCCGCCGGTGTTCACCTGAATGGTGTAGATGGTGACCCCCGCCGCCTTGACGTTATTGCAGAGGATCGTCTGACGGGCGTCGACCTGGGTGGAATGGCTGGAGCCGTTGCCGTACCAGCGGTCCAGGGTATTGAGGCCGTCCGACATCAGCACGATCGCCTTGCTGTAGGTGTAGTTGGCTTCCTCCGCCGGATAGGTGAACGGGCCGGACGAAAGGGTCTGCCATCCCCAGGCAAGCCCGATGGGCTGGTTGGTCGCGCCGCTTGGAGTCATCAGGTCGATACGAGCCTTCAGCGCCGTCCAATCATAAGAGAGCGGTATGAGCGCCGCCGGCGGGCAATAGTCATCCTGCTCGGGCCGGAACTGCGTCGGCTTGTTGTTGTTGACCGGAACGGTGTTGCTCACGTCATAGTTTTGATCGCGGTCGGTGACGCAGCCGTTCCAGCTCGAATGGTTTCCCGGCGTCCAGGTGCCGCCGCGCGAAATGCAGGAGCTCTTGGTGTCATACCGAAAGTTGCTGCACGATCCGGTTTGCTGTTCCCAATCGTCCCAGACGAGCCAGTTCTGGTTGAAATTGCTGGAGCCGACATTGACGTCCTTCGCGAACGGCACGAGCGAAACATAGACGTCGCCTGGCGTCTTGGCGAGCGCGGCGAGCTGGTCGATCAGGTTCTTGGCGGCGGACTTGAGCGCGACCATCTTGCCGTCGAAGGCCATCGAGCCGGTGTTATCGAGCGCGAGCGCGACGCGCAGGCGCGAGTTGCCCCAGGTCGCGGTCGCGGTGGACGAGAACGGAATGGTCGGATAGCCCACGACCTTCAAGAAGGTGGTGGCGATCGTTCCATTGCCGTCGACCTTGACGGTCGTGCCGTCTGGACCATTCGGGGTGTAGGTCGCGGTGATCTGGATGTTCGCGACATCCCCGTGCTGGTAGAGCGCGTTGAAATAGGCGTTGGCCTTTTCGGTCAATTGCGCCGCCGACAGGCTGGCGGCGTCCTTCGACAGCATCAACGTCGTCGAATCGAGCGCCGCCTGCATCGCCGAGCGCAGGTGGTTCGCCCGCGAATAGTCGATCGCCGAGCCGATGAAGCCGATGATCGGCAAGAGCGCCAGCGCGAAGATGATGGCGACATTGCCCTTGTCGTCGCGAAGGTAGCACGCGGCGGATTCTTGGAGGCGGCGCAATCGCATCTTCAGGACCATGTGGGTCACCTGGTTGATGTGAAATTCGTCGCAATTCTTAGCGAACAGGAATGAATCGGCCGTAAAGCCGATCTCCGGGAAGAAGCCAATTGCCGTTAATGGGGTGGGCCCCGGGCAGCAATCCGTGCGAATGGCTCATGAATTGCGCTAAAATGTCGGCGAAAAGCGGGGGTCGGGATGAGCATTCGTTAACCATGCGTGGGCGCGCGTGCCGCTGCCTAGCCCGACATACCGAAATTCCGCCCGCAAGGTCGTGAGACAACTTCACCGAAGCACTTGGTCGGGCGGTGACCGGGTGTTGCCCGCTGACAATCCGGGCATGCCCAACCGGGGGCCGAGGACTTCGCCGGCCCTTGCGGGGGGCGGGCGATGAGGCCATATTTTGAGACGCCGGGCCGCGATCACCGAATATTGACGGCGGGATGCGGGAAAGCGCGCGAACTCTCGGGGGATGGCGGCGCGACGGGAAATTGCCGAGACTGAAGACCGTGGCGAACAAACAGATCCGACCCACCCCGCGACAGCATGTCGATGCCGCCGCCGCCCGCGCGGCCGGTGCGTCGCGCGCGCTGCGCATGGGCGAGGACGACGATCGCAAACCCGGCGATCCGCGGACGCCCGGCACCGCCGTCATCAGCAAGACGCAGACCAAGCCGAAGCGGCCGAGCCTTTACCGCGTGCTGATCCTCAACGACGACTACACGCCGATGGAATTCGTCGTTCACGTTCTCGAACGTTTCTTCAACAAGGATGTCGAGACCGCGACCAAGATCATGCTGACCGTTCACCATCACGGCATCGGTGAATGCGGCGTCTTCACCTACGAGATCGCCGAGACCAAGGTGACGCAGGTCATGGATTTCGCCCGCAAGCACCAACATCCTTTGCAATGTGTGATGGAAAAGAAGTAGACTGAGCGCGGGTCCGGCGGAGGCATCGTCGTCGTCCGGATCGCGAGCATACCCGCGCTTTGCGCGCGGTCTGGAGCGCGCCGTTCTTCACCGGCGGACGCGCGGGGTGGCTGGGACAAGCTGAGACAACATGAAGGACGCGAATGCCCACATTCTCGCACAGCCTTGAACAGTCGCTGCACCGCGCGCTGGCCGTCGCCAACGAGCGCCACCATCAATACGCCACGCTCGAACATCTGCTGTTGTCGCTGATCGACGATCAGGACGCGGCCGCGGTGATGCGCGCCTGCAATGTCGATCTCGACAAGCTGCGCGCCAGCCTCATCAATTACCTCGATACCGAGTTCGACAACCTGGTGAACGAGAGCGGCGAGGATTCCAAGCCGACCGCCGGCTTCCAGCGCGTCATCCAGCGCGCGGTCATTCACGTGCAGTCCTCGGGCCGCGAGGAGGTGACCGGCGCCAACGTGCTGGTCGCGATCTTCGCCGAGCGCGAGAGCCACGCCGCGTTCTTCCTGCAGGAGCAGGACATGACGCGCTACGACGCCGTCAACTACATCAGCCACGGCATCGCCAAGCGACCGGGCGCCTCGGAGTCGCGGCCCGTCCGCGGCATCGACGAGGAGACCGAGTCCAAGACCGGCGACGAGCCGAAGAAGAAGGGCGACGCGCTGGAATCCTATTGCGTCGACCTCAACAAGAAGGCGCGCGAGGGCAAGATCGATCCGCTGATCGGCCGCGAGGCCGAGATCAGTCGCACCATTCAGGTGCTGTGCCGCCGCCAGAAGAACAATCCGCTGCTGGTCGGCGAGGCCGGCGTCGGCAAGACCGCGATCGCGGAAGGGCTGGCGCGCCGCATCGTCGATCACGACGTGCCGGAGGTGCTGCGCGCGGCGACGGTATTCTCGCTCGACATGGGCACGCTGCTCGCCGGCACGCGCTATCGCGGTGATTTCGAGGAACGCCTCAAGCAGGTGATCAAGGAGCTGGAGGCCCATCCCGACGCGATCCTGTTCATCGACGAAATCCACACCGTGATCGGCGCGGGGGCGACCTCGGGCGGGGCGATGGACGCCTCGAACCTGCTCAAGCCGGCGCTCGCGGCCGGCACGCTGCGCTGCATTGGCTCGACCACCTACAAGGAATACCGCCAGTATTTCGAGAAGGACCGCGCGCTGGTGCGTCGCTTCCAGAAGATCGACGTCAACGAGCCGACGGTCGAGGACGCCGTCGCGATCCTGAAGGGGCTCAAGCCCTATTTCGAGGACTACCACAAGCTCAAATACACCAACGAGGCGATCGAGGCGGCGGTGACGCTGTCGGATCGCTACATCCACGACCGCAAGCTGCCCGACAAGGCGATCGACGTGATCGATGAATCGGGCGCCGCGCAAATGCTGTCGCCGGAAAACCGCCGCAAGAAGACCATCGGCCTGAAGGAGATCGAGGCGACCGTGGCCACCATGGCGCGGATTCCGCCGAAGTCGGTGTCGAAGGACGACGCCGAGGTGCTCAGGCATCTCGAAGCGACCCTGAAGCGGTCGGTGTTCGGCCAGGAAAAGGCGATCGAGGCGCTCGCGGCCTCGATCAAGCTGGCGCGGGCGGGCTTGCGCGAACCGGAAAAGCCGATCGGCAGCTACCTGTTCTCGGGACCGACCGGCGTCGGCAAGACCGAGGTCGCCAAACAGCTCGCCCAGTCGCTCGGCGTCGAGCTGCTGCGCTTCGACATGTCGGAATACATGGAGCGCCACACCGTCTCGCGCCTGATCGGCGCGCCGCCCGGCTATGTCGGGTTCGATCAGGGCGGCCTGCTCACCGACGGCGTCGACCAGCATCCGCATTGCGTGGTGCTGCTCGACGAGATCGAGAAGGCGCATCCCGATCTCTACAACGTGCTGTTGCAGATCATGGATCACGGCCGGCTCACCGACCACAACGGCAAGCAGGTCAACTTCCGCAACGTCATCCTGATCATGACGACCAACGCGGGGGCGGCCGATCTCGCCAAGCAGGCCTTCGGCTTCACGCGCTCCAAGCGCGAGGGCGACGACGCCGAGGCGATCAACCGCACCTTCGCGCCGGAATTCCGCAACCGGCTCGACGCCGTCATCGCCTTCGCCCATCTGAGCGAGGAGGTGATCGCGAAGGTGGTGGAGAAATTCGTGCTGCAGCTCGAGGCCCAGCTCGCCGACCGCGACGTGACGATCGAATTGTCGGAGCCGGCCAGTCGCTGGCTTGTCGCGCACGGCTACGACGAACAGATGGGCGCGCGGCCGATGGCCCGCGTCATCCAGGAGCACATCAAGAAGCCGCTCGCCGACGAGCTCCTGTTCGGCAAGCTCAAGCGGGGCGGCCATGTGCGGGTGGTGATCGAGAAGGACGAAAAGGGCGAGGACCGGATCGGCTTCGAGTTCCTCGACGGACCGGTGACGCCCAAGCCGGAAAGGCTGCCGGCGCCTGGGCGCAAGCGCGCCGCGAGCCGCAAGCCACGGCCGAAATCGCCGCCGAAGTCGCCGCCGAAACCGGACCGGCCGGGCGGGTCCGGTGGTTCGAAAGGTTCGGTGCCGCGCACGCCGCTCGTCAAGGCGTAGGCGTGGGTCGCGGGGAATGAGTCAAGGCCGGGCCGCGCGCCCGGCTTTTCGTTTCCCGGCCTCGGATTTAGGGCCCGCCTTTCCGAGGCCTTGCCCGTTCAGGTCTCGTTTTCGGGTCTTGTCGCCGCCGGCGCGGGCTGATAGGGGCGGCGGAACGGATGATCGTATGGAGTGATACGCGGGGTGAAGCGCCGGACCTACCAGGAACTCGCGGCCGAAGCGGCGGCCCAGATCGCCGAAATCGCGCCCTGGGATTTGAGCCGCATGCTCAAGGAGCGCGACGACCTTCTCGTGCTCGACGTGCGCGAGCCAGCCGAATTCGAGGCGCTGCGCCTTCGCGGCTCGATCAACGTGCCGCGCGGGGTGCTCGAAGCGGCGTGCGAATGGGACTATCCCGAAACCGTGCCGGAGCTGGTGCGCGCGCGCGAACGTCCGGTCGTCATCGTCTGCCGGTCGGGGGCGCGCAGCGCCTTCGCGGCGATCGTGATGAGGCTTCTCGGCTACGGCGAGGTCTATTCGCTCAAGCTCGGCGTGCGCGGCTGGAACGACGGCGACCTGCCGCTCGTCGACGCCACAGGCGAGCCGGTCGACGGCGACGCCGCGGCCGACATGATCGATCCCGAAATCTCGCCCGAGCAGCGCGATCCGGCGCGGGTTAAGCCTGTCTCTGGGAAGCCGATCTCCGGCTAGCCGGCTACCGGCGCGTCCGCGCTAGGCAAGCCGCCCCACGACCACCCGAAAATCTGGCCCGGACAAGCCAGCCATTCCGCCGCGTCGCTTGACTGCGCGCGCGCCGTCCCACGTGATAGGCGCGTCGTTCGGAATCGCGCATATGACCACGCCATTCATTCCACGGTCCTGACCACGGCCCCGACCACGCCACAGACCACGCCACAGACCAGGCCACAGACCACGCCACAGACCAGGCCCTTGACCGTGCCATTGACCACGCCCGCGCCGCTCGAATTCTCCTCCTCCTCGGCCGCTTTCGCGGGCGGCTTGCGCGAGGCGTTCCGTTCGCTCCTCGCTTACGTGCTGTTCGCGACCTATATCGGCATCGGCGCGCTCGCGCATGATCTCCACTTCAGCTTCGGCTGGATCGTGGCCTCGACCTTGTTCGTCTGGGCCGCGCCCGCGCAGGTCATCATGGTGTCGACGCTGGCGAGCGGGAGCGGGGCGGCGCAGGCCGCGATCGCGGTGTGCCTGAGCGGCATCCGCCTGTTCCCGATGGTGGTTTCGCTGATGCCGATGCTGCGCGCGCGCGGCACGCGCTGGCGTTCGCTGCTGCTGCCGGCGCATTTCACCGCCGTCACCTTCTGGGTCGAGTCGCTGCGGCTGTTGCCCCGGGTTCCGCGCGAACGTCGCATCGCCTTCGTCAACGGCCTCGGCGCCGGCCTGGTGACGATCAGCACGGTCGCGACCGCGATCGGCTTCGTGCTCGCGGCGCGGCTTCCGCCCGTCATCGCTGCGGGCGTGTTGTTCCTGACGCCGGTGACCTTTCTCCTGAGCATCGGCGCCAACAGCCGCCGCGCGGAGGATTGGGTCGCGCTCGGCCTCGGGCTCGCGATCGCGCCGGTGGCGGCGCTCGCGCATACCGGGATCGATCTCGTCATCGGCGGGGTCGTGGCCGGCACGGTCGCCTATGGCGTCCACCGCTGGAGCAGGGGGCGGCGATGGAGCTGATCGGCGACTGGCAGTCCTATCTTCTGCTGGCGCTCGCCGGCCTCTTTCCGAACGAGATCTGGCGCCTGCTCGGCCTGTGGGCGTCGCGCGGCCTCGACGAGGGATCGGAGCTGATGGTCTGGGTGCGCGCGGTCGCGACCGCGATCCTCGCCGGCGTCATCGCCCAGGTGCTGATCGCGCCGCCGGGCGCGCTCGCCGGCGCGCCCTTGTGGTTGCGGCTCGGCGCGGTCGCCGTGGGCGTCGCGGTCTTCTTCACGGCGCGGCGCTCGACGCTCGCCGGCGTCGCCGCCGCCGAGATCGCGCTGATGGGCGGGCTCTATCTCAACTGATGGCGCGAGCCGATCGCCACGTGCCGATCGACGCGCGGCGGAATCAATCCTTGAGCGCGTCGATCATCGCCTTGGTGTGCGCGGCGAGCGCGGCGTCGTCTTCCTTGCGGCTCGCCGGCGGCAGCATCGCCACGCCTTCCTTGCGCGGAATGACGTGGACGTGAAGGTGATAGACGACCTGGCCGCTCGCAGGTTCGCTGAACTGCTGCAGCGTGATGCCGTCGGCGCCGAACGCCTTCATGCCGGCCTTGGCGATCTTCTGCGCGACGCGGATCACATGCGCGAGATCGTCGGGCGCCACGTCGAGCAGGTTGCGCGCGGGCGCCTTGGGGATGATCAGCGTGTGCCCCGGCGCGCGCGGCATGATGTCGAGAAAGGCGAGCGCGCGATCGTCCTCATAGACCTTGTGGCACGGCAGTTCGCCGCGGATGATCTTGGCGAAGATGTTGTTGGAGTCGTAGCTGGGCATCGGAGCCGCCATGTTGGAATTGCGATCGCCCCCATTCACCTCACGTCGCGGCAAAGGTCAAGACGGCTCGCCACCGCCGCCACCGCCGCCGTCGCCTTGGCGAAACGGGCTCGACCCGGCGAGGTCGCGGGAGACCATGTCGACATAGGCGCGCTCATGCCCGAGATAGTCGTCGACCGCGCGGCGCAGCGCCGGATCGGCGATGTAATGGGCCGAATAGGTCGGCGCGGGGAGATAGCCGCGCGCGACCTTGTGCTCGCCCTGCGCGCCGGCCTCCACCCGCTTGAATTGGTGGCGGATGGCGTGATCGATCGCCTGGTAATAGCAGACCTCGAAATGGAGGAAGGGGTGGTGCTCGATCGCGCCCCAATGCCGGCCGTAGAGCGTGCCGTCGCCGACGAAGTTGATCGCGCCGGCGATCCAGCGTCCGCCGCGCTCGGCCATGATCAGCACGATGCGATCGCGCATGCGCTCGGCGAGGAGCGAATAGAACGCGCGGTTAAGATAGGGCCGGCCCCATTTGCGCGATCCGGTCTCGATATAGAACGCGAAGAACGCGTCGAGCGCGGCCTCGGTGATCTCCGCGCCGGTAAGCGCGCGAACGGTGATGTCCTGGCCGAGCGCGTCGCGTCGTTCGCGCCGGATCACCTTGCGGTAGCGCGACGACAGCGCGCCGAGAAAATCGTCGAACGAGGCGAAGCCCGGATTGTCCCAATGATATTGCCGGTCGGTGCGCTTGAGGAAGCCGCGCGCGCTCAGGAAATCCCATTCCTCGCGCGTGGCGAAAGTGACATGGACGGAGGAAGCTTTCTCGCGCGCGCATAGCGCGAGGAGGCCGTCGGCGAGCGCGGCGCGGGCGGCGGCGTTCGTTGTTCCCTCGCGCGCGAGCAGGCGCGGGCCGGTCACCGGCGTGAACGGCGAGGCGACCTGAAGCTTGGGATAATAGCGTCCGCCGGCGCGCATATAGGCTTCCGCCCAGCCATGATCGAACACGTATTCGCCGCGCGAATGTGATTTGAGATAGCACGGCGCGACGCCGACGATCGTTCCGCCCTCGCGGGCGACGAGATGGCGCGGCGCCCAGCCGGTCGAGGGCGCGGCGCAGCCGGAGATTTCGAGGCTTTCGAGAAAATCATGCGCGACGAAAGGATTTCCGCGCGCGCCATCGCCGACGCCGGCGCAGGCGTCCCAGTCGGTTTTCGCGACGTCCGAAATGGACGCGACGACGGTCAGTTCGAAATCGGATGCGGCCATGCTCGTCCGGTCGATGTGGCGCTCGCGCCGCCCGGGTCAGGGTTCGGGCGCAAATCCCTCGAAGATGATCTGGTCGGCCCATCGCGCCGCGCGCGCGCGTTGCTCGGGCGTGCGCACGGTCCAGGTGATGAGTGGGCGGGCGAACAGGTTGCGCGCGATCCACGGCGCGGGCGAGGGCAGGTCGTCGACCGAATAAGCGACGAAATGCGGCCGCGAGGCGAAGGCGTGGCGCAGTTGCCGCATCCGTCGTCGCCCGCTCCGGGAGACCGACGCCCATTCGGTGTCGTCATAGCGGTCCTGCGCGACGATGCCGCGCGCGAGTTCGGGCGCGAACCGGCGCGCGGCGAGAACCATGGCCGGGTCGAACGACATCAGCGCCGCCGGCCCGCGATAGGCGCGCAGCACCTTCGCGGCGCGCTCGACGAGGCCGTGGCTGTCGTCGAAATGGCTCTTGAGTTCGAGCACCATGGCGACGCGCCCGGCGACGAGATCGCAGAGCTCGCCGAGCGTCATCATCCGGTCGGCGGTCTCCTTGAATGGAACCCGCTTCAGCGCGGCCGCCTCTAGGCTTCGCAACGCGCCGGCGCCGTCGGTGAGGCGTCCGAGCGCGTCGTCGTGATAAACCATCGCCTCGCCGTCGGCGCTGATCTGGAGATCGACCTCGATCGAGAAGTTCGCCGCCGTCGCGGCCGCGACCGCGGACGATGTATTCTCGATGATTCCGCGGACGCGATCATGCAGGCCGCGGTGGGCGATCGGCCGCGCGATCAGCCAGGAGAGCGCGCCCATGGCCGCGGCTCAGGCGACTTCGAACATGCCTTCGACCTCGACGGCGGCGTCGAACGGCAGCGCCGCCACGCCGATCGTGGTGCGGGCATGGCGGCCGGCGTCGCCGAACGCGGCGACCATCACGTCGGAGGCGCCGTTCATGACCTTCGGTCCATCGATGAAATCGGGCGTGGAGTTGATGAAGCCGCCCAGGCGCACGACGCGCGTGACGCGGTCGAGATCGCCGAGCGCGGCCTTGACCTGCGCCAGCAGGTTGACGGCGCAGGCGCGCGCGGCGGCGTGGCCGTGATCGATCGAGACGCCGCCGCCGAGCTTGCCCTTGGCCATCAATTGCCCGGATGCGTCGAAGCAGAGCTGCCCCGAAATGATGAGCAGGTTGCCGGTGCGCACGCCGCCCACATAATTGGCAACCGGGCTCGCCGGTGTCTGCAACACGATTCCCGCTTCCGTCAGTCTTTTCTCGACAACGCCCGCCATTTTTTCCTCACCGCCAAAAAATCCAGACACGGCCATCTTTCGCCCATGATGCGTGGGCAATCAAGCCGGAAGGCGGGCAGGGGCGCGCGTCGACGGGTACGACGCGGCGCGATTGCCGCGTGTGAACGCCTCGCCTAAGGTGCGGAATCGATTCCTGGCGGGATTTTTCGGCGATGGAGGGGGCGATGAGGGGCAAGCCGAGGACATGGGCGCGGCGCGCGCGCGCGACGCTCCTCGGCGCGGCCGCGATCGCTTTTCTCTCCGGCGCGTCGGGCGTGCCGGCCGTCGCCGACGCGCCGTTTCTCGCGCATCTGGCCGTCTACGACCTGACGCTGACCAAATCGCGGCGCAGTCCCGCGCTCGATGGCGCGCGCGGCCGCATCCTCTACAATTTCGCCGGCAGCGCGTGCGAGGGCTACACCACCGATCTGCGCCATGTCGTTCAGCTCGACGTCGGGGAAGGGCGCGTCACCATCAGCGACCAGCGCGCGACCAGCTTCGAGGACGGCGACGGCAAGACCTATCGTTTCCGGATGGAGACGCGTAAGGACAACGAGGTCACCAGCATCGCCGACGGCGTCGCCGAGCGCGGCGAGGGCGGCGTCACCGTCTCGCTCGCCAAGCCGGCGGCCAAGATCGTGATGCTGCCGGCGGGAACGGTGTTCCCGACCGAGCAGATGCGCCGCATCATCGCCGCCGCGCGCGAGGGCAAGTCGCTGCTCGAACTCGACATCTATGACGGTTCGGATAACGGCGAGAAGGCCTATCACACGCTCACGGTGATCGGCCGGCCGATCGCCGCCGATCAAGCGCCAAGCCCCGCCGACGCCGGCGGCGGCAATCAATCGCTCGTCAAGCTCACGCGCTGGCCGGTGACGGTGAGCTATTACGAACGCGGCGACGGCGCCAAGCGCGTCGAGGAAACGCCGATCTATGCGATGACGTTCGAGCTCTACGAGAACGGCGTCACGCGGGCGCTTTCGCTCGACTACAACGATTTCGTCCTCGGCGGCGCGATGACGAAATTCGAGGTGAAGAGCAGCCGTCCCTGCAAGGACGGCTGAGGCGCGGCCGGCGCGCGGAGTCATTTCGGCGGGTCCTTTTCCGGCGGCTCGAACGCCAGCCCCTTCACGATCGCCGAACGCCCGAATTTGCGCTTGAGGTCGTCCATCGCGCGCTCGGCTTGCGCGCGGCGCGGATCGATGAGGTCGGCGTCGTCGGCTTCCTCGGCCGGCTTGAGCGCGCTGACGCCGACGCCGATCAGGCGGAATTTGGTGCCGTCGACCTCGCGCGTGAGCAGGTCGCGGGCGGTCGCGAAAATCTTGTCGGCGAGCTGGGTCGGCGCGGACAGCGAGCGCGCGCGCGTGCGCGGACGAAAATCGGCGGTCTTGAGCTTGAGCGTCACCGTCGCGCCGGCCAGCGCGCCGGATTTGAGGCGCTCGGAGACCTTCTCCGTCAACCGCCACAGCGCGCGTTCGAGATCGGCGAAATCGCCGACATCGGTCTCGAATGTCGTTTCGGTGGAGATCGACTTGGCGTCGCGATCGGCGACCACCGCGCGATCGTCGATGCCGCGGGCAAGCCGCCACAGCCGCCGCCCTTCGCCGCCGAATAGGCGCATCAGATCGGCTTCGTCGGCGCGCTGCAGATCGGCGATGGCGCGCAGTCCGCGCGCGGCGAGGCGGGCCTGGGTCGCCGGGCCGACGCCGAAGATGAAGCCGACCGGGCGCGGCGCGAGGAATTCGGGCGCCCGCGCCGGGTCGAGCACGGCGAAGCCGCGCGGCTTGTCGAGATCGGAGGCGATCTTGGCGAGAAACTTGTTGGTCGAAAGCCCGACCGAAACGGTGATGCCGATGTCGCGTTCGACGTCGAGGGCGAAGCGCGCGAGCCTGCGGGCCGGGCTCATGCCGTGAAGCCGCTCGGTCCCGGTCAGGTCGAGAAACGCCTCGTCGATCGAGAGCGGCTCGACCCGCGGCGTCAGCGCCAGCATCGCGCGCCGGACCTCGCGCCCGACGCGGACATATTTGGCCATGTCCGGCTTGATGACGACGGCGGCGGGGCAGAGCGCGCGCGCCTTGAACATCGGCATCGCCGAATGGATGCCGAAGGTGCGCGCGACGTAGCAGGCCGCCGAGACGACGCCGCGCCGCCCGCCGCCGACGATCACGGGCCGATCGGCGAGTTCAGGTCGGTCGCGCTTTTCGATCGTCGCGTAGAAGGCGTCGCAATCGACATGGGCAATGGCGAAGGTATCGAGCGCGGGATGGCCGAGCAGGCGCGGCGACCCGCAGCGTGGGCAGCGCGCCCGGCCGGAGGGGACATCGTGGAGGCAGTCCCTGCAGAATCCGTCCGCCATGGCGCGCTATTGGCGGTTCGACTGGCCGGCCAAGATGTCGCGCGCGGTCTGAACATGGGTGGGCTCGATTTCGGCATGGCCCGCGAACGCGAGGACCATGGAATCGTCGCCGAGGAGAAAGTCGAGCACGCCGGCGAGAAAACGCGGGTCGGCGGCGGCCGCGCGAATCGTCGCCGGGCCGATGCCCGTTTCAGCCAGGAATCGGCCCAGCCGGGCGGGATCGCCCGCGATGAAGGCCAGAGCCTGAACCGCAATGGCTTCAGCCACTTGCGCGGGTTGTGGCAACTCTTTCATGATTCTAGGATATTTGCGTTTCCGTAACCTATCCTATCTATTTTTACTCATCCTGTCCGAGCAAATCGAACAGGAGGGCGCCGGCGTCGGATCGACCTGCCGGCGCTTGACCTGCGGGAAAGGGCCAAGGGTGGCGAAGACCGTCCTGATCGTCGAAGACAACGAACTGAACATGAAGCTCTTCCACGATCTGTTGGAGGCCCATGGGTACAGAACGATTGGCACCGCGAGCGGAATGGACGCGCTGACTTTGGCGCGCCAGCATCGGCCCGATCTGATCCTGATGGATATCCAGCTCCCCGAGGTTTCCGGCCTCGATGTCACGCGCTGGATCAAGGACGATCCCGATCTGCGCCAGATCCCGGTCGTGGCGGTCACCGCCTTCGCCATGAAGGGCGACGAGGAACGCATTCGCCAGGGCGGCTGCGAAGCCTACCTGTCCAAGCCCATTTCCGTCGGCAAGTTCATCGAAACGGTTCGTCGCTTCATCGGTTAGGAGTAAGCGCAATGTCGGCTCGCGTTCTGATTGTCGACGACATTCCGACCAATGTGAAGTTGCTCGAAGCCCAGCTCTCGGCCGAGTATTTCGATGTCGTGACCGCGTCGAACGGCGCCCAGGCGCTCGAAATCTGCCGCCGCGCCGAATGCGACATCGTGCTTCTCGACGTGATGATGCCCGACATGGACGGCTTCGAGGTCTGCCGCCGCATCAAGTCCAATCCCAACACCCATTTCATTCCGGTGGTGCTGGTGACCGCGCTCGACCAGCCGTCCGATCGGCTGCGCGGGCTCGAGGCCGGCGCCGACGACTTCCTCACCAAGCCGGTTTCCGATGTCGTGCTGATCGCGCGGGTGCGTTCGCTCACGCGGCTGAAGATGATGACCGACGAATTGCGCATGCGCGCGGTGACCTCGCGCGATATCGGCCTCGGCGGCCCGGAGCGCGACGCCGTCGCCGATACCGGCAAGAGCGGCCGCGTGCTGATCATCGACGATCGCGCCTCCTCGCAAGAGCGCCTCGCCCATATCCTCTGCGCCGAGCACGAGGTCGATGTCGAGCCAAATCCCGCGGACGCGCTGTTCACCGCGGCCGAGGGCAATTACGACCTGCTGATCGTCTCGCTCGGACTGCAGGGCCATGACGGCTTGCGGCTGTGCAGCCAGGCGCGTTCGCTCGAACGCACGCGCAACATCCCCATTCTCGCGCTGATCGAGGCCGACGACCGCAAACGCCTGCTGCGCGGTCTCGAAATCGGCATCAACGATTATCTGATGCGGCCGGTCGACAGCAACGAACTGCTCGCCCGCGCGCGCACGCAGGTGCGCCGCCGCCGCTACACCGAACATCTGCGCGACAACGTGCAGGTCTCCATCGAAATGGCGATCACCGACGCGCTCACCGGCCTGCACAACCGGCGCTATCTCGAAAGCCATCTCGAAACGCTCACCCAGCAGGCGCATCTGCGCGGCAAGCCGTTGACGCTGATGATGCTCGACATCGACTTCTTCAAGTCGATCAATGACAGCTATGGTCACGAATCGGGCGACGACGTGCTGCGCGAGTTCGCGACGCGCGTCCGCAAATCGATCCGGGGCATCGACCTGGCGTGCCGCTACGGCGGGGAGGAATTCGTCGTCGTCATGCCGGAAGCCGACCCCGGCGTCGCGACCATGGTCGGCGAACGGCTGCGCCGCGCGGTGGCGTGCGAACCGTTTACCGTCGATCGCGGCGGCAAGCGCGTCGAGGTGACGATCTCGGTCGGCGTGGCGACGCTCGAATGCGGAGAATCGGTCGCCGATCTGCTCAAGCGGTCCGATCAGGCGCTTTATCGCGCCAAGCGCGACGGTCGCAATCGCGTGGTGTTGGCGGCGGCGTGAGTCTTTCACATGCCCGGCCTCACGCCGCTTCATTCGCTGTGGATCGGCGAGAAACTGGGGTGGTTGGAGCGCCTGTGCCTGACGTCCTGGGTCGCATGCGGACACGCGGCCGTCCTGTGGACCTATAACGACGTCTCGGGCGTTCCGGCCGGCGTCACGCTTGAAGACGCGGGCGACCTCATCCCGATGACGGAGGTGGTTCGCCATCGCGAAACCGGCAGCCCGGCGCTGTTCTCCGATCGCTTCCGCTATCGTCTCCTGATGCGCGGCAACCTGATCTGGGCCGATACCGACATGTTGCTGCTTCGTCCGTACCGCGACGACGGCGAATACGTCTTCGCCTGGGAGGACGACGGCGCCATTTGCACGGCATTCCTGAGATTGCCGCCGGACTCGGCGATCCTTCGTGATCTGGCCGCGCTGATCGAATCGAACGTACCCGTGCCGCCCTGGTGGACCGCCCGCCAAAAAATGAAGCAGCGGCTGCGCGGCGTGATCGGACGACACCAGCGCGCCGGCGACATGCCGTGGGGATCGTTCGGCCCGATCGCCCTGACGGAACTTGTGAAGCGGCACGGATTGGGTGCGCATGCCCGGGACAGGACCGCGTTCTATCCCGTCCACTACGCGGAGGCCGGAATGTTCTTCGGGCCGGATCGGTCGGTGGAGGATCGCATCGAGCCACATACCGTCGCCGTGCATCTGTGGTCGTCGAGCACGGCGATGCGCGGAAGGAAGGCGCGGTTTCCGTCCGCCGATTCCTGGATCGGGTCGGCCTGTCGGCGTCTTGGTATCGAGGCCGATGGAGCCGAAAAAGACGGGTGAGGATTTACCCGCGCGACGCGAAGTGCCGCGCCGAGCCGATAGGGCGCGTGACCCGGGCGAGCGAGTCAGTCGATCGGAAACTGGATCGGAAAGCGTGAGGAACGAGACGGAGCGCCGGCCGCGCCGCGTTCGATGAATCCGCGTGGCCTGCTTACTTGATCTTCGATTCGCGGAATTCGACGTGCTTCTTGGCGACGGGGTCGTACTTCTTCTTGACGAGCTTGTCCGTCATCGTGCGCGAGTTCTTCTTGGCCACGTAGTAGTAGCCAGTGTCGGCGGTCGAAACCAGCTTGATCTTGATGGTGACGGCCTTGGCCATGGTCGAACTCCGGCGTCGTGTAAGCTATTGGAATTGTTAAAAGACGGCCCGACGTCCCCGTGGTGGCGCCAGCCGTCCGCTGGCGCGCAACCTACCCGGGATTGCGTCAATGTCAAGGAACTGTCCGCCCCGCCCATCCTGCGTTGTTGGAGCCCTTCAGGCCGGGGATGTCAGAGCCATTGCCGGCGCATATGGCCGTTGGAGAAGGAATAGAAGGGCACCGGGGCCTCGCGCCGCATGCCGGCCGCGATCCGCTCGTCGAGGTCAAGCAGCACCTGCCGCACGATCGGGAGCAGGTCCTGCCTCAGCGCATCGGCGATGGATAGCCACACCAGTTCCACCAGCTCGGTGTCCGGCCCGACCACGCCGTCGATGCGATGGGTGATCATGCCCGCGTCGGCGGCGAAGAAACGGGTGTCGAAGCGTCGCACCAGCCGCGGCGGCGTGATCGCGCGGGCGATGAATTGAAGGTCGGCGAGATCGGGCAGCAATCCCGATTGAGCGAAGGCACGCGTGGGATCATGGTCGCGCGCCGCGCCCTCGGCGAACGGACCGAGGCAGATGCCGGTTTCCTCATAGGCCTCGCGCACGGCCGCGACCGCGAAGCCGCGCGCCTTGGCGGCGCCGGCCTTGCCGCTGCGCAGCATGAGGCGACGCTCGACATCGGCGGCGAGAGGTGAGGCGACCTTGGCGCGGTGGTCGGTGGCGTCGACGCGCCCGCCGGGAAACACGAGCTTGCCGGGCATGAACACCTGGTTCGGGCTGCGCCGTCCGAGCAGCACCTTGCCCGGTGAGGAGGCGCGATCCACCACGATCAAGGTGGCCGCGTCGCGGGGCGTGACGTTCGGGTGCTTCTGGTGCGGGCTGAAATCGACGTGGTAGATCTGCGGCAGCGCGGTCGTGTCGGTCATTTCGTCTACTTTCGCTTCCTCTTCGGTCCGGCGCGGCCCGCGCCCTTGCGGCCGGATCGCGCGGTCTTCGCCTTCGTGGATTTCGTCCGCTCGTTGCGCCGACCCTCGGTCGGCGCGGCGCGCCGGCCGCGCGCCTTGGCCGGTCCGGGTCGCTCGCCGCGCGTTCGGCCACCTTGGACGATGGTGCCCTCCGACAGCAATTCAAATCGCAACGCGCCGGCGACGGGCGCGGCCTCGACCAGCCGCACCTCGACGATGTCGCCGAGCCGGTGCATGGCGCCGCTGCGCCCGCCGACCAGCGCCATGCGCGCCTCGTCGAAATGGAAATATTCGTGCCCGATGGTGCGCGCCGGAACGAAGCCGTCCGCGCCCGTCTCGTCGAGCCTGACGAACAGGCCCGCGCGCGTGACGCCGGAGACGCGCGCGTTGAACGTCGCGCCGATCCGGTCGGCCAGGAAATGCGCGATCAGCCGGTCGGTTGTCTCGCGTTCGGCGCGCATCGCGCGTCGCTCGGTCACCGAGATCGCCGCGGCGATTTCGCCGAGCGTTTCGCTGGTCTCGCCCTCGGCGAGCGCGCCCGCGCCCAAATCCAGCGCGCGGATGATCGCGCGATGCACGACGAGATCGGCGTAGCGGCGGATCGGCGAGGTGAAATGCGCGTAGCGCCGCAGATTGAGGCCGAAATGGCCGAAATTTTCCACCGAATATTCGGCCTGCGCCTGCGCGCGCAAAACGACCTCGTTGACCATCGCCTCCGCGTCGCGGCCCCTGACTTGGTCGAGGATGCGGTTGAACAGCGATGGGCGCGGGGTGCCGGTCTTGGCGAGCGGAATGTCGAGCGTGCGGAGGAATTCGCGCAACGCGCCGACCTTCTCCAGCGACGGCTCGTCATGCACGCGGTAGATCACCGGCACGCGCGCCTTCTCCAGCGTTTCCGCGGCGGAAACGTTGGCGAGGATCATGAACTCCTCGATCAGCTTGTGGGCATCCAGGCGTTCCGGGACCACGACGCGGTCGACGGTGCCGTCCGGTTTGAGCAGTATCTTGCGCTCGGGCAGGTCGAGATCGAGCGGCTCGCGCTCGGCGCGCGCGCGTTTGAGCGCGGCATAGGCGGCGTAGAGCGGGGCGAGAACCGGTTCGGCAAGCGGGCGCGCGGTTTCCCCGCCGCGACCTTCCGCGGCCGCCTGCGCCTCGGCGTAGCTGAGCTTGGCGGCCGACCGTATCAGCACGCGGTGAAAGGAATGCGACCGCTTGCGCCCGTCGGCGCCGATCACCATCCGCGCGGCGAGCGCGCCGCGCGCTTCGCCGGGCTTGAGCGAGCAGAGATCGTTGGAAATCCGCTCGGGCAGCATCGGCACGACACGGTCCGGGAAATAGACCGAGTTGCCGCGCGCGAGCGCCTCGCGGTCGAGCGCGGAGCCCGGGGTGACGAAATGCGCGACATCGGCGATCGCCACATGCAGAACGAAACCGCCGCGATTGGCCGGATCGGTGTCGGCTTCGGCGTGCACGGCGTCGTCATGATCCTTGGCGTCGGGCGGGTCGATCGTCACCAGGAGAAGATCGCGCCAATCCTCGCGCCCTTGGAGCGAGAGGGGCGTCGCCGCCTCCGCCTCGCGCAGCGCCGCCGGCGGAAACACGTGCGGAATTTCATGGGCGTGGATGGCGATCATGCTGACCGCGCGCTCGGTCTTGAGCGAGCCGAGCCGTTCGGCGACGCGCCCGGAGGGCAGGCCATAGGCGCGTCCGCGATGGAGATGGACCGAGATCAGGTCGCCGTCCCGCGCGCCGGCGGCGTCGGTCGGCGAAATCGCGATCTCGCGCCCGAGCTGCTTCTTGTCGATCGGGATCATGCGTCCGCCGCCATTGTCGAGCGCGCGGAAGATGCCGAGCGCGCGATGGCGGGCGTGATCGATGACCTTGAGGATGCGGCCGCGATGGCGGATCGCGTCGTCGGCGCCCTCGATCTCCTCGACCCGCAATAGCGCGCGGTCGCCGATCGCGCCCGTCGCCGCCGCATGCGCCCGGCGGGGGATGAAAACGTGAATGCGCGGCGGCGGGCCGCGGCGCTCCTCGTCCCACTCGACCGGAACCGCGACAAGCTCGCCGTCGGCGTCGCGCCCGGTGATCTCGGCGAGCACCACGGGGGGCAGATCGCCGGCGTGGTGGATTTGACGGCGACGCTTGGTGAGGATGCCTTCGTCGGCGAGTTCGCGCAGCATGCCGCGCAGGTCGGCGCGGTCGGCGTTCTTCAGGCCGAAGGCGCGGGCGATCTCGCGCGTGCCGACCTGTCCCGGTTGCGCGCGGATGAACGCGATCACGTCTTCCCGCGTGGGGAGTTGGCGTGGCGCGTCGCGGTCCCGCTTTTTCACGATTTTTTGCCGGCTGCCTTTCGCGGCGGCGACCCTGCCATGGATTTGGACGCAGCGCTCTTGGCCGGCGACTTCGCGGCCGACTTGGCGGCGGACTTCGCTGTCTGCTTCGACGCGGATTTGCCGGCGGAGGGGCGCGCCGTCTTGGCGGGCGCTTTCGCGGGCGGCTTCGCGCGCGTTTTGGCCGCCGGCGTTCCGTCTCCGGCGCGCGTCTTGGCCGTTCGCGACGCCGGCTTGACGGTTCCGGCGCCGTCGATGTCGAAGGGCGGCGCGGCGGATTCCTCGGCGGCGGTCGTCGACTTGCGAGCCTTCGGCCTCGCGGCTTTCGGCGCGGCGGATTTCTTCGCCTTCTTGCCGCCCTTGGCGGCGCGGGCGTCGATCAAGGCGGCGGCCTCGTCGAGCGTGATGGTGTCGGGCGACTTGTCGCCCGGCAGCGTCGCGTTCACGCCGTCATGGCTGACATAGGCGCCGTAACGACCCGATTTGACGGTGATGACGCCGCCGCGCGCGGGATGTTCGCCGAGCGCCTTTCCCGGGTCCGCGCCGAAACGTCCGCGCCGCGGACCCTTGGCCTGTTTCTCCGCGATCAGCGTGACGGCGCGATTGAGCCCGATGGTGAGCACGTCGTCGCCGGTTTCCAGGCTCGCGTAGGTCTTTTCATGTTGCACATAGGGACCGAAACGCCCGACGCCGGCCTTGATCGGCTGGCCGGTCTCGGGATGGCGGCCGACGACGCGCGGAAGCGACAACAGACCGAGCGCGGTCTCGAGCTCGATGTCGGCCGGCGACACGCCCTTGGGCAGGCTCGCGCGCTTCGGCTTCTCGCCGTCGCTGCCTTCGCCGAGCTGGAGATAGGGCCCGAAACGTCCGGCGCGCACGGTGACGTCGAACCCGGTTTCTGGGTCAGTGCCGAGCACGCGCGTCGCGCTCTCGGCTTCGCCCCCCGCGGTCAGCGGGCGCGTGTAGCGGCATTCGGGATAATTGGTGCAGCCCACGAACGCGCCGAACTTGCCGATCTTGAGATTGAGGCGTCCGCCGGCGCAGCTCGGACATTGGCGCGGGTCGCCGCCGTCGGCGCGCGGCGGATAGATATGCGGCGCCAGCATCGCGTCGAGCGCGTCGAGCACCTCGGTCACGCGCAAATCCTTGATCTCGTCGACCGCGCCGATGAAGCCGCGCCAGAAATCATGGAGCACGTCGCGCCAGGCGATCTCGTTGTTGGAGATGCGATCGAGCTGTTCTTCGAGCGAGGCGGTGAAGTCGTATTCGACGTAATGGGCGAAGAAGTTTTCGAGGAAGGCGACGACGACGCGGCCCTTGTCCTCCGGCACCAGCCGCTTCTTGTCGAGCTTGACGTAGCTGCGGTCCTTGAGCACCTGCAGGATCGAGGCATAGGTCGAGGGCCGGCCGATGCCGAGCTCTTCCATGCGCTTGACGAGGGAGGCCTCCGAGAAGCGCGGCGGCGGTTCGGTGAAGTGCTGCGTCACGCTGAGATCGCGGCGCGTCAGCGGCTCGCCCGCGCCCATTTGCGGCAGGCGGCGGCTGTCCTCGTCCTCGCCGTCGTCGTCGCGGCCTTCCTGGTAGAGCGTGAGGAAGCCGTCGAATTTGATGACGGTGCCGCTGGCGCGCAGGTCGAGCGAGCGCGCGCCCGCTTGCGCGGTGATGTCGACGGTGGTGCGTTCGAGCTCGGCCGATTCCATCTGGCTCGCGATCGCGCGCAGCCAGATGAGCTCGTAGAGCTTGGCCTGCTCGGGATCGAGGTGGCGGCGCACGTCCTTCGGCCGGCGTCCCGGATCGGTCGGGCGGATCGCCTCGTGCGCTTCCTGCGCGTTCTTGGCCTTGGAGCTATAGCGCCGCGGCGCGTCCGGCACGTAGGGCTTGCCGTAATCCTTCTCGATGACGCGCCGCACGGCGTGGATCGCTTCCTCGGCGATCTGCACGCCGTCGGTCCGCATATAGGTGATGAGGCCGACGGTCTCGCCGCCGATGTCGACGCCCTCATAGAGACGCTGCGCGATGCGCATGGTGTGGGCGGGCGCGAAGCCGAGCTTGCGGCTGGCTTCCTGCTGCAGCGTCGAGGTGGTGAAGGGCGCGTACGGGTTGCGCCGCGCGGGCCTGGCCTCGACCGAGACGACGCTGTATCGCGCGGCGAGCAGGGCCGCCTTGAATGCTTCCGCTTCGGCGCCCGAGCCGATGTCGAGACGCTGGATCTTCTTGCCGTCGGCGCCGACGAGACGCGCCTCGAAGGTTTCGCCGCGCGGCGTGGCGAGCGTGGCGACGAGCGACCAGTATTCTCGGGCGACGAATTTCTCGATTTCGAGCTCGCGGTCGCAGACCAGCCTGAGCGCGACCGATTGCACGCGCCCGGCCGAGCGCGCGCCCGGCAATTTGCGCCAAAGCACCGGCGAGAGGGTGAAGCCGACGAGATAATCGAGCGCCCGGCGCGCCATATAGGCGTCGACCAGCGCCTGATCGATCCGGCGGGGATTGTTCATCGCCTCGGTGACGGCCTGCCGGGTGATGGCGTTAAAGACCACGCGCTCGACCGCCTGGCCCTTGAGCGCGTGCTTCTCCTTGAGCACTTCGAGCACGTGCCAGGAGATGGCTTCGCCCTCGCGATCGGGGTCGGTGGCGAGGATGAGCTTGTCGGCTCCCTTCACCGCGCGGGCGATGTCGGCGAGACGCTTGGCCGCCTTAGGATCGACTTCCCAAATCATGTGGAAATCGGCGTCGGGATCGACCGACCCGTTCTTGGCCGGAAGGTCGCGGACATGGCCGAAAGAGGCCAGCACCTCGTAGGAGCCGCCCAGATATTTATTGATCGTCTTGGCTTTCGCGGGCGACTCGACGACGACGATATTCATGTTTTTCCAATGGCTTATTATGTTTTTCGGGGATGCGAAAATCGAGTTCGGCCCCGTCGCGTTGGCCGGAACATGGGTAAAGCCGGCCCTCCTGTCAATTCGCGGTGTGTGCCCGTAGCGATTGACGGCATGTCAAAAAAGGGGAATTGAAAAGAAATTCTATCGCTAGTATACACGCGCAATAGTGGTGCTTATGCACAATTGATCCAATTAATATATGCTTCTCCCGCAATTTCGGCAGGTGCCGTTGTGAAAAGAACCGCTCCGCTGGTCGGCCAGGACGGACCTCGGATGGCCGAGCAGCCATTGATCGAGAGCGACGAAACCGCGTCCTATGTCGCGGCGCTTTCCGGCGAACTCTCGCGCCTGTGCCGGCTGCAGGGACTCGAAATGCTCGCCTATCTCCTTGAAATGGCTCAGCTTGAGGCCCAGCAGGTGGTTCAGCGTCACCGCGACGGCGTGCTTCAGGGCAAGCGTTGAGAACCGGGTAGCCGCGGCGCGAGACCGGGCATCCTTCGCCGGTCCGTCGAACTTTTTGCATCCGGTAGCGCGCGCTCCCGCGACGGGTTCGTCGGCGGCGGCGCCTGCGTTTGGTTCGGCTTCACATTCGCAGCGAAATCAGCCCGCCGCCATGGCGTTCGAGCCGGCCGGCAAGTTCGAGTTCCAGCAAAACCGTGCGCGTGATCGCCGGCGACACGCCGGAAAGGCGGATGATGTCGTCGATCGACAGCGGCGCCGGGCCGAGCAAGTCGATGATTCGCGCGCGGTCGCCCGCAGCCGGCTCCGGGATCGTGCCGGACTTCCGCTCGGGTTCGGCGATCGGCGTATCGAAAGGCTGGTCGAGGATCGGGCCGATGACATCGATGATGTCGGCGGCCTTGGTCACCAGCGTCGCGCCCTGGCGGATGAGGTCGTTGGTGCCGGCCGCGCGCGGGTCGAGCGGCGAACCGGGAACGGCGAAGACCTCGCGGCCCTGTTCGCCGGCAATGCGTGCTGTGATGAGCGAGCCGGACCGATGCGCGGCCTCCACCACCACGACGCCGAGCGAGGCGCCCGAGATCAGCCGGTTCCGGCGCGGAAAATCGCGACCGCGCGCCTCGTGGCCCATCGGCATTTCCGAAATCGCCGCGCCGCGTTGGTCGAGGATGGCGGCGAGCAGGCTTTCGTGTTCGGGCGGATAGATGCGATCGTGGCCGGCGGCGAGCACGGCGATGGTGCCGGTCGTCAGGCTCGCGCGATGGACGGCGGCGTCGATGCCGCGGGCAAGCCCCGAAATGGTGACAAGGCCCGCCCGTCCGATATCGGCGGCGAGCCGCTCGGCGAATTTCATGCCCGCGCCCGAGGCGTTGCGCGAGCCGACCAGCGCGATCGCGGGCGATGCCAGACATTCCGCCGATCCGCGCACGGCCAGCAAGGGAGGGGCGTCGTCGATCATCGCCAGGCGGGGCGGGTAGCCGTGTTCGCCGGCGGCGAGATATTCCACGCCGAGCCGCGCCGCGGCCGCGAGTTCCCGCTCGGCCTGTTCCAGCGAGCAGACGCGCACCGCGCGCGCCGCGCCGCCGCGCCGGGCGAATTCCGGGAGCGCCGCGAGCGCCGCGCTCGCGCTGCCGCAATGATTGATAAGCATCCGGAAGGTGCGGGGTCCGACCCGTTCGCTGCGGATCAATCGCAGCCAGTCGATCCGCTGGCGGTCGGTGAGGCTGCGTACGCGTTGCTGCTCCACGGCGTCCTCGCGGCGTTCGATGTCGTGGCGATCAGGAATCGCGGTCGATGCGGGGTTCGGTGCCGCCTAACAGGCGCTTGATGTTGGCGCGGTGCATGAACCACAACAGCGCGGTCATGAAGGCGAGGAGCGCGGCGAGGGAGGCGTTGCCCCGCCACCAGACGAACAGCGGCGCGGCAAGGCTCGCTGTCAGCGCGGCGAGCGAGGACAGTCGCATCGCCGCCGCCATCGCGAGCCAGACGCCGGCGAAGACCAGCGCCGCCGGCCAGCTAAGTCCGAGCGCGACGCCGATATAGGTCGCGACTCCCTTGCCGCCCTTGAACTGTAGCCACAACGGAAAGAGGTGGCCCAGAAACGCGCCGACCCCGGCGGCCATGGCCGCTTCGGCGCCATAGAAGCCGCCGATCAGGACGGCCGCCGTTCCCTTGAGCATGTCGCCGGCGAGCGTCAGCGCGGCGAGGCCCTTGTTGCCGGTGCGCAGCACGTTGGTCGCGCCGATATTGCCCGAGCCGATGGTGCGCGGATCGCGCGCGCCGTAAAGGCGCGTGACAATCAATCCGAATGGGATCGAGCCGAGCAGATAGCCGAGGACGAAGGAGGAGGGCAGGATGAGGGGCGACATGGCGGATCGGTCCGTGGCGCGGTCGCGGCGGTGAGGAAGTGGCGCTACCCCCTCCTTTATCCTCTCCCTTTCAAGACGAGGAAAGAGGAAAGGTAAGGGGCATGCGCGCCGCCGCGCCGGAACTTTTCACGGTCCGCCCGAAAGGAGGGTTCAGCGAGGGGCCCAGCTCATTTGCGCGAAAGGCGAACGCCGCCGGCTTCGTCTACACCCGCTCGAACACGGTGCGGCCGGCGACGATCGTGCGCACGGCGCGGCCGGTGAACTTCGCCTCGTCGAAGGGCGTGTTCTTGCATTTCGATTTCAGGTCGGCGGGGTCGAGCACCCATGGCGCGTCGAGATCGATGACGACGATGTCGGCGGGCGCGCCGGGCTTGAGCGTGCCGGCCGGAATGCCGAGAAGCTCGGCAGGCCGCGTCGACATGGCGCGAATGAGCGCCGTCAGTTTGACCTCGTCATTGTGGACGAGGCGCAGGCCGGCGGCGAGCATGGTTTCGAGACCGACCGCGCCGGGCGCGGCCTCGGCGAAGGGCAGGCGCTTGGTCTCCACGTCCTGCGGATTGTGATCCGACATCAGCACGTCGATCAGGCCCGCGCCGACCGCCTCGATCATCGCGACGCGATCGTCCTCGGCGCGCAGCGGCGGACAGGTCTTCAGGAAGGTCCGATAGGGGCCGATGTCGTTTTCGTTGAGCGAAACGTGATTGATCGAGGTCGAGGCGCTGACCATGAGGCCGGCGTCGCGCGCGCGGGCGAGGATGTCGAGCGACTCGCGGCAGGTGAGCGAGGCGGCGTGATAGCGCCCGCCCGTCAGCGCGACGAGGCGCGTATCGCGCTCGAGCATCACGGCCTCGGCCGCGCAAGGTACGCCGTGCAGGCCGAGCCGCGCGGCATATTCGCCCTCGTTCATGACGCCGTCGCCGACCAGGCTCGGATCCTCGGTGTGGTGAACGATGAGGGCGTCGAAATCGCGCGCGTAGGTCAGCGCGCGGCGCATCACCTGCGCGTTGACGACGCTCTTGTCGGCGTCGGTGAAGGCGACGGCGCCGGCCGCCTTGAGGAGGCCGATCTCGGTCATTTCCTCGCCGGCGAGTCCCTTGGTCAGCGCGGCCATCGGATGAATGTTGACGATCGCGGTGTCGCGCGCGCGCCGCAGCACGAAATCCACGGTCGCGGAATTGTCGATCGCCGGCTTGGTGTTGGGCTGGCAGATGATGGTGGTGATGCCGCCGGCGGCGGCGGCCTGGCTCGCGGAGGCGAAGGTCTCGCGGTAGCTCGCGCCCGGTTCGCCGACGAAGGCGCGCATGTCGACGAGGCCGGGGGCGACGACCTTGCCGGCGCAATTGACGATCTCGGTGCCCTCGGGAACGCCGGCCGCGCCGATGCCGCGCCGCGCGTCGCGGATGGCGCCATCGACGATCAGAACGTCGCCGGGCCCGTCGAGATCGCGCGAGGGATCGATCAGGCGGGCGTTGGCGAGCAGGATCGGGCGTCGGTCGCTCAGCATGGGGTGAAAGGCTCTTTCCCTGTCATCGTCCGCGCCGCGGTCCGCGCGCGCGCTTTTCTTGCGGCGAACTCCGTTCCGCCGCGACCTGGTCTCGGCGGGCTCGCCCTACGCATTGGGCAGATTGCGCGCCAGCGCCTCGAGCACCGCCATGCGCACCGCGACGCCCATCTCCACCTGTTCGCGAATGAGCGATTGCGGGCCGTCGGCCACCAGCGAGTCGATTTCGACGCCGCGATTCATCGGACCCGGATGCATGACGAGCGCGTCCGGCTTGGCGTAAGCGAGTTTCTTTTCGTCGAGACCGAAATAATGGAAATACTCCTGGCTCGACGGCACGAACGAGCCGACCATGCGTTCGCGCTGAAGGCGCAGCATCATGACGATGTCGGCGCCGTCGAGAGCCTCGCGCATGTCGCGCGTCACTTCCACGCCCATGCGCTCGATGCCGGGCGGCAGCAGCGTCGACGGCGCCACGACCCGCACCCGCGCGCCCATGGTGTTGAGCAGCAGGATGTTGGAGCGCGCCACGCGCGAATGCAGCACGTCGCCGCAGATCGCCACGATCAGGCCCTCCAGCCGCTTCTTGTTGCGCCGGATGGTGAGCGCGTCGAGCAGGGCCTGGGTCGGGTGTTCATGAGCGCCGTCGCCGGCGTTGACGACGGAGCCGTCGACCTTGCGCGCGAGCAGTTCGACCGCGCCGGAGGCGTGATGGCGCATGATCAGAATGTCGGGATGCATGGCGTTGAGCGTGACCGCGGTGTCGATCAGCGTCTCGCCCTTGCGCATGGAGGAGGAAGCCACCGACATGTTCATGACGTCGGCGCCGAGGCGCTTGCCGGCGATCTCGAAGGACGCCTGGGTGCGCGTGGAAGCTTCGAAGAAAAGGTTGACCTGGGTGCGGCCGCGCAGCGTGGTGCGCTTTTTCTCGACCTGGCGGTTGAGCTCGACGAATTCCTCGGCGAGATCGAGCAGGCCGGCGATGTCGTCCCGCGAAAGCCCCTCGATGCCGAGAAGGTGGCGGCGCGCGAGGACGAAGGACGATTTCGGGGCCGGGGTCATTAAAGGAGGTTCTATAGGCCAGTCGGCCCGCGCCCGGCAAGGGTCGATTTCGCCGGACGTGACATTTCCACCAGCATGGTAATCTCGGCGCGATTTCTCCGCTCCGGGATCGAGGAATTCGCCCATGCGTTCGTCGTTCGAGACCCACGAGGTCTTCAACCAGTCGCCGCCCTACGAGGACGTCGATCTTTTCGCCGCCGACCGGCCGCTCGCGGAGGCGGTCGCGGCCAATGGGGCCGGGAGCGCCGCCGCCGAGCTTGCCGATTTCGGGCGCCTGTGGGGGTCGGCGGCGATGATGGCGCGCGGGCGCGAGGCGAATGTGAGCCCGCCCCGGCTCGCCGCGTTTGATCCGCGCGGCTTTCGCCGCGACGGCGTCGAATTCCATCCCGCCTATCACGAATTGATGGCCGAGAGCGCGCGCGCCGGGCTGCATAACGGCACGTGGACCGGCGAGGGCGCCCGCGCGGGCGCGCCGGCGGAGGTCGTCCGCGCCGCGAAATTCTACATGGCCGCGCAGATCGAGTGTGGGCATCTGTGTCCGATTACCATGACGCGGGCGGCGATCGCGCCGATCACGCGGGAGCCGGCGCTGCTCGCCGAGGTGATGCCGCGCGTGGCCACGCGCGCCTACGATCCGGACTTCCGGCCCTGGCGCGACAAGCGCGGCATGACCATCGGCATGGGCATGACCGAGAAACAGGGCGGCACCGACGTGCGCGCGAATTCGACGCGCGCCACGCGCGAGGGCGACGCCTATCGGCTCACCGGCCATAAATGGTTCATGTCCGCGCCGATGTGCGACGCCTTTCTCGTGCTGGCGCAAGCCGAAGGCGGGCTCACCTGCTTCTTCATGCCGCGTTTCGAGCCGGACGGGCGCGTCAACGGCCTGCGCGTCCAGCGACTGAAGGACAAGCTCGGCAACCGCTCCAACGCCTCCTCCGAGGTGGAATTCGTCGAGGCCCATGCCGTGCGCGTCGGCGAGGAGGGACGCGGCGTGCCCACGATCATCGAAATGGTGCAGCTCACGCGGCTCGATTGCGCTCTCGCCTCGGCCGGGCTGATGCGCGCCGGTCTGGCGCAGGCGCTCAATCACACCCGGCACCGAAGCGTTTTCCAGAAGCATCTCGCCGATCAGCCGCTGATGCGCTCGGTGCTCGCCGACATGGCGCTGCAGGTCGAGGCGACGACGGCGCTGGTGACGCGGCTCGCGCGCGCTTTCGATCTGGCCGCCAGCGACCCGCGCGAGGCGATCCGCGCGCGCGTGCTGACGCCGGCGGTCAAATATTGGGTCTGCAAGGCGGCGCCCGGATTTCTCCACGAGGCGATGGAGTGCCTCGGCGGCAACGGCTACACCGAGGAGGGCCCGCTCGCGCGCCATTATCGCGAGGCGCCGGTCAACGCGATCTGGGAGGGGTCCGGCAACGTCATGTGTCTCGACGTGCTGCGCGCGATCGCGCGCGAGGGCGAAGCGACGCGCGCGCTCATCGGCGAATTGGCCGGCGAAGCCAGAGGGCTTCCGGGCGTCGAATCCACGGTCGCGCGCGTCGGCGCGAGCCTGACGCGGCCAAGCGCGGAGGCCGGCGCGCGCGCATCGGTCGAACTGGTGGCGACGCTCGCGGCCGCCGCCGCGCTCAACGCGACCGCGCCGGAGATCGCGGAGGTTTTCGCGCGCGCGCGCCTCGCCGATCCGCGCGGGCAATTCTACGGCGCCGCCGACATCACGGAAACAAACGCGCGCCGTCTGACGGACCGCGCGCTGGCGCCGGCCTGATCCGGTCGGCCGGGTCGGTCAGGCGAGCGTCGTCAGCGCGATGACGAGCGGCATCGTCGCCGCCGCGACGATGGTCTGCAGCGTGATGATCTGGGCCATGAAGGGCGCGTCGCCGCCGAGTTGACGCGCGAGTACGAAGGCGCTCGACGCCGTCGGCACCGAGGCGCAGATCGCCACGACGACAAGGCCGGTGCCGCTCAGGCCAAAGATCATCCCGAGCGTGACGGCGAAGATCGGCATCAAGGCGAGCTTGAGGGCCGTGGCGAGCCATGCAGCCGGAAGCGGCCGCAGGATTCCTTCCATCCGCAGGCCCGCGCCCACCACCATCAGCCCGAGCGCGAGCGAGGAGCGGCCGAGCGTATCCAGGAAGGTGGCCACGACCTTCGGCACCGGCGCCTGCGTCACGTTGAGCAGGACACCGGCGGCGCACGACCAGATGAACGGATTGCGCAGGATGGTGAGCGCGACGACGCCCCAGCGCGTCGGTCCGGGCGAGGCGAAATGCGCCAGCACGGCGACATTGATCACGTTCAGCAGCGGGATCATCGCGACCATGGCGACGGAAGCGAGCGCCAGGCCCTCGTCGCCGTGCAGGTTGCTCGCCACCGCGAGCGCGACGAAGGTCTGCCAGCGCGTCGCGCCCTGAAACAAAGAGGAGAAGGCGGGGCCGCCGAGCCCGCCTCTTTTGGACAGGATCGGCCATAGCGCGAGGCATAGCGCCGCCATCGCCACGACCGACAGCGTCAGCGCCCCGCCGACGCGGCCGAACGGCACGCCCATGAAGTCGGCCCGCATCAACGTCTCGATGAGCAAGGCCGGGATCAGCACGAAATAGGTGATCTGCTCGACGCCGTGCCATTCCGCCTCGCCCGGCAGCAGCGTGCGCCGCAACGCCGCGCCGGCGGCGATCAGCATGAACACGGGCGCGAGCGCGCCGAGCACCGCGCTCATGCCGGCCGGCCTCCGTTCAGCCGCGCGAGCCGATCGAGCGCGCCCTGCAAAATGAAGATCGCCGCGTGCTCGTCGATCACGCGCGCCCGGTTCGCCCGGCTGACGTCGGCGGCGATCAGCTCGCGCTCGACGGCGGCGGTCGAGAGTCGCTCGTCCCACAGGGCGATCGCATGCGGCGTGAGCTTGGCGAGATTGCGCGCGAAGGCGCGTGTCGCCTGCGCGCGCCGTCCCTCGCTGCCGTCCATGTTGACCGGAAGCCCGATGACGAAACCGCGCGCGTCGCGTTCGGCGGCGAGCTTGAGCAGGTGGGCCGAATCGGTCCCGAAATTCTTGCGGCGGATCGTTTCGACCCCGGTCGCCACGCGCCGATCGGGATCGGAGACCGCGACGCCCACGGTTTTCTCGCCAAGGTCGAGGCCGATCAGCGCGCCACGCGCCGGCCAATGGGCGGCGGCTTCGACGAGCGGGGCGACGAACGCGGGCATAAGGCTGCCTAGCATGGGCTCACGCCGGCGGCAAAGCGCGCCGCGCCGCGCGAACGCGGCGCCGGCATGCGCGTCCCGCGAGGCAGGCCGAGGCGCTCTCCCTCGCGCGGGCGCTTGCCATGGCCCAATCGATACGGGTCCCGCGACGCCGGGTCTTGCCGGTCCGCGCGCCCCTGGCTGAAATTGAGGCTGCCGGCGCGCCTTGGCGCTGCTTGGCGCGGGTTGCGGCGCAAAAGCCGGGTCTGCTATAGGGCGCGCGGCACATTATATTAGTATGACGCGGCGGCCGGACCGGTCGCGCGGGTCAATTCCTGGGCACCCGTCCGGGAAGCTCATGAGGACATCCGTCATGTCGGTCGATGCCGCCACCGTCCGCCGCATCGCGCATCTGGCGCGTATCGCCGTCAAGGACGAGGAAATCGATCATCTCAAGGGCGAGCTCAACGCCATCCTTGCGTTCGTCGAGCAACTCGGCGAAGTCGATGTCGAGGGCGTCGAGCCGATGACCTCGGTAACGCCCATGGCCATGAAGAAGCGCGCCGATGTCGTCGACGACGGCGACAACGCCGATGCGGTGGTCGCCAACGCGCCGGCGTCGGAGGATCACTTCTTCCTGGTGCCGAAGGTCGTCGAATAGTTTCGCGCCGGGAGAAAGCCGATGTGTCTTCTGTGCGACGACGAGGCGGCCTACCGGGCCTACATGGCCTATCTCGACGCGATCGAGCAACAGGGCGGCGATCCCGATCTCGACAAGGCGATGGAAGCCGCGCTCGAGGTCGTGGCTCGCGACGACAAGGCGAAGGCCGCCCGATCGGCCGATCCGCTCGCTCAATTCCAATGTGATCCGGTGGACGAATGACAGACTTGACGTCCCTGACGCTCGCCGAGGCGCGCGACGGCCTCGCCAGCAAATCCTTCACGGCGGTCGAACTCGCCGACGCCCATCTTGCCGCCATGGAACGGGCGCGCGTGCTCAACGCCTATGTGCTGGAAACGCCCGAACATGCCCGCGAGACGGCGCGGGCGGCCGACGCGGCGCTGGCCAAGGGCGAGGGCGGGCCGCTTGCCGGCATTCCGCTCGGCATCAAGGAGATGTTCGCGACCAAGGGCGTGCGCACGACGGCGTGTTCGAAGATCCTTTCGAATTTCGTGCCGCATTATGAGTCCACGGTCACCTCGCGGCTATGGCGCGACGGCGCGGTCATGCTCGGCAAGCTCAACAACGACGAATTCGCCATGGGTTCGTCGAACGAGACCTCTGCGTTCGGGCCGGTGGTATCGCCATGGCGGCGCAAGGGATCGGAAGCAAGGCTGGTGCCGGGCGGGTCCTCGGGCGGATCGGCGGCCGCGGTCGCGGCCAATCTCTGCCTCGGTGCGACCGGCACCGACACCGGCGGCTCGATCCGCCAGCCCGCGGCCTTCACCGGCATCGTCGGCATCAAGCCGACTTATGGCCGTTGTTCGCGCTGGGGAATCGTGGCGTTCGCGTCCTCGCTCGATCAGGCCGGGCCCTTCGCGCGCACGGTGCGCGACACAGCCATTTTGCTGCGCTCGATGGCGGGCCACGACCCGAAGGACACCACCTCGGCCGATCGTCCGGTGCCGGACTACGAGGCGGCGGTCGGCAAGTCGATCAAGGGCATGAAGATCGGCATCCCGAAGGAATATCGCGTCGAGGGCATGTCGGAGGAGATCGAGGCGCTCTGGCGCAAGGGCGCCGACTACCTCAAGGCGGCCGGCGCCGAGCTCGTCGACGTGTCGCTGCCGCACACCAAATACGCGCTGCCCGCCTATTACATCGTCGCGCCGGCGGAAGCCTCGTCGAATCTGGCGCGCTATGACGGCGTGCGCTTCGGCCTGCGCGTGCCGGGACGCGACATCATCGACATGTATGAAAAGACGCGGGCCGAAGGCTTCGGGGCGGAAGTGCGCCGCCGCATCATGATCGGCACCTATGTGCTCTCCGCCGGCTATTACGACGCCTATTACCGGCGGGCGCAGCAGGTGCGCACGCTCATCAAGAAGGATTTCGAGGACTGCTTCGCCAAGGGCGTGAGCGCGATTCTCGCGCCGGCGACGCCCTCGGCCGCCTTCGGCATCGGCGAGATGACGTCGGCCGATCCGGTGGAGATGTATCTGAACGACGTGTTCACGGTGACGGTGAACATGGCGGGCCTGCCGGGCATCTCGGTCCCGGGCGGAACCGACACGCAAGGATTGCCGCTCGGGCTGCAATTGATCGGCCGCCCCTTTGACGAGGAAACGTTGTTTTCGCTCGGGCAGGTGATCGAGCAAGCGGCCGGGCGGTTTACGCCGGCGAAGTGGTGGTAGGGCTTCGCCGACCGCGAGCCTCGCGGCCAAGGCATCGCGGTCTTCTTTCCGGCAAACCGCGACGTTAACCTTCTTGCGATCGCGGCCTGAATGCGGCCGCATCGGCGGATCGTGCGCTTGACGCCCAATATCTTAAGAATGGATAAATACCGGGTTTCCCCGGAGAGGCCGGCCGTGGCGTTGCGTCTGTGGATCACGAGTATCGCGGTGGCGCTCGCGCTCGGCGGCTGCGCCTCGGTGCATAATTATCCGGGCAACGCGCCCCTCGGCCACGGCGAGGCGCCCGACTATGACGGGCGCGACAATGCCGGCTTTCAGGACGACATTCTGGTCGGGCTCGCCTTCTCCGGCGGCGGTACGCGCGCGGCCGCCTTCTCGTTCGGCGTGCTCAAGGAACTCGACCGCACCGAAATCCGCGACCGTCTCGGGCGCGCCTCGCTGCTCGACCGCATCGATTTCATTTCCGGCGTGTCGGGCGGATCGGTGACAGCGGCCTATTTCGGCTTGAAGAAGCGCGGGGCGCTGCATGACTTTCGCGAACGCTTTCTCCTGCGCAACGCCGAGGAAAATCTCGAAACCAGCGTGTCGCTGACGACCCTCGGCCGCGCGCTGGGCGGGGGCGTCAACACCGAGCGGCAGTTCACCGACTGGCTCGACCGCAACCTGTTCGAGGGCGCCACGCTCGCCGCGCTGCATCACCAGCGCCGGCCGCGCATCTGGATCAACGCGTCCGACATCTACAACCGCTCGCCGTTCGTCTTCGGCAAGACGGCGTTCGAGGCGATGTGCAGCGATCTGCTATCCTACAAGCTGTCGGACGCGGTCGCCGCCTCGGCGGCGGTGCCGGTGGTGTTCGCGCCGGTGGTCCTGGAAACCTATCCCAATCGCTGCGCCAAGCCGCTGCCGCAATGGATCGAGCGTGTGCGCCAGGACCCCAACGGCCAGCCGATGCTCAAGGGTTTCGCCGACGCCACCGTCAAATATCGCGACGGCTCGATGCGTTATGTGAAGCTGCTCGACGGCGGCCTGGTCGACAATTTCGGCCTGTCGGGCTTCACCATCGGGATGTTGTCGGCGCGGCGTCCGTTCGAGCCGCTCGACGAGCGCCAGGCGGCGCACATGCGGCGCATGCTGTTCCTGATCGTCGACGCGGGCAGGGGCCCGGCGGGCGACTGGCATCAGAAGCTGGAGGGACCGGCCGGCGCCGACCTCGTGCTCGCGACCGCCGACACCGCGATCGATGCCGGCACCAAGGCGGGCTACACCGCGTTCACCTCGCTGATGAACGAGTGGGCGGCCAAGATGCGGAAATGGCGGTGCGGGCTCACCGCGGCCGACCGCAAGCGGCTCGGCCTTCCGGCCGGCTGGCGCTGCGGCGATCTGCGGCTCTATGTCGACCGGCTCGGCTTCGACACGCTCGCGGGCGGCCGGGGGGCGGGCCTCCTGCAAGTTCCGACGCGCTTCACGTTGCCCCAGCCCATGGTCGACGATCTCGTCGAGGCCGGTGGCGACAGCGTGCGCCAGAGCGCGGTGTTCCAGGCATTCAGACGGGGACTGTGACCAACCGGTACCGCCGCATGCCGCCCCGTGGTTGCATCACCTTCAGCGTAATGACCGGGATGAAGGAAGTGCCTTGACAGCCCGCCAATCTAAAGTTAGTGTGTAACTATGATTCTATTTGGAGGATGCATTCATGCCTAAGTACGATCCGCTAAGTGATTATCTTCGCCGCCAGGCGGCCCCGGAGATTCGGATGAGCTTCGAGCAAATCGAACGGGTGATCGGCTCGAAGCTTCCTCCGAAGGCGCAACTTCATCGGGCGTGGTGGAGCAATAGTCCGTCGAACAGCGTAATGACGAAGGCTTGGCTGGAGGCCGGTTATCGCAGTGAGCGGGTGGACATGGCCGCACGCAAGCTTGTGTTCAAGAAGGTGCGCGCCGCGCCGCGCGGGACGGCTGGTTCCGCAGTGGACGCGTCGGGATCGGGCGAGGGAACGACGCATACCCATCCTCTGTTTGGATGGCTGAAGGACGCCGCCCGTGTTGCCCCCGGTGTAGACCTTACCGAGCCGGCCGATCCCGAATGGGGCGCGGCGGTTTAGGGGATGGCGGTGAAACATCGTTCCGTGCTTCTTGATACCTGTGCGGCAATCTGGATCGCGAACGGGGAGCCGATCGCGGACGAAGCCGCCCGATTGCTCGGCGAAATGCATCGAACGGGAGGTGCGGTCTTTGTCTCCCCGATCACGGCCTGGGAGGTCGGACTATTGGTCGCGCGGGGAAGGCTGAACCTGATGATGCCGCCGGCCCAATGGTTCGATCGCCTGCTCGAAGCGCCCGGGCTTCGGCTGTCCGAAATGCCACCTGAATTGTTGATTGCCTCGTCCTTCCTGCCCGGGTCGCCACCACGCGACCCCGCCGATCGGATTTTGGCTGCGACGGCGCGGGAATACGGCTATCAACTGGTAACACGCGATGCCACACTGCTCGCTTACGGAGAGCAGGGCCACATTCAATCCCGCATCTGTTGAAGATCTCATGACCGTATCCGTCAAACCGTCCAAGCTCGTAGCCGGCGCGACCGGCGACTGGGAAGTCATCATCGGGATGGAAATCCATGCCCAGGTGATGTCGCGCTCGAAGCTCTTTTCCGGCGCCTCGACCGAATTCGGCGGCGAGCCCAACGCGCACGTCTCGCTGGTCGACGCGGCGATGCCGGGCATGCTCCCGGTCATCAACGAGGAATGCGTGCGCCAGGCGGTCCGCACCGGCCTCGGGCTGAAGGCCCGGATCAACCTGAAATCCGTGTTCGATCGGAAGAACTATTTCTATCCCGATCTGCCGCCCGGCTATCAGATCAGCCAGTACAAGTCGCCGATCGTCGGCGAGGGCACGGTGATCGTCGATCTTGCCGACGGCGAGAGCATCATGGTCGGCATCGAGCGGCTACACCTGGAACAGGACGCCGGCAAGTCGCTGCACGACCAGCATCCCTCGATGTCCTTCGTCGACCTCAACCGGGCGGGCGTGGCGCTGATGGAGATCGTCTCCAAGCCCGATTTGCGCTCGGCCGAGGAGGCCAAAGCCTACGTCACCAAGCTGCGCACCATTCTGCGCTATCTCGGCACCTGCGACGGCAACATGGAGGAGGGCAGCCTGCGCGCCGACGTCAACGTCTCGGTGCGCCGTCCGGGCGAGCCGCTGGGGACGCGCTGCGAGATCAAGAACGTCAACTCCATCCGGTTCATCGGCCAGGCGATCGACCACGAGGCGCGCCGCCAGATCGGCGTTCTCGAGGACGGCGGCGCGATCAAGCAGGAGACGCGGCTGTTCGACCCGGTCAAGGGCGAGACCCGCTCGATGCGGTCGAAGGAAGAGGCGCACGATTATCGCTATTTCCCCGACCCGGACCTGTTGCCGCTCGAATTCGACCAGGCCTATGTCGACGACCTCAAGCGTCACCTGCCGGAATTGCCGGACGAGAAGAAGGCCCGCTTCATCAACGAATTCGGCCTCACGCCCTACGACGCCAGCGTGCTGGTGAGCGAGCGGGAGAACGCCGAGTTCTTCGAAAAGGTCCTGGCGCGGCCGGGCGGCGGGCGCCGCGACGGCAAGCTCGCCGCCAATTGGGTCATCAACGAGTTGTTCGGCCGCCTGAACAAGGAAGACCACGCGATCGCCGATTCACCCGTTTCCGCCGCCCAGCTCGGCGTCATCATCGACCTGATCGCGGAAGGGACCATCTCCGGCAAGATCGCCAAGGAGCTGTTCGAGATCGTCTGGGTCGACGGCGGCGATCCGCGCGCGGTGGTCGAGGCGCGGGGGCTGAAGCAGGTCACCGACCTCGGCGCGATCGAGAAGGTGGTAGACGACATCATCGCCGCCAATCCCGACAAGGTGGCGCAGGCCAAGGCCAAGCCCACCATGATCGGCTGGTTCGTCGGCCAGGCGATGAAGGCGTCCGGCGGCAAGGCCAATCCGCAGGCGGTCAACGATCTCCTGAAGGCGAAGCTCGGTCTCTAAGCGCGCCGTCCTCCCTCGCTCATGCGCGCCGCGGCGCGATCGCCCCCCCCGTGTCGGGGAGCGCGCGAGGGCGCGATGCGGTCGATCGAAGCGCCGGAATCGGCGGCGCGACGGCGCGCGCGCATGGTATCGCCACCGACGAATCGAGTTGCGCCGAACGACGCGTGGCAATGGGCGGACGACGACATTTGAACGCCAACGCCAATTCGGCCGAAAATTTTTTTATTGCCAAAAACACCGACTCAGTGTTGGCGACGCGGCCTTTTCGCGCCCCTCGGGCGTGTGCCGGAGCCCCACGAGCGGGCGCGTGGAAAGTTTGGTTTGATTCAAGAAAGCGTTGGGGCGCGGCCGCAACTTCGATTCCGTGGATCCGCGCTCGATCTTCGCCGCGGTCTCGCCATCCGTCGTCAGCGCGCGCGCGCCGCGCCATCGCGAAGACGACGCGCGCGCGTCGGCGCGCCGTCGCATCAACACTTCATTAAGCGGGACAGTGTTTTTTTCGTTGTGTTGTAGTAATCGAATCCAAGTGCATCTCGATTCGCGAGTGCACTGAAGCGATTACGCCATCTCACAGACTCTGGAGGGCAACATGGCGAAGAAGGCTAAGAAGTCGAAGGCTAAGGGCGCTGCCAAGAAGGCCGCGAAGAAGACCCGCAAGGCCGCGAAGAAGAAGAAGTAAGAGTTCGGTTCACGAGAGTGCCGTTCGTTCCCGCCTGACGGATCGTTGCGGGTGGAGGAACGGAAGGCAGCGTCACTTGGACCTTCCCTCGATATCCGCTCTCGCGGACGGGACGGGAGGGCCCACGAGACGGCAGAGGGTGTCGGCGAGACTTCAGGCGAATCTGCCGGCCAGCGCGCTACTTCCGCGATCACTCGCGGCAAGACCAGCGAACGGCCATGAGGCGTGAGGCAACTGATCCTCGCCAGTGCTGGACTTCGATCCGCGCTTCACCGCTTGGCTTCATCAGCCGCGGGAGGTTTCGAGCCCGAAGTGATCGCCGACGCCCTCTCTTTTCCTAGGCGTGGTGTATGACGCCCGTTGCCCACCTCGCGACCCAGTGTCGCGAACGCGAGGCAGGCGGGCGTTTTCTTTTGACTGGGTTCCGGCCGGACGCACGGTTCTGGCTTCCGGTCGTCGGGTTTCCGTCACTCTCGCCGTCACTCTCTCCGGTCCGCGCTCTTGGTGGCGATGGATGGGTCGCGATCCCGGCGCCGCGATGTCCGGCGCGATGCCTTGCACGATGCATCGAGCGATGACGCTCGATCGGCGCGGCCGCCGCGCGGCGGCCCGCATTGGACATCCTGCCGAATACATCATGCGTTGAGCGGCACCGGCCGCGCGCCGGATGACGGCGGCTTTTTCGCACGCCTCCTCGGTCGAGCCGGAAGGCGCGGTTGGCGCCGCGCCGGTCGTCGCGGGAAGCACGGGGGCCTGGTGGCCCGGTCGGCTCTTCGCCGATGGTTATCGGTTCGCCAAACGGGAAAGTGAATCAAATTCCGCGCGAGCCAAGAAACCCCCGAAAACCGGGCATTTTATCGATTGTTGACGGCTTGTTGACGCTGCCGCGTTGAGATTTGATTCATCGCGAAGCTTAAACTGCCATTCAAATCCGACGGGTCATGATGACCCCATCAAGGCCGGAACATACCGGCCAGGGGACGGTGTGAAGAGCAAGAAGAAACGGTGTCGCGCGGATGTGGACGGGAGCCGCGCTCGGATCTGAAAAGGGGATGCGTGATGTCACGAATTGAGTTCATCGACACGGCGGCGGCCACGCCCGTGGCGCGGGACATGAGCGCGGACGCGCTCTACGGTCTCGGCATGATGTACGCGACGGGCGGGACGGTCGGTGTCGACCTGGTCGCCGCGCACAAGTGGTTCAATCTGGCGGCTCGACGCGGCCGGTACGACGCGCTTGCCGCGCGTCGGGAGATTTCCGAGTTGATGTCGCACGACGAGATCGCGCGCGCCCAGCGCGAGGCCCGCGACTGGTTGAGCCTGCACTGACTGGTTCGCCGGCCGAGGCGCCGGTCGGGTAAGCGGGCTTGAAGCGCCGGCCGAGGCGCCGTCGACCCCGGTCGCCGGGATACCCTCCCGCCGCCAAGCGGGCGGGTCGCCGGGCACGAAAGTCGCCGGCGGCAATCAACAACATGGCATGAACGCGGGCAGGGCGCCGAAATCCGGCTGATCGGCCCGCCGTCGCGTCCGCCAGCCGTCTCCGGACCGCCCCCGGTTCGGCCGCGCGGCGGGCGCAATCGTGCGCTTGCAGGAGCGCACCGCCTCGGGCATATGCTTCGGCGACGGAGACGTGGCCGAGTGGCTGAAGGCGGCGGTTTGCTAAACCGTTATACGCTCTCAAGGCGTATCGAGGGTTCGAATCCCTCCGTCTCCGCCAGCTAGGTTCATTTCAGCGGGAAGTGGACGGCGGAACGCGCTCACGGCAGTTGGCCGGCCCGAGGCCTGTCCGGTGCGCAAGGGTCCTTTCCAAGTGCCGGATCCGGGCGCATGGTCCGATCGGCGGCGCTGGCGGCGGGCGAAGGTCTAGATGGTCTACATGAAGGACGACACCTCGCTGCGGCGGGCCATTCTCGGCGCGTTCAATCGCTGGCGCCGCGAGGCGCGCCGCCGGGTACTCGAGGTGGTTCTCTTCTCCACCCGCTCTTTTCACGAAGCGATCTTCAACGTCCTGGCGCGGCGCGGACACCTCATCTATTGCGACAATCCCGGCGGCAAGTTCTTCGTCGACCCGTCGGACCGCGCCATCGGCGGCCATCTGATCTGGAAGGGTGATTTCCAGCTCGCCGAGTTCGAGCAGGCGGTCGGCCTGCTCCGCGACCGCGGCGGGGATCGCGCCGACGACCTCGCGCGCAAGATATTCATCGATGTCGGCGCCAATATCGGCACGCAGACGGTCTATGCGCTCAATCACGGCTGGTTCGCGCGCGCGATCAGCTTCGAGCCCGAGCCGCGCAATCGTCGGCTGCTGAATCTCAACATCGCCGCCAATCATTTGGACGACCGGGTGACCGTGTTCGGCGCGGCGGCGGGCGCGGCCGCCGGAAGCGCGGCGCTGCATCTGCATCCGCGCAACAAGGGCGCGCATTCGATCGCGATCATTCCCACGCACGACTCGAGCGAAACGGTCGAGGTCGAGGTGAAGGCGCTGGGCGAGACGCTCGCCGGCCTGGGCCTGTCGGCGGGCGACGTCGGGCTGATCTGGATCGACGCGGAGGGCGCCGAGCCCGATGTCGTCGATGGGATGGTGGACCTCCTCGGCCGCGTTCCCCTCGTGCTCGAATATACGCCGGATCGCTATGACGCGGAGCGCCGCGCGCGTTTGGCCCGCCATCTCAAGGAAAACTACAAGGCGTTCCACCGGCTCGGGTCGGCCGACGCCCGATCCGAACCGATCGCGGCGCTGGATTCGATCGCCGGCCGAACCGATATCCTGGTACTCTGACTTCGGTCGCGAACGTCGCGCCTACATGCCGAGATAGGCGCGCCGCACGCGTTCGTCGGCGAGCAGCTCCGCGCCGGTTCCCGACAGCGTGACGCGGCCATTTTCCATGACATAGGCCCGCGCCGCGAGGGATCGGCTGGCGCATCCGGCCCCGCGTCCTCGTCGAGGCTAGCTAGGCGCCTCGCCCATCCGTTCGATATCCAACGACGCCTATCTCTCGGGTCGGTCAGCCGCGCGAAGTTCCGATCCATTTTCTCCATCCGACGGACCGACGGCTACCGTGCCTTCAAGATCGGCAAGCAATTTGATTGGATAGCTCTGCCGCCAATTTAGCTTTTGTACGGGAGAGCGAAACACGGCATCGATGATCGCGGGCGTGTCGGCATCGGGCTGCCGGGCGATGAGGAATTGTAGCGCGTGGGATGGAACGGCGGAGAGTTTTGGGACCTGCGACCAAATCCTACGCGCGTGTGCATCGTTCTCAATTAGTCGGCCAAATAGATAATGAAACCAGAAATATGGGTAAGTGTCGCCGCGCGCGCCACCTGAAGGGTCCATTTCCCATTGGGGATCGGCAGGTATGACGACTCCACCGTTTAAGTCCGTCCGCAGCGTTCTCTTCTTCGACCAATAGGCGACGATTTCGTTCCACCAGCGCCGCATAATCGAATGACCACGTGTAGCGGCAATGAACCATGATGCGATTGGTCGATCCGGACCTGGTCTCTCAAACGCGAAGAATCCTTGGCCTGAATGTCGTCCAAGCCATTGATGCAGTGGAATCGTGGGGAAAGCCGTCGCATCCACCCAGATTCCTCCATTATCACGCAGCAAACGGGCGCGAAGAATGTCGGAAAGCGCCTGGGCGGAAATATCTTCAATTTTGATTGGAAAATCATGCAGCAGGTTCACCGCATCCCCCCAGTCGAGCACGCGCAGCTCAAGATCAGGGTTCAATTTCCGCCAACGCGCGAAAGAAGTCCGTACGATTGAGGGAGCATGGAGTTGTCCCTGCAACCATAATGTCCAGATCACGGGAGGGATCGCCGCAAGAGACATCCGGGCATTCATTGGTGAACCGACAGGGGTTCGATCGGAGGGCGCCCATTGGGGTACATCTGTGCTCGAAATCCTCCCCTTTGAATCATGACCGCGCGCCAATTGGTCAGTGTGAATGAATGCTCGCGATCGCGCAACACAACCAAGACCAATCTCCCGATCACCGATGCCGGTGTATTTCATCATTGTTGCCGCGCTAAGCGTCCGATTTCTTTCGGGCGTCGTCAAGGAACGGGAATTGGCGCGTTCATTCTGTCTCGAAACGAGCGCGTCCAGGCGTCCTCAGACCCGGGTTTGGAGCAGCCGACCGGAAGCTCGCGGCCAGTGTTGAAAACGTGGCGCGAAAGCCATATTGGAGATCATTGGGTTTGCGTTTCGATTGAAACAACAGCGCTTACGGGCAATTTGGTGGATGATGGGCCAGCAGACGGCGAAGAAGAGACCGCATGGCGAGCGATTGTCCGAAAAGCCAGACCAAGCTGACGGCGACGACAAGCCGATCGCCATCTTGATTGCGGGCATGCATCGAAGTGGCACCTCCGCGCTGACGCGCACGCTCAACTTCGTGGGCTGCGACTTGCCAAGAAATCTCGTTCCGCCGGGGCCTGGCAATATTACGGGACTTTGGGAACCGTTGCCCGTCGTCAAGCTGGATGATGACATCCTCGCCGCGGTAGGCTCAGGCGTGGTAAATTGGGAGCCGATTGACCCAAGCGTGTGGCACTCTTGGGCCGTGCAAGAGTTTCGTCAGCGTGCGCTGGCCGTTCTTGCCGATGAGTTTGGCGATAGCGGTCTCTTTGTGCTCAAGGATCCCCGCATCTGCCGCCTTTTGCGTTTCTGGGTTGAGGTTGTCGAAGCGTTTGGCGCGCGGCCTGTTGTTGTTCTGCCCATTCGCAATCCGATCGAGGTAGCCGCGTCGTTGGAAGCGCGTAACGCCATCGATCCATCTTTCACCTATCTGTTGTGGTTGCGCCACGTGCTCGACGCCGAAGCGGCTTCGCGCGGCCTGACACGCGCCTTTCTTCGCTACGATGAACTGCTCGAAAACGCGCGAGAGATACTGGAGCGGCTTGGCCGCGTGCTCGGAATCACTTGGCCGATGCCGCCTATGGCGGCCGAAGCGGGGGTCGAACGGTTCCTCTCATCCAGGCACCGGCACCATGTGGAGTGCGACGCCAGAGTGCTCGACGATCCGCGCGTATCGCGATGGATCAGGTCGACCTTCGCGATTCTCGACCGTTGGACGCGCGGCGAGATCGACGCGGCCGATCTGGCCGAACTGGACCGTATCAAGGCTGCCTTCGACGATGCCGCGCCGGCTTTCAGCGATCTGGTGCGGACCGGCCGCCGAGCCGCCAGTGCCAACGCCAGATTGATCGCGGAACTGGCCGAAGCGCGCGCGCAACTGGACGGGCGCAATCAGGTGAAAGCCGAGCTTTATGAGAGCAAGCTTCATCTAGACGCGCTGGAGCAGACCAGCGCCATGCGTGAAACAGCGCTCAACGAATCCCTCGACAGAGCAGGTGAGGAGATCGATCGATTGCGACGCGCGTTGGTCGAGAAGGAGGCATGCGTCGTTGAAATGCGTCGTTCCGTCTCGTGGCGAGTGACCGTGCCGTTACGCATCGGCGACCGAATTGGCAAACGGCTGCGCTTCAGCACGGTCGGCTATCCTGTCACGCTGGCGTTACGGGCCTCGCGCATGATGACGAGCGCGCCGCTGACGGACCTGCGCGCGACACGCGCGATCGCGGCTTCCGAGCTATTCGATCGCGACTGGTACCTCGCGACCTATCCCGATGTGGCCGAGCTCGGAATCGATCCCGTCCGCCATTACATTGGCGCCGGCGCACGCGAGGGACGCGATCCCGGCCCGGATTTCAGCACGTGCGAATACCTGCGCGGCAATCCCGACGTTGCAGCGATGGGGATCAATCCGCTCGGGCACTTCATCACGCGTGGCCGCGCCGAGGGGCGATCAAACCGCATCGGGTAGGTGAACATCCGAGACGCGTTGGCAAGTGCCGCAATTCCCGGCCTACATGCCGAGATAGGCGCGCCGCACGCGTTCGTCGGCGAGCAGCTCCGCGCCGGTTCCCGACAGCGTGACGCGGCCATTTTCCATGACATAGGCCCGCGCCGCGAGCTTGAGCGAAACCGCCACGTTCTGCTCCACCAGCACGCAGGTCAGTCCCGCATGATTGAGATCGCGGATCGCGCCCAGCACGTCATGCACCACCGCCGGCGCGAGACCCAGCGACGGCTCGTCGAACATCACCAGTTCCGGCGAGCCCATCAGGCAGCGTGCGATCGCGAGCATCTGCTGCTCGCCGCCGGAGAGCGTGCCGGCGATCTGGTCGAGCCGTTCCCGCAGCTTCGGGAACATCGTCAGCGCGCGGGCGAGATTGTCGGCGCGGTGGGCGCGCGCGCGCGGCAGCATCGCGCCCATGTCGAGGTTTTCCGCGACGGTGAGCGAGGGAAAGACCTGCCGGCCTTCCGCGACCTGGCCGATGCCGAGATCGCAGACGCGGTGCGAGGGCATGCCGGCGATGTCGACGCCCTTGAACCGGATGCGCCCGCGCGCGGGGCGGTGCATGCCGGCGATGGCGCGGATGAGCGAGGTCTTGCCGGCGCCGTTCGCCCCGACGATCGCCGCGATCGCGCCCCGCTCGACGGTCAGCGCCACGCCATCGAGCGCTTGCGCGTCGCCGTGATAGACGTCGAGGTCCTCGATTTCGAGCATCACAGCGCCTCCGCGCCGAGATAGGAGGTGATGACCGCGGGGTCGCGCACGACCTCCTCCGGCGCGCCCTCCGCGATCCTGGCGCCGTGATGAAGCACGAGAACGCGGGAGGCGAGCGCCATCACCGCGCGCATCACGTGCTCGATCAGCAGGATGGTCACGCTGGCCGACCGGTTCAGCTCCTTCAGGATCGCGACCATGCGGTCCGTCTCGGTCGGACGCAGCCCCGCCATCACCTCGTCGAGCAGGAGCAGCCGCGGATTGGTGGCCAGCGCGCGCGCCACTTCGAGCCGCTTGCGGTCCGGCAGCGTCAGCGCGGAGGCGGGCAGGCGGTGCTTGTCGAACAGATCGAGCCGGCGCAGCACCTCGCGGGCGATCGCATGGGCCTCGTCGATGTCGGACGCGCGCAGCAGGGCGCCGACGACGACGTTGTCCTCCACCGACAGCGCCGGGAAGGGGCGCACGATCTGGAAGGTGCGACCGATGCCGCGCCGGGCGATCTGGTCGGGGCGCTCGCCGTCGATCCGCGCGCCGTCGAAATGGATCGCACCCTCGTCGCATTCGCTCACGCCGGCGATCATGTTGAACAGCGTCGTCTTGCCCGCGCCGTTCGGGCCGATCACCGCGAAGATTTCGCCGCGCGCGACCTCGAACGACACGCGGTCGACCGCGGTCAGCCCGCGGAAATGCTTGGACACGTCGGTGACGGAAAGGAGCGCGTCGGTCATCAGCGCCGCTCCGCGAGGCCGAGCCGGCGCGCGATCCAGGGCCACACGCCGCTCGGCACGAGATAGATGATGACGATCAGCGCGAAGCCGTAGAACACGGCCTTCGTTCCCGGCGCGTTGAGCCCGGCATGCTCGGTGCCGGCGATCAGCAACTCGCCGAGCGGCGTGAGGATGAAGGCGCCGACCACCGGGCCGAACACGGTGCCGAGACCGCCGACGATGGGCGCCAGGATCAATTCGATCGAGCGGCCCATGTCGAACACCTGCGCCGGAAACAGGTTGCGGTAATAGAAGGCATAGAAGACGCCGCCGACGGCGGTCATGCCCGAGGAGATCAACATGGCGATCATCTTGGCGCGGAACACGTCGACGCCGAGCGCGCGCGCCGCCTCGGCGTCCTCGCGCACCGCGAGCCAGGCATAGCCGAGCCGCGATCGGCGCAGCCACGCGACCGCGAGCGTGGCGGCGACCGCCAGCGCTAGCGCGAGATAGTAGAACAGCACCTGCTCGCCGCGCAGGTTCCACCATTGCCCGGCTTCCTTCTGGCTCACCGGCAGGAACAGGCCGCCGGCCGCGCCGAGCGCGTCGATATGGTCGAAGGCGATGCGGGTGAATTCGGCGAAGGCGATGGTCAGGAGCGCGAAATAGACGCCCTCGATGCCGAACCGCCAGCTCAGCCAGCCGATCACCGAGCCGATCGCGGCCGCCACCGCGATCGCCGCGAAAACTCCGAGCCACGGACCGATGCCGGTGTGGAGCCACAGCCCCGCCGCGACATAGGCGCCGACGCCGACATAAAGCGCGTGGCCGAGCGACAATTGCCCGGTCAATCCCATCATCAGGTTCCACGCCTGTCCGACATAGGCGAAATAGAGCACCAGCACGAGCACCGAGATGACGTAGCGATCCGCGATCGCGGGCGCGGCAAGAAGCGCGGCCAGGACGAGAAGGACGATCAGGCGTCCGCGCGGCGGCATCTCGGCAAGGAGGCGTTTCACGTCCGGCTCCCCAGCAGCCCGTGCGGACGGAACGCCAGCACCGCGACCAGCAGCGCGAAGGAAAACATGCTCTTCATCGACGGGGCGATGAGAAAACCCGCGAGCGCCTCCGATACGCCGATCAGCACGCCGCCGACGAGGGCGCCCGCCATCGAGCCGAGCCCGCCGATGATCACGATGGTGAAGCCGAGCAGCGTATAGGCGGGTCCGAGCGAGGGCGTGGCGTCGGCGATCGTCACCATCAGCGCGCCGGCCGCCCCAACGCAGGCAAGCCCGAGCCCGAAGGTGAAGGCGTAAAGCCTCGTCACGTCGAGCCCGACCACGGCCGCGCCGACGAGATTGTCGGCGCAGGCCCGGATCGCCGTGCCCGTGCGCGTGAAGCGGAAGAAGCCGAACAGCAGCCCCGCCACCGCCAGCGCGGCGATGGCGGCGAAGGCGCGCGCCTTGTCGATGAACAGCGGCCCGATGGCGAAGCTGTCGAAGCCGTAGGACAGGTTGGTCGGCCGCGCGTCGGGGCCGAAGATCATCAGCAGCCCGTTGACGATGATGATCGCGACGCCGACCAGGAGAATGAACTGCTCGTGCTCCGGCCGGCCGACGAAGGGATTGATCAGCAGGCGCTGCAGCGCGTAGCCGACGGCGAAGAAAGCGAGCGCGATCGGCGCCAGCGTGATCAGCGGATCGAGCCGCAACGCCGAGAACAGCAGATAGGCCGCGTACATCGCGATGACCGCGAATTCGCCATGGGCGAAATTGACGACGCGCACGACCCCGAAGATCACCGACAGGCCGAGCGCCATCAGGCCGTAGACGAGGCCGGTGAGCACGCCCTGGACAATGACGTTGACGAGGATCGACGACATTTTCGGCCTGAAATACCGCCGCCGCCGCGAAGGCGCGGCCGGGGCGCGTGACGGATATTACGACAAGGCGCCGCGGCCGGCCCGCGGCGCCTCGATTTGATAACGCCGCGCGGTCCGGATCAGGTCCGGCCTTGCCACGACGGCATCGGCAGCACCGGCGTCATGGTCGCCGACGCCGCCGGCAGCACCACCGTCGGGGTGCGGCCGCGATTCTGCACGACCGCCGAGATGATGCCGTTGTTCTGGCCCTTCTCGTCGAACTTGATCGGTCCGCCGATCATGACGTGATCGGCGATGTTGGTCTCGCGGATCGCCTTCATCAGCACGGGACCCTCGGCCGTTCCGGCGCGCTTGAAGCCGTCGGCGGCGATCAGCAGGGCCTCGAAGGTGAAGCCGACATTGAAGCAATCGACCGCGAACCGGTTGTTCGGATGCGCCGGCTTGAAGGCGGCGTCCAGCGCCTGCGTCATCTGCGCCTTCGGATTGGCCCAGGGCAGGTTGTAGACGTGGAAGTCGGCGAGGGGGCCGAGCGCCTGGTAGAACTCCTCGTCATAGAGGCCGGGCGAGCCGGGCGAGATGATGGCCTTCGGCTCGAAGCGCTGGCGCACCATGTCGCGCACCAGCTTGATGGCGTCGGCGGCGCGCGTGACGACGAGGACGAGATCGGGGTTGAGCGCGCGGATTTTCGTCACCTCGACCGAGAGGTCCTGCGCCTTCGGATCGTAGGCGATCGATTCCGACAGCGCGAAGGGCATCGCCACCTTCGGGAAGATCGCGTCCATCGCCTTGCGCTGGGCCGAGCCGAAGGTGTCGTTGGCGTGCATGAACACGGCCGTCTTCGGCTCGAGCTTGGTGGCGGCGAGCAGGTCCTTGATCAGGTTGAGGCCGTTGGTGACGAGCTGGCCGCCGGTCGGGAAGTTGCGGACAAGGAATTTGTAGCCCTGCTCGGTGATCTGGGGCGCCGCCGCGATGTTGATGACGAAGGGAACCTGCCGCTGCTCGCAGACCTGCGCGATCGACAGCGCGCCGGCGGAATCGAACGGACCGACGAGGCATTGCGCGCCCTCGTTGATCAGGCGCTCGGCCTGCGTGCGCGCGATGTCGGCGTTCGACTCGGTGTCGACATGGACGAGTTCGACGGCGTGGCCGTAGTCGGCGAGCACCTTCGGCGAAATCGTCGCGCCGCGATGGCAGGCCTGGCCCGATTGCGCCAGATAGCCCGATCGCGGCAGCAGCACGCCGATTTTCAGGCTCTTGGACTGCGCGCGCACGATGCCCGGCGCGGACATCAGCGCGGTCGTGGCCGCCGCGCCGGCCAGCAGCCGCCGCCTGGACAGGGTGAACGAAGTGGTGTCGGTCGTCATTCTGTTTCCTCCACGTGAGAGTCATCCCGCCTGCGATTTCAGACGATCTTGAGCGCGATCTTAGGAGCTTCCGCCGTTGCTAGGCAAGCGAGGGCTGGCCCGCGCGGCGGTCTCGACGCGGCGGAAAACGCGGGCATTGCAAATGGTTGTCGCCACCCCCGCGCGGCGAACTTGGCCCTTGCAGCGCCTAGTCTTTCGCCGGCCGCTTGCCCCGCGTCATTTCCACCACCCAGCGCGTCACCGTGCCGGTCGCGTGCGCGCATTTGTCGCCGCGCGCCTGGTCGAACGCCTTGTATTCGGCCGCCTGCCACATGTCGTAGTCGCGGCCGGTGAAGTTGCGTTGCAACTCCTTGCAGGTGATGCCGCCGAATTCCTTCCGGAAGCGCTCGGTCAGTTCGCCGCATTTCTGAAAGTTCGACATGTAGCGCCCCTTGTCCATGGCGTCGCGATCGCGACCGAACCGGGCCGACAGCGCGAGCAGCCCGCCGGTCAACGCGCCGCAGGCGCCGTCGCCGCCAAGCCCGCCGCCGCCGGCCAGCCCGTGCGCCGCCTTGATGACGGCATCGTCGACCCCGCCGATCGTTTCCTGGATCGCGCGCAGGATGCATTGCGGACAGCTTCCGAATTTGAGCTCGTAGTCGCGCGCCTTGGCGTAGGCCTCCGCGGCGAGATCGCGCGTCTCCTCGCGCGCGCTGTCCTGGACTTCGCCGGTCATGCCAGCCTCCTTATCGTCGATCGGGAATGAATTGGATCTAGCCCCACACCTTCGCGGCGACCTCGTTCATCAGATCGAGTTTGCGCCACTGTTCGTCCATGGCGAGCTTGTTGCCGCCGATGCCGGACGCAAATCCGCATTGCGGGCTGAGCGCGAGCTGGTCGATGGGAAGATAGCGGCTGGCGTCCTCGATCCGGCGCAGGAGGTCGTCGGCCGCCTCGATCTGGCCAGTCTTTGTCGTGATCAGGCCGAGCACCGCGATGACGCCCTTGGGCACGAAGCGCAACGGCTCGAAGCCGCCGGCGCGGTCGCTGTCGTATTCGAGCAGCAGGCGATCATAGCGAAGCCCGCCGAACAGCGTCTCGGCGATGGCGTCGTAGGTTCCCTCGCGATGCCACATGCTGGCGCGATTGCCGCGGCAGATGTGCAGGCCGAACACCGCGCGGCCCTTCAGGCCCTCGATCACCTTGTTGTCGGCCTCGACCGCGCGGCGCAGATTGGCGAGCGGGTCCTCGCCGCGCGCGGCAAGGCGGGCGAGCGTCGGAGGATCGACATAACCGGTGTAGCTCGGCTCGTCGATCTGGACATAGTCGCAGCCCGCCTCGACCAGATCGCGCACCATGCGTTGCTGAATGGCGACGATGTCGGCGAGCAGCGCGTCGGAATCGGCGTAGGCATCGGACGCGGCGATGTCCGACATCTGGCAGACGCGGTCGGGACCCATCAGCGCGACCTTCACCGGCCGGCGCGTCACCGCGCGCAGAAATTTGTATTCGTCGAGCGGCAGGCCGCGCGCCAGCTTGAGCTTTCCCGTCACCGGCGTGCGAAACGCGAGCACCGCGTCCTCGCCCCGCCGCATCGGCTTTTCCTCGGCGGACAGATTGTCGGGATGGGCGAGAAAGTGCCGCCACGAGCCCGCCCACATGTCCCAGCCGTCGATCTCGGAGAAGCTGACCTGCCAGTTCAGACGACGGAACTCGCCGTCGGTGATGACGGGCAGATGGTGGGCTTCCTGCTCGGCCACGATATCGCGGATGGCCGCGTCCTGCGCCGCGCGCAACTCCTCGCGCGAGGTTTCCTTGCGCGCGAAGCGCATGAAGGCGTCCTTCAAGGCTTGCGGCCGCAACAGGCTGCCAATCTGGTCGACGCGCGCGTTGGCGAGTGCCGTGATTTCGGACATTTCAGGCGTTCTCCCAGGTGGGCTCGGGTTTCGGCGATGGCGTTGACGCCGTCTGTCGACGACGTGGTGACGACGTTCGCGGGCGGCGCGATCGGCGAGGCTTCCTACTTCATTATGCCTGGCTTCGCATCACTCGCGCGGGCGCGCATGGCGATCCTTGTCGTGTCGCCTCGTGTCGCCGGCGGCAAGGAAGCGCGCATCGCCTTGGGCGGCCGGGTGGTCGGAATGCCATCTGCCAACGCGGCATGTTGTTGTAATTATCCTTCTAAAACAGTAGCTTGTATCGAAGCTGGAGACTCGCTCGCGCCGGTGTCCGCGCCTGTCCGCCAGGCGCGAATGCGTGCGATTTTCGGATTCGCAACCGTTCGTTCCGCGCCGCGAATCTCATGCGCGATCGATTCGAAAAGGGGGCTGTGGAAGACGCGCCGCGCCCTTGCGGGCGCGCGGAGCGGTCAAGTGGGAAGAAATACCGTTGGTCTCCGTTATTCTAATAGTTTCAATACATTAGACCGCGCCGAAGGCCCGGCAATGCACGTTGTTTTTCTGCCACAGTTGTCCAAAAACGCGCTTCCAAGGGCCTTGCGGAGTGCTTCCGTGATTGCCTGTGCAAACGGCATCGGTCATTTTCCCGAGTGCGACGGAGGGGGGCATTCCCAAGGTCGTCCCGTCTTTTTACCAAACGATGTTTTCGAACCTCGATCGGTGAACGGGCGGTTTCCGGGGACTAAAGGGAACCTTCCTTGGGTGCGAGACCGCACTCGGCGGAGCCGGAACCCTCCCAACAGCAACTTCTTGGAGGTTTACATGAAGATGGTTAAGAGCCTTCTCCTGGGTTCGGCGGCGGGTCTCGTCGCGATCGCCGGAGCGCAGGCCGCCGATCTTCCCGTCAAGGCCAAAGCGGTCGAGTACGTGAAGGTTTGCTCCCTGTACGGTGCCGGTTTCTATTACATTCCGGGCACCGACATCTGCTTGAAGGTCGGCGGTCACGTCCGTGCGGACGTCGGCTACAACGGCGGTTCGTCGCTGACGGCCGGCCCGTTCGCCTCGGGCTGGAACAACCGCGTCAATGACAATCCGTGGGTGCAGCGTTCGCTGTACTACGCTTCGTTCGACGCCCGTTCGCAGACGGCGTACGGCACCGCCCGCGCCTATATGACGATCGGCAGCAACTCCGATTGGCCGAACTCGATCACTGGTTCGCCGTATCTGTTCCGCGGCTTCATCCAGTGGGCGGGCTTCACCCTCGGTCAGGCGACGTCGTTCTTCGATTTCTACGGCTATTCCGCCTACCAGTACACCTATGGTCTCGCCAACGAGACGGCTGCGACCGGTTGGCGCGTGATGGCCTACACCGCTCAGTTCGGTGGCGGCTTGTCGGCGACGGTCTCTCTCGAAGAGCCGCGTCGTTCGACGATCACGACCTCGGTTACCAGCGGCAGCGGCGTTGCGGCGTCCATCCCGGCGCTGCTCGCCTCGAACCAGAGCGCGATCCGCTTCCCGGACGTGGTCGGCAACCTGCGCGTCGACCAGGCTTGGGGTTCCGCTCAGGTCATGGGCGCCCTGCATGACGTCAGCAACGGCTACAATACCGGCGTGTTCGGCAGCGGCTCGGTCGACCGCATCGGTTGGGCGGTCGGCGCCGGCGTGAAGGTCAACCTGCCGTCGCTCGGCGCGGGTGACAGCATCGCCCTCCAGGGCGTCTACTCGGTTGGTGCGCTCCGTTATGCGTCGTACATCGGTGGTACCTATAACTCGTTCAGCTTCAACCCGAACAACGGCACGATGGGCTATGGCATCGTGTCCGATGCGACGGACAATACGGCTGGCACGATCACTTTGACCACTGCGTGGAGCATTGCGGCGGCCCTCGAGCACTTCTGGCGTCCGGACCTCAAGACCAGCCTGTGGGTGAACTACCTCGCGGTTGACTACGGCGCGATCGGCGCCCAGCTCAACGGCTTGGTGGTGAACAACGACTGGTCGACCTGGGTCGTCGGCTCGCGCACCGAGTGGGCGGTCAGCAAGCAGCTCAGCCTGGGCGCCGAAGTGGCCTACCACTATCTGCGTAGCGCCAACCAGGGTGGTACCTACACGCTCGCGGCGGTTTTACCGGCTACGTCGTCGGCGGGTTATGCGAATGGTTCTTGGAACATCGCCGACCAGAGCGAGTGGAGCTTCCGCTTCCGCGCTCAGTACAACTTCGTCCCGTGATAAGGGCTGCGTGATCGCCTGATCACGCTACCTGGGACAAAGGTACACGGAACCCCCGGCGGGCAACCGCCGGGGGTTTTGTTTTGGCGTGCTTCCTTCACCTCTCCCCCGCCCCCTCCTTTGCCCTCCCCCGCATGCGGGGGAGGGTTGGGGTGGGGGCGCGCCGCTTTTACTTGTTCTCAACCCGCGCGGTTGCCACATACTTCCAACGCAGGGTTAAGTTGTCCGAAGTTGGCAGGAGGCCCCCGTGCAGGTCATCCGTATCGAGGCTGAATGGGACAATGAGGCGTCGGTGTGGGTGGCCACAAGCGACGACATCCCGCTCGTCGCCGAAGCGCCCACCCTTGAAGTCCTGGAAGCCAGGCCTCCCGGTCTCCTTCAGGATCTGATCGACGGCTCCGGTCCGGAAGTCGAGATCCCTGTCGAGGTCGTCGCGCATCGTGAAAGCCGGGTCTGGGTGCGCGGCCGCGCCGCATGAACAATCTGACGCCCCGCTTAAAGGAACTGTTGAGCAAGGCCGGATGCTTCTTCGTGCGGCAGGGACGGGGCGCGATCACGAAATCTGGCAAAGCCCGGTAACGGGACGCCGCTTTCCCGTCGATAACGCAATCAAGTCACGGCACACGGCGAATGCCGTTCTCAGGCAGGCGGGACTGGCGAAAGCGTTTTGATTCCCGCGCACGCTTCCGCGAACGCCGCGATCCGCGCGATGGTCGGCGCGTCCTCCAGCAGCGGCGCGTGGCCCTGGTCGGGCACCTCGACGATTTCAAGATCCGGCCGCCGCGCGGCCATTTCCGCGACCGTCGCGGGCGAGAGCAGGTCCGACAGCGCGCCGCGCACCACCATCAGCGGCACGCCTTGGAGCGCGTCGTAAAGCGGCCACAGCGCGGGTGGCGGATTGTCCGCGTCGATCGCGGCGAAGCCGTCGGCGACGCGCGGATCGCAGGTGCCGACGAAGCGTCCGTCCTCGACCTTCCAGGCGCGCCTTGCCCAGGCCATCCAGTCGGCGTCCGTCAGCTTGGGGAAGTCCTGGCCGAACAGCGCCCTGTGATTGCGCGCGGCTTCCTCCCAACTCGTCGGCCGCGTGATCTTGCCGGCGTAGCCCTTGATGCGCGTGATGCCGGCCATGTCGAGCACCGGACCGACATCGTTGAAGACGACGCCCGCGAGGAACTCAGGCCGCATGGCGGCGAGCGTCATCGCGATCAATCCGCCGCGCGAGGTGCCGACGATGATCGCGCGATCGACGCCGAGCGCGGCGGCGACGGTGAGCACGTCGGCCGCTTCCACCGGCACCGTGTAGTTCTCCGGCTTCGGATCCTTTTGCGACAGGCCGCGCCCGCGCGAGTCGATCGCGACCACGCGGCGTCCGCCTTCGCGCCCATGCGCGAGGGCGGGGGCGAGCACGTCGAAATCCTCGACCGTTCGCGTCAGCCCGGCAAGGCAGATGATCGCGGGCCGCGCGGCCGCGCCGCGGTTGTAGTCGCGCGCGCGCAGCCGCAAGCCGTCGGCGCTGGTGATGAATTCGTCGCGGAAGGTGGCGGCGGTCATGGCAACGGTCTTCTCAGTTTTCCGGCGCGCCGGCGCCGCGCTTGAGGTCGGCCTCGATCATCAGCTTCGATCCGCCGCCGAAGCGGGCGCGATAGACCTGAAGGTTTTCGAGAATGCGCTGCACGTAATTGCGCGTCTCGGAGAACGGAATGCGCTCGACCCAGTCGATCGCGTCGACATTGGCCTCGCGCGGATCGCCGTATTGCGCGAGCCACTGGCGGATGCGCCCGCGCCCGGCATTGTAGGCGGCGAAGGTCAGAATGTAGGAGCCGCGATAATTCTCGATCAGCTCGCCGAGCTCGGCCGCGCCGAAGCTGACATTGTAGGCCGGATCGCTGAGCAGCCGCTTGGCGTCGAAGCCGACGCCGAATTTCTTGGCGACCTGACGCCCGGCGCCGGCGGTGACCTGCATCAGCCCCATCGCTTTGGCGCTGGAGACGACCGTCGGGTTGAACGCGCTCTCCTGCCGCGCGATGGCGTAGACGATGCTCTTGTCGACCGCCGGCCCGATCGTCTGGAATTGCGGGATGCCGCTCACCGGATAGGCGTGATGGTCGAAGGGCAGGCCGTGGTTGAGCGCGCCCTTGCCGACGATCAATTGTCCGCGCGCGTCGCCGTTGCGCGCCGCGAGTTCGGCGAGGGCGGCGAGCGCGTCGGCGTTGTCGGCGCGTTCGCCGAGCTCGGCGAAGATCGGAACCACCAGCTCCTTTTCCTCCAGCGCGTAGAGCAGTTCGACCGCGCGCACGATTTCGAGCCGCTCGGCCCCGCCGCGCTGGGCCGGCGCGCCGCGCAAGGCGAGTTGCGGCAGGCCGAGCCGCGCGCGCGCGAGCTGGCCGTAATAGCTCGTCGAATGCGCGGCGGCGGCCTGATAGGCGGCCTGCGCCTCCTGCGTGCGCCCCATCGCCTCGGCTGCGCGGCCCTGCCAATATCCGCCGCGCGCCTTCGCCGTCGGGTTTTCGGTGTCGACGCCGATGTTGGCGAAGTGCCGCGCGGCGGTCGCCGGATCGTTGAGAAAGCGCAGCGCGATCCAGCCGGCGGTGAACTCGTGCTCGGTCTTGTAGATGCCGCGCGTGGGCGGCAGCGCGTCGCGGGCGACCGCATAGGCGGCGCGCGCGTTGCCCTCGTCGAGCAGCTTGCGCGCGAGCACGCGCCGCTCGACCCACCATTCGTCGAGATTGATCTGACGGGCCGGATCGCGCGGGGCGTGCTGCATCATCTGCGCGGCCTCGGCGTTCTTGTCGTTGCGGCGCAGCCATTGGGCGCGCGAGAAGATGTAACCGGCGTCGTCGCGCGCCTCGGCCGGCACCGCGTCGAGCAGCGCCTTGGCGTTGCCGGCCTTGTCGATCACCGCGGCGCGGGCGCGGCCGATCGCCAGCGCCGCGCCGCCGACGCGCCGGGCCGCGCGCAGCGCCGGACCGGTTTCCTCCTTGTAGAGGAACATGTCCATGCGCGCCTTGTGATCGGCCGCGGTGATCAGCGCGCCGAACTGTTCGAGCGCGGCGTTCTCAACGCCTTCGGACATTTCGTCGTTGCGCCAGGCGTCGCGGACGAGACGCTGCGCGCCGGCGCGGTCGCCGCGCGCGATGAGGACGCGGGCGAGCACGAATTTGCCCTTGGCCGAGAGCGGCGTTTCGGCGGCGAACCAGGCCGCAACCGCGGCGTCGTCGCGCTTGTCGTCCCACAGGCTCGCCTCGCCGCGACGGCGCAGCAGGCCGAGCGAAGGCCAGCTCGGATTGGCGGCGACGAAAGCGCGGTAGCGTTCGGTCGTCGCGCCATTGTTGTCGGCGCGCAGGATGATCCATTCGGCGAGCTTGCGCGCGAGCGGATCGGTCAGCGCGCCGGCGGCCGCGGTCGCGGCGTCCGCGCGGCGAGCGCGAACATGTTCGATGATCTGTTCGAGCGCGGAGACATCGGCTTGCGGCGTCGACGTCGTCGCGGCGGCGGCAAGCGGCGCGGAGGGCGCGCGCGTGGATTTTCGCGACGCGGGGGGCGCCGCGCTCGGCGCGGACCTTGGCGCGGCGGCGGATTCCGCGGGTGCCGGCTTGGCGGCGGGGGTCGCGCCCTCGCGGGGAATCGGTCGCGGCTTGGGCAGCGGCACGGCACGCGCCTCGCGGCCGATGGCGACGAGCGCGCCAAAGCTCAACACGCCAAGAACCGGCGCGCCAAGATTCAGCGCGCCGAGACTCGGCACGCCGAGGCACAGCGCGACAAGGTTCGCAATGATCGTCGCTTTCGCTCTCGAACCGGCCATTCGTTCCCGCGCCTTCATCTCCGCGACTTGATCCGCATGCCGTCGCGCGCGGCGACGGGTCTTGATCGTTCCCGAATCAGCGGGGCTGATGCGGCAAGGTATCTATTTGAAAAGATTAAAGAATAATGCCCAGGCGCCGACCCATCCTGTACCCGAAGCGCGGCCAAATCGAGGCTATCGCGCTTCGCCCGAAAACGGAAACGCCCGCCGCACGCCGGGCTTTCTTCCGCCGGACGAACCCGTTATCTAGTGGCACGCGCAAGACGACGCACGTCGCGCGGCAAATCTCGCTTCGGAGACGGATCATGGCGGCCAAGTCGAATTTTCGCGGTTCCTTCACGGCACTGGCGACGCCATTCAAAAACGGCTCCGTCGACGAGGCCGCGTTCCGCGCGCTGGTGAACTGGCAGATCGCGGAAGGCACGCACGGCCTCGTCCCCGTCGGCACGACCGGCGAGTCCCCGACGCTCAGCCATGACGAGCATCGCCGCGTCGTGGAGTGGTGCGTCGCCGAGGCCAAGGGCCGCGTGCCCGTCATCGCCGGGACCGGATCGAATTCGACGCAGGAGGCGATCGAACTGTCGCGCCACGCCGAGAAGGCCGGGGCCAGCGGCGTGCTCGTTGTGACGCCCTATTACAACAAGCCGACGCAGGAAGGGCTCTACCAGCACTACAAGGCGATCAACGACGCGATCGGCATTCCGATCATCATCTACAACATTCCCTCGCGCTCGGTGATCGACATGTCGGTCGAGACGATGAAGCGCCTGTTCGAGCTGCGCAACATCACCGGCGTCAAGGACGCGACCGCCAGCGTCACGCGGATATCTCAGCAGCGCGCCGCGCTCGGGCCGGATTTCAACCAGCTCTCGGGCGAGGACTCCACCGCGCTCGGCGTCAGCGCCCATGGCGGGCACGGCTGCATCTCGGTGACCTCGAACGTCGCGCCGCGGCTGTGCTCGGAATTCCAGAAGGCGTGCCTGGCCGGCGACTACAAGACGGCGCTCGCGCTCAACGACAAGCTGTTGCCGCTGCACGTCAACCTGTTCGTCGAGACCAATCCGTCGCCGGTGAAATACGCGCTGTCGCTGCTCGGCAAGTGCGAGGCGACGGTGCGGCTGCCGATGGTTCCGCTGTCGGAATCAAGCAAGTCGGTGGTCAGGGCGGCGATGGTGCACGCCGGCTTGTTGAACTGACACGCGGGCGATGACATCCTCGCCGGCGCGGCGAGTCCGCCGGCGCGATCACACGCGCGCGTGGCCGGCGCGGGAAGCGGAGAGGGACCCATGCTTCAGGACTTCAAGGATTTCGCCCTGAAGGGCAACGTCATCGATCTGGCGGTCGGCGTCATCATCGGCGCGGCGTTCGGCGCCATCGTGCAATCGATGGTCGGCGACATCGTCATGCCGGTGTTCGGCGCGATCACCGGCGGTCTCGATTTCTCGAACTACTTCACCGCGCTGTCGGGCAAGGTGTCCGCGACCTCGCTCGCCGACGCGCGCAAACAGGGCGCGGTGCTCGCCTGGGGCAACTTCCTGACCGTGGTGATCAACTTCGCGATCATCGCCCTGGCGCTGTTCTTCGCCGTTCGGGTGTTGAGCAGGCTCAAGCGCAAGGAGGCCGCGACGCCGGCCGCGCCGACGCGGGATCAGGAACTCCTGACCGAGATCCGCGATCTGTTGAAAAAATAGGCGCGAGACGCCATGTTGGATACGCCGGGGCGTCCTGTCCCGGCACGTCACTTCTTTGGGAATTGCGGGACCATGGCGGAAAAGAAGGAGCCCGCGTTCAAGCTGATCGCCGACAACCGCAAGGCGCGCTTCAACTACGCCATCATGGACACGGTGGAGGCGGGCATTTCGCTATCCGGCACCGAGGTCAAGTCGCTGCGCACCGGCAAGGCGACGATCGCCGAATCCTACGCCGACGCGCGCGACGGCGAGATCTGGCTGGTCAACGCCAATATCCCCGAATATCTCCAAGCCAATCGCTTCAACCACACGCCGAAGCGGCCGCGCAAGCTGCTGCTGCACAAGCGCCAGATCAACAAATTGATCGGCGCGGTCGAGCGCGAGGGCATGACGCTGATCCCGCTCAAGCTCTATTTCAACGCGCGGGGGCGGGCGAAGGTCGAGCTCGCGCTCGCCAAGGGCAAGAAGCTGCACGACAAGCGCGAGACCGAGAAGAAGCGCGACTGGAATCGTGAAAAGGGGCGCCTGTTGCGGGCGAGGGGCTAGCGAAACCCCGAGAATGTGAGTGCCGCCGTCGCGTCCGAATGCCGCGTCATGAACGATCGAGCGTCCGCCGTACGGCGGCGAAAACGGCGCGGAACATTTCCGGCGTCAGCCGGCCGGTATTGGTGTTGTAGCGCGAGCAGTGATAGCTGTCGAAGAGGCGCAAGCCGCCCGCCTCGTGCGTGGCGCCATGGCCGAAGGGGGCCTCGGCCGCGCGCAGCTTCAGCGCCTTGAGCGTCGAATCATGAGCGATGCGGCCGAGCGCGACGATCGCGCGCAGGCCGGTCATCTCATCGAGCGTCGCGCCGAGAAAGTCCCGGCAAGTCGCGATCTCCGCGGGCAGCGGCTTGTTCTCCGGCGGCACGCAGCGAACCGCGTTGGTGATGCGGCAATCGATGAGGGCCAGTCCGTCGTCGGGGTGCGCCGCGTAGCGTCCGCTGGCGAAGCCGAAATCGAGGAGCGTGCCGTAGAGAAGATCGCCGGCGTAGTCGCCGGTGAAGGGCCGGCCGGTGCGGTTGGCGCCCTGAAGTCCGGGGGCGAGGCCGACGATGAGCAGGCGCGCCGCGCGCGCGCCGAAGGAGGGAACCGGCGCGTTGAACCACGCCGGCTCGCGGGCTCGGGATTTTTCCCGGAATGCGACGAGGCGCGGACAGAGGGCGCAATCGAAGGCGGGCTCCGCCTCCGCCGGAGGCGACACGCGCGGCTTCGATTCCTTGTTATCGGTCCTCGAATTCTTCTTCATCGCCGCGGCTCGCCACGCCGCGCTGGAGGAACTGCGGCGTCCCGCGAATGTCGCGGTTCACGCGCTCGGCCCGCTCGGCCGGATCGCGCCCGATCTTCGACTGCAACTCGCTCAAGTCAATAAAGACGTCGGCCTGGCGGCGCAATTCGTCGGCCACCATCGGCGGCTGCGTGGAGATCGTGGAGACGACCGTGACGCGCACGCCGCGGCGCTGAACGGCCTCGACCAGCGAGCGGAAGTCGCCGTCGCCCGAAAACAGCACCATCTGATCGATGCTGGGCGCGAGTTCCATGGCGTCGACGGCGAGCTCGATATCCATGTTGCCCTTGACCTTGCGGCGGCCCATCTGGTCGACGAATTCCTTGGTCGCCTTGGTGACGACGGTGTAGCCGTTGTAGTCGAGCCAGTCGATCAGCGGCCGAATCGACGAGTATTCCTGGTCCTCGATGATCGCGGTGTAATAGAAGGCCCGCAGAAGCGAGCCGCGGCTGTGGAATTCACGCAGCAGCCGCTTGTAATCAATATCGAATCCGAGCGTCTTGGCGGTGGCGTAGAGATTCGCGCCGTCGATGAATAATGCCATTTTGTTCGACGATGGAGTCATAGCTCGTCCCTTTTTGGCGTTTTTCTCTGATAACGAGTTGGACAAAGCGCAAAATTCAAAATCACAGGTCAATCGCGCACTTATTACGTCTTCGGATTTCCATTGCAATAAAAAATGACGAAATCTTTCCGATTGTTCAGTATTCCTACCGACTATCCGTCATGCGTTGCTTCGCCGGCGTGTTCGGGTGCGATTTGATCATTATCGCCTCCGGCCGAACTCATTCAATCAGGGTTGTTTGGTGACATCGTGTCACTCTCGATCGACGTTTTATGCTTGCGAAATAGGCCGCCGGAATATACGTACCTGTTCTATTCCGTTTCCCACCAATCAATTAGGAGTGACAGCCGATGGCTCGCGTCACGGTTGAGGACTGCATCGACAAGGTCGACAACCGCTTCGACCTGGTGCTGCTGGCGGCGCATCGCGCCCGGATGATCTCCTCCGGTTCGCCGATAACCGTCGATCGGGACAATGACAAGAACCCGGTCGTTGCTTTGCGTGAAATCGCTGATGTTACCATCGCGCCGGAAGACCTGCGCGAGGAACTGGTCCATTCGCTGCAGAAATACGTCGAGGTCGACGAGCCGGAGCCGGAAGCGGTCCCGCTGATCGGCGCGGGCGGCGGGACGGTCGACGCCGACGATACGGAAGTCGCGGCCGAGCGCATGACCGAGGAAGAGCTGCTTCGTGGCCTCGAAGGGCTCACCCCGCCGGAAGAGCAGCCCGAGGAAGACGAATAGGACGCGGAAGACCGGGCGCGGCCGGCCGCCGGCGTATTCCCGGGACTGGTCCAAGCTCCCGATCCGAGCTCTCGGTCCAAGCTCTCGGTCCGATTTCCCGGCCAAATTCCTGGCCCCAATTCGCCGCCCAAGCCGGCCTCCGGCTTGGCTTCCAAGCTCGGCGATAGGGCCCGCGCCCGCCGAACCGATGGTCGGCCGGAAAAAGCTTCAAATCCGAAGGATCAGGTCCGGCCGCCGCGCCGGACCTTCTTTTTTCACCATGCCCGTGAACCGATTGCGGAATCCGGGATTTCACATGATATGTTGAGCATGGAAGGCGTGGGGCCTGGCGCCCGCGCGAGCGGACATTGCCGAATGGTCTATTGGCGTCGAAAGACCCAGCAATTCGAGGCATCGGCCGGTGCCGGCGTCGCCGCGCCCGCCGATCCGGTCGTGGCCATGCCGGCCGAGGTTGTCGCGCCGCCGGTATCTCCGGGCGACACGCAAAAGGCGCGGCCGGCGCGTTCGGGGATGATCCGCCAATACGATCTCGTCGAGAAGGTCAGGGCCTATAACCCGGCGACCGACGAGGGTCTGCTCAACCGGGCCTATGTCTACGCCATGATGGCCCATGGCGAGCAGACGCGCGCCTCGGGCGATCCGTATTTCTCGCATCCGCTTGAGGTCGCCGCGATTCTGACCGACCTCAAGCTCGACGACGCCACCATCGCGGCCGCGCTTCTCCACGACACCATCGAAGATACCCACGCCACCCGCGCCGAAATCGATCAGCTCTTCGGCGCCGACATCGGCGCGCTGGTCGAGGGCCTGACCAAGCTGAGCAAGCTCGACCTGGTCTCGCGCGAGGCCAAGCAGGCCGAAAATCTGCGCAAGCTGCTGCTCGCCATCGCCGCCGACGTGCGCGTGCTCCTGGTCAAGCTCGCCGACCGGCTGCACAACATGCGCACGCTCGAATTCGTGCCCTCGGCCTCGCGCCGGCGCATCGCCGAGGAGACGCTCGACATCTACGCGCCGCTTGCCGGCCGCATGGGCATGCACGAGATGCGCGAGGAGCTGGAGAACCTGGCCTTCCGCGAACTCAACCCGGAAGCGTTCAACGTCGTCCTCAGCCGGCTGATGTCGATCGCCGAGCGCAACCGCAACCTGATCGCGGAGATCGAGTCCCAGCTCACCGCCAATCTCGCCGGCAACGGCATCGTCGCCAATGTGCGCGGGCGGCGCAAGCGCGCCTATTCGATCTGGAACAAGATGGAGCGCAAGTCGATCGGCTTCGAGCAGCTCTCCGATATTTTCGGTTTCCGCATCGTCGTGCGCACGGTCGAGGAATGCTATCGCGCGCTCGGCGTGGTGCACACGACCTGGCCGGTGGTGCCGGGACGCTTCAAGGACTACATCTCGACGCCGAAGCAGAACGATTACCGCTCGCTGCACACCACCGTGATCGGTCCGGGCAAGCAGCGCGTCGAGCTTCAGATCCGCACCGAGGAGATGGACCAGATCGCCGAATACGGCATCGCCGCGCACGCGCTCTACAAGGACCGCGTCCAGTCGCCGACCGAACTGCTCAAGCAGGAATCGAAGGCCTATGCTTGGCTGCGGCGCACGATCGAGGTGCTGGCGGAAGGGTCGAACCCGGAGGAGTTCCTCGAACACACCAAGCTTGAGCTGTTCCACGATCAGGTGTTCTGCTTCACGCCCAAGGGCAAGCTGATCGCGCTGCCGCGCCGGGCCAACGCCATCGACTTCGCCTATGCCGTTCACACCGATGTCGGCAACAGCGCGGTCGGCTGCAAGATCAACGGCAAGTTCGCGCCGCTGGCCTCCGAATTGCAGAACGGCGACCAGGTCGAGGTCATGACCTCGCGCGCCCAATCGGCGCCGCCGGCGGCCTGGGAATCGCTCGCGGTCACCGGCAAGGCGCGCGCGGCGATTCGCCGGGCCACCCGCACCGCCATCCGCGATCAATATGCGGGGCTCGGGCGGCGCATCGTCGAGCGGTTGTTCGAGCGCGCCAAAATGGAATTCAGCGACGAGGTGCTCAAGGGAGCGCTGCCGCGCCTGGCGCGCGCCTCGATCGAGGAGGTGTTCGCCGCGGTAGGCCGTTCCGAGATCAAGGCCTCCGACGTCGCGCGGGCGATGTATCCCGATTACCGCGAGGAACGCGCGCAGCAGGGCTCGGTCAAAGGGATCGAGACCGGCTGGTTCGGCCTGAAAAAGGGCCGCTCGCTGATGTTCAAGACCCCGCAGGTCTCCTCGGACGCCGCCATTCCCATTCGTGGCACCAACAGCGACCTGCCGGTCCGCTTCGCGCCGAACGGCGGCGCCGTGCCGGGCGACCGCATCGTCGGCATCGTCACGCCGGGCGAGGGCATCACCATCTATCCGATCCAGTCGCCGGCGCTGAAGGATTTCGAGGACGAGCCGCTGCGCTGGCTCGACGTGCGCTGGGACATCGACGAAACCACGGCGCAGCGCTTTCCCGCGCGCCTGGTGATCCAGCAGGTCAACGAGCCGGGCAGTCTGGCGCAGGTCGCCGCCGTCATCGCCCAGCACGACGGCAACATCGACAATATCCGCATGATGCGAAAGGCGGCCGACTTCACCGAACTGATGATCGATCTGGAGGTCTACGACCTCAAGCACCTCAACGCCATCATCGCGCAGTTGCGGGCCAAACCCGTCGTCGCCCGGGTTGAACGGGTCAACGGATAGGCGCTACCTTCACGCCTCCGTCGCGGCCGGTCGCGACGGTGATCTCGACAGTCAGGTTCGGCGATGCCATCCCCCGCTCCGATACGCCTCGGCGTCAACATCGATCACGTCGCCACGCTGCGCAACGCCCGCGGCGGGACGCATCCCGATCCCGTGCGCGCCGCCCTCGCCGCGATCGAGGCGGGCGCCGACGGCATCACCGCGCATCTGCGCGAGGACCGGCGCCACATCCGCGACGGCGATATGGAGCGGCTGAAGGCGACGATCTCCGTCCCGCTCAATTTCGAGATGGCGGCGACCGAGGAAATGGCGCGCATCGCCTCGGCGCTGCGGCCGCACGCGGCCTGCCTCGTTCCCGAGCGGCGCGAGGAATTGACGACCGAGGGCGGGCTCGACGTGATCGGCCAGCGCGAGGCGATCGCGCGCGTGACCGCGACGTTGACCGAGGCGGGGACGCGGGCGTCGCTGTTCATCTCCGCCGACCGGCGACAGATCGACGCGGCCGTCGCGGTCAAGGCGCCGGCGATCGAAATCCATACCGGCGCGTGGTGCGAGGCCGTCGTCCACCGGCGGGCCGAGGTTGCCGCGGCCGAATGGCGCAGGATCGTGGAGGGCGCGGCCCATGCGCGCGCCGCCGGCCTTGAGGTTCACGCCGGCCATGGCCTCGACTACGCGACGGCGGAGAAGATTTCCTCCCTGCCGCAGATCGTCGAGCTCAATATCGGCCACTACATGATGGGCGAGGCGCTGTTCGTGGGGCTCGCGGAAACCGTCCGCCAGATGCGGGCGGCGATGGAGCGGGGCCGGAAGGCCGCCTCATGATTCTCGGAATCGGCTCCGACATCATCGATATCCGCCGCGTCGCGCGGGTGATGGAACGCCATGGCGAGCGATTCCTGGCGCGCATTTTCACCGACACCGAGCGCGCGCGCGCGGAGCGCCGCGCCTCGCGGCCCGAGGTCAGGGTCGCGACCTATGCCAAGCGTTTCGCCGCCAAGGAGGCCTGCTCCAAGGCGCTCGGCACCGGCTTACGCCGGGGCGTCTGGTGGCGCGACATGGGCGTCGTCAACCTCACCGGCGGGCGGCCGACCGTTGAGCTCACCGGCGGGGCGCTGGCGCGGCTGCGGGAGCTGACACCCGAAGGGTTCGAGGCGCGGATCGACCTGACGATCACCGACGATTGGCCGATCGCTCAGGCCTTTGTCATCATTTCGGCTGTCGCGCCGCTCGGCGGGAGGTAACCGGAAGCCGGGGGCCGCGCGTTTTACCGCGGGCGAGGGCGGGGGTCCGAAAACGCCGCGATCGTCCGTTTCTTTCGGTGGATCGGCCTTTGCCGCGCGTGCCGGCGGCATGTTCGGCCGAAAAAGGCGGAAATTAGGCCCGTGCCGGAGAGGGGGCCCGCGCTCCGCGCCACGCGGGTGCCGATGGCGATTTCCCTTTGCCGGATCATGGGGTAAGAAGCGCGGCGCATGGGCCTTGGGCCCCGCCCTTCGATCCTCGACAGGAACTTTCACGATGCCCGGTGTCGTCCCATGCCCGACGCCGCGCGAGACGAGGCCGCATCAGCGATGAGCACGACATCAGGGACCAAGCACGAGAGCGGCTTCGCCGAAACGCTCAAGGTCATCGTTCATGCGCTCATCATCGCCATGGTCATCCGCACCTTTCTGTTCCAGCCCTTCAACATCCCGTCCGGATCGATGAAGGGGACGCTGCTCGTCGGCGACTATCTGTTCGTGTCGAAATTCTCCTACGGCTACAGCCGCTATTCGATTCCGTTTTCGCCCAACCTGTTCGGCGGCCGGATCTGGGGCGCCGTGCCCGAGCGCGGCGACATCGCGGTGTTCCGCCTGCCCAAGGACGACACCACCGATTACATCAAGCGCGTGATCGGCCTGCCCGGCGACCGCATCCAGATGCGGGACGGCCTGCTCCACATCAACGAACAGCCGGTCAAGCGTGAGCGGGTGGAAGATTTCATCGGCGAGGATCCGTGCGGATCGGAGGCCATCGCCAGGGTGAAGCGGTGGCGCGAGACGCTGCCGAACGGGGTGAGCTATTTCACGCTCGATTGCGTCGACAATGGCTTCTACGACAACACTCCGGTCTACACCGTTCCCGCCGGGCATCTCTTCATGATGGGCGACAACCGCGACAATTCGACCGACAGCCGCGTGTTGCCGGCCGTCGGCTACGTGCCGCTCGATAATCTGATCGGTCGCGCCCAGCTCATCTTCTTCTCCATCGCCGAGGGCGAACAGGCCTGGCAGGTGTGGCGCTGGCCGCTCGCGGTGCGCTGGGGCAGGCTGTTTTCCATCGTCAGATGACGATCGTGAGATGACGCGCAAGCCCAAGGCCGCCGCCGCGCCCGCCGATCCGCGCCTGGCGGAGCGCAACCTCGGCTACGTCTTCACCGACGAAACGCTGTTGATCAACGCGCTGACGCACGTGTCGTCGCTAAAGGCGACCTCGCGTCGCGCCGACAGCTATCAGCGTCTCGAATTCCTCGGCGACCACGTGCTCGGCCTGATCGTCTCCGACATGCTCTATCGCGCCTTTCCCGAGGCCGACGAGGGCGAATTGTCCAAGCGCCTGGCCGACCTCGTGCGCAAGGAGACCTGCGCCGATGTCGCGAGTTCGATCGGGCTCGACGCGGCGGTCAAGGTCGGCGGTGTCGGCGCGGGGGCGGACGAGCGCCTGCGCCGCGCGATTCTCGGCGACGTGTGCGAGGCGGTGATCGGCGCGATCTATCTCGACGGCGGGCATGGCGCGGCCGCCGACGTGGTCGGGCGGCTTTGGGGGCCGCGCCTGCGCCGGCCGATGCGCGCCTTGCGCGATCCCAAGACGGTGCTGCAGGAATGGGCCCAGGGGCGGGGCCTGCCGACGCCGGTCTATCGCGAGATCGACCGCAGCGGCCCGCATCACAATCCGCGCTTTCGCGTCGCGGTCGAACTCCCGGGCCTGGCGCCGGCCGACGGCGACGGCGGCAGCAAGCGCGCCGCGGAGAAAGCCGCCGCCAAGGCGATGCTCGAACGCGAGGGGGTGACGGGCCCTTCGGCCGATGTCTGAGGCGCCGCGCGACACCGGCCCCCCCGCCACGCGCTGCGGCTTCGTCGCGCTGATCGGCGCGCCCAACGCCGGCAAGTCGACGCTGGTCAACGCGTTGGTCGGCTCGAAGGTGACGATCGTCTCGCGCAAGGTGCAGACCACGCGCGCGCTCATTCGCGGGCTCGTGATCGAGGACGACGCCCAGATCATTCTGGTCGACACGCCCGGCATCTTCGCGCCGCGTCGCCGGCTCGACCGCGCCATGGTCGCCACCGCCTGGAGCGGGGCGCACGACGCCGACATCGTCTGCGTGCTGCTCGACGCGCGCAAGGGGATCGACGAGGAGGCCGACGCCATCCTCGCGCGCCTTTCCGGCGTCGCGCGGCCCAAGCTGCTCATCCTGAACAAGGTCGATCTCGTTCAACGCGACAGCCTGCTCGCGCTCGCCAAGGCCGCGAACGAGCGCGTCGCCTTCGCCGAAACCTTCATGGTCTCGGCGCTGACCGGCGACGGCGTCGCCGACCTGCGCCGCGCGCTGGCGCGGATGCTGCCGCCCGGCCCGTTCCTCTACCCGGCCGACCAGATGTCGGACGTGCCGATGCGCCATCTCGCCGCCGAGATCACGCGCGAGAAGATCTACAACGCGCTGCATCAGGAGCTGCCCTATCAGTCGACGGTCGAAACCGAGAGCTGGAAGGAGATGAAGGGCGGCGCGGCGCGCATCGAGCAGACGATCTATGTCGAGCGCGAAAGCCAGCGCAAGATCGTGCTCGGCAAGGGCGGCCAGACGATCAAGGCGATCGGTGCCGCGGCGCGCGCCGAACTCGCCGAGATCGTCGGCGCGCCGGTGCATCTCTTCCTGTTCGTCAAGGTGCGCGAGGGCTGGGGCGACGATCCCGAACGCTATCGCGAGATGGGCCTGGAATTTCCCCGCGAATAGCGCGCGGCCGGGCGCGCCCCGCCGTTGCCGGGCAAGGCAAGCGGGCCGACAATGCGCGCGACACCTCTCCGATTCCGCCGGGGCGGGGCGAGGGGATGGGCGCTTGACCGTCCGCGAAGGGACGCGCGCGTGAACGCGCGAGGGACGAACCGGCGATGGAATGGACCGACGAAGGCATCGTTCTCGGCGTTCGCCGTCACGGCGAGGCCAACGCCATTGTCGAATTGCTGACGCGCGCGCATGGCCGCCATCTCGGCCTCGTGCGCGGCGGCGCGGGGACGCGGCTGCGTCCCGTCCTGCAGCCGGGCAATTCGCTGCGCGCGGTGTGGCGGGCGCGGCTCGACGAGCACCTCGGCAATTTCGTCGTCGAAGGGCTGGTGCCGCGGGCCTCCATGCTGCTCGCGCTGCCGCACGCGCTGTTCGCGGCGACCCATCTGGCCGGGCTCGCGCGGCTCCTGCCCGAACGCGACCCGCACGAGGCGATCTATCAAATGATGGAGGCCATTCTCGATCATCTCAACGACCCGCGCGAGGCGGCCGCCGCCGTCATCCGCTTCGAGACGATGCTGCTCGCCGAACTCGGCTTCGGCCTCGAACTCGACCGCTGCGCCGCGACGGGGGTGGGCGAGGACCTCGTCTATGTGTCGCCGAAGTCGGGCCGGGCGGTGTCGCGCGCGGCCGGCGAGGCGTGGCGCGACCGGCTGTTGCGGTTGCCGCCATTGCTGCGCGAGAGCGAGGCGCCGCCGGATGACGGGCCGGATTCGCGAATTTCCGATACCGATCTGCGCGACGGCTTCGCGCTCACCGAGTTCTTTCTGAACCGCCACGTGTACCAGCCGCGCGGCCTGAACGAGCCGGTGGCGCGCCAGAGCTTCATCGACGCGGTGATGCGCTCACGCGATCCGATCGCGTGACGAATCGTTCGGCGCGGACGCCCCGCGCGAACACGCCGCATCGGCGAGCCGCGTGAAAAACAAGACGGGCCGGACCTTGGTCCGACCCGTCCTCGCGCGAGCGCGACTCTCCGCGACGCCGTGTTCCGTATCCAGCGCCGCGCGACGATGTCGCGCCGCGGGACGCGTATCAGTAGAAGCGCACCGGCGGACGATGGAACCGGCGCGGTCCGTAGTAATAGCGCGGGCCGGTTCGCCAGCAGCGGCGCACCCAGTTGTAGCCGTTCCAGGTCCGCTCGCAGACCAGGCGGACGTCGTGGGCCATGCCGTTTTCGGTCGTGGCCAGGGCGGCGGCGCCGGGCAGCGAGAGGGCCTGGGCGGGGGCGGCGGCGAGAAGTCCGGCTCCGGCCACCGTCGTCGCCGCGATCGCGGCGAGGATGAAACGACGCATTCACATTCCTCCGTCATTCGGGATCCAGCAGCCGGTTGATTCAAGGCCCGCCCGCGCGGGCGGCGCCTCATCGCCGACTGCCGCAAGTCATTCTTGCGCCATCACTTAGACACGACGAATTGGAACACTTGATGGCTGGATCATTCATCGCTTGTTCATTTATTCGCCACCAGTTAACCGGGTCTTATGGGCAAACGACTGATTCCCCCGGAACCGGCCGAGATCCACGAGGTCGCGCTGCGCGACGCGCTGGAAGAGCGGTATCTCGCTTACGCGCTCTCGACCATCATGCATCGGGCGCTGCCGGACGCGCGCGACGGACTCAAGCCGGTTCACCGCCGTATCCTCTACGGCATGCGGCTGTTGCGCCTCGACCCCGGCGGCGCGTTCAAGAAATCCGCCAAGATCGTCGGCGACGTGATGGGCTCGTTCCATCCCCATGGCGACCAGGCGATCTACGACGCGCTGGTGCGGCTGGCCCAGGATTTCTCCTCGCGTTATCCGCTGGTCGACGGGCAGGGCAATTTCGGCAACATCGACGGCGACTCGGCCGCCGCCTATCGCTACACAGAGGCGCGCATGACCGACGTCGCGCGTCTGCTGATCGACGGCATCGACGAGGACGCGGTCGACTTCCGCCCCAATTACGACGGCCAGAGCGAAGAACCCGCGGTGCTGCCGGCGGCGTTCCCCAACCTGCTCGCCAACGGCGCGCAGGGCATCGCCGTCGGCATGGCGACCTCGATCCCGCCGCACAACGCCGCCGAGCTGTGCGACGCCGCGCTTCATCTCATCGACAAGCCGGGGACGAAGTCGACCGGGTTGATGAAATACGTCAAGGGACCGGATTTCCCGACCGGCGGCATCATCGTCGATCCACGCGAGACGATCGCGGAGGCCTACACCAGCGGGCGCGGCGGTTTCCGCGTGCGGGCGCGCTGGCATCAGGAGGAGGGCGCGCGCGGCACCTGGGTGGTGGTCGTCACCGAAATTCCCTGGCTGGTGCAGAAGTCGCGGCTGATCGAGAAGATCGCCGAGCTGTTGAACGAGCGCAAGCTGCCGCTGGTCGCCGACATCCGCGATGAATCGGCCGAGGACATCCGCGTCGTGATCGAGCCGAAATCGCGCGCGGTCGATCCCGCGTTGATGATGGAATCGCTGTTCAAGCTCACCGAGCTGGAAAGCCGCGTTCAGTTCAACATGAACGTGCTCGTCAAGGGGCGCGTGCCGAAGGTGATCGGGCTCGCCGAGGCGCTGCGCGAATGGCTCGACCATCGCCGCGACGTGCTGATCCGCCGCGCCCGGCACCGGCGCGAGCGGATCGAGCATCGGCTGGAAGTGCTCGGCGGTTTTCTCGTCGCCTATCTCAACCTCGACAAGGTGATCAAGATCATCCGCACCGAGGACGAGCCCAAGCCGGTGCTGATCAAGACCTTCAAGCTCACCGACATCCAGGCCGACGCCATCCTCAACATGCGCCTGCGCAATCTGCGCAAGCTGGAGGAGATGGAAATTCGCGCCGAGGACAAGGCGCTGCGCGTCGAGCTCAAGGGACTCAAGGCGCTGCTCGCCTCCGAGACCGAACAGTGGAAGAAGGTCGCCGAGGAAGTCCGCGCCGTGCGCGACGCCTTTGGCCCGAAGACCGCGCTCGGCAAGCGGCGCACGAGTTTCGCCGAGGCGCCCGAGCACGATCTCGCCGCGATCGAGGAGGCCTTGGTCGAGCGCGAGCCGATCACGGTCGTGGTGTCGGAAAAGGGCTGGGTGCGCACGCTCAAGGGACAGGTCGAGGACCTCTCCAATCTCGCCTTCAAGGCCGACGACAGGCTCGGCTTCGCGTTCCACGCCGAGACCACGTCGAAGCTGCTGCTGTTCGCGACCAACGGGCGTTTCTATACGCTCGACGCGGCGAAGCTTCCCGGCGGGCGCGGCCATGGCGAGCCGATCCGCATGTTCATCGACATGGAGCAGGACGCCGACATCGTCTCGCTGTTCGTGAACAAAGGCGGGCGCAAGTTCCTGGTGGCGAGCCGCGACGGGCAGGGCTTCGTCGTCAGGGAAGAGGACTGCGTCGCCAATACGCGCAAGGGCAAGCAGGTCCTCAACGTCGCGCCGCCGAACGAGGCGCGCGCGCTATGCGTCGTCGCGGGCGATCAAGTGGCCGCGATCGGCGACAATCGCAAGATGGTCATCTTCCCGCTCGACCAGGTGCCGGAAATGGCGCGCGGGCGCGGCGTGAGGCTGCAACGCTACAAGGGCGGCGGGCTTTCCGACGTGGCGGTGTTCACGGGCAAGGAGGGGCTCGGCTGGAAGGATTCGGCCGGCCGCGAATTCACGGCCTCGTGGCGCGAGCTCGCCGAATGGCGCGGCAACCGCGCCGACGCCGGCCGCCTTGCGCCGAGGGGCTTCCCGAAATCGAACCGCTTCGGACGCATCCCGGAATAGGGCCATGCCCAGAAAGACTCCGCGCGGGCGCGCTACCGGCTGCGTGCCGCGCGGCGGGCCGACGCGTGAGGCTTGATGCAAGGAAAGCTCTTTCTGAGGAATTATATTTCGATATTTCAATTGCTTAAATTAAAAATCTCGATCTTATGATTAAGAGATCAACCAGAGCGCGCATTTAAGTTGCATTCTGTTTGTTGTGGGTTGTATTATTTTATTGACAATAACTCGCAACAGAGTATATTTCTCCATCAGCGCTGTTGGATCGGGAATCCCCAACCGACTTCGTCCGAACCGACTTCGTCCGAACCGACTTCGTCCGAACCGACTTCGTCCGAGCGGTGTTCGCTGACGCCAACTTAGCGAAGCCGACTTAGCCGAGGCCGACTTAGCGAAGCCGACTTAGCGAAGCCGACTTAGCGAAGCCGACTTAGCGAAGCCGACTTAGCCGAGGCCGACTTAGCCGAAGCCGATTTGGCCAAACCGGACTTCCCGCTTCCGGGCGCTGGCGTCCTGACCGTCGTTACCGCGCGCTCGTCTCAACCCTGGCAACCAATTCGGTTCACGCATGATGAGCCAGACCGGCACAGCCATTCCAGTTCAGGCCCGCGCCATCGCGGCGAGCCTGCCCGTGGGCGTGGCCGATGTGTCGGCGGGCGGGTGGCGGCTGCCGGCCTCCGGCCCGTCCTTGCCGGAAAGCGCCGGATCGGTCGCGACGCCGCGGCGGGGTTCGTTCTGGCGCAAGCTCGCCGCCTTCATGGGGCCGGGATATCTGGTCGCGGTCGGCTACATGGACCCGGGCAACTGGGCGACGTCGCTGTCGGCCGGCGCGAAATTCGGCTTCCTGCTTCTGGCGGTCGCGCTGATTTCGAACCTGATGGCGGTGGTGCTGCAATCCCTGAGCGCGCGGCTTGGCGTCGGTGCCGGGCGCGATCTCGCGCAGGCCTGCCGCGACGCTTTTCCGCGCTTCGTGTCCGTTCCGCTGTGGATACTCGCCGAGATCGCGATCGCCGCGACCGACCTCGCCGAGGTGATCGGCACGGCGATCGGGATCAATCTCTTGTTCGGCATCCCGCTCGAACTCGGCGTGATCATCACCGCCGCCGACGTTTTCATCGTGCTGGCGATGCAATCGCTCGGCTTTCGCTGGGTGGAGACCTTCGTCGTCGCGCTGCTCGCGGTCATCGCCGCGTGCTTCGCCGCGCAGATCGCCATGGCCGATCCGGATTGGGGCGCCGTGATCCGCGGCTTCACGCCGAGCGTCGACATCCTGACCGACCGCGACAAGCTCTATCTCGCCCTCGGCATTCTCGGCGCGACCGTGATGCCGCATAATCTCTATCTGCATTCGGCGCTGGTGCGCACGCGCGCCTATGGCGAGAGCGCGCGCGCCAAGCGCGAGGCGATCCTGTTTTCCACGATCGATTCCACGCTCGCCTTGACGATGGCGCTCGCCATCAACGCCTCGATCCTGATCCTGGCCGCGGCGACGTTCCACAAGGCCGGGCAGACCGACATCGCCGAGCTCGACCAGGCGCACCGGTTCCTGGCGCCCATGCTCGGCTCGACGCTGGCGCCGACGCTGTTCGCCGTGGCGCTGATCGCCTGCGGGCTGAACTCGACGGTGACGGCGACGCTGTCGGGACAGGTGGTGATGGAGGGCTTCGTCGCCATCCGCCTGCGGCCGTGGCTGCGGCGCATGGTGACGCGCGCGATCGCCATCGTGCCGGCCGCCGTGGTGACAGTGTGGGCGGGGCGCAAGGGCGCGGCCGATCTCCTGATCTTCAGCCAGGTGGTCCTGAGCCTGCAACTGCCCTTCGCCGTCATTCCGCTGGTGATGTTCACCGCCAGCCGCGCCAAGATGGGCGCCTTCGTCGCGCCGCGCTGGCTGACGGCGGTGGCCATCGCCATCGCGGGCGTGATCGTCGCGCTCAACCTCAAGCTCGTCGCCGATGTGATCGCCGGGTGAGGGCGGCCGGTCCGGTGGGGCTCAGTCCTGCGGCTCGGTCGGATTGTTGCCGCCGAACCGCACCCAGCCGCTGGCGAGCAGGCGCTGCTGCGGCAGGAAGCGGCTCTTGTAGCCCATCTTGCGCGAGTCCTCGATCCAGTAGCCGAGATAGACATGGGGCAGGCCCATGCGCCGCGCCCGCGCGATGTGATCGAGCACCATGAAGGTGCCGAGCGAGCGCGCCGCCTCGTCCGGCTCGAAGAACGAATAGACCATCGACAGACCGTCGCTGAGAATGTCGGTCAGCGCCACGCCCACCAGCTTGCCACGCGGCTCGTCCGGATCGCGCCGGCGGTATTCGACGATGCGCGTGTCGACGTGGCTGTCCTCCACCATCATCGCATAATCGAGCACGGTCATGTCGGCCATGCCGCCGTCGTGATGGCGTTGGTCGAGATAGGCGCGGAACACCGAATATTGCTCCGAGGTGGGCACGGCCGCGCGCTGCTCGGCGAGGATGTCGGCGTTGCGGGCGAGCACGCGGCGCAGGCCGCGGGTGGCGCGGAATTCGCTCGCGACGACCCGCACCGAGACGCAGGCGCGGCACAGGTCGCAAGCCGGCCGATAGGCGATCGACTGGCTGCGCCGGAAACCGCCATGGGTCAGGAGATCATTCAGCTCGCCGGCGCGGTCGCCGACGAGATGGGTGAAGACCTTGCGTTCATTGCGATCGGGCAGATAGGGGCACGGCGACGGCGCCGTGAGATAGAATTGGGGAGTATCGCGCGAGTGTTGCGTCATGTAGCCGTCGCCTTCACGCCCCGGCGGCCGATGATCATCCTCGCCGCCTGTTCCGGCGATCAAGCATCGCGCCGGCGCGCCCCGGCGTCAACGCGCCGGATGCCGCGGATCACATGATTATCGCCGCGCGATTCCCGCCGCGTGATTCCTGCGCGCGATCATGGCCTTGGATGGGCGACGGGTCAGGCCGAATGGCGCGCCCGCAGCACCTGGGCGCGCGTCGCGTTGTTGATGACCACCGTGCCGACGAGCATGTCGTGCAGCAGGCGCTTGCGCCCGTTGAACAGGCCGACGAGCAGCACCAGCGGCGACAGGACCGAAATCGAAATCCAGAACAGCACCGCGTGTACCGCGCCCAGAACGAAATAGGACGGCGCGCCGTACCAGGTGCGCATTTCCAGATCCATCACCCGCATGCCGACGGTCGCCGAGTTCGGCCCGCCGAAGGTCATGCCGTAATAGGCCAGCGCCCAGATGATCGTGCCCGGCGAGATCAGCCAGAACAGCGCCCAGCCGAGGCCGAAAGTGATGAGGCCGAAAAACGCGATGAAGATCGTCGACAGCACCACCGGGGTGGCGATGACGACGAGATCGATCAGGAACGCGACCATGCGCCGCGCCAGCAGGCCGTCGAAGAGCTCGGGCTGCAGGACTGGGTCGTAGACGTGCGGGCGAAATCCCTCGCTGGAATTGCCGATCCGAGGGTTGCCGTTCGACGAGGTGTCGGACATGGGGCGGCTCCGTGACATTCATGCGGCCGCTCACGCGGGCCTGGCGGACGAAGGCCGGGCGCGCGGAAGGCACCCGTCCGGGGCGTCAAGCGTGCAGATGGAGATCGTCCCGCCCCGGCGCAAGTGTGGCGCCGGCCGCTCTTTGCATCCGATTCTTGTAATGCGAATGAATCTTACGCGAACGAATTTCTCGCGCGAATCCCCGCGAACGAATTCGCGCGCGCGCTTGCTGTCGCGCGTTCACCCGCCGGCGGCGAGGCGTTCGGCCACGCGCGGGGCGAAATAGGTCAGGATGCCGTCGGCGCCGGCGCGCTTGAAGGCGATCATGCTTTCCATCATCGCCCGGTCGGCGTCGAGCCAGCCGTTGCCGGCCGCCGCCATGATCATCGCGTATTCGCCGGACACCTGGTAGGCGAAGGTCGGCGCCCCGAACGTGTCCTTCACGCGGCGGATAATGTCGAGATATGGCAGGCCCGGCTTGACCATGACCATGTCGGCGCCCTCGGCGAGGTCGAGCTCGACCTCGCGCAGCGCCTCGTCGGAATTGGCCGGATCCATCTGGTAGGTGCGCTTGTCGCCGGTCAGCGTCGCCGCCGAGCCGACCGCGTCGCGGAACGGACCGTAGAACGCCGAGGCGTATTTTGCCGCGTAGGCCATGATCTGCACCTCGGTGTAGCCCGCTTCGTCGAGCGCGACGCGGATGGCTCCGACCCGCCCGTCCATCATGTCCGAGGGCGCGATGATGTCGCAGCCGGCCTCGGCCTCGACCAGCGCCTGGCGCGTGAGCGCGGCGACGGTCTCGTCGTTGATGATCGCGCCCTCGCGCAGAAGCCCGTCATGTCCGTGGCTGGTGTAGGGGTCGAGCGCGACGTCGCAGAGCACGCCGATTTCCGGCACCGCCGCCTTGATCGCCCGCACCGCGCGGTTGACGAGATTGTCGGGATTGAACGCTTCGCTGCCGTGCTCGTCGCGCAGCGCCGGATCGGTGTAGGGAAAGAGCGCGACGCAGGGGATCGAAAGCCGCGCCGCCTTTTCCGCCTCGCGCACGGCCTGGTCGATCGAGAGACGCTCGACGCCGGGCATCGAGGCGATCGGCATCCGCGCGCGGTCGCCGGCCATGACGAACAGCGGCCAGATCAGATCGTCGCGCGTCAGCGTGTGCTCGCGCACGAGACGACGCGCCCAATCGGTCTTGCGGTTGCGGCGCGGACGGATGCGCAGGTCGAGCGCGGGGGCGGCCGCGCGCGGCGGGCCGTCGCGCGGTTCGATCGGGCGGCCATATTTGATCGCCATGGGCGGGGGTACTCCGGCGTGTGCGCGTGCGATGATCGGCGGTTCCTACCACTATTTCCCGGCAACGTCACGACGGCGTCCGTATGGCCCGCCGCCGCGAAAGCATGCTAGTCATTGGCGACGATGAGCGAGCCCAACGTCTACGATCACACGCGCGACACCGCGCCCGACGCCGTCGGCATGACGCCGGCGGCGGAGGAGGGGGGGTGGACCAAGCGCCTCGTCTACTTCCTGCGCGCGATGGCGGTCATCGCGATGTTCAAGGGGCTCTACCACTGGGCGGCGATCTGCGGATTTCTCGGCCGCGGCGCCGCGCCGTTCGAAAGCCAGACGCTGGGTTGGCAGACCGCGACCGTCTATTTCGCGGTGATCGAACTCGTCGCCGCGGTCGGCCTGTGGCTGGCGACGCCCTGGGGGGCGGTGGTGTGGCTGACGACGGTTCTGTCGATGGCGGTCATCGAGTTGATGTTTCCCCAGATCTATGGCGGCGGCGTCGGCGTCGTGCTGGTCGAGCTTCTGCTGCTCACGACCTATCTCGGATTTGCCTGGATGGCGGCGCGCGAACGTCCGCCGTGATGCGCGCGCCTTGCCGCGCCACTTGCCGCGCGAGGCTTCGCCCGCATCGTTGATCAATTCTTAGCGCGGCTTTCGGCCGCCTGTATTGGAACGCGACAGGGCGGCGCGACGAAGCGTGAACAGCGGGGCGTTGTCGTGAACGGAAGGTTGCGAAATGCCCGAAAATCAAGGATTCAATCAATCATTCACCGTTTCAAATAAACGCTATCTTCAGCGTGTTGCTTAAGCCGATCTTAGACCGACCTCTGTAGTTTGCCGGTATCAGGCGGGGCAACAAGTCCCGTCGAATAAAAAGAAGTACAGGGGAAGTGTCATGATGAAATCCGTCGTTCAGGCGGTTGAACCCGCCATGCGCGAGCCGCGCGCCGCGCGTGTCGCGCCGCTCTATCTGGAAGCGCTGACGCTGGTCGAGCGCCTCCACCGCCGCCTCCTTGACGTCATCAAGGACGAATTCGATCGCCGCGGCCGCTCCGACATCAACGCGGTGCAGGCGCTGTTGCTCTACAACATCGGCGACAAGGAACTCACCGCCGGCGAATTGCGCACGCGCGGCTATTATCTCGGCTCCAACGTCTCCTACAATCTCAAGAAGCTCGTCGAGATGGGCTTCCTCGATCATCAGCGCTCGCGCGTCGATCGGCGCTCGGTCCGCATCAGCCTGACCGCCAAGGGCCAGGAAGTGCGCGGGATCGTTGATGCGCTCTACGAGAAGCACGTCAAGACGGTCGAGCAGGTCGGCGGAATTTCCACCGAGGAATTCGCCACGCTGAACAAGTCGCTCCAGCGCCTGGAGCGGTTCTGGACCGACCACATCCTTTATCGGCTCTGACCGACGGCGCGCCGCCCGCCGCGACGAGGGTGGCGTCATGCAATTCCCAACTTCAGGCGGACCTGGGGCATTTCCCCCGGGCCGCCCCTTGTCGCGTCGTTCGCCGCCGTTGTGCCGCATTCCCTGTTTATCCGCGCGCCGACCCTCTGCTAGAAGAGGCCATTCCCGTTGCCGGGCGATCGCGAAGGGCCGACGTGCGAAAGAACGCCAGACCTTCAATTCAGCATTTCGGGACGCGCGCGCTTGATCGCCGCGCGCTGCTGCGCCTGATCGGCGCCGGGGCGCTCGCGGTCGGCGCGGCCGGGCGGGCGCTCGCCGAGGACGAGGCGCTCGAAAGCCTGATCGAGCAGAACCAGAATAGCGAATTCGGCGGTGGTTTCGATCAGGCCTCGCGCCGGATCAAGCCGCCCAAGGCGTCGCTGCCGACGCTGTCGCCGGCCACGGCGGAAACGTCGCGGCAGGCCATCGCCCAATACGAATCGATCGTCGCGCGCGGCGGCTGGCCGACGCTTCCGAAGGTGGAAAGCCTGCGCATCGGCAACAAGCATCCGGCGGTGGAGTCGCTGCGCAAGCGCCTGTCGCTCGCCGGCGATCTCGAAATCGATTCGGGCAATCCGCTGATCTATGATTCCTATATCGAGGCGGCGGTGCGCCGCTTCCAGTTGCGGCATGGACTGATCGCCGACGGCATCGTCCGCGGCGAGACCCGCAAGGCGCTGGACGTGCCGGCCGATGTCCGCCTGACGCAACTCAAGATCAATTCCGCGCGCCTGCGCACGCTCAGCGGCAATCTCGGCCATCGCCACGTCGTCGCCAACATCCCGGCGGCGCAGATCGAGGCGATCGAGGGCGACGTCGCGGTGATGCGTCACATCGCGGTCGCCGGCAAGCCCGATCGGCCGTCGCCGGACATCCAGAGCAAGATCGTGGAGGTCAACTTCAATCCGTTCTGGACCGTGCCGGTGTCGATCGTGCGCAAGGACCTGATCCCGAAGATGCAGGCCGAGCCCGATTATCTGACCAAGAACCGTATCCGGATCTTCGACGCCCGCGACAACGAGCTCACGCCGGCGCAGATCAACTGGTATTCGGAAGAGGCGGTCAACTACAAGTTCAAGCAGGACCCCGGCGATCTGAACTCGCTCGGCTCGATGCGCATCAATTTCCCGAGCGCGCACGGCGTCTACATGCACGACACGCCGACCAAGAACCTGTTCGGCGAGGATTTCCGCTTCGCCTCCTCGGGCTGCATGCGCGTGCAGAACGTGCGCGAGCTCGTTGCCTGGCTGCTCGCCGAGACGCCGGGCTGGTCGCGCGCCGAGATCGACGAGGTCATCAAGTCGGGCGAGCGCAAGGACGCGCGCGTCGCCAAGCCGGTACCGCTCTATTGGGTCTACATCACGGCCTGGGCGACGCCCGACGGCGTGGTGCAGTTCCGCGACGACATCTACGGCCGCGACGGCCTCGCCGCCAAGACCGGCGGCACGCGGGGCTAGCGGCCGGCGCCACGCGAGGCTCCGGGGGGAGGGTGCGACCGCCCGCGGACCCCAATCCGGCCCAGGCCTTGCCCCATATCTTGCAGATCGCCGCCGGCCCGACCGCAATTAATGGCGGCGGACCTTGGCCGCCTGTTTGGCCTGTGCTATCGGGAGCCGATCGGAGTCCTTCACACGCGCGATCCGGCGGGAAAGCGGCTGGTCCTAAATATCTCTAGTTAAATCAATGTCTTGCTGTGGCGTTGGCGTCTCGCTTGGCGCCGAATGCGGCAGGGCGGAGATGCCGGGGATCAGACCGGACCTCGCGGCAAGCGCGCGCGCTGGACGCCAAATGCAGGCGCCGTCGGAACCCATCTCCGCCGGTCCCAAGGTCGACAGGAATACTGGAACACATGAGCGCCTCCTCGCCCGCATCCGCCGCTTCGAACGCGTCGTTCTTCACCGCTTCGCTCGCCGAAGCCGATCCCGCGATCGCCGACGCCATCGCCAGGGAACTCGGCCGCCAGCGGCATGAGATCGAATTGATCGCGTCGGAGAACATCGTCAGCCGCGCCGTGCTCGAGGCGCAGGGCTCGGTGATGACCAACAAATACGCGGAAGGCTATCCGGGCAAACGCTATTATGGCGGCTGCGAATTCGTCGACGTCGCCGAGGAACTCGCCATCGACCGCGCCAAGAAACTGTTCGATGCGTGCTTCGCCAACGTCCAGGCCAATTCCGGCAGCCAGATGAACCAGGCGGTTTTCCTGGCGCTCTTGCAGCCCGGCGACACGTTCATGGGTCTCGATCTCGCCGCCGGCGGGCATCTCACTCACGGCTCGCCGGTCAACATGTCCGGCAAATGGTTCAACGCGGTGCACTACACCGTGCGGCGCGAGGACCAGATGCTCGACATGGACGCGATCGCCAGGCAGACCGAGCAGGTCAAGCCGAGGCTGATCGTGGCCGGCGGCTCGGCCTATTCGCGCGTTTGGGACTTCAAGCGCTTCCGCGAGATCGCCGATTCGGTCGGCGCCTATCTCATGGTCGACATGGCCCACTTCGCCGGCCTCGTGGCGGGCGGGGTGCACCCTTCGCCGGTGCCCCATGCCCATGTCAGCACCACGACGACGCACAAATCGCTGCGCGGCCCCCGCGGCGGCCTCATTCTCACCAATGACGAGGCGCTGGCGAAAAAATTCGATTCGGCCATCTTCCCGGGGCTCCAGGGCGGCCCGCTGATGCACGTCATCGCGGCGAAGGCGGTCGCGTTCGGCGAGGCGCTGCGGCCGGAGTTCAAGGTCTACGCCAGGAACATCGTCGAGAACGCCAAGGCGCTCGCCGAGACCCTGCGCGCGGCCGGATTCGACATCGTCTCGGGTGGCACCGACAATCACCTGATGCTGGTCGATCTGCGCTCGAAGGGATTGAAGGGCAACGCGTCGGAAAAGGCGCTCGCCCGCGCCGGCATCACCTGCAACAAGAACGGCATTCCGTTCGATCCGGAGAAACCGTTCGTGACCTCGGGCCTGCGCCTGGGCACACCGGCCTGCACCACGCGCGGCTTCGGCGTCGCCGAATTCCGTCAGGTCGGGCGGTTGATCGCCGAGGTGCTCAACGCGGTCGCGCAAGCGGGCGACGGCGCCGCGCCGCTGGTCGAGGCCGCGGTGAAGGAGCGCGCGCGCGAATTGACCGGGCGGTTCCCGATCTATCGGGACTAACAGGGAGGCGGAAGCGGCGCATGCGGTGTCCGAGCTGTTCGAGCCTCGATACCCAGGTCAAGGACTCCCGTCCGTCCGAGGATTCGGCGGTCATCCGGCGTCGCCGCGTCTGCGTGTCGTGCGGCTTCCGCTTCACCACCTTCGAGCGGGTGCAACTGCGCGAACTCACCGTGATCAAGCGCAACGGTCGCCGCGTGCCGTTCGATCGCGACAAGCTCGTCCGCTCCGTGCAGATTTCGCTGCGCAAGCGTCCGGTCGAGCCCGACCGCGTCGAGAAGATGGTCTCGACGATCGTGCGTGAGCTCGAAAGCCTCGGCGAGGCCGAGATTTCCTCGGAGACGATCGGCGAGATGGTGATGGAGCATCTGCGCCAGCTCGACGACGTCGCCTATGTGCGGTTCGCCTCCGTCTATCGCAATTTCCGCGAGGCCAAGGATTTCGAGACGGTGCTCGGCGAATTGTCGGCCGACGACGAGGCGCGCGCGGCGTCGCGCAAATGAGCGATCCGGCCGCGACGACGCCAGGCGCGAGGCCGGCGGACGCGCGCGCGCGTGACGACCGTCATTTCATGAATGTCGCCTTGATGCTCGGCCGCCGCAATCTCGGGGCGACGTGGCCGAACCCCGCCGTCGGCGCGGTGATCGTCAAGGACGGCATCGTCGTCGGGCGCGGCTGGACGCAGCCCGGCGGGCGGCCTCATGCCGAGGTCGAGGCGCTCGCGCGCGCGGGCGACGCGGCGCGGGGCGCGACGCTTTACGTCACGCTCGAACCCTGTTCCCATCACGGCAAGACGCCGCCCTGCGCCGATGCCGTCGTCGCGGCGGGCATCGCGCGGGTCGTCGCGGCCATGGACGATCCCAACCCCGAGGTCGCCGGCGGAGGCCATGCGCGCCTGCGCGCGGCCGGCATCGCGGTCGCGGTCGGGGAGGGCGAAAGCGTCGCGCGGCGCGATCACGCCGGCCACATCCTGCGGGTCACGCGCGGCCGTCCGTACGTGATCCTCAAGCTCGCGATTTCCGCCGACGGCAAGATCGGCGGTCCCGGGCGCGTGCCGGTCGCGATCACCGGCGGGATCGCGCGGGCGCGGAGCCATCTGCTGCGCGCGCGCGGCGATGCGATCCTGATCGGCATTGGCACGGCGCTCGCCGACGATTCCGCGCTCACTTGCCGGCTTCCCGGGATGGAAGGCCGCTCGCCGACGCGGGTCGTCCTCGACGCCGCGCTGCGCCTGCCCGTGGAAAGCAGGTTGGCGCGAACCGCGCGCGAGACGCCGGTCTGGGTCTTCGCCGGCGCCGACGCGGATCGCGCGCGCGAGGCGGCGCTCGTCGGCGCGGGCGTCGTCGTCGCGCGCGTAGCGGCGGGTGGGGGCCGGCTCGACCTTGACGCCGTGCTCGCCGAACTGTCGCGGCGCGGCGTCACGCGTCTGATCGTGGAGGGCGGCGCGCGCGTGGCGGCGGGCTTTGTCGCCGCCGGCCTCGTCGACGAGGCCTGGCTGTTCCGGGGCCCGGGCGCGATCGGCGCGGACGGGGTGGAGGCGCTCGACACGCTGCCGCTCGACGCATTGACGGCCGACCCGGCATTGCGCATTGATGAAACCGAACAACTGGGCGCGGACGCGCTCACCATCTTCAGGCGCCGCCGATCGTCCGCGGCGCGTTCTTGACGACAGGCATTGGCGCATGTTCACCGGAATCATCACCGACGTCGGCGTGATCGAAGCCGTCGAGGCGCGCGGCGGGGGCGCGCTCCATCGCCTGCGCGCGCGCTGCGGCTACGACCGCGCGACCATCGTCGACGGCGCGTCGATCGCTCACAACGGCGTTTGCCTCACCGTCATCGAGGCCGGCGTCGACGGCGGGGCAACATGGTACGTCGTCGACGCGGCGGCCGAGACGCTGCGCGTCACCACCGCCGCCGAATGGGGCGTCGGCACGCGCCTCAATCTCGAGCGGGCGCTCAAGATCGGCGACGAACTCGGCGGGCACATCGTCACCGGCCATGTCGACGGCATCGCCGAGGTCGTGCTGCGCGAGGACCTTCCCGGGATGGCTCGGTTCGAGCTCAGGGCGCCACGCGCGCTCGCCCGCTTCATCGCGGCCAAGGGATCGGTCGCGCTCGACGGCGTTTCGCTGACGGTCAATACCGCCGAGGACGACGTATTTTCGGTCCTCATCATCCCGCACACGCTGGCGGTGACCACGCTCGACTCATGGCGGGCGGGAACGCGGGTCAATCTCGAAATCGACTTGATGGCGCGCTACGCCGCCCGTCTCGCGGAAATGAAATAATCGCGCCGGCAGATCGCGCGTCGGCTTGGAATTCGGCCGGCGGGCGACTACAAGTCCGTGGCAGTCGCGCCGTCCGAGAGCCCGTTTCGCCGGCGACGCCCCGACCGGATCGCATCATGGCCGAGCCTCGCCGCACGCAATCTTCCGCCAAGGCCGATCTCAAGGGCACGCGCGTGCTCGTGGTCGAAGCGCGCTTCTACGCCGACATCGCCGACGAACTGCTCGCCGGCGCGCGCGCGGCGATCGATGATGCCGGGGCGACCTGCGAGGTGCTGACCGTTCCCGGCGCGCTCGAAATTCCGGCGACCGTCGCCATCGCGCTCGACATCGCGACGGAAACCGGCTGCGGCTTCGACGCGGTGGTCGCGCTCGGCTGCGTCATTCGCGGCGAGACGTATCATTTCGAGATCGTGAGCATGCAATCGGCGCGCGGCCTGATGGACCTCGCCGTCGCCCGCGCCGTTCCGCTCGGCAACGGCATTCTCACCGTCGAAAACGAGGCGCAGGCTTGGCACCGCGCGCGACGGGCGGAGGGCGACAAGGGCGGCGACGCGGCGCGCGCCGCGATCGCGGTGCTGCGCGCCAAGCGCGCGCGGGTCGCCGATTGATGGGCGAGACGCGACCGGACGAGATGCCGCCGGGCGGTGGGCGCAAGGCGAACCGGCGCGGCGCGGCGCGGCTCGCCGCCGTTCAGGCGCTTTACCAGATGGACATCGCGCGCACCGGGATCAACGACATCTTCGCCGAATTCGAGAGTCATTGGATCGGCGGCGAGGTCGAGGGCGAGCGCTATCGGCCGGCGGAAATAGCTTTCTTCCGCGACATCGTCGGCGGCGTCGTGCGCGAACAGGCCGAGCTTGACCGCCGCCTCGACGAGACGCTCGCGCGGGGCTGGCCGCTGGCGCGGATCGACGCCATCGTCCGCGCCATCATGCGCGCCGGCGCTTATGAACTCAGCGGCCGCAAGGACGTGCCCGCGCGCGTCGTGGTGTCCGAATATGTCGACATCGCGCACGCCTTCGTCGATCGCGAGGAAACCGGAATGGTCAACGCCGTGCTCGACCTGATCGCGCGGCAATTTCGCGGCGAGGAGTTCGGCAAGGGCGAGGGATGAGGCGAGCCGATGGGCCGGAGCGATGAAGGATCGGGGCGCGCGGCGGCCGGCTCGGGCGAGGACGCGCTGATCGCGCGGCATTTCCGCCCGCTCGCGCGCGATCCCGGCGCGCTCGACCTGACCGACGACGCCGCCTTCCTGCGCACCAGCGGCGACGATCTCGTCGTCACCACGGACGCGATCGTGGAGGGCGTGCATTTCCGCGCCGGCGATCCGCCCGACACCGTCGCGCGCAAGGCGTTGCGCGTCAATCTCTCGGACCTTGCCGCCAAGGGCGCGCGCCCCGCCGGTTTCGTGATGACGCTCGCGTTGCGGGGCGCGGACGAAGCATGGCTCGACGCCTTCTCGCGCGCGCTCGGCGAGGACGCGACGGCGTTCGCGTGCCCCTTGCTCGGCGGCGACACGGTGGCGACGCCCGGACCGGTCTCGATATCGATCACCGCCTTCGGCCATGTGCCGCGCGGGAAGATGATCCGCCGCGCCGGCGCGCGCGTGGGCGACGCGGTGATGGTCTCCGGCACGATCGGGGACGCCGTCGCCGGCCTTCATCTCGGTCGCGCCGGCGCGGCGAAAGCGGGGCTGTCGCCGGCCGCGATCGCCTATCTCGAGGATCGCTACCGCGTGCCCCGGCCGCGCGTCGGGCTCGCGCCGATGCTGCAACGTCACGCCAGCGCGGCGATCGACGTGTCGGACGGACTTGCCGGGGATCTCGCGAAACTCTGCGCGGTGTCGGGCGTCGGCGCGGAGATCATGATCGACCTCGTCCCCTTGTCGGAGGCCGCGATCGAGCTGCTCGCGCGCGATCGCACCCTCACGCTCGCCGATCTCGTCAGCGGCGGCGACGATTATGAAATCGCCTTCACGCTTGCGCCGGCCGATAGCGCGGCCTGCATGACGGCCGCCGCCGAGGCCGGCATCGCGCTCACGCGCATCGGCGCGATCGTCACCGGTGGGGGCGCGCGCTTTCTCGACGCCAACGGCGACGAAGTCCGATTCGCATCACGCTCGTTCAGCCATTTCTGAGCGCGGTCCGACCGGCGCGTCGGCGACGGCGACCGCAGGCGACAGGGCTCGCCTGGGCGGCGAATTCGTGCCAAGGAGAGCCCCACGGAGAACGACATTTTGAACCAGGCCGCCACCCATTTCGACGACGCGCTGGCGCGACGCAATGCCGTCGTGCTCGCCTTCGCGCAGGCGCTGGCAGGTGGCAACGCGTCCGTGCTCATCGCGACGGGTGGCATCGCGGGCGCCATGCTGGCGCCGACCAAGGTGCTGGCGACGTTGCCGGTGACGGCCTATGTGATCGGCCTTTGGCTCGGCACCTTGCCGATCGGCGCGCTCGGTCGGCGCTACGGGCGCCGCGCCGCGTTCCAGATCGGCACCATCAGCGGCATCTTCACCGGCATTCTGTGCACGATTGGCGTCGTCGCCGGATCGTTCCTGGCCTTCAATCTCGGCGCCTTCGCCGGCGGGCTCTATGCCGCCGGGATCCAGGGCTATCGCTTCGCGGCCGCCGATTCGGCGACGCCCGCGTTCCGGCCGAAGGCGGTGTCGTGGGTGCTCGTCGGCGGCGTCGCCTCGGGCATCGTCGGGCCGCAGCTCATCATCCAGACCAAGGACCTGTGGCCGCCGTTCCTGTTCGCGCCGACCTTCATCGCGCAGGCGCTGCTCGCGGTTTTCGCGGGGTTGATGCTGACCGGGCTGCGCGCGCCGGCGCAAGTGGAAATGGGCGCGAGCGGAAAGGCACGCCCCTTGCGCGAGATCGCGCGCCAGCCGCGCTTCATCGCCGCGGTCGCGAGCGGGATCGCGAGCTACGGCACCATGAACCTCGTGATGACGTCGGCGCCGCTGGCGATGCTCGAGTGCGACCTGTCGATCAATGACGCGGCTCTCGGCCTGCAATGGCATGTCATCGCCATGTACCTGCCGAGCTTCTTCACCGGCTCGCTGATCGTGCGCCATGGCGTCGACCGGATCGTCGTCGCGGGCTTCGCCTTCATCCTGCTGAGCGCCGTGGCCGGACTTTCCGGCACCACGGTCTGGCATTTCTGGGCGGTTCTCGTCCTGCTCGGGATCGGCTGGAACTTCGCCTTCATCGGGGCGACGACCATGGTGACGGAATGCCATCAGCCGTGGGAACGCGGCGTGGTGCAGCCGTTCAACGACTTTCTGGTGTTCGGCGCGATGGTGGTGGGCTCGCTGTCGTCGGGCGCGCTGATCGCGACGGCGGGATGGGACGCCGTCAACATCTTGGTGCTGCCGACGGTGTTCGGCGCGCTCGTCCTCTTGGCGGTGCAGGCACTCGCCCGCCGCCGCGGCCGGGGCGTGTGATCCCATTATGGGTGAGCCGAGCGCGGCCTTGCGGCCGTCGACCGCGGGCGGTCGCTACTGGCGCCGACCCGGGGCGGCGCTGATGGGCGAGGGGCTTCGCGGCCCAACCGCATGCCGGCGCGCCCCGAAAGCGGGCGATTGGGGTGTCGGGCGCAAGTTCATGCTGCGAATCGCGGCTCGGATAGCACAAAGTCGACCTTCCAAGGCCATGAAATGTCGGAGAACGCCGTTGCGCGTCCGGCTCGATTTTGGCAATGTCCGCGCCGCTTTGGGAGCGCCCGGAACTGACACGGGCGTGCCGTAAACCGATCGTCCCGCCTGCCAAAATTGGCAAGGATCAATGCGTCGGGGACCTGTCAGATAAGGGGCTGATTTCATGATAACGCTGTGGTTGATCGTGCTCGCCGGCGCGCTCTCGATTGTTTACGCGATCTGGGCGATCCGCTCGGTGCTGAGCGCGGACGCGGGCAACGCCCGCATGCAGGAAATCGCCGGGGCGGTGCGCGAAGGCGCTCAAGCCTATCTCAAGCGGCAATACACCACGATCGGCATCGTCGGCATCGTGATCTTCGTCATCGTCGGCTACTTCCTCGGCTGGCTGGTCGGCATCGGCTTCCTGGTCGGCGCGGTGCTTTCGGGCGCGGCCGGCTTCATCGGCATGAACGTCTCGGTGCGCGCCAACGTGCGCACCGCGCAGGCGGCGACGCAGTCGCTCGCCGGCGGCCTTGAGCTCGCCTTCAAGGCGGGCGCGATCACCGGCCTCCTGGTCGCCGGCCTCGCGCTGCTCGGCGTCGTGCTCTATTTCGGCTTCCTCACCGGTTCGCTCAAGCTGGCGCCCAATAGCCGCACGGTGGTCGACGCGCTGGTCGCGCTCGGCTTCGGCGCCTCGCTGATCTCGATCTTCGCCCGGTTGGGCGGCGGCATCTTCACCAAGGGCGCCGACGTCGGCGGCGATCTCGTCGGCAAGGTCGAGGCCGGCATTCCCGAGGACGATCCGCGCAACCCGGCCACCATCGCCGACAACGTCGGCGACAATGTCGGCGACTGCGCCGGCATGGCCGCCGACCTGTTCGAAACCTACGCGGTGACGACGGTCGCGACCATGGTGCTCGCGGCGATCTTCTTCGCCGGCTCGGCGGCGCTGATGCCGATGATGACGTTGCCGCTCGCGATCGGCGCGATCTGCATCATCACCTCGATCGTCGGCACCTTCTTCGTCAAGCTCGGCGCCAGCCAGTCGATCATGGGCGCGCTCTACAAGGGCCTGATCGCCACCGGCGCGCTCTCGCTCGTCGGCATCGCGCTGGTGATCCACCTGCTCATCGGCTTCGGCCCGATCGCGGGCGTCGCCTATTCCGGCATGACCTTGTTCCTGTGCGGCGTGGTTGGTCTCGTCGTCACCGGCCTGATCATCTGGATCACGGAATACTACACCGGCACCAACTTCCGCCCGGTCAAGTCGATCGCGCAGGCTTCGGTCACCGGCCACGGCACCAACGTCATTCAGGGTCTGGCGATCTCGCTCGAGGCAACCGCGCTTCCGGCGATCGTCATCATCGCCGGCATCCTGGTGACCTACAACCTCGCCGGTCTGTTCGGCATCGCCATCGCGGTGACGACGATGCTGGCGCTGGCCGGCATGATCGTCGCGCTCGACGCGTTCGGTCCGGTCACCGACAACGCCGGCGGCATCGCCGAAATGGCCGGCCTGCCGAAGGAAGTGCGCAAGTCGACCGACGCACTCGACGCCGTCGGCAACACCACCAAGGCGGTGACCAAGGGCTACGCCATCGGCTCGGCCGGTCTCGGCGCGCTGGTGCTGTTCGCCGCCTACAATGAAGACCTCAAATTCTTCATCAAGGCGAACAATCCGTACTTCAAGGATGTCGTCCTCGACTTCTCGCTGAACAATCCCTACGTCGTGGCCGGCCTCCTGTTCGGCGGCCTGCTGCCGTATCTGTTCGGCGCGATGGGCATGACCGCTGTCGGCCGCGCGGCCGGCGCGATCGTCGAGGAAGTGCGCCGTCAGTTCCGCGAGAAGCCGGGCATCATGCAGGGCACCGACAAGCCGGATTACGGCAAGGCGGTCGACCTTCTCACCCGCGCCGCGATCAAGGAGATGATCATCCCCTCGCTGCTGCCGGTGCTGTCGCCGATCGTCATCTACTTCGTGATCTACTTCGTCGCCGGCGGCGGCGCGGTCGGAAAGTCGGCGGCCTTCTCCGCGGTTGGCGCGATGTTGCTCGGCGTGATCGTGACGGGCCTGTTCGTCGCGATCTCGATGACGTCGGGTGGCGGCGCGTGGGACAACGCCAAGAAGTACATCGAGGACGGTCACTTCGGCGGCAAGGGCTCGGACGCGCATAAGGCGGCCGTGACCGGCGACACCGTCGGCGACCCCTACAAGGACACGGCCGGCCCGGCCGTGAACCCGATGATCAAGATCACGAATATCGTCGCGTTGCTGCTGCTGGCGGTGCTCGCGCACTGAGTTGGTCCCGTCCTTGGACGGGACACGGCAAGACGACGACGGAACCAAAGCCAAGAGGCCCCGCCATTCGTGGCGGGGCATTCTTTTTTTGGCGTTCGGGAGTTTCACGCCCGGCGGAAACGCGGCGTTGGATCAGGATTTGCCCGAAGTCTTGAATCTGGAGCTTTTGGTTTCGGCGAGACGATTTCGTCGCGCGATAAAAAACTCTAGCTTCCGCTGACCATCCTGAAGATGCCGGAGAGATAGCTGAACTCGGCTCCGCCGGTCGGCGTGGTGCGGCCGATGAAATCGAAAATCTTGCCGTCGTGGATGCCGTAACTCGCCAGGCGCCGCACATGGCGGCCCTTGTCGAAATAGACGGCGATGACGCGCTGGTCGACGACCTTGTCGCGCATGAACGCGACCTTCCGCTCCGAGCGCTCGGAAATGTAATAGAAGACCTCGCCGTCGAGCGTGGCCACGGTCGAGGGCGTGCCGAGGACGATGAGCACCTGGTCCTGGGTCGCCCCGATCGGAATCTGGTCGAGCGCGCCCTCGGGCAGGATGTAGCCCTTCTGGAACGTCTCCTGGAAACATCCGGCGAGGGCGAGCGTGGCGGCGGCGAAAATCAGCGTCCGCGCCATGGCGCGCGCGCCGGCAAATCTCGTCTGCGCGGTTCGGCGGCCCGAAGCCGGTCGGGCCTCGGCGAGCCCTCGGAGGGCGCCTGTCGGAGGCAAATTCGCTGTCGTCATCCCGGTCAGGCCCACATCCTCTTGCGCTGGAGGTCGCGCTGACGTACCCGGCATGGGGCCGCGACGCAACCGTCCGCGCTGCATCCCTTGGATCTTACGAATGATTTGGCCTTTCAGCCGCCGCGTCCCATCCCCGTCAACCATCGACGCCATCTATGGCATGATCGTGGCGCGGGCGCGACTGCCGGATTTCTACGAAAGTTTCGGCGCGCCCGATACGGTTAACGGCCGCTTCGACCTGATCGTGCTGCATTTGTGGCTCGTCATCCGCCGCCTGCGCGAATTGTCGGCGGCCGAACTCGCGCAGGATCTGTTCGATCATTTCTGCGCCGACATGGACGCCAATCTCCGCGAGATGGGCGAGAGCGACGTCGCGGTGCCGCGCAAGATGCGGAAATTCGCGGAGGCGTTTTATGGCCGCGCGCTGGCCTATGACCGCGCGCTCGCCTCCGGATCGGCCGAGGATCTGGCGGACGCGCTGGGGCGCAATATCTATGGGGAAGCCGGCGCGGGAAGCAATTCGCGCAAGCTCGCGGCCTATGTGATCGCGTCGGCGGACGCGCTTTCCGGATGCGGCGTCGCGGAGCTGTCGGCCGGCGCGCCGGTGTTCGCGCCCGCGGCGCGCGAGGAATGAGAAAGCCGAAGGCCGCGTTGGAACGGGAGAACGCGATGGGTGATGCAATGCCGTGGAGCGTACCGGTCGCGGTCACCGACATTCCCGATACGGGTCTGTCGGTCACTATCGCCGCCGACGAGCCGACGCGCGCGGCGATCGCGCGGTTGGCGGGACTGCGGTCGCTCGTGCGCCTCGAAGCCGCGTTCGATCTCGTCCGTCTCGGCGGCGGCCGGGTCAAGGTGACGGGCGGCGTCGCCGGGCAAATCGGCCAGACCTGCGTCGTCACGCTCGAACCGATCGAATCGGACGTGATCGAAGAGGTCGACCTCGTCTTCGCGCCGGCGCCGGCGACGGCGACGACCGGGACCGACGGGGGCGAGGACATTGCCCTCGAACCGGAGAACGAGCCGCCCGAGCCTCTCCAGGACGGGCGAATCGACCTCGGCGCGCTGGCCACCGAATTCCTCATTTTAGGAATTAATCCCTATCCACGGAAGCCCGGAGCGACTTTCGCGCCCCAACCTCCGCCCGAGGCCGCCGAGGATCATCCCTTCGCGGCGCTGGCGGCGCTCAAGGACGGCGGGGGCGTCAAGGACGAGGGGGGCGGTGCGCGCGGCTGACGCGGCGGCGGCAGTTGTCTGGCGGCGCGAACCGGTTATTGTCGCCCCGAGATATGGCGGTCACTCGTCCTCGACCGTTGGCGGGCCCACGACGAGTGCGAATGCCGGGCCGGATTTTCGAAGGGGCGTCCGGGGCTTTGCATGCCGAACAAGGTCCGCATCGCGCTTGACGCCATGGGCGGGGATTTCGGGCCACCGGTCATCATTCCGGGCGCCGCGCTCGCCTATACCCACCATCCCGACATCGAATTCCTGATTTTCGGCGACGGCGCGCAGGTGGAGAAGGAGCTTGCCGCCTATCCCGGGTTGAAAGCCGTGTCCCGCGTGGTTCACACCGATGTCGTCGTGCGCATGGACGACAAGCCGAGCCAGGCGCTGCGGCACGGCCGGTGGAAATCGTCGATGTGGATGACCATCGACGCCGTCAAGAAGGGCGAGGCCGATGTCGCGGTCTCGGCCGGCAATACCGGCGCGCTGATGGCGATGGCGCGGTTCAACCTGCGCATGCTCGCCGGTATCGACCGTCCCGCGATCGCGGCGATCTGGCCGACGCTGCGCGGGGAATCGGTGGTGCTCGATGTCGGCGCCTCGATCGGGGCGGACGCGCGGCACCTGGTCGCGCTGTCGGTCATGGGCAGCGCCATGGCGCGGGCGCTGTTCGATGTCGAGCGGCCGACGGTCGGCCTGCTCAATGTCGGGGTCGAGGAGGTCAAGGGCATCGAGGAAGTGCGCAAGGCGGCCGAACTCCTGCGCGCGCGCGACGTGCCCCATCTCGAATTCATCGGCTTCGTGGAGGGCGACGGGATCGGCCAGGGCGCCGCCGACGTGATCGTGACCGAAGGATTTTCCGGCAACATCGCGCTCAAGACCGCGGAAGGCACCGCGCGCCAGATCGCCGGCTATCTGCGGGTGGCAATGGCCGAAACGGTGTGGTCGCGGATCGGCTATCTTTTCGCGCGCAAGGCGTTCGGCGCGCTACGCGAAAAGATGGATCCGCGAAAAGTCAATGGCGGCGTGTTCCTCGGCCTCAACGGAATCGTCATCAAGAGTCACGGGGGAACCGACGCGGAAGGTTTTGCGGCGGCCGTGGATGTTGGCTATGACATGGTGCGCTACGACCTGCTGACCAAGATCAACCAGACCCTCAATCGAGACGGCGGGAGTGAAAGCCTGAGCGCGGGCGCCCTGGAGACGAAGTCGTGACGGTGTTGCGTTCGGTGGTGCTGGGTTGTGGATCCTATCTGCCGGGGCAGGTCGTCACCAACGCGGATTTGGCGCGCCGCATCGACACCAGCGACGAATGGATCGTGCAGCGCACGGGCATTCGCGAGCGCCATATCGCCGGGGAAGGCGAGTTCACCTCGCGACTGGCGCTAAAGGCCGCCGAGGCCGCGATCGCCAGCGCCGGCATCGACACCCAATCGATCGACCTGATCATCCTGGCGACCGCGACGCCGGACAACACCTTTCCCGCGACCGCCGTCAGCGTGCAGGCCGCGCTCGGCCTGACCCATGGGGCGGCGTTCGATCTGCACGCGGTCTGCTCCGGATTCGTCTTCGCGCTCGCGACCGCCGACAAGTTCCTGCGTTCGGGCAGCCATAAGCGCGCGCTGGTGATCGGGGCGGAGACCTTCTCCCGTATCCTCGACTGGAACGACCGCACCACCTGCGTGCTGTTCGGCGACGGCGCCGGCGCCCTCGTGCTGGAAGCGCGCGCCCAGCCCGGCACGACCGCCGACACCGGCGTGCTGACGACGCATCTGCGCTCCGACGGCCGCCACAAGACGAAACTCTATGTCGACGGCGGGCCGTCGACGACGCAGACCGTCGGCCATCTGCGCATGGAGGGCCGCGAGGTCTTCAAGCATGCCGTGGCCATGATCACCGACGTGATCGACGACGCGTTTCGCGCCACCGGCTTCAGCGCCGACGACATCGACTGGTTCGTGCCGCATCAGGCCAACAAACGCATCATCGACGGCTCGGCGCACAAATTGGGAATCGCGCCGGAAAAGGTCGTCACCACCGTCGATCGCCACGGCAACACATCGGCGGCCTCCATTCCGCTGGCGCTGTCGGTTGCGATCGCGGACGGCCGGATCAAGCCGGGCGATCTCGTGCTTTTGGAAGCCATGGGCGGAGGGTTTACCTGGGGTTCCGCGCTGGTCCGCTGGTAGAGCCGCGCCCCATCCTGTTCTATTTGCGTTGATTTTTCGGGTGGAACGACTAAGTTCGCCCTCGCACGGGGCTGAAAATCATGAGCGATTCCGGAAAGACGGTAACACGCGTGGACCTCTGCGAGGCGGTCTACCAGAAAGTCGGACTGTCGCGAACCGAGTCCGCGGCGTTTGTCGAGCTAGTGCTCAAGGAGATCACGGATTGCCTGGAGCGGGGTGAGACGGTCAAGCTGTCCTCGTTCGGTTCCTTCGTCGTGCGCAAGAAGGGCCAGCGCATCGGCCGCAATCCGAAGACAGGCAAGGAAGTGCCGATCTCGCCGCGGCGCGTCATGGTGTTCAAACCGTCGGCGATTCTGCGGCAGCGCATCAACGGCCATGCCGAGGCGGGTACTGGCGAGTGACCGTCGGCGACGGGAGGGAGCATTTGGACAAGGCGCCCGATGCATTCCGAACCATCAGCGAGGTCGCGACCGATCTCGACGTGCCGCAGCACGTGCTTCGGTTCTGGGAAACGCGCTTCTCGCAAATCAGGCCGATGAAACGCAGCGGCGGACGCCGCTATTATCGGCCCGACGACGTCGATCTGCTGCGCGGCATCCGCCATCTGCTGTACGGCGAGGGCTATACCATCCGCGGCGTCCAGCGAATCCTGCGCGAGCAGGGGTTCAGGGTCGTGCAGGCGATCGGCCAGGGCGGCTCGGTGCCCCAGGCGCTCGACAGCCAGGACGATGACGCCACGCCGATCCACGCGATCGATGTCGAGGACATCGGCGAGGAGGAGGGCGACGATCTGGCCGAACCGATGACGCCGGAGCCGAGCGACATCCGCATTCCGGATCTGGCGGTCCCGCCGATTCGGCCCGAACCCATTCACCGGAGCGCCTCGGTCCCGGGGGCGGCGCGCGTGGCGGGCGGGCCGGTGGTGGAGCCGGTCTCCGTACCCGCGAAGGGCAAGGCCGGCCTGCGGCGCGAGGACATCCGCAAGCTCGAGGCGACGCTTCACGAGCTCATCGAATGCCGCCGCCTCATCGATGCCGCCGTCGAAGGGACTTGAAGGCGCGGCGGCCGCGTCGTCTTAGCGGCGTCGCCACTCGGCGATAGGCCCGAAACCGGCGGATACCGGGCCCAAAATCGGGTACAAGATCGTGCCAACGCCATGGCCAATCCCGGGCCGAATTTGCTATGGGACGTATGGCGCCCGGTCGGGACACATCAATGGCGCATGGCGTCGCCAAGTTTGAGGGACAAGAAGCAAGCGAGGCGGAAGAATGAGCGATGTTGCTGAAAAGATTATCGGATTTATCGCCAAGGAAGCCAAAAAGGAGCCCGGCGAAATCAAGTCGACCGACCATCTGACCGATTTAGGACTGGATTCCTTCAGCGTCATCGAACTGACCTTCGCCATCGAGGAAGCCTTCGACATCGAGGTTCCCTTCAACGCCAACAATGCCGAGAAGTTCGTCACGGTTGGCGACGTGATCGAGGCCGTCGAACAGGTCATTGCCGGGAAGACGGCATCCGCGTGAACAGAGTTGTCGTAACAGGTCTGGGAGCGGTTACTCCCCTCGGGCAAACCATGCCCGATTATTGGCGCGCGCTGGTCGCCGGCGAGAACGGCATCGCCGCGCCCACGATCGCCGATGTCACGCGCGTCGGCGTGCGCGTCGTCGCGGAGGTCAAGAATTTCGATCCGGCCCAGCATCTGACCTCCTCGCAGGTCGCGATGATGGACCGCGTTTCCCAATTCATGGTGGTGGCGGCCAAGCAGGCGGTCGCGGGTTCCGGCCTCGCGATCGCCGAGGAGACCGCCCTGCGCACGGCGACCATCATCGGCACAGGCGGCGGCGGCCTGTCGACGATCGACGACAGTCTGAAGAAATTCTACGCCGAGAATTCGAACCGGCTCCATCCGCTGTCGATCCCGAAGGTGATGGTCAACGCGCCGGCGAGCCAGGTCTCGATGGCGTGCGGCGCCAAGGGGCCGGCCTATGTGGTCGCGAGCGCCTGCGCCTCGGCGACCCATGCGATCGGCATCGCCTATCATCTGGTGCGCTCGGGCGGGGCGACCTGCGCGATCACGGGGGGGAGCGAGGCCTGCCTTTCCACCGGCGTGTTGAAGGGCTGGGAAGCGATGCGCATTCTCGCGCCCGACACCTGCCGCCCGTTCTCGAAGGATCGCAAGGGGCTGGTGCTCGGCGAGGGCGCCGCCGCCTTCGTGCTGGAAACGCTCGAGCACGCGCGCGCGCGCGGCGCCGAAATTCTGGCCGAGATCGTCGGCTTCGGCATGAGCGCGGACGCCCACGACCTCACCTCGCCGGACATCGACGGCATGCGGCGCGCGATCGACGGCGCGCTCGCCGACGCGCGTCTCGCGCCCGACGCGATCGACTACGTCAGCGCCCACGGCACCGGCACCGCGACCAACGACGTCTCCGAGACGGCGGCCATTCACAAGGTGTTCGGCGACCACGCGCGCAAGCTGGCGCTGTCCTCGACCAAGTCCATGGTCGGCCATCCGCTCGGGGCGGCCGGCGCGCTCGAATTGGCCGCGACGGTGATGGCGCTGCGCGAGGGTATCGTTCCGCCGACGATGAACTATTCCGAGCCGGACCCGGCCTGCGATCTCGACTACGTGCCCAACGCGGCGCGGCGCATGCCGATCAGGGTGGCGCTGAAGAACTCCTTCGCCTTCGGCGGGCTCAACGCGGTGCTGATCGCGCGCAGGTTCGAATAGGAAGGGACATGGCGCCGCCGCGGTTCTTGCATCCCGGGGCGTTGATCGCTAGAGCAAGGCAAGTCGGAGCGTAGCGCAGCCCGGTTAGCGCACCAGTCTGGGGGACTGGGGGTCGCGAGTTCAAATCTCGCCGCTCCGACCATTTTCCGCCAGTGCGCCGGCCCCGCGCGCGTTTCGCGCGGCGTCGCCTCAATACGCGTTCTCGGCCTTGATGAGCGCGAACGGCGTTTTCAGCACGATGTAGAGGTCGAACAGCACCGACCAGTTCTCGATGTAATAGAGGTCGAACTCGACGCGGCGCTGGATCTTTTCCTCGCTGTCGACCTCGCCGCGCCAGCCGTTGATCTGCGCCCAGCCGGTGATGCCCGGCTTGACGCGGTGGCGGGCGAAATAGCCGTCGACGACGGTGTCGAACAGCTGGTTTTCGAGCTTGCCCTGCACCGCGTGCGGGCGCGGGCCGACCAGCGACAGATTGCCCTTGAACACGACGTTGAAGAGCTGCGGCAATTCGTCGAGCGAGGTCTTGCGGATGAAGCGGCCGACGCGCGTCACGCGCGGATCGTTCTTGGTCACCACCTTCGCCGCCAGCGGGTCGGCCTGGTCGTGGAACAGCGAGCGGAACTTGAACACGTCGATGCGCTCGTTGTTGAAGCCGTAGCGCTTCTGCCGGAACAGCACCGGACCGGGGCTGTCGAGCTTGATCGCGAGCGCGACCAGCGCCATCAGCGGCGCGAGCGCGAGAAGGATCAGCCCGCCGACGACGCGGTCGAACAGCGTCTTCATCACCACGTCCCAGTCGGTGATCGGCTGCTCGAATACGTCCAGCGTCGGCACTTCGCCGATGTAGGTGTAGGAGCGCGGGTGCAGGCGCAGCTTGTTGGAATGCGCCGACAGGCGGATGTCGACCGGCAGCACCCACAGCTTCTTGAGCATTTCCAGGATGCGCGTCTCGGCCGTGATCGGCATCGACACCAGGACGAGGTCGACGCGCGTGCGGCGCGCGAACTCGACGATGTCGTCGACCCTGCCGAGCTTGGGCTTGCCGGCGCAGCTTTCCATGGCGCGATCGTCGCCGCGGTCGTCGAACACCCCGAGAATGTGGACGTCGGTGTCGTTGTGGGTTTCGATCGACTTGATCAGGTCGACAGCGTTCTTGTCCGAGCCGATGACGATGGTGCGCCGGTCGAGCCGGCCCTGGCGCGCCCAACTCCGCATGATGCCGCCGAGAGCGATGCGTTGGCCGACGAGCATGACAAGCCCGACGAGGAAGAAGGCCGAAAGCCAGACGCGCGAAATCGAGCCGCCGAGCTTGGCCAGGAACGACACGCCGATGAAGATCAGAAACACGAACGACCACGACGAGATCATCCGCAGCACCTGCTTCACGTCGCCGTGGAAGCCGGGGGCCTTGTAGACGTCGGCGGCCTGGAAGCTGACGACCGCCGCGATCGTCAATCCGACGATGGCGCCGACATAGCCCCATTCGAACCCGTCGAGCCGCGCGACATAGGCGAGATAGAGCGCGAGGCCGACGCACAGGATCGACACGAAATCGGTGAGCCGCACCAGGCCGGCGATGACGACCATGGAATAAGCGGCGCGCACCTTCTGGTTGACGACCGCGAGCGCGGCCGGCGACAGGCGCCGCCGGCGTTCGGACCGGGGAAAGGCGCCGTCGGCCGTCGTCGCGGTGGCGGCGTTGATCAGGGTGCGTGCGGAAATCGGCTCCACGGCAACTTCCATCTGCTTGGGGTCGGCTTTTGCGGCGCGACGGGATCGCCCCGGCAAATCCGGTTGCGTCGGGAGTCCGCCTGGCGTCGGCCGAAGCCGGCGCGACCTCTCCGGCCCAACCGCGCTCCCTTTTTGGACCGCGACCGGCCCAAAAGGGGGGGCGGATTCCTCTCGCATTCCCGCTTTAGAGGAGAATTCGGAATATTTGGTTAGCGCGCCAGCGGTTTATCGTTTACGGGCAATGGCTTCCCGGTAGCCCGCCAGCACGCCCTCGACCATGGCCGATTGCGAGAAATGCGCCGCGACCCGCGCCTTGAGCCGGGCCGCTCGCGCGTCCAGGGCGGCTGGGTCGGCGAGCGCCTGGCGGATGGCGCGGGCCAGCGCGGAAGGATCGTCCGGCGCGAACAGGGCATCGCTCTCCTCGCCGAAAATCTCGGGGATCCCGCCCACGCGCGCCGCGATCATGGGGACGCCGGCGGCGGCGGCCTCGATCACCACATAGGGAAGGGAATCGCCGCGCGAGGGAACCACCAGCAGGCGTCCCTTGGCGAAACCGCGCCGGGCCGGCACATGGCCGATGAAGCGCGCCGCGTCGCCGAGCTTTAGCTCGGTCCACAGGCGGCGCAGGGCCTCGCTTTCCTCCCCGTCGCCGGCGAGCGTCAGCGTCAAGGGCTGGCCGGACGCCCTGAGCTCGGCGAGCGTCGACAGCATCAGGTCCGCGCCCTTGATGTGGCGGAATTCGCCGACATAGGCGAGGTCGGTGGCGTCGGCGTCGCGGGCGACCGGCTCGAATTCCTCGGGGGTGACGCCGTTATGCACGCAGCGCACGAGATGTCGCGGCGTACCGATGACGCGCTGATAGGTGTCGCGCGAAAAGCCGCTCTCGAACAGGAACAGATCCGTCCGGTTCATCAGCGCGCGCTCGAGGATCGCGTAGAACGCGCCTTTCGGCGTCGACGGCGAATAATGGAGCGAACCGCCATGGGGCGTGTAGACGCGCAGCGCCATCGGCGCGGCGCGCGTCAGGCGAACGAAGGCGCCGGCCTTGGCGCCGTGGCCGTGGAGTATGTCGGGCGCGAGCGCGCCGACGCGCTTGGTGAACGCGCGCAGCGCGAAAACGTCGGTGGGATGCGGTTCGCGGCGGATCGCGATGCGATGGATGCCGAGCGCCATGCGCGGCGCGATTTCGGCGAAGGCCGATTCGGCGCGTTCGCCGCCGGTCAGGCTGTCGGCGAGAATGCCGACCCGATGCCCGCGCGCGGCCTGTCCGTTGGCGAGATCGAGGATGTGGCGGATGATGCCGCCGACCGGCGCGCGGACGGAATGCAGGATGCGAAGCGGCGTGGGATCGTCGGAAGCCATTTTCTAAAACCAGCGTTCGCCGACGACGACGGTGTCGCCGGGTTTGAGTTGGGTGGTGAGCGGCACGCGGCCGCGCCATGGACCGTCGGGCGTGGGGCGCGAAAGATCGACCGAAGGCCGGCTCGCGCGCGCGGTGAAGCCGCCGGCGATCGCGACCGCGTTTTCGGCCGTCATGTTGGGCACAAAGGGATATTGGCCGGGCGCGGCGACCTCGCCGAGAATGAAGAACGGGCGGTAGGATTCGATTTCGGCGGCGACATGCGGCTCGCGGATGTAGCCGGCGCGCAGGCGCGTGGCGATGCGGCGGGCGAGTTCGGAGGGCGTCGCCCCGCGCGCGGGCACGGCCCCGATCAGCGGCAGCGTGATCATGCCGCCGGCGTCGACCGTGTAGGAATTGGTCAAGCCGTCCTGGCCGTAGACGAGAACGCGCAGCCGGTCGCCGGCGTCGAGCCGATAGGGCGCGGCGGCCGAGCCCGTCGCCTCGCGCGCGCCTTCCCGCGCGAAAGCCTCGCGCCCGCCATCATAGGCGATGCGGTCGAGATCGCCGCGCGCGACATCGTCCCGCGAATGCATCACGCTCACCGGTTCCCGCGCGCAGCCCCCC
>JAYRVF010000002.1:0-17399 GCA_041918675.1 Xanthobacteraceae bacterium
AGCCCCACCATCCTGGTGACATTCGGAACGGCGCTAGTCTCAATCCGCTGCATGTCGCGGAGGGTCGTTAGCCCAAACGGAGAAGCGGAGCGGGAGGCCTTCTTCGTCTCAATCCGCTGCATGTCGCGGAGGGTCGTTAGCCTGGGTGGAAGGGCCGTCCGTGCTCATCCCGACGTCTCAATCCGCTGCATGTCGCGGAGGGTCGTTAGCCTACCGGCACATACCATTGAGAGGATGAAACGAGTCTCAATCCGCTGCATGTCGCGGAGGGTCGTTAGCCTCAGCGATTTCGACATCTTTCCGAACGCGACAGTCTCAATCCGCTGCATGTCGCGGAGGGTCGTTAGCCTCTGCCTTGAGAAACGCTTTGTCAACAGAGGTTTCCAGACAGATTTCCAGCATGGCCCGCATGATGTGTTTGCGGTTTTGGTACATTTCGCGAACATGGCCGTCTTCTATTCCAATTTGTCCAATAATATCATATTATTCAATAAAATCCAGCATGGTTATATAGCTTGGCTTCCTTTATATGCCATTGACGATCAAAGGCTTTTTGCCGATTTCGACCCGGCCTGGCGCCCGCCGCCGCGAGTCGCCCCCGCGCGTGCGGGGCTTCGCATAGAGAGGCGGAGGCTTCGATGGTCCGGCCACGACGCCTTGCGGAACCCCTCGATGGGCGCGCGGTTTTCGACAAGGCCGTCTCGCTCAACGGACTGACGCAGGGTTGGCTGCGCGTTTGCGCCAACGCGGGCGCGGCCGGCGGCGACGCCGTGACCGTCGCCGATTTCGCGCGCGACGCGGCCGAGCGGATCGCGCGTCTGTCGACCGCCTTGCGCGACGGCGGCTACCGGCCCGGGCCGTTGCGCGTCGCGTTCATCGACAAGGACAGCGGCGGCCAGCGCAAGCTCACAATTCCATGCGTGCGCGATCGCGTCGCGCAATCCTCCGTCGCGCAAATCCTGACGCCGCTTCTCGACGCCGAGATGGAAGAGGGTAGCTTCGCCTATCGACCCGGCCGCTCGGTCGCCGGCGCGATCGCGCGCGTCGAGGCGCTGCGGCGCCAGGGCTTTGTCTGGACGATCGACGCCGATATCGATGATTTCTTCGATACCATCCCGATCGACGCGCTGATGGCGCGGTTCGCGCGCTCCGTTACGGTGAGCCCGCTAAGCGATCTGATCATGCTTTGGCTCGAACAGGCCGCGACGCTCGGACGCGGCATCGCGCAAGGCTCGCCGCTTTCGCCGCTTCTGGCCAATCTCTATCTCGACACGCTCGATGAAAGTCTCTCGCGCGGCGGGCTGCGCATCGTGCGCTACGCCGACGATTTCCTGGTGCTCGCCAAGGATCGCCCCGCGGCCGAGGCCGGCTATGACAAGGTCAAGAAAATCCTCGACGCGCACGGGCTGAAGCTCGATCCGCACAAGAGCCGCGTCGCCTCCTATGACGATTCGCTTCGTTTCCTCGGGCACGTCTTCGTGCGCGGATGGGCGATGCGCGAGCGGCGGGACGAGGGAGAGGACGAGGCGCGGGACGAAAGCGCCCGGGCGCTGGCGCGCCTTGCCGAGGAGGATCGCCGCGCCGAGGAAGCCGCAAGGCAAGCGGAAGACGCCGAGAACAAGCTCGCGCGCGCCGGCTATGATCGCGGCCTGCGCGTGCTTCATGTCAGGACGCGCGGGCGCAAGGTCGGCCTGCGCAACCAGTCGTTCGCGGTCCATGAATCGCCGGACGCGGAAGGCGATCTTGCCGGAAGCGAGCTCGTCGCCATCCACCATACGCGCGTCGACCGGATCGAGCTCGGACCGCATGTCACCGCCGATCTCGAAACGCTGCGTCACGCGCTCGCCTGCGACATCCCGGTCGCCTTCATCGATGGCCACGGCCGCGCGACCGGCCATCTCGCGCGCGCGATCGGCCAGAACGCCGGGCGCCATCTCGCGCAGGCGCGTTGCGCGCTGGAGCCCGGGCGACGGCTTGAGCTGGCGAAGATCATCGTGATCGGGCGCCTTGCCAACGAACGCGCGCTGTTGCGACGGGTCAACCAAAGGCGCGGCGTTGAATTCGTCGCGCGCGCGGCCGCGATCATTTCGCGCGCGATCGAGCGCGCGGGCGCGGCCGGGACGAACGAGGCGGCGATGGGATTCGAGGGCGCCGGCACCAAGGCTTTCTGGAAGGGCTGGGGGCGCCTGCTGCTTGGCGGCTTCACCTTCGCGGGACGCAAGCGGCGCGCCGGAGCCGATCCCATCAACGTCGCCCTCGATTTCGCCTCGTGGCTGCTGGCGCGCGACATCGGCGCGGTCGTCACCGCCGCCGGCCTGCACCCGGGCTTCGGAATTCTGCACGGCACGGCCGATTTTCGCGACGCCTGCGTTTTCGACCTGATGGAGGAGTTCCGGGCTGGGCTGGTCGAAAGCCTGGTCCTCTCGATGGTGAACAAGGGGGCGCTGCGCGTCGAGATGTTCTCGAAGTTGGAGGACGGCGGCACGCGGATCTCGCGCGCGGGGTCCGACGCGCTGGTGCGTGGTTATGAAGAACGCTGCGAGGGGCTGATCACCAGCCCGAGAAGCGGCAAACGGGTGACCTGGCGTCGCCTGATGCGCGAACAGGCCGACGGTTATGCCGCGCATGTCGAGGGCCGCGGAATCCATCGTCCCTATGTGGTCGATTATTAGGGCGGTCGCGATGGCGCGCGAGCATCTATTCGTTTTCTGCTATGACGTGGCCTCGAACAAGGTCCGCCGGAGGATGGCGGAAATTCTCGAGGACAAAGGCACGCGCGTGCAGCGGTCCGTCTTCGAAGTGCGCTGCACGCTGGAGCGAGCCGAACGGCTGCTGGCGCGACTGAGCGGCGAACGGGTCGCGGGCGATTCGGTGCGCATGTATTGCCTGACCGAAGAGGCGCGCGAGCGGTCGCGCGCGGCCGGTGGCGCGCCGATCCCCGAGAAGAGTGAATTCTGGCTATTGTGAAGGCGGGCGGCGGCGCGCGCTCACGCGGCTCCGAGCAAGCCGGAAATCCTCGCGATGAGCTCGTCGACGGAGCCAAGCGCCTCACGCGGGGCTCCCCAATAACCGGTCTTCGGGAGCGCGCCGCCGTGCCAACTGTCCGGCACCGCCGCCAACGCCCGCACGACGCGGCCTTCGCCGAAAAAAGCAACCTTGCCGGGCATGACGACGAGAAGGTTTCCCGCGCCCGCACCGCCATATTCAGGCAAGAGAAAATCGCAAATGGCGCTTGCCGTGGGAGCGGTGGTCTCGACGATGGTCAGGCCGCCGTGCCTTCGCGACGCCGCCAACGCGCGCCGCGATTCGGTCTCGACCTCGGCGCTTACGCCTTGGGCGTTCCGGTCGGCGTCGCGGATCTTGCGAATTTCGTCGGGCGAGGCGCCGAGCCCACGCATTCCCTCCGCGTGACCGACATCGTTCGCCTCGACCAGCGCGAGCCGCCGCGTCCACGTCCCGCCGCCCAGGAGAGCGAAGATCTGGCGCAGCGCGGATGGCGCATCGGCCCCCGCGCGCGCGCCGTGATGATCGACGAGCAGCAGCGCCGCGCGGTCGATACCGCGATCGAGATCGTCCGGGAGTTCGATCAGGACGGGCGTCTCGCCGCGCGCGAGGCTGGCGCCGATTTCATCGCGGTAGGCGCTCGCCTTGACGCCCCAGGCAAGCCTCTTGTCCTCGACGCGGTCGCCGTGGCCCGCTCCGACCAGGAGATCTCGGATCGTGACCATTTCGAGGTCATGACCACCAAGAAAGAAGCGATAAGCGGATTTCATGGGCTGGCGAAGATACTCAGAAGCAGCGCGACCGCGAAGACGATCGACGTTGCCGTGGCAATAATATGCAACATTCCCGTCGCGCCGTCGACGTCCTTTCCCGGCGCACCCGTCGTGTCACGCGCTGGACTCGGCGCATCGACCCGTTCCGCATTCTTGCGTTCCCCTTCACGCAACCGGCGCGCCACCCAAAAGCCACCCCATGCGAATGACGCGACGACCCCGGTTACCCAGGCCACATGCTTGGCCAATTGTCGCCAGGTATCGGTGCAGGACCCCTCGAGGCCGAGCAGGCCTTTGTCGATCAGCAAGTTCATGCCGAGAAAAGAGAAGGCAAGTCCCAATACGGCGCCGATCGTCGCGACGCTCGTCAAACGCGAGGTCGCCAGGGATTGCCGGCCCTGCTGTTTCGTTTCCTCGCGTTGTTCAAGCGCGAGGACGAATTTGGTCGCCGCCTCGATCTCGTCCCTCACGTCGGCGAACATTTGGTCTATGCCGAGCGCACGCCGCCATTTCAGGAACAGCTCATTCGCCTGAATCTGATTCGATAGGCCGGTGAAGTGAAACAGGTGCATGAATTTCAGGAAGTCGCGCTCGATCGCGATGATCGTCTCGCCAAATGCTCCATCGGCATCCCGTTCGCCGGGCTTGCCGGCATCCTTGTTGTAGTCTCGGACGGCCTCCGTGATGCGGCTCGAAGTGGCGAGAAGGCCGGCGAATTCCATGTGCAACATCAGCCCCATCTGAAAATAGTGGCGGCGAAAATGATGCACCAGGAGCGTATCGAAGAACCAGCCGGCCCCGACGACCGCGAAATGGAAGCCAGCGATGAGAAAACGCGCGGACGAATCCGTCGTTCGCGACGGGAAAAAGCGATCGTAACAAGCATCGCCCTCGAAGTTCCGGAGAAAGGATGGAGAATAGGGCAATTCATTGTCGCCCTGCTCGTCGGCGTAGCAGAGCCGGATCCAGTCGCCGCGTTTCACGATCCGCAGATCCTTTCGTTGGCGCTCCTTATTGTCGTCGTCGCATCGATAGCGTTCTTTGGCCGCCCCGGTCAGCGATACATAGCTCATCACCGGAATGCGCTCGTCCACGACTTGACGCCACGCGGGAGCATCGGCCTTCGCATATCCGGCGAAAACGAGCGGATCGAGTAGGACGCGCCAATGCGGGGCGACGGGTGCGACACGATGCTCATGAACAACCGCGAAGTCATCCCGAAAGGAACCTGGACTGAACTCCGAGATGGTCGCGCCATAGAGATCGAAGCTGATCGGATTTTTCTTGTCGTCGAGCCATCGGACTTTCCCAGGAACCTTGGCCGGCGTCACCTCCGGCGTGGTGCAGCGCTTCTCGGAAACGGAGAAATAGGGCGCGTAAGAGCGACGCGCGTGGTCGGTGAAGGTCTGAACATCGGCGAGAGTCATGCGTCGTGGTTCGTTGGCCTCGGCGTTCGACCGAAGGTCGGCCACCTTTGGCTTGTCGTCAAAATTCCACTCCAAAGCCAACACGGCCGCGCCGGAATTGAACAGATAGAGATTGCAACGTTCCACATCGGCCAGGAAGCGTCGATTGCTCACCTCGAATTCGACCTTGCGGATATCGGCGCGCCTAAAGAGCGTGACGTTTTCCAGCGGAGGCGGGCCGGCACTCTCGGCGCGGCCAAAAATCAATCCTTGGACGAAATCATGAAAGTAGACGAATTCGGCGTACCCTTGGGCGTCGTGCATCGCCCGATCGCCCGGGGTGGCGCCAGCGGGGATCGGCAGATGATCAAGAAGGTCATCGACAGGTTCCCATTTCGACTTTCTCAGCAACGCGCGAATTTCGCGGAGCACCTCACTTGCATTCGTCATGCCGTCCGTATCCCTCTTGCCGCGCGAACTCGGCATGCGCAGGGTCAACGGCCAAATGAGTATTTGGCGGAAGCTGGCGACCTCGATCTCATTGGCCCCTTGCGGGATTTCTTGCGTATAGATCCATGGCATGCGGCCGCGCTTCTCCTCGTCGCCCCTGCCATCCGCGGCGTCGTTTCGATTCGTTTCCTGTTTCATTCCCCACGCCCCGCCAAAGCCAATACCTTTTCGAACTCGTCAAATGGCATCAACGAGCTTGCTCGATCAAAAATCAACGCGAACCGCTTGGATGCCGCCGCGAAAACGTATCCCGGGATTCCCCAAGGGGTATTTGATACTTTAAATACGGAGGCGTCAAAACCGAAATGCGTAGAGTGGGAATTATCGCAAGAGCGCGGCTCTCGCGGTGCGACTGATTCCTGTGAGGCAAGCGCGCCCAATTCTTGGGGAGTGGCAACATCACCCGCGCGGATCGGCGCCGCGCAATTGGAAGTCGACCTAAACAGCCAGCGCTGGTCCGATAGCAGGCCTCCCAATTCGCGTCCGCGACCCTCCCAAAGCACGCGCGGCGCCGTCGTGGAAATCTCACGCAGGCCCGTCGTTGGAGGCGGGCCCTGTGTCATGTTTGCGAAACCGATCCGGCATGTTCAATCGCCGATCCTGGGCGTCCATCCATGATGACGAGCCGCGGGCGGTCGCCGTCCAAGAAGATCGCCGATGAGCGACAGCGCCGTGCCGCGAGGCTGCTTCCCGCTTTTCGAGAACGACCGGCCGAAATTCCCGACCAGGATCGAATTGCGCAATGCCGCGACCTTCGAACCCAACGCGCCGAAGCGGCGGTCACGGCGCGCGTCGCGCGCACCCCGCGACTTCGTCAATTGCCGAAGCGCGGCTTCAGCCGACGACGGCCTCTAAATTTCGCGCGCTGGTCCGGCTCGACACCGCATGCTTCGCACCAGCAAAGCTCGACAGTGACGAATTGACCGGACGCATCGTCGTCGATCTTCTAGGGAGCGGCGTAGCGGCGCCGCCTAGCGCGATCCTCGGCGGCGGAGCCGTCTTTCGCGCGGCGATCGCCAATCACCGCGCCGCCGAGGCGGATCTTGAAGTTCTCTCCGGTGAACGGGATCGGTCGGTCCGCCTGGCGCGAATTGCTCCGGTCGTTCGCGCGCCGCTTTTTTCAGGAAACCCGTCGCCGTCACCACCCATCGGTCATGGAAAAGCGAACTGCTCGGCGGCGACGGCGCCGATGATGAAATCGCGTAGATAGTTCACGCGGGCAACACTTCGGTCGTCACTATGAGTCACAATCCAATAGGTCCGCCTGACCTTGTCCGGAAGGACCTGCTGGAGCGCCGGATCGGCCCGCGCCGCGAAATCATGCAAGGCGCCGATGCCGATGCCCGCTTTGACGGCCTCCATTTGACCGATCACGCTGGCGCACTCAAACCGCGGAGAGTCGGGAATGTTGAACTCCCCCAGATAGTCCAGCGCGTCGGAGAACAGCAGATCGGGCACGTAGGTGACAAACCGATGATTGCGGAGATCGGAGACATCGGTGATCGGTGGATGGCTGGCCACGTAATCCCTGCTCGCATAAAGGCCGAGCGTATACTCGCCGAGAAGCTGGACGTTGAGGCGCGAGGTGTCGGGCCGATCGATCGCTATCACGATGTCGGCCTCGCGCTTGGCGAGCGAGAAGATTCGCGGCAGCGGCACGAGCTGCACCGTGACGTGAGGCTGTCGCTCGAGCAGTCGGCCAAGACATCTCGCGAGGAAATAGGTGCCGAAGCCATCGGGCGCGCCAATCCGCACGGTTCCCGTCAAAGCCGAGTCGGTACCTGAGATCGCGCTTTCGACGCCGATCGCGGTGGTCTCCATTTCCTCCGCCGCCGCCAGCAGCCGTTCGCCGGGCTCGGTCAGCCGGTAGCCGTGCGGGTGATGTTCGAGCAGCTTGACCTTAAGCGCACTCTCCAGGGCCTGGATTCGACGGCTCACAGTCGCGTGGTCGACGCGAAGTTGCTTCGCGGCGGCCGTCAGCCGTCCGGTCCGCGCGATCGCGAGGAAGAACCGAAGATCACCCCAATCGAAGCGGTTCATCATCCAACCCGCCGCATGTGTATTTCCGCACAATGGAAGCGCGACATATCTTATCGACCTCCTCCCGGCACGTCGTTACCTTTTTGCCCAATCAGAAACCATGAAGTTCGGGAGGTCGTTACGTGATCGCCTATGGCCATTTTGTCGCCGGCCAGCGCGTCGTTGGCAAGTCTTCTCGCTTCTCCGACTGTTACGAGCCAATGACCGGCGAGGTGCGTGCCAGAGTGGCACTCGCGTCGCGCGGCGAGGTCCGCGCCGCGATCGAGAACTCCGCCGCCGCTCAGCCCGCTTGGGCCGAAACGAATCCGCAGCGACGCGCCCGCGTCCTCATGCGGTTCCTCGACTTGGCGAACCGGGAAATGGATGCGCTGGCCGAGTTGCTGGCCCGCGAACATGGAAAAACGATCGCCGACGCGCAGGGCGATATCCAGCGCGGACTGGAAGTGATCGAGTTTTGCGTCGGCGCGCCGCATCTGCTCAAGGGCGAATACACGACCGCGGCCGGATCGGGCACCGATGTCTATTCGATGCGTCAGCCGCTCGGGGTGGTGGCGGGGATCACGCCGTTCAATTTCCCCGCCATGATTCCGTTGTGGAAGGCCGGACCGGCGATCGCCGCCGGCAACGCGTTTGTGCTCAAGCCGTCCGAGCGGGACCCCGGCGTGCCGCTCAGGCTTGCCGAGCTTTTCGTGGAGGCCGGCCTGCCACCCGGCATTTTCAATGTCGTCAATGGGGACAAGGAAGCCGTCGACGCGCTGCTCGACGATGTCGATGTCAAGGCGATCGGCTTTGTCGGCTCGACACCGATCGCCGAATATATCTATACGCGCGGCTGCGCCGCCGGCAAACGCGTGCAATGTTTCGGCGGCGCCAAGAACCATATGATCGTGATGCCCGACGCCGACATGGACCAGGCCGTCGACGCGTTGATCGGAGCCGGTTACGGCTCGGCCGGCGAGCGCTGCATGGCGATCACGGTCGCCGTTCCAGTCGGCGAGACCACGGCCGAACAGTTGCTCGCCAAGCTAACGCCGCGGGTCGAAAGCTTGAAAGTCGGCCCCTCGATCGATCGTTCCGCCGATTACGGCCCGCTCGTCACGAAAGCTCATCTCGAGCGCGTGAAGGAATATGTCGACATCGGGCTGGCGGAAGGCGCCAAGCTCGTCGTGGATGGACGCGGGTTCAAGATGCAGGGCTACGAGAACGGCTTTTTTCTCGGCCCTTGTCTGTTCGATCACGTGACGCCGGCGATGCGGATCTACAAGGAAGAGATCTTTGGACCGGTGCTTTCGATCGTTCGCGCGCGCACCTACGAGGAGGCCGTGCGTCTGCCGTCCGAGCATGAATACGGCAACGGCGTCGCCATCTTCACCCGCGACGGCGACGCGGCGCGCGATTTCGCCGCGAAGGTTCAGGTCGGCATGGTCGGCGTCAACGTGCCGATCCCGGTGCCAATCGCCTACTACACATTCGGCGGCTGGAAGCGGTCGGGATTCGGCGATCTCAATCAGCACGGCACCGATGCGTTCCGTTTCTACACGAAAACGAAGACCGTGACGTCGCGTTGGCCTTCCGGCGTCAAGGAAGGCGCGGAATTCGTCATTCCGACAATGAGCTGAACCCCGCGAGACGAATGGGGCCCGCCCAACATCGGCGCGACAAGCAAGAAAGCATTCAGAACGAGTTTAGGGAGGAACAGATGCTTAGCGTATCCTTGAAATTGACGGTTGCCGGCGTCGCCGTCGCGATCTCAACCGCGGCCGCCGCTCAGTCGCCGCTCGGCTTGAAGATCGGCGTGCTCAATGACCAATCCGGCACCTACTCGGACTTCGGGGGAAAATGGTCGGTTGAAGCGGCGAGGATGGCGATCGAGGACATGAAAGACGAACTCGGCGGCATCAAGGTCGAATTGGTCTCCGCCGACCACCAAAACAAGGCCGATATCGGGGCCGCGATCGCCCGCCAATGGTACGATGTCGACGGCGTCGATATGATCACCGAACTCACCACCTCGTCGGTGGCGCTGGCCGTGCAGGCGATCGCCAAGGAGAAAAAGAAGATCGACATGGTCGTCGGCGCCGCCACCGCGCGGCTCACCGGCGACAGTTGCTCGCCCTATGGCTTCCATTGGGCATTCGATACCCGCGCCTTGGCGGTCGGCACTGGCGGCCAATTGGTGAAGGAAGGTGGCGGAACCTGGTACTTCCTCACGGCCGATTATGCGTTCGGCCACCAGCTCGAAAAGGACACCGCCGATATCGTGAAGCTATCCGGCGGCAAGGTGTTGGGCGCGGTGCGCCATCCGCTCAACACCGTGGACTTCTCCTCCTTCTTTCTGCAAGCGCAAGCATCCGGCGCCAAGGTCGTTGGCCTCGCCAATGCCGGACTTGATACGACCAATGCGATCAAGTCGGCCAACGAGTTCGGCATCGTCGCCGGCGGACAACAGCTCGCCGCGTTGTTGTTGACGCTCGCGGAAGTGCACGGACTTGGACTCAATTCGGCGCAGGGCTCGGTCTTGACCGAGGCCTTCTACTGGGACCGCGACGACCGCAGCCGTGCCTTCGCCAAGCGCTTCTTTGATCGAACCGGCCGCATGCCGAACATGATCCAGGCCGGCACCTATTCCACGGTCAAGACATATCTGAAGGCGGTTAAGGCGGCTGGCACCAAGGATGCCGACGCGGTGGCGCGCAAGATTCGCGAAACGCCCGTGAACGACGATTTCGCGGTCGGCAAGGTGCTCGAGAACGGCCGCTTCGTCCACGATATGTACCTTTTCCAGGTGAAGTCGCCGGCCGAATCCAAGGCTCCGTGGGACTACTACAAGCAGCTCGGCACCATCCCAGGCGACACCGCCTTCTTCACGGTCGCCGAGTCCGGCTGCAAGCTCGCGAACTGAGCGCCCAGCGACGGCGCCCGATTGCTTGGGGTCGGGCGCCGGCACCTCCGCTGACGGCCCCGACGCGAGGCGAGTTGAAAACAGAGGGAGCCCTGGCGAGGCAATGCGCAAAATCGGTTTTGTAGGGCTGGGCAATATGGGCGCGCCGATGGCCACCAACTTGGTCAAGGCTGGCTACGAAGTCCACGGTTACGATCTGGCTCCCGAAAATGTCGATGCCGCGACACGCGCCGGCATCGTCCCCGCCGCGTCCGTCGCCGCGGTGGTTGAGAAGGCCGAGGCCGTTGTCACCATGCTGCCGGCCGGCGCGCATGTGCTGAACGTATGGAGAAACTTTCTGCCGCATGCCGAGCCCGGCACTCTGCTGATCGATTGTTCGACCATCGACGTCGCCAGCGCGCGCCAGGCGCATGATCTCGCCCGCGCGCGTGGGTGTCTTTCCGTCGATGCGCCCGTATCGGGCGGCACCGGCGGCGCCATCGCGGGCACTCTGACCTTCATGTGCGGTGGGGATGAGGACGCCGTCGGCCGAGCCCGGCCAATGCTGGAGGCGATGGGACGCAAGGTCGTCCATTGCGGCACGGGTGGAAATGGCCAGGCCGCCAAGATCTGCAACAACATGATTCTCGGCATCTCGATGATCGCGGTGTCGGAAGCCTTCGTGCTCGGCGAAAAGCTCGGTCTGTCGCATCAAGCACTGTTCGACGTGGCTTCGACCTCGTCCGGTCAGTGCTGGTCGCTGACAACTTACTGTCCGGTTCCCGGGCCGGTACCGACCTCGCCGGCCAATCATGAATACAAGGCCGGTTTCGCCGCGGCGCTGATGCTCAAGGATCTCAGGCTGGCGCGGGATGCCGCCGACTCCACCGGAACCGCGACGCAGTTGGGCGCGGAGGCCGCGCGGCTTTACACGGCATTCGCGGAGACCGGTCGTGGCGGCGCGGACTTCTCCGGCATCGTGGAATTCGTGCGTTCGCGAAGCAAATCATCCGGACCCGTGTCGGAACGCCGTTCACCGCAAGACGGCAAGCCGGCGGCGGCCGTCGCCGACGCGGACACCACCAAGGCGGCCGAAATCATCCTCGAAACCAGCGGTCTCACCAAGGAATTCGGGGGGCTTAGGGCCGTCAACGACGTCAACCTGCAAGTGAAGACCGGCACCATTCATGCGTTGATCGGACCGAACGGCGCCGGCAAGACCACGTGCTTCAATCTGATCACCAAGTTTCTCCCGCCGACCGCGGGCACCATTCGCTTCAAGGGCAAGGACATCACCCAGTTGCAGCCGGCGGAAGTCGCGCGCCTGGGATTGGTTCGCTCGTTCCAGATTTCCGCGACCTTCCCGCACATGACCGTCCTGGAAAACGTGCTGGTTTCGTTACAACGTCCGCTCGGCACCGCGTTCCACTTCTGGCGCTCCGAGCGCTCGCTCGACGTTTTGCATGATCGGGCGCGCGCGTTGCTCGACGATGTCGGGCTCGCCGACTTCGCCGAGATCGACGCGGTCGAACTCCCTTACGGCCACAAGCGCGCCCTCGAGATCGCGACCACGCTCGCGCTCGATCCGGAAATGCTGCTGCTCGACGAGCCGATGGCCGGCATGGGCCACGAAGACATCAGCCGCATCTCGGCGCTCATCCGACGCGTGGCAAAAAGCCGTACCGTGCTGATGGTCGAACATAATCTCTCGGTCGTCGCCGATCTTTCCGACACGATCACCGTGCTGGCGCGTGGCGAGATCCTGGCCGAAGGCTCCTATTCCGAAGTTTCGGGAGATCCGCGGGTGATCGAGGCCTATATGGGCTCGGGGACGCCGCCGCGCGGCGGTGTGGAGGCGGCGCATGCCTGACGCGAGCGGCGCCCTGCTGGCGGTCGACGGGCTCAACGCCTGGTACGGCGAGAGTCACATCCTGCATGGAATGACGTTCGCCGTTTCGAAGGGCGAGGTGGTGACGCTTCTCGGGCGCAACGGCGCGGGAAAAACCACGACGATGCGCGCCATCATGGGCATTGTGCGTTCGCGCCGCGGCTCCGTCATCTACGATCGCCGCGAGACGATCGCTCTGGCGTCGAACCACATCGCCAGGCTCGGCGTCGCCTACTGCCCCGAGGAGCGCGGCATCTTCTCCAGCCTGAGCGTGCGCGAGAATCTGTTGCTGCCGCCGGTGGTGAAGCCGGGCGGGCTGTCGCCCGAGGAGGTATTCGCGCTGTTTCCCCGCCTCAAGGAACGCGAGGCAAGCCAGGGCACGAAGCTGTCGGGCGGCGAGCAGCAGATGCTCGCGATCGCGCGCATTCTGCGCACCGGCGCCGAGTTGCTGCTGCTCGACGAACCGACCGAAGGTCTCGCACCGGTCATCGTGCAACAGATCGGCGAGATCATTCGCGCGCTGAAGGACAAGGGTTTCACGGTGCTTCTGGTCGAGCAGAACTTCCATTTCGCCTCGACGGTCGCCGATCGCCACTATGTGGTCGAGCACGGACGGGTCGTGGACCTTATCGCGAATGAACATCTCGCCGAGAACAAGGCGAAGCTCGAACGGTTTCTGGGGATTTGATCTGATTGAGCCCGACCCGGTCCGCCGCGGCGCGCGCGAGGATCGGATCGGCGGAGGATAGGGCGGATGTTTGAGCTTCTGGGCGTGCCGCCTCAGGCGTTGCTGGGCCAACTCCTGCTCGGGCTGATCAATGGCGCGTTCTACGCGCTGTTGTCGCTCGGGCTCGCGGTCATTTTTGGCCTGATGAACGTCATCAATTTCACCCACGGCGCCCAATACATGATGGGCGCCTTCGCCGCGTGGATGCTGCTGAAGTTTTTTGGCATCCCTTATTGGGGGGCGCTCATCCTCGCCCCGCTGATTGTCGGAGCCATCGGCATCGTGATCGAGCGGCTATTGATTTCGCGTCTTTATCATCTCGACCATCTCTACGGCCTGCTGCTGACCTTCGGCCTCGGGCTGATTATCGAGGGACTGTTCAGGCAACGGTTCGGCGCTTCTGGACTGGCCTTTGCCAATCCGATCCCGGGCGGCCAGAATCTCGGATTCATGTTCTTGCCGTGGTACCGCGGCTGGGTTGTTATCTTCTCGCTGTTCGTGTGCCTCACGACGTGGTGGTTGATCGAGCGGACGAAACTCGGAAGCTATCTGCGCGCCGCCACCGAGCGCCCCGAACTCGTCCAGGCGTTCGGCATCGATGTGCCGCGCATGATCACCCTCACCTATGGCGGCGGCGTTGCGCTCGCCGCTCTCGCCGGGGTGCTCGCGGCGCCGATCTATACCGTCAACCCGACCATGGGATCGAACCTGATCATCGTCGTGTTCGCCGTCGTCGTGATCGGCGGGATGGGATCGATCATGGGCTCGATCATCACCGGCTTCGGCCTCGGACTGATCGAGGGGCTCACCAAGGTCTTCTACCCGGAGGCCTCCAACACCGTGATCTTCGTCATCATGGCCATCGTGCTCATGGTGCGGCCGCAAGGCCTGTTCGGAGCGCCGCGATGACCACCACCCCACGCGCAAGGCGCGGCGCCAACAGCGACATGATGGTGTTCGCCGGACTGCTCGCGGTCGCGCTTGTGGCGCCGCTCGCGATCTACCCCGTATTCCTGATGAACGTGCTGTGCTTCGCGCTGTTCGCAATCGCCTTCAATTTGCTGATCGGCTACACCGGGCTGCTCTCCTTCGGTCATGCGATGTTCTTCGGCTTCGCCGCCTATGTCTCCGCGCATTTGATCAAGATCGGCGAGATCCGTCTGCCGTATTGGCTGGGCTCGTGGTCGTGGGTCACGATCCCGTTGCCGCCGCTGACCCCGGAGCTTGCGATCCTGTCCGCCACCGCGGTCGCCGCGTTGCTAGGGCTCGGCGTCGGCATTATCGCCATCCGCCGCCAGGGCATCTATTTCTCGATGGTGACGCTCGCGCTCGCGCAGATGGTGTTCTTCTTCTGCCTGCAGGCGAAATTCACCCACGGCGAAGACGGCATCCAGGCCGTTCCGCGCCGTCCGTTGTTCGGCCTCGTCGACATTCGCGACGACCTCTCCCTATATTACGTCGTCCTCGCCATTTTCGCCGGCGGCTTTCTCATTATCTATCGCGCCATCCATTCGCCCTTCGGCCAGGTCTTGAAGGCGATCCGGGAAAACGAACCGCGCGCGATCTCGCTCGGTTATGCGACCGACCGCTTCAAGCTTCTCGCTTTCGTTCTTTCGGCGGCATTGGCGGGCTGCGCGGGCGCCACCAAGGCGATCGTCTTCCAGCTCGCTTCGCTCACCGATGTCCAATGGCAGATGTCGGGCGAAGTGGTGCTGATGACGCTGGTGGGCGGCATGGGAACGGTGTTCGGGCCGATTGTCGGCGCCGCGATCATCGTGACGATGCAGAACTACTTCGCCAGCTTCGGCGAGTGGGTGCTGATCATCCAGGGCTTGGTGTTCGTCGTCGCGGTTCTTCTATTCCGCCGCGGAATCGTCGGCGAACTGCTTGCCTACATGTCGCGCCGCCGCCGGCGTCGCCTCTGAGGCTGGCGCGCCACGCGCCAACGATCTCAAGCGGGTCGCGGTGGACACACGGCGCGACCGAAGGCAAGCCATCGGACAAGGTCGCGGCGCCCGCTCTACTCGGCACGCGGCCGCCTGCCTCGGTCGTCATCGCCGATCGAGGCGATGACTGGCGGCATTCCATCGATCTGGTTCGCGAGCGCGGCGGGTGGGCGCCTTTCCGGGCCACGCACGGCCGCACGCCGTCGTCTCGTTCGTCGGCCATCTGAAAGCCGAGCGCCGGATGGGCCGAGATTTCCTGGCCCACGCCTAGCCAAAGCCGGCGCGATAACCGATTGCACCGCAATACGGAAATCCTCCCCTAAACAGGTGAGGACGCTGCCGCGGCGGACTCAATAGTATTCACAGTTCGTTAACGGAAAATTTTCGTCCAAAGGCGGCCGACGATCCACGCTCGCTTCCGCACCCGCGCCAAGCTTGTTGGTTTCAATGCCGAGCCCCCCTCGGGAGGACTTCATGAACCGGCCGCCACCTCCGCAGACATTCGTGACGACGTCAAATGACGACAATTGGACCGGCGGCAATGGCGACGATAGCGCGATCTATGATGCGACATTGAATGCCGGTGATCACGACCGGCTCAATGGGGGCGCCGGCCAGGATACGCTCATCCTGAGATTGTCCGCGGCCGAGTGGTTCAATCAGGCGCTACAGAACGATATCGCGCGATTTCTGAACTGGGCCGGAGGCCGCGGCAACAACGGAACGTTCGAATTCCGCGCCTTTGATCTCGACATTCGGAATTTCGAGGCGATCCAGATCTTCGTCGACGGACGCGAACTGAGCGCGCGCGACGACGGCGTCAACGCCCGCGACGACAGGTTCGCGAGCACCGAGAACGGCTCGGTGTCCGGAAACGTGCTGGCTAACGACCGCGCCGACGACCTGGCGCGCGATGCGCGTGTTATCGACGGCCCCGACAAGGGACGCCTGACTTTCAATTCCGACGGCACCTTCGTGTTCGATACCGGAACGGATTTCGATTGGCTTGCCGCCGGCCAGATGACGACGGTGACGTTCACCTACAAACTCACCGACGCCGACGGCGATTTCGACACGGCGGAGGTCACGGTAACGGTGACCGGAACAAATGACGCCCCCATCATCACCGGCGGAATCGTGTCCGGTACCGTCACGGAGATCGCCGACGGCGCGCCGGGCGAAAACGCCACGCCGCGCCTGTTAACCGGCGAAATTGAATTCGCGGACGCCGATCGCGGCGATCATCATACCGCGTCCTTCACGCCGCAAGGCGCGGGCTATCTCGGCGCCTTCAGCCTCACTCTCGCCGACGATGACGATGGCGATGGCGGCGGCCACGGGCCGGGAAACGGTCATCATGACCATGGACGCGGTCACGGCTACGGACATGATCATCACGATCACGGGTCGGGCCGCGACCGGTTGATCTGGCAATTCTCGATCGACGATAGCGCCATCGACTTCCTTGCCGCGGGCGAGACCCGCGTCCAGCAATATCTCGTTTCCATTCGCGATTCGAGCGGCGCGGTCGTCACGCAAATGGTGACGATCACGCTCGTCGGCGCCGACGACGGCGGCGTCAACATCATGCCGGAGACCAATGTCGCGATGGCGACGGGCGCGGAAGACTCGTCGGCGATCGCGATTCAATTGTCCGGCTCCGACGCGGACGGCTTCATCGCCGCGTTCAACCTGCTCGACTTGCCCACCAACGGGCGGCTCTATGCCGACGCGGCGCTGACGATCGAAATTGCCTCGCCGTCCACCATCGCGGCGACCGCGAATGCGGCGAACGTCTATTTTGTGCCGGCGCGAGACTTCAGCGGCACCGCTTTCCTGCACTATGCGTCGATCGACAATTCGGGAGCGCAAGATGCGACGCCGGCGACGGCGACGATCACCATCACGCCGGTCAACGACGCGCCGGTGGTGGCCGCGCCGATTCCCGATCGGTCATCGCCGGAAGACGCCGCCTTCAGTTTCATGTTGCCGGCCGGAACCTTCAGCGATGTCGACGATGCGACGCTGACGCTTGCCGCCTCGCTCGCGAATGACGATCCGCTGCCGGCGTGGCTCGCCTTCGACGCGGCAAGCCGCACCTTCTCCGGAATTCCGCCACGGGACTTCAACGGCACGCTGCAGGTGCGCGTCACCGCGACCGACGCCAGCGCCCTGTCGACCTCCGATGACTTCACCCTGAACATCACGCCGGTCAACGACGCGCC
>JAYRVF010000003.1:0-175315 GCA_041918675.1 Xanthobacteraceae bacterium
CCGCCAGCCTTCGACATCTCGCGCCGGGTCGAATTACCTCGCGGTCTCGATCACGGCGGTCTGTCACGCTTGCCCGCGCGGTATAGGCGAGCGCTCAAGGCGCGCGCGGTCAGATCAGGTAGACCCGGTCAGGCAATTCATTGCGGCTTGCGGCGGTGCGCGGGAAATGCGTCGTCAGCTCGCGGCCGCATAATTCGACCGCGGCGATGAATCCGTCGGCGACGCGGCCCTCGCGCATATGCGCGATCAGCGCGTCGACGGCCGCCTGCCAGTCGCCCTGGCCGACGCGCTGGGCGATGCCGTCATCGGCGATGATCCGCGCGTAATGCTCGGCCAGCGAGACGAAGATCAGCACGCCGCCGCGGTCCTCGGTGCGCGCGATCCCGCGATTGACGAACTGCTCCGTCGCCTGGCGATGGGCGGCCGCGCGCTGGGCCGCGCGCGGCAGCAGCATGACGCGCACGCCGGGCAGGCACAGGATCGCCGTCAGCACCATAAAAGCGACGATCTGCAGCGTCAGGATTCGCTGCACCGTCATCTCGGTCAACGCCGTCAGCAGCCACGGCAGCGCGAGCGCGACGAGCGCGGCGAGAAGGATCGGCAGCGCGGTGGCGTCGGACGAGCGCCGCGCCAGCACGCAGACGATTTCGCCCGTCGTGCGCGCCTCGACGGCGCGGATCGCCTCGGAAATACGCGCGCGGTCTTGCGCCGAAATGGTCATCACCAGCTCCCCGATGCGCCGCCGCCGCCGGACGAGCCGCCGCCGCCGGAAAATCCGCCACTCGACGAGCCGCCGCCGGAAAATCCGCCGCCGCCCGAACTTCGGGAGTTGACCAGAATGTTGAGCAGCACATTGGCGACCAGCCAGCGAAAACCCGGCGATACGATCAGCAGGGTGAGGAAGGCGATCATCGCCGCGATCAGCAGCCAGCTCGGCGCGTCGGGCGCGGGCTCGCTGTCGACGCGTAGCGAGGGGCGCTGTTGCCAGTCCGACGTGTCCGTCGTCAGCACCGCGATGATGTCGTCGACGCCGCGCGCGATGCCGCCGCCGAAATCGCCGGCCTTGAAGCGCGGCGTGATCGCGTTGGTGATGATGATCTTCGACAGCGCGTCGGTCAGCGTGCCCTCGAGGCCATAGCCGACCTCGATGCGCACGCGCCGCTCGTTCGGCGCGACCAGCAGCAAGACGCCGTTGTTCTTGTCCTTCTGGCCGAGCCCCCAGGCGCGGAAGAGTTGATTGGCGTAGGGCTCGATCTCCTGGCCTTCGAGCGTGGCGACCGTCGCGACGACAAGCTGAATGCCGGATTTTGCCTCAAGCTCGGCGAGCTTCGGCTCGATCACCCCGCGCGCATCAAGAGAAATGATATTGGCTTGGTCGACGACGCGGCCGGTGAGCGCGGGAAGGTTAAGGGCGAGGGCCGCGACCGCCGCGCACAGCGCGACGATGAGGCCGATCGCCAAGGAATGCGCGATCGAGGAACGCGCGTCCCATGCGAGGCGGCTTGAGCGGCGGCCCGCGCTCATCGCGTCATGTCCTCAAGGACGCGCGCTAGAATTTCACCTGCGGCGGTTTCTGCGCGTCCTCGCCGGCGGTGAACTCCGCCATCGGCTTGTTGGCGCGGAAGAAAGTCGACGCCCACAACAGGCCGGGGAACGTCTTCAATTCGGTGTTATAGACGCGCACCGCCTCGATATAGTCGCGCCGCGCGACCGCGATGCGGTTTTCCGTTCCCTCGAGCTGCGACTGCAGGGCGAGGAAGTTCTGGTTCGATTTCAGGTCGGGATAGTTTTCGCTGACCGCGATCAGCCGTCCGAGCGCGCCGGAAAGCTGGTTCTGCGCGTCCTGGAACTGCTTGAGCTTTTCCGGATCGCTGAGCTGGGACACGTCAATCTTCATTTGCGTCGCCTTGGCGCGCGCCTCGATCACGGCCGTCAGCACGTCCTTTTCCTGCTTGGCGTAGCCCTGCACGGTGGCGACGAGATTGGGGATGAGGTCGGCGCGACGCTGGTAATTGTTCTGCACGTCGGCCCATTTCGCCTTGGCCTGTTCCTCGAAGGTCGGAATGTTGTTGTAGCCGCAGGCCGAGACGGAAAAGCCGATCAGAACGAGGGCGAGAAGGGTGCGCGCGCGCGAAAGCAATGTGGGCATGGGCTCTCCTGTCGGCTCTGTTCGCGATCGGTGGGTTCGGCGCGATCGCCGTTGATAGGAAAAGTCTATCAGAAGCGCCAGCCCATCTGAACCGGCGTTGCGGCGCCCGCGCGGGTCGGCGCCGGATCGCGCCATGTGATCTGTGTCGAAATCATGTCGGGGGCCTCGCAAGGCGCGGCTCAGCTCGCGTCCTCGTCGCCGCCCACCGCGCCGGAAACGAGATTGAGGCCGAGCAGGGTTTCCGAACTGAGGTCACCGCGCCCGAGCGGTTCGCGGCGGATGGGCTCGGCCAGAATGGTTTCGACGCGAAGGCGCTCGGCGACGGCCTCGGCCCGCGACACCGCGCGAAAGGCGAGTGTTTCGCCCGGGCGCGACTGCGCCACCCGCCCGATGTCCATCCCGATCACGGTCGCGATCTTGGGATAGCCGCCGGTCGGCTGGCGGTCGGCCATCAACACGAAGGGCAGGCCGGAACCGGGCACCTGGATCGCGCCGTGCACGATTCCGTCCGAGACGATGTCGTGACCGCGCGCGTGGATCAGCGGCGGGCCTTCCAGCGCGTAGGCCATGCGGTCGCTGTTGGCGCCGATGCGCCAGGGCCGCGACAGGAACGCGTCGATCTGATCGGGCGCGAAGAAATCGTGTTGCGGCCCGAGCATGACGCGGATCGGCGTTTTCGCGTCGGGAAGTTCAGGCACGCCAATGCGCGCGGGGCCCTCGACAGCGTCGCGGCGCTCGGCGACCGGAACGTGGTCGCCCGGTCTCAGCGCGCGGCCGTCGAACCCGCCAAGACGCGAGCGCGAATGCGTCGACAGCGATCCGAGCGCGGGAACAAGATCGACTCGGCCGGAGACCGCGACATAGCACCAGGCGCCTCGTTGGCCGGCGCGGATCGTCAGCCGCTCGCCGGGCATCAGCCGAAGCGCGACGGCGTCGGGCATCGACCGTCCGTCGTGGAGAATGGTGAAGGCGCCGCCGACGACGGCGAGGTCGATCTGGGCGTCCTCCGCCGTTAGTTCCACGCCGCCGAGCGAGACTTCGATGGCCGCGCTATCGCGCGGTCGACCCAGCGCGAGATTGGCGGACGCATGGGCCAGCGGGTCCATCGGACCGGCGACAGTGACGCCGTGGCGCAGATAGCCGTGGCGGCCACCGTCCTGCAGCGTGACGCCGGGGCCGGCGGAAATAACGCGCAGGCCGCTCACGAAGCGTTCTCCACCCGCGCGACGATCTCTCCGGCCCTGGCGCGCGCCTCAAGGCTCGCGAAGGTGTCGGCGTCGACCGGCTCGAAACGGATCTCGTCGCCGACGGCGGCGAGAAAGACCGGATCGCGGTCGATCGCGAACATGCGTTCGGGCGTGCGTCCGATCACCCACCAGCCCGTCGGCATGGCGACCGTGGTCACGAGCGACATGCCGCCCGCGATCATGATCGCGCCCGCCGGATGCGGTGGTCGCGGATGTTCGCGGCGGGAGATGGCGAGTTCGCCCGCGAGCCCGCCGAGATAGGCGAAGCCCGGCGCGAAGCCGTACATATAAAGACGATAGGGCTTGAGCGCATGCAGCGCGATCACCTGGCCCGGGGAGAGCGCAAGACGCGCGGCGACCTCCGCGATGTCCTCGCCATGGGGCGGCGCGTAACAGCAGGGAAAAAGCCAGCGCCGGCCCGCGCGGCGGGCGGACGCGGCCGGCGCGTCGCGCGCCATGACCGCCTCCACGAGCGCCTCGCGGGTGATGACCAGCGGATCATATTGAATGAGCAGCGAGCGGAAGGTCGGCACGATCTCGATGACGCCGCGCGGGGCGGCCGCGCGCAGCGCGTCGTCGAGCGCGAGCACGCGATCGTTGAGGGCCGGATCGATCGCCTCGCCGAATTCGACGACGAGCGCGGTCTCGCCCGCGTCGAGAAAGCGGGGAGCCGTCATGGCGCGAAGGGCTTGATCGCGACGCCGGCCGCGACAAGGCGCGCGCGCAGAAGACGCGCGGCCTCGACCGCGCCCGCGCTGTCGCCATGGATGCAGATCGAGCCGATGTCGGTCGCGATCGGCTTGCCCGTGGCGGCGAAGACCGCGCCCTCGGCGACCATCGCCAGCGCGCGGCGCGCGGCGTCCTCCGGATCGTCGAGCATGGCGTTCGGCTGGCCGCGCCGGATGAGCCCGCCGCGTTCGTCATAGCCGCGATCGGCGAAGACTTCGGCCACCGTGCGCAGGCCCGCGCGTTCCCCGGCGCGCGTCTGTGCGCTGAGCGCGATGGCGAGCATGGCGAGCGAGGGATCGACGGCGCGGATCGCGCGCGCGACCGCGTCGGCGACCTCGTCGTCCTCGGCGGCGATGTTGGCGAGCGCCCCATGCGCCTTCACATAAGTGATGCGGTGGCCGGCCTGGGTTGCGAGCGCCTGCGCCGCGCCGATCTGATAGGCGACGAGGTGCTCGATCTCGGAGGACGAAAACGGAATGCGGCGGCGGCCGAACCCCCAGAGATCGGGGAAACCGGGATGGGCGCCGACGGCGACGCCGTTTTGCTTCGCCAGGCGAAACGTCGCCGCCATGATCTCGGGGTCGCCCGCGTGAAAGCCGCAGGCGACATTTGCCGACGAAACGAGGCCGAGCATCGCCGCGTCATCGCCGCATGCATAGGAGCCGAAGCCCTCGCCGAGATCGCTGTTGAGATCGACACTCGTCATGATCGCTCACCCGCCACCTAGGCCGGCATTTTCGCTCCGCGGATCGGGACGACGAGCACGCCTCGATGAGTGTGCTCCCATCCGCGACCCCGCCGGAGCGGATCGGCCGTTTGCGCCAAACCACGCCGTCGGCGCGCTTCCGCTGGCCGAAGCTATAAGAATAGTGATTGGCGTCAATAAGATAGAACCGGGCGCCACACGCCGCCAGACCGCGCGAGATTATTCGCGTCCTTGCCTTGGGCGCGGGGTCGGTCGCGGGTCGTTATGTCAGCGGCCGGCTTTCAACGCCGCGACGATGTCCGCGCGTTCCTTGGCATCCGCGATCCCGACAATTGTCTTTGTCGTTCCGGGAAGGAATTTGCTTGGCGAGGTGAGGTATTTGTCGAGATCGGTCTCGGTCCAGGTTCCGCCGGCCTTCACCAGCGCCGCGGAATAGGCGAACCACTTCGCGCGCGCCTTCGGCGCGCCGACAATGCCATGGAGGGGCGGTGCGGCGCGCATCGCGCCGTCAGCCTCGACGCTGTGGCAGACGACGCACCCCTTCAGCGGGCCGTCGGCGCCCGTGGGTCTGGCCAGCGAGAAATACATGCCCTCCTGCCGGACCAGGTTTTGAGCGGCCTTCGGCTCCCGCGCCGTCGCCCACATGACGCCGAGGACGATCAGGACGATCGCGCCCAGCGCTGCCAAATAGGAACCCGTCCGTGTCATGCTGGCACTCCCGCCCGCGCCGCCCCGTTCATCGTCACGCTCGAAACCGTCTTGTTCAGAACCGTCTTGTTCAGAAACGTCTCGTTCAGAAACGTTTCGTTCAGAAACGTCTCGTTTCGAACCACATCGCCCGGAACCATCTCGCTCGGAGTTATCTCACTCGAAGCGATCTCGCTCGAAGAGATCTCGCTCGGAACCGCTTCGGTTCGAAATGATTTCGTCAGGTCACTCCACGCAAGCTTCTCTCGCAAGCTTCTCCCGCAACGTTCTCCCGCAAGCTTCTCCCGCAAGCTTCACACGAGCTTCGCATAAAGCTCGTCGCGCGCCGTTCAAACTCGCCCGCGCGCATCTCTCGACACCACACCGTTCCTGCTAGGCGTCGCGCGGCCGCGTGTCGATGATGATCGTCAATTTTTCAAGATCGGTCGATGGCGCGCGCGAGGCCTCGCGATCGCGGGCAACGGATGCTGCGGGTGCGAAAACGCGCCGCGCCAAGAGCCGCTCGCGAAGTTCGACTTTTGTAGGGGCGGCCATGCGCGCTTCCGGCGCATTCAAGCGTTGGCTTGCCAGGCAAAATGAGGGAGTATTCGCGATAAGAAAAGTCCGGGACGAAATGTCCCGGGAGAGGGAGGACGGCAACGCCCATGCCAAGCGCGTGCGTGCGATTGCATGACGACGCGTGCGAATTGTGCCACCTCGGTGAACGCAGCATGTGGCACGGGCTGGACAGCCGCGCGCGCAATCTACTCGCCGGGAAATTGACGCGTCGGGAGTATGGCTCCGGCGAGGTGGTCATCGCGCAGGGCGAGGCTAATGACGGCGTCTATTGCATTTCCAGCGGAACCGTCGCGATGCGCCGCCTTGATGGCGCGGGCAATTCGGTGCTGCTGTGTTTCGGCTATCCGGGCGATGTCATTGGCTATCAGGCGTTTCTGGCCGGCCGGCCGCACCAGAACAGCGCGGAGGCGCTGGGGCCCACGGTCACATGCCGCATCGGCCGCGCGACCTTGACCGCGCTTCTGGAGGCGATACCCGCGCTCGGCCTGCGTTTCCTCAAACGCTCCATCGGCGAGGCCGAACAGGCCTATGACGCGATCTTCCGGCAATCGGTCTTGTCGAACCGGCATCGCCTGGTCCACCTGCTGTTGGCGATGGTGCGCCGGGTGGGCCGATCGGACGGCCACGACAGCCGGGAATTCGAACTGCCGGTGTCGCGGCGCGATCTCGCGTCGATGATCGGCGCGCGACACGAAACCGTGTCGCGCATCATGAGCCGGCTCGAATCCGACGGCGTCGCGTATTTCTCGGGACGATGCGTTTCGATTCCGAGCCTCGACCGGCTCGCCGCCGAGCTTCACGCGCATGCCGCGGATAGGTGAGCGGATCAATTTCACGGACCGCCACGCGGGTTTGTCTCAAGCGGTCATCGTGAGCAAACGCGGCGGGCGAGCGCGCCGCGCCGACGCAGTGAGCACGTGCAGCATGGTCGGAGGCGTCGATTGAGACGCCGCGTCCATCGCGCGCGCCCGGCGCATCGCGAAGGCCGCGATCGGGAAAATTGACGATCGTCATCGCGCGAAAGAGGCGGTGTTGGTAGCGCATGTCGAGTTCAACGCTCGACGGGGTGCGCCATGACGACCGCGGATTCGAACCCTGCCTTCGATCTTGCATTCGATCCCGTTATCGATCCGGCGAACGCGTCGGAGATGGATCTCGCCGCATGCCTCGGCGCCGAACCCGACGCCCCGGTGCATGGGCTCGAAGGCATCAGCCGTCGGCAGATTTTCAAATTATGCGCCGGCATCGCGGCGACGATGGGGCTTTCGAGCGCCGCCGGCATGCGCATGGCCGAGGCCGCCGTCTCGCCGGCGCGCCCGCCCGTCATATGGCTGCACGGGCAGGAATGCACAGGCTGCACCGAATCGATTCTGCGCTCCTATCACCCCACGCTCGAGGCGCTTCTGCTCGACACCATCTCGCTCGACTATCACGAGACCTTGTGCGCTGGCGCGGGCAAGCAGGCGCTCGACTACAAGCACAAGATGATGGAACAGAATAAGGGCAAGTACGTTCTCGTCGTCGAGGGCGGAACGCCGATGAAGGATGGCGGCATCTATTGCAAGATCGGCGGCAAGACGCAGGTCGACGTCATCCGCGAGGCGGCCGAGGGCGCCGCCGCGATCATCGCGATCGGTTCCTGCGCCTCGTGGGGCGGCATTCAGTCGGCCGATCCGAATCCGACCGGCGCCGTCGGCGTGCCCACCGTGCTGCCGAACAAGACGGTGATCACGATCCCCGGCTGTCCGCCGAATCCGTATAATTTCCTGTCGACGGTCATCTACGTTCTCGCCTTCAAGAAGGTGCCGGAACTCGACCAGCTTGGCCGGCCGAAATTCGCCTATGGACGCCTCGTGCACGAGAATTGCGAGCGTCGTCCGCATTTCGACGCCGGCCGCTTCGCGCTCGAATTCGGCGACGAGGGCCACCGCCAGGGCTTCTGCCTCTACAAGATCGGCTGCAAGGGACCGGAGACCAACGCCAATTGTCCGGCGATCGGCTTCGGCGATGTCGGCTTCGGTTCCTGGCCGGTCGGCACCGGCCATCCCTGCTTCGGCTGCACCGAAAAGGAGACGGCGTTCCGCAAGCCGCTGCACGCGCTCGCGACCGTCCGGACGTCGACGCCGCCCAATGCCTATCCTCAGGTCGACGCGCTCAAGGGCGTCGGCATGAGCCCGGGCGCGGCCGCGGTGGTCGGCGCCGTCGGCGGCCTCATTGTCGGCGCCGGCGCGATGCTGCTCAAGCAGATGAACGACGCCAAGAAATCCGAGGACACCGCGGGCGAGGTGTAGCCATGACCCAGATGGACCGCAGGCGGTTCTTGACGGCCGCCGGCTGCGTCACCGCCGCCGGTTCGCTTGTTCCCGAGGAAGCATCGGCCTCGCTCGCGCGCGCGCCGAAACAGATGCCGCCCAAGGCGGTCGGCATGCTGTACGATTCCGCGCTCTGCATCGGCTGCAAGGCCTGCGTCTCGGCCTGCAAGGCGGCCAACGGCATGCCCCAGGAAGTTCCCGCCCGCCTCGGCGGCTGGAACGAGGGCACCTGGGATTCGGCCGACGATCTCTCCGGCAAGACGCTCAACGTCATTCGCGTCTATCGCGACGGCACCGCCGAGAAGAAGGATCGCGAGACCGACGGCTTCGCCTTCATGAAACGGCATTGCCTGCATTGCGTCGATCCGTCCTGCGTGTCGGTGTGCCCGGTCGCGGCGATGCGCAAGGATCCGGAGACCGGCATCGTCACGCACAATCCCGACGCCTGCATCGGCTGTCGTTACTGCGTCTATGGCTGCCCGTTCGGCGTGCCGCAATATGATTTCAGCAACCCGTTCGGCAAGATCGCCAAGTGCCAGTTCTGCAGCCATCTGCAGAAGGAGGGAAAGATCCCGGCCTGCTGCGATGTGTGCCCCACGGGGGCGTCGCTGTTCGGAGCCGTTCCCGACCTGTCGAAGGAAATCGAGCGACGGCTCGCCGCCGCGCCGGGCGCGAACTTCGTCTTTCCGCGCGGCAAGCTCGGCGAGAACCGGCCCGCTTACGAGGCGCCGCTGCCGACCTACGTCAAGGGCGTCTATGGCGAGAAGGAAGCCGGCGGCACCCAGGTGCGCTATCTCGCCGGCGTTCCCTTCACCAAGATCGGGTTGCCGGAGGTGCCGAGCCAATCCTACGCGGCGCTGTCGGAAGGAGTGCAGCACTTCATCTACAAGTGGCTGCTCGCGCCGGTGATCGCCTTCGCCGGACTTGCCTATGTCGCGCGCCGCAACGTTCCCAAGCAGCAGGAACCGGACGTGTCCGGGGGAGGTCGGACATGAGCGCCGCGCCGCTGCGTCGCCGTCTCCTGACGCCGACCATGATCGTGCTCGCCGTGGTGGCCGCGATCGGTATCTATTTCATCGTCCAGCGCTTCCTGCATGGGCTCGGCGCGGTGACCAATCTCAATCCCGGCTATCCCTGGGGCATCTGGGTGGTCGTCGACATCGTCATCGGCACCGCCTTCGGCTGCGGTGGTTTCGCCATCGCGCTCCTCGTCTACATCTTCAACCGCGGCGAATATCACCCGCTGGTGCGGCCGGCCCTGCTCGGAGGGTTGTTCGGCTATACGCTTGCCGGCATCGCGGTGGTCATCGACATCGGCCGCTACTGGAACGCCTATAACCTGCTGCTGCCGTGGCACGCCCAGCCCAATTCGGTGATGCTGGAAGTCGCGCTCTGTGTCCTGGCCTATGTCGCGGTGCTGTGGATCGAGTTCTCGCCGGCGTTTCTTGAACGTTTCGGCCTTTCCGGCATGAAGAAGTCGCTCGAGCGCTGGATGTTCCTGATCATCGCGCTCGGCGTGCTGTTGCCGACGATGCACCAGTCCTCGCTCGGCAGCCTGCTCCTGGTGATGGGGCCGAAGCTCTCGCCGTTATGGTTCACGGCCTGGCTGCCGGTGCTGTTCGTCGTCAGCGCTTTGGCGATGGGCTATGCCGTCGTCATGTTCGAGGCGACGATCGTGAGCAAGAGCTTCAACCTGCCCTCCGAGCACGCGTTGATCGCGAAGCTTTCGAGAGTGGTGGGCTGGCTGATGCTCGGCTGGCTGGTGTTCCGCTTCCTCGACCTCATCGTCGGCGGTGCGCTCAAGCCGGCCTTCGCCGCCGATCTCAGGGCGACGGTGTTCTGGATCGAGAATCTCCTGATCGCGTTCGCGGTCGGCGTGTTCCTGACCGAGGCCGGCCGCGCCAGTCAGCGCCTGTCGTTCCTCGCCGCGGCCGCGCTGCTCGCCGGCGGTTCGCTCTATCGGCTCGACGCCTATCTGGTCGGCTACAACCCGGTCGGCAGTTGGACCTATTTTCCGTCGGTGCCGGAGATTCTGGTGACGGTTGGCATCGTCGCCTTCGAAATCCTCTTGTACCTTCTCTTCGTCAAGACCTTGCCCGTGCTGCACGGCGGCGGCCGTGTCCACGCTCAGCGCGCCTGATAGGAGGACGCCGTGACCCGAATCACGATTGACCCCATCACCCGCATCGAGGGGCATCTGCGCATCGATTGCGAGGTCGCCGACGGCAAGGTGACCAAGGCATGGTCGTCCGGCCAGATGTGGCGCGGCATCGAACTGATCCTGAAGGGGCGCGATCCGCGCGAGGCCTGGATCTTCACCCAGCGTATCTGCGGCGTCTGCACGACGGTGCACGCCATCACCTCGGTGCGCGCGGTCGAGAACGCGCTCAATCTCGAAGTGCCGCTCAACGCGCAATATATCCGCAACATGATCATGGCCGCGCATGGCGTGCATGATCACATCGTGCATTTCTATCACCTGACGGCGCTCGACTGGGTCGATATCGTCTCCGCGCTCAAGGGCGACCCGGAAGCCACCGCCAAGCTCGGCGCGACGCTGTCGGACTACAAGGCCAACAGCGTTCCCAACATCCGCGCGGTGCGCGACAAGCTCCAGACCTTCGTCGCCAGCGGCAATCTCGGCGTGTTCGCGTCCGGCTATTGGGGCCATCCGGCGATGAAGTTGCCGCCGGAGGTCAATCTCCTCGCCGCGACGCATTACATTCAGGCCCTCGATGTCCAGCGCGTCGCCAACAAGATCGTCACCATTCTTGGCTCGAAGACGCCCCACATCCAGAATCTGGCGGTCGGAGGCGTGGCCAACGCGATCAATCCGGAGAGCCAGTCGACGCTGACCATCGAGAAGCTGTTCGCGATCAAGGCGCTGATCGACGAGCTCGGCGATTTCGTCAACAACGCGATGATGAACGACGTGGCCGCGGTCGGCGCGCTTTACGCCGACTGGACGAAATACGGCGCCGGCGTCACCAATTATCTCTCCGTACCCGACATGCCGCTCGACACCAAGGGCACCAAGTTCGAACTGCCGGGCGGCTATATCCCGGGGGATCTGAGCAAGTTCAAGCCGATCACCAGCTATCAGGACGCCTATTTCCGCGACGGCGTGAAGGAGGCGGTCAAGCATTCCTGGTACGAATATTCCGGCGCCTCGGCGGCGCTGCATCCCTATGACGGGCAGACCAGCCCGAAATACACCGACTTCCAGGACGAGGGAAAATACTCCTGGGTCAAGGCGCCGACCTTCTACGACAAGCGCGCGCAGGTCGGCCCGCTCGCCAACGTGCTGGCGATGTTCGCGGCCGGCCACGAGCCGACCAAGCGGCATCTGACCAAGCTGGTCGAGGTCGCCAGCAAGGTGTTGGGAGCGCCGATTCCGCTCGAGGCGCTGCATTCGACCATCGGGCGCATCGCCGCGCGCGCGGTTCGCTGCGCCGTGTTGCACGAGGCGTTGCAGAACCAGTGGCAATTGCTGTTCGACAACATCGCCAAGGGCGACTACGCCACCTTCAATCGGCCGGTGTTCCCGAAGGGCGAGATTCGCGGCTTCGGCTATCACGAGGCGCCGCGCGGCGTGCTTTCGCACTGGGTCGTCATCAAGGACGGCAAGATCGACAATTACCAGGCGGTGGTGCCGTCGACCTGGAACGCGGGCCCGCGCGATCAAAACGACGAGCCGGGACCTTATGAGGCCTCGCTTATTGACAATCCGGTCGCGGACGCGAATCTTCCCCTGGAAGTGTTGCGCACGGTCCACTCGTTCGACCCCTGCATCGCCTGCGCGATCCACATGGTCGACGGCGAGAAGCGGCCGATCGTCCAGGTCCGGGCGACCTAGCGCATGTTCCGGCGAAGTGGATACCGGTTCGCCGGCAAGAACATGCGCCAGTCTATTGATTCGGCGCGATTTCTTATCGCTCGCGTAACTCCATGCGAGCGCAAAGCGCGCTAGGGTGCCATGGTGAACGTCCTCGTGCTTGGACTTGGCAATGTTCTTCTCTCCGACGAGGGCGTCGGGGTGAGGATCGTCGAGGAGCTTCAGGCCGAGCACGATCTGCCGGAGCATGTCGAGTTGCTCGATGGCGGCACCTCGGGCATGGACCTGCTCGACACCGTCGCGGAGAGGGACTGCCTGATCGTCGCCGACGCCGTGAACGCGCGTGGCCCCGCGGGTCGCGTCGTCCGCCTGGTCGACGACGACATCCGCCAGATGCTCGAAACGCGCCTGTCGCCGCACCAGCTCGGCCTGTCGGACATGCTCGCGGCCCTGCGCCTGATCGGCAAGTCGCCGCGCCGCGTCGTCGTCGTCGGCGTGGTGCCGGAAAACCTCGAACTCGGCATGGAGCTTTCCCCGGCCGCGCGCAAGGGACGCGACGAGGCGATCGCCGTGATCCTCGACGAACTGATCGCGATCGGCGCGCTCGCGCGGCGACCGGCGCCACGGGATCTCACGCCATGCCAGTGACGCCCACCGCCGCTGCGACGCAAGCGCAAGCCAGCCTCGATCGGCCGGCGCGCGTTGCCAGCCTCGAAGCGCGCTTCGGCGAGATCGACGGGGCGATGCGCGGCATGCCCATTCACAACCCGGCGCTCGCGGTCAAGGCGATCGATTTTCGCCCCTTTGCTTCGGACGCCTGGGTCGGCGTGCTGCTGACGCCGTGGTTCATGAACGTCATCATTTTGCCGGAGACACCGACCGAGGTCGCGCTGGCCGAGATCGGCACGAAGGTTGCCATCGATCTTCCCGCCGGCAAGACGATGTTCGTCGTCGGCGGCGACAACGTGATCGGCCGCTATCTCATGCATTCGCTGATTTCGCCGGTGCTCGGTCTTGCGACGCAGGTTCGGGCCGAGACGGAAGCCCGGCAACGCTTCGCCGCCATGATGGAGCCGCCGGCGGAGAAACCGCTTTCGCGCGCGGAAACTTCGCGCCAATATGACCGTCGCGCGCTGCTCTTTGGCCGGGGTTGAGCGAAGCGATCGTCGAGGGCCGGCGCCCGCCGGAGAGGGGATTATCGAGGGAGTTCGCCATGACACGGGTTGTCCGCACCATTTCAGCCATTCTTGTTCTCGCCGCGCTGCCGGTCGCGGCGCAGGCGCATACCGGCGTGCACCCGCTGGTCCCTGTCGACAGCGCCGGCGCGGGATTTGTTCATCCGTTTTCGGGCCTCGACCATCTGCTGACCATGATCGCGGTCGGCCTGTGGGCCGCTTCCCTCGGCGGCCGGGCGATCTGGGCGGTTCCCTCGACCTTCGTCGCGCTGATGGCGGTCGGCGCGGTGTTCGGCATGGCCGGTTTTGCTTTGCCGGCGATCGAAACCGGTATCGCGGTATCGGTGATCGTCGTCGGTCTGCTGGTCGCGGTCGCGGCGCGTGTGCCGGTTTCGCTCGCGGCCCTGATCGTCGGTGTTTTCGCCGTCTTCCACGGACAGGCTCATGGCGCGGAAATGCCGGCGATGGCCGCGCCCGTGCTCTACGCGCTCGGCTTCATCGCCGCGACCGCGCTTCTCCATGGCGTCGGTCTTGCCGGCGGGTTGATGCGCGAGGGATCATGGTCGCGTTTCGTGCCGCGCCTGGCCGGCGCGGTGGTCGCGATGGTCGGCGTCGCCAGCGTCGCCTCGCTCATCTGACGGTCTGTTCCGAAAGCGGGCTCGGTCGTCGTTTCGCGACGCGGAACGAGGCGCAAGGGGGAGCGGTCTGGCGCGGCTCGCAGGCCATCACGCCGCTCCGCCGCGGGGGCGGCGCGCGACAGGGAAACGGCCCAAAATCAAGGCCTTGAGCAATTCCACGCCGCAAAAGTGGTTTCCACTTTCGCGGGATTTGCTCTAGGCTGACGCTCATGTGCATGGGCGTGCCGATGAGAGTCATCGAGACGGACGGCGTCACCGCCGTCTGCGAGCGGCACGGCGAGCGCCAGCGGGTCTCGGTTCTTCTTCTCGAAAAGGTGACGTCCGGCGACGAGGTTCTCGTCTTTCTCGGCAACGCGGTCCGCGTGCTTGAGCCGGACGAGGCGCGCCAGATCGAAAACGCGCTGGAAGGCCTCGCGGCGGCGTTGAACGGCGAGGAATTCGAACATCTGTTCGCCGACATCGGTGTTCAGGAGCCCCCGCGGGACGCCTTCGCCGATCCGCGCGGCGCGGCCGCCCCGGAGCATGCCGATGAACGCATTCTCCGCCGGACGCATTGAAATCTCGCTCGGCATCGCCGATGGCCGGATCGCGTCGGTCGCCATCGCGCCGCGCCCGCTGGCGCCGATCGGCCGTCTGGCGCGGGGGAAGGATCCCGCGCATGCGATTTCGATTCTGCCGCGCCTGTTCTCCCTGTGCGGCACCGCGCACGCGGTCGCGGTGATGACGGCGAGCGAGGCCGCGCGTGGCGAGATCGCGCCGCCGGCCGAGCGCGCGCGGCGAGCGGAGGCCGTGCTGGCCGAACGGCTCGTCGAATTGCTGCGCGGCACGATCACGCGGCTCGAACCGGCGCAAATCGGCCAATTCGCTCTCCTCGCGCGCGAACTCAACGCGCTCGCGCGTCCCTTCGCGTTGGCGTCGACCGCGGACGCGGACGCGCGTGGTGTCGCCGCCGCGGACATCGCGCTCCGTCTCGACGCGCTCGGGGCCCCTTCGGACGATATCGATGATCCGGACGACGCGCGTCGATGGCTCGCCGGCGGCGGGGCGCTCGCGTCGTTGGTCGCGCGCGCGGGCGAGGGCGTGGCTGCGCGCGAGGCGACACGCGCGCATGCGGCAACGGCCGATCACGGCTTCCTGTCGGCCGATGACGACGAGAAGGTGGCGCGGCGGCTGCGCGCGCAAGGCCGCGATTATTCGCTCCTTCCCGATCTCGATGGAAGGGTGCCCGAGACCGGCACGCTCGCCCGTCATGGCCGCCTCGCGCGCGCCGGCCTCGAAGACGAACTGGGCGTGGCGCGAACGCGGCTGATCGCGCGGCTGATCGAGATCGCGGCCATTCCGCGCGCCCTCGGCGCGGCGCGCGGGAACCACGAGGACCGCGCGCCCGACGCCATCCTCGCCGGCCGAAACCTCGATGTCGCGACGGGCGCGTCCGCCGTCGACTGCGCGCGGGGAAGGCTCCATTACCTCGTTGTCCTTGACGCCGGTGGACGGATCGAGCGGCTGGATTACGTCGCCCCGACGGAGTGGAATTTTCATCCGCGCGGGCCCGTGGCGCGCTATCTTGCGGGCGCGCGGCTGCCGCGAGCGGGCGAGGCCAGGCCCCTCTTCGAGGAACTGGTCGCCGCGTTCGATCCTTGCGTCGAATTCCGGGTCGCGATCGGGAACCAGGCCGATGCATGAAATGGCGCTGTGCGAGGGCATCGTGGAGATCATCGAGCGGGAGGCCGAGCGGCAGTCGTTCTCGCGGGTGCGCGCGGTGTTGCTCGAACTCGGCGCGCTGAGCCATGCCGAGCCCGAGGCGCTGCGCTTCTGCTTCGACGCGGTGACGCGCGACACGCGCGCGGCCGGGGCAAGACTTGAGATCGTGCCGGTCGGGGGCACGGCGTGGTGTCTCGACTGCGCCAAGTCCGTGGCGATCGCGGCGCGCGGCGAGGCCTGTCCCACCTGCGGCGGCTATCACCTGCGGGTGACGGCGGGCGACGAGATGCGGCTGAAGGAGCTGGAGGTCGACTGATGTGCACCGTTTGTGGTTGCGGCGAAGGCCAGGCGACGATCGTTGGCGGCGAGGCGCATGCCCATGTTCATACCCATGACGACGGCGTGACGCACAACCATCCTCACGCGCATGACCATTCCCATGGCCATTCCCATGACCATTCCCATGGCCATTCCCATGATCATTCCGATTCTCATGATCATGGCCATGATCACCCTCACGATCACGCCCATGTGCATCCCCACGATCATGCCCACGATCACGCGCACGACCATCCCCACGATCACCTTCACGGCCATGCGCGTGATCCCGCGCGGGCGCCCGATCTCGATTTCGGCGGCGGGCTCGGCGGCGTTCATGTCCCCGGTCTGAGCCAGTCGCGCATCGTTCAGATCGAACGCGATATTCTGAGCCGGAACGCCGCGGACGCGGCGGCCAACCGCGCGCGGTTCGCGCGCGCCGGCGTGCTCGCGCTCAACTTCGTGTCGAGCCCGGGCTCGGGCAAGACCAGCCTTCTGGTGCGCGCCATCGGCGATCTTGCCGGCCGTCATCGGGTGGCGGTGATCGAGGGCGATCAGCGGACCTCGAACGACGCCGACCGCATTCGCGCGACCGGCGCGCCGGCGGTTCAGATCAACACCGGCAAGGGTTGCCATCTCGACGCGCATATGGTCGCCCACGCGTTCGACCGGCTGCCGCCGCGACAAGGCGGCCTGCTGTTCATCGAGAATGTCGGCAATCTCGTCTGCCCCGCCGCCTTCGATCTCGGCGAGGCGCACAAGGTCGTCATCCTCTCCGTGACCGAGGGCGAGGACAAGCCGATCAAATATCCCGACATGTTCGCCGCCGCCGATCTCATGCTGATCAACAAGATCGATCTCATGCCGTATCTCGATTTCGATCTGGCGCGGACGATCGAATACGCGCGCCGCGTCAATCCGCGCATCGAGGCGCTGACGGTTTCGGCGCGGACCGGCGAGGGCATGGCGGCGTTTCTGGCCTGGATCGACCGGCGCGCGGCCGCGACGCGCGTCGCGGCGGAGTGAGCGCGTGGTCGGCCTCGCGCCCATCGCCAGAAGTTCCGCGCCGCGACGACTGCGCCTGCGCGTGCGCGGTGCGGTGCAGGGCGTCGGCTTTCGTCCCTTCGTGCACGGCCTCGCGCATCGCTATCGGCTCGGCGGCTTCGTCGTCAACGACGCCGATGGCGTGCTGATCGAGATCGAGGGCGAACGCATCGAGGAGTTCATCTCCGCGCTCGAAGCCGAAACTCCGCCGCTCGCCCTCGTCGACGCGATCGAGACGGAAGCGGCGGCGCCGCGCGGGGAAAAGGCCTTCACCATCGCGCGCAGTCGCGCCGGGCGGGTAACCACCTCGATCCCGGCGGACGCGGCGACCTGCGAGGCCTGCGTCGCCGAACTGTTCGATCCGGCGAGCCGGTTCCATCTCTATCCTTTCGTCAATTGCACCCATTGCGGCCCGCGTTTCACCATCGCGCGCGCGCTTCCCTATGATCGCGCGCGGACGGCGATGGCCGATTTCGTCATGTGCGAGGATTGCGCGCGCGACTATCGCGATCCGGGCAACCGCCGCTTTCACGCCGAGGCGATCGCCTGTCCGCGCTGCGGTCCGAAGCTGAGCCACGCGGTGGCCGATGTCGTCGCGGCCGTTCGCGAAGGCCGCGTCGTGGCGCTGAAGGGTATCGGCGGCTTCCATCTCGTCTGCGATGCGACGAACGAGGAAGCCGTCGCCACGCTGCGGCGGCGCAAGAACCGCGACGCCAAGCCCTTCGCGGTGATGGTGGCCTCGGCCGACGCGCTCGACCGTGTCGCGATCGCGACCGAGGCGGAGCGGGCGCTGTTGCGCTCGTCCGAGCGGCCGATCGTGCTGCTGCGCGATCGCGGCGCGCTGGCGCCCTCGATCGCGCCGGGCCTCGCGCATGTCGGCGTGATGCTGCCCTACGCGCCGTTGCATCATCTGCTGTTTCACGCCGCGCGCGGCGAGCCGGGGACCGGACGCGGCGCGGAGGCTGGCGATCTCGTGCTGGTCGCGACCAGCGCCAATCCCGGCGGCGAGCCACTGGTTATCGACGACGATGACGCGCGCCGGCGCCTTGCCGGCATCGCCGATTTCGTGGTCACGCATGGTCGGCCGATCGTCATCCGCGCGGACGATTCGGTGATGGCAATCGTCGCGGGAGCGCCGGCTTTCGTGCGCCGCGCGCGCGGCCATGTGCCCCGGCCGATCCGGCTTTCACGCGAGGTGGCGCCGGTGCTCGCGCTCGGCGGTCACCTCAAGTCGACCGTCACCTTGACGCGTGGGCGCGAGGCGCTGGTGTCGCAGCACATCGGCGATCTCGACACCGCCGAAAGCATCCGCTTCTTCGAGGAAACCGTCGCGCATCTGCGCGCGATCGCCGACGTGACGCCGGTGGCGGTGGCGCATGACATGCATCGCGATTTCGCCTCCACCCGGTTCGCCGAGACGCTCGGCCTTCCGCTTGTTCCGGTTCAGCATCATCACGCCCATGTCGCCGCGCTGATGGCCGAGCACGGCGTCGACGACGCGACGCTCGGCGTGGTGCTCGACGGCTACGGTCTTGGCGATGATGGCGGGGCGTGGGGCGGTGAGCTGCTGCTCTGCGAGGGCGCCTCGGTCTCGCGCCTCGGTCATCTCGCGCCGCTCGCGCTGCCGGGGGGCGACCGGGCCGCGCGCGAGCCCTGGCGCATGGCTGCGGCCGCGCTGCACGGGCTCGGGCGCGGCGGCGAGATCGCGCGCCGTTTCGCGGCGGAGCCGCAAGCCGAGGCGATCGCCGCGCTGCTCGCGCGCGGCAGATTGCCGATGACGACGAGCGCGGGGCGTCTGTTCGACGCCGTCGCCGGACTCCTCGGCGTCCGCCGCGTGCTGGACTACGAGGGGCAGGCGGCGATGGAGCTGGAGGCGCGGGTGCGCGCGCCTCGCCTCGCGCCGAAATCATGGTCGATCGACGCGGCCAATGTGCTCGATCTCGCCCCGCTGCTCTCCCGTCTCGCCGAGCCCGGATGCGACGCGACGTTCGGCGCCGAACTCTTTCACGGCACCTTCGCCGCCGCGCTCGCCGAATGGATCGCGGCGACGGCCGCGCGTCACGGCGCGCGCCATGTCGCGCTCGGCGGCGGATGCTTCCTCAACCGGGTGCTGACCGAGGCGCTTGCCGCCGATCTGCGCGCGCGGGGGCTCGCGCCGCTGATCGCGCGCCAGGTGCCGCCCAATGACGGCGGCCTGAGTCTCGGCCAGGCCTGGATCGCGGCGCAAGTCGTGGCCGCCGGCGCGATGCCTTCAACCGGGGAGTGTTGACGAATGTGCCTCGCCGTTCCGGTCGAGATCGTGGAGCTTCTGCCCGACGACATGGCGCGGGTGACGATCGACGGCGTCGGCAAGATCGTGTCGGTCGCCTTGATCGATGCGCCCGCGCCCGGCGATTACGTCATCGTTCACGTCGGCTACGCGCTCGCGCGCATCGATCCCGAAGAGGCACGCCGCACCTTGCGGCTACTGTCCGAACTCGGCTCCGGCGAGGCGGGGGCATCGCCATGAAATATGTCGACGAATTTCGCGACGCCGGGCTCGCGCGCGACGTGGCCGCCGCGATCGCGGCCGCCGCCGATCCCGCGCGCGCCTATCGCTTCATGGAATTCTGCGGCGGCCACACCCACGCGATCTCGCGCCATGGCATCGAGGACATGCTTCCCGCCAACACGCGGATGATTCACGGCCCCGGCTGCCCGGTCTGCGTGCTGCCGGCCGGGCGCATCGACATGGCGATCGCCCTCGCGGCGCGGCCCGAGGTGACGCTATGCGTCTATGGCGATCTGATGCGCGTGCCGGGCTCCAAGGGCCGGTCGTTGCAGCGCGCCAAGGCGGAGGGCCTCGACATCCGCATGGTCTATTCGACGGTCGACGCCATCCGGATCGCGGAAACGGAGCCCGCGCGCGAGGTCGTGTTCTTCGCCATTGGTTTCGAGACCACGACGCCGCCGACCGCGATCGCGATCCGCCTCGCGGCCAAGAAGAGCCTCGCCAACTTCACGGTGTTCTGCAACCACGTGCTGACGCCGGCCGCGATCCAGAACATTCTCGACAGTCCCGATCTGCGCGAGCTCGGCCGTGTCGACATCGACGGCTTCATCGGCCCGGCCCATGTCAGCGCTGTCATCGGCGCGCGGCCTTACGAGTTTTTCGCCGAGGAGTTCGGCAAGCCCGTCGTCATCGCCGGCTTCGAGCCGCTCGACGTGCTGCAGGCGATCCTGATGTTGATCCGCCAGGTCAATGACGGCCGCCACGTTGTCGAGAATCAATATGCCCGCGCGGTGACGCGAGACGGCAACACGCGCGCCAAGGCCGAGGTCGCCGAGATGTTCGAGCCGCGCAAGAGCTTCGAGTGGCGCGGGCTCGGCCTGGTGCCCTATAGCGGGTTGCGACTCAAGCCCGCTTACGCCTTCTTCGACGCCGAGCATCGCTTCGACATGGAGGAGCTTCACGCCGCCGACAATCCGGCGTGCGAATGCGGCGCCATCCTGCGCGGCGTCAAGCGGCCGGTCGACTGCAAGTTGTTCGGGAAGGCCTGCACGCCGGAAACGCCGATGGGCTCCTGCATGGTCTCCTCCGAGGGCGCTTGCGCGGCGCATTGGACCTACGGGCGGTTTCGCGATCGCGCCATTCGGAGGGCGTCATGAACATCGCGGCGCCAGGACGCAAGCTCGATCTGCGCGGTGGCCGCGTCGAGCTCTCGCACGGCTCGGGCGGCCGGGCGATGGCGCAATTGATCGGCGACATCTTTCACGCCGCTTTCGACAACGATTGGCTGCGGCGCGGCAACGATCAAGCGGCGTTCGACGTCGAGGCCGGCCGCATGGTGATGACGACCGACGGATACGTCATCTCGCCGCTGTTCTTTCCCGGCGGCGACATCGGCTCGCTCGCGGTCCACGGCACGATCAACGACGTGGCGATGGCGGGCGCCCGGCCGCTCTATCTGTCGGCGAGCTTCATCATCGAGGAGGGCTTCTTGCTCGCCGATCTGGAGCGCGTCGCCATGAGCATGGGCGCGGCCTCGCGCGCGGCCGGCGTGCCCGTCGTCACCGGCGACACCAAGGTGGTCGAGCGCGGCAAGGCCGACGGCGTGTTCATCGTCACCACCGGCGTCGGCGTGGTGCCCGACGGGCTCGATCTTTCCGCGGAAAAGGCGCGGCCGGGCGACCGCGTCATCGTTTCGGGCACGTTGGGCGATCATGGCGTCGCGGTGATGTCGCGGCGCGAGAATCTGTCGTTCGAGACCGAATTGGTGTCGGATTCCGCGGCGCTGCACCAACTCGTCGCTTCGATGGTCGCGGCCGCCGCGCCCGGCCTGCGGGTGATGCGCGATCCAACGCGCGGGGGGCTCGCCGCCACGCTCAACGAGCTCGCGCGCCAGTCGCGCGTCGGCTTTCTCATCGAGGAAAGCGCCATGCCGATCCGCCCGGCGGTCGCGGCGGCCTGCGAGTTGCTCGGGCTCGATCCGCTTCATGTCGCCAACGAGGGCAAGCTCGTCGCGGTGGTCGCGCCGGAATTCGCCGACGCGCTGCTCGCCGCGATGCGCGCCCATCCGCTCGGCCGCGACGCGGCGCTGATCGGCGCGGCCGTGGCGGACGACCATTGCTTCGTCCAGATGAAAACAGCCTTCGGCGGCGGGCGCATCGTCGACTGGCTTTCGGGCGACCAACTCCCGCGCATCTGCTGAGCCGGCGATGCGCGTTCTGCTGCTGACCCATTCCTTCAACAGTCTGGCGCAACGGCTGCACGTGCGGCTGCGCGAACGCGGGCACGATGTTTCGGTCGAGTTCGACATTCACGACGACATCACCCGCGCCGCGGTCGCCAGCTTTCGCCCGGAGGTGATAGTCGCGCCCTATCTCAAGCGCGCCATTCCGCATGATGTGTGGCGGGCGACACGCTGCCTCATCGTGCATCCGGGGCCGCCGGGCGATCGCGGGCCGGCGGCGCTCGATTGGGCGATTCTTGAAGGCCGGCGGGAATGGGGCGTGACGGTGCTCGAGGCGCGGGAGGAAATGGACGCCGGCCCGGTATGGGCGAGCGCGACCTTCGCGATGCGACCTGCGACGAAGTCGAGCCTTTACCGGCGCGAGGTCGCCGACGCGGCCGTCGGCGCGGTCATGGCCGCGCTCGATCGCATCGCCTCGGGCGAACCGACGCCGTCGCCGATGGTGCCGGACGACGCGCGCATCCGGCGGAAGGGACCCTGCCGGCAGCGGGACCGCGCCATCGACTGGAGCCGCGACACCACGCAAGACGTGCTGCGCAAGCTGCGGAGCGCGGACGGATCGCCCGGCGTCATGTCCGAGGTTTTCGGAATTGAGGCGCGGCTGTTCGACGCGCGCGAGGCCCATGGCTTGCGCGGCGAGCCCGGAACGCCGGTCGCGCGCAACGAAAACGCGATCGCGATCGCGACCATCGACGGCGCGGTGTGGATCGGCCATCTGAAATTGGCCGGCGAACGCACGGAGAAGCTGCCGGCGCGCGAGCTCCTCGGCGCGCGCGCGGATGCGCTAGCCGAACTCGCCGATCCCGATCATGCGCCGGTGCGCTATGTCGAGAACGGCGCGGTCGGCTATCTCCATTTCGAATTCCATAACGGCGCGATGGGCGTCGCCGAATGCCATGCGTTGAGCGCCGCCTATGCGCGCGCCTTGACGCGGCCGACGCGCGTGCTGGTGCTGATGGGCGGGCCCGACTATTGGAGCAACGGCATTCACCTCGGCCGCATCGAGGCGGCCCAAAGCCCGGCCGATGAATCCTGGGCGAGCATCAACGCCATCGACGATCTTGCCCAGGCCGTCATCACCACGACCGACAGGCTGGTGATCGCCGCGCTGCGCGGTGACGCCGGCGCGGGCGGCGTCTTTCTCGCGCTCGCGGCCGACGAGGTGTGGGCCTTCGATCGCGTCATTCTCAATCCGCATTACAAGGACATGGGCAACCTTCACGGCTCCGAGTTCTGGACCTATCTGCTGCCGCGCCGGGCCGGCGCCGACCAGGCACGCCGCGTGACACAGGCGCGCCTGCCCATGGGCGCGCGGGAAGCGCGCGACATCGGTCTCCTCGACGAGATCATCGACGCGGTCGCTGGCGAGGCCGAGATCGCGCGCCGCGCGCGCGAGATCGCGACCGATCCGCGTTTCGACACGCGCCTTGCCGAAAAGGCCACGCGCCGCGCCGCCGACGAGGCGAACAAGCCGCTCGCGGCCTATCGCGCCGAGGAGCTCGCGCGCATGCGTTTGAACTTCTTCGGCTTCGATCCGAGTTACCATGTCGCGCGCTACAACTTCATCCATAAGATACCGAAGTCGCGCACGCCGCTGACGTTGGCGCGCCATCGCGCTGGACTTTGAACTCTCCCCGCGACGTGACGATCGTCGGCTAGGCCCGCTTGCGTTGGCGCGCGCGTGTCCGATGACGAAGGCGCGCGATGCGAGATCAATCGGGCGTTTTCAACTTTGTGGCGACTAGCGGCCCCGCATTTTCAGTTGCGACATTGATCGAATGCACGTGTCGCGCGAAACCGCGCCAATAGGCCGCGATCATTTTGATTGGCGCGCCGACCGTTTTCGCCTCAGGTCACCTTTGCACCAAGTCATCTTGTTCCGCGTCATGGCGTCGTCATGGCTTCCTCTTGGCGTCGCCTTGGCGTCGAGACGACGTCCGAAAAGATCCCCGACAATTCTTCACTGCTGAGGTTGAGGCGAACACTTCGTCGATCTTGGATTCAATTTGTCGCGCGACGTGACGTTTCCGACCTCCGATGGCGATACGCAAATGATCGCGACCTCTTCATCAATCGCCCATGCGTTCTTTTCGTCCGGCGGAATCGTTCGGGGCATCGGGTTCCATCGTCGGCACGCGAGAAACCGGACGGCCCACGCGGCCGACGCGGCCGGCCCCGGATCTCGGAGATGGGAGGTGGCATCGGGCGCATGGCGGAGAATCCGCCAGCGCCACGCGGGCTCGAGAATCGGGACGGGCGCGCGATGATCGCGTCGGGCGCGCTGAGCGTGGTTCTGGTGACGTATAACAGCGCGCATGTCGTGGGCGCGGCGCTGTCGTCATTGCCGCACGGCTGCCAGATCATCTGCGTCGACAACGCCAGCGACGACGATCTCGCCTCCGTGCTCGGGGGATTCGACGTCGCGCTGATCAGGAATTCCGTCAACCGAGGCTATGGCGCGGCCTGCAACCAAGGCGCGCGGGCGGCGACCGGCCGCTTCGTCATCTTCATGAATCCGGATGTGACGCTCGAGCCCCAAGCGGCGCGCGCGTTGCTCGACGCGGCGCGCCGTTATCCCGATTGCCGAACCTTTGTCCCGCGCACGCACACCAGCGACGGCAAGCTCTGGTTCGACGATCGTTCCGGGGCCGACCGCATGCTGGCCCGGCACCGCGAGATCGTCACGACGAGCTTGGGCGGCGACTGCTGCGTCCGATTCGCCGATGGCGGCGTCTTCATGATCGACCGCGCCATGTTTCTTGATCTCGGCGGCTTCGACGAACGCTTCCTGCTCTATTACGAGGACGACGACCTGTCGCACCGCCTGGTTCAGCGCGGCGAACCGATCATCGTCGTTGACGACGCGGTGGCGACACACGCGGTGGGAACGTCCGTCGCCGTCGGGCGGCAAGGCGTCATCGCGCGCAATCGGGCGAAGAAGAATTCGGAGATCTATTTCAAGGAAAAGTACGGCGTGCCCTATCGCGGGTCGGCCGACGGACTGTTGCTGCTGGCGAAGTTGATCTTCTACGCGGCCATTCTCAGCCCGCGTCGTCTGTTCGCGACCTGGGGCAAGTTCACGGCCGTCGTCGATCACATGCGCAAGGCGCCGCCGGCGGGGCTCTAGCGATCGAATCCGAGAGCGCTCCGGGCCGGGAGCCATCGCGCGCGGCGTTCGCGGATCGCCGTCTCAGGCGAGCGTGCCGGGCTCCACCGACTTTCGATCCTCCACCGGCTGCGACTGGTACTCGTGCAGGCGGCGGTAAAGTCCGCTGCTGCCGGAAAGGAGTTCGTCGTGCGGCCCCTCCTCGACGATCCGGCCATTGTCGACGACGATGATATGATCGGCGTTAGCGATGGTGGAAAGCCGATGGGCGATGATGATGGTCGTTCGCCCCTCGGTCAGCCGCTGCAGGGCGTCGCGCACCAGCGCCTCGGATTCGAGGTCCAGGGCGCTGGTCGGTTCGTCGAGAATGAGAATCTCGCTGTCGCGCAGCATGGCGCGCGCGATCGTCAGGCGCTGTTTCTGCCCGCCGGAAAGGTTGCCGCCGTTTTCGCCGACATCGGTGTCGTAACCTTGCGGCAGCTTCACGATGAAATCATGCGCGTTCGCCGCCCGCGCCGCCGCGACGATTTCCTCGTCCGACGCGCCGTTACGGCCGAGTCCGATATTGAATTTGACCGTCCCCGCGAACAGGAAGGTGTCCTGCCCGACATAGGCGATGCGCTCGCGCAGCGAGGCGAATGTGACCCCGCGAATGTCGAAGCCGTCGATCTCGATCGATCCCGACGTCGGATCGTAGAGCCGCATGATGAGATTGACGATGGTCGACTTGCCGCCGCCCGAGGGGCCGACCAGCGCGGTCTTCTTGCCCGGAGGGAAATGCACATTCAGCTTGTGCAGGACCGGATGTCCATCCTGATAGGCGAAGTCGACATCCTTGAAGCGGATGCTGCCGGGACCCGGCCGCAGCGCGACCGCGTCGGGTCGCTGCTTGAGAATGACGGGCCGGTCGAGCAGCTCGAACATCTGGCGCACGCCGACCATGCCGGCCTCGATGCCGATGCGCATGCGCGCGAGGCGCTTGGCGGGTTCGTAGGCGAGCAGCAGGGCGGTGATGAACGACATCAGTTCGCCCGGCGTCTGTCCCTGTCGCAGCACCAGGATGCCGCCGAGCGCGATCATGCCGGCGATGGCGAGTCCGCCAAGCGTTTCCATGATCGGGCTCGTCGCCGATTCGAGCGTGGCGATGCGGTTGGCGAGCCGCTCGACATCCTTGACCGCCTTCTCCATCCGCCGGCGCAGCACGTCCTCGAGCGCGAAGGCCTTCACCACGCGAATGCCGGTCGAGGTTTCCTGCAGCGTCTGGATGATGGTGGTGATCGACGCCAATTCCATGGTCATGAACTTGCGCACCCGTCCGACCAGCTTGCGCACGCCGAACAACGCCAAGGGGCCGACGCTGAGCGAGGCGAGCGCCAGCACCGGCTGCTGGGCGATCATCACGGCGACGAGGCCGATCAGCGTGAACAGTTCCCGGACGAACGACGTCACGACCGTGTCGATCACGCCGCGCGCAGCGTGCGCGTTGTGGGTAACGCGAATGAGAATGTCGGAGGAGGGAACGTTCTGGAAAAAGGCGACGCCCTGTTCCAACAGGCGGTCGTAGATCTTGCGCTGCTGTTCGGCGACGATGCTGTTGCCGGCGCGGCTGAGGTAATAGCCCTGGACGAAAGTCGCCGCGCCCTTGAGGAAGAAGATGCCGCAGACGGCCGCGGCGATGGTGAAGACGCGGTTGACGTTCTGGCCCACGACCATCTCGTTGACGATGTCGCGCATGATCCACGCGCTGAGCGCCGTCATCGCCGCCACGACCAGCATCGAGCCGGTGGCGATCGCGTACCACGCGGCGTGCTTCCTGAAGTTCTCCTTCAGAAGCCGCCACAACAGCCGCCGGTCCAGATTCTCGACGAATCCCTTGAGCATCACGGGTCCTGAATCAGTATCCGAACTCGATTTTCGAGGCGCGATCCATCGCTCGCTCCACAACGGGTCCGAAACAATGGCGCGGCGCTCGCATAACAAGCCCGCCGGGCGTCCGATCGGCCAAATTGCTGGCGCGCCCGGTTTCATGTCGAGGGCCGATCCGCGCGCGGGGCCGCGCCCGGCCAAACGGCATGGGTATTAGCATTTATGGCGGAAAAACCAAGCTCCGTTTCCGTTTCAAGCATGACGGAAAGGCGGGCATTTCTCGCGCCGAACCCGGCCGCATGCGGATCGCGATGGGGGGGTCGGAGAAGGGCGCCGCGCGCGCCGGTATTCGGCGAAGGCGAATGCGTGGCGCCTTGCGCGCGTCCTGCCGCGCCTTGCCGCGAGCCGCGCCCGCGACCGCCGCGATCGCTCAGCCGACTTCGCGCAGTCCTTTGGTGCGCGCCTGGAACCACGCGCGATAGACGCCTTCCTCGGCGCCGGAGAACTTGAATTCCGTGTTCGCCCTCTCGCCATTCACGCTGCGCACGACGAAGGCGATCGGAGCCGCGAGTCCCGGCAATGCGAGGGTGCCGGTGCTGTCGACCGAGAGCGGCCTGGCGCAGTGCAGATTGGCGCCGTTTTCGGACATGTCCCGCGTCTGGGCGCGGACGGTCCCGTAACTCGTGCGCGCCTCGCAGTCGACGTGGATGGCGAAGCGCGCGACCATGCGCCGGTTGGCGTCCTCGGTGGAGGTCCGCACCACGCGAACGAGCACGGTGCGCAATTCGCCGATGCTGTCGGTGATGCCGTCCACGGCCACGCGCACTTCCGAGGCGCGATCGCCCACCTGCCGCGCGCCCTCGCTGACATGCTGGATCTTGGCCGACACTTCGCGTGAGGCTTCCGCGGTCTGGGAAACGTTGCGCGCGATCTCCTGCGTCACCGCCTCCTGTTCTTCCATCGCGGCGGCGATGGCGGACGCCACTTCGTCGATCTCCGTGATGCTGTCGCCGATCTCTCCGACCGCCGCGACCGCGGCTTCGGTCGCCGCGCGAATATCGGCGACCTGCCGATCGATGTCGGCGGTCGAGCGCGCCGTCTGGTTGGCGAGGTTCTTGACCTCGCTGGCGACGACGGAGAAGCCGCGCCCGGCCTCGCCCGCGCGCGCCGACTCGATGGTGGCGTTGAGAGCGAGAAGATTGGTTTGATCGGCGATGGCGCCGATCAGGCGGGTGACTTCGGAAATCTTGGCGACCGCCTCGGTCAGCGACGTGATCGTGGTCTCCGCCTTCTTGCCGCTGGCGACCGCGCGGCGCGTGACCTCGGAGGCGCGCGAGACCTGCGTCGCGATCTCGGCGATCGAGGCCGACAACTCCTCGGCGGCCGAGGACACCGTCTGCGCGTTGACCAGCGCTTCCTCGGAAGCGGACGCGACGGATTGCGTGTCGGCGGAAACCGAAGTGGCGAATTCCGACATGTTGTGCGACACGCCGCCGACATCGCCAGCTCGGGATTCGATGGTGGCAACCGCCGCGCGGGTCTCGCGTTCGATCCGTTCCGCCATCTCCAGCAAGGCGCGCCGGCGCTCGTCCGTCGCCGCGCTCGCCGCGACGACCTGTTCCTCCTCGAGTTTGGCCTTGGCGACGGCGTTTTCCTTGAACACCGCGACGGTCGCCGCCATCAGGCCGATTTCGTCCTTGCGATCGCCGCTCGGAATGGCGACATCGGTCTTGCCGGCGGCCAGTTCGCGCATCGCGCCGGTCATCGCGGTCAGCGGCCGGACGATGCGGAAAATGGCGACCCAGAAGCTCGCCGCTGCGAGCAGGACGCCGGCGATGAGAACGGCGACGGCGACGATCGCGCGCATGGTGGCGCTGGCGGCGTTGGCCGCCGCCGCCTGGTTCGCCACCCGCCCGAGAACGCGGTTCATGTTGAGAATGGTGTCGATGGCGGCCGTGGCGCGGTCGAAGAAATCCTTGCCCGAAAGCGGATACTCGGTCGAAGCCGCGGCGGCGTGGACCGATTTGCGCAGCGCGTCGTAGTCGCCGAGATAGGCCTTCGCCACGCCGTCGATCGCGTCGACCAGTTCCGGGGGCGTATCCTCCCGCACGCGCAGGATGGAGACCGCTTCCCAGGCGAGCGAAATATGTCCGCGACCCTCAGCCAGCAGTTGCGCGTCGCGCTCGCCGATCGGCTTCTTCGCGTTGATCAGGCCGGCCAGGCGCGCGCGCTCGCGGCCGGCATACTCGGCCATCTCGGCCCCGAGGTGGCGCAGATTGGAGATCTGCTGGATCTGCGCCGTGGCGGGGCGCACTAGCGTTTCCAGCGTCAGACGAAGCCGCGCCGCGCGTTCGATGAGGCGCGTATAGGCCGGCACCACCTGGTCGATCAGTTCGGGGTCGCGCGCCTCGAACGGTTTGGCGAAGGCATCGTCGACGCGGGCCCGCAAGGCTTTGATTTCAGCGAAGGCGGCTTGCGCCTGATCGATCGGCCCGCCCGCGAGGCGCATTTCCGGGACGTCCGCGAGAATGGCGAGCGCCTCGGCGAAGGTGGCGTCGGCCGCGACGCGGCGCTTGACGATTTCCTCCCGCGCGCCCTGAGGAACGACGACCTTGCCGCGCAACGCCGCGTTGCTCGCGCCGCGTTCGACCGCCCAGTTGCCGTTGCTCGCGAGGAAACCTTCCGCGGCGCGGTCGGCCCTGACGAATGCGTTGGATGCGCTTCGGTTTTGCAGAGCCTCTACCGCCAATTGCGCGGCGACGGCCAGAACGAGAATGATGAGCGCGGCGGTGATCGCCGGCAGGATCGTTCGAATTCGGAAAGACATGGCGGGATCCGCTTAGGTGTCGCGACGGGTGGATTGACGCGAGGAATCGCCGGGATTCTTGGCTAAATGGTTTAATTTTTCTTTATTGCGGCATCCGATTACTTCAATTCCGACAGGAAAGCGCTTTGTTGCACTGAAGAAGTGGTGCCAAGGCATGAATTCGCGGCGCCGAAGTCTGACATTTGTCAAGCATTGGGACGTTCACGCGGGGAGCGCCGCGTCCTATCCGAATCGTTCGTCGAACATTCCCCGATCAAGGCGCCTCCTGCGGCGCGCGACGGCGTCGCCTCGCCCGATCCATCGTTCCACGCGCGCCGATCCGCGATCGCGACCCGCGCCCCCGGCGGGCATGGCGCAGGCCTGGCCCGAAGCAAATTTACGGATCGTTGATTCCTCGTAGATGCGCCGTCCCGCCGTTTTTGCGTGGCGGGTCCGCCGCGGTTGGGGCTGTACTTCCCGATCCCGGCGCGATTAGCTAGGCGAGGCGCCGGTCGAATTCGCGATCGCCACGCGCATGCTGGCCCGGAAGCCGTCGCCGAAAGCTCGCGCCGGATCCGATCGGCCGATGGAATTTCAGAACGAAGGAAGTCACGTGACCGATCCCGCATTTCTCCAGCCCGGCCGCTTCGTCGAAAGCGACGCGCCCGAAATCGTGAGCTTCGCGAGGGAAGCGGCGGCCGGCGCGAGCGCGCCGATCGACGTCGCGATCAAGCTCTATTACGCGGTGCGCGACAGCATCCTTTACGACCCCTATCAGAACTACAACCGACCCGAGACCTATTCGGGACTGACCGCGCTCACGCGAGGACGCGGCTTCTGCGTGTCCAAGGCCGCGTTGCTCGCCGCCTGCGCGCGCGCCCTCGGCATTCCCGCGCGCATGGGCTTCGCCGACGTGCGCAATCATCTGGCGACACCGCGCCTGCTCGAAATGAACGGCAGCGACGTCTTCCATTGGCACGCCTACGCCGACATCTGGCTCGACGGCAAGTTCGTCAAGGCGACGCCCGCCTTCAACCTGTCGATGTGCGAGCGCTTCGGCGTGCTGCCGCTCGAATTCGACGGACGCGACGATTCGATCTTTCATCCCTACGACAAGGACGATCGCCGGCACATGGAATACGTTCTCGACCGCGGAACCTATGCCGACGTTCCATTCGATACCGTCATCGCGACGTTTCGCGAATTGAGCCCGCGGTGTCTGGTCGAAGGCGCCTTCAAGGGCGGCGATTTCATCGCCGAGGCCGCCGATCAGGTCGAGGGAACGCCTTCCGCGCGTTCGTGAGGCGGGCCGTTCCCTCAAGGCCGGGGCGCGCTGGCGCGCTTTCCGATCGCATGGAATCATGCGACCGACAGGAAATCGCGCCAAATCAGATTGTTCGAGCAAGTCCCTATCGAAAAAGTCTGTCAACTTTCTCGGGACTTGCTCGAGTGCCGTCCGCGCAGGGGCGTAGCGTGACCTGGTCGTAGCCGGCGCCAAGGATTTCGCCAACCGGGCGGCATCCGTCCGCGACGCAGATGTTCCAGTCGCCCGCCGCGCCGGAATCGCGCAGCACGAGCTCGGGCAGCGGCGCGGATGTTGGATTCCATTGCCACCAGCCGTCGGCGAGGCGAGCATTGGGCGGCGGTTCCATGCCGGCGCCGCTCGTCTTCACGCGCGCGGCGACGAGCAAAAGACCGGCGTCGGTCACGCGCCAATCCTCGCGCCATGCCGTTTTCTCGACCGAATGCGTCCAGGCAAGCGTGAACGCGCCGACCGCCAGCACCTTCACGATACCGCTGGCCGCGACGCAGAGGCTCATCGCGGATGGCGGGCGACCGCGCCGCGCGCGCGCCACGTGTGCTGGCCGAGAACGATGACGGCGAGCACGATGCCGAGCCCGTCGGTCATCGGCACCGCGGCGACCAGCAGGGCGGCCGCGGCCACGGCACCGACGCGCTCCCACCATTGCATCGGCACGACGAGGAAGCCGACCGACGCCGCCCCCCACAATGTGATCGCGAGCAACGCCTTGCCGACCATGTAGCCGACTTCCGTCCAGTAGCCGTAAGTCGCCGCGAATTCGCCGCCGGCCTGCAGCATCAGCGAGGGATCGTAGATCGCCATGAAGGGCACGACGAAACCGGGCAGCGCGATACGCACGGCCTCCCAGCCGATCTTGAATCCGCTTTCGCGCGCGATCGGCGCGGCGGCGAAGGCGGCGAGCGCGACCGGCGGGGTCAGGTCGGCCATGATGCCGAAATAGAAGACGAACATATGCGAGACGATGAGCGGCACGCCGAGCTTGAGCAGCGCGGGCGCGGCGAGCGAGGAGGTGATGATGTAGTTCGGGATCGTCGGAATGCCCATGCCCAGCACCAGGCTGACGACCATCGTCAGGATCAGCGAGAGGAGCAGGCTCTCCTTGCCGATCGACACGACATAATTGCCGAACGACGTTCCCAGACCGGTCAGCGTCATGGTGCCGATGACGATGCCGACGATGGCGCAGGCAAGTCCCACCGGAACGGCCTGCCGCGCGCCGTCGGCGAGCCCCTCGACGCATTGCCGCAAGGTTTCGCGGCCGCCTCCGACGGCGAAGTTGGCGAGCACGAGCAGGCTGAGCATGGCGACGACGATGTCGACCCCGCCGAACTCCATTCCCGCGATCTTGAATTTCTCGGCGAAAAAACCGGACGCGCCGACGCCGAGGCCGATCCAGAAGATCGTTCGCAGCACGATGTTCGGCAGCCCCAGCGCCACCGAACCGCCCAGGATCAGCATGAGCGTCAAGGCCAGCCCGACCGCCCCGGCGAACAGCGGCGTGAATCCGGAGAACAGCAGATAGACGAGCGCGGCCAGCGGGGCGATCAGGTACCAGCGGCGCTTGAGCGCGTCGAGCGCGCTCGGCAGCTCGCTTCGCGGCAGGCCGACAAGGCCGTTCTTGCCCGCTTCCAGATGCACGGCCCAGAACGCCGAGTAATAATAGAGGATGGCGGGAATGATCGCCGCCTTGACGATCTCGGCATAGGGCACGCCCAGCGTCTCCGCCATGATGAAGGCGACCGCGCCCATCACCGGCGGCATGATCTGTCCGCCCATCGACGAGGTCGCCTCGACGCCGCCGGCGAAGGCCGGCCGGTAGCCGAATTTCTTCATCAGCGGAATGGTGAACTGGCCGGTGGTGACGACATTGGCGACGCCCGACCCGGAGATCGTGCCCATCAGCGCCGAGGAAAAGACCGCGACCTTCGCCGGGCCGCCGCGGGCATGGCCGACCAGCCCCATCGAGACGTCGGTGAACAGACGGATCATGCCGGCCCGTTCCAGGAACGCGCCGAACAGCACGAACAGGAAGATGAAGGTCGCCGACACGCCGACCGGCGTGCCGTAGATGCCCTCGGTGCCGAACGCCATGTGCTCGATCACCTGCTCGAAACCATAGCCGCGATGGGTGAACGGGGAGGGAAGGTAATTTCCGAAGAGGCAATAGAGCAGGAACGCGCCGGCGACGATGGGCAGCGCCATGCCCATGAAGCGGAAGGTGACGTAGAACACGATCAACAGGCTGGCGATGCCGACCGCGATGTCGAAATGGTTGAGCTCGCCCGTTCGGTTGATGAGTTCGTCGTAAAACACCCAGTGGTAAAGCCCGACGGCGAAGCCGACGATGCCGACGGCCCAGCCGGCCGCGACGCCCCAGGGCGTGATGTCCCTGTGGTTGGCCACCAGCGCGCAGCCCGTCAGCATCAGGAAGCCGACGTGAACCGCGCGCACCACCTGCGCCGGAAAGATCGCGTAGGTCGCCGTGAACAATTGGAAGGCGGAGAACGCGACCGCGATCCAGAACAGCAGCGCCGCGCGCCGGCCCGCGCCGAAGCCGGCGGGCAGCCCGTGTTCCGGGTCGATGATCTCGGCGGCCGTCGTCTCTCCCGGCTCGTTGTCGACGGCTGACATGCGAAATCCCTAAAAAACTTGATTGGGTGCCGGAACTGGGCGCTTTGGCGGCGCGCCGCCTACTTGATGAGGCCCTTTTCCTTGTAGAAGCGCGCGGCGCCGGGATGGAACGGAACGATCGCTCCGTTCGCCGCCGTTTCCAGCTTGATATCCTTGCCGGCCGAATGCGCGGCAACGAGATCGGGAAGCGATTCGAACAGCAGCTTCGTCATCTGATAGGCGGTCTCGTCCGAGACGCCCGAATGGGTGACCAGGTAATTGACGACCGCCGCGGTCGGAACGTCCGCGGTCTGGCCCTTGTAGGTGTTGGCTGGAATGGTCGCGGGAATGAACGGCGCGCCGATCTTCTCGACCAGGTCCTTCGGGATCGACACCACGGTGATGTCGCTCGTCGCGCTGAGATCGCGCAGCGACGCCACGCCCAGGCCCGCCGATTGCAGCGTCGCGGAAAGCTGGCGATTCTTCATCAGGTCGACGGATTCGGCGAAGGGCAGATATTCGACCTTGCCGAGATCCTTGTAGCTCATGCCGGCCGCGGCCAGGATGGCGCGGGTGTTGAGCTCGGTGCCGGATTTCGCCGCGCCGACGGACAGGCTCTTGCCCTTGATGTCGGCCAGCGTGGCGATGCCGCTATCCTTCGCGGCGACGAGCTGGATGTAGTTCGGATAGATCGCCGCGATCGTCCGCAGCTTGTCGAGCTTGGCCTTGAAGCCGGCGTCCTCGTTGCCTTCCCACGCCGCCTTGAGCGAATCGCCGAGGGAGAATGCGATCTCGCCGCGCCCCTGCTGAAGAAGGATGAGGTTCTCGACGGAGGCCTTGGTGGCCTGGACCTGGGATTTGACGTCCGGGATTTTCTCGCCGTAGATCTTGGTCAGCGTCACGCCGAGCGGGTAGTAGACCCCGGACGTGCCGCCCGTCAGCACGTTGATGAATTCCACCGCCGACGCCGAAACGGGCCCGAACGCGACGGTGGCCGCGATGGCGGCCGCGCCGAGATGGACGGCGAGGCCGGCGCCGGATTTGGCGCCAGAACGGAAGTGACGGCGGGCGAGAGGATGCGCGTGACGGCGAGCGAATTGCATGAAGCTTGTCTCCCATTCCAGAAAATTGTTGGCCGATTATGACCTTAAGCGACGGCGCGTCCAAGCCGTTGTCGCGGCTTTTTCACCTGCGACTCTGTAGCGCGGGCGCCCTTGTCCGATCGCGCGGCGGACGCGGCTTCGGCCCCCTTGAATCGCCTGATGCGGGCGTGTCGCGCCGATGCCGCTTAAGCCGATGCCGCTTAAAGAGGCACCGCGCCGTCGGTAGCGGGAGGGCCCGGACAGGCCCGTGTATGACGCGGGGCGCGAATTCAGCCGCGTGAAGCTGCGCCGGAGCCGCGCGGTGACCTGATCGACTCGATCCGCCCGACCAGTCCGATCCGCCTGAGCAGGCCGTACCATCCGCCGGTGATGAGCGCGACGGCGAGCGCGATCGCGAGCACCGACGGCGGCGGCGGCGCGATGGCGAATGTGCGCGAGATCCACGGCACGAGCAGGATGACGATGACGATCGCCGTCGCGGCTCCCGTGATCGCCCAGAACGGCATCCGCCGGCGATCGAGAAACGACGTGCCGGCCTCCGCCGAATCGGCGAACGCAAGGACGAGATTGGCGGCGATCAGCGCCACGAAGGCGGCCGCGCGCGCCTGCGGCGCCGGCAGCCCGTAAGCGAGGCTACCCGCGTAAAGGCAGAGGATCGCGGCGAGGATGATCGCGCCCTGCAGCAATCCGAACATCAGCACGCGCGCGCCGAACAGGCTTTCGTCGGGCGGGCGCGGCGGCCGCTTCATGGCGTCGCGCTCGGAGGGCTCGGACTCGAACACGAGCGAGCAGACCGGATCGATCACCAGTTCGAGCAGCACCACATGCATGGGAAACAGCATCGGCGGCAGCCCGAACACGATCGGAAACAGCGCCAGTCCCGCGACCGGAACGTGAATCGCCGCGATATAGGTCAGCGCCTTGCGCAAATTGGCGAAGATGCGCCGGCCGAGGCGGACGCCGCCGACGATCGAGGCGAAGCTGTCGTCGAGCAGCACGAGATCGGCGGCCTCCCGCGCGACATCGGTTCCGCGCGCTCCCATGGCGATGCCGATATGGGCGGCCTCGAGCGCGGGCGCGTCGTTGACGCCATCCCCGGTCATGGCGACCACCTGGCCGTTCGCCCTGAAGGCGCGCACCAGGGCGAGCTTCTGTTCGGGCTGCACGCGGGCGAAGACGCGCGTCGTCTTCGCGCATTCGCGCAATTGATCCTCGCTCATGGCCGCGATCCGCGGCCCGGTGATCACCCCGGCGGTCACGTCGATGCCGCAACGCAGCGCGATCTCGCGCGCCGTCGCGGGAAGATCGCCGGTGATCATGGTCACGTCGATACCGGCCTCGCGCGCGGTCGCGAGCGCCTCCGGCACGTCGGCGCGGACCGGATCGAGAAAGCCGACGAGCCCCTGAAACGTGAACGACCGCGCCGCCAGATCGCCCCGCGGCGGCCCGGCGTGACGGCGCGAGGCGACGCCCAGCACGCGCTGGCCGCGCGCGGCCATTTGCTCGGCGATCCGGTGCATCGTCGCGCGCGCGCCCGGGTCCATGCCGCAAAGTTCGAAGATGGCCTCGGGCGCGCCCTTGGCCGCGACCATCGTCGTGTCGCCATCCTCGGTCCAGGCCTGGATGACGGCGAGCAGATCCGGCCGCAGCGGATGGGCACCGATCGGCGCGCCGCCGGGGGCGGCCTCGATCGCGAGCTCGCTGGCGAGGCGCCGCACCGCGCGGTCCATCGGATCGATCGGCCGCAGCGGCGAGGCGAGCGCGGCCGCCGCGATCAGATCGGTGTCCTTCTTGCCCCTGGGCAGGGCGTCGCCGAGCTCGATGAATTCGCCGTCGGCCCAGATGGTCGCGATCGTCATCCGGTTCTCGGTCAGCGTGCCGGTCTTGTCGACGCACAGCATGGTGGCCGCGCCCAGGGTTTCGAGCACGGCGGAGCGGCGGACGAGGACATTGTCGCGCGCCAGCCGCCACGAGCCGAACGCCATGAAGATGGCGAGCACCATGGGGAATTCCTCGGGGAGCAGCGAGATCGCGAGCGTGATGCCGGCGAGCACGCCCTCGAACCAGTCGCCGCGAAAGACGCCATGGGCGATCGTGACAACGGCGCAAAAGGCGACCGCGACCAGGCCGAGCCAGCCGATGATCCGCGTGGAGGTTTGCTGCAGCGGCGTCGGCCCCTGCTCGATCGAGGCGAGCGAGGCGCCGATGCGTCCAAGCTGGGTCGACGGTCCCGTGGCGGTGACGAGACCGACGCCTTGCCCGCGCGTATTGAGCGTTCCGGCGAACAGAAACGGCGTGTGATCGCCGCCCGGCCGGATCGCGTCGGTGGCGTCCGCCAAATTCGTCGCGGTGTGTTTCGAAACCGGAACGGACTCGCCCGTCAGCGTGGACTCGTCGACGGTCAGCACGTCGCCGGCCACCAAGACGCCGTCGAAGGCGAGACGCTCGCCTTCGCCGATCAGGGCGATGTCGCCGGGCACGATGTCGCGCGCGCGGATCTTTTCCTCGCGCCCGTCGCGGATGACGCGGACGAAGGGTTCGGCGAGCTCCCGCAGCGCCGCCAGCGCCCGTTCGCTGCGCGCTTCCTGATAGATCACCAGTCCGATGGAAACGGTGGCGCCGCCGAGGAGGAACAGGCCCTCGCCGAAATCGCCGACGACGAGATAGAGGCTCGCCGCGGCGATCAGGAACAGGAACATCGGTTCGCGAAGCGTGCCGCGCAGAATGTCGCCGAAGCCACGCGACCGCGCCCGATGCAACACGTTGGGACCGAAGCGGGCAAGTCGCGCGGCGGCCTCGGCCCGGCCGAGTCCTTTCAGCAAGTCGGGATCGGAAAGGTCGACGCGCATTGGTCCCATTGGCTACCGGATGAATCGCTTGGGTCCGCGCCCCTTCGGCGCGATCGATCGCCGATGAACAATGTCACGGCGCCTTGTCGCTCGCGCCGAGGCGGAATGACGCGCGATGATCGCCTCATTTTGACGAAGCCTATCACATCGCGAAGCCGCGAATTGGCGGGACTTGCGTGGCGAAAGTTGCGGGTCGCCGACCGGCATTCGCGCGAACGCTCCCGCCGGTCAAACGCGATCGCGGATCGATCGAGTTGAGCGCGCAATATCACGTGCCCAATATCACGTGCTCAAGATCACAAGCTCACGATGATGATGCGCCGCTTTGCCGGCAAGGCGCGCGGATGAGCGCGGCCGCCACCTCGGGCGACAATGTCGCGGCCGCCCTTGAGGAGAAAATCGATCACGCGAAACCGGCATTTCGCGCTGCTTTGACCACGTGCCAGGCTCATGCCTGCCATGATTGGAGGCTTTTTCCTCGGCCCCGCGCCAGAGCGCCATGGGCGCGACAGGATATGGTATAACTATATGAAAATATTATATATTAGTTGCACTTGAAATCCATTTTAGTTTGCCGACCGGGCTTCCGATCGCCCCCGGGGCGTAAATTCGTGCCGGGAAAAGAGCATTGACAAAATATGCATTCAGGTACTTAATTGCCTTAATCAGACCCGGCGGCACCGAGGGCGCGGGCCAAATCAAGAAACCACACCAAGAAAGGGAGACGCGGCGCCACCACCAATTCCTCCAGATCTACCGATCATCATTTCCGCGAGCGCGCGGGGAGGAAGCGGTTCGCCGCCTCGACGACCGGGATTTCTTTCGTCGACCGCGAATTGCGGTCCACGGAAATCGATGTGGCGAGGGGGACGCCGACGGGAGTGTCAGGGAAATTTCACGGCAGCGGGCCGGCCGGGTCGACGGCCGCCGCGGCGGGTTGAACGAAAGCGAAGTCGAACGAAGGCAGGGCGCTCATTCTTGCGCTTATTCTCGAGCCGGGCACGGCGCGGTCAGAACGTTGAAGGGAAGGCGTGAACGATGCTGGATGTGACGGGGAGTGCGACATCGGCGATTGCCGAGCGCTGCGAGGCGCTGTTTCAGGATTTGAATTTCGAGGCGGCGCGCGCGTGGAAGGCGGCCAAGTCGGGCCGCAAGGTCGTGGGCTTCATGCCCTATTACGTGCCGCGCGAACTCGTGCACGCGGCCGGCTGTCTGCCGCTCGGCATCATGGGCGGTGGCGACCAGCTCGAGGTCATTCACGGCGACGCCTATTACCAGAGCTACATCTGCCGCATTCCGCGCTCGACCATCGAGCTCGGCGTGTCGGGTCGCCTCGATTTCGTCGACGGCATGCTGTTTCCCTCGATCTGCGACGTCATCCGCAATCTCTCGGGCATGTGGAAGCTGATGTTCCCGAACGTCGCGGCGCGCTATGTCGATCTGCCGCAGAATTTCAGCGACGATGTCGGCGGCGAATTCTACCGCGCCGACATGAAGGAGCTGGTGGAGTGGCTCGAACACCTCACCGGCAAACCGATCACCGACGACGCGCTGCGCGCCTCGATCACCGCCTATAACGCCAACCGGGCATTGGTGCGCGAGCTCTATGCACTGCGCGCCGCCGCGCCCTGGAAGGTGCCGTCGTCGGAAGTCTATCTGCTGGCGCGCGCCGGCCTCGTCATTCCGGTCGAGGATCACAGCGCGATGCTGCGCGAGTATATCGACGCCGCCCGCGCCCAGGACCGGCCGCTGAAGGACAATTCGCGGGTGGTGGTTTCGGGCATGTTCTGCGAGCAGCCGCCGCTCAACCTGATCAAGTCGATCGAACTCGCCGGCTGCTACATCGTCGACGACGACTTCGTGCTGGTCAATCGCTGGGAGAAGTCGGACGTGCCGACCGAGGGCGATCCGCTGATGAACCTGGCCAAGGCCTATCTGCACAATTCGCTGTCGATGCCGTCGAAATACGAACCCGACCTGTCGAAGAAGGGCCAGTTCCTGGTCGACAGCGTGCGCGAGAACAACGCCGAGGGTGTCATCTTCGCGATGCCGAGCTTCTGCGATCCGGCGCTGCTGGATCGCCCGATGCTGCAGCACACGCTCAAGGCCGCGAACGTCCCCTATATCGCGTTCAAATACGCCGAAAACTCCGGCCAGATGCAGCCCATTCGCGAGCAGGCCGGCACCTTTGCCGATTCGATCAAATTGTGGAGCGGAGCATGACGATCATCACCACGCCGAAAAAAGCCGTCGCCGAGGACGTCATCAAGGACGCCTCGATGGCCAAGCAGAAGGAAATGATGGCGCAGCACTTCGACCGTCTGTCGGACGCGCCGGCGACGGGGGCGAAGGTGGCCTCGACGTTCGTTCCGGGCAACCTCAACGAATTGATCATGTGCTTCGACATCGTCAACAATCTGCCCGAGGTCAACGCCATTCAGATGGGCCTGCGCAAGCAGAGCGGCGGCTACGTCATGGAGGCCGAGAAGCACGGCCATTCCGAGGACGTCTGCACCTACGTCAAGTCCGACCTCGGCATGATGACCAAGGGCAATATCGGCCCCAATGGCCGGCCGCTGCCGAACCCGGACGTGCTGCTGCTCTCCTATACCGGCTGCTTCACCTTCCTGAAGTGGTTCGAGCTTCTGCGCGAGCAGTACAAGTGCGAGACGATCATGTTCCACACGCCCTATATGGGCGACGGCAAGATCACCAAGGAAATGATCGACTACATGGTCAAGCAGCTCAAGACGGAAGTGATTCCGAAGCTTGAGCGCGTCTCCGGCGTCAAGTTCGACATCGATCGCCTCCGCGAATATCTCAAGAAGTCGCAGAAGGCCGAGGACAACCTGGTCTGGTCGCTGCAGAGCGCCCGGAACAAGCCCTCGCCGATCGACGCCTATTTCGGCGGCATCTACTACATCGGCCCGATCTTCGGCGCCTTCCGCGGCACCGACGACGCGATCGAGTATTACAACTTCCTGCGCGCCGAGATCGAGGAGCGCGTCAAGCAGGGCAAGGGACCGCTGACGCCCGACGGCGACATGGGCAAGGAGCGCTATCGCCTCGTCGTCGAGGGGCCGCCGAACTACACCCACTTCCGCCAGTTCTGGAAGATGTTCTACGACGAAGGCGCGGTGGTGGTGGCGTCGAGCTACACCAAGGTCGGCGGCACCTATGATTTCGGCTTCCGCCACGATCCCGCCAAGCCGCTGGAAAGCCTCGCCGAGTACTGCCTCAACGTCTACACCAACCGCAATCTGCCGATGCGCGTCGATATGCTCGAAAACTACGTCAACGAGTACGAGGCCGACGGTCTGCTCATCAACTCGATCAAGAGCTGCAACAGCTTCTCGGCCGGCCAGCTCCTGATGATGCGCGAGGTGGAGAAGCGTACCGGTAAGCCGGCGGCGTTCATCGAAACCGACCTTGTCGATCCGCGCTACTTCTCCGCGGCGAACGTCAAGAACCGCCTGGAAAGCTATTTCCAGATGATCGAACAGAAGCGCGCCGGCGCGCGCAGCGCCGCGTAAGGAGAGCTTGATGCGCACATTTGTGGGGATTGATCTGGGGTCGACGACCACCAAGGCGGTGTTGCTCGACGAAAACAGCCAAGTGATCGGCCGCGGCATCACCAATTCGCGGTCGAACTACGGCACCGCCGCGCGCGTGGCGAGCGAGGAGGCGCGCGTCGACGCGCGCTTCACCCTGTTCCGCCGCGCTCTCGGCGTCGGCCAGGACAACCATGCCTATGACGAGTTCCTGAGCGCGCTCGAACGCGGCTTCCGCCTCGAGCAGTTTCTTGAACAGCTCGACGACCTCGAGGCAACCTGCATCGGACAATTGTCCGGCGAACGCTTCGCCCGCATCGCCGAGAAGGTCGGCGAGGCGCTCAAGGAAGTGTTCGTCCGGCTGCGCTCCGAGGCGCCGGAGCTTTACGCGCCCGGCGCCAAGCGCAAGTCCGACTTCTTCCGCGACATCGCCGGCTCGCGCTTCCATGTGCACGCCGAGGAAGTGGCGAAGGAGGCGGGCGTCGCGCATGAAGTGCTGCTCAACGCCTACGACAAGTCGATCATCGACGTGGAGAATCGTCCGCCATCGGGCAATCTCTCCGACAAGTTCCGCCGCGCCATGACGCGGGTGCTGTCGACCGCGCCCAATCTCGTCGGCGGCGCCGACGTGCCGCGGACGATCGAGCAGACCCTGGGCATCGAGCTGGAAGAGACCTATCTGGTCGGCACCGGCTACGGCCGCGTGACGCTGCCGTTCTCCAAGGATCACATCCGCTCGGAGATTCTCTGCCACGGCCTCGGCGCTCACATGATGTATCCGAAGACGCGCACGGTGCTCGACATCGGCGGCCAGGATACCAAGGGCATCCAGGTCGATCCCAAGGGCATCGTCGAGAACTTCCAGATGAACGACCGCTGCGCCGCCGGATGCGGACGCTATCTCGGCTACATCGCCGACGAAATGAACATGGGCCTGCACGAGCTCGGTCCGCTGGCGATGAAATCGAACCGCCCGGCGCGCATCAACTCGACCTGCACCGTGTTCGCCGGCGCGGAGCTGCGCGACCGCCTGTCGCTCGGCGAGAAGCGCGAGGACATTCTCGCCGGTCTCCACCGCGCCATCATCCTGCGCGCGATCTCGATCATCTCGCGCTCGGGCGGCATCACCGACGAGTTCACCTTCACCGGCGGAGTCGCCAAGAACGAGGCGGCGGTGCGCGAGTTGCGCAAGCTGATCAAGGAGAATTACGGCGAGGTCACCATCAACATCAATCCGGACTCGATCTACACCGGCGCGCTCGGCGCGTCCGAGTTCGCGCGCCGCGCCGTCGACGCCTAGGGAAGGACATCAGTATGCCGATTACCTCTGGAATTGACGTGGGCACCGGCGCGATCAAGGTCGCCGTGTTCGACATCAATGGTGACGACGAGAAGCTGCTCGCCAAGCGGGTCGAGCGCGTGCGCCAGCGCGATCCGCTGGCGCTGGCGGCCCAGATCTACGACGACGTGCTCGCCGAAGCGGGTCTCAAGCGCGGCGACGTCGCCTATTGCGCCACGACCGGCGAAGGCGAGGCGCTGCACTTCCACACCGGCCATTTCTACTCGATGACGACGCATGCGCGCGGCGCGATCTATCTCAATCCGGAAGCGCGCGCGGTGCTCGACACCGGCGCTCTGCACGGTCGCGCCATCCGCGTCGACGATCGCGGCAAGGTGCTCAACTACAAGATGACCAGCCAGTGCGCCTCCGGCTCCGGCCAGTTCCTGGAAAACATCGCCCGCTATCTCGGCATCGCCCAGGACGAAATCGGCGCGCTGTCCAAGCAGGCCGACAATCCGGAGAAGGTGTCGGGCATCTGCGCCGTGCTCGCCGAGACCGACGTCATCAACATGGTCTCGCGCGGCATCACCGCGCCGAACATCCTCAAGGGCATTCACGAATCGATGGCCGATCGTCTGGCCAAGCTGCTCAAGACCATCGGCGGTCTTGACGGCGTGATCCAGATGACCGGCGGACTCGCGCTCGACGCTGGCCTGGTCGAGGCAATGAAGGAAGCGATGGTGCGCGAGAAGGTCAAGGTTCCGATCTCGAGCCATTCGGACGCGATTTACGCCGGCGCCATGGGCGCGGCGCTCTGGGGCGCGTTCCGGCACGAGAAACTCGCGCGCATGGGAGCCGGCGCGCGCGCGGCCTGATGAGCGGCGCGGCGCTCGCGACCTATTCATAGCTGATTTCGGCATGGACCGAAGAGAGACGGCGCGGCCATCGGCCGCGCCGTTGTCATTGGCGGGTTGTTCTTCTCGCGGTTATCCGTGCGGCATTTTTCTTGGCGTGGCGATGCTTGACGTCGCCGTTCTTGACGCGCCTATTCTTGATCCGCCTATTCTTGGCGGGGACGAGATCATTTCCTGTTTGAGTTCGTCGGCGCGCTATCCCGCGCCGGGCCGGGAGCGCGGCGCCGCGTTCCGCGATCTCCTCCCTTCGCCGGGCCGGCGTGGTTAACGGCGCCTGAATCCCGATACAAGAAATTGCCCTTTCGTTTAGCTGTTTTTGCATGAATCCCGCGCATGATCGGTTCGTTCGATCCATCCGCGCCAGATCATCGATGGCGCGTTCCAGAAAGTCGCGTCGTCCATCATGGTCATGCCGCAATGAAGCGCGTTCTTGTTACCGGTGGCCTCGGCTACATCGGCTCTCACACCTGCGTCGCGCTGCGCTCGGCGGGCTATGATCTTGTCGTCGTCGACAATCTCTGCAATTCGAAAATTTCCGTTCTCAACCGCCTGGAACGCGTCACCGGCGCGCCGGTCGCGTTCACGCGCGCCGACGTGCGCGATTTCGACGCGCTGCGCGCCGTGTTCGCCAGCCACGTCATCGACGCGGTGATCCATTTCGCCGCGCTGAAATCGGTTGGGGAATCGGTCGAAGCGCCGCTCGCCTATTATGACGTCAACGTCGCCGGCAGCCTCGCGCTGTTGCGGGCGATGGAAGGCGCGGGCGTGCGCAAGCTCGTCTACTCCTCCTCCGCGACCGTCTATGGCGAGCCGGCCAGCGTTCCGATCGGCGAGGATTTTCCCCGCCATGCCGTCAATCCCTATGGGCGAACCAAGATCATCGTCGAGGATATTCTCGCCGACATGAGCGCGGCCTCGGCCGAGTGGCGCTTCGCGCGGCTGCGCTATTTCAATCCGGTCGGCGCGCATCCAAGTGGTCTGCTCGGCGAGGATCCCCACGGCGTGCCCGCGAACCTGATGCCATTTCTCCTGCAGGTCGCCGTCGGGCGCCGCGATCATCTCGACATTTTCGGCTCGGATTATCCCACGCGCGACGGCACCGGCGTGCGCGACTACATCCACGTGATGGATCTCGCCGAAGGGCACGTCGCCGCGCTAGCTTGCCTCGATCGCGGCGAGCGCCTGGCGACGCTCAACCTCGGCACCGGCCAATCGGTCTCCGTGCGCGAACTCGTCGCCGCGTTCGAGAAGGCGTCGGGACGCAAGATCGCGTGCCGCGTCGCGCCGCGCCGCGCCGGTGACGTCGCCGAATGCTGGGCCGATCCCTCGCGCGCCGCCGCCGAACTTGGGTGGCGCGCGCGCCGGCAACTTCATGAGATGTGCGCCGATTCATGGAATTGGCAGAGCCGCAATCCCGACGGTTATCCCTGAACGGACCTGGCCTTGACGCCGATGGCACCACAATCAACAAAAACGACGCCAGTGATGATCGCGGCCCGGACCGACCTCGCCGCGACCGATCCGCGCTTCGGCGCCGATCCCGGCGGCGCCGCGCGGGATCAAGACCGGTCGCGCGGCATCGGTCAATTGCCTCGCGTCGACAGCCCGGCAAGCGCGCTTGATGTCGGTGAAGCCGTTGATCGGCCCGCCGGCGCATCCGCGGGACGGCCCGCGATCGCGGTGCTGATGACGGCCTACAACGCCGACGCGACGATCAAGGAGGCGGTCGCCAGCATTCTCAACGGCACCGAGCCCTGCGATCTCTATGTCGTCGACGATTGCAGCCGCAATCCGGTCTCGACCCTGCTCGATCCAGGCGACCCGCGCGTCCACATCATCCGCCTCGAAACCAATGTCGGCCCCGCGCGCGGCCGCAACAAGGGCCTCGAACGCATCCTGGCGGAAGGCTACCCCTATGTCGCGATCATGGACGCCGACGACATCGCCTATCCGGCGCGGCTGGAGCGCCAGCGCGCCTTTCTCGACGGCCATCCGAGCGTCGGCGCGGTCGGCACCTGGTCGCGCTTCGTCGACGAAAAGACCAAGGAGCCGGTCTTCATGTTTCGCTCGCCGATAAGCCCGGTCGAGGCGCGTCAAGCGATGTTCTACAACAGCCCGGTCATGCATCCGAGCTCGCTCATTCGCACCAGCGCGCTCAGGGCGGTGGGGTGCTACGACGGACGCTTCCGCACCGCGGAAGATTACGAGCTGTTTCAGCGCATCGGCCGGCGCTACGATCTCGCCAATCTGCCGGAATGTCTGCTCGACTACCGCATGTCGCCGGGCGGCCAATCGCTCGGCAACCGCCATCGGCAGTTGGCCGATCGGCTGAGTATCCAGTGGCTCTACTTCGATCCGTCGCAATGGCGGGCGTGGGCCGGCATCGGCTGGACGCTGGCGCTGTTCCTTTTGCCGAATAGCTGGCTCATCCGCCTCAAGGTCGCGTTGAAGCGCTGACCAAGTCGGCCTCGCGCGCGTTTCCGCTCATCTCACCGAACGCTTGACGGGACGGTCGCGCCCGCTCTCGGACGTGCCGATCGGCATCGGCCTTCCATTCGCGCGAGGCGACGGAGGTTCCCCACACCAAGCCCAGGATGAGGAAGAAGTGGCGCCAATGGTCGGTGTCGATGATGAAACTCTCGCCGACGGTGCCGAGAAAGGTGGCGAAAATCGCCAGAAAGGCGCGCCGCCACGGCGCGCGGATCAGGATCGCCTTGAACCCCAACACGACCGAAAACGCGATCATCAGCGGATAGGCGATGCCGCTTATCCAGCCGCCGGACATGAACGCGTTGAGGAACGAATTGTGCGTATCCTCGGGGAAGTAGCGGCCGAATTGAAGCGGGCCGATGCCGAGCGGCAGGTCGAGCGCCATCTCGGCGCCGAGAATGTGTCGTCCGAAGCGCCCGAAACGCCCGCTGTCATAGGATTGGTTGAGGCTGGCGCGCTCGGCGAATAGCGCCGATACCGATTCCATCGACAGCACGATCGCGAGCGCGGCGGCTAGCACCGCGACGGCGACGGCGGCGATGACGACGATGCGCAGGCGCTGCTTGTGCGTCGTCGCGGTCATCATCATGAGAAACAGCACGGCGACGCTGACGCCGGCGAGCATGCCCCACGCCGCGCGCGAGAACGCCAGGAACACGGCGAGCCCGATGACGGCGAAGATCGCGACATGCTTGAGCGCCTTGGTCAGGCGGTCGGTGACGATGCATTGCAGCGCCAGCATGGCGGGAAGAATGAGAAACGCGCCGAGCACGTTCGGATCCTTGAACGTGCCGCGCGCGCGGCTGGCATAGGTCAGAATGTCGTAGGCGCCGGGGATCAGCCGGAAATAGCCGCCGATCGCGGCGAGCGAGGCGATCACCGCGCCGACGATATAGCCCTTGAGCAGGGCGTTGAGGCGCGCCTCGGTGTTGTCGCTCGCCACCAGCGCGAAGAACACGGCGGTCGTCGCCATGTACCACGAGGTCAGAATCCAGTTGATGACTTCCGGCCGGTTCATCAAATAGACGGCGCTGATGGTGTAGCCGATGTTGACGGCTAGCAGCAGGACGAACGGAACGATGAAGACCGGCCGCAATCGCAGCCCGGTGATGGCGAAGAGGATCACCGCGATCGCGGTGGCGAACTCGTAAGGGCTGGGCTCGATGAAGACGATCGCGCCGCTGGCGCCGACCAGCCAGAGCAGCGCGTTTTGCAGGGCGGCGACGCCCGGCGGCACGGCGACGCGCGACGCGGCAGGACCGGGAAGTGTCATCGCATTGGTGATCGTTTTCGACATGACGCGCGCGATACCGTGACGATGTTCCGCTGGCGAGAAAGGTCCTCGATGCCGCCACTGCCGCGCGGCCGTGTCCGGCCGATGGCCGCCATCCACCCGGAAAGATTAAGGGTCTAGCAAGGTAAAGATTATGCCACGCGGCCCATGCGGGCGTCGGCCGACGCGATCATATGCTTAATGCGGCGTAAGCATCGCGGCGGCGCGGGCGGTGCGTTGCTTCGGACCATGCGACGGCGATGCCACCGCACGAACGCGGCGCGCCTCCGCAAATCGGTTTTCGCCCGCGTTCACCCCGCCTCGCCGCGATCCTTCGCGCGCCTCGGTTCGGCGAGCGCGTCGAGGGCCTCCAGCGCCGCGCCCTTGAGAATCTCGCGCGCGGGGGCGGGCAGCCTGCGCCGCCAGTTGGGTCGCTCTCGGTCCGTTCCCGGCAGATTGACCGATGTCGGCACGCCGGCGAGATCATCGATCTGCGCGACCACCAGCGCCGAAGCCGATCGGCCGATGAAGCGGTGGATGGCGATCATCACCGCCTCGGGCAGCGGGGCGTCGGCGTCGAAATCCTCGGCGACAAGACCCTCCGCGCGCAAGGCGGCAAGGAGCGCGCGACGGTCACGCGCCCGGGCCGCGCGCGCCTGGCCCGCCTGATCGGCCGAGAGATGGCCGAGCCCTTCGCGTTCGGCGATGTCCTCGGCCCGCCACCAACCGGTCAGCGTCGGCAGGTCATGCGTCGAGACGCAGGCGACCGCGTCGCGGTCGTAAGCCGTCGGCGGAACGAACGCGTCGCCGTCCCGCTCGAACCACAACACGCGGTAGCTGAGCACGCCGTTCGCAGCGATGGACTCGCGAAAGCCGTCCGGCACCGTGCCCAGCGCCTCGCCGACGACGAGGCACTTCGCCCGCGCGCTTTCGAGCGCGAGCTCGCCCAACAGATCGCGGAGGGGATAAGAGAGATAGGCGCCCTCGCGCGTTGTCGCGCCATCGGGCACGACGAACAGACGCGTCAGCCCCATCACGTGATCGACGCGAAGCGCGCCGGCATGGCGCATGTTGGCCGCGATCAGCGCGCGGAAAGCGGCGTATCCCGATCGCCGCCAGGCGAGGGGATTGGGTGGCGGCAGGTTCCATACCTGCCCGCTTTCGGCGAAGGGATCGGGCGGCGCGCCGATCGACAGCTCGCGCAGAAACTGGTCGGGCTGCATCCACACCTCGGCGCCATCGGGTGCCGCGCCGACGGCAAGATCGCGGTAGAATTCGAGCCGGAGCCCATGACGCGCGCCGCGCGCGGCCGCGTCGGCGAATTGCCGGTCGCACACCCATTGCAGGAACAGGTGGAAGTCGAGCCGCTCCGAATGCGTCCGCGCGAACGCGGCGATTTCGTCGCTCCGGCCTTGGCCGAGCCCGGCCGGCCACTCTCGCGGCGGCTTGCCGTCGAAGAGCTCGCTGATGAGTTCGAAAGTCGCGAAGCGGTGCAGCGCCGCGCCGCCCACGGCGATGAAATCGGCGAAATCGCGGGCGGCCGGCGCATCCGGGCGTCGCGCGCGCAGCAGACGGAACGCCGCGTGGCTTTCCTCCAGCGCGCGCAGCTTGATCTTCCATACGCCGACATGGTCGACATCGGAGAGCGCGCGTAGCGCGGCGATTTGTCCGGCCGATCGTGCCAGCGCCTGGCCAGGCCGCAAATCCTCGGCGATGGCGTCGAGCGCGGCGATGTCGATGTAGATCGGATCGAGAAAGCGCCTGTCCGAAGGGTGATAGGGGCTCGCGCGCGCGCGGTCGCGGGCGAACAGCGCGTGCAGCGGATTGAGGCCGATCGTCGCCGCGCCGAGCGCGCCGGCGCGTTCGGCGAGATCGGCGAGCACGGTGAAATCGCCAATGCCCTGGTCGCGATCGCCGCGAAGCGAATAAAGCTGCGCCGCGAGGCCGAACATGCGCGCGCCGGCTGCGAGAGATTTCGGCACGTGGCACGTCGCGTGCGCGACCGTCAGCGCGCAGGTCGTTTCCGCCGCGTCCCGCAAGATCAGCGCGTGCCGTCCGATCGGCAGCGGAGGAAGCGCGACTTCCGCCCGGCGCAACGGCCGACCATCGAGGCCCGGCCGCGATCGCCATCCCGATGCGGAAAGGCGAAGCACATGCTCGCTTGTCGCGCCATCCTCGCGCCGGATGATGAAATTGGCGGCCTCACGCTCGTCGGTGACGCCGACGGCGACGCAAATCGGTTCACCCGCGCGCGCGACATGCGTCCACGGCAACGCGCGACGTTCGTCCATTTCGGCGAGGTGCGCGAGACTTTCGCGCAACTGGGCTTTGGTCGCGACATCGAATCCGAAGCCCCGCAGGATGGCGCGCTTGGTCTCGTCCGGCACGACGTGACGCGTGCCGGCGATGTCGAACCAGTCTGGCGCGATCCCAGCGGCACGCGCCAATTGATCGAGAAGCTCGGTCGATGCTTCACGCCGTGCGCCGCGCGCGTCCGGGTCGTCGACCTCGGCGAACAGACGGACGCACGATCCGCCGCAGGCAACTTTCTCCCCGCTTGAGGGGAAGGGAAAGGCGGGCTCGCCGTCCTCGCAAGACGTGTCGAGAATTTCGCGCCAGCGTCGTCCCTCGCCGGCCGGCGGCAGCGCGACGCGGATGGGCTCGGGGCCGGCATGAAGAATGATCGTGACGCGGTCGGCATCCTCGCGCGCCGCATCCGGGCGGTAGAGGGTCGCGACCAGCGTTCGCCGTCCGCCGTCCTCCCAGTCCGACGTCGTCATGACGCGGCCATCCGGCGCGCGCCATTCCACGTCGGGCCATGCGGCCGCGCCGTCCGCCCGCCCGGTGAGCATGACGTCGTCGCTTAACGCGCGGTGCGTCTTGCGCAGCGCGATCAGCCGCCGGCAGAACGCGACAAGCGTCTGGTCGGCGCGCGTCCAGTCGAGCCAGGCCGTGGCGTTGTCCTGCGCGTAGGCGTTGTTGTTGCCGCCCTGCGAACGGCCGAGTTCGGCGCCCATCGCGATCATCGGCGTGCCGCGCGCGAGAATGAGCGTCGCGAGCAAATTCCGCTGGTCGCGCCGGCGTCGCGCGGCGATCGCGGCGTCGTCGGTCGGGCCCTCGACGCCGTTGTTCCATGAGTGATTGGCGGCGGTGCCGTCGCGGTTGTTCTCGCCATTGGCCTCGTTGTGCTTGTCGACATACGAGACGAGATCGGCGAGCGTGAAGCCGTCATGCGCGGTGACGAAATTGATGCCGCGCGAGGGCGGGCTGCCGGCGAAAATGTCCGAGGAGCCGGCGAGCCGCGTCGCCAGATCGCCGAGCAGCCCCGCTTCGCCGCGCCAGAAGCGGCGCGCGGTGTCGCGGAAGCGATCATTCCATTCGCGCCATGCCGGCGGAAACGCGCCGAGCCGATGCCCGCCGGGGCCGAGGTCCCACGGCTCGGCGATCAGCTTGCGCCGGCCGAGCACGGGATGGCGCGTGATCGCGTCGATCAGCGGCGCGCCGGCGTCGAAGCCGTGATCGCCGCGCCCGAGCAAGGTGGCGAGATCGAAGCGGAAGCCGTCGATATTCGTGTCGGTCGCCCATCGCGTCAACGCCTCGACCACGATCGCGACGACGTGCGGGCGGTCGAGCGCCAGCACGTTGCCGCAGCCCGCGTCGTTGACATAATCGCGCTTGTCATAGGGCATCAGCCGATAATAGGCGGCGTTGTCGAGGCCGCGCAGCGACACCGTCGGGCCGAGCGCGTCCCCCTCGCCGGTGTGATTGAAGACGACGTCGAGAATGACCTCGATGTTGGCGGCATGAAGCGCGGCGACCGCGTCGCGAATCTCGTCCCAGCCGCCGGGCGCGAGCCGGGGATCGGGCGCCATCAGCGCGACCGGATTGTAGCCCCAATAGTTGGTGAGTCCCGCGACGCCGAGATGCCGCTCGTCGATCCACGCGGCAAGCGGCATGATTTCGATCGCGGTGACGCCGAGATCGGAAAGATGAGCGATGGCCGCCGGATGCGAGAGCGCCGCGACCGTGCCGCGAAGCGGCGGCGGAATTTCCGGATGCGTCTTGGTGAAGCCGCGGGCGTGAAGCTCGTAGATGACCGTGTCCGCCCAGGGCGTCGTCCACGACGGCCGGCCGAGCGCGGTCGGCGGCGGCATTGCGATCGCCTTCGGCATGAACGGGGCGCTGTCGCGCGCGTCGAACGAAAGGCCCGCGCGAGGATCGTCCGGGTCATAACCGAACATCGTCGGATGAAGCGCGAAGGGCCGGTCGATCAGACGTGCATGGGGATCGAGCAACAACTTGTTGGCGTTGAAACGATGCCCGGCCTCGGGCTGGTATGGCCCATGCGCGCGAAGACCGTAGCGCTGGCCGCGACGAACGCCGCCGACATGGCCATGGAAGACGTCGCCGGTCCGCGCCGGCAGGCGGATGCGCGCGGTCTCCGCGGCGCCGGCCGCGTCGTACAGGCAAAGGTCGATCGCGGTCGCGTGCGCCGAGAACACCGCGACATTCGCGCCGTCCTCGTCGAGGGTGACGCCGAGCGGGGCGGGCGAACCGTCATTGACGAGGAAGGCCATGCGAGGTCCCGTGCAGGGCGAGGCTCAGGTGATGACGCTCGGCGCGTCGCGGTCGGTGAAGCGCCCGATATCGGCGAGCGAGCGCGACAAGGCGATCAACTCGCCGAGCGCGGCTTGCGTTTCTTGCATCTGTCGCGCGGGATCGGGCTCGAACCGCTCGATATAGACGCGCAGGGTCGCGCCCGCCGTGCCGGTGCCCGAAAGCCGGTAGACGACGCGCGAGCCGTCCGTGAACAGGACGCGCAGGCCCTGACCGGTCGAGTCCGAGCCGTCGACCGGATCGTGATAGGCGAAATCGTCACCGGCCCTGACTTCGAGCGCGCCGAAGCGCCGTCCCCCGAGCGCGCCGAGGCGTCCGCGCAGGTTTTCGATCAACGCGTTGGCGCCGTCGGCGTCGACTTCCTCATAGTCGTGCCGCGAATAGTAATTGCGTCCATGCGCGGCCCAGTGCTCGCGCACGATATGCGCGACGCTCTCCTTGCGCGCGGCGAGGATGTTGAGCCAGAGCAGCACCGCCCACAGGCCGTCCTTTTCGCGCACGTGATCGGAACCGGTTCCCGCGCTCTCCTCGCCGCAGATGGTCACCAGACCGGCGTCGAGCAGATTGCCGAAGAACTTCCATCCCGTCGGCGTTTCGAACAGCGGCACGCGCAGCCGTTCGGCGACCCGGTCGGCGGCCGCGCTCGTTGGCATTGAGCGCGCGATGCCGGCAAGGCCGTGGCGATAGCCCGGCGCGAGGTGGGCGTTGGCGGCGAGGATGGCGAGCGAGTCGGACGGGGTGACGAAGCAGCCGCGCCCGATGATGAGATTGCGGTCGCCGTCGCCGTCGGAGGCGGCGCACAGGTCGGGCGACTTCGGTCCCATGGCGAGGTCGTAGAGGTGCCGGGCGTGAACCAGGTTCGGGTCGGGATGGTGCCCGCCGAAATCGGGCAGCGGCTCGCCGTTGATGACGCTGCCGGGCGCGGCACCCAGCGCGTCCTCGAGAATGACGCGCGCGTATGGTCCGGTGACCGCCGACATCGCGTCGAAGCGCATGGCGAAGCCGCCCTTGAACGCGTCGCGGATGCGGTCGAAGTCGAACAGCCGCGTCATCAGCGCGCGATAATTCTCGACCGGGTCGACGATCTCGACGCGCATGCCGCCGACCATGCGGGCGCCGATGGTGTCGAGGTCGACCGGCGGCGCATCCAGCGTCAGGTAGCGGTCGATGACGCGGCTCCGCGCGAAGATCGCCTCGGTGATCTTCTCCGGCGCCGGTCCGCCATTGCCGATATTGTATTTGATGCCGAAATCGCCGTCGGGCCCGCCGGGATTATGGCTTGCCGAGAGTACGATGCCGCCGAACGCACCGGTCGAGCGGATCAGCGCGGATACCGCCGGGGTCGAGAGAATTCCGGCGCGGCCGACGATGGCGCGGCCGAATCCGTTCGCGGCCGCGATCCGCAGCGTCGTCTGGATCGTCTCGCGATTGTGGTAGCGCCCGTCGCCGCCGACGATCAACGTCTTGCCGCGAACGTCGCCGACGCAGTCGAAGATCGATTGGACGAAGTTCTCGACGTAATTCGCCGTCTTGAACGTCGTCACCTTCTTGCGCAGGCCCGAGGTGCCGGGGCGTTGGTCGGCGAACGGCGTGGTCGGAACCTGGCGGACGGGGGAAGCGGGCGTGTCGGTCATGATCGGGCAAGTCTCTATAAAGGAGGGCTCTAACGAACACGGCGCGTCGGCGTGGGGTCAGCGCCTCGACGGGGAATTTTGCGCGACCTTGCGATAGAGGTCGGCGTAGTGACGGGCGGGATTGCGCCAGGAGACATCCGTGGCCATTCCGTTTTTCTGCACGCGGCGCCACGCGGCCGGGTCGGCGAACAGCGCGGCCGCGCGGCGAAGTCCGACGGCTAGGTTGTCGCTGGTGGCGGAGCCGAACTGAATGCCGGTCGCGACATTGGCGGCGATGGCCATTTCGTTGGCGTCGACGACGCTGTCCGCAAGTCCGCCGACGCGCGAGACGATGGGGACCGCGCCATAGCGCATGGCGCAAAGCTGGGTCAGGCCGCAGGGCTCGAATCGCGACGGCACGAGGATCGCGTCGGCGCCGGCCTGGAGTTGATGGGCGAGGACCTCGTCATGTCCGATGACGACGCCGATCTGGCCGGGATGGGAATGGGCGGCGGCGCGAAAGCGCGACTGCAAATCGGCATCGCCGCTTCCCAGCACGGCGATCCGCATGCCGGCGCCCAGGATCGACGGCAGATTTTCGAGCACGAGATCGAGGCCCTTCTGCCACGACATGCGGCTGACGATTCCGAGAACGAGCGCGTCCGGCTCGGGGTCGAGGCCGAAGCGGCGCCGCAGCGCCTCCTTGTTGTGGCGCCGCTCGCTCAGCCGCTTGCGATCGAAGGTCGCCGCGATATGCGGGTCGGCGGCCGAGTTCCACACGGTGGTATCGATGCCGTTGAGGATGCCGCTGAGCACGTCCGCGCGCGCGCGCAGCAACCCGTCGAGGCCCATGCCGGCCTCGGGTGCCTGGATTTCCATCGCGTAGGTCGGCGAAACGGTGGTGATTCGATCGGCGAGCTGCAGGCCGGCCTTGAGAAAGCCGATGGCGCCGTAATATTCGACGCCGTCGATCGCGAAGGATTGGGTGGGCAAGCCGATCTCGGGCAGCAACTCGCGCGCGAACTGCCCCTGGAAGGCGAGATTGTGGATGGTGACGATCGTCCCCGGACGCGGCCTGCCGTTGTATTGCATGTAGGCGGGGGCGAGCGCGGCCTGCCAGTCATGGGCGTGGAGCACGGCGGGGACAAAGGCCGGGATCGCGCCCTGGCCGATCGCCCCGGCGACGCTCGCCAGCGCGGCGAAGCGAAGGCCGTTGTCGGGCCAGTCGGCGCCGTCGGGCGCGGAATAGGGATTGCCGTCGCGGCCGTAGAGATGCGGCGCCTCGATCACGAACAGGTCGAGGCCTTCGGCGACGGCGGCCAAGACGCGCGCGCCGCCGCCGAAAAACGACTCAAGGCGGAGAACCTCCTCGGCCGCGGTCAGCGCCTTCAGGACGCCGGGATAGCCCGGCACCAGGGTCCGCGCGTCGACGCCCTCGACCTTCAACGCCGCCGGCAGCGCGCCGACGACATCGGCGAGCCCGCCGGTCTTGATGAGCGGATAGATTTCCGACGCGACCGCCAGCGCCGCGAGGCGCTTCATGCGGACAGCCTGTCGATCATGGGCTGGGTGATCAGGCAGATGCCCTGCTCGGTGCGGCGGAATCTCTTGGCGTCGAGCTCGGGATCCTCACCCACCACCAGACCCTCCGGAATGCGCACGCCGCGATCGATGATGACGTTCTTCAGCCGCGTCCTGCGACCGACGTCAACATAGGGAAGAATGACGGTGTTTTCAATTTTCGAATAGGAGTGAACATGCACGCCGGTGAACAGCAGCGTGCGGCGCAGCGTCGCGCCGGAAATGATGCAGGCGCCGGAGACGAGCGAGGAGATGGCTTCGCCCCGTCGTCCGATCTCGTCGTGCACGAATTTCGCCGGCGGCGTGATCTCGCCATAGGTCCAGATCGGCCAGGCGCGGTCGTGCAGGTCGAGTTGCGGCACGACGTCGGTCAGGTCGATATTGGCCGCCCAATAGGCGTCCAGCGTGCCGACGTCGCGCCAATAGCTGCGCATCTCGGCGTGGGAGCGCACGCAGGAGCGGCTGAACTGGTGCGCCACCGCGCGCCCGTTGGCCACGAGATAGGGGATGATATCCTTGCCGAAATCGTGGCTGGAGTTGGGATCGGCCGCGTCGCGCTTGAGCTGGTCGAACAGGAACTTGGACTCGAACACGTAGATGCCCATGCTGGCGAGCGCGGTGTCCGGCTTGCCGGGCATGGCCGGCGGATCGTCCGGCTTTTCCAGGAAGGAGACGATCCGGTCGTTTTCATCCACATGCATGACGCCGAAACCGCTCGCTTCCGCGCGCGGGACTTCCAGGCAGCCCACGGTCACGTCGGCGCCCTGCTCGACATGCTGGTCGAGCATGCGCGCGTAATCCATCTTGTAGATGTGATCTCCGGCCAGCAGCACGATGTATTGGGTGTCGTGGCTCTCGACGATGTCGATGTTCTGATAGACCGCGTCGGCCGTGCCGAGGTACCACTGCTCCTCGGAGATGCGCTGGCTCGCCGGCAGAATGTCGAAGCTTTCGTTTCGCTCCGGGCGGAAGAAGTTCCAGCCCATCTGCAGATGCCGGATCAGGCTGTGCGCCTTGTATTGGGTGGCGACGGCGATGCGGCGGATGCCGGAATTGAGCGCGTTGGAAAGCGTGAAGTCGATAATGCGCGACTTGCCGCCGAAATAGACCGCCGGCTTGGCCCGGCGATCGGTGAGTTCCATCAGTCGGCTGCCGCGTCCGCCCGCCAGCACGAAGGCGAGCGCGTGACGCGCGAGCGGTTCACTTCCGGTCGAGCGCATCCTTCTCCTCCCTTGAGTTCTGAATTCTTGAGATACGGGGGCCGGGCGCAATGATCGGCATCAATCACCGTCGAATTCGAGCAGGATCGTCGACAGGGGCGGCAGCGTGAGCTCGCAGGAGGCGGGCAGGCCGTGGGCGGGATGGGCGGTCGCGGTGACGGCCCCGAAATTGCCGTGGCCGGTGCCGCCATAAGCCGTCGCGTCCGAATTGAGGATTTCGCGCCATCCGCCCGCTTTCGGCAGCCCGACGCGGTAGCGCTCGCGCGGAACCGGGGTGAAATTGGCGATGGCCGCGACCGGCGGGTCATCCGGCGCGCCCAACCGCAGCCACGCCAGCACCGACTGCGCCGCGTCGTCGACGACGATCCAGCGGAAGCCCTCGGCCTCGCAATCCCGTCGGTGCAGGGCGGGAACCGCGCGATAAACGCGGTTGAGGTCGCGCACCAGCGCTTGCATTCCCCGGTGCGGGGCGTGGTCGAGCAGCGGCCAGTCGAGGCCGGTATCGAAATTCCATTCGCCGGTCTGGGCGAATTCCTGCCCCATGAACAGGAGCTTCTTGCCGGGATGGGCCCACATGAACGCGTAATAGGCGCGCGTGGTCGCGAATTTCCGCCAGGAATCGCCCGGCATCTTGTTCACGATCGAGCCTTTGCCGTGGACGACCTCGTCATGCGACAAAGGCAGGATGAAATTCTCGGCGAAGGCATAGAGCAGGCCGAAGGTCAGTCGCTCGTGATGCCAGCGGCGATGGACCGGATCACGCTTCATGTAGTCGAGCGTGTCGTTCATCCAGCCCATGTTCCACTTGAAGCCGAAGCCGAGGCCGCCGGCGCTGGTGGGATGCGACACGCCGCGCCAGGCGGTCGACTCCTCGGCGATCATCAGCGCGCCGGGATAGGCGGCGTGGACGAGTTCGTTGACGCGCTGAAGAAATCGCACCGCGTCGCGGTTGTCGTTGCTTCCGTCGGGATTGGGCAGCCATTCACCGGCCTTGCGCGAGTAGTCGAGGTAGAGCATCGAGGCGACCGCGTCGACGCGCAGGCCGTCGACGTGGAAACGATCGAACCAGTAGAGCGCGCTGGCGGCCAGGAACGCGGCCACTTCGTTGCGGCCGAAATCGTAGATCGCGGTGTGCCAGTCCGGGTGAAATCCACGCTTGGGATCGGCGTGCTCGTAGAGGGGGCCGCCGTCGAAACGGGACAGGCCGTGAATGTCGGTCGGAAAATGCGCCGGCACCCAGTCGATGATCACGCCGATTCCGGCCCGATGCGCCCGGTCGATGAAGCGCGCGAATTCCTTCGGTTCGCCGAAGCGGCGCGTCGGCGCGAACAGGCCGATCGGTTGGTAGCCCCATGAGGCGTCGAGCGGATGCTCGTTGATGGGCATCAGTTCGATATGGGTGAAGCCGAGATCGGCGACGTAGGGAATGAGCGCGTCGCCGAGTTCGTCATAGTCGAGAAAGCGATTGTCCTCTCCCCGGCGCCACGAGCCGAGATGGACCTCGTAGATCGAAATCGGGGCGCGGTGCGCCACGACCGCGCCGCGCGCCGTCATATGGTCGTCGTCGCTCCAGACGAAATTGTCGGTGCGCGCGACGACCGAGGCCGTGGATGGACGCAGTTCGGCGGCGAAGCCGAACGGGTCGGCCTTGAGCGGCAGCAACGCGCCGTCGGCGCCGACGATTTCGTATTTGTAATTGGTGCCCTCGCCGACCTCGGGCGCGAAGATTTCCCAGATGCCGCTGTCGACGCGCTTGCGCATCTGGTGGAGGCGCCCGTCCCAATGATTGAAGTCGCCGACCACGGAGACGCGCCGCGCGTTCGGCGCCCAGACGGCAAACAGCGTGCCGTCGACGCCCTCATGGCGCATCGGGTGGGCGCCGAGGCGCTCGTAAAGCCGGCGGTGCGTGCCCTCGACCAGGAGATAATCGTCCATCGGGCCGAGCACCGGCCCGTGCGCGTAAGGATCGCGGAACGTCCAGGTATCCGCGCCGCGCCGGGCCCGCAGCCGGTAGCCGGCGCGATCGAACGGCCCGCGCACCAATCCCTCGAAGGCGCCGGCGCCGCGCGGCGCCAGGTCGGCGAGGCGCGCGCCGTTCGCGTCGAGGACGGTCACGCCCTCGGCGCCGGGAACGAAGGCGCGGATGGCATGGCCGCCGGCGACCTGGTGCGGACCGAGCACGGCGAAGGGATCGGCGTGAAGCGCCCCCGCGATGGCGGCAATGTCGGCATCGGCCGCGCGCCAGCTCTCGGGAGCCATGTTGTCCTCACCCACTCGGCGGAACGGAAACGTTCCAGATTTCGCCGGCGTATTCGCGGATCGCGCGATCCGACGAGAACCAGCCGACATTGGCCGTGTTCAGCACGCTCGCGCGCCACCACGACTTGCGATCGCGCCAACGCGCCTCGACGGCGCGCTGCGCCTTGTAATAGGCGTCGAAGTCGGCCGACACCATGAAATGATCGTGATAGGTCAGCGCGTCGACGAGGCCGGTGAAGCGGTCGCGGTCATCGGGCGAGAAAACGCCGCTGGCGATGGAGTCGAGCACTTCGCGCAGCACCGGCGTGGCCGCGATCGTCTCGCGCGCGTCGATCCCCTTGGCGCGGCGCGCCTGCACCTCCGGCGCGGTCATGCCGAAGATGACGATGTTATCCGGCCCGACCCGGTCGCTGATCTCGACATTGGCGCCGTCGAGCGTGCCGATGGTCAAGGCGCCATTGAGCGCGAATTTCATGTTGCCCGTGCCCGAGGCTTCCATGCCGGCGGTCGAAATCTGCTCGGAAAGATCGGCGGCGGGAATGATCGCCTCGGCGAGGCTGACATTGTAGTTCGGCAGAAACACCACCTTGAGCAGGTCGCGCACGGTCGGGTCGGCGTTGATCACGCGGGCGACGTCGTGGATCAGCTTGATGATGAGCTTGGCCTGATGATAGTTGGTCGCGGCCTTGCCGGCGAAGATCTTCACCCGCGGCACGAAATCGCGCGTCGGTTGGGCGCGGATGTCGTTATAGAGGGCGATCGTCTCGAGGACGTTGAGAAGCTGGCGTTTGTATTCGTGGAAGCGCTTGATCTGCACGTCGAACAGCGCCTGCGGATCGACCTTGATCAGGAGCCGATCGGCGATGAGCTCGGCGAGGCGCTCCTTATTGGCCTGGCGCGCGGCCGCCCAGCGGCCCTGCAGCGCCTTGTCGCCGGCGAGGCCCGCCAATCGCGAAAGCCGGTCGGTGTCATCGCGGAATTCCGGTCCGATAGCCTCGCCGATGACGCGGGTGAGCCCGGGATTGGCCTCGAACAGCCAGCGGCGGAAGGTGATCCCGTTCGTCTTGTTGACGATGCGGTCGGGGTAGAGTTCGTGCATCGAGCGGAACACGGTCTCCTTGAGGAGATCGGTGTGGAGCTGCGATACGCCGTTGACCTTGCGCGAGCCCAGGAAGGCCAGATTTCCCATGCGCACCTGGCGGCCATTGTGCTCGTCGATCAGCGAGACGGAGGACAGGAAGCCCTGGTCGCCGCGCCCGGCCTCGCGCAGCGAGTCCAGATGCAGCGCGTTGATGAGATAGATGATCTGCATGTGGCGCGGCAGAAGCCGCTCCATCATCGGCACCGGCCAGCTTTCGAGCGCCTCCGGCAGCAGCGTGTGGTTGGTGTAGGAGAAGGTCGCGCGGGTGATGGCCCAGGCCGCCTGCCATTCCAGTCCATGAACGTCGATCAACAGCCGCATCAATTCGGCGACGCCGATGGCCGGGTGCGTGTCGTTGAGCTGGATCGCGACCTTATCGGCGAGCCGGGTAATGTCGCCATCCTGCTTGAGATGGCGGCGGATCAGGTCCTGCAGCGAGGCGGAGGCGAAGAAAAATTCCTGCCTCAGCCGCAATTCCTCGCCGGCCGGCGTGATGTCGGCCGGATACAGCACCTTCGAAATCGATTCGGCGCGGACCTGATTGGCGTAGGCGCCGATATAGTCGCCCTGGTTGAACGCGTCGAGCCGCAGCGGGTCGGCCGCGCGCGCCGACCACAGCCGCAGCGTGTTCACATGCGCGCCGCGCCAGCCGACGATCGGCACGTCATAGGCGACCGCCTCGACCGTCTCCGACGGTTTCCAGACATGGGCGATCGCGCCGTTGGGACGATGCACCACATCCACCGAGCCGCCGAAATTGACGGCGTAATGCAATTCCGGACGCGGAAATTCCCACGGGTTGCCGTAGTCGAGCCAGTGCTCGGGAAATTCGTGCTGCCAGCCGTCCTTGATGGTCTGGACGAACAGGCCGTGGTCGTAGCGGATGCCGTAGCCGTGCGCGGCGATCGACAAGGTCGCCATGCTTTCCATGAAACAGGCCGCGAGCCGGCCCAAGCCGCCATTGCCGAGCGCGGCGTCGGGCTCGAGCGTGCGCAGGCGATCGAGGTCGACGTCGAGTTCGGCGAGGGCCGCGCGCATCGCCTCGGTGAGGCCGAGATTGGACAGCGAGTCCATCAGCAGGCGGCCGATCAGGAATTCCAACGAAAGATAGTACACCCGCCGCCGATCCTCGGCGTAGCCCGCCTTGGCCGACACCATCCAGCGCTCGACGATGCGGTCGCGCACGGCCAGCACCGTGGCGATCAGCCAATCGCGCTCGCTCGCCGCGCTCCGGTCCTTGCTGATGCTGAAGGTCAAATGGCGCAGCACCGCCTCGCGCAGGCTGTCGCTCTCGGATGATGTCGCGCGCGGCGACTTAACTTCCTCAATCATTGTAAAGTCTTAGGAGTTTTCGCCGGTGTTCGTCCAGCGCAAATTGAAGGGATGGGGGCGAGCCCGCAAGGCGATCTCTTGAGCATCCCCATCTACTTGACCTTCCAAGCATGGCAAGCCCGATTCTATGCTGGGATTTGAGCCGAGATGACGACGACGCAACGAATGGACGCCACGCCCGGACCTGCCGCGCCCAAGACCGCCACGCTCGGCTTCGGGATCGCGGGGATGACCTGCGCCTCGTGCGTGGCGCATGTGGAGAAGGCTCTGCGGGCGCTGCCCGGCGTGCGCGCGGCGAACGTCAATCTGGCCACGCAGCGCGCCGATATCGCCTTCGAGGGCGCGGTCGACGCGGACGCGGCCGCGCGCGCGGTCGCGCGGGTCGGCTACGAGCCGATCGTGGAGACGATCGAATTCGGCGTCGGCGCGATGACCTGCGCGAGTTGCGTGGCCCGCGTCGAAAAGGCGTTGCGCGGCGTGCCGGGCGTGATCGCGGCCGACGTCAATCTCGCGACCGAGCGCGCCCGGGTGCGCATGCTCGCCGGCAGCGCGAGCTTTCAGGAGCTTTCGCGCGCCGTCGCGGTGGCCGGCTACGAATTGCGGCGGATCGATTCCGGCGCCGCCGATCGCGAGCGCCTCGCGCGCCGGGAGGAAATCGACGCCTTGCGGCGCGCGCTCATCCTGGCCGCGAGCCTCGCCGCGCCGGTCGTCGTTCTGGAGATGGGGCCGCATATCGTGCCGGCGCTGCACGATTTCTTCATGGGCGCGCTCGGCCACGGCCTGCCGCGATGGATCTCCTTCGTGCTGACGACGGCGATTCTCGTCTGGCCGGGTCGGCGCTTCTTCGCCAAGGGCATTCCCTCGCTGCTGCGCCGCCAGCCGGACATGAACGCGTTGGTCGCGGTCGGCACCGCGGCCGCGCACGGCTATTCGGCGGTCGCGACCTTCGCGCCCGCGCTGCTGCCGGAGGGCGCAGCGCATGTCTATTATGAATCGGCCGCCGTGATCGTCGTGCTCATTCTGTTCGGGCGATTCCTGGAGGCCAAGGCCAAGGGCCGCACCTCCGAAGCGATCCGCGCGCTGGCGCGGCTTCAGCCGAGGACCGCGCGCCTCGTCGATGGCGGCGGCTTCCGCGAGATCCCGATCGACCAGGTCGAGGCGGGTCACCTGATCGAGGTCAGGCCGGGCGAGAAGATCCCGACCGACGGCGAGATCGTGGACGGCGCGTCGTATATCGACGAATCGATGATCACGGGCGAATCGCGGCCGGTCGGCAAGGGGCCGGGCGCGCCGGTCGTCGGCGCCACGCTGAACACCACGGGCGCCTTCACCTTCCGCGCGACGCGCGTCGGCGCCGACACCGTGCTTGCCGGCATCGTGCGCATGGTCGAGGCGGCGCAGGGCGCCAAGCTGCCGATCCAGGCCGCCGTCGACCGCGTCACCGCGTGGTTCGTCCCCGCCGTCATGCTGACGGCAGTGGCGACGTTCGCCATCTGGATGGTTTTCGGACCGACGCCGGCTCTCGCGTCGGCGCTGGTGAACGCGGTCGCCGTTCTCATCATCGCCTGCCCCTGCGCGATGGGGCTCGCCACGCCGGCGGCGATCATGACCGGGACGGGACGCGGCGCGGAGCTGGGCATTCTCTTTCGCCAGGGCGCGGCGCTGCAGGCGCTGGGCGATGTCGGCGTGGTCTCGTTCGACAAGACCGGCACGCTTACGCTCGGCCGCCCGGCTTTGACCGATCTCATCGCCGCGAGGAATTGGACCGGCGAGGGTGCGCTCCGCCTCGCCGCCGCCGTCGAGAGCAAATCCGAGCATCCGGTCGCGCGGGCGATCGTCGAGGCCGCGGCCGAACGTGGGCTTTCGCTTGGCCCCGCGGAATCATTCGAGGCGGTCGCCGGTCTCGGAGCGGTGGCGATCACCGAGGGCCGCGGCGTCGCGGTCGGCGCGGCGCGCTTCATGCACGCGCGCGGCGTCGACATCTCGGCGCTCGCCGAACCCGCGCGCGCGATCGAGGAACAGGCCCGCTCGCCGCTCTTCGTCGCGGTCGACGGCGAGGTCGCCGCAGTCCTCGGCGTCGCCGACGCGGTCAAGCCGACGGCCGCGCCCGCGCTCGCCGCGCTGCACCGCCTTGGCGTCAAAGTCGCGATGATCACCGGCGACAACGCCCGCACCGCGCGGGCCGTCGCTCAATCGGTTGGCGTCGACCATGTCGTCGCCGAGGCGTTGCCGGGCGGCAAAGTCGACGAGGTCAAGCGTCTCGGCGCGCGGGGACGCGCGGCGGGCGCCGAACCGCTGAAGGTCGCCTTCGTCGGCGACGGCATCAACGACGCGCCCGCGCTCGCCGCCGCCGATGTCGGCATCGCAATCGGCACCGGCGCCGACATCGCCATCGAGAGCGCCGATGTCGTCGTCATGGCGAACGATCTGCGCAAGGTGCCGGCCGCGCTCGCGCTGTCGCGAGCGACGATGCGCAACATCAGGCAGAATCTATTCTGGGCGTTCGCCTATAATGTCGTATTGATACCGGTGGCGGCCGGCGCGCTCTATCCGTTCAACGGCATGCTGCTGTCGCCGGCGCTCGCGGCCGGGGCCATGGCGATGTCGAGCGTCTTCGTGCTCGGCAACGCGTTGCGGTTGCGCGGCTTCACCGCGCCGGAGGGCTGAAGCGGCGGCGACATCGCCCTGGCGACGCGGATAAGGGACGCGGGGCGGATCGGGCCGAAAGGATTTTGCGACCCACGAAAGGAAATGGAGAGAGAACGAAATGACGACGGTGGTTTTTCAGGTCGACAAGATGTCGTGCAAGAATTGCGCGAAGCACGTCACGGAAGCGATCCAGTCGGCGCAGCCGGGCGCGCAAGTCGATGTCGACCTCGCGAGCGGCAAGGTTTCGGTGAGCGGAACGCCCGCCGCGTCGGACAAGATCGTCAAGGCGGTCGAGGAGGCGGGTTATCCCGCGCGCCTGGCCGGCTGAGGCTTCGCCAGGCGGTCCATCGCCATCGCCGAGGCCTGCTTCATGTCCGGCACGAGCTCGTTGACCGGACCGCGGGCGAGATCGTCGAGGATCGGACAATCGGGCAGCTCGTCGCCGCGACAGCAATTGACGAGGTCGGACAACGTCCGCCGGATCGATTGCAGTTCCGAAACGCGGCGGTCGATCTGCTCGATATGGTGGGAGGCGATGGTCTTGACCTCGGCGCTGGCGCGCGTGTCGCTTTGCCAGAGCGCCAGAAGCTCGGCGATGTCCTTGACCGGGAATCCCAGCATGCGCGCGCGCTGGACGAAACCCAGCACGGCGACGTCCTCGTCGCCATATTCGCGATAGCCGTTGGCGGTGCGGCGCGCCGACTTCAATAGTCCGACGCTTTCATAATAACGGATCATCTTGGCGGAAATGCCCGAGCGTTCGGCGGCTTTCCCAATGTTCATGATCGTGGCTCCCCCGGTCTTTTGGCTTTCCCGTGTCGTCGGGCTTTCCGTTTCTTTCGCGCTTCCAACTCTCCAAAATTCATTCCGTCGTCCTGGCCGCCGTTGCTCCCCGACAGTCGCGCGGCCCACGCCGCGCGCCGTTTTCGCCCTCGCGCCGGCGTCTCAGGCGCGCGTCAGGAAGATCGGCAGTCCCACCTTGTTGGCGTAATTCGGCAGCAGGCGTTCCTTGTCGTACATCCGCTCGACATCGACCTTGCGGGCGCCGAGCTTGGGATCGGGAATCTCGACCATGGCGTAGCAGCCGTTGACGATCGCGGTCATCAGCCCGCTCTTGCCCTCGAGCACGGCGTCGAACGCCATCGTGCCGAAGGTCGTCGAGATCAGCCGGTCGGTGAAGTCCGGGTCGCCCGAGCGCAGATCGTAGGTCAGGTCACTGACGACGGTTTCCTCGCCGGTTCGCTTCTTGATCTCGTCGCTGAGGTCCTCGGCCACGTTCGCCTTCTTGCGATGGCCAAAGGCGTCGGCCTCGCCATATTCGCGCAGATTGTAGCCTTCCCACTCCGCGCCTTCCGACATCACGAACAGGCAGTAGTTGCTCGGATTGTCGCGCTTGTCCCGCATCAGCATGTCGACGAGCTTGTCGAGATTGAACTTGTATTCGGGAATGGCGCAGCGGATCGAGGTGACATAGGCGGTGTACAGCGCGGTGTAGCCGGCGTTGCGGCCGAACACGCGGAACAGGCCGACGCGCTCGTGCGAGCCGACCGTGGTGCGCTGGCGGTGGATGTTGTCCATCGCGCGCGTGATCGCGGTCGAAAAGCCGATGCAATATTCGGTGTTGCGGACGTCGTTATCCATCGTCTTGGGGACGGCGATGACCTTCAGCCCGAGCTTGTCGAGCTTGGCGGCGTAGCTCAGCGTGTCGTCGCCGCCGATGGCGACGAGATAGTCGAGCTTGAGATGCTCGATATTGCGCACCACATGCGAGGTCACGTCCGTCACCGTGGTGGTGACGCCATCCTTGGTGACCTCGGTGGTGGGGAAACTCGCGCCCTGAAGGAAGTCGGGCAGCTTCTTCATCTTGGAGGGGTTGGTGCGGCTCGAATGCAGGAAGGTGCCGCCGGTGCGGCCGACGGTGCGGGTGTTCTCCGGCGTCAGCGGCATGATGTAGCGCGACGGGCTCGCCGGATCGTCGAGGTTGAGGTGGGTAAGTCCCTCCCAGCCGCGGCGAATGCCGATGACTTGGCAGTCGTGCTCGGCGCCGCGCTGCACGACGCTCTTGATCACCATGTTAAGACCCGGGACGTCACCGCCGCCGGTCAGGATTCCGATGCGCTTCCCCGCCATGCCGATTTTCCAACCTCGAAAGTTGTTATTCTCACATATACGAAAGTATGAATTCTTGTCGAGATGATTCTCTCGTCTTGAGAGGGAATAGCAAAATTGGTCGCGATGTCTTGCCCGTAAGAATGCCGCAAGCGCCGAAAAAAGCGTCACGGAATGCGGGTTTACGGGGAAGTTGCCGTCAGCGGGGGCGGCCGCGCCTGGGCGGCTGGCCATAGGTTCTGAATTTCTCGATGTTCCGCGCCATCTCGGCATCGTCCAGCAATTGGGGCACCCCGATTCCCAGGGCGGTAACATATTGCGCCGCGAGCGCTTCCACCTCGACGGCAAGATCGAGCGCCCGCTCGATCGTATCGCCCGTCGCGATCTGCCCGTGATTGGCGAGCAGGCAGGCGCGGCGGCCGTCGGCGAGGGCGGCGACCGCATGGTCGGCAAGCGCGTCAGTGCCGAAGGTCGCGTAGGGCGCGCAGCGGATCGACGGCCCGCCCGCGATCGCGACCATATAGTGAAAGGCCGGAATGTCGCGATGCAGGCAGGCGAGCGCCGTGGCGAAACGCGAATGGCAATGAACGATCGCCCCGATCTCGGGGCGCGCGCGATAGATCGCGGCATGAAACGGCCACTCGCTCGACGGCGTCCGCTTGCCGGAGGGGCGGCCGCCGTCAAGCGCCATGGCGACGATGTCGGACGGCTTCAGCTTTTCATAGGCGATGCCCGTGGGCGTGATCAGCATGCCGGCGCCCTCGCGCAGGCTGGCGTTGCCCGACTTGCCCGGCGTCAGGCCGGACCGCGCCATGCGCCGGCAGGCGTCGATGATGGCGTGCCGCTTGCCGCTCATTTGCCGCGCTCGGGATAGAGGGCGAGCAGCCCCTCGCGACTCGCCCCCGCGATGCCGCGTTCGGTAATGAGCCCGGTGACGTAACCGGCCGGCGTCACGTCGAAGGCGGGGTTGACCAGATTGCTGCCGACCGCCGCGACGGCGACCGTCGCGAGCCCGCCGCTTTCGAGCCGCCCGGTGACATGGCTGATTTCGCGCGAGGAACGTTCCTCGATCGGAATCGCGCCGACGCCGCGCGCCAGCGTCCAGTCGATGGTCGAGGAGGGCAGCGCGACATAGAACGGCACGGCGTTGTCGAGCGCGGCGAGCGCCTTGAGATAGGTGCCGATCTTGTTGGCGACGTCGCCATTGGCGGCGGTGCGGTCGCTGCCGACGATACAAAGGTCGACCTGGCCGCCTTGCATGAGATGGCCGCCGGCGTTGTCGGTGATGATGGTGTAGGGCACGCCATGGGCGGCGAGTTCGAACGCGGTCAGCGCCGCGCCCTGATTGCGCGGCCGGGTTTCGTCGACCCAGACATGGAGCGCGATGCCCTCGTCATGGGCCTTATAGATCGGCGCCAGCGCCGTTCCCCAGTCGACGCAGGCGAGCCAGCCGGCGTTGCAATGGGTGAGAATGTTGAGCCGGCCGGCGGACTTCGCCTTGGCCTTGGCCCGCAGCAGCCCGACGCCGTTCCGGCCGATGCGCTCGCACGCGGAGACATCCTCATCGCAGATCGCGGCCGCTTCGGCGAAGGCGGCCGCGCGGCGCTCGTGGTGCGGGCTGCCGCGGACCTTTTCGTCCATGCGCGCGAGCGCCCAGCGCAGGTTGACGGCGGTCGGCCGCGTCGCCGCGAGCGTCGCGAAGGCGTCGAGCAGATTTCCGTCCGACGGGTCGCGCTCGGCGGCAAGGGCGTAGCCATAGGCGGCGGCCGCGCCGAGCAGGGGAGCGCCGCGCACCCGCATCGAGGTGATCGCCTCCGCGACATCGGCCACGCTCGCCAGACGCCGCGTCTCGAAAGCGTGCGGCAGCAGCGTCTGATCGATGACGCGCACGGAAACTCCGTCGTCATCGAGCCAGATCGTGCGATAGGACTTGCCATAAACGAACATCGTTCACCGCGTGATGCGTCGGGGCGCGCGACAGCGTGGATAGGCGGACGTGATCAGAATGGAGGTGGAGCATGTATATTATGTCGCCATGACCGCACAATCCGGCGATTGGAGGGCGCGCGATGTGGTGGGGGTGAATAGTAAGTAAGCTGATTGACAGTACACATTGCTATTGATATTCATCTAGCGTCGGGACCGCCGCGCGGAACCGGCGTCAGAAAAAGAACTCCATCATAAAGAGCGTTCAGGGAGAGCACGGCATGGCGGGCGCGAAGCCGAAAATCATCATCGCGGGCGGCGGCATCGGCGGACTCTCCGCCGCGATGGGCCTTGCCCGTATCGGCTGCCAGATCACGGTGCTGGAGCAGGCCGAGCAGTTCGGCGAGATCGGCGCCGGCATCCAGATCGGACCGAACGCGTTTCACGCCATGGACTATCTCGGCGTCGGCGGCGAGGCCCGCGCCAAGGCCGTCTACATCGACAAGCTCATCATGATGGACGGGCTGAGCGGCGACGAGGTCGCCCATATCGACGTCAACGAGCCGTTCCGCCAGCGTTTCGGCAACCCTTACGCCGTCATCCATCGCGGCGATCTGCACGGCGTTTTCCTCAACGCCTGCCGCGCCGACCCCAACATCACTCTGGTGACGCAGCAGCGCGTCGTCGGCTATGAGAACGTCGCCGGCGGCGCGCGCGTGCGCACGGAAAAGGGCGACATGTTCGCGGGCGACGCCGTGATCGGCGCCGACGGCGTGCGCTCCAAGATTCGCGAGCAACTGACTGGCGGCGACGAACTCAAGCTGTCCGGCCATGTCGCCTATCGCGCCGTGCTCGACATTGAGGAAATGCCGGAGGAGTTGCGCTGGAACGCGGCGACGCTGTGGGCGGGCCCGAAGTGCCACATGGTGCATTATCCGTTGCAGGGCTGGAAGACGTTCAATCTCGTCGCGACCTTCGTCACCGACGTTTCCAATGTCGGCAGCAACGAGCCGGGCCGGCGGGAGGAGGTGCTCGATCGCTTCGGCCACATCGTCCCGCGCGCGCGCAAGCTCCTCGAAGTGCCGAAGAGCTGGCGGCGCTGGGTGCTGGGCGATCGCGAGCCGATCGAGAACTGGACCGATGGCAGGGTGACGCTGCTCGGCGACGCCGCCCATCCGACGCATCAGTATTTCGCGCAGGGCGCCTGCATGGCGATGGAGGATTCCGTCATGCTGACGCATCAGCTCAAGGCGCATGCTGGCGACTTCGATGCCGCTTTCGCCGAATATCAGAAGGCGCGGATCGTGCGCGCCTACCGCGTCGTGCTGTCGTCGCGCATGATCGGCAAGCATCTCTACCACGCCGAGGGCGTCGAGCGGCTGATCCGCAATTCGGTGCTCGGCGCGCGCACGCAGCCGCAATTCTACGAGAGCCTTGCCTGGCTCTACGGCGGCAACGGCATTTCCGGCGACGCGCCGGCCAGGATCGTCTGACCGGCCCGAGGATCGCGTGAACGGCCCGAAGGCCGGACGAAGACAAACGGTATGATTTCGCCGGGAACCGAGGATACGCCATGACTTCGCTTGGTACGCTTGAGGACCTGCCGCTCGACTATCGCGAGGATTTGACGCGGAAGAACCTGGTGCCGCTTTGGCCGAGCCTGCGCGCGGCGCTGCCCTATCACATTCCGACGCGGCGGACGCAGCCGACGTTGTGGCGCTACGAGGATGTCCGGCCGCGGCTCCTCGAAGCCGGCAAGCTCACGCCGATCGAAAAGGCGGAGCGGCGCGTGCTGGTGCTCGCCAATCCGGGCCTCGGCCTTGAAAACATGCAGGCGACGCCGTCGATCTATATCGGCCTGCAATTGATCATGCCGCGTGAGACCGCGCCCAACCACAAGCACAGCCCGAGCGCGGTGCGCTTCGTCGTCGAGGGCGAGGGCGGCTTCACCGTGGTCGAGGGCGAGAAATTGCCGATGGAGCGCGGCGATCTCATCCTCACGCCTTCCGACCTCTGGCACGAGCACGGCCACGAGGGCAACGGGCCGGTGATCTGGCTCGACGCGCTCGATCTGCCGACCGTGTTCATGCTCGAAGCCTCCTATTGCACGGAAGGAAAGGCGCAGACGGCGCGCAATCAACCCGACGTTTCACAGACGCTGTATCGCCGCGCCGGCCTCGTGCCCTATCGCTCGCTCGGTGCGCCGCGCGGCGACTATCCGCTCAAGCGCTTTCCATGGCGCGAGGTGCGCGCCGCGCTTGAATCCTTCGCCGGCGTGGCGAGCCCCGGCGAGGCGGTGCAGCTCGCCTATATCAACCCGGAGACGGGCAACGAATGCCTGCCGGTGCTGGGCTTCTCGGCGCTGATGCTGCGCCCCGGCGAAACGCTCAAGCCGCAACGGCGGTCGTCATCGGCCGTGCTTCACGTCGTCGAGGGCGACGGCCAGATCGCCATCGACGGCAAGCAGTTCAACTGGACGACGAACGATACCGTCGCGATCCCGACCCATGCGCGCGTCGAGGTCGCCAATGCCTCGGCCAAGAAGCCGGCCTTTCTGTTTCAGGTCGACGACGCGCCGCTGCAACGCAAGCTCGGCTTTTTCGAGGTGCTGGAGTAGATCGCCGCGCGCGCCTACGCGGCGTTCTCGGCCTTGCGCGCGCCCATCGGCGCGCGCGAGGATTCGTTGTTGAGGTCGACGAGCTTCGACAACAGCCGCATGAAGGTCGCCTGCTCGCCGGCCGAAAGCGGGCCGAGCAGCTTCTCCTGGGCGCGCACGACCGCGGGCTGGATTTCGGCCAGCAGACGGCCGCCGGCGCTGGTCAGATGCAGGAGCTTGGTGCGACGATCCTCGAGCCCCGTCATGCGCGCGATCAGTCCCTTGATCTCAAGCCGTTCGATCACGGTGCCGAGGGTCGAGCGGTCGAGCGCGATCTGCGAGGCCAGCCGCGTGGCGTCGATGCCGGGATTGCGGGCGATTTCGGCAAGACAGGCGAATTGAACCGGCGTGATGTTCGTGGCCGCGCATTCGTCGATGAAGATCGCGACCGAGATCTGTTGCGCTCGCCGGATCATGTGTCCCGGCATGGTGTGAAAATCGTGGTGGTCGTAAACCGGTTTGGTGGCGTTCATCGCGAGGCTGCCGTTGTTCTTGCGGGGGTTGTCGTTCCGCTTCGTTCTTCGCGTGGTCATCGCGCCTCAGACGCTGAGATAGGCGCGTTGAATGGATTCATCGGCCATCAGGTCGCCGCTCGTGCCGGACCAGACGATTTCACCTTTTTCCAGAATGTAGTGGCGATCGGCGATACGACACAAGGATTCGATTTCCTTGTCGATGACGAGCATCGACAGCCCGGTGTCTTTCAGGACGGCGAGCTTTTCCCAGATTTGCTTGCGGATTTGCGGCGACAGACCCTCGGTGGCCTCGTCGAGCACCAGGAGGTCGGGATTTGTCATCAGGGCGCGCGAGATCGCGAGCATCTGCTGCTCGCCGCCCGATAGCTGGTTGCCGCCATTGCCAAGCCGTTCGCCGAGGCGCGGAAACAGGTCGAGCACGCGCGCCATGGTCCATGGTTCGGCGCGGCCGGGCCGGCTGATCGCGGCCATTTCCAGGTTTTCGCGCACCGTCAGATTGGGGAAGATGTGCCGGCCCTCCGGCACGAGACCGACGCCGAGATGGCAGATCCGGTGCGAGGCGAGACCATCGATGCGCGTGGCGCGAAAGCGGATTTCGCCGCGCGAGACCGGATTGAGACCGGAAATGCATTTGACGGTGGTCGACTTGCCCATGCCGTTGCGTCCGAGCAGCGTGATCACCTCGCCCTCGCGCATCGCCAGCGACAGGCCGAACAGCGCCTGGCTGAGTCCGTAGCCGGCTTCGAGCTTGTCGATCTCAAGCAGCATGCTCGGCATTCCTTGGCGCGCGCGCCCTTGTCGCGATCATGTGTGTTGTCGCGATCATGTCCTAATGTCCCAGATAGGCCGAACGGACGTCGGGATCGTTGCGGATTTCCTCCGGCGAGCCGGTCTTGATGATCCGCCCGGAGACGAGCACGCTGATGCGGTCGGCGAGCGTGAACACCGCGTCCATGTCGTGCTCGATCAGGATGATCGAGTAGTGGGCCTTCAGTTCGGCGAGCAGCGCGATCATGCGCGCGCTGTCCTGCCGGCCCATGCCCGCCATCGGCTCATCGAGCAGCAGCAGGCGCGGCTTCTGCGCCAGCGCGACGGCGAGTTCGAGCTGCCGTCGTTCGCCGTGGGAGAGATCGCGCGCCATCGATCCGGCCCGGCCCTCCAGCCCGACCAGACGCAGCGCCTCCATCGCCGGTTCGAGCAGGGCCGGATCGCGTCCGGCCTGGCGCCAGAACCGGAAGCAATGGCCGTGGCGGGCCTGCACCGCGAGCGCGGCGTTGGTGATGACGGGAAAGTTGCCGATCAGCGAGGTGATCTGGAACGAGCGTGCGATGCCGAGCCGGGCGCGCCGGTGCGCCGGTTCGGACGAGATGTCCGCTCCGTCGAGAACGATGCGGCCCTCGTCGGGGCGCAACAGTCCCTGAATTTGCGAGATCAGCGTCGTCTTGCCGGCCCCGTTGGGGCCGATGATGGCGTGGGTTTCCCCGCTCATGACCCCGAGCGAGACGTCCACCGTCGCGCGCAGGCCGCCGAAGCGCTTGTTCAATCCGACGATGTCGAGGACGGCATCGGTCATGGGATCAATTCCGCGCGCGCTCGGGCAGGAACAGTTTGGCGAGATCGACCAGCCCACCGCGCAAGCCGACGACGATGAAGAGAATGATGAGCCCGAACACGAGCTGCCAGTGCTGGGTCCATGACGACAGCGTCAATTCCAGCGCGATGTAGGTCGCCGCGCCCAGAATGGGTCCCCAGAAGGTGGCGATGCCGCCAAGCACCGCCATCACCACGAGATCGCCCGAACGGTCCCATGCCATGTCGACCGGGCTGATGAATTGCTGGCTCGCCGCCAGCAGCGCGCCGGCGGTGCCCGTCAGCATTCCCGACAGCGCGAAGGCGACCAGGCGATAGGCCCAGGGATCGATGCCGACGACGACGACGCGGGTTTCGTTCTCGGCGGCGGCGCGCAGCACCACGCCGAACCGGCTGCCGACCACGCGCCCGACGAAAAGCATGGCGAGCGCGAGCACCGCGAGGGCGAAATAGAAGAAGCGGTAGCGGTCGGAAAGGTCGACGCCGAACAGCGTGATCGTGTCGAGGATCTGCAAGCCGTCCTCGCCGCCATATTTCTGTAGCGCGATCGCGGCGTAGTAGAACATCTGGTTGAAGGCGAGCGTGATCATGATGAAATACGGCCCGCTGGTGCGCAGGCTGATGGCGCCGATCACGGTCGCGATCAGGGCCGAGGCGATCATCGCCAGCGGAATCGTGATCGCCAAATCGGCCGAGCCCGCGAATGTCAGCCAGCCCAGACTCAGCGGCTCGGCGTTGAACCGGTGAAAGGCGGCGATGCCGACGACATAGCCGCCGATCCCGAACAGGCCCGCGTGGCACAGGCTCACCAGCCCGCCATAGCCGAGCACGAGGTTGAGCGATGTCGCCGCCAGCGCGAAGATCACCATCCGCGTGCCGACCTTGACCAGGAACGGGTCGCGCGTCAGCCACGCGAACAAGGGAATGCAGGCGAGCAGGGCGAGCATTGTCAGCGCGGCGATGGCGTCGCGGCGGGGCGTCGCGAAGGCGTGGATGTCAGCCATGGACGGGGAACAATCCTTTCGGGCGGAAGGTCAGGATCGCCGCCATCAGAATGAAGATCACCATGCTGCCGAGCGCCGGTGTCAGCGTTACCCGCCCGAAAGTGTCGACGATGCCGACCAGCAGCGCGGCGACGAACGCCCCGCGGATCGAGCCGATGCCGCCGATCACGGTGACGACCAGCGCGAGGATCAGGATCGGTTCGCCCATGCCGACCTGCACCGACAGGATCGGCGCGGCCATGATGCCGGCGAGGCCCGCCAGCCCCGCGCCGACCGCGAACAACAGCGAAAAAATGATCGGGACGTTGACGCCCATCGCGCCGGCCATCGGGCGGTTGCTGGCGCCGGCGCGCACCCACATGCCCAGCCGCGTGCGCATGATGATGAGATAGAGCAGACCGGCGACCACCAGCCCGGTCGCGAGAATGGCGAGACGGATCACCGGATAGCCGACGCCGGGAAGAATCTCGACCGAGCCCGACAGCATCGGCGGCAGGCTGACGCGCATCGGCGCCGGCCCGAAGATCATGCGCGTCCCCTCGTTCATGATGAGAATCAGCGCGAAGGTCACCAGCACCTGGTCGAGATGGCTGCGGCCGTAGAAACGACTCAACACCACCCGCTCCATCGCCAGGCCGATGATCGCGGCCACCGGAATGGCGATCAGCACGGCGAGCGCGAAGCTGCCGGTCAACAACTGAATGTAGGCGGCGGCGAAACCGCCGGCCATGTAGAGCGAGCCATGGGCGAGATTGATGAAATTCATGATGCCGAACACGACCGTCAAGCCGGACGCGATCAGGAACAGCATCACGCCGAGCTGCACGCCGTTGAGCAGTTGTTCGGCAAACAGAGCCAGTGACATCGTCGATCACCTTCGCCGCCGGCGGCTCTCGCGCGAGAAGCCCGGGCGAACGCATTGCGGGGAAACCCGGCGACCGGGCCCGCGCCCGATCGCCGACGCCGTGAGGACTGGAAAGAGCCGGCTCAGCCCGCCGGCATCTTGCAGTCCTTCACATAGGCATCCTCGTGGCCCGTGTTGATCTTCTCACGGACCGTCATGGTGGTGCGGCCCTTGGCGTCCTTGGTGATCTCGGTCAGGTAGAAGTCCTGCACCGGATAGTGGTTGGTGTTGAAGCGGAAGTTCCCGCGCAGGCTGGTGAATTTGACGTTTTCGAGCGCCTTGCGCAGCGCTGCCTTGTCCTCGATCTTGCCGCCGATCGCCGTCAGCGCCGCGTCGAGAATGCGCGCGCCGTCGAAGGCGTTGGCCGCGTTGGGCGAGGGCAGGCGGCCGTATTTGGCCTCGAAGTCGGCGACGAACTTCTTGCTCTGCGGGTTGTCGAAGGTCTCGGCCCAGAAGGCGGAGGCGAACGAGCCGATCGCGGCGTCGCCGATCGCCGGCAGCACGGTCTGGTCGAACGAGAACGACGGGCCGTAGAGCGGAACGGTCTTGTTCAGGCCCGATTGGCTGTACTGCTTGACGAAGTTGATGCCCATGCCGCCGGGCAGGAAGAAGAACACCGCTTCAGGCCCGGCCGCGCGCAGTTGCGCGATTTCGGCGGCGTAATCGAGCTGGCCGAAGGTGGTGTAGACCTCGCCGACGATCTCGCCCTTGTAGTAGCGCTTGAAGCCGGAGAGGAAGTCCTTGCCCGCCGGATAGTTCGGCGCCAGCAGATACATCTTCTTGACGCCCTTGTTCTGCAGATAGATCGCCATCGCTTCCGCGCCGGTGTCGTTCTGGAACGAGACGTTGAAATAATGCGGGTTGCACTGGCCGCCGGCGTATTGCGACGGGCCGGCGTTGATCGAGTAGACGAGCACGCCGTTGTCGAGCGCCGGCTTGGCGACGGCGAGCAGAACGTTGGAGAAATTGATGCCGGTCAGGATATGGATCTTGTCGCGCTCGATCATCTTGTCGGCGTGCTGGCGCGCGACGTCCGGCTTGGTCTGATCGTCGGCCTGGATCAGTTCGACGGGGCGGCCGCCGAGCTTGTTGCCGCTCTGCTCAAGGCCGAGCTTGAAGCCGTCGAGCAGTTCCTGCCCGAGCAGCGCCGACGGACCGGAGAATGTGGAAAGAAAGCCGATCTTGATCGGCTCCTGCGCCGCGGCCGAACCGGCGAGCAGCGTCGCCGCCGCGGCGGCTAAAATCATTCGCTTCATGTTTATCCTCCCTTTGCCTTCGAATCATGCCGTTTGTTCCTGGCTTCTATCGGCCCGGCGGTGGTTTGCCGCTTCCCCCTTCTAAGGCGCGGCGCTCATGCTTTCAGTCGCTCTCCAATCGTGATCTCGATCCGGCCGATGCCATCGATGCCGCCTTCGGCACGGTCTCCGACGACGAGCTGGCCGACGCCGGCGGGTGTTCCCGTCATGATGATATCGCCGGCCTTCAGCCGTACCGATTGCGAGGCGATCGACACGATTTCCGGAACGGTCCAGATCAATTCGGCGATGTCGGCGTCCTGCCTGATGGCGCCGTTGACGCTAAGCCAGATTCGCCCGTGCGTGGGGTGGCCGCATTCGCTCGCCGGCATGATCGGGGCGATCGGCGCGGAAAAATCGAACGCCTTGCCCCAGTCCCACGGGCGGCCCTGCTCGCGGGCCTGCAATTGCAGGTCGCGCCGGGTCAGGTCGATGCCGACGGCATAGCCATAGACGATATCGGTGGCGTCCTCGGGCGGAACGTTGAAGCCTTCGCGCCCGATCGCGACGACGAGCTCGATCTCGTGATGGAGGTTCTTGGTCTCGGGCGGATAGGGAACCGTCGCGCCGCTGTCGACGACCGCGTCCGATGGTTTGGTGAAGAAGAAGGGCGCCTCGCGGGTCGGATCGCGACCCATCTCACGCGCATGCGCTTCGTAATTGCGTCCGACACAGAGTATGCGGCGCACGGGAAAGCGATCGGTGGAGCCGGCGACGGCGATCGACGAGACGGGGGACGGGGGGAAGACGAAGCTCATCTGCACTCCTTGATGAGAATCACGCGATGTTGGTGCGAACGCGGACAAGCGCATCCGTTCGGGACACGACTTTCCCGCGCGCGATGACGTGGAACCTGAATGCTATCTCGCCGCGTCCCATTTTTCCGAGCATATTCGGTCGCGCTGGACCGTGGCAAAGAGCTCCCCCTATTAGTCACTATACTGACGATCAGCAGTCTGTCAAACTTCGTCCACCTCGCGCCCGCGCTCGCGCCCATCTATGTCCATGCATTGGGGAACCATCTGATGATGATACTTCATGGATTTTTCCGTTCGTCGGCGAGCTGGCGTGTCCGCATCGCGCTCAATCTCAAGGGCGTGCGGGTCCATCACGCGACGCATCATCTGCGCCGGGGCGAGCATCGCGCGGCGGACTATCTTGCGATCAATCCGCAAGGGTTGGTGCCCGCGCTCGTCACCGAGGACGGCCACGTATTGACGCAGTCGCTCGCGATCATCGAATGGCTCGAGGAGACCATCCCCCAGCCGCCGCTGCTGCCGGCCGATCCGTTGGCGCGCGCGCGGGTGCGCGCCTTCGCCTATGTGATCGCCTGCGACACGCATCCATTGCAGAATCTCAAGGTGCTCAACGACGTGCGGAGCCTCACCGGCGACGAGGCGGCGGCGCAGGCATGGGCGCGTCGCGTCAACGAACAGGGTCTTGACTGGTGCGAGCGGGCGCTGAGCGGCGGCGCGACACCCTTCGCCTTTGGCGCGGCGCCCTCGCTCGCCGACATCTGCTTCGTTCCGCAACTTGGCAACGCGCGCCGCTTCAAGGCGGACATCGCGCGCTGGCCGCGACTTCTGGAGATCGAGGCCAATTGCATGGCGCTCGATGCGTTCAAGAGCGCGGTGCCGGAAAACCAGCCGGACGCCGAGCCGGCATAAGGACGCCGCCCCGCGCCGCGACCGTTCGTCACGGCGCGCGCCGTCGGACGGGCGTGGCCATCGCCGCGTCGGACTGCCAAATTGTCAAGGACCATGAAAAACCGAAGTCGCGCCGTTCTTGTTCGCGCCCGCACGCGTTTCCGGTGGGCGTTGACCGCCCACGATTGCATTCGAAATTTCGCTGCGCCGCGGGGGCCATCCGCGATACAAATTCACATCCGCAAGCCGGCATCGCCAATTGACCGACCCGCGCTTTGGTTATAAGTTATAACTATTCTTGGGTGTCACCAAAGCCGCGCGGCAGACGCGGCAAGCCCGAGATCAAGAGCTTCACCTGGAAACGCACCCGGAGGCACCACTCATGAACAGATCGATTCTGCTTGGCGGGCTGCTCGCAGCCTGCGTCGTCGCGTCGCCCGCGCTGGCCGATATCAATATCGGCGTGACCCTTCCCATCACCGGGCCGGCGTCCGCGCTCGGCGTTCCGGAAAAGAACGCGATCGAGTTGCTGCCCGCGACCCTCGCCGGCGAGAAGGTCAACTGGATCGTCCTCGACGACGCGACCGATCCGACCCTGGCGACCAAGAATTCGCGCAAGCTCGTCACCGAAAGCAATGTCGATCTGCTGATGGGATCGTCGACCGTGCCGACCTGTCTGGCGGTCGCCGAGGTCGCGATCGAGACCAAGACGCCGCTGATCGCCATCGCGCCGATGGATCTGCCGCAGGAGAAGAACTACTGGATCTTCCGCACGCCCCAGCACGTCCGCCTGATGGCCAAGGCGGTCGCCGACGACATGAAGGCGCGCGGCTACAAGGAAGTCGGCTTCATCGGCTACACCGACGCCTGGGGCGAAACCTGGCTCAAGGAAATGACGCCGCTGTTCGAGTCGATGGGGATGAAGTTCTCCGTCGTCGAGCGCTACGCCCGAAACGACACCAGCGTCACCGGCCAGGTGCTCAAGCTGGTCGCCGCCAATCCGCCCGCCATTCTCATCGTCGGCTCGGGCACGCCGTCGGCGTTGCCGCAGACCGCGCTCGCCGAGCGGGGCTACAAGGGCCAGATCTACCAGACCCACGGCGCGGCCAGCCGCGACTTCCTGCGCGTCGCCGGCAAGTCGGCCGACGGCACCATCTTCCCGATCGGTCCGGTGGTCGTCGCCAACCAGCTTCCCGACTCCAATCCGGTCAAGGCGGTCGCGCTCGCTTTCGTCGAGACCTATGAGAAGGCTCACGGCGCCGGCAGCATCAATCCGTTCGCCGCCCACATCTATGACGCGTGGAAGCTCATCGAGGCGGCGACGCCGGTGGCGCTGAAGACGGCCAAGCCCGGCACGCCGGAATTCCGTCAGGCGTTGCGCGACGCGATGGAGGGATTGAAGAATGTCGTCGCCTCGCACGGCGTCTTCAACATGACGCCGACCGACCACTTCGGCCATGACGAGCGTGCCCGCGTGCTCATCCACGCGCGCGACGGCGCGTTCAAGCTCGGCGTTCCGAAGTGATCTCCTGATCGCGGTCCATCCAGCCAGTCAGTGTGCGTCGATGAGCCAAGCTGAAATCGAACGTGATCCGTCACGTCTTTTCGCCCCCGCTCGGGTCAATGTGGAACGGCGCGGCGACGGAACGACAGTTCTGCGCTCGCCGGCTCCGCTCGGCGACTACGATCGCTGCGTCGGTGATTGGCTGGCGCGGTGGGCGAAGGAGCGGCCGGGGACGGTGTTTCTGATGGAGCGCGTCGACGGCACGTCGGCCACGCCATGGACGACGCTGACCTACGGCGAGGCGCTGGACCGGGTGGAAGCGATCGCGAGCTGGATTCTCGACAAGGGGCTGAGCGTCGAGCGGCCCCTTGTCGTTCTTTCCGAGAACGGCATCAATCACGCGCTGGTGGCGCTGGCGGCGATGCATGTGGGCGTGCCGGTGTCGCCGATTTCGCCCGCTTATTCGCTGATGTCGCAGGACTTCGAGAAGCTCAACTACATCGTCGAGCTGCTGACGCCGGGCGCGATCTTCGTCTCGCGGCTCGCCCCCTACGCCAAGGCGCTCGCCGCCATCGCGCCGCGGTTCGCCGGCGACGTCATTGTCGGGCGGGTCGGCGCCGGCGAGACGCTCGGACCGGGAATGGTCTCGCTCGACGCGGTCATGGCGCGCGCGGATCGTAGCGCCGTCGCGGCGGCGTTCGCCGGCATCGGCCCCGACACGATCGCCAAATTCCTGTTCACCTCTGGCTCGACCGGCCATCCCAAGGGGGTCGTCAACACGCAGCGGATGCTGTGCTCGAGCCAGCAGGCGCGGGTGCGGCTATGGCCGTTCCTGGAAAATTCCCCGCCCACGATCATCGACTGGCTGCCGTGGAGCCACACTTTCGGCGGCAATCACAACTTCAACATGGTGCTGCGCTGCGGCGGCACCATCGCCATCGACGGCGGCAAGCCGGTCCCCGGCGCGTTCCAGACCACGCTCGACAACATCAAGTCGGTGGCGGCGACGCAGTGCTTCAACGTGCCGCGCGGCTTCGACATGCTGGTGCCCGCGCTGCGTCAGGACGACGAACTGCGCGCGAGATATTTCGACAAGCTCAATCTCATCTTCTACGCCGCCGCCGCGCTGCCGCAGAATCTCTGGGACGACCTGACCGAGCTCGCGATCAAGACCGTGGGCCGCCCGGTTCCGCTCGTCTCGTCATGGGGCTCGACCGAAACCGCGCCGCTCGCCTCGGATTGCCACTGGCAGGCCGAGCGGACCGGCGTGATCGGCCTGCCCGTGCCGGGCACCGAGCTCAAGCTGGTGCCGAGCGGTTCGAAGCTCGAAATCCGCGTCAAGGGACCGAACGTCACGCCCGGCTACTGGAAGAAGCCGGAACTGACCGCGCGCGCCTTCGACGCGGAGGGCTTCTATTCGATGGGCGACGCGGTGAAGTTCCTCGACCCGGCGCATCCGGAAAAGGGATTGCTGTTCGACGGGCGCGTCGCCGAGGACTTCAAGCTGATGTCCGGCACCTGGGTGAGTGTCGGCGCGCTGCGCGTTCACGCGCTCGAATGCATGGCGCCGGTCGCGCAGGACATCGTGGTGACCGGCCACGATCGCGAGGAGATCGGCTTCCTGATCTTCCCCAATATCGCCGCTTGCCGCCGCATCGCCGGGCTCGCCGACACGGCGCCGGTCGCCGAGGTGCTCGGCCACGAGGCCGTGCGCGAGGCGACCCGCCAGGGCCTGCTGACGCTGAAGCGGCAGGGCAAGGGCTCCTCGACCTTCGCCACCCGCGCGATCCTGATGGCCGATCCGCCCTCGATCGACGCCGGCGAAATCACCGACAAGGGCTACACCAACCAGCAGGCGGTTCGCACGCGCCGGAATTCCCTGGTCGAGGCGATCTATGCCGACGCGATCGGACCGGAGGTCATTTCGCTGAAGGCATGACGCGGCCGCCGGCCGCGCTCCGGCGGGCGAGGCATCGATTGACGCGTGGTTCGATCCACGAACCGACACCATCAGAAGGACGATAGGCATGGCCGATGACGGCTATCACACTGGCTTTACCGACGCCTGGCTGCTCGACGGCGCGCGCACGCCGTTTTCCGATCTCAACGGCCCCTTGTCCCCCAATTCGCCGATCGATCTCGGCATCAAGGTCGCGCGCGCGGTGTTGGCGCGAAGCCAAACGCCGGCCGCGGATGTCGGCATCGTCATCGGCGGCAACATGGCGCAGGCCTCCTTCGACGCCTTCATGCTGCCGCGCCATGTCGGCCTCTACGCCGGCGTTCCGCGCGGCGTGCCGGCCCATCTCGTCCAGCGTGTCTGCGGCACCGGGATCGAGGTGATCCTGCAGGCCGCCGACGCGGTCTCGCTCAAGCGCGCCGATCTCGCGCTCGGCGTCGGCACCGAATCGATGAGCCGCAATCCGGTCGCCGCCTACACCCATCGCGACGGCTTTCGCATGGGCCAGGTCGAGTTCAAGGATTTCCTCTGGGAAGCGCTGCTCGACACCTCCTGCGATTTCTCGATGGGACAGACGGCGGAAAATCTCGCCAAGCGACATAAATTCACGCGCGAGGAGGTCGACGCCTTCGCCGCCCGCAGCTTCGCGCGCGCGCTCGCGGCGCAAGCGAGCGGATTCCTGGCCGGCGAGATCGAGCCGGTCGTCACCGAGACGTTCGAATGCGAGGGGCTCAAGCCGCGCGGCATTCGTCTCAAGGGCAAGGACAAGGAACTCGCCACCGACACCCATGTGCGACCCTCGCCGATCGAGGTGCTGGCCAAGATTCGTCCCGCCTTCGGCGGTGTGCAGACGGGCGGCAACTCATCCGGCGTGGTCGACGGCGCGGCGGCGGTGCTGGTCGCGAACGCGGGCTATCTGGAAAGCAAGGGCAAGAAGCCGCTCGCGCGCATTCTCGGCGGCCTGTCGATCGGCGTCGAACCCTCGATCATGGGCATCGGTCCGGTGCCGGCGATCAAGGCGCTGCTCCAGCGCCACCAGCTTTCGCTCGAACAGATCGGCCGCGTCGAAATCAACGAGGCGTTCAGCGCGCAGTGTCTCGCCTGCGCGCGCGAATTGGGGCTCGACGAAAATCGCCTCAACGTGAATGGCGGCGCCACGGCGATCGGTCATCCGCTGGGGGCGACCGGCGTGCGGCTCGCGCTCACGCTGGCCCGCGAGCTGCGGCGTTCCGGCGAGCGCTATGGCATCGCCTCGGCCTGCATCGGCGGCGGCCAGGGTATCGCGCTGCTGATCGAAAACACGGGTGGAGGCTGATAACGGCGATCGCGCCGCGGCGCGAGGAGGCCGGCCGGTCCTTGTGCGCGCCAGAGCATGACGCCGAAAAGCGCGAAGCGGTTTTCGGATCACATCATGCTCCAACTTGTTGGAATCGATCACGGTCATGATTTTGCATCGATCGGATCCGGAATCATCGTGATCCAATGACGGCCGGGGCCATCGCCACCGGCCGCGAGCGGGCGGGGCAGGAGGGGCAAATGTACGTCGGCGTGCGGCGCATCACCGTCGAATGGGGCGACTGCGATCCCTCCGGGATCGTCTTCAACCCGCGCTATTTCGAATGGTTCGACGCGGCGACCGCCGGCTCCTTCGCCGATGTCGGCATCGACCGGACCGAGCTTCACGAACGCTTCGACTATATGGGAATGCCGATGGTGGAAACCCGCGCGCGTTTTCACCGGCCGTCGACCTGGGGCGACCAGTTGGTGCTCGAGACGCGGCTGTGCGATTTCAAGCGATCGAGCTTCCGCGTCGAGCATCGCCTGCTCAAGGGCGACGAACTCGTCGTCGAGGGCTTCGAGACGCGCGTCTGGGTCGCCGCCGATCCCGCCGATCCGACCAAGGTGAAATCGCGGCCGATACCGGCCGAATTGATCGAGATATTCATGTCTGGTCCCGACCGCCGGATCGATGGAAAATCGCCATGAGCGGACGCGCGCGCCGACATCGCCGCGGCCGCGGCTATGGGGTGACTCCGTGAATTCAACGATCGCACTGTTTCTCGTCCAGGATGGCGTCATCAACGGCGCGATCTACGCGCTGTTGGCCGTCGCGATCGTCCTTGTCTTCGCCGTGACGCGCGTGATCTTCATCCCTCAGGGCGAATTCGTCACCTTCGGCGCGCTGACGCTGACCTCGCTCGAGGCCGGCACGATGCCGGGGACGACCTGGTTCCTGCTGTGCCTCGGTGTCTGCGCCTTCGCGCTCGATTTCGCGCGCAAGCGACACAGCTGGACCGCCGCGATCGCGGCGCGGCGTTTCGCCTGGGATATTCTGATGCCGCTCGCTTTCGTGCTCGCCACCTTCTACCTCGCGCCGATGAAGCTGGGGCTGGCGGTCAACATCGCCCTGTGCGTCGCGCTGGTCGTTCCGATGGGGCCGCTCGTCTACCGCATCGCCTTCGAGCCGATCGCCGACGCCTCGGTCCTGGTGCTGCTGATCGCCGCCGTTGGCGTTCATCTCGGCATGACCGGCCTCGGCCTCGTCTTTTTCGGACCGGAAGGCTTCCGCGCCGGCGCCTTCACGTCGGCGTCGTTCAGCCTCGGTCCGCTGATGGTGTCCGGTCAGAGCATTCTCGTCCTGGTCGTCACCAGCCTGCTGATGGCCGCGCTCAGCCTGTTTTTCGGCCGGTCGCTGCTCGGCAAGGCGCTGATCGCCTCGGCGGTCAACCGTCGCGGCGCGCGCATCGTCGGCATTCCCGAGGCGCTCTCCGGGCGCGTCGCCTTCATCATGGCCGCGCTGATCGGCACATTGTCCGGCCTGCTCGTCGCGCCGATGCTGACGGTCACCTATGACACCGGCTTCATGATCGGCCTGAAGGGTTTCGTCGGCGCGATTCTCGCGGGCCTCGTCAGCTATCCCTGGTCGGTGGTGGCGGCGATCTTCGTCGGCATTCTCGAATCCTTCTCCTCGTTCCTCGCCAGCGAATTCAAGGACGTCATCGTCTTCACCGTGATCATTCCGTTCCTGTTGTGGCGCTCGCTGATCGGCGGCCACGGCGAAGAAGAGTGACGGCGATGAACGCGCGCAAAATCGCCGTCGGCGTCGTCATCGCGATCATCGCGGTGGTGCCGCTATTGCCGATGGTGCCGACGTTCTGGATCTCGCTCGGCAATTATATCGGCCTTGCCGCGCTGGTCTCGCTCGGCCTCGTCCTGCTCACCGGCGTCGGCGGCATGACCTCGTTCGGACAGGCCGCCTTCGTCGGCTTCGGCGCCTATACGTCGGCGGTGCTGACGACGGTTCTGGACTGGTCGCCGTGGGCGAGCCTTCCGGTCGCGCTGGCGGTGACCGCGATCGCCGCGCTCGTTCTCGGCGCCGTGACGCTGAGATTGTCGGGGCATTATCTGCCGCTCGGCACCATCGCCTGGGCGATCGCGATCTTCTATCTGTTCGGCAATCTGAACATTCTCGGCGGCTTCGACGGCATTTCCGGCATTCCGCCGATTTCGATCGGGCCGTGGTCGCTGATCGATCAGCGCGCGAGCTATTTCCTGGTCTGGGCCTTCGTCTTTCTCGCGGTGGTGTTGACCGCGAACCTGCTCGATTCGCGGATCGGGCGCGCCATCCGCGCGCTGCAGAGCGGAAGCCTCGCCGCGGAAGCCTTCGGCATCGACACCGCGCGCGCGCGGCTGATCGCGTTCGTCTATGCCGCCGTGCTCGCCGGCGTTTCGGGCTGGTTGTTCGCGCATATCCAGCGCGCCACCAGCCAGTCGAGCTTCGGCCTCAACGCCGGCATCGAATATCTGCTGATGGCGGTGGTCGGCGGCGTCGGTCATCTCTATGGCGCGATTCTCGGCGCGGCGATCGTCACCGTGCTCAAGGACCAATTGCAGAACCTGCTGCCGCTCGTCTTCGGCCGCGCGGGAAACTACGAAACCATCGTGTTCGGATTTCTGCTGGTCGGACTGCTGCAGGTCGCGCGCGGCGGCGTGTGGGGAGTGATCTCGCGGTTTCTCCCGCCCGAGCCGGGATCGTCGGCGCCGGCGCCGAGCCTGGCGCTGGCCGACGAAGTGGCGGCGGCGCCGGCGCTCGCGACGGCGTCGGCGCGTGGCGATCGGGACGAGCAATCCCTTCTCGAAGCGGGCGTGCTGCGCAAGGCGTTCGGCGGGCTCGTCGCCGTCAACGACGTTTCGTTCAACATGCGCGCCGGCGAGATCATCGGCCTGATCGGACCGAACGGCGCGGGCAAGACGACGACGTTCAATCTCCTGACCGGCATCGCGCGGCTGACCTCGGGAAGCGTGCGTCTCGCCGGCGAACGGATCGACGGGCTGCCCTCCCGCGCGATCGCGGCGCGGGGCGTGGCGCGCACTTTCCAGCACGTCAGGCTCATCCCCGACATGAGCGTGCTCGATAACGTCAGGCTCGGCGCGCATCTGCATGGCCGCGCCGGCGTGCTCGCCGCGATGCTGCGGCTTGATCGTAAGGAGGAGGCGCGGTTGACCGCGCGTGCCTCGCGGCAATTGGAGCGGGTGGGGCTCGCCGACCTGGCGGACAAGCCCGCCGGCGCGCTCGCGCTCGGCCAATCCCGCATCGTGGAGATCGCGCGCGCGCTCTGTCTCGAACCGCGGTTGCTGCTGCTCGACGAACCGGCCGCCGGTCTGCGGCTGAAGGAAAAGCGCGAGCTCGCCGAGCTGCTGCGGCGGCTGCGCGGCGAGGGCATGGCCGTCCTTCTCGTCGAGCACGACATGGATTTCGTCATGGGCCTGACCGACCACATCGTGGTGCTCGATTTCGGCACCAAGATCGCGGAAGGCGCGCCGGCCGAAATCCGCGTCAACGCCGCGGTGCTGGACGCCTATCTCGGAGGCGTCGAATGAGCGCCCCGATCATGACCGTCGAGAACGTCTCGGTCAGCTACGGCAAGATCGAGGCGGTGCGGTCGGTCGCGCTGGAAATTCCGCGCGGCCGGATCGTGACGCTGATCGGCGCCAACGGCGCGGGCAAGACCACGCTCCTCAACGCGCTGATGGGCCTGCTTCCCTCGCGCGGCGCGATCGCGTTCGACGGCCGCGACCTCGCCGGGGTGCTGGTCGAGGAACGCGCCGCGCGCGGCATCGGCCTGGTGCCCGAAACACGCGACCTGTTCGCGAGCATGTCGGTGGAGGACAATCTCCTGCTCGGCGGCTTCACCGTGTCGCGCGAGGCGCGCGTGGCGGCGATCGCCGACGTGTTCGAACGCTTTCCCCGGCTGCGGGAACGCAGGACCCAGATCGCCGGCACGCTGTCGGGCGGCGAGCGGCAGATGCTGGCGATGGGACGCGCGCTGGTCGGCCGGCCCAAGCTCCTGATGCTCGACGAGCCCTCGCTCGGGCTTGCGCCGCGCATCGTGCGCGAGATATTCCAGATCATCCGGTCGCTGATGGAGACGGGCGTTTCCATCCTGCTGGTCGAACAGAACGCGCGCGCGGCGATGCAGGTCGCCCATTACGCCTATGTCATGGAGCTCGGCGAGATCACGCTGCACGGGCCGGCGGCCGAGCTTTCGCGCGATCCGAAAGTGATCGACAGTTTTCTGGGTTTCGGCAATCAGGACGATTGACGGCCACATCCGGCGGAGTTGACGACGTCATGACCTACACCGCTCCCGTTCCGCGCATTCTCTTCGACCTCGAACACATCGCCGATCTGACCGCCGAATCCCTCGCCGCGGAAGGGTCCGATCTCGATCTCGCCGCCATCGCGCAGATTCTCGACGAGGCCGGACGCTTCGCCGGCTCGGCGATCGCGCCGCTCAATCGCCCCGGCGATATCGAGGGGGCGAGGTTCGAAAACGGCGTGGTGCGCACGCCGAAGGGATTTCCCGAGGTATACAAGGCCTGGGCCGAGGCGGGCTGGAACGCGGTCGACGCGCCCGTCGCCGTCGGCGGCATGGGCCTGCCGTTCCGCATCGCCACGGTGGCGATGGAAATGTGGACGAGCGCCTGCACGTCCTTCAGCCTCGGCCCGGTGCTCAGCCAGGGCGCGGCCGACGTACTGCTCATCCACGGCACCGAGGAACAGCGCCGGCGCTATCTTCCCAATCTCGTCACCGGCGAGTGGATGGCGACCATGAACCTGACCGAACCCCAGGCCGGCTCCGATCTCGGCGCGTTGCGGACCAAGGCGGAGCGCGCGGGCGACGGCACCTACCGCATCAGCGGCCAGAAGATCTTCATCACCTGCGGCGAGCACGACTACACCGACAACATCATTCATCTGGTGCTGGCTCGGCTTCCCGACGCGCCGCCCGGCACGCGCGGCATTTCGCTGTTCCTGGTGCCGAAATTCCTGGTCAAGGACGACGGCTCACTCGGTCCGCGCAACGACGTGCGCTGCGCCGGCATCGAGCACAAGGCCGGCATCCATGCGAGCCCGACCTGCGTGATGGTCTATGGCGACGCCGGCGGCGCGACCAGCTATCTCATCGGCGAGGAGAATCGCGGTCTTGCATGCATGTTCACGATGATGAACAAGGCGCGGCTCTATACCGGCCTGCAGGGCGTGGCGATCGGCGAGCGCGCGTTGCAGCTCGCGCGCGCCTATGCGCTGGAGCGGCGTCAGGGACGCGCCATGGGGGCGCCGGACGGCGGCGGGCAGATCGCCATCATCGAGCATCCCGACGTGCGCCGCAATCTCATGACGATGCGCGCGCTGACTTCGGCGGCGCGCGCCGTCGCCTACGCGACCGCCGGCGTCATCGACCGGGCCGCGACCGTGAACGACAAGGCCGCGCGCGCCGCGCAGGAGGACCGCGCCAGCATCCTGACGCCGATCACCAAGGCGTTCTGCAGCGAGGTCGGCGTCGAGGTCGCTTCGCTCGGCGTGCAGATCCATGGCGGCATGGGCTATGTCGAGGAGACCGGCGCGATCCAGCTTTGGCGCGACGCGCGCATCGCGCCGATCTATGAGGGAACGAACGGCATCCAGGCGATCGACCTCGTCACGCGCAAGATCACGCGCGGAGGCGGACAGGTGGTGGAAGCGCTGCTCGGCGAATGGCGAACGATCGCGGCCGCGCTCGGCGATTGCGGCGCGGTGCCCAGGACGAGCGCGGCGCGTCTCGACCGGGCGATCGACCGGCTCGCGACGGCGACGCGGCAATTGCTCGCGGCCGGACCTTCGGCCGACGCGCTCGCGGTGGCGTCGCCCTATCTGCGGCTGTTCAGTCTCGTCACCGGCGGCGCGTATCTCGCCAAGGGCGCGGTCGCGGCCGCGCGCGCGGACGCATCGACGCCGGCCAATGTCGCGCGCGAGGTGGTCGAGGAGATCCGCTTCTACCTCGACAATATTCTGCCGATGACGGCCGCGTTCGCCGAAATGACGGAAGCCGGCGCCGGCTCGGTGCTCGTTCCGGTTGATAGCTTCCTCTGACCGGCGCGTCCGCGAACTGGACATGCCGCGTTGCGGCCGCGCGAGACCGTGGCCGAAGGCGCTCCGGGACGGCCGGCTTGCGCGGCAAAGCCGGCCTGGGCCGGTCAGGCTCGGCGCGCCTCGCCGGCGGTAGGCATAAATTAGCTTTTAATATCAATTGTATGCGGCGGCGCATTGCCGCCTTCCCGTCGCGGCTTTTTCGCGCTCGCATCCGCCGCATCCGGTCTAGCCAAAGTACAAATTTTCGTATAAGAGTACCATAATGCAATTTTCCGCTGTGCGTTCGCGTGCCGGCTCACCGGTGCGACGGCGCAAGCGGCGGCTTGGATTTGCCGCGTTCGACACCGCGTCAAAAGCCGGCCGGAGAAACGGCTAGAGGGGGCAAGACGAAGACGCGTTTTCGCGCAGGATGGGCGCGCGCATCAACCCATGGTGATGGCGCGACCGGACCGCAACGACGGTCCTTCCGACGCGGCCATCGCGCGGAGCATTCCTGCGACGACACCAAGAGGTCCATCGTGGCGCGAACGGCGGCGACCGATCGCACCGCGAGCGACAAGGACCCGCGAGCGGCGCCGATCGAGAACATGGTTGACATGACAAGTCGCGCGACGCGCGTGGTGTGACGGTACGTTGCATCTCGGCGCGCGAATTGAGACTGGACATGGCGTTCCATGTTGTCGACTATCGCCGTCAAGACAAACGGTACAACACTGACCAGACAAACTTTGGTGACCAGGAGGAAAATGTTCATGGCGAAAAAGCTAATCGGTATCGACCGCCGTTCCGTTCTCAAACTCGCCGGCGGCGTCGCGGTGACGGGTCTCGGCGTTCGTTCGTTTCCGATGCCGGCGATCGCGCAGGGCGCGCCCGTGCGGGTCGGTTTCATGCTGCCCTATACCGGGACCTATGCCGCGATCGGCAAGACCATCGAGAATGCCTTCCGCCAGAACGTCGCCGAACGCGGCGACAAGCTCGGCGGTCGCGCGCTCGAATTCGTCCAGGTCGACGATGAGTCCGATCCGACGAAGGGTCCGCAGACGATGGACAAGCTGGTGTCGCGCGAGAAGGTCGACGTCGTCGTCGGCACCGTGCATTCCGGCGTGCAGATGGCGATGGTCAAGATCGCGCGCGAGTCCAACACGCTGCTGATCATTCCCAACGCCGGCGTCGGCGCGGCCACCGGCGCGATGTGCGCGCCGAACATCTTCCGCACCTCGTTCTCGAACTGGCAGCCCGGTTTCCCGATGGGCAAGGTGGCCTGGGACGCCGGTCACAAGCGCGTCATCACCTTCAGCTGGAAGTATGGCGCCGGCGAGGAATCGGTTGGCGGATTCAAGGAGGGCTTCACCAAGGCCGGCGGCACGATCGAGGCCGAGCTCTATCTGCCGTTCCCCGAGGTCGAGTTCCAATCCTACCTGACGCAGATCGCCGAGAAGAAGCCCGACGCGGTTTACGTCTTCTTCGCCGGTGGCGGCGCGGTCAAGTTCGTCAAGGACTACGCGGCAGCGGGCCTGAAGAAGTCGATTCCGCTTTACGGCGCCGGCTTCCTCACCGACGGCACGCTGGCGGCGCAGGGCGAGGCGGCCGAAGGCCTGCAGACCACGCTGCATTACGCCGACGACCTCGACAATCCGGTGAACAAGGCGTTCCGCGAGAACTACGTGAAGCGCTACGGCGCCGAGCCCGACGTCTACGCCGTTCAGGGCTATGACGCCGGCGCGCTGCTCGCCGTCGGCCTCGACGCGGTCAAGGGCGACTTCAAGGCGCGCGACGCTATGCTCAAGGCGATGCGCAACGCCAAGCTCGACAGCCCGCGCGGGCCGATGTCCTTCTCCGCGGCGCAGAACCCGGTGCAGAACATCTATCTGCGCGAGGTGCGCAAGGGTAAGAACGCCTTGGTCAGGATCGCGCATCAGGGTCTCGCCGACCCGGGCGTCGGCTGCAAGATGACCTGAACAGGCATTTGCTGGAGCATCGCCCCCTCGGGGGCGATGTTCTTTTTCCCGCGCGCGGCTTGGCCGCGTGTTCCCCGTCGTTCGCGGCGTCCGCTCACGGATGTGGTGATCGGGCACGAAACCGAATCGCTTTTCGCGCGGGGGGCGCGCACGGGTCGCGGCGCGCGGGCATTTCTCCCCGCTCGACCGACGCGTCGGGGGATCCGCGTTGGGGATTTTGAATCGATGACGCCGTTTTTCTTTTTCGTTCAGCTGCTCAACGCCGTGCAATACGGGTTGATCCTGTTCCTGGTGGCGAGCGGACTGACGTTGCTGCTCGGCATCATGAACGTGATCAATCTCGCACACGGCACCTTCTATATGGTCGGCGCCTACGTCGCCTATGCCGTCATCGGCCAGTTCGCGAATTACTGGATCGCGCTGCCGGTCGGCATCGTCGTCGGGCTGGTGCTCGGCGCATTGATGGAGCGCTTCCTGGTATCGCGCCTGGAGGGCAGCGATCACCTGTCGCAGGTGCTGCTCAGCTTCGGCCTGATCCTGCTGATCAACGAGGCGCAACGCATATTGTTCGGCAGCGACGCGCACGCGGTGCCGGTGCCGAAGATCCTCAATTTCTCCATTCCGCTGTCGAACACCTTGTCCTATCCGGCCTACCGCCTGTTCGTCGCCGCGGTCGGCATCGTGTTCGTCGTCGTCATGTATCTCGTGATGAGCCGGACGCGCGTCGGCATGATGCTGCGGGCGGGGGCGGAAAACCGCGAGATGGCACGCGCGCTCGGCGTCAACGTCAAGGCGCTGTATCTCGGCGTCACCGCCGTCGGCATCGCCTGCGCGGTGCTCGCCGGCGTCATCGCCGCGCCGCTGGCCTCGGTCTATCCGGGCATGGGCGACCAAATGCTGATCATGTCGTTCGTCGTCATCGTGCTCGGCGGCATGGGCTCGCTTTCGGGCACGCTGATCGCGGCGCTGCTGCTTGGCGTCATCGACGCCTTCGGCAAGCAGTTCTTCCCGAACTTCGCCTCGTTCGTGATCTACGCGACGATGATCGTCGTGTTGATCGCGCGCCCGCAGGGTCTGGTACGGGGGACGGCATGAACACGGCGAGGAAGGAACGCGTCGACGACGGCGTACTGGTCGTCCTGGCGATGGCGGGAGCGGCGGTGCCGTTCGTTCTCGGCGGTTACGAGTTGAAGCTCGCAACGACCATCGCCATTCAGGCCGGGCTGGCGTCCGCGCTCGGCCTGGTGATCGGACCAGGCGGACTGGTCAGTCTCGGCCACGGCGCGCTTTACGGCTTCGCCGCCTATATCTTCGCCGCGCTCGCGCCGCAGGCCGAGCCGGCCAATCTCATCCTGACGCTGATCGCGTCGGTGGTGGGCGCGACGGCGCTGGCGGCCGCGGTCGGCGCGGTGTCGATCCGCGCGCGCGGGCTCTATTTCATCCTGATGACGCTCGCCTTCGGCCAGCTCGGCTATCATCTCTTCCACGACAGCTCGATCGTCGGCACCGCCGACGGGGCCTATATCAATTTCCGCCCGGAGATCATGCTGCCCGGCGGCGTCTCGATCTCGGTGGAAAAGGGCGCGCACTACTACATCCTTGTCTTCATCCTGGTCGCGCTGGTGATCTGGTGCACGCGGTGGCTGCGGCGGTCGAGTTTCGGCGCCGTGCTGACCGCGGCGCGCGACAACGAGGCGCGGGTGCGCGCGTTCGGACATTCGCCCTATCTCCACCGTCTGGCGCTGATGACGGTCTCCGGCGCGCTCGCCGGCGTCATGGGCTATCTCGCCGCCGCGCAGCATGGCTTCGTCGCGCCGCAGATGTTGGCCTGGCACGTGTCGGCGACGTCGCTGGTGATGGTGCTGATCGGCGGCAAGGAGGCGATCTCCGGGCCCGCGATCGGCGCGGTGATCCTGCTGATCGCCGAGGAAGTGCTGCAGCGTTTCACCGAGCATTGGCTGGTCGGCGTCGGCGTCATGATCGTCGCCGTGGTGCTGATCGCGCCGAACGGCGTCGTGCACGAATTGACCAGGTTCCTGGAGAAATGGCGCGGGAAGGGCGAGGGGGCCGGCCATGGCTGATATCGTTCTGCGCGCCTCCGGCATCGGCAAGCGTTTCGGCGGTCTCGCCGCGCTGAGCTCGGTCGACCTCGAATTGCGGGACGGATCCATTCACGCGGTGATCGGACCGAACGGCGCCGGCAAATCCACGTTCCTGGCCACGCTGGCCGGCGATCTGTCGCCGACGACGGGGCAGGTGTTTCTCAACGATCAGGACATCACCGGTCTCACCGTCGAGGCGCGCGCCCGGCTCGGCATCGGCCGCACCTATCAGCGCAGCGCCGTCATTCCCGGAATCGCGGCGATCGACATGGTGCGGCTGGCGGCGCTGCGCCATTCGACCTCGCGGCTCGATATTCTGCGGCGGCTGAAGAATCTCCCCGACGCCACCGCGCGCGCGGAGGCCGCGCTCGCCCGCGTCGGGCTGTTCGATCGCAAGGACGAATCGACCGACATTCTCAGCCACGGCGAGCGGCGGCGGCTCGAGATAGCGTCCGTTCTCGCGCTGGAGCCGAAGATTCTGCTGCTCGACGAGCCGCTGGCCGGTCTCGGGCCGGACGAGGCGCGCGAGGTCGTCGCCTTGTTCGGCGATCTGCGCCGGCACTGCGCCATGATTCTCATCGAGCACGACATCGACGTGGTGTTCTCGGCCGCCGACGTCATCACCGTGCTCGACAACGGGCACCTGATCGCGAGCGGAACCGCCGACGAGGTGCGCAACAGCGAGGCGGTGCAGAATGCTTACCTCGGTGCCGAGGGAGCGCATTGAAATGACGACGGTCGTCGAAGCAAAATCATTGCGCGTCGCCTATGGCGAGGTTCCCATCATTCGCGACGCGAGTTTTTCGATCGGCTCGGGCGAGGTCGTGGCGTTGCTCGGCCGCAACGGCATGGGCAAGACGACGCTGATGCGCGGGCTGATGGGGCTGGCGCCGGTCCGCGACGGCCACCTTCACCTTGTCGGCCGCGACGCGATCGCGGCGACGCCGGAGGCGATTTCGCGTCTCGGCATCGGCTATGTGCCGGCCGGCCGCGGCGTGTTCGGCAGCCTGTCGGTGCGCGAAAACCTGGTGATGTGCGAGCGGCCGGGACCCGACGGTTCCGTCGATTGGACGATCGAGGAAGTGCTCGCGCTGTTCCCGCGGCTGGCCGAACGGATCAGCCATGGCGGTCAGCGCCTGTCGGGCGGCGAGCAGCAGATGCTCGCGGTCGGCCGCGCGCTGATGACCAATCCCAAGGTGCTGCTGATCGACGAGGCGACCGAGGGACTGGCGCCGATGGTCGCGCGCGACATCTGGACGACGCTCGGCAAGATCTGCAAGAGCGGCGTCGCCGCGATCATCGTCGACCGCGACGTGCAGCGCCTCGCCACCATCGCCAATCGCGCGATTGTGATGTTCAAGGGCGACATCGTCTTCGACGGCGATCCCGGCGCGCTTCTGGCCAACGAAGAACTGGTGCGAAGCTATCTCGGCCTGTAATCTCTCGCGCATTCAAGGCTTCCCGCGCGGCGCGGGCGGCAGGCGTCAATTCGGGCGCTTGGCCCACTCGCGCGCGCGGCGCGAACTGGCGGAAAGAAGATCACGATGGCGAACGCGTCAACATCCACGAGCCGGGACATCGTCCGCGTCATTCGCGGACGGGAGACGAGCGACGGGGCGGGCGTCCGCCTGACCCGAGTCATCGGCTCGCCGGAGCTTTCCGACCTCGATCCGTTTCTGATGCTCGACGAATTCGGATCGGAAGAGGCATCCGACTATATCGGCGGGTTTCCCGATCATCCCCATCGCGGCTTCGAGACGGTCACCTATCTTCTCGCCGGCCGCATGTGCCATTGGGACAATCACGGCCATTCCGGCATCATCGAGTCCGGCGGCGCGCAGTGGATGACCGCGGGCCGCGGCATCATTCATTCGGAGATGCCGGAGCAACAGGAAGGGCTGTTGCGCGGCTTCCAGCTCTGGATCAACCTGCCGGCCCGCGACAAGATGGGCGCGCCGCGTTACCAGGAGTTCGCGCCGTCCGCGATTCCGACCATCGCGGGGGGCGAGGGCGTGACCGTGCGCGTGCTCGCCGGCAAGGTGGGCGAGGTGAAGGGGCCGGTCATCGCCGAGGCGACCGATCCGCTCTATATCGATGTCACGCTCGCGCCGGGGGCGAGCTTCGCGCAGCCGCTGCGCCGCGACGACGCGGCCTTCGTCTACGTCTTCGAGGGCGCGAGCGGCATCGGCGACGGCGAGAGCCGGGCGATCGTGCGCGGCGAGCTCGCGGTGCTGGGGCCGGGCGAAACGGTGCGATTTCGCGCGGGCGATCAGGGCGCGCGCTTCCTGCTCGTGGCGGGGCGTCCCATCAACGAACCGGTGGCCAAGCATGGCCCCTTCGTCATGAACACGCGCGAGGAAATCCTGCAGGCATTCGACGATCTGCGGCGCGGGCGCTTCTGAGCGCCTCGCCCACGTCGTCACTTCAGATTGCGCGATTGCCAGGGACAGCCCGAGGCGCAATAGGAGCGCAGCAGTTCGAGCAGCTTGCGCAGACTGGCGTCCTCGGTCGTGCCGGCGGTGTCGATTACCCAGCGCGCCTTGGCATAAAGCGGCTCGCGGCTCGACAGGATGGTGACGAGTTCGCTCATCGCCGCCTTGTCGTTGCTCATCGGCCGCAGGTCGCCCTGCTGGCGCACGCGGTTCATGTGCTCGAACGGCGAGGCCTTGACCCAGATGGTGAAGAACGAGGTCAGCAGCAACTCGAAAGTCACCGGATCGGCGACGACGCCGCCGCCGGTCGCCAGGATCATCGGGCCGGGACGCTCGATCACGCGCCGCAGCGCGGTCTGTTCCAGCCGCCGGTAGCCTTCCTGGCCGTAGAGCGAATGGATCTCCTGCATCGAGAAGCCGGCGAGGCTTTCGATCTCCGCGTTCATCTCGATGAAGGGCCAACCCATCTCCTTGGCGGCGCGACGGCCGAGCGTCGACTTGCCGGCGCCGCGCAGTCCGATCAAGGCGATGCGATCGACCGCGACGCGCGGCGCGATTCGGCGCGGCGAGCGCCGGCCGGTGAGAAGATCCTTCACCTCGTCGATGATCTCGGGCGTCGCCTGACGCATCAGCGAGCGAACCAGCGGCCACTCATCCGGTTGCGCGGACGATCCGGAAACGAAATCCTCGAGCGGCGTCGCGGTCGCCTTCGCCACGCGGCGCAGCAGCACGATCGAGACGTTGCCAAGCCCGCTTTCGAGCTGGGCGATGTAGCGTTCCGAGACGCCGGAAACGCGGGCGAGCACCTTGCGCGACATGCCGCGCACCGCCCGCACGTTGCGCACGCGCTGACCGAGCTCGACCAGAAAGTCGTGCACATCCTCCTCGTGGGCCGGCACGGCGCCAGCTTCGCTCGCGGCGCCGCGCTTGGCCTGCCGTCGGGGGGGCGTCGCGGGAGTTTCGGATTTATCGAGTACGGTCATCGGATGATCCGCCATTTTGTGAAACATAATACATGGCTCGGCGTTGACAGCCAAGCCCGATAGCGAATATTATGAAATATAATGCAATGTCCTTCCCGATCCACCACCCGATCAACCGATGGAAAAATTGGTATCGTTATGCCAAATTATATCCGGCCAGTCCATTTGGCGCCGTCGGCAAGTCCCTCGCGTCGCGGTGGGGGTTCCGGTGGGCGATTCCATCCGAACTGGTTCCGTCCCGGGGCGCGACGCCCGCCGGGGCGGTCCTCTCGTGAACGTGCGGTCGGCAAGCGGGAACACGCTCCGGTAGCCGTCCGCGCCCGTCTGATGATTCATCGCCCGATCTCGCGCCGGCCGGCGGCCTTCCGCCACGGCTCGCGCGCGCGGTGACGGCGCATTCATTCCCCGGAAGGTCCGCCATGCCGCTCTACAACGCCTGCACCGACCTGCTTGATCGCAACATCGACAAGGGCCTCGGCGCCAAGACCGCGTTCATCGATCCCGCTCGTTCCATCACCTATGGCGAGCTGCAGTCCGAAACGCGGCGCTTCGCCAATCTGCTCGTCTCGCTCGGCATAAGGCGCGAGGAGCGCGTCGCGCTGATCATGGCCGACACGGTCGAATATCCGATCGCCATTCTCGGCGCCATGCGCGCCGGCATCGTGCCGGTGCTGATCAACACGCTGCTGACCGCCGAGCAGTACAACTACATGCTCGCCGATTCACGCGCGCGCGCGGTGCTCATTTCCGCCCCGCTCCTTCCGGCCGTCGAGCCCGCGCTCAAGGACCTTCCCGCGCTCGACCAGGTCATCATCGTCGGTGGCGACGCCAAGGCGCCGCGCATCGATTTCGCCGCCGCGCTCGGCGCCCAGAGCGCCGAATTCGAGACGGCGGCCACCCATTCCGACGAGCCGGCCTTCTGGCTCTATTCCTCCGGCTCCACCGGTTCGCCCAAGGGCACCAAGCATGTTCATGCCAGCCCGATGCTGACGGCGAAACTGTTCGCCCAGCGCGTCCTCGGCATGCGCGAGGACGACGTGGTGCATTCGGCCGCCAAGCTGTTCTTCGCCTATGGCCTCGGCAACGGCCTGTCGTTCCCGATGTCGGTCGGCGCGACGACCATCCTCAATCCGCAGCGGCCGACGCCGGACTCCGTGTTCGACATCCTGGCGAAGTTCCAGCCGACGATCTTCTGCGGCGTGCCGACGCTGTTCGCCGCCATGCTGCATGACAAGAACCAGGCCGGCGCCAAGGGTTCGCCGCGCCTGCGCCTGTCGACATCGGCCGGCGAGGCCCTGCCCGAACATATCGGCAAGGCCTGGGAGGCGCGTTTCGGCACTCCGATCGTCGACGGCGTCGGCTCGACCGAGCTGTTGCACATCTTCCTGTCGAACGCGCCGGGCGACATCGTCTACGGCACGTCGGGCCGGGCGGTGCCGGGCTACGAAATGCGCCTGCTCGACGAGAACGGCAAGGAAGTGGCCGAGGGCGAGATCGGCGAATTGTTCGTGCGCGGGCCGACCGCGGCCGAAGGCTACTGGAACCAGCGCGACAAGAGCCGGTCGACCTTCCAGGGCGAATGGACCAAGACCGGCGACAAATACACGCGCGACGCCAGCGGCCGCTATACCTACTGCGGGCGCGCCGACGACATGTTCAAGGTGAGCGGCATCTGGGTCTCGCCGTTCGAGGTGGAGACCGCGGTCGCCAGTCATCCGGCCGTGCTCGAGGCCGCCGTCGTGCCGCACGAGGACGAGGAGGGGCTGCTCAAGCCGAAGGCCTTCATCGTGCTCAAGGAGGGCTTCGGCCGCGAGGGCATCGAGGACAGCCTGAAGGAGCACGTCAAGGCGAATGTCGGCATGTGGAAATATCCGCGCTGGGTCGAGGTCGTCGAGGCGTTGCCGAAGACCGCGACCGGCAAGATCCAGCGCTTCAAGCTGCGCGATGGCTGAGGCCTGGCACGTAACCGGCGGCCGTCGCCGCGACCCGTCGGTCGCGATGCGCGGATCGCGATAACTCGACGGCGCTAATTGGACAGCGGAGGCCGCATGATTCGTCTCGAAAGCTACATCGGCGGCGCCTGGCGGGCCGGCAAGGGCGAGGGCCGTCCCTTCGTCGATCCGACGACCGGCGAGGCGATCGGGCGGGTCGATTCCGCGGGGCTCGATCTTCAAGCCGGGCTCGCCTTCGCGCGCGAGACGGGCGGGGCCGCGCTGCGGGCGATGAGTTTCGCCGAACGCGGCGCGATGCTCAACGCCATCGCCGACGCGCTGATCGCCAACAAGGCGGACTATGCCGAGATCGCGCGGCGCAATTCCGGCAACACCGCGCGCGACGCGGCGATCGATGTCGACGGCGGCATCGGCACGCTGAAATTCTACGCCCGGCTCGGCAAGGGGCTCGGCGCGGCGCGCTTCTTGATCGAGGAGGGGGCGGACGCGCTCGCCAAGGGCGACACCTTCAAGGCGCGGCACATGTGGTCGAGCAGGACAGGGCTCGCCATTCACATCAACGCGTTCAACTTCCCCTCGTGGGGCCTGTGGGAGAAAGTCGCCTGCGCCTTCCTCGCCGGCGTTCCGGTCGTGGCCAAGCCCGCTTCGGCGACGGCGTGGCTGTCCGAGCGGATGGTGCGCGACGTGGTTGCGGCCGGCGTCGTGCCGGCGGGGGCGTTGTCGCTGGTATGCGGCGCGGGCGAGGGCCTGCTCGACAATGTCGAGCGGTTCGACGCGATCGCCTTCACCGGCTCGGCAGATACCGGCGCGATGATCCGCGGCCATTCGCGCGTGCTTGGTCACGCCCCGCGCGTCAATATCGAGGCCGACAGCATCAACGTCGCCGTGCTCGGCGCCTCGACGAAGCCGGGTGGCGAGGTTTTCAATCTGCTGCTGCGCGAACTCACCAACGCGCTCAGCGTGAAGGCCGGCCAGCTCTGCACCAATATCCGCCGCGTTCTCGTGCCGAAGGATGGCATGGACGATTTCGTCGCCGCGATGGTCGCCAAGATCGACGCCATCGCCGTCGGCGATCCGGCGCTCGCCGAAACGCGGCTTGGTCCGCTGTGCGACGCGCGCCAGCGCAAATCGGCCCTCGAAGGGCTCGCGGAATTGACCGCCGAGGCGCGCGCGGCCCGCGGCGGCGGCATTCCCGCCTCGGTCAATGGCGCGGACGCGGCGCGCGGCGCGTTCCTCGCGCCGACATTGCTGGTGGCGCCGTCACCCGATGGTCTGAGCGCGGTTCACGCGCGGGAAGTATTCGGGCCGGTCGCGACCGTCATTCCCTATGCGTCGCGCGAACAGGCGATCGACCTCGCGCTGCGCGGAGAAGGTTCGCTCGCGGCCTCGGTGTGGTGCGACGATCCGGACGAGGCGGCGACATTGGCCGTTGGCCTCGCGCCGCTGCATGGGCGCGTGATGTGCGTCGACCCGGTGGTCGGGGCGACCCATACCGGCCATCCGATCGTGATGCCGCAATGCGTGCATGGCGGACCCGGTCGCGCGGGTGGGGGCGAGGAGCTAGGCGGATTGCGCGGATTGCGCTTCTATATGCAGCGAAGCGCGGCGCAGGGCTCGCCCGCGATTCTCGACGCCATCGCCAAGGGCGCGACCGTCGCGGCGCTGTAGGATAGTGAAAAATTGTGCATTTTAGCCGGATGGAGCAGTCCATTGCGGCGAATGCTATAGTTTTATGTAACAAATTCAGTTAATTAAAAGCGATATGCAAAAAAATGCATAATTTATCGAACAATGCTGGACTTGGAGATATTATGCATTATACTGCAGCTATCCTCCAATCTTACCGCGCAGGAGACACGCATGGCCGACGAGGCGCGCAAACTCGCCAATGGCGCGACGCGAATTGATTTCCAGACCGATCCGTCCCGCTACCGCCATTGGAAGCTGAGTGTCGACGGCGACGTCGCCACGCTGACGATGGACGTGGACGAGAACGCCGGCCTGTTCGAGGGCTACCAGCTCAAGATGAATTCCTACGACCTCGGCGTCGACATCGAGCTCGCCGACGCCGTCGAGCGCCTCCGCTTCGAGCATCCCGCCGTCAAGGTCGTGCTGATGCGCTCGGGCAAGGACCGCATCTTCTGCGCCGGGGCCAATATCCGCATGCTCGCCGGCTCCGCGCACGCCCACAAGGTCAACTTCTGCAAGTTCACCAACGAGACCCGCAACGGCATGGAGGATTCCAGCGAGTTCTCCGGCCAGAGCTTCATCTGCGTCGCCAACGGGGCGGCCGCCGGCGGCGGCTACGAGCTCGCGCTCGCCACCGACCACATCATGCTGGTCGACGACGGTTCGTCCTCGGTGTCGCTGCCCGAGGTGCCGCTGCTGGCCGTGCTTCCCGGCACCGGCGGACTCACCCGCGTCTCCGACAAGCGCAAGGTGCGCCGCGACCACGCCGACGTGTTCTGCACCATCGAGGAGGGCATCAAGGGCAAGCGCGCGCTGCAATGGCGTCTCGTCGACGAGCTGGTGCCGTCCTCGAAGCTCAACGACGCGGTCGCCGCGCGGGCGAAGGAATTCGCCGCCCGCTCGCATCGGCCCGCCAGCGGCGAGGGCATCAAGCTGACGCCGCTCGCGCGCAAGTTCCACGACGCCGGCGTCGAATATGGCCTCGTTTCGGTGGAGATCGACCGCGCCCGCCGCGTCGCCACCGTGACGCTGAAGACCGACGATCAATCGGTGCCCGCCGACGTCGCCGCGCTCACCCGGCTCGGCGCCGATTTCTGGCCGCTGCGGCTGGCCCGCGAACTCGACGACGCGCTGCTGCATCTGCGCAACAACGAATACGAGATCGGCACGCTCATCTTCAAATCGACCGGCGACGCCGGCCGCGTCATCGCTTTCGATGAATTCCTCGACGCGCACAAGGACCATTGGCTGGTCAACGAAATCCGGCATTATTGGAAGCGCGTGCTCAAGCGCGTGGACGTGACATCGCGCACGCTGGTGTGCGTCATCGAGCCCGGCTCGTGCTTCGCCGGCACGCTCGCCGAACTCGCGTTCGCGGCCGACCGCTCCTACATGCTGATCGGTCAGCTTGAGGGCGACAATCGTCCGCCGGCTGCGATCACGCTGACGCGCGCCAATTTCGGCCGCTACCCGATGTGCAACGGTCTGACGCGGTTGCAGACGCGTTTCCTCGGCGAGCCGGACACCGCGCGCATGATCGAGGAGCGCGTGGGCGTGGCCTTCGACGCCGACGAGGCCGAGAAGGCCGGGCTCGTCACCTTCGCCCTCGACGACATCGACTGGGCCGACGAGCTGCGCGTGTTTCTCGAGGAGCGCACCAGCTTCTCTCCCGACGCGCTCACCGGCATGGAGGCCAATCTGCGCTTCGCCGGACCCGAGACGATGGAATCGAAAATCTTCGCCCGCCTGACGGCTTGGCAAAACTGGATCTTCCAGCGGCCCAACGCCGTCGGCGAGGAAGGCGCGCTGCGCCGCTACGGCAGCGGCGTGCGGCCGGCCTACGACATGCGGCGCGTATAGCGCGGAATTTCAGGAGACAAGGCAATGGACACGATCAACGTCGACTACTCCACCCAGATCCCCAACAATGTCGGCTTGGCGGGCGACCGCACGGTGCTGCGCGCGCTCGAGGGCTGGCACAAGAATTATCTCAATTGGTGGCGCGAGATGGGTCCGGAAGGCTTCCAGGACGCGCTCGTCTATCTGCGCACGGCGGTGTCGGTCGACCCGCAGGGCTGGGCCAAATTCGGCTATGTGAAGATGCCGGACTACCGCTGGGGTATCCTGCTCGCGCCGCAAGAGGAAGGCCGCAAGGTCAATTTCGGCCAGCACCTCGGCGAACCGGCCTGGCAGGAAGTGCCCGGCGAATATCGCGCGATGCTGCGCCGCCTCATCGTCATCCAGGGCGACACCGAGCCGGCCTCGGTCGAGCAGCAGCGCCATCTCGGCGTCACCGCGCCCTCGCTCTACGACCTGCGCAACCTGTTCCAGGTCAATGTCGAGGAAGGCCGCCATCTCTGGGCGATGGTCTACCTCCTGCACAAATATTTCGGCCGCGACGGCCGCGAGGAGGCCGATGAATTGCTGCGCCGCCGCTCCGGCCACGCCGAGACGCCGCGCATGCTCGGGGCCTTCAACGAGGCGACGCCGGACTGGCTCTCCTTCTTCATGTTCACCTTCTTCACCGATCGCGACGGCAAGATGCAGCTCGAATCGCTGGCGCAGTCGGGCTTCGATCCGCTGTCGCGCTCCTGCCGCTTCATGCTGACGGAGGAAGCCCACCACATGTTCGTCGGCGAATCCGGCGTCGCGCGCACGATCCAGCGCACCTGCGAGGCGATGAAGGCGGCCGGCATCGAGGATCCCAACGACATCGCCCGCGTCCGCGCGCTCGGCGTCATCGACCTGCCGCTGATCCAGAAGAAGCTCAACATGCACTACCCGCTGACGCTCGACCTGTTCGGCGCGGAGATCTCGACCAACTCGGCGAACTACTACAACGCGGGCCTCAAGGGTCGGTTCCAGGAGATCAAGATCGACGACGATCACAAGCTCACCAACGCCACCTATCCGGTGCTCAAGCTGGTCGACGGCAAGATCGTCGAGCAGGCCGTGCCCGCGCTGACCGCGCTCAACATGCGGCTGCGCGACGACTACACCGACGATTGCACCCGCGGCATCGAACGCTGGAACAAGGTGATCGACAAGATCGGCGTCAAGTTCCGGCTCGAATTGCCGCACGTCGCCTTCAACCGTCAGATCGGCGAGTTCCGCGATATCAACGCCACGCCGAAGGGCGTGATGATTTCCGATGCCGAATGGGCGCGCGCGCGCGAGCAATATCTGCCCTCGCGCGACGATCTTGCCTTCCTTACCTCGCTGATGGTGAAGGTCCACGAGCCCGGCAAGTTCGCCGGCTGGATTGCGCCGCCGAAAATCGGTATCGACAACAAGTCGGGCGATTTTGAATATGTGCAAATCGCGGCCTGACGCGCGCCCCGAACCGGCGCGCGCCGGCCCCAGCGGTGGAGAGACCTCGCCATGACCGTGGCCTTCCTCAAGCAGCATCTGATCGACCCGGAGATCTGCATCCGCTGCAACACCTGCGAGGAGACCTGCCCGGTCAAGGCGATCTCGAACGACGGCAACAACTACGTCGTCGACGCGGCGATCTGCAAATATTGCATGGCCTGCGTGCCGCCCTGTCCGACCGGCGCGATCGACAACTGGCGTATCGTGAAGACCCCCTATGCGCTCGCGGACCAGTTCTCCTGGGACGAATTGCCGAAGCAGGAGGTCTTCGACGACGCGGCGGCGGCGACGATCGAGGCGATCGACGCGGAGGTCGACGCCCTGATCAGCAAGGCTCATGGCGGGGCGGGCGGCAAGTCGGTCGCCCCGCGCACGGCCTCCAAGCCGAGCGTCAATCTCTACAACCGCGACAAGCCGGCGATCGCGACCGTGCGCGGCAACTACCGGCTGACCGCGGACACCGCCGACAACGACGTGCGCCACATCATTCTCGACTTCGCCGACACGCGCTTTCCCGTTCTTGAAGGCCAGTCGATCGGCATCATCCCGCCGGGCGTCGACGCGAGCGGACAGCCCCATCGCGTGCGGCTCTATTCGGTCGCCAGTCCCCGCCACGGCGAGCGGCCGAACACCAACAATCTGGCGCTGACGGTCAAGCGCGAGGCCAAGGGCGTCGGCTCCAATTACGTCTGCGACCTGAAGAAGGGCGACCGCGTCCAGGTGACCGGCCCCTTCGGCGCGACCTTCCTGATCCCGAACGATCCGGAGGCCAACGTCATCATGGTCTGTACCGGCACCGGCTCGGCGCCGTTTCGCGGCTTTACCGAATGGCGGCGGCGCACCATGCCCGACGCGCCCGGCAAGCTCGTGATCTTCTTCGGCGCGCGGCGGCCGGAGGAACTTCCCTATTTCGGACCGTTGCAGAAAGTGCCGGAATCGATCCTCACCAAGTTCTTCGCCTATTCGCGCGTGCCCGGCGAGCCGAAGACCTATGTCCAGGACGTGATGCGGCGCGAGGCGGCTTTGCTCGCGGGCCTCATGGCGTCGGACAAGACGCACGTCTACATCTGCGGCCTGAAAGGCATGGAGCAGGGGGTGGACGCCGCCTTCGACGACATCTGTCGCGGCGCGGGCCTGCCCTGGACCGAGCTGCGCGGCCGCATGCGCGAGAGCGGCCGCTACCACGTCGAGACCTATTAGCGCGCCCCGGAAAGTCGCCGGCGCTCCGAAGCGGTCCGGTGATGAGGCCGCGCGGACAAGGCGCGCGGCAGGCATTATCTGTTTGAATTGATTTGATTTGCCACGGCCTCGCGCGCGCCGAGGCTTCCTCGCGGGCGAAATCCGCGTTGATGCCGCTCAATCACGCAAAAGCCATTCCGGTCTAATCTAGTTCTTCGAAGTGAAACGGCGGGTCGCCAAGCGTGACCCGGCGCCGTCGATGGATCAGTCGTTCCGCGAAGCCCGAGCGCTTCTCCTTCCGCTCATCATCGCGGGTCATCCATGCGGCGGGCCGTTTCATTGGAGAACCGCAAATGGCACGCGGTCCGCGACACGGCGACGACGAAAAGCCCTTCCCGGCCGGCGAGGATCCCGCGTTCGCCGGCCTGACGAATCCGTTCCTGTGGCCGATGTTGGCCGCGACCGGATCGGCGAGCCTGCTCTCGGCCTTTTTCGGCGGACTTCAGCGCGCGCCAAGCGAGCCTTCCGCGCGCGCGCCCGCGACCTGGACGACGCCCCATGCCGTCGCGCTTGAACTGCCGACGATGCGGCTGCGCGAATTCACCAAGGACCCGTCCGCGCGCTCCACGCTCATCTGCGGGCCCTTTGCGCTGCACGGCGCCAATGTGGTCGATTTCGCGCCCGGCCATTCCATGGTCGAGACGCTGCACCGGGAGGGGTTGGCGCGCATCCATGTCACCGACTGGCGTTCGGCGACGGCGGAGATGCGGCACTTCTCGATCGATACCTATCTCGCCGATCTCAACGTGGCGGTCGACGAAATCGGCGGGTTCGCCGGCTCCGGCGACGGCGCGGCTCCCGTCGACCTGATAGGCGTCTGCCAGGGCGGATGGCTCGCGCTTCTTTACGCGGCGCGCTTTCCGCGCAAGATCGGCAAGCTCGTCATCGCCGGCGCGCCGGTCGACGTCAGCGCGGCCGAATCGGCGCTATCGCGGCTCGTCAATTCGCTGCCCGAGGAGGCGTTCGCGCAAATCGTGCGCCAGGGCGACGGTCTGGTCTTGGGCCGGCACATCCTCGACATGTGGCCGACGCCGGTGATGTCTTCGGATGCCGCCGAAATCCTCCAGCTTCCGCCCGATCTCGACGCGGCGCGCGCGCAAGATCTCGCGAAGCGATTCGATGCGTGGAACGCTTGGACCGTCGACCTGCCGGGCGCCTACTACCTCCAGGTCGTGGATTGGCTCTATCGCGGCAACCGGATCGCGAAGGGAACGTTTCCGGCGCTCGGACATCCGGCCGATCTTACCGCGATCACGCATCCGCTGCTGCTGCTTGCCGGGCGCGACGACCGGATCGTGGCTCCCGAGCAGTTGCTCGCAGCGGCGCGCCTCGTCTCGCGCGCCCCCGAAATCATCGTGGCGCCGTGCGGCCATCTGAGCCTGTTCATGGGCGGGCGGACCTTGACGGAAATCTGGCCGCGCATCGCGCGCTTTCTCGCCGGTGACGGAAAGCCGCGCGAAGCAAACTCATGCGCGCCGGCTCCGGGGGATGACGCGGCCGAATAGTGCCGCCGCCGGGATCGCCAACGCGATCGTTCGACAATAAAGGACGACCCATCCGGAGGGGCGTCCGGATGGGTCCTTTTTGTCCTGCACGGGGGGTGGATGAGGCGCCCGTGCGGGACGCGAATCCACCAGGCTGCCGGGCGGCTTAGTACACGCAGACCCGCTCGCGGCCGATGTAGAAGCCGTAGGCGTCATACTGGCGCACCCAGCGGCAGCGGGCATAGCCGCCGTAATAGCCGGCGCCATAGGCCGGGCCGCTGGCCATGGCCGCGCCGACGAGCGCGCCGGTGGCGAGGCCGACGCCGAGACCGAGGCCGAAGCCCTTGCCGGCATGGGCCTGGGTGTTGGTGGTGGTGAGGCCGGCGGTCAGCGTGAGCGCGGCGACGGCGAGGGCGGCAAACTTGGTCTTGGTCGACATGGGGGTCTCCATCCTGGGTTCGGCGGGCCCGGTGTGGTCCGCATACCCGTCTGTCGCCGCCGCCCGGCGGCGGGTTCATGGAGGATCGGCGAAATTTTGCCGGGAGGCGGCGGCGGGGGTCCGGCGTCCGGTTTCAGCCGAGCGGTCCCTGGGCCAGGCGGGAGAGGTCGAAGGCCTGGACTTCGCCGAGAAGTTCCCGGAAGCCGCGCGCGCCATGGTCGAGCAACAGGCGGCCCTTTTCGGCGGAGGCGAGGGTGGCATCTCCCGCCGCGCCTGAGGCGTGAAGGTCCTCGGCCATCCACGCATAAGGCGCTTCCCGTCCGCCGAGCCATTTCGCCTCGCGCGCGAGGGCGACGGTCGAGGGGACGACATTCGCCGCGCGCTCCATCCGCACGAGATCGGGCCTGCTCGCCAGCACCAGCGAGGTCTCAATCGCGCCGCCGTGAATGCCGTGGCGGATTTCAGTCTCGTCGAAAAGCCCGGCCGGGCAACCGAACCGGTGCCACGCCGTGGTGGCGACGAACAGGCCGGCGCGCGCGCGCAGTTCCTGCGCCACCAGGCTCATGGCCGCGCTGTTGCCGCCGTGGCTGCTGACGATGACGAGCTTGCGCAAGCCGGCGCGCGCCACGCTTTCGCCGATCGCCCGCCACGCGGCCATCGCCGCGGGCGCGGGCAGCGAGAGCGTTCCGGGAAAGGATGCATGCTCGGGCGAAACGCCGATCGCCTGGAGGGGCAGGAAGACCGCCGGCATGCCCGCGTCGAGAGTTTCCCGCACGCGCGCGAGATAGGCCTCCGCGATGATCGCGTCGGTGGCGAGGGGCAGATGCGGGCCGTGCTGCTCGATCGCGGCGATCGGCAGGACGGCAATCCAGTCGCGCGCCGTTTCCGGCGTGATGTCCGGCCAGCGGATCGCGCCCCAGTCGCGCGGCGGCATGGAATGGCTCATCGGTCCGTCGGCTCCCGGATGCGGGCGGATGTCGCCGCGAAGACGTCACGGGTTGCCTTATGCTGCGTCTTCGCGATGATGTCGACGCCCATCTACCAACAGGCTTAGCGGAGATTGCCATGGGGTTCGGAGGCTTGCGAGGCCCGTTTGGCGGGCCGGGAAACCTCCTTCGCGCGGCGCCGGTCGCCCTGGCGGTGGCGCTTGCCGGGACCGGCGCGAGCGCCCAGGCGCCGCCGGCGGACGGTCTCGACAAGGTCACCTTCGCCACCAATTGGGTCGCCGAAGCCGAGCATGGCGGCTTCTACCAGGCGCTCGCCGACGGCACCTACGCCAAATACGGCCTCGACGTCACCATTCTGCAGGGCGGCCCCAACGCCAACCATCGCATCCTGCTGCCGGCCGGAAAGATCGACTTCTACATGGCGGCCAATTCGCTGCAGTCTTTCGACGCGGTGGCTCAGGACGTTCCCACCGTCGCGGTCGCGGCGATCTTCCAGAAGGATCCGCAGGTCTTCCTCGCCCATCCCGAAGCCGGCGTGAAGAAGCTCGACGACCTCAAGCCGCTGACCCTGTTCGTCTCCAAGGAGGGGATGGCGGGCTATTACAAATGGCTCAAATCCGAGCACGGCTTTTCCGACGACAAGGTCAAGCCCTACACCTTCAACGCCCAGCCGTTCCTCGCCGACACGAAGAGCGCGATGCAGGGCTACGTCACCTCCGAGCCCTTCGCCGTCGAGAAGCTGACCGGCAAGAAGCCGACGATCCTGTTGCTCGCCGATTACGGCTTCGAGGCCTATTCGACGCTGATCGAGACACGGCGCAATCTCGTCGAATTCCGCCCCGGCCTGGTCCAGCGCTTCGTCGATGCCTCGATCGTGGGCTGGTACAACTATCTCTATGGCGACAACAGCGCCGCCAACGAACTGATCAAGAAGCACAACCCGGAAATGACCGACGAGCTTCTCGCCCATTCGATCGCGGCGATGAAGAAGCACGGCATCGTCGATTCGGGCGACGCGCTGAATTCCGGCATCGGCGCCATGAGCGACGCGCGCATGGCGAGCTTCTTCAGCAAGATGGTGCGCGCCGGCGTCATCAAGGGCACCGTCGATTTCCGCCGGGCCTATTCGCTGCAATTCGTCAACAAGGGCGTCGGCGTCGAGCCGCGCCCGAAGAAGTGAAGGCCGCGGCCGATGGGGGGACGCCTCCCATGACGGGAAACGCCGCCGTCCGTCTGCGGGGCCTGACCAAGATCTTCGCCAATGGCGTCATCGCCGTCGGGCCGATCGAACTGGCCGTCGGGGAGGGCGAGTTCGTCGCGCTGCTGGGTCCGTCGGGATGCGGCAAGTCGACCTTGCTGCGCGTGATCGCGGGCCTGATCGCGCCGACTTCGGGCGGCGTCGCGGTCGCGCCGGGCGGGACGGAGGCGGCGCGCGGCGGCGGCCTCGGCTTCGTATTCCAGGAACCGACCCTGATGCCGTGGGCGAGCGCGCTTGACAACGTCAAGCTGCCGCTCAGGCTTGCCCATCTGGCGGAAAAGGAGGCGGCCGCGCGCGCGCTCACCGCGCTCGAACGGGTCGGGCTCGGCGATTTCGCCGGTGCCTTTCCGCGCGAACTTTCCGGCGGCATGAAGATGCGCGTGTCGATCGCCCGCGCGCTGGCGACCGATCCGGCGATCCTGCTGCTCGACGAGCCGTTCGCCGCGCTCGACGAGATCACGCGTTTTCGCCTCAACGACGATCTCATCGGCCTGGCGCGCGCCTTGCGCAAGACGATCGTGTTCGTCACCCATTCGGTGTTCGAGTCGGTCTACCTCGCCGAGCGCGTCGTGGTGCTCACGCCCCGTCCGGCGCGGGTCGCCGAGGACATCCGCATCGAGGCGCCGGCGGACCGGAGCGAGGGCTTCCGCACGTCGCCCGATTACATCCGGCAATGCCGGCGCGTGTCCGAGGCGCTCCGGCGCGCCGGCGAAGGGGCGAACGAGCCGTCGCGGCCGATCATGGGTGGGCGATCATGAGCAAGCAGCCATGAGCGCGCCAGCGGAAAAGGCGAGCGAGGGGCGCGACCGGCGCGCCGAACGCCTCCTTCGCGTGATCACGCCCGTGCTCGCCGTCGCCCTCCTGATCGCGGCGTGGGAACTCGCCGTGCGCGTCAACGCCATTCCGGTCTATGTCCTGCCGGGGCCGGGCGTGGTAGCGCGGGCGTTGATCGAGGACCGCGCCATTCTCGGCGAAGCTCTGCTCGCCACGCTGTCGACGACGATCGAGGGCTTCGTGCTGGCCGGCATCGGCGGCATTCTGCTCGCGGTCGTCTTCAGCCAGTCGCGGCTCGCCGAATACGCTCTCTATCCGTTCGCGGTCGCGCTGCAGGTGACGCCCATCGTCGCCATCGCGCCGCTGCTGTTGATCTATCTGTCGCCGCCGGTCGCCGTGCTCGTTTGCGCATGGATCGTGGCGTTCTTCCCCGTCCTTTCCAACACGACGCTCGGGCTGAAATCGGTCGACCGCGGCCTTGTCGACCTGTTCCGCCTCAACGGGGCGACACGGTGGCAGGAGCTGCGCTATCTGCGGCTCCCTTCGGCCCTGCCGCAAATTCTCGGCGGGCTTCGGATCGCGGGCGGGCTGTCGCTGATCGGCGCGGTGGTGGCCGAGATCGCCGCCGGGTCGGCGGGCGCGGGTTCGGGGCTGGCGTTCAGGATCGCCGAATCCGGCTACCGGCTCGCCATTCCGCGCATGTTCGCGGCCTTGGCGTTGCTCGCGGCGGCTGGTATTGCCATCTTTGCCGTCTTGTCGCTGGCGTCGCATTTGGCGCTGCGGCGCTGGCATGAAAGCGCGTTGGGAAAGGAAAACTGATGTCTGGCGGATCGACCTCCAAGGAAAAGCCCGAAATCCTGATCTACGGACCGGCCAAGCCGACCATCGTCGAGCCGCTGCGGGACATCTTCACCCTGCGCTATCTCGAAACCTCGCGCGACATCGACCGCCTGCCGCAGACTGTCGCCGCCAAGATCCGGGGCGTCGCCGTCACCGGGCTGGTGCCGGTGGAAAGCGAGATGCTGTCCCATTGTCCGAAGATCGAGATGATCGCCAGTTTCGGCGTCGGCTACGATCATGTCGACGTCGACTACGCGCGCGAACACGACATCATCGTCACCAACACGCCGGCGGTGCTGACCGAGGAGACCGCCGACGCCGCCGTGGGCCTGCTCATCTGCACGGCGCGGGAATTCGTCAAGGCCGATCACTTCGTGCGCGCGGGCCAATGGTTGAAGAAGCCCTATCCCTTGACGCGCGCGACGCTGCGCGACCGCACCGTCGGCATCGTCGGCATGGGTCGCATCGGCCGCGCCATCGCCCGCCGGCTCGACGCCATGCGCATCCCCGTGGTCTATCACTCGCGCCGGCCGGTCGAGGACGTGCCGTACAAGTATTACGGCGGCCTCATCGACATGGCCAAGGCCGTCACCGTTCTGATGGTGATGACGCCGGGCGGCCTGCATACGATGAAGCTGATCAACGCCGAGGTGCTCGAGGCGCTCGGCCCCGACGGCATCCTCATCAACATGTCGCGCGGATCGGTCGTCGACGAGAAGGCGCTGGTCGCGGCGCTGAAGAACAAGACGATCATGGCGGCCGGTCTCGACGTGTTCGCCAACGAGCCGCACGTGCCCGACGAGCTGCGCACGATGGAGAATGTCGTGCTGCTGCCGCATATCGGCTCGGCCTCGGTGCATACCCGCGCGGAGATGGACCGCCTGGTGGTCGAGAACCTCAAGGCCTGGTTCTCCGGGCGCATGGCGCTGACGCCGGTGCCCGAGACGCCGCTGAAGAAGCGCTGATGCGCGCTTGGGAAAATGGCGGAGGGGTCCGCGCGCGGTTCGCGCGCCGCGTCGGCGCGTGGGTAAGGCAAGGCGCGAGGTTCGCGCCGCTGCTGGTCGCGGCGGTCCTCATCGCCGGTTCCGCGCGGGCGCAGACCGCCGCCGATCTCATCCGCGAGATGGTCGGGCAATGGGAGCTGTCGACCGCGGAACGCTCGAAGACCTGTGTCGTGACGCTGATGAAGGACGCCATCGCGTCGGGGCTCAAGCTCGAACTGGAAAAGACCTGTCCCGACGCGCTGCCCTTCACCAAGGACATCGTCGCCTGGACCGTGAGCGGGCTTGATCTGGTGCGCTTTCTCGACGCGCGGGGCCAGGCCGTGATCGACCTCAGCGAGGTCGAGTCGGGCATTCTCGAAGGGGTGCGAAGCGGGGAGGGCGTCTACATCCTCCAGCAACTGGCCGCCGCGCGCGCGACGACGCGCTCGCTCGACCAGATGTTCGGCGACTGGGTCATCGTCCGCGGCGCGGGACAGGTCGTCTGCGCCCTGACCCTGACCTCGACCGAGACCGACAAGGACGGTTTCGCCGTGGCGCTCAAGCCACGCTGCGGCGCGCCGGTCGCCGCCTTCCTGCCGACGATCTGGCGGCTCGAACGCGGCGAATTGCTGCTGATCTCGGCTAAGGGCACGCTCTGGCGGTTCGAGGCCGACGACAACGCGCAATGGCGGCGCGTTCCCGACAACGCCGACCCGCTCCTGCTGGTGCGCCCCTGATCCCTGATCGACGGCCGGCCCGCCGCCGGTCAGATCAGGCGCAGGCCCTTCAGGCTCGCATGGCCCTGCTTGCCGACGATGATGTGGTCGTGCACCGAGATGCCGAGCGGGCCGGCGACCTCGATGATCGATTTCGTCATCTGGACGTCGGCGGTCGAGGGCGTCGGGTCGCCGGAAGGGTGATTGTGCACCAGGATGATCGCGGTCGCGGAGAGTTCGAGCGCGCGCTTGACGACCTCGCGCGGATAGACCGGGGTGTGATCCACCGTTCCCACCTGCTGCAATTCGTCGGCGATGAGCTGGTTGCGCTTGTCGAGGAAGAGCACGCGGAACTGTTCCTTGTCGGCGAAGGCCATGGCGGTGCGGCAATAGTCGATCACGGCCGACCATGACGACAGCACCGGGCGGTCCATCAGCCGTCCCTTGGCGATCCGGCTCGCGGTAGCCGCGATGAGACGGATTTCGGTCACCGCCGAGGCGCCGACGCCTTCGACCTCGGCCAGCAGCGCCGGCGGCGCGTTGACCACCTCGGCGAAGGAGCCGAATTTGCGGATGAGAATTTTGGCCAGCGGCTTGACGTCGCGGCGCGGCAGCGCGCGGAACAGCACCAGTTCGAGCAGTTCATAATCCGTCAGCGCCTCGGCGCCGGCGTCGCGGAAGCGGGCGCGCAGGCGCTCGCGATGGCCGTGATAATGCGGCGCTTCGGCGAAGCCCTGGTGCTGGCCTTTGCCGCCGGCGCGGTGGGTCTTGCTTTTGCCGGTCTTCTTGGACGAACCGTCGGACATCAAGCGCACATGAGGTTCACACATCCCTGGAAGCGCGACCCGCCGAATGGCGTCCGCTTCCGAGCGGATCATGCCCCAACCCGTTCGATCGGCGCATGATCCCATCGGCGGGGCGTTTCCGCTTCGCCTGGCCATGCCGGGGCCGCGGATCGAAGCATGACGCGCGCCTCGGCATTTGCAACCTCGAATCCGGCCGAGGCGTCAGCCGTGATAGGGCGGCCGGTCGAGGCCGCGTGCCGATGTCGTGAAGATTTCCACGCCCGTTTCGGTCACCCCGACCGAATGCTCGAACTGCGCCGACAGCGAACGGTCGCGGGTCACCGCGGTCCATCCGTCGGAGAGGATTTTGACGTGCGGCTTGCCCAGATTGATCATCGGCTCGATGGTGAAGAACATACCCGGCCGCAGCGTGACGCCGTCGCCGGCGCGCCCGGCATGGATGATGTTGGGCTCGTCGTGAAACATCCGGCCGAGACCGTGGCCGCAGAAATCGCGCACCACGCTCATCTGCTGCGGTTCGACGAAGCCCTGGATCGCCGCGCCGATGTCGCCGGTGGTGGCGCCGGGTCGGACCGCGGCAATGCCGCGCATCATCGCCTCATAGGTCACGTCGATCAGGCGTTCGGCCTTTCGCGAGATCGCGCCGACCGGATACATCCGGCTGGAATCGCCGTGCCAGCCGTCGAGGATGAAGGTCACGTCGATATTGACGATGTCGCCTTCCTTCAGCGGCCGGTCGCCGGGCAGGCCATGGCAGACGACGTGGTTGATCGACGTGCAGGTGGCGTGGCGGTAGCCGCGATACATCAGCGTCGCCGGCAGCGCCCCGCGCGCGACGCCGAATTCGAACACGAATTTGTCGATGTCCGAGGTCGGCACGCCGGGGCGCACGATCTCGGCGAGCGCGTCGAGGCAATCGGCCGCGATCCGCCCGACCTTGCGCATCCCCTCGAAGGAGGCCGGCCCGTGCAACTTGATCTGGCCGGTCTTGCGCATCGGGGCTTCGGTGGCGTCGATATAGGTCATCGCTGTCCGGTCGGTTCGAATGAAGATGGGTTCAACGTCAATGGCGGCGCGACCACCACCCTCCCGGCTTCCGATCGCGGCATGGAGCAGGCAATTTAAGCAATCGGATGGCGGACGCAAGCCGTCGTCCGGCCACGCGGGGACGGGCGGGGCCCGATCACGCGCCGGTCGGGGGCGACGACCCGGCGAACGCGCGCGCGTCGCGGAACGGTGGCAGGATCGAAATGTTCTCCCGTCGGAACGCGTCCCACAGCGCCAGGAGCACGTCGCTGCGCACATTGCCCATGCCGGATTCGGGATCGGCGATCCAGAAGGTCAACGAGAAGCGAATGCCGCTCTCGGCGAATTCGGTGACGTTGCAGGCCGCCGGCCGCGTCGTCATCGCGCGCGGATGGGCGGCGGCGATGTCGAGGGCGAGCTTGCAGACCAAACGCGGGTCGGCCTCGTGGCTGGCGTTGAACTTGACCTCGATCAGCGTGTCCTTGTCGCGATAGGTCCAGTTGACGACCTTCTGGGTGACCAGATCCTCGTTGGGGATGAGGAACTCCCGCCCGTCGCCGGCGGCCACCGAGATGTAGCGCGTGTTCATGGCGCTGACGCGGCCGAAACTGTCGCCGACGGTGACGAGGTCGCCCGGCTTGACCGACTTGTCGGCGAGCAGGATGACGCCGCTGACGAAATTGGCGACGATCTTCTGCAACCCGAAGCCGACACCGACGCCGACCGCGCCCGAGAAGATCGCGAGCGCGGAGAGGTCGATCCCGGCCATGCCCATCACCAGCACGACGGCGAAGGCGACGAGCAACAGCCGCATGATCTTCATGATGAGGACCTGAACCGAGGGCGTCAGGTCGTTCAGGCGCGTAACGCGGGTCTCGATGAAATTGGCGAGGAGGTTGGCGAACCAGAGCGCCAGCGCCATCAGGATCGCGAATTTGATGACGAGGAGCGGCGTGATCCGCAACGAGCCGAGCTTGATCGCCATCGAGTCGAGGATGGTGATGGCGTTGTCGAGCAGCCCCACGACGCTGAGCGCGGCGACGAGCCATGCGAAAACCGCGACCACGCGCACGATCGCCTGGTTGCGGATGAGTCCGGTCACGGCGCGGATGATGAGCCAAGCGGCCGAAAGGCTCGCCGCGACCGACAGGACATAGCCGGTGCCGGCGAATTTGGCGTCGGCCAAGGCTGCGTGCGCGAGCCAGACGAGCAGGGCGAAGATCGCGACCCCGGCGTTTTGCAGCGCGGTTCGCGTCAGGTGGCGCAGCGGCGCGGGCCAGTCGCGCGACAGGAGATGGTCGCGCCGCCGGCCGAGGGCGGCCGCGCCCCACCAGCCGATCGCCGAGGCGAGCGCGAGGACGGCCAATTGCACGTAAAATCCAGGCGTTCTGATCTCGGCCGCGACCCAGCGCGTCGCGCGGGCGGCGAGGGCGAGAAATTCGCTCAAATCGAGCATCGATCGCGATCCATGTCGGGCTCCGCCGATGGATCACAACCTATCCGACAAAACTGATTCGGCCGATCCCCGCGATCAAGCGCGGCGCTTGCGCGCCCGATGCGCCACGGCCGCGCCGCGCGCCGGGCGACCCGTCCGAGAAAGCATTTGGCGCGCCATCGCCGGGGCGATATGGATGAATCACCAAGAAAAATTCCCTGGCGCGACGGGAGCTTCATGGCTTCGCTCGATTCGGTCAGCATCGCGATTCTGCTCGGCTCCGTGCTCTTGCTGGCCGGAATTCTGTCGAGCCTGGTGGCGCTGCGATTCGGCGCGCCGCTGCTGCTGGTCTTCCTGGCCATCGGCATGCTGGCTGGCGAGGCGGGACCGGGCGGGCTGAAATTCATCGACGTTCATTCCGCCTATCTGGTGGGATCGGTGGCGCTGGCGCTGATTCTGTTCGACGGCGGATTGCGCACGCGGTTCCAGAGCATCCGCGCGGTGCTCACGCCCTCGGTGCTGCTGGCGACCGTCGGCGTCCTGCTCACGGCCATGATCACGGCGCCGGTGGCGCGCTACGCGCTCGACATCAGTTGGACCGAGGCGCTGCTCGTCGGCGCGGTCGTGGCCTCGACCGACGCGGCGGCCGTCTTCCTGCTGGTGCATTCGCGCGGACTGCGCCTGCGCCCGCGCGTCGGCGCCATGCTGGAGGTCGAGTCCGGCACCAACGATCCATTCGCCGTCTTTCTCACGCTGGTGCTGGTGGAATTCCTGCTTCGCGGCGAGGGCACGTTCGGCCATGTCCTCGCCCAGCTCGCGCGCGAGGCGCTGCTCGGCGCGATCATCGGCCTTGCCGGCGGGGCCGCGGTCGTGCGCGCGCTCAACCGCATCGCGCTGCCGCAGGGCTTGCACGCGCCGTTCGTGACCACCAGCGCGCTGGTGGTGTTCGCGATCGCGCAGGTCTTCCATGCCTCCGGTTTTCTCGCCGTCTACCTCGCCGGCATCCTGATCGGCAACCGGCCGACGCGCGCCCATAACGCCGTGGTCGACTTTCTCGACGCGGCGACGTGGCTTGCCCAGATCGTCATGTTCGTGATCCTCGGCCTGCTCGCCTGGCCGATGCGGCTCTCCGACAGCATCCTGCCCGCGCTCGCGGTGGCGGCGATATTGATGCTCGTCGCCCGTCCGGTCGCGGTGTTTCTGTGCCTGTCGCCGTTTCGCTTTCCGTGGCGGGAACGGGTCTTCATCTCCTGGGTAGGCCTGCGCGGGGCGGTCGGCATCTTCCTCGCGTCCATTCCGCTGCTGGTCGAGTTGCCCAAGGCCTATCTCTATTTCGATGTCGCCTTCGTCGTGGTGATCGTCTCGCTCCTGGTGCAGGGGTGGACGCTGGGGCCGGCGGCGCATTGGCTCCATGTGGCGCTGCCGGGGGGCGAACGCCTGCCGCGCCGCATCGAGCTCGATCTGCCCGGCCAGTTGGCGCAGGAGCTCATCGGCTACGCGGTCCGCTCGACCAGCCTCTTCCTCAAGCGCGGGCTGATCCCGTCCTGGTCGAAGCCGACGCTCGTCATCCGCGAGGAGCGGATCCTCACGCCGACCGAAGCCGAGCCGGTCCAGGCCGGCGATTACGTCTATCTGCTGGCGCCGCCGGAAAAGGCGGAGGCGCTCGACCGCTTTTTCGTCGACATGCCGCCGCCGGTACCGCCCGATCCGAGCCTCATCGGCGACTTCTTCCTCGCCGGCGACATCACGCTGGCCGCGCTCGCGGAAACCTACGGCATCGCCGTGCCGGCGGAGTTGGAGGATCTCTCGCTCGCGGATTATTTCGACATCAGCCTCGATCACGCGCCCAAGCAGGGCGACCGCGTGACGCTCGACGCGATCACGCTGGTGGCCTGCTCGATCGGCGGCAAGCGCGTCAATGTGGTCGCGCTGCGCCTGGACGAGGACGACGAGCCGCCCGCTTCGCCGCCGTCGCGGCAAGAAATGCTGCGGGAGATGGCCCGCGCGGCCTGGAAGGCCGTCGCCGGTCCGTGACGGCGCCGCGGGGGATGAATTCAGGGGCGTTACGACGGGGCTACTTGGAAATCGCCGAGGCGCCGCTCTGTCCCATCACCTTCGAAAGCAAGAGGACCAGTTCGGCCTGGCGCGACGTTCCCGTCTTTTCGAAAATGGATTTGAGGCGGCTGCGCAGCGTCTCGCGCGAGCCGCGACCCTCCGCCGTGATGATCGCGAGGCTCTTGCCCGAAGCGATCTCGGCGGCAAGCCGGGCTTCGGCCTCGGTCAGGTCGAAGGCCTGCCGCAGCAGCGCCGTGCACGGCCGCGACGACTGGTCGAGGTCGGTCGCCAGCACGATGGCGCGGGCGAGGTGGAAGAAATCATTCGCCGCGCCCACGATCGGCACGATCCGCAGCAGAAGCGGCCGGCCGCGCGGCGGGCGCTGGATCGAGATCGCGCCATGCGGCTCGGTGAGCGTGCCGTCATAGGCGAGCGCGCGACCGATCGCGGCCGAAAGCACCCGGTCAACGGCCGGATTGACGGCGTGCAGGCGCCCGCCGCTCAACTGCAGGCCGTCGCCGAGGAGGGCGTTGAAGGGATCGTTGGCGTGAAGCACTTCGCCGCGATGGCCGAGAATGGCGACCGCCTGCCCCGATCCGGTCATCGCGTCGGCCACGCCGCTCGCCGAGGACAGCGCGACCCGCAACGCGAGCGCCGCGGCGTCGCCCAATTGGCTCAGCAGCTTGTCCATGAGGCGCACCTCCTCGCGCGTGAACGGGTCGCGCGTGGCGAGCCGTTCGATCGTTAGCGGCATCAGGTATCCCGGCGTTTCCGCGATGACCGCGCCGGCGAAGGAGCCGAAGCCGCGCGGGCGCATGAATTCCTGGAAAAACGCGTCGCGCGCCAGTTCCTCCGGCGTGAACGTGTCGCGCTCGGTCACCGTCCCGGGCCGGCCGCGCGCGTGGAGCCGCAGCCCGCGTTCCATGCGGGAATTGCGGCCGGGATCGGGCCATTGCATGAAATCGTGAAGCAGCGATTCGCAGCCTTCGGAAATCGCCGGCGCGACGATCTGGTCGCCGGCGATCGGCAGCAGCACGGCTCCCTCCGCGCCGCAGGCGAGCGCGATGTCGTGCAGCGCGGCGGGCATCAATTCGGGAACCGCCGCCGCCTCCAGGAAGCGTCGCACGATCTCCTCGAACCGTTCGGTCCGCACCGATGACATCGTTCCGGCGCCCCCCCAGCCGCGCGGAATGAAACTCATTCTGGTCTCACTATCACAGGAATCGCATCGCGCGCCAAGCGCGCCGCCCGGCCGTGGGGCCCCGTCGCCTCACAGCGCGCGCGCGGGCACCAGCGTCGGGCCGTGCGGCGTGTCGATGCGGTCGACCGCGACGCCGAACACGGCGGCGATCCGGTCCGGGGCGAGCGCCCGGTCGGGATGGTCGTCGGCGACGATACGGCCGCGGTCCATGATCGCCACCCGGTCGGCGAAGCGGATGGCGAGCGCGAGGTCGTGAACGATGGCCAGCACCGCCGCGCCGCGCCGGGCGATGTCGCGCAGGAGGCCCATGACGATAAGCTGGTGGCGGGCGTCAAGCGCGGCGACGGGTTCGTCGGCGAGCAGGACGGCGGCCTCCGTCGCCAGCGCGCGCGCGATCGCGACGCGGGCGCGTTCGCCGCCGGAAAGCGTCGTCACCGGCCGGCCGACGAAAACGTCCACCTCGGTCGCGGCCATGGCGCGCGCGATCGCCGCGCGGTCGGCGTCGGTGAGCGAGGTGAAGGGATCGGCGTGCGGCTCGCGTCCGAGCGCCACGATTCGCGCGACGTCGAGCGGCCAGTGGAACTCGTGGCCCTGCGGCAGATAGGCGATTTCGCGCGCCCGCATCCGCGCCGGCATCGCGGCTGCGTCGCGCGCGCCGATCGTCACCTCGCCGTCGCAGGCGACGAGGCCGGCGAGCGCGCGCATCAGCGTGGTCTTGCCGGCCCCATTCGGCCCCATCAGCATGGTCAGCTCGCCGGCGTGAAGCGCGAGGCTGGCGTCCTCGACGACCCGCCGCCCGCCAAGGACGACCGAAATGCCGCGCGCGGCTAGCAGGGTTTTCGCCTCCGCGCCCATCAGGCCCGCTCCTCCAGCGCGCGGCGCTCGTGAAAAATGATCGCCAGAAAGAACGGAACGCCGATCGCCGCGGTGACCACGCCGATGCGGATCTCGGTGACGCCGTGCACCATGCGCACGGCGATGTCGGAGGCGATGAGGAGCGCGGCGCCGGCGAGCGCGGCCGGCAGCAGCACGCGGGCGGGGTCCGATCCGTACGCGCGGCGCACCAGATGCGGCGCGACCAGGCCGACGAAGGAGATCGCGCCCGCCACGGCGACCGAGGCGCCGATGCCGAGCGCGACGCCGGCCACCACCATCAGCCGCACGCGATCGACATTGACCCCGAGGGAGGCCGCGCCGTCCTCGCCGAGGGTGAGCGCGCGAAAGGCCCGCGCGTTGGCCGCGAGCACGACCCAGCTCGCCGCCATGAACGGCGTGGCGAGCCAGACATGGGTGAAACTCCGGTCCTGAAGCGAGCCGAGCAGCCAGAAGGTGATTTCGAGCGCGATATAGGGATTGGGCGCGAGATTGAGGATCAGCGCGACGGCGGCGCCGGCGAGGCTCGCGAGCGCGAGGCCAGCGAGCAGCGTCACGGTCAGGGAGGCGCGGCGCCCGGCGACCGCCACCAGCGCGCCAACCGAGCCGAGCGCGCCGAGGATGCCGGCGAACGGCACGGCCAGCGAGGTCGCGCCCGCCCAGCCGAACGCCATCATGCAGGCGGCGAGGGCTGCCGCCGCCTGCGGCGCGCCGAACAGGCTCGGTTCGGCCAGCGGATTGCGCAACAGGCCCTGCAGCGAGGCGCCGGCGAGCCCGAACGTGGCGCCGATCGCGCCGGCCAGGATCGTTCGCGGCAGGCGGATATCGCGCACGATGATCGCGGCGACGCCGTCGCCCGAAAACAGCGCGGCGAACGCCTCGCGCGGCGCGATCGAGGCCGGGCCGACCAGGAGCGACCCCACGGCGAGCGCGGCGACCAGCGCCACGAGACCCAGCGTCAATCCAAGTGGGGAGCGATCGATCGTCATCCAGCCGCCTTCGGTGCCGCGCGGCGATCGGTCGCTGACGCCGGCCGTCTGCCGTGGCATAACAGGCCGGCATGTTCAAGAGAGCGGTTCTGGGTGGCCTGATCGGCCTGATGCTGGCGACGCAAGCGGCGGGGCAAACGCCGCGTCGCATCGTGTCGTTCAATCTATGCGCGGACCAGCTGCTGGTCGCGCTTGCCGATCCCGAGCAGATCGCCGGGCTCTCGCCCTATGCGATCGACAAGGGATTGTCCGTGGTTAGCGAAAGGGCCCACGGTTTCCCGCGACTCGACTGGACCGCGGAATCGGTGGTCAATCTCGCGCCCGATCTCGTGTTCATCGGACCGACGGCGCGCCCGACCCAGGCGATGCTTTCGGCGATGGGAATTCGCGTCGCCGATGTGGCGCTCGTCGGCGACTTCGCCGCGGCGCGGCGGCAGGCGCGGGAATTCGGCGCGCTGATCGGTCATCCCGAACGTGGCGAGGCGCTGGCGAAGGCGCTGGAAAACGCCGAAGCGCGGCTTCGCGCGTCCGCGCTCGATCCGCCGCGCACCGCGCTGGTCATGGAGCGGCGCGGCTATGTCGCCGGACCCGACAGTCTCGTGACCGCGATGATCGCCGCGGCCGGGCTGCACCCGCCACGGGGGGGGCCCGAAGGGTATGGGGGTTTCGTGACGCTCGAACGGCTGATCGCCGATCAGCCAGATATCCTGTTGCTGAAGGACGCGCCCGCCGCGGCCTACGACCAGGCGGCGACGATCCTGACGCATCCGGCGCTGCGCGCGGTCTATTCCGGCAAGCGGCTGATCGAGATCCCCGCGCGGCACACGCTTTGCGGCGGGCCGGCGCTTCTTGAAGGGCTGGAATCGCTCGCCCGCGCCGTCGACGCCATTCGCTGATCGGGTCCGGACCGGGTTAGGGCGCGATGAGCACCTGCCGGCATTCGGGAGGCAAGTCCGCCATGGTCAGCGGCGGCTTCGGCTTGGGCGGCGTCGGCGACGGCTTGGGATGGATGATCGCGTCGCGGAACCACCAATTGAGATCCTTGCCGCAACCCTCGCCCGGTGGAACGGGGTCCTGCGACTTGCAGCCGGAACTGTCGCTCGGGCAGCCGATACGAACATGAAAGTGATAGTCGTGCCCGTAATAAGGCCGGACCTTGTTGAGCCAGCCGCGATCGCCGCGCGCCTCGCGACATAGTGCCTTCTTGATCGCGGCGTTGACGAGGACGCGCTCCACGGCGGCGTCGGTGGCGGCGGCCTTGATGATGCCGAGATGTCCGGGTGTCCACACCGCCGGGTCGACGTCGAGGCGATCGGCGCCGACCGTCATGGTCGCCGACATTTCCTCCCGTTCCCGCCGCGTCAACTCGCGCTCAGGCATCGGCGTCAGCCAGATGTCGGCGTCGAGGCCGACCTGATGGCTCGCGTGCCCGGTGAGCATCGGCCCGCCGCGCGGCTGGGAGAGATCGCCGACGAGCAGGCCGCGCCAGCCGACCCGGGGGGCCTTGTGCGCGAGCCTTTCGATCAGCGCGATGAGTTCGGGATGTCCCCACATGCGGTTGCGCGACAGGCGCATCACCTGCCACGTCTTGCCGTTGACCGGCAGCGCCCTGGCGCCGGCGAGGCACCCCTTGGCGTAGAAGCCGATCGCGCGCGTGGCAAGCGCGGCCGGCGCGGCCTTGCGGCCGAAAAGCTGTTTGGCGGCGGTCGCGGGGTCGTCCGGATTGGCGAGCGGCGGCAAGGGCGCGGGATCGAGCGTGCCCTTGTCCTGCGCCCACGCCGGCGCGGCCAGCGCCAGCAGGAGAAGAAGGGTGGTGAGCGTTCGTGTCGTCATGAACGCGAATCATAACCGATCCGCCATGAGGAACGGAAGTCGGGGTCTTTACAGAGCCTTGTTGATCGGCATGCTTTTGTTCGGCCGGGCAGGTATCGCGTGGCGGGGAGGACCACCATGCTTCATCGCTTCAATCGCCTCCGTGTGGCGGGCGCGCGCGGCGCGCGGTGCGCCATTACCCTGGCTATCCTCGCGTTCCCTTGCGTCACGCCGGCATGGGCCTGGGTCGATGTTCACATCGACAAGTCGTCGCAAACGATGACGGTGAGCGTCGATGGACTTGCGCGCCACCAATGGCCGGTCTCGACCGGGCGGCGCGGCTACGGCACGCCGAGCGGCGTGTTCCGGCCGCGGCGGCTGGAGCGGCGGTGGTTTTCACGGAAATACTACAATTCGCCGATGCCTCACGCGATCTTCTTCTATCACGGCTTCGCCATTCACGGCACGACCGAGCTGCATCGCCTGGGCGGGCCGGCCTCGCACGGCTGCGTGCGGCTTCATCCCGCGCACGCGGCCCGGCTCTTCGGCCTCGTGCGGGAGGCCGGAGCCGGCGCGACGCGGATCGTCGTTTCCGAATAGCGCGCGACCTTCCGCTTCGATCGCGCCCCGGGGCAGGCGCGCGCGAGGCACGAAGACCCGAGCCTTGGATGAAGGCGGTGCGTCCGGTCGCGGCGGACGACCGATGGCGGACAGATGAAGGCAAACAAGGACGAGCGGTCGACGCAAGGCGAACAACGCAAAGCGAACAATGGAAATGAACAATGGAAATGAACAATGGGAATGGGCAGTGGGATTGGACAGTGGGATTGGACAACGGGAATGGACAACGGGAATGGACAATGGAAAACGCCGGAAACCGATGGTTTCCGGCGTTGTTCCACTTCAGTCATGGCCGTCCAGCCGCCCCGCTTCCTTTCGCGCGGCGCCCTTGGAAAGGACGCCGCCCGCGCGCGGGGCGAAGCCAGCGCGGGCTCAGCCCGGCATGTCGCCCATCGGCGTCGGCGCGGCGGGCGGGGCCTTCGGCTTCGCCGCCTTGCGCTTGGCCGCCTTCTTCTTCGCGGGTTTGGCCTTCGCTCCCTTCGCGGGCGCGGCCTTGACCGCCTTGGTCTGATCGTCGATCGCGGCCTTGGGCGAATTCTTGATGATCGACTTGATCACCGCCTTCGCGCTCGCCTTCGATGAATAGCCTTCGGTGGCGAACATCTTCTCGCCATTGGGCGCCCGGAACCTCACCCGGAACTCTTCGCGCTTGTCCTTGTAGATTTCAAACTTGTACGGCATCTGCCCCGCTCCCGCTCGGCTCTCGATTCGTTTCGTGAACGAACGGGCAATCGTCGTCGCGCGGCGCGAAAGTGTCAAGGGCGCGGGGATCGTCGCGTGCGTAAAAGCAGTCGCGATGGCGTGATGCCGGGCCGCTCATCATCGCGGCGCGCGCCGCAAGGACCTTTTTCGCACGGCGTCGCGCGGCGTCAGAATGTGGCGGCGATCCGGCCGACGCCCGCAAGCACGGCATCGCGCGCCTCCGGCGTCGCGGCCGCGTTGCGATAATAGGCGGCGATGACGAGCGGCGCGCGACGCGCGGGCCAGACCACGGCGACGTCGTTGGCCTCGCCGCGCGGACCGCTGCCGGTCTTATCGCCGACGCGCCAATCCGCCGGCAGGCCGGCGCGTAGGCGCTTGTCGCCGGTCTTGCAGGCGAGGAGCCACTCCGTGAGCCGGCGGCGCGAAGCCATGGACAGCGTGTCGCCCAGAACCAGGGTGCGGACGCTTCGCGCCATCGCCCCCGGCGTCGTCGTGTCGCGGACGTCGCCCGCCGGCACGTCATTGAGCCCCGGCTCGGCGCGATCGAGCCGCGTCACCCTGTCGCCGAGGCGACGCGCGAGGGCGGTGACCACCTTCGGCCCGCCGATCGCGTCGAGGATGAGATTCGCCGCGGTGTTGTCGCTTAGCGTCACGGCCGCTTCGCACAGCGCGTCGAGCGTCATGACGCCGCCGGCATGTTTCTCGGTCGCGGGCGAATAGGCGAGGAGCCTGTTCCGCTCGACCGGGATTTGGCGATCGAGCGTCTCGCGGCCTTCATCGACGCGCTTGAGCACGGCGGCGACCGCGAGCGGCTTGAAGGTGCTGCACAGCGCGAAACGTTCATCGGCGCGGTGGGTCAGCGCGCGACCCGAGCCGGTATCGAGGAGCACGGCGCCGAGCCGGCCGCCGGCCTTGCGCTCCAGCGCCGCGAGCGGATTGTCACCGGCCCGCGCGGCGAAGGGGAAGGCAAGGCATGCCCCGACCAGGGCGCGGCGGGAGATCGGCATCTTGTGCATTCCGGTGACCTACGCCCGGCCCGCGCCGCGCGCAACGTCACTCATCCACCTTCAGCGCGGCGATGAAGGCCTCCTGCGGGATGTCGACCTTGCCGAACTGGCGCATGCGCTTCTTGCCCTCTTTCTGCTTCTCCAGCAGCTTGCGCTTGCGGGTGATGTCGCCACCGTAGCACTTGGCCGTCACGTCCTTGCGCAGCGCCCGCACCGTCTCGCGCGCGATGATCTTGCCGCCGATCGCCGCCTGGATCGGAATCTGGAACATATGCGGCGGGATCAACTCCTTGAGCTTTTCCACCATGGCGCGGCCACGCCCTTCCGCGCGGGTGCGGTGGACCAGCATGGCGAGCGCGTCGACCGGCTCGGCGTTGACCAGGATCTGCATCTTGACGAGATCGGCCGTCTGGAAATCGGTGAGATGATAGTCGAACGAGGCATAGCCCTTGGAGACGGATTTCAGCCGGTCGTAGAAATCGAACACCACCTCGTTGAGCGGCAGGTCGTATTTCACCATCGCGCGGTTGCCGACGTAAGTGAGCTCCTTCTGATTGCCGCGCCGGTCCTGGCAGAGCTTGAGCACGGAGCCGAGATAGTCGTCGGGCGTCAGGATGGTCGCCTCGATCCAGGGCTCGCGGATTTCGGCGATCTTGACGACGTCCGGCATGTCGACCGGATTGTGGATCTCGATCTCCGTGCCGTCGGTGAGCCGCATCTTGTAGATGACCGACGGCGCGGTCGCGATCAGGTCGAGGTTGAATTCGCGCTCGAGCCGCTCCTGGATGATCTCGAGGTGGAGCAGGCCGAGAAAGCCGCAGCGGAAGCCGAAGCCGAGCGCGGCGGAGGTTTCCATCTCGAAGGTGAAGGAGGCGTCGTTGAGGCGCAGCTTGCCCATGGCCGCGCGCAGCGTCTCGAAATCGGCGGCGTCGACCGGAAACAGTCCGCAGAACACGACCGGGACGGCCGGGCGGAAGCCGGGCAGCGCCTCGGCCACCGGCTTCTTGTCGTCGGTGATGGTGTCGCCGACGCGGGTGTCGGCGACTTCCTTGATCGAGGCGGTGATGACGCCGATCTCGCCCGGTCCAAGCTGATCGACGGCAACGAGCTTCGGCGTGAGATAGCCGACGCGCTCGACCTCATAGGCCGCGCCCGTGCCCATCAGGCGGATGCGCTGGCCTTTCTTCAGGACGCCGTCGACGACCCGCACCAGCACGACGACGCCTAAATAGACATCGTACCAGCTATCGACCAGCAGCGCCTTGAGGGTGGCCTCCGGGTCGCCCTTGGGCGGCGGCAGGCGCGTGACGATGGCCTCCAGCACGTCCGGCACGCCCACCCCGGTCTTGGCGGAAATGAGCAGCGCGTCGGACGCGTCAAGCCCGATCACGTCCTCGATCTGGCTCTTGACCTTTTCCGGTTCGGCGGCCGGCAGGTCGGCCTTGTTGAGGACCGGCACGACCTCGTGATTGTTGTCGAGCGCCTGGTAGACATTGGCGAGCGTCTGCGCCTCGACGCCCTGGCTGGCATCGACCACGAGGAGCGAGCCCTCGCAGGCCGCGAGCGAGCGGTTGACCTCATAGGCGAAGTCGACATGGCCGGGTGTGTCGATCAGGTTGAGGATGTAGGTCTTGCCGTCCTTGGCGCGATAGGAAAGGCGCACCGTCTGCGCCTTGATGGTGATGCCGCGCTCGCGTTCGATGTCCATCGAATCGAGCACCTGTTCGCGGCCTTCCATCTCGCGCTCGCTCAAGCCGCCGGTGAGCTGAATCAGCCGGTCGGCGAGCGTCGATTTGCCATGGTCGATGTGCGCAACGATGGAAAAGTTGCGGATGTTGTCGATTGATTGGGTGGTCATGGTTGCGCCCGATAGCACCCGCTTCCCACGGCTTCAAGGGCGGATTGCCGCCGCGCCGGTCGTTTCGTCGGGGGGCGCGCGGCCGCTCAGCAGGCGCGTGGCGCAATGAAGGCGTAGAAATAGTGATGGCGCTTGCTCGACCAGTCGCGACGGTAGGGCAATTCGATGTGCCGCGGTGGCGTCCGGTCGGGAAAGTCGGCGGCGAAGAGCCCGCGAGCCTCCTCCTCGGAAGGCGCGATCACGATCGCGCCGAAGCGGCGAACGCGCTCGCGGTCCGTCCATGGCGCGTAGGCATAGTCCTGATCGCTCAGGCCGATCACCGGTCTCGGGCCCCGGCTGTAATACAGCGCGACGGCATAGGCGTTGAGCTTCTCGCCCATGATGTAGCCGGGTCCGCAGCCATGCGCCGCCGTCCACTCGCTCCGCAGCCTGGCGGCGGCCCCCGGCGCGGGATCCTGGAGCTGATCGCGCAGGACGAAGAGGCCATAGCCGATCGTTCCCGCGATCAGCGCGAGCCAGAGAATCCACATCGTGCGCACCAGGCCGATCAGCCCGGACGGTTGCACGCGGACGAAGCCCAAAATGAGAAGCGCGGCGATCGGGAGATAGGGATAGGAAAAGCGCGACCGGAACTGAAGCCCGGTGATGAAGATCATGCCGGTCAAGATCGCGAGGAACGCGATCGCCGCCGCGCCCAGAAAACGCGCCGACGGCGTCGGCGGCCAATGGGCTAGCTTGAGGCATTTTTCCTTCCATCCCGCGACGGCGATGATGATCAGAGGCAGCCACATCAGGGCGAACGGCGAGGCGAAGGCGATGAACGCGTCGAGCCGGCTCGTGATCGACGCGCCGAAGTCGAAAAAATGGCCGCCATAGGTGATCGCGTCGCGGCCGCGAAGCTCCGCGGCGATGGTTGGCAGGGCGATCGCGGCGGCCAGCAACACGGCCACGTAAAATTTGCCGGCGATGAACACGCGCCGATATTCCGGCGTCGCCAGCGCCGCGACCAGCAGCGAGACGATCAGAACCACCGCGAAATATTTCGCGAGCATGCTCAGGCCGATCACCGCGCCGAGCGCGAGCCAGTCCCGCCAGCGATCGTCGCGCGTCGCGGCCAAGGCGTGAAAGACGGCCGCGGCCCACAGCGGCGCCTGGATTTGATCGGCGTTGAGCGCGATCGTCGGCAGCCAGGCCGACAGATAGAAGCCGCAGACGCCGATCAGCAGGAACGGGGCGATCGCGGTCCGGTCGAGGAATTCGCGCGCGATCCGGACGAGGTAATGGAAGCAAACGACGTTGAGGATCTGCGCCACGACCATGTAGAACCAGGCGTCGCGCGGGCCGGCGAGCGAGGCCAGTCCCGCGACCCACGACTGCAGCGGGGGATGCTTCCAGGTCGTGATCGGATAGGTCAGCCCCCAATTGATCTGTTCGCGCAGGTCGACATAGGGCGTGGGATAGAACAGGACGCAGACGACGACCGGATAGGCGAGGGAGATCGCGAACAACAGCGCGACGTGGCGCGACGCGCGTTCCGGCGAAAGCGCGCCGAAGGAATCGAACATCGGCGTTCGCGCCGCCTCGATCGCCGCGTCAAGGGTTGCGGACCTGGCCATGTCGGGTTCCCAGCGCGGTCGAAAATGGTCACGCTTCACGCGAGGGCGCGGGAAGCGGTGGTCCGATGAAGTCGCGATTTCGGCGTTTCTGGTAACAGATCGCGCGCGCGCCGTCAGCCCGAGGGTCGGCCGTCCGGCCTAATCCTCTTCCCCGAACTTCTCGGTAACGAGGCTCGTGAGCGCGTCCAAGACCTCGCGGGCCTGCGGGCCGGTCGCGGTCACCTTGATGGTCGTGCCGATTCCGGCGGCGAGCATCATCAGCCCCATGATCGAGGTGCCGCCCACGGTCTCGCCGTTGCGGTTGACGGTGACCTCGGCGTTGAAGCGTTCCACGGTCTGGACGAATTTCGCGGACGCGCGCGCGTGCAGGCCGCGCTTGTTGGTGATGGGAAGCTCTCGGGTCAGGACGCCCGATGCGTCGGCGGCTTCCGTCATTTGCCGGCCAACACCCGGCTCGCGATGGTGACGTATTTGCGTCCCGCATCCTGCGCGGCGGCGATCGCGTCGGGCAGGGGCTGCTCCGCGCGAATCTTGGCGAGCTTGACAAGCATTGGCAGGTTGATGCCGGCGAGAACCTCGACCTTCGGCCGGCTCATGCACGAGATCGCGAGATTGGACGGCGTGCCGCCGAACATGTCGGTGAGAATGGCGACGCCGTCGCCGCTATCCACGCGCTTGACAGCGTCGATGATGTCCTGACGGCAAAGATCGGCGTCGTCCTCGGCGCCGATCGTGACCGCCTCGATTTGCTTCTGCGGACCCACGACGTGTTCCAGGGCAGCCTTGAATTCTTCCGCAAGGCGGCCGTGGGTCACCAGGACAAGTCCAATCATTCAACGCTCCTCGTGGGCGCTCTCATGGTGCACCGCACGAAAAGGCCACATCTTGACCAACCAAGGCTGTGACGCAAGGGGCTTTTTCGCTCCGATCCGCCGAAATTCGTCGCCCTCCGGGGCGGCCGGTAGATCGGCGCGCCCTGGATTGTGCCCTCATATGGTTAGAAAATTCCCGCCGGCCAGGGGCCGCGAGCAATCGCGCGGCGAGGCGGAATTCTCGCGCCGATAAGGAAGTGGCCCAGATTCAACGCCTTGTGCGAATTCCGATCGCAACGCGGCGTCCGGCTTCGCCGGATTTGCACGGATCACAGTTCGGCGAACTCGCTCGAAAACCAGCTCCACAACAGCGCGCGCGCCGAACCCAGCTCGCCGACCGCGATCCGGGGAAGGCTGACGCCCATGATCTCGGTCTTGGTCCGCGCGGGTTCCGGCAGGCGGGCGGCGTCCGGGGCGGCGAGATCAACGACGAGCCCGACGACGCCGGCCGGCTCGAAGGCAAGGCGACGCAGGCCGAGCCCGCGAACCTCCAACAGTCCCTCTAGTCCGTCCGCGGGCATCGCGATCAGGCGGCCGTGGCTCGCTTCAAGGCAAATCCTGTCGTCGCCGATAAGCCGCGCGAAGGGCGCTCCGAGACCGCTTTCGAGCACGTCGAGCACCAGACGCGACTTGCCCGAACCCGAGGGGCCGCGCACGAGCACCGCCTTGGCGCCGACGAGAACGGCGGAGGCGTGAACCGTCGCGGGCTTGGTCGCGGGTTCGGACGTCGTCATTTCGTCGGCAGCCGCACCGTGAAGCGCGCGCCGAGCACGGGCGCCTCGCTCTCGCCCGGCGCTTTCTCGCCCAGCCGGTTCTCGACGGTGATCTTGCCGCCATGGGCCTCGACGATCTGCCTGGAGATCGACAGGCCGAGCCCCGAATTCTGGCCGAAGCCCTGGTTGGGGCGGTCGGTGTAGAAGCGCTCGAAGATCTTTTCGAACGCGTCGGACGCGATCCCGGGGCCGTCGTCCTCGACGACGATATCGATCCCGTCTCCGCGCCGCCGGCAGGTGACGCGCACCGAGCCCGTCGGCGGGGAGAAGGAGCGGGCGTTGTCGATCAGATTGGCGATCACCTGGCCGATGCGCGAATCGTGGCCGGGAACGAGGAAGGCGTCGTTCGGCGAGCCCTTGAACTGAAGCTGAATCGGGACCGCGTCGCTTGCGCCGAGGTCGTTGGCGCTGGCGATCAGCGTGGTCAGCAGCTGGCGCAGGTCGACGGGTGCCGCCTCCGAGCGCTGCAGTTCCGCGTCGAGGCGGCTGGCCTCGGAGATGTCGGAAATCAGCCGGTCGAGCCGCTTCACGTCATGCTGGATGACGGCGAGGAGCCGGCCGCGGCTTTCCTCTGAGCGCGCCAGCGGCAGCGTCTCCACCGCCGACCGCAGCGAGGTCAGCGGGTTCTTGAGCTCGTGGGCGACGTCGGCGGCGAAACGCTCGATCGCCTCGATGCGGCTGTAGAGCGCGTCGGTCATGTCGCGCAACGCGCCGGAGAGATGGCCGATCTCGTCATGGCGCTGGGTGAAATCGGGAATTTCGACGCGCGTCTTGATGCGCCGGCGCACATGCTCGGCGCCGTCGGCCAGACGCCGCACCGGACCGGCGATGGTGCTCGCCAGCAGCAGCGACAGGATCAGCATGACCGTCGCGGCGACCAGAAACACCTTGAGGATGGCGATGCGCTCAGCCAACACCATTTCGTCGATGTCGCCGCCGCGCGTCGACAGCATCAGCGCGCCGTGAATGGCGCGGAATCGCTGCACCGGCACGGCGACGGAGACGATGACCTCGCCGCGTTCGTTGACGCGCACCATGCTCTTCTTCAGCCCGCCGAGCGCGGCGGAAACCTCGTCATAGCCGGTGCCGTTGGCCGGGCCGAGCTCGACATAAAGCGGCAGGTCGCCGCGATTGAGCCAGGTGCGGACGGCGATGGTGGCGCGCTCGAGGAAGCCGGCATCCTTGCTCGATGGCGGCGGCAGGTCGAAGCGCAGCACGTCGCCGCGGCCGTAGAGATTGCGGCTGTCGAGAATGAGCGAGCCGTCGCGATCGTAGATGCGCGCGCGCGTGTTGGTCGGCGAGATCAGCCGGCGCAAGACCGGCGCCACCCGTTCCGGGTTGATGAGGAAATCGAGGCTGTAAAGGGCGTCGTCATTGGCGCCGTAGCTCTCGCCCGGCTTGAGGTCGAGAAGGCGATCGGGATCGATGGTGATGGTGTTGGTTTCCACCGTCGCCGAGGCCGCGATCGCGCCGGCGATGATTTCGCCCTGGACGAGAAGGCTCTGGGCGCGCGCGTCGATCAGGCCGGCGCGAAACTGCGACAGGAAGAGAATGCCGGCGACGAGAACGATCAGTCCGGCGAGGTTGAGCGAAACGATGCGTCGCGTGAGGCTGGAAAAGCTCAGCGCGAAAATATACCGGCCGATCCGGCGCAGGATCACGACGAGGCGGGCGAACGTCCGCGCTTTGCCGCCGGCGCCGCGGGTCGCGGTGTCCGCGTCCGCGGCGCTGTCCGTCTCGGCGCGGTCGTGCACGGTCTGGTCGCGAGCGGTCCGATCAAGCAATGGTCGAGCCTGCCGGGGTTGCGTGGGCCCGGCGCTTGGCGCCGCGGGGCCACGGGTGATCTTGTTCCTTGTTCCAGTCTAGCGCATCGGGCGCCCGGGAGGAAACGCTAAGGGGGCGGAATTGGCGGCTAAATTCAATAATTTAGCTTAATTCGGGGCCGCCCGTCCGGAGGCGTCAGACCTCCTTGAAACGGTAACCCACCCCGTAGAGCGTCTCGATCATGTCGAAGTCGTCGTCGACGGCCTTGAACTTCTTGCGCAGGCGCTTGATGTGGCTGTCGATGGTGCGGTCGTCGACATAGACCTGGTCGTCATAGGCCGCGTCCATCAGCGCGTTGCGGCTCTTGACCACCCCCGGGCGGTTGGCGAGCGCCTGCAGGATCAGGAACTCCGTCACCGTCAGCGTCACCGGCTCGTTCTTCCAGGTGGAGGTGTGGCGTTCCGGATCCATGCGCAGCAGGCCGCGCTCGAGCGCCTTGGCGTCGGTCTCCTTGGGCGCGGACACATCCTTCGACGTCGCCCGGCGAAGCACGGCCTTGACGCGCTCAACCAGGAGACGCTGGGAGAACGGCTTGCGGATGAAATCATCCGCGCCCATCTTCAGGCCGAACAATTCGTCGATCTCCTCGTCCTTGGAGGTGAGGAAGATCACCGGCAGGTCGGATTTCTGGCGCAGCCGGCGCAGCGTTTCCATGCCGTCCATGCGCGGCATCTTGATGTCGAGGATGGCGAGATCCGGTGGGCTGGTGCGAAAGCCTTCCAGCGCCGAGGCGCCGTCGGTGTAGGTCATGATCCGATAGCCTTCGGCCTCGAGGGCGATGGACACGGAGGTCAGAATATTGCGGTCGTCATCTACGAGAGCGATTGTGGGCATGAACCTGAAATCCATGATGATGTCCGCGCCGGGCGGATCGCGATGAACCGGTATTCCCCAAACCGGAGGGGCGCCGATGAATGCGCCGGAGCCGAGCCAGCACATGCAAGCTAGGCTGAAATGTGACGCCGATGTCAAAAACCCGCGTTCTTTCCGATGGTTCTTCCCTATATGGCGGCGATAGGCTGACCCGGAAGACCCTTGATCCAGAGAAAGTCACAATTCGACCATGACGCCAAGACCCGAATTCGACGCCGTCGGCATGGCCAAGGCGCTGATGCGCGCCAGCCGGCGGGGCGCGCTCGCCACGCTGATGCAGCGGGGAGGCGAGCCCTATTGCTCGCTGGTCAATGTGGCGACCACGGCGGACGGCGCGCCGATCCTGCTGATCTCGCGCCTGGCCGCCCATACGCGCAACATTCTTGCCGATGGGCGCGTCTCGCTGATGCTCGACGATCGCCGCGCCGCGAACCCGTTCGACGCCCTGCGCATCATGGTCAATGGCGAGGCGATCGAGAGCGAGGATCAGGCGGTCGCGCGGCGTTATCTCGCGCGCCAGCCGGAGGCAGAGCCCTTCGCCCATTTCGGCGATTTCTCGTTTTTCGTCCTGCGGCCGAAATACGTCCATGTGGTGGCCGGCTTCGGCCGCGTCATGAACCTGAAGCCGGACGAGTTCCTGACCGATCTTTCCGGCGCGGACGCGCTGCTCGCCGCGGAGGCGGAGATCGTTGCCCATTTGAACGCCGAGCATGCCGAGGCGCTCAATCTCTATGCGACGCGCCTGTTGGGCGCGTCCGTGGGCGGCTGGCATTGCGTCGGCTGCGATCCGGAGGGGCTTGAGCTCCAGGCGGAGAGCGAGCACCTGCGGCTCGCCTTCCCCGAGCGCGTGGCCGAACCGGCGGCGCTGCGCAAGGCATTGAAGGCGCTCGCGGACCGGGCCCGCTCCGTTAGCCAATAGTCAAATATTGCCGAATTGGCGCGGGATTGATTTCGGGTTTGACTTGGCAGGGTGCCTGATCGCGACTATTACGACGCGGGTCGGGCCGGTCCATGTTCTGGGACCCGTGGCCCCTTAAGAGCGCTCCGGCCGTGGCGAGCGAGCGTTCGGACGCAAGGGCGGCGTCGTCGGCACGCCGGTCGATCTGGAGGACATATCCGTGGAACAAACGGGCGTTCACAACGGTGCCTATGGCGCCGACAAATTCGGCTTCAAGGATCTCGCGGCGGTGCATTGGAATCACACCGCGCCGACGCTCTATGAATTCGCCCTGACACGGGGGGAGGCGATCCTCACCTCGGGTGGCGCGCTCTGCGCCGAGACCGGCGCTCACACTGGCCGCAGCCCCAAGGACAAGTTCACGGTTCGCGATGCCACCACCGAAAAGACGGTGTGGTGGAACGCCAATGCCTCGATCAGTTCGGAACAGTTCGACACGCTCTACAAGGACTTCATCGCCCACGCCGCGGGCAAGATGCTGTTTGCCCAGGATCTCTATGGCGGGGCCGACCCCGAAATGCGCATCAAGGTGCGCGTGTTCACCGAGCTCGCCTGGCACTCGCAGTTCATCCGCACGCTGCTGATCCGGCCCAACAAGGGCGATCTGACCGGCTTCGTGCCGGAAATGACCGTGGTCGATTTGCCGAGCTTCAAGGCCGATCCCAAGCGCCACGGCTCCCGTTCCGAAACGATCGTGGCGGTCGACTTCGCCCGCAAGATCGTCCTCATCGGCGGCACGGCCTATGCCGGCGAGATGAAGAAGTCGGTGTTCACGACCCTCAACTATTTCCTGCCCGAGAAGGGCGTCATGCCGATGCACTGCTCGGCCAATGTCGGCGACGGCGGCGACACGGCGATCTTCTTCGGGCTTTCGGGCACCGGCAAGACGACGCTATCGGCCGACCCCAACCGGACGCTGATCGGCGACGACGAGCACGGCTGGGGCAAGCATGGCGTCTTCAATTTCGAGGGCGGCTGCTATGCCAAGTGCATCAAGCTGTCGCCGGAGGCCGAGCCCGAGATTTACGCGGCGAGCCAGCGCTTCGGCACGGTGCTCGAAAACGTGGTCTACGATCCGGTCACCCGCGTCGTCGATTTCGACGACGGCTCCAAGACCGAAAACACCCGTTCGGCCTATCCGCTCGAATTCATTCCGAACGCCTCGCACACGGGCCGGGCCGGCCAGCCGAACAATCTGGTGATGCTCGCCGCCGATGCCTTCGGCGTGATGCCGCCGATCGCCAAGCTCACCCCGGCGCAGGCGATGTACCACTTCCTGTCGGGCTACACGGCCAAGGTTGCCGGCACCGAGCGCGGCGTCACCGAACCGGAGCCGGAATTCTCGACCTGCTTCGGCGCGCCGTTCCTGCCGCGCCATCCGTCGGAATACGGCAATCTCCTGCGCAAACTCATCGCGGAGCACAATGTCGATTGCTGGCTGGTGAACACCGGCTGGACCGGCGGCAAGTACGGCGTCGGCAAGCGCATGCCGATCAAGGTCACGCGCGCGCTGCTCACCGCCGCGCTCGACGGCTCGCTGCGCAACGCGCAGTTCCGCACGGATCGCTATTTCGGTTTCCAGGTACCGACCGCGGTGCCGGGAATCGACGCCGCTATCCTCGATCCGGTCAGCACCTGGGCCGACAAGGCCGAGTTCGACGTCACCGCGCGCAAGCTCGTCGCCATGTTCCAGAAGAACTTCACCAAGTTCGAGGAACACGTCGACGCCGAGGTGCGGGCCGCGGCGCCGGACACCAGGATCGCGGCGGAGTAATACGCCCGGCCGCGAGCGGCTGGCATATCCGCGCGCCTATCGGCCCGACGATCGCTCGCTGGTGAAGTGAGCCGTCAAGCGCGTCCCCCGTGGGACGCGCGGGCGGCCTTTACTGGCGCGCCTGGGCTCGGCTGTCGAGGAATTCGCCGATCGAGCCGGTCACCTCGGCGGCTGGAAGCGCGCGCTCCTCGGCGATTTCGCCCGTCGCTGGCATCACCTTCATCGCGCCGAGCTTGGCCCGGGTTTCCGGCGTCAGCCCCGGATAGGCGGCCACCGGCGTGAATTCGGACGTCTGGCTACGCCCGCTATGCGAGCCGCTGAAGGCGACGAGGCCCGTGGTGGTGGCGACGATGTCGCCGGGGCGCAGCGTGGCGTCGAAGGAGATGTCGACCGCCGCCAGCCCCATCCCGTCGCGCCCGTTGCAGGTGCAATCGGCGAGGTATTTTTCCCGGAACAGATAGGCGTTGGGCAGATCGGCGTAGCGCGTGCCGTCGGAGGCGACCGCGCGGGCGATGTTGGAGCCGGCGAGGGTCTTGGTGGCGCTCGCGGGACAGAAGGACTGGCACATCTGCGCCGCGCTCACGCCGCCGCGCCCCTGCACCGGGAAATAGCGCCCGTCGCACAGGCGCACGCAGAAAGCCATGCCGCGAATGCCGGAATCGCCGTGCGACCCGGGCCCCGGCGGGGGCGGGAGCGCATCGGACGGCAGGTCGACCGGCGGCGCGACCGGGGCCGCCTGCGGCGTCGAACGGCCGAACAAAAAGTCGAACAGCCCCGCTTCGGCGCGAGCGGGGATCATGACCGCGAAGGCGATCGAGACGAGAAGCGACAAGGACGCAATGCGGGCCCGCACGCGCAAGACTCGATACTCGGTACGCAACGCTTACTCCACCAACTCGTCGTAACGCAGGCGCCGGGAACGCTCCGTCGAGCGATTTGCCCGGCCCGCAAGCACAGTAGCGCGTGATGGTAAACGAGCGGTGAGCGCGCGGCGTTGGCGTGACGTTTTTGCGGTCTTGGTGGGATCGCGGATCGAAATGAATTGGTAAGAATTGCGCGCCGCGTCGGCGCGAGGGGGCGGATCGCTCGCCGCGCGCGGTTCAAGCGGCGCGTGGCGCGCCTATTTCAGGAATTCGCTCGCCGTGTAGAGCGAACGGAAGGGGAGCTTCGCCTCGGCGAAGGTCGCCGCCGCGCCTTCCTCGCGGTCGACCATGGTCAGCACCAGCGCGACCTCGCCGCCGGCCTCGCGCACCGCCTCGACCGCCTTCAGCGCCGAGCCGCCGGTGGTGGTCACGTCCTCGACGACGACGACGCGCTTGCCCTGGAGCGTCTCGCCCTTCGCCAGCCCCTCGACAGCGAGCCGCGCGCCGTGCTCCTTCGGCTTCTTGCGCACGAAGATGGCGGGCAGCGGCTTGCCCTTCTGCCATGACATCAGCGCGATGGCGCCGGCGATCGGCACCGCGCCCATTTCCAGCCCGCCGACATAATCGGCGTTCACGTCCTTGAGCGCGTCGAGCGTGAGTTCGGCGAGCAGCGCCGCGCCCTCGGGATCGAGCATGGTGGGCTTGAGGTTGAAATAGAAGTCGCTCTCGCGCCCCGAGGCGAGCGTGATCTTGCCGCGCCCGAAGGAGCGGACGCGGATGATGTCGGCGAGGCGGGCGCGGGGGGAGGGAGTCATGGTGCGAGAACCGTTCAATTTGAGCGAGTGGCTGGCATTCGTGAGTCGTCCACGAAATTCGTTCCCTCTCCCCTCGCGGGAGAGGGTGCCGCGCGAATGAAATGAGCGCGGCGGGTGAGGGGGCCGCTCGATCCGGGATCGCCAACGCAAACCGTGACCCCGCTCCCGGCTCGCGCTTCGCCTTCGCTTAGCGCTCGCCACCCTCTCCGGCAAGGGGAGAGGGGTTGATGGCGCGTCCTTGGGGATATTCCAGCCGCGAAATCAGGGACGAGAGCGGTTCATTCGGAACGCACGAATCGGTCTCCCATTCAAACCCGCAAGACCGGTCAAGCGCTCGGCGCGGCCGCGCTCCGTTCGAGGTATTTCAGGTACAGAAACAGCGTCAGCTTGAAGGAATATGACGCCTGCGGGCTCTGAAACATTTCCTTGCAGAAATCGCCCAGATTCTTGCCAACCGCTCCCGGCGCCGGGTTGGGAAGGTGAAGGAATTTCACCTCGCGCGTGAAGCCGCAATCCCGTGGGTTCACTCTGATGTCGTGACGCGAGTTTTGCAATTTCGTGATCGCGCTGAATTCGATCTTCCCGCCGCGTTGAAAATACCGATAGAAACCGAGAACGGTGGTCGTCGATTTGCCCGGTCCGACCTCGACGGTGAGCTCTTCCGCCAATTCCCGCTCCAGGCTGCGAACAATCAAGTCGCGCAGACGCTGCTTGGGGTTCCGTTCGTAGTCACGCCAATCGAATGATCCGGAACCGGCCGCGGCAAGGGCCGATGGTTCGATCTCATTGCCTTGTCCCTGGCGTTGGTAGACGAGAAAATCATCGCTCGTTATCGCCAAAATGGAGCCACCGAGGTGATTTGATGCCTCGCTCTCGTCGATCGATTTGAGCCTGCGACCATCAAAGAATAGCGCGTCGAAATCGATTTCCTGGCTGCGGGTGAGAGGACCCGGGACGATCTCGCCGACACTCACGATCTCGCCGAAGCGTTCGTTGGTCATGATGCCGTGAAAGTAGTTCGTTTTCTGGACGATGATCGGCGCGCCGGTTCGGAGTCTTTCGGCCGTCAATTCGCTGCGAATGCGGATCTTGTCGTCGTTAGTGGTTCGATATTTCGTTCGCTTCCAGAACACCGCGATGGAAGCCGGCCGAACTCTTAGAGGCGGAACATAAGGATCGGACACGGCGTCCACGGGGTTTAGCGCCGTATCGAGCAATGGAATTGCCTCGTGATCGACGACGTAGACGTCCTTTCCAAGGCGCATCAGCTCGCCGGCGGTTTCGACATTTCCTTCAGGTGATCCATATTTCCTATGCGGGTTCTTTCTGATCTCGGCCGCCATTTGCCTGAGCACGAAAACGACGAACAACAAGACGGTCAAACCGGCTTCGCCGAGATGGCGCGCAAGATTGGGCGATCCCGCCGCGATTTCGTAAATGATGGTCGCCAGAAGAAAGAAGAAAGGCGAGGTCGTCCAGAGCGACACGGCAAGGTTCGTCTGGAAATGGTAGGCGATCCGATGGCCCGTTCCGAGCATGACTCGCCGCGCCAGGCAGGAGGTGTTGGCGCCGATCGAAGCGTAGTGCTCGATGGTTTCCTTGAGAAAAGGATTCATTGGTGGGTGCTGGCCAATCGCCTCGGCCGATTTCCAATTTCCGGCATTTTATAGCTTTGACTATTTGACGCGGTCTTTCAATGCGCCTCGTCCCAATTGTCCGCCGCGCGGGCATCGACCTGGAGCGGCACCGATAGCGCGACGGCCGGGAACGGCGCGTCCTCCATGACTTTCTTCACCACCGGCAGCGTGGCGGCGACTTCCCGCTCCGGCGCCTCGAAGATCAGCTCGTCATGGACCTGCAACAGCATCCGCGCCGAAAGCTTCGCCGCCGCCAGCGCGTCCTCCATGCGGATCATGGCGCGGCGGATGATGTCGGCGGCGGTGCCCTGCAGCCGCGCGTTGATCGCGGCGCGCTCGTTGAAGGCGCGCACCGACGGGTTCGGCGCGTTGATCTCGGGGTAATGGCACTTGCGGCCGAACAGGGTCGTCACATGGCCGTTGGCGCGGCAGAACTCGCGCGTCTCGTCCATGTAGGCGCGGATGCCGGGAAAGCGCTCGAAATATTTCTTGATGTAGGCGGCGGCGTCCTCGCGTGGGATGCCGAGCTGGTTGGCGAGCCCGAACGCCGAGATGCCGTAGATGATGCCGAAATTGATCGCCTTGGCGCGGCGGCGCACGTCGCTGGTCATTTCCGCCATCGGCACGCCGAACATCTCCGACGCGGTCATGGCGTGGATGTCGGCGCCGTCGCGGAAGGCCTGCTTCATCTCGGCGAGATTGGCGATCTCGGCGAGCAGGCGCAGCTCGATCTGCGAATAGTCCGCCGAGATCAGCTTGTGGCCGGCCACGGCGACGAAGGCGCGGCGGATCTTGCGGCCGTCCTCGGTGCGCACCGGAATGTTCTGAAGATTGGGCTCGGACGAGGCGAGGCGCCCGGTGGTGGTGGCGGCGAGCGCGTAGGAGGTGTGCACGCGCCCCGTCGCCGGGTTGACGAAGTCCGGCAGCGCGTCGGTGTAGGTCGATTTGAGCTTGGCGACCTGCCGCCAGTCGAGAATCTTGCGCGGCAATTCGTGGCCTTCCTCGGCGAGGTCCTCGAGCACCGAGGCCGAGGTCGACCACGCGCCGGTCTTGGTCTTCTTGGCGCCGGGCAGGCCCATCTTCCCGAACAGGATATCGCCGAGCTGCTTGGGGCTGGCCGGGTTGAGCGGTTCGCCGGCGAGCTCGCGGATGTCGGCTTCGAGGCGCGCGGCCTCCTTCGCGAATTCGCCGGAGAGCCGCGCCAGCTCCCGTCGGTCGATCGAGATGCCGCGCTGTTCCATGCGCGCGAGCACGGGAACGAGCGGGCGCTCCAGCGTCTCGTAGACGGTCGTCATGCGCTCGGCGGCAAGGCGCGGCTTGAGCACGTCCCACAGCCGCAGCGTGACGTCGGCGTCCTCGGCGGCGTATTCGGTCGCCTTGTCGATGGCGACGTGATCGAAGGTGACCCGCGCCTTGCCGGTGCCGGCGACGTCGGCGAAGGCGATCGGCGTGTGGCCGAGCCATTTTTCCGACAGCGCGTCCATGCCGTGCGAGCCGCGGCCGGCGTCGAGCACGTAGGACATCAGCATGGTGTCGTCGATCGGCGCCATGGCGATGCCGTGACGCGCGAAGACGAGCCAGTCGAATTTCAGGTTCTGCCCGATCTTGAGCACGCTCTCGTCTTCGAGCAACGGCTTGAGGCGGCCGAGCGCCTCGCCGGCGTCGATCTGGTCGGGCGCGAGGCCGCCGGCGAAGAGCCCGGCGCCGTCGCCGCCCTGCCTGTGCGCGAGCGGAACGTAGCAGGCCTCGTTCGGCCCCAGCGCGAGCGAGAAGCCGACGAGCTCGGCTTGCATCGGGTCGAGCCCGGTCGTCTCGGTGTCGACCGCGACGCGGCCGGCCGCGCGCGCCCGCGCGATCCATGTGTCGAGCTCGCCAAGCGCGCGCGTGGTTTGGTAGCGCGCGCGGTCGACCTTGAGGCCACGGCCGGCTTCGGCCGCTTGCGCCGCGCGCTCGGCGGGCGTCGCGCCGCTTGCCGCGTTCTTGTCGCCGCTCCCTTCGAGGGGGAGGCGGGATCGCGCGTCGATCCGGGAGGGAGGCGCGGAATCGGAGCGAACCGCTGCGCTCCCTTCCTGCCCCTCACCCGAGGGTGGGGAAGGCGAAAACAATCCGGACTGTCCCGGCCGTCCCGCCAATTTGGCATCCGGTTCAATCTCGGCGACGTCGATTTCGGCGTAATCGGCGACACGCCGCGTCAAGGTGTTGAACTCCATCGCCTTGAGGAAGGCGACCAGCCGTTTGGAGTCCGGCTCGTGGACCGCGAGTTCGTCGAGCGGCACCGCGAGCGGAACGTGGTCGTCGAGCCGCACGAGGCGGCGCGACAGCCGCGCCTGCTCGGCGTTGGCGATCAGCGCCTCGCGACGCTTGGGCTGCTTGATTTCGGCGGCGCGCGCGAGCAGCGTTTCGAGATCGCCGTAGTCGTTGATGAGCTGCGCGGCCGTCTTCACGCCGATGCCGGGCACGCCCGGAACGTTGTCGACCGAGTCGCCGGCGAGGGCCTGCACCTCGACCACCTTGTCCGGCGCCACGCCGAACCGCTCCGCGACTTCGGCCGCGCGGATGCGGCGATCCTTCATGGTGTCGTAGAGCTCGACCCGGTCGTTGACGAGCTGCATCAGATCCTTGTCGGAGGTGACGATCGTGACCGTGGCCCCGCGCGCGGCGGCCTCGCGCGCGTAGGTCGCGATCAGGTCGTCGGCCTCGTAGCCGATCTGTTCCAGGCTCGGCAGTTCAAACGCCGCCACCGCCTCGCGGATCAGCGGGAACTGCGGCACCAGATCCTCCGGCGCGTCCGGACGGTTGGCCTTGTACGCGGGATAGATATCGTTGCGGAACGTCTTTTCGGATCTGTCGAACACGACGGCCAGATGCGTCGGCCGCTCCTCGGGCTTCATGTCGCGCAGAAGCTTCCACAGCATATTGCAGAAGCCGAACACGGCGTTGAGCTGCAACCCGTCGGATTTGCGGTTGAGCGGGGGCAGCGCGTGATAGGCGCGGAAGATGTAGGAGGAGCCGTCGATCAGGAAGACGTGGTCTTCCCGGCCGGGCGCGGGCGTTCGGGACTGCTTCGACATGCCGACAATCTAGGCACTCCGCGCCCCGATATCATCAGTCGCGTGCGCGCCGGCGCGCGTTTTCCTCAGCCCCGCGCCCCGGAAGGGAGCCTATTCGGCCGCCTGCAGCCGCGCCGGCCGCTTCGGGGCGATCCAGAGGGCATCCGGCCGCTCGAACAGGAAGCGCAGCGGTGTCGCGCGCGTCGCCCACCAGATCGCGAGCGCGCCGATGACGCCCGCAATCGTCACCAGGAGCGCGATAAGGCCGACATCGGTGACGATTCCGGTCTTGAGCAGGATTGTTCGCGTCGCCGCCATCGGCAGGAAGAAGGCGAGGTAGATGACGATCGAATGTTCGCCGCAATAGCGCAGGCCGTCGACGAGGCGGGCCTCGGCCAGAAGCGAGGCGGTGGCGATCACCGCTAGGGCGCCGGCAAGGCCGAGCGCGAGCGAGACCAGCGGCCAGGGCGCGATGCCGGTTCCGACCAGGACGCCGTTGACGGTCGCCCAGACGGCGAGAGCGACGACCGCGAGCGCGCGGTTGGCGCGGACGAATTCGGCGAAGGCGAAGACATGCGTGGCGAAGACATAGCCGGTGTAGAAATAGACGAAGCGCGCGGCGAATTCGTCGATCGCCGTCCAACCGGTCGCGACATGGGCCGATTCAAGGGCGGCCGCGGCGAGCCAGACGGCGATAACCGGCGCCTTGCGCGTCAGCTTGGTGACGACGAAGAACACCGGCAAGAGATAGATGAACCACAGCGTGCCGAACGGCTCGATATAGGATTCGAGATAGAGCCGGACGACGCCGAGCCAGCCATGTTCGGCGGCGAAGGCGGGGGCCTTGAGCGCGAATTGGATGGTCAGCCACAGCGCGTAGAAATAGACGAAGTGGACGACCTTGCGGTCGATATAGGTGCGCCAGTCGCGGTCGATCACGCGCGCCAGGAACAATCCCGACAGCAGGAAGAAGTCCGGCATGCGGAACGGCTTGGCGAAGGCGACGAAGGCGTGCATGAAGCCTTCGCGGCCGGCCGCGGCCTCGACGCCGAGCGTGGAATGCATCATCACCACCATGATGATGCAAATGCCCTTGGCGTAATCGACCCAATCGACGCGTTCGGTGCCGGGATGACCCATCTTTGTGCCCTTTTGGAACAGCTTCGTGCCGTCTTCCGACACGCGTCCGAATTCTCTAAGTAGTCTCGCAAGTCCGGTGCCAATTCCGGCATCGCGCCGTTTACCTTGTTCGCCGTCGCGGCCGCGCCCGCGACGCGGACTTCCGTCGGGCACGTCGTTGAGAACTTTCGCCACCTCCCTTCCGATCGACGAGGCGCTGCCCGGCCTGGCGCGCGCCTTGGCCGACGCCAATGTCGCCGTGCTCGTCGCGCCGCCCGGCGCGGGCAAGACCACGCGCGTGCCGCTCGCGCTGCTGGACGAGCCGTGGGTCGCGGGACGCAAGATCATCGTGCTCGAACCGCGCCGGCTCGCCGCGCGCGCCGCCGCCGAGCGCATGGCCGCGACGCTCGGCGAGAAGGTCGGCGACACCGTCGGCTACCGTGTGCGTTTCGGCTCGAAGATCTCGAGGGCGACGCGCATCGAGGTCGTCACCGAGGGCATCTTCACCCGCCGCATTCTCGACGACCCCGAACTCGGCGATGTCGCGGCGGTTCTGTTCGACGAGTTTCATGAACGCTCGCTCGACGCCGATCTCGGTCTCGCGCTGGCGCGCGACGCGCAATCGGGCTTGCGCGAGGATTTGCGCCTCCTGGTGATGTCGGCGACGCTCGACGGTGGACGGGTGGCCGCGCTGCTCGGCGGCGCGCGGCTGATCGAGAGCGCCGGCCGCGCCTTCCCGGTCGAGACGATCTATCTCGGGCGCGGGGCGGACGCGGCCATCGAGCGGCGGATGGCGGACGCGATCCTGACCGCGCTGCGGGCCGAGAAGGGTTCGGTGCTCGCCTTCCTGCCGGGGGCGGCCGAAATCCGGCGCGCGCACGCGCTTCTGGAAGAGCGCGTCGCCGATCCCGCGGTCGATGTCGTCTCTCTGTTCGGCGCGCTCGAAGCCGGCGAGCAGGATCGCGCCATCGCGCCCGCGCCGGCGGGTCGGCGCAAAGTCGTGCTCGCGACCTCGATCGCCGAAACCTCGTTGACGATCGAGGGCGTGCGCGTCGTCGTCGATTGCGGACTTGCGCGGGTGCCGCGCTACGAGGCCGATGTCGGATTGACGCGGCTTGAAACCGTGCGCGCCTCGCGCGCGGCCGTCGACCAGCGGCGCGGACGGGCCGGGCGCACCGAGCCGGGCGTGTGCTACCGGCTGTGGGACGAACCGCAGACTTCCTCGCTCGATGCCTTCACCCGGCCGGAAATTCTCGCCGCCGACCTGTCCTCGCTGGTGCTCGACCTCGCGCAATGGGGCGTGAGCGATCCGGCGACGCTCGCCTTTCTCGATCCCCCGCCCGCGCCGGCGCTGAACGAGGCGCGGCAATTGCTGCGCGATCTGGGCGCGATCGACGCGAACGGACGCATCACGGCGGAAGGCCGCGCGCTCCGCGCCCTGTCGTTGCCGCCGCGGCTCGCGCGCATGATCGTCGATGCCGGGCGCGAGGGCGCGGCCGCGCATGCCGCGCGGATCGCGGTGCTCCTGACCGAGCGTGGCCTGGGAGGCGATGGTCCCGATCTCGATCACCGGCTGGACAATTTCAGCCGCGATCGTTCGCGGCGCGCGACCGCCGCGCGCGCGATGGCCGAACGATGGCGCGCGCAAGTCGAGGCCGCCGAGCCGAAGTCCTCCGCGCCGGAGCGCCCGCCATCGACGGGCTCGCTCCTGGCGCTCGCCTATCCCGACCGCGTCGCGCGCCGCCGCGGCGGGGCGGGCTATGTGCTCGCCAATGGGCGCGGCGCGATGATCGACGCGGCCACGTCCCTTGCCCGCGAGCCGTTCCTCGTGGTCGCCGAAATCGCGGGCACGGCGGCAAGCGGGCGCGTTCTTCTCGCCGCCGCGATCACGGAGGAGGAGATCGCCGGCCGCTTCGCCGATCGCACGACGATCGAGGACGAGACCTTCTTCGACGCGAGCGCGATGGCGCTGCGGGTTCGGCGACGAAAGCGGCTCGGCGCGCTTGTTCTCTCCGACCGGCCGATGACGGCGACGCCTTCGGCGCGGGGCGTCGCGTGCCTCGCCGACGGCATCGCCGGCGCCGGGCTCGCCTGCCTGCCGTGGTCGAAGGCGCTGTCGCAATGGCGCGACCGCGTGATGTTCCTGCGCGCGGCCGAGGGCGAGGAATGGCCCGACCTTGCCGACGCCGCGCTGCTCGCCCGGCGCGAGGATTGGCTCATGCCGCTCCTCGACGCGCGCACGGCGGTCGGCGAAATCGGCGCCGGCGAATTGTCCGACGCGGTCATGGGGCTGTTGCCGTGGCCGCTGCGCCGGCGGCTCGACGAGGAGGCGCCGACCCATTTCACCGCGCCGACGGGTTCATCCTTCGCCATCGATTACACCGCCGAGGAGGGGCCCAAGATCGCCGTGCGGGTGCAGGAATTGTTCGGCCTCGAACGACACCCGGCGATCGCGAAGGGGCGCGTGCCGCTGGTGATCGAGCTGTTGTCGCCGGCCCATCGCCCGGTGCAGGTCACGCGCGATCTGCCCGGCTTCTGGCGCGGCAGCTACGCGGCCGTGCGCGCCGAAATGCGCGGACGGTATCCGCGGCACCCCTGGCCGGACGATCCGGCCCACGCCGCGCCGACGCGTCGGGCCAAACCGCGCGGAACCTAGCGTCGCCATCGCCGCGCCTGTCCCAATTTCACACAGGCCTAGCGCGGTTTTCGCTTAACGCTTTGCTCACCCTCTTGCCTCAAAAAGCCCCCGCGCGCGGCCGGCGCTAATCGAGCTTTGGCCGCGATAGTGGTGTTATTCCGCGTTCTTGGCGTTGGGTTGGTGTCATGCGTGCCATTCTAATTGTCGCGGCTATACTTGCCGGCCTCGGTATCGCGATGGGCAAATACGCGGACCGGGCGGCGAAGCCTTCGTCGATGGCCGCGCAAGCCTCAACCCCGCGCGCCGCGGCCGCCGTCGCCGACGCGCGCGTTTCCGCCGGCTCCGGGCGCAGCGTGATCATCCACCGCGACAAGCGCGGGCATTTCCAGACCGAGGCGCGCGTCGATGGCGGCTATGTCGGCTTCATGGTCGACACCGGCGCTTCCGTGGTCGCGCTGACGGAGCGGGACGCCGAGCGGATCGGCGTGCGGCCCTCGCGCGGCGACTTCACCGCCTCGGTGTCGACTGCGAACGGCGTCGTCATGGCCGCGCGCGCGCGGCTTGCCTCGATCGACGTCGGCGGGCTCGTTATCCGCGATGTCGACGCGCTGGTTCTGCCCAACACGGCGCTCCGCGAAAACCTGCTCGGCCTGTCGTTCCTGTCGCGCCTCAAGCGCTTCGAATACGCCGACGGCAAGCTGGTCCTCGAGCAATAGATCGGCTAATTCATCAATTCGGCTAATCCCGGGACGCCCCGAAAACGTCCCGTATGCCGCGCGCGTGGCCGACCGCGGCGCGCGTTGGCGAGGCTCATTCGGTCCGAAGGCTCGACGTGTTTCCCAAACCGCACCCCCTGCTGCATGCCAACACCGCCGCGTTCGAATCCGAACCGATGGTGAAGGCGACCGGCTTTCGCGAATACGACGCGCGCTGGCTGTTCGGCAAGGAAATCAACCTGATGGGCGTGCAGGCGCTCGGCATGGGTCTCGGCACGCTGATCCGCGAGCGCGGCGTCAAGCCGGAGATCGTGATCGGCCATGATTACCGCGTCTATTCGGCCTCGATCAAATACGCGCTCGCCTCGGGCCTGATGGCGGCCGGCTGCAAGGTGCACGACATCGGGCTCGCCATCACGCCGATGAGTTATTTCGCGCAGTTTTATCTCGACGTGCCGTGCGTGGCGATGGTCACCGCCTCGCACAACGAAAACGGCTGGACCGGCGTGAAGATGGGCGCGGAGCGCCCACTGACCTTCGGCCCCGACGAGATGGCGCGGCTCAAGGAAATCGTGCTCGGCGCCGGCTTCGACACGCCGGGCGGCGGGGCCTATCAATTCGTCGCGGATTTTCCGGCGCGCTATGTCGCCGACCTCGTCAACCGGCCGAAGCTCAAGCGCCGCCCGCGCGCGGTGGTCGCCTGCGGCAACGGCACCGCCGGCATCGTCGCGCCGCAGGTGCTCGAGGCGATCGGCTGCGAGGTGATCCGGCTCGATTGCGAGCTCGACCACACCTTCCCGAAATACAATCCCAATCCCGAGGATCTCGAAATGCTGCGCGCGATCCGCGACGCGGTGCTGAGCCACGGCGCCGATGTCGGCTTCGGCTTTGACGGCGACGGCGACCGCTGCGGCGTGGTCGACGAGACCGGGGAGGAAATCTTCGCCGACAAGATCGGCGTCATGCTGGCGCGGGATTTCTCCGCCACGCATCCGGAGGCGACATTCGTCGTCGACGTGAAATCGACCGGCCTGTTTTCGACCGATCCGGTGCTGCTCGGGAACGGCGCGCGGACGGAATACTGGAAGACCGGCCATTCCTACATGAAACGTCGCACGCATGAACTCGGCGCGCTCGCCGGGTTCGAGAAGTCGGGGCATTTCTTCTTCAACCCGCCTTATGGGCGCGGCTACGACGACGGGCTGGTTTCCGCGCTCGCGATCTGCGACATGCTCGACCGCAACGCCGGACGATCATTGTCCGATCTCAAGCACGCGCTGCCGAAAACCTGGTCGTCGCCGACGATGTCGCCGCATTGCGCCGACGAGATCAAATACGAGGTGGCGGCGCGGATGGTGAAGTATTTCCAGGACGCGCGCGCCAAGGGCGAACTCGTCGCCGGTCAGCCGATCCGCGACATCGTCACCGTCAACGGCGTGCGCGTGACGGTCGAGGACGGTTCATGGGCGCTGGTGCGCGCCTCCTCGAACAAGCCGGAGCTGGTGGTGGTGGTCGAAAGCCCGGTGTCGTCGGACCGCATGCACGACATGTTCAAGGCCGTCGATCACGTGCTGCGGACGCATCCGGAAGTCGGCGACTACAACCAGACGCTCTGACCGGAACGGGAGCGCGCGCCCCGCGCCGGTTCACGCGGCCGGCACCGGCAGCACCGTCACGCATTTGATCTTTTCCATGGCGAAGCGGGACGTGACGTTCTTCAGCGTCACCGTGCTGATCAGCTTCTTGTAGAACACGTCGTAGCTCTTCATGTCGGAGCAGACGACCTTGAGCATGTAGTCGACGTCGCCGGCCATGCGGTAGAATTCGATGACCTCGGGCATGGCGCTGACCGCGTTGGCGAATTCGCGCAGCCACTGCTCGGAATGATCGCCCGTTTCCACCGACACGAACACCGTGATGCCGAGCCCGATCTTGTCCTGGTCGACCAGCGCCACGCGTCGCTGGATCACGCCATCCGCCTCCAGGCGTTGAATGCGCTTCCAGCACGGCGTCGACGACAGCCCGACGCGCTCGCCGATCTCGGCGACGGAGAGCGAGGCATCCTCCTGCAGCACGGAGAGGATCTTGCGATCGATCGGGTCGAGCCGGCGGGGGCTTTCGGTGGGGGCGGCGGAGATGTCGGTCATGGCTATGTTTGGCTGGCTAGAGGAATGGGAATGCGCCACGACAGTCTTTGTGAGGGAAATATTTCCGGTCTGGCGCCGAAAACTACCTATAGATAGTAAAATCTTCTCCCGCAAGACATTCTCGCGCGAGTTGCTGGCAAATCTCGCCTCGGCCGTCCGGCGCGCGCGGCGACGGGGAAAGGCCGGAATAATCCGCCTAACCCTCCAGCAGGGCCTCGACATCAGCGCGGCGCGGGGTCGCGAGGGCGCCGCCGATACGGGTGCATTTGAGCGCGGCGGCCGCGGCCGCCAAACGCAGCGCCGCCACGGTCGTCCGGCCTTCCGCGATCGCCAGGGCGAACGCGCCGTGGAACACGTCGCCGGCCGCGAGCGTATCGACGGCCCTCACCGGGAACGCCGGCATGGATCGAAGTTCGCCGGCGTCGTCGAGCCAGATGACGCCGTCGGCGCCCGCCGTCACCGCGACGAAGGCGCTCGTTTCGCCGGCCGCGCGCCTTAGCCCGGCGGCGCGATCATCAAGCCCGGTCACGCCGCGAAGCCCCTCGGTCGAAAAGATGACATGGGACGCAAGCCGCATCAGGTCGCCGGTGCCGGTCGCGGCGCTGTCGCCGTCGAGCACGACGGGAAGGCCGCGCCGCCGCGCCGCCGCGCAGATGCCGCCGACGAATGTCGGAAAGCGGTTGTCGGCCGAAACGATCGCGCAGCCCTCGATCGCGCGCTCGGGATCGGGACAGGCGACCTCCTTCAGCTGCCGGTCGCGATAGGTCGTGATCGTGCGCTCGCCGGCGTCGTCGAGCAGGATCGCCGAAACGGGCGTCGTCAGGCCGGCGACGTGGACGACATTGGCGCAATCGATGCCCTCGCCGCGCAGCTCGGCGACAAGATCGCGCCCGACCTTGTCCGCGCCGATGGGCCCGGCGAAAGCCACTTTTCCGCCCAGCCGCGCGATGCCGACGGCGGCGTTGGCCGCGTTGCCGCCGCTGATTTCGAGATATTGGGAGGCATTGGTCTTCGTGCCGACCTCGGGCGGCGCGCCGACGCGGAAGACGAGATCGCGCACGGCGATGCCGGCGCATAGGACGCGCGGGATGGGACGAGATGCGCCATGGGGCTCGGTCATGGTCGAAATATCCGGGCCGCGAATGCGTGCGGCGCGATCGCGCTTCTATTTCGGCGCGCGCGTGTCGTCGATCCACCGCGCGAGGATGTGGTAGGCGATGGCGAAGGGATGCGGCGCCTTCAGGCCGTCGGGATGCTGGCGGCCGATGAGGGCGATCGCCTCGTCGCGGCCGAACCAGCGCGCGTCCTCCAGTTCGTTGTGGTCGATCACGATTTCCGAGGTCAGCGCCTCGGTGATGGCGCCGACCATCAGCGAGGAGGGATAGGGCCAGGGCTGCGACGCGAAATAGCGGACCTCGCCGCAGACGACGCCCGTCTCCTCGCGCACCTCTCGCCGCACGGCGTCCTCGATCGTCTCGCCGGGTTCGAGAAAGCCGGCGAGGCACGACCACATGCCCGGCGGAAAGCGGGACTGGCGGCCGAGCAGGCATTGGTCGCCGCGCGTCGCCAGCATGATCACGACCGGATCGGTGCGCGGGAAATGCTGCGCGCCGCAGGCCGGGCAGTCCCGCCGCCAGCCTGAAGCGACCACCGTGCTCGCCGCTCCGCAATTGGCGCAGAAGCGATGACGCCGGTGCCACTGGACCAGCGATTTCGCGGTCGCGATCGCGGCGAGCTCCTCCTCGGGGACCGTGCCTTCGACCGCGATCTTGCGCAATTCGACCGCCTCGAATTCCCCGCGCTGGAGCAGCGGGTCGACCGCGCCGTCGTCGAGGGCGATGGCGAAGCGCGGCCGGCCGCCGTCGAACCCAAGAAAAAGCGCCGTCGTCTCCACGCCGATGGCGTCGATGTCACCGGGCGCGAGCAGCGCGCGCGCCGGCGTTTGTCCGCGCGTGAGGAGGATGTCGTCGCGCGCGAACACATAGGCGCGGCAGTCCTCGCGCCGTCGCAGGACCGCGAGTTCCTCCGGCCGGTCGCGCAGATGCGCGGCGCGGTCGAGCACGTCGACATGAAAGGCGAAGAGTCCGGGAGGAAAGCGCTGCTGTGTGGTCATGCGGGTTGCGGGAGCCAGATTTTGCGACGGAGCGAGGCGATCAGCCGGTCGAAATCCTTCGGGTCGGGCTCGCGCGGCGGCGTGTGCCCCCAGACGGGTTTCGGCCATGCCGGGTCGCCCCGACCGCGGGCGATGACGTGGACATGAAGCTGCGGAACGACATTGCCGAGCGCGGCGATGTTGAGCTTGTCGCAGCCGGTGACGGATTTGAGCGCGCGCGCCACCCGCGCGATCTCGGTCATGAGCTGGGCCTGCTCGACCTCGTCGAGGTCGATGACCTCCACGATCTCGACGCGTCGCGGCACCAGGATCGCCCAGGGAAAATTGCCGTCGCGCACCACCAGCACGCGGCACAACGGCAGGTCGCCGATGTTGGCGGTATCGCGTTCAAGCTGGGGATGGAGCGACCAGACTGGCGGAGGTTGGGGGATCATGCGCGCACCGGAAAGAGGCCCAAGCAAGGTCCGAGCAAGGTCGGAGCAAGGCCCATGCGAGGTTCGCGCGAGGCTAGCAGAAGTGGGGGGAGCGTGCTTGCTTTCCGTGTCCGTTCGCTCCAAATAGGGGCGGGAGGTTGGCGGTGGACGAGCCACTCGCCAACCGGGTCAGGTCCGGAAGGAAGCAGCCCTAACGAGCTCCGGTTCGGGTCGCTCGTCAGCCTCCCACCCCGGTCATGCGGGCGGCAATCGCGTTTTTTGAAGCGTCGCCGGCAACATCATTTCGCGGACCCTCGCATGACAGAGATCGCCAGCACGGGAGCGCCGGAGACGAGCCAGCAGGGCTTCGACCTCGGGCCCGCCACGCCGGCCGGCTACCGCGTGCTCGCGCGCAAATATCGGCCCTCCACCTTCGACGACCTGATCGGCCAGGACGCGATGGTGCGCACGGTCTCGAACGCCTTCGAAACCGGACGCGTGCCGCAGGCCTGGATCCTGACCGGCGTGCGCGGCGTCGGCAAGACGACGACGGCCCGCATTCTCGCGCGCGCGCTCAACTACGAATTGCCGGACGGCTCGGTGACCCGGCCGACGATCGCCATGCCCACGCTCGGCGTGCATTGCCAGGCGATCATGGAAAGCCGGCACATCGACGTTCTGGAAATGGACGCGGCGTCCCATACCGGCGTCGACGACGTGCGCCAGATCACCGACGGCGTGCGCTACGCGCCAGCCTCCGCGCGCTACAAGGTCTACATCATCGACGAAGTGCACATGCTGTCGGAGAAGGCCTTCAACGCCTTCCTCAAGACGCTCGAGGAGCCGCCGCCGCACGCCAAGTTCATTTTCGCCACGACCGAAATCCGCAAGGTGCCCGTCACCGTGCTGTCGCGCTGCCAGCGCTTCGACCTGCGGCGGGTGGAGACGGACGTGCTGGCGCGGCATCTGGCCGGCATCATGGCGCGGGAGCGGGTCGAGGCCGAGGCCGAGGCGCTCGGCCTGATCGCGCGGGCGGCTGAAGGCTCGGTGCGCGATTCGCTGTCGCTGCTCGATCAGGCGATCGCGCACGCGGCCGGTCCGGTGCGCGCCGACGACGTGCGGCGGATGCTCGGGCTCGCCGACCGCACGCGCGTGATCGACCTGTTCGAATCGCTGGCGCGCGGCGACCTCGCCGCGGCCTTCGCCGAGTTTCGCGATCAATATGCGACCGGCGCCGATCCGGTGATCGTGCTCGGCGATCTCGCCGAATTCGTCAATTTCGTCGCGCGCATCAAGATCGTGCCGGCCACCGCCGACAATGTCTCGCTCGGCGAGACCGAACGCGTGCGCGGCCGCGAATTCGCCGCGCGGCTGTCGATGAAGGTGCTGTCGCGGATGTGGCAGATGCTGGTCAAGGGCATCGGCGAGGTGCAGATGGCCACGCGCCCGGTCGCGGCCGCCGAGATGGTGCTGATCCGCATCGCCTACGCCGCCGATCTGCCGACGCCCGACGAACTGATCCGCGCGGCGCGGGGCGAGGAGCGCGCCTCCGGCGAAGGCGCGGTGTCCACGCCGGCCGGCGCCGCGCCGTCGCGTCCGCGATCGGAATTCGCCGCCGCTCCCCCGCACGCGACGCAATCGATGCCGCCGCAATCAACGCCGCCGCGGTCGATGGCGGCGCGACCTGTTTCGGATGCCTCGACGCCGGCGCGGTCCGCGTCCGAGCCATCGATCATGGCGCGGGCGAGCGAGCCGATGCCGCGCGAGGGCGAGCCGGCGGTGCTCGCGCGGGTCGCGACCTTCGCCGATCTCGTCGCGCTCGCCGCCGAGCGGCGCGACCTTCCGATCAGGACCGCGCTCGAATGCGACGTGCGCCTGGTGCGCATGGAGGACGGCCGCCTCGAAATCAATCTCGAGCCGACGGCCCCGCGCGGGCTCGTGCACGACCTGTCACGCAAGCTCGGCCAGTGGACGGGACGGCGCTGGGTCGTTGTCGTTTCCGGCGAGCCCGGCGCCGCGACGCTCCGGGCGCAGGCCCAGGCGCGCAAGGAGGAACTCGCGCGCGAATTGCACGGCGATCCGCGTGTGCGTTCGGTGCTGGCGCGGTTCCCGGGCGCGGCGATCGTCGATGTCCGCCGTGTCGGCGCGACGACCGAGTCCGATGCCGCGGCCGACGACCCGGCCGAGGAATGGTTCGAGGACGGCGGCGCCGGCGAGGAATAGGCGCGGGTGGCGATCACGCCGCCCGATCAAAGGCAAGGACAGGCGATGGATTTTCTCGGCATGATGAAACAGGCGGCGCAATTGCAGTCGAAGATGCAGGCGCTGCAGGAGGAGCTCGACCGGACCGAGGTGGAAGGCCAGGCCGGCGGCGGGCTCGTCGCGGTGCGCCTGTCGGCCAAGGGCGACATGAAGGCGGTGCGGATCGATCCTTCCCTGTGCAAGCCGGAAGAGCGCGAGGTCGTCGAGGATTTGATCGTGACGGCGCATGGCGACGCGCGGCGCAAGGCCGAGCAGGTGATGCAGGAACGAATGGCCGCGATCACCGGCGGCATGTCGCTGCCGGCCGGCCTGAAGCTTCCCTGACGCAATCCCCGGACGCGCGGCCAGGCGCCATGAGCACGAGCACCGCCGGACCCGAAATCGAACGGCTGATCCAGTTGCTGGCGCGCCTGCCGGGACTGGGTCCGCGCTCGGCCCGGCGCGCCGTGCTCCATCTCATCAAGAAGCGCGAGACGCTGATGGCGCCGCTGGCGTCGGCGCTGCGAGCGGCGCTCGAAAACGTGCGCGTCTGCGGCGTCTGCGGCAATATCGACACCCGCGACCCCTGCACGCTATGCGCCGACCCGCGCCGCGATCCGAGCATCCTCGTCGTCGTCGCCGACGTCGCCGATCTGTGGGCGCTCGAACGCGCGCGGGCGACGAGCGGGCGCTATCACGTTCTCGGCGGCACGCTGTCGCCGCTCGACGGCGTCGGCCCGGGAGATCTCACCATCGACGCGCTGATCTCGCGCGCGCGCGAAAGCGTCGTCGCCGAGGTGATCCTCGCCCTGAACGCGACCGTCGACGGCCAGACCACGGCGCATTACATCACCGACCTGCTGCGCGATTCCGGCGTCAAGGTGACGCGGCTGGCGCATGGCGTGCCGGTGGGCGGCGAGCTCGATTATCTCGACGAGGGCACGCTCGCCGCCGCCATCAGGCAGCGCACGCTGTTCTGACGGCGCGCTCAGGCGGCGCGCCGGCCGAGCCCCTCGAAGTGCCCGCGCCGCTGCAGCCAGGCGAGCAATACCAGGCTCGGCACGGCGACCAGCACGCAGATCGCGAAGAACAGCGGCCAGCCGGTGATCTTGGCGACGAAGCCCGCGGTCGATGACAGATAAGTCCGGCCGATGGCGGCGAGCGCGGTCAGCAGCGCGTATTGCGTGGCCGTATGCAGCGGGCTTTTGCACAAGGCCGACAGATAGGCGACGAAGATCACCGTGCCGATGGCGCTGGTGAAGTTCTCCGCCGAGATCGCGAAGGCGAGCGCCCATTGGTTGACGCCGACAAAGGCGAGCCAGGAAAACGACAGATTGGCGAGCGCCTGCACCACGCCGCCGATCCACAGGCTGGCGGGCAGCGAATAGGCGCGCGCGACGAAGCCGCCGGCGAAGCCGCCGATCAGCGTCGCGGCCAGGCCCACGCCCTTGACGATGGCGGCGTAGTCGTTGCGGGAGAAGCCGATGTCGATCACGAAGGGCGCGGTCATCGCGCCGGAAAACGCGTCGGTGAATTTGAACAGCACGACGAAGGCGAGCACCGCGAGCGCGTCCTTGCGGGTCAGGAATTCGGTGAACGCGCCGACGGCGGCATGGAGAACCCGCGCCAGCGCGCCGTGGCCGTCCGCCATCCTCTCCGCGCCCGCCGCCGGCCGCGGCTCGAACGCGGCCAATGTCGTCGCCGTGCCGATCAGCACCAGCGCGGCCATCGCGATATAGCCCCACATCCAGGCCGCGCCCTTGCCGACGCCGCTCGCCTCGATGGCGCTGACGAGGAACAGCGCGCCGGCGGTCGAGACGAGCATGCCGATGCGATAGGCCGCGACGTAGGAGGCCATGCCGGCGGCCTGTTCGGGCTCGGGCAGGCTTTCGACGCGAAAGGCGTCGACGACGATGTCCTGCGTCGCCGAGGCGATCGCCACCAGAAGCGCGGCGACGGCGACGAATAGCGGGCCGCGGGCCGGATCGCTGAAGGCCATCAAAACGATCGCGGCGATGAGCAGGATCTGGGAGAACACCAGCCAGCCGCGCCGTCGGCCGAGCCGGCGCGTCAGCAGCGGCACGTGCAGCGCGTCGACCAGGGGCGCCCACAGGAATTTGAGGGTGTAGGGCGTGCCGACGAGCGCGAACAGGCCGATGGTGCCGAGATCGACGCCGGCCTCGCGCATCCACACCTGCAGCGTCGAGCCCGACAGCGCCAGCGGCAGGCCCGAGGAGAAGCCGAGGAACATGACGATGAGCACGCGGCGCTGCAGATAGACGGCGAGCGTCTCGCGCCATCCCGCGCGCGGCTTGATGTCGGCGACGATCGGTCCGTCCATCGCGCCGGCCTAGCGGACGACGCGAGGCGACGCGGCGCGGGCGCCCGGCTGCGGCGTTGATTTGATCCGTTGCGGCGTGTTCCGTTGCGGCATGATCCGATCGGATAATCCGTTGCGCGCGGCGCCAGTCGCGGTCGTTCCGGCGCGGGTCATGCTCTAGCTGATTTGCCTGGCCCCGGCCACCGTCATCATTCGCCGGCCTGCAGGCGGGGCGAGATGGCCGGAAACAAATCGGCGCGTTCGGCGTCGCCGGGCGCGGGCTCGGCCGCGCTGAAGTCCAGTTCCTCGATGCGGCCGGCGCGCCGCTCGATCTTGTCGGCGGAAATCAGCACCTGCCGCACGTCCTCGTTGACCTGGCCGAAATGGGTCTGCAGCTTGAGCACGCGGTCGCGCAGCCGGCCGAGATCGTCCATCATATGCAGGACCTCGTCGCGCACGCGGTCGGCCGCCTCGCGCATGCGGGCGTCCTTCATGATCTGCTGCATCACCTGGATCGCGAGCATCAGCAGCGAGGGCGAGACCAGCACGACGCGGGCGCGATAGGCCTTCTGCACCAGATCGTCGAAGCCGTCGTGAATGTCGGCGTAGACCGATTCCGAGGGCACGAACATCAGCGCCATTTCCTGCGTCTCGCCGGGGATCAGATATTTCGCCGCGATGTCGCCGACATGGCGCGACACGTCCTGGCGCACGCGCTGGCCGGCGGATTTCTTCTCCTCCTCGCCGCGCGCCTCGCGCAGCGCGGTGATCGCCTCCAGCGGAAACTTGGCGTCGATCGCGAGCGGGCGGCCGTCGGGCAGGAACACGACGCAGTCGGGGCGCTTGTTATTGGAAAGCGTGTATTGGAATTCGTACGCGCCCTTCGGCAAGCCGTCGCGCACGATCGCCTCCATCCGCGCCTGGCCGAAGGCGCCGCGCGATTGCTTGTTGGCGAGCACGTCGCGCAACGTCGTCACCTGCGCGGTGAGGTCGGTGAGGTTCTTGTGCGCGTTGTCGATGACGGCGAGACGCTCGTGCAGCGCGCGCAGGCTCTCCACGGTGTGGCGCGCGGTCTGTTCGATCGACTGGCCGACGCGGTGGGTGACGGCGTCGAGCCGCTCGCTGACGGAGCGGGAAAGTTCGGCCTGCCGCCCGGAGAGCGCCTCGCCCATGGAGTGGACGCGGCCGGTGGTCTCCGCCTGGACGCGGGCGATGTCGCTCAGGCGGTCCTCTACTTCCTCGGAGCGCAGCGCCTGCCGCAGGAAGTTGTCGTGGCTGGCGCGCAGGGCGCGCGTGACGATCACGGCAAGAATGACGAAGGCGAGAAACGCGATGCCGGCGGCCGCCAGGATCGCCATGCCGACGGTGACGGGGGTATTGTCGATCACGAAGAGAACTTCACCCATCCGATCCTTGTACAACGATTCGCGAGGGCTGGCGAACGAATAGGGAACGCCGGCGCCGGACCGGGCGATGCCGCGCGAGGAGGCGGGCGCTGTTCGGGCTGCGGATTTGGCCGCCCCAACCCCGGATTGACCCGACCGGAACGCCAGCTTACATGCGCAGCCATGGCTGTTCGCGACATTCTCTGCATTCCCGACGACCGGTTGCGCCAGAAATCGGCTCCGGTCGCCGCCGTCACGAGCGAGATCCGGGCGCTCGTCGCCGACATGTTCGAAACGATGTACCGCGCGCCGGGCATCGGGCTCGCCGCCATCCAGGTCGGCGTTCCGCTGCGCATCATCACCATGGACCTGTCGAAGACCGAAGGCGAAAAGCAGCCGCGCGTCTTCATCAATCCGGAAATTCTTTCCGCCTCGCAGGACACGGTTCCCTATGAGGAAGGCTGCCTGTCGGTGCCGGAATATTACGAGGAGGTTCAGCGGCCGGCGCGGGTGCGGTTGCGCTACACCGATCTCGACGGCAAGGTGCGCGAGGAAGACGCCGAGGGCCTGTTCGCGACCTGCATCCAGCACGAAATCGACCATCTCGAGGGCGTGCTGTTTATCGATCACCTCTCCCGTCTGAAACGGGAACGCGCCATCAAGAAATTCACCAAGGCGGCCCGGCGCGCCGCCGAATGAGGCGCGCGGCGGCGAACGTCGCGACGGGCGGGGCCGCGCCATGGCGCTGCGACTGATCTTCATGGGTACGCCGGAATTCGCGGTGCCGACGCTGCGTGCGCTGGCTGCGGGCGGCCATGACATCGCCGCGGTCTATACCCGCGCGCCGAAACCGGCCGGGCGCGGCATGGCGATGCAGCCCTCGCCGGTCGAGATCGAGGCGCGACGCCTCGGCCTGCCGGTGCTGACGCCGAGGACGCTGCGCGACGAGGCCGCGCTCGCCGAATTTCGCGCGCATCGCGCCGACGCGGCCTGCGTCGTCGCCTACGGCCTGATATTGCCCCAGGCGATCCTCGACGCGGCGCCGCGCGGCTGTTTCAATCTTCACGCCTCGCTGTTGCCGCGCTGGCGCGGCGCGGCGCCGATCAACCGCGCGGTGATGGCGGGCGATCGCGAAAGCGGCGTGATGGTGATGAGGATGGAGGCCGGGCTCGATACCGGCGCCGTCGCGATGACGGCGCGGCTGCCGATCGGCGAGAACATGACGGCCGGCGATCTCCACGACGCGCTCGCCCCGCTCGGCGCCGAACTGATGGCGCGGGCCATGGGCGCGCTGGAAGTGGGCGCGATCACGCTCGTCCCGCAGCCGGATGCCGGCGTCACCTACGCGGCCAAGATCGAGAAGTCCGAGACGCGCATCGACTGGTCGCGCGGCGCGCGCGAGGTCCACGATCATTGCCGCGGCCTTTCCCCGTTTCCCGGCGCGTGGTTCGAGTGGAAAGGCGAGGGCGCGCCGGTGCGCGTGAAGGTATTGCGGACGGAGCGAGCGCCGGGCTCCGGCGCGCCGGGGACGGTGCTCGACGACCGGCTGACGATCGCCTGCGGCGACGGCGCGGTCCGCATCGTCGAACTGCAACGGGCCGGGCGGCAGGCGATGTCGGCGGAGGAATTTCTGCGCGGCACGCTTCTGCGCGCGGGGGAGCGCGTCGGCTGACGCGCCGGCCAGCGCGCGGATCGGCGCTTCGGAACGCCGTGGCGGATCATCGCGCCCAAGCTCGCGCCCAAGCTCGCGCCCAAGGTCGCGCCCAAGCTCGAACGCATGGTCGCGCATATGGGAGTTTCCGACTACCGCCGAAGCGGCGAGAAATCGCAAGCCATGCGTGCCGGAGCAAATCCCGCGAAAGCAAAATCCGCTCTTGCGATCAGGATTCGCTCAAGGCTTCGGAATCCGGAGGGTTTCGTTTCGGCGAGACACATCGGTCTCGCCGTGAAACGCGCTAATGCGTCGGGTGGCTCGCCCAATGGTGACGCCGCGACTCGATGAACTCCTCGAGATCGGCCGCGGTCACGCGCACGAGGTCGGCGTGGCCGAAGCCCTTGGAATAATCGAGCACGGACACGATTTCCGGCGTGATGCGCAGCAGCGCGACGGCCGCCTGGTTCGGCGACGGCATGATCTTGTATTCGGGATAGCGCTTCACCAGCAGCGCCTGGGCGTGATCGAATTCGCCCTTGTCCTCGGCGACGACCACGCGCGCGGCGATCGACAGGCCCTTGATCAGCAGGGGCTGCGGCACGTCGTTGGCGATGGCGATCGAAACGCGCGAATCGTAGCTGATATTGAGGAACTTCTGGCTGTCGCGGGCGACGAATGTGTAGATGATGAGTCCGTCATTGACGTAACCGACCATCGTGTTCTGCGGCCAGCCATCGGCGCGGTTCGTCGCGATCGCCATGATGCGGTACGCGTCGAGCAACTTGATGATTTGGCTCTTGAACTCCCGTTTCATGCCGTTCACCTCCAGCCCACTTCCGTTATTATCAAGGGGCCGCGCGGACGTCTCGTTGAGGTGTGTCAATCGTGACCCGATACAAGCTTACACTGGAATATGATGGCGCGCCGTTCGTCGGATGGCAAATTCAGGAGAATGGTTTATCGGTCCAAGGTATCCTGGAACGGGCCGCCGCCGCCGCGACCGGAGGTCATACGCGCGTGCATGGCGCCGGGCGGACCGATGCCGGGGTCCACGCGCTGGGGCAGGTGGCGCATGTGGATATCGGGCGCGCCTGGGCGCCCGGCAAATTGCGCGACGCCATCAACGCCCATGCGCGTCCGCATCCGGTGGCGGTGCTCGCCGCCGAGGTGGTCCCGGATTCTTTCGACGCGCGCTTTTCCGCGGTCAAGCGGCATTATCACTATCGCCTCATCAACCGCCGCGCCGACCTGACGCTCGCGCGCGGCCGCGCCTGGCGCCTGGCCCGGCATCTCGATGTCGAGGCGATGCACGAGGCCGCCCAGCTGCTCGTCGGCAAGCACGATTTCACCACCTTCCGCTCGACCGAGTGCCAGGCCAAGTCGCCGTTGAAAACGCTCGATCGGCTCGACGTCGTGCGCGACGGCGAGCGCGTCACCGTCTTCGCCTCGGCGCGTTCGTTCCTTCACAATCAGGTGCGATCGATGGTGGGCTCGCTTGCCTGGGTCGGCGAGGGGCGCTGGAGCCGCGACGATCTTTCCGCCGCGCTCGCCGCGCGCGACCGCGCGGCTTGCGGCGTCGTCGCGCCGCCGGACGGGCTCTATCTGATGCGCGTGGATTATTGAGACGCGCGGTGCGCGAGCGGCAGCCGCGCGATTTCGAACGTTGACAGCGCGGATTCGGCCGGTCAGCATGCTGTCATTGTTGGACTTCACGGGCGGTCATGGTGTCGGCCGCGTCGATCCCCGCGCGTCGATCCCCGCGCGTCGATCCCCGCGCGTCGATCCCCGCGCGTCGATCCCTGCGCAACGATCGCGGCGCAACGAACAAAGGCCCCGAAGCCGGGGCTGACGTGAGAGCCGAAGCCGCGCGTCGCGGCCAATCGCCAATCGGAGATAAGGAAAGTCGGACCATGCGGATTAAAAGCGACGCTGATCGCTACGGGGCGGTCGCCATCGTCATTCACTGGGTCGCGGCCGCGCTCATTCTCGGCTTGCTGATCTCGGGCTTCCGCGCGGCCAATCTGAGCGACGCCGCGATGAAGGCGGGCGTCCTTCGCTTTCACGTCGTTGGCGGACTACTCGTGCTGCTGCTGACGCTGGCCCGCATCGCCTGGTGGGCGTTCGCCGACACCAAGCCCCCGCCGGTCGCCGGCGCGTCGTCGCTGCAAAATGGGCTCGCGCGCGTGGTGCATGTCCTATTCTATATCGTGACGCTGGGGATGGCGGCGAGCGGCATCGGCATGATGGTATTGTCTGGCGCCGGCGCGATCCTGTTCGGCGACGCGGGCGGTTTGCTGCCGGATTTCACCAAGTTTCCGCCGCGCGTGCCGCATGGTCTCGGCGGCAGGCTGATGGTCGCGCTCTTCGTGCTGCATACCGCCGGCGCGCTTCACCACCAGTTCATCCTGCGCGACCGACTGCTCGCGCGGATGGGGATCGGCTCCTGATTTCAGGCGCCGCCGCCGGCGAAATAGCGCTCCAGCACGCCGCGATAGATTCGCGTCAGCGCCGCGATGTCGGCGATGCTGACGCGTTCGTCGACCTGGTGCATGGTCTGCCCGACCAGGCCGAATTCGAGCACCGGGCAATATTGGGCGATGAAGCGCGCGTCCGACGTGCCGCCCTTGGTGTTGAGATCGGGCTTGCGGCCGGTGACGGCATGGATCGCGTCGACGACGAGGTCGGTGAAGGGTCCCGGCCGCGTCAGGAAAACCTCGGCGTTCGACGGTTCCCAATCGATGCGCCAGCGGATCGCCTCGCCCGCCGCCTTCGTCGCGCGGGTCTCGACCAGCGCGCGCAGCGACGCCCGCGTGTGGGTGTCGTTGTAGCGGATGTTGAAGCGCGCGCTCGCCCGCGCCGGGATCACGTTGACGGTCGGATTGCCGACGTCGACGGAGGTGAATTCGAGATTGGAGGCGTCGAAATGCGCCGTGCCGCGGTCGAGCGGCTCGGCGTTGAGCGCGGCGATGAGCGCGACGATGCCGCGGATCGGATTGTCGGCGCGATCCGGATAGGCGACATGGCCCTGCTTGCCGTCGACGGTCAACAATCCGTTGAGGGAGCCGCGCCGGCCGACCTTGATGCAATCGCCGAGCTCCATCACGTTGCTCGGCTCGCCGACCAGGCAATGGTCGAATTTCTCGCCGCGCTCGGCCGCCCAGCGCAACAGTTTCACCGTGCCGTTGACGGCGATGCCTTCCTCGTCGCCCGTGATGAGGAAGGAGATCGAGCCCTTCGGCCGGCCGCGCGCCTTGACGTGATCGATCGCGGCGGCGACCGCGCAGGCGATCGCGCCCTTCATGTCGACCGCGCCGCGGCCGAACAGCATGCCGTCGGCCGTCTCGGCGGCGAAGGGCGCGTGCGACCACGCCGCGTCGTTGCCGGGCGGCACGACATCGGTGTGGCCAGCGAAGCAGAGATGGGGTCCGCCGTCGCCGATGCGGGCATAGAGATTGTCGATGTCGGCCGTGCCCGCCTCGCCGAAGGTGACGCGGTGCGTGTCGAATCCGGCGGCTTGCAGCGCCCGCTCGACGACGCCCAACGCGCCGCCATCGGCGGGCGTCACCGAATTACAGCGCAGCAGATCGCGGGCGAGCGAGAGGGCGTCGGTCATCGGCCCCGCATACCATGCCTTGATGCCGGCGGGCCAGTGGGGAGCGTGGTCCCGTTCGCCTAATCCCGCAACAACTCGTTGATGCTCGTCTTGGACCGGGTCTTCTCGTCGACGCGCTTGACGATGACGGCGCAATAGAGATTGGGGCCGGGCTGGCCGTTCTTCATCGGCTTGCCCGGCATCGTGCCCGACACGACGACGGAATAGGGCGGCACCTCGCCCATGAACGTCTCGCCGGTCTCGCGGTCGACGATCTTGGTCGAGGCGCCGAGATAGACGCCCATCGACAGCACCGAGCCCTCGCGCACGATCACGCCCTCGGCGACCTCCGCGCGCGCGCCGATGAAGCAGTTGTCCTCGATGATCACGGGGCTGGCCTGCAGCGGCTCCAGCACGCCGCCGATGCCGGCGCCGCCGGACAGGTGCACGTTCTTGCCGATCTGGGCGCAGGAGCCGACCGTCGCCCAGGTGTCGATCATCGCGCCGGAATCAACGCGTGCGCCAAGATTGAGGAAGCAGGGCATCAGCACCGCCCCGGGCGCGATATAGGCCGAGCGGCGCACGATGCAGCCGGGCACGGCGCGGAAGCCGGCTTGCTTGAACTCCGCCTCGCCCCAGCCGTCGAATTTCGACGGCACCTTGTCCCACCAGGTGGCCTTGCCGGGACCGCCCGGAATGACGCTCATGTCGTTGAGGCGGAAGGACAAGAGGACGGCCTTCTTCAGCCATTGGTTGACCTTCCACTTGCCGTCGGCGCCGGGCTCGGCCACGCGCGCCTCGCCCTGGTCGAGCAGCGCGAGCGCGCTCTCGACCGCGTCGCGAACCTCGCCTTTGGTCGCGGCGGTGACGCCGTCGCGGGCGTCGAACGCGGCATTGATTGTCGTTTCCAGAGCGGTGCGGGACATCGGCGATCCTGAAAGGTTGCGCGGGAAGCCATGTTTGTCACGGCTCGCGCCCCGCGAGTCAAGATTGAACCATGTGGGAAGGTCCGCCCGCGCGGACGCCGGCTCACGCCCCGATCAGGCGTAGGAACGCCTCGAGGTCGTCGGTGACGTAATCGACATGCGGCGCGTCGTGGCCTTCCATTTCCCAATCCTCGCGCACGACTTCCTTGGTTCCGTCGGGGACGACGAGAACCGTGGTCATGCCGAGCGCGCGCGGCGTGACCAGGTTGCGGGCGAGATCCTCGAACATCGCCGCGCGTCCGGGATCGACCGCGTGGCGGGAAAGGAACCGCTGATAGGTCGCCGGCGCCGGCTTGGGCTCGAGCTCGGCCGCGATGATGTCGAAGACGTCCTCGAAATGCGGATCGATCTCCAGCCGCTCCAGAACCTTCCGGGCGTGATCGCGCGAACCGTTGGTCAGGATGAGTTTGCGACCCGGCAGGCGCTCGATCGCGGCGCCGAGCGCCGGGTTCGGCTCCAGCGGCGAATGATCGATGAGGTGGACGTAATCGAGGAAGTCGTCCGAGCGCAGCCCGTGCTCGATCATCAGGCCACGCATGGTCGTGCCGTAGCGGCGGTAATAGTCCTTCTGGACGCGGAAGGCTTCCTCGTCCGAAACCTTGAGAAACTCGGCGACGAATTCGCGGATGCGCACGTCGACCTGCTGCCACAGATTGATGTGATGCGGATAAAGCGTGTTGTCGAGATCGAACACCCAGGTCTCGACATGGGAGAACGCGCGGGGCGGCGGCGGCCGCAGGCGGTCGCGGGCGTCGGTCATCGCGGCATCTTCAGGCGCACGGTCCGCGCGTCGTCGGCCGTGATCGCGACGAAGCCCGCCGCCGCCAGTCCGGCGGTCGCGCAATCGGCGTGGTCGTTGATTTCGAACTTGGTGTCGCGCGTGCACAGGATGGTGCCGCCGCCCCATTGCAGCGGCCTGCCGGCGACGATGAGCGGGCGCCCTTCGGCGTCGACCGCCTCGGCGAAGGAGAAGACGCGTCGCGGTTGTCCGCCGACATCGGCGTTGGCGCATTTGCCGGGCTCGACGCGGTACCAGCCGCGCGTGACGACCGACTGGCCGGCGTCGACGCCGACCGCGGCCATGACGCGGTAGGGCGTGTCGTTGCACCAGGCAAGGCCGGAGCCGGCCGCCGACTTCTTCGGCGCCTGAACGGCGTCGATCAGCCGGTCGAAGGCGTCGTTTCCGGCGAGCACGTTGGCGTCGAGCCCGTGATCGGCGAGAAACTTCGCCAGCGCGGCCTGGGTCTTCGGTCCGTCGACGCCGTCGATCGGCTGGGCGTCGTAGCCGGCGACGACGAGGAGCCGCTGAATGCCGGCAAGGCGCGCGCCTTCGTCGTCATATTCGTTCTCCTCGGCGAGATAGGCGACATGGGCGCCGTCTTCCTGCTTCGACGGCACGATCTCGCTGAACGGGGCGGGCGTGTGCGCGCCATGGCATTGGCGCGCGGTGGCGATGACGAAATTGCCCGAGGCGACGCACAGCGGCACCGTTCCTCCTTGCGGCGCCGGCGCGGCGCCGTAGACCGGCAGCACGCGCGCGTGCAGCAGCAGCCGCTCGGCCGCGATCTCGCCTTGCACCACGACGCGACACTTGGCCGGATCGAGCCGGAACCAGCCGCGCGTGGCGGTCGCGCCGCCATGCTCGATGCCGATGGCGGCCTCGACCGCGTAGCTCATGCGGTTGCACAGCTTCAGATCGGCCCGCGCCGGCGCGACCGACCCCATCCACGGCGCCAAGGCGGCGGCGAAGGCGAGGGCGGCTCCACGCCGCGACATTCGGCTGGTCGGCGTCAGCACCGTTCTCCGTCGCGTGGTTGGCGAAACAGTCACGTCGCGAGGCCGCCGGCGCGATCGCCTCACCGGTGGATCAGCGTGCCGGCGCCGTGGTCGGTGAACAGTTCGAGCAGCACCGCGTGCTCCACCTTGCCGTCGATGATGACCACGCCCTCGACGCCTTGCTCGAGCGCGTAGATGCAGGTCTCCACCTTCGGGATCATGCCGCCGGAAATGGTGCCGTCGGCGATGAGCTTGCGCGCGTCGGCGACCGACAATTCCTCGATGAGTTGCTTCGATTTGTCGAGCACGCCGGGCACGTCGGTGAGCAGCAGCAGGCGCTTGGCCTTCAGCGCGCCGGCGATGGCGCCGGCGAATGTGTCGGCGTTGACGTTGTAGGTCTCCCCGCTGGCCGATGTCGCCAGCGGCGCCAGCACCGGAATGAGTTCGCGGCCGAGCATCTGGTTGAGCACCATCACGTCGACCTTGTCGGGCTCGCCGACGAAGCCGAGATCGACGACCTTCTCCGCGCCGGTTTGCGGATCGACGACCTGGCGCGTCACCTTGCGCGCGGTGACGAGATTGCCGTCCTTGCCGCAGAGGCCGACCGCCTTGCCGCCGGCCTCGTTGATGTGGGCGACGATCTGTTTGTTGATCGAGCCGGCCAGCACCATCTCGACGATCTCGATCGTGGCGGCGTCGGTGATGCGCAGGCCGCCGGCGAATTCGGACTTGATGCCGAGACGCTTGAGCATCGCCGCGATCTGCGGGCCGCCGCCATGGACCACCACCGGATTGATCGCGGTCTGCTCCAGGAGCACGATGTCGCGCGCGAAGATGCGCGCCAGATTCTCCTCGCCCATGGCGTGGCCGCCATATTTGATCACCACGGTTTCCTCGTCGTAGCGCTGCATGTGCGGCAGCGCCTCGGAGAGGATGCGGGCCTGGTCTTGCGGGCTGATCGTGGGCTTGGCGGTCATGGCGTGTTCCGGCCGGCTGTCGGCATGGGGAGCGGTAAAAACGATGGCATTTCCTATGACAAGCGTGGCGGCGTTCTAACGCGTTTCGCGGCCGGATGAAAAGCGCCCCTTGCCGTTCGGGTCAACGGTCGCGGCCCGCCAGCAGGCCGGCGACGGCGGCGCGCAGTTCCGGGATGCCCGTGCCCGCGCGCGCCGACGTCGCGAGCACGCCGGGAAAGGCCGCCGGATGGGCCGCGAGCGCGGCCTCGGTCGCCGAGAGGCGCGCGCCGAGCGCGTCGGCCTTGACTTCGTCGGCCTTGGTCAGGACGAGCTGATAGCTCACCGCGGCCGCATCGAGCGTCGACAGCACGTCCGTGTCGGTCTCCTTCAGGCCATGGCGGGCGTCGATCAGCACATAGACGCGCGCGAGATTGGCGCGGCCGCGCAGGTAGTCGTGAATGAGCGAGGTCCAGGCCGCGACCTTGGACTTGGCCGCCGCGGCATAGCCGTAGCCCGGCATGTCGACCAGCGTCAGCCCGGCCCCGGGCGGCCCGGCGAAGAAGATCAGCTCCTGGGTGCGGCCGGGCGTGCGCGAGGTGCGCGCCAGCGCCGAGCGTCCCGTCAGCGCGTTGATGAGGCTCGACTTGCCGACATTGGAACGTCCGGCGAAGGCGATCTCGACGCCGCTCGCCGGCGGCAGCGAGGCGACCGAGCTCGCCGCCCAGTGGAATCGCCAGTCGCCGGCGAAAAGTCTGCGCCCGCTCTCCATCGCGGCCTCGTCGCTGATCGCGGCCATGGGCGCTCATCCACCTTGCGCGCGCGAGATCGCCGGCCGCGCGGCGGCGGCCGTCAGTCCGGCTTCTTGGCGCGGGAAAGGGCCGTCTTCACATTGTCGAACAGCTCGATCTTGGTGCCGTGCTTTTTCATGATCGCGGCCTGCTGGGCGACCGAGAGCAGGTTGTTCCAGGCCCAGTAGATCACCAGTCCGGCCGGGAACGACGCCAGCATGAAGGTGAAGACCACCGGCATCCAGGCGAAGATCATCTGCTGCGTCGGATCGGGCGGCGGCGGGTTGAGCTTCATCTGCACCCACATCGTGATGCCCATGATCAGCGGCCAGACGCCGAGCCAGAGGAAGGCGCCGAACACGGGAATCTGCGTCGGATCGAACGGCAGCAGGCCGAACAGGTTGAACAGGTTGGTCGGGTCCGGCGCGGACAGATCCTTGATCCAGCCGTAGAACGGCGCGTGCCGCATCTCGATGGTGACGAACAGCACCTTGTAGAGCGAGAAGAACACCGGAATCTGGATCAGAATCGGCAGGCAGCCCGCGAGCGGATTGATCTTCTCGCGCTTGTAGATCTCCATCATCTCCTGCTGCTGCTTCATCTTGTCGTCGGCGAAGCGCTCGCGCAGCGCCGCGATCTGCGGCTGCACCGCCTTCATCTTGGCCATCGAGGCGTAGGACTTGTTGGCGAGCGGGAAGAAGGCGAGCTTGATCAGCACCGTCACCGCGAGGATGGCGAGGCCGAAATTGCCGAGGAAGCGATAGAGCCAGTCGATCGCCCAGAACATCGGCTTGGTGATGAAGTAGAACCAACCCCAGTCGATCAGCAGCTCGAAGCGGTTGAGCTTGAGCGTCTTGTCGTAGGTGTCGACGACGCCGACTTCCTTGGCGCCGGCGAAGAGGCGCGCGGTGGAGACGGCCGTCGCGCCGGGGGCCACGGTCTGCGCGTCGAGCAGATAGTCGGTCTGGTAGGTCTTGGTCGTCCCGATCGCGCCGGAGGAAAAGCGCGCCTGCATCGCCGCGTCGGTCGGCGGCAACAGGGTCGCCGCCCAATATTTGTCGGTGATGCCGAACCAGCCATTGGTGACCTTGAAGACGTTCGATTTCTTCTCCTCGATCGTCTTGTACGAGATTTCCTGCAATCCCTGGTCGCCGAGCACGCCGATCAGGCCTTCATGCAGGATGTAATAGCCCGACACTTGCGGCGTGCCGTGGCGCGAGATGAGGCCGAAGGGATAGAGCGTGGCCGCGGCCGCGCCGGTGTTGGTGACCTCGTCTTTGATGGTGAAGAGGTAGAATTCGTCGATCGCGATGGTGCGACGGAAGGTCAGGCCCTCGCCATTGTCGAAGACGAGCGTGACCGGGTTCGTTGGCGTCAGGTTCGCCGAGCCCTCCACCCGCCACAGCGAATTGGCGTCCGGCATCTTGGTGGCGCTGCCGGCGGCGGCCACCCATCCGAATTCCGCATAGAACGGGTGCGGCGCGCCCGACGGCGAAAGAAGATCGATCGCGGCGGATTTCGGATCGACGTTTTCCCGATATCGCACGAAGGAAAGATCGTCGATGCGACCGCCCTTCAGCGCGATCGAGCCGGTCAGGCGCGGGGTCTCGATTCTGACGCGCGGCGAGGCAGCGAGCGCGGCGGCGCGGGTGACGGGCGCCGGGCCGCCGACCGATGGCGGGCTCGCCGGGGCCTGGGCCTGGGTCGGAGGTTGGCCCGGCGTCGGCGGGGCCGAGGGGGCCTGCGGCGCCGCGGCGCCGGAAGGTGCCGCGCCCGGTATCGCCGGGGCTTGCGGCGCGGGCGCGACCTGCGAGGTCTTGGCCTGCTCGGCGCCGCGCTGGCGTTCGCTCTGGGGCACGATGAAGAAATACTGCCAGGCGAGCAGGACGATCGCCGAAAGGACGACGGCCAGGATGGTGTTGCGGTATTCGTTCATCGCTCAGCTCGCATCGTTTTTCTCCGGCGCCGTGGTGGCGGCGCGCCGGGAAGGGGGTTTGCCGGCGCGGCTTTCGTCGAGACGGTCGAGCGCCGATCGCAGATCGTCCAGCATGACGTCGAATTCGCGGCTCAGCGCGGCGCGCCGGCCGACGAGAACCAGATCACGCGCGCGCGCCAGTCGCGCCTGGTCGAGACGGCCGATCAATGCGCGCAGGCGGCGGCGGATGCGGTTGCGTTCGACCGCGGTGCCGACCTTGCGCGTGACCGTGAAACCGACGCGCGTCCGTCCTTTGTCGTCTCGCGACCTCGATTGAACCGTGAAAGCCGGCGTGCCCGCGCGAGCCGCGCCGGCGGCGGCGAGAAAGTCCGCCCGGCGCCGGATGCGTTCCATGGGAATAGGGTATGGAGCCGGCGATCAGGCGCTGAGACGCTTGCGGCCCCTGGCGCGACGCGCGGAAATGACCTTGCGGCCCCCCTTCGTCGCGATGCGGGCGCGAAATCCGTGGCGGCGCTTGCGCACCAATTTGCTCGGTTGATAGGTCCGCTTCACGGGTCGTTCTCCGCTGGCCGGGCGAAGCGCCAGGCATGTCGACAATGGTCAGGGTAAGGGTCCGGCGCCATCGACCCGGCATGAGGCTCGGCGCGAGCCGCCAATACGGATCGCTCCCGAACGTGGGAGCCCCGGACACAATTGGTCGGGCTTATACGGGAGCCTCCCCCGGTTCGTCAATGTCGCGCCCTTGGACCGGACCGCCGCCGCCGATCGCTCCCGCCGCCGACCGCGCCGAGGTCACGCGGGCCTCAATTTCGTGTGAGATTTCAAATTGTCAGGGCGTTCGCATCGCCGGCTAGTGTTAGGAGTTCTGCGGTTCGTTCTGCGCGCCCGGGGCGAGGCGCGATGGCGCGCCGCCGGGGCGGCGGGAACGAGGCGGGGGAGCGATGCCGGGGAAGGACAATTTTGGAGCCTGACAACCGGTCTCAAACGGACGCGGCGGACGTTTCGCCGACCGGCGCGCGGGCCGATTGTCCCGCTGCCTGGGCGCGGCGCTACGGGCCGCTCGCGCTGATCGGCGTGGCCGCGCTTCTCGCGGTCGCGTTCGATTTGCACAAGACGCTCGCCTGGGACTGGCTCGCGCGGGAATGGGCGCGCGTCGAGTTCTTCGTCGCCCATCATCCCGTCGCCGCCGTTTCGGCCTATGTCGCGGTCTACGCCGTCGCGACCGGCGTCGGTCTGCCGGGCGCGTTGGTGCTCACGGTCGCCGGCGGCCTGATGTTCGGCCCCCTGGTCGGCGGCACGGCCGCCCTGGTCGCGGCCACGGCGGGCGGCACGCTGATCTTTCTCGCCACCCGCTCGGCCTTCGGTTCGGTCATGGCCCGTCGCGCGGGCTCTCTCGCGGCGCGCCTGTCGGACGAATTCCGGCGCGACGCCTTCCACTATCTTCTGTTCCTGCGGCTCGCGCCCGCCTTTCCCTTCTATCTTGTCAATCTGGTGCCCGCGCTCTGCGAAGTGCGCCTGACGACCTTCGTCGTCGCCTCGATCCTCGGCATGGCGCCGGCGACCTTCGCCTTCGCCTTCATCGGCGCGGGCCTCGACCACGTCATCGAACGACACGCATCGGCGCTCGCGGCCTGCAAGGAACGACAGGAGGGGCCTTGCGACATCGCGTTCGACGCCGGCGCGCTCGTCTCCCCGCAAGTGATCGCCGGCCTGGTCGCGCTCGCGGTGCTGGCGCTGGTGCCGATCGTCGTGCGGCGCCTGCGGGCGCGGCGAAACGCCGCCGACGCCGGCCGGGTCGCGCCATGAGCGAGCGGCTGAGCCCCGATCTCTGCGTCATCGGCGCCGGCGCGGGCGGGCTTACGGCCGCGGCCGGAGCCGCCATGCTGGGCGTGCCGGTGGTGATGATCGAAAAGGATCGCATGGGCGGGGAATGCCTCAATGCCGGCTGCGTGCCGTCATCGGCCCTGGTCGCGGCCGCCCATCGTGCCCAGCGCGCGCGCATGGCCGCCGATTTCGGAATAGCCGCGACGCCGATCGTCGACTTCGAGAAGGTGCGCGCCCATGTCCGGTCCGTCATCGCCGCGATCGCGCCGCATGATTCGCGCGAGCGTTTCGAGGGGCTCGGCGTGCGCGTGATCAACGCCGCGGCGCGCTTCGTCGATCCGGCGACGGTCGTTGCCGGCGATGTCGAGGTGCGGGCGCGGCGGTTCATCGTGGCGACCGGATCGTCGCCGGATATTCCGCCCTTCCCCGGGCTCGGCCAGACGCCGTTTCTCACCAATGATACGATCTTCGCGGTCGAGACCCTGCCCGCGCGCCTCGTCGTCATCGGCGCGGGGTCGGTCGGTCTCGTGCTGGCGCAGGCGTTTTCCCGTCTCGGCTCGCAGGTCAGCGTGATCGACGCCGGCAGGCCGCTCGCCAAGGACGACCCCGAATGCGTCAACATCGTGCTTTCGGCGCTCGCCGCCGAGGGCATCGCGCTGTTCGACGGCGCAGCCGTCACCGGCATTCGGGGCGATGCCGCGGGCGTCGAGGTTTCCATCATGCGCGAGGGCGTCGCGCGAACCGTCGGCGGCAGCCATCTTCTCATCGCCACCGGCCGCCGTCCCAATGTCACGGGCCTCGGTCTCGACCGCGCCGGCATCGCCTTCGACGCCGCGGGCATCAAGGTCGACGCCGGACTGCGCACGACCAACCGGCGCGTCTATGCGATCGGCGACGTGAATGGCGGGATGCTCTTTTCCAATGTCGCACACGATCAGGCCGGTCTCGTCCTGCGCAACGCGCTGTTCCGCATGCCGGTCAACGCCGCGCGCCGGGTCGTGCCGTGGGTGACGCGGACGGAGCCCGAGCTCGCGCATGTCGGGCGTACCGAGGCGCGGGCGCGCGCGGAAGGGTTTCGCGTGCGGGTGCTGCGGGCCGCGTTCGCCGACAACGATCTTGCCCGGGCCGAGCGCGCGAGCGAGGGGCGGATCAAGATCGTCACGACATCGCGCGGCAAAATCCTCGGCGCGACCATTGTCGGGCCGGGCGCCGGCGAGCTGATCGGCGTCTGGTCGCTGGCGATCAGCCGTGGACTGAGGATCGGCGCGCTCGCGGCCGCGCTGATGCCCTATCCGAGCCTTGCCGAAATCGGCCGCAAGGCGGCGGTCGGCTATTTCGTCCCCGGCCTTACCGGTCCCTTGGCGCGCCGCGTCATCGGCTTTTTGCGCCGGTTCGGCTAGGGAAAATCCGGCGAGTGCGGAAGCCGCCTTCGCGACGCGGTTCGCCTGAAACCCCGGAATCCGCCGCGTTTCCACCCCGCGCGAGAAAAGTCCGCCATGTCCGAGCGAATGCGCGGGATCGCGTGATTCCGGTCCCGAATCGATCCAAGATCATCGCCCGAGGGCGATGCGGGGCGGGCGGGCCGACAGCGCATGTTTTCTCAAAAAGCCGCCTTGCATTTTTCGGCATTCCTTCACGGGATATGATGGTCTATTGGCGGCGCGCGGGGTGTGACGCGGACCTGAAAATTCCTTCGTTGGTCTGGAGCTGATTTGACCGAGCGCGATGTGTCGCCATCCGATGCGAAAGAGCCGGACGCCGAGCGGCCGGCGGCCACGCGCCCGCTGTTCGGCCTGTCGAGCAAACTGCTGCTCCTGACGATCCTGTTCGTGATGATCGCGGAAGTCGCGATCTATGTTCCCTCGATCGCCAATTTCCGGGAGAGTTGGCTGCGCGACCGGCTCGCGGCCGCCCACACCGCGGCCCTGGTGCTCGACGCCGCGCCGGACGGAACGCTGCCGGAGGGCCTGATCCGCCAGATCCTCCAAAGCGTCGGCGCTCGGGCCGTCGCGATGAAGAAGGGCCAGGAGCGGCGCTTGCTCGCCGCCGTCAATCTGCCGGCCGCGGTCGACAACGACGTCGACATCCGTTCGGCCTCGGCCTGGCGGGCGATTGTCGACGCCTTCACGATGCTCACCGTCGGCGGCAACGGCGTCATGCGCGTCGTCGGCCCCGCGCCCGAGGGCGGGCAATTCGTCGAGGTCGTTCTCGACGAGCCGCCGCTGCGCGAGGCGATGCTGCGCTATTCGGCCAACATTCTTCTGCTCTCGCTCGTCATTTCCATCGTCACGGCTTCGCTGGTCTACCTCGCGCTGCATTATCTGTTCGTGCGGCCGATGCGGCGGATCACGTCGAACCTGGTCGGCTTTCACGCCGATCCCGAAAGCCCGACGCGCATCATCGCGCCGTCCGACCGACGCGACGAGATCGGCGTGGCCGAGCGCGAGCTCGCGGCCATGCAGCGCGACCTGGTTTCGATGCTCAACCAGAAGAGCCGGCTCGCCGCGCTGGGGCTGGCGGTGTCCAAGATCAACCACGATTTGCGCAATCTGCTCGCCTCGGCCCAGCTCATTTCCGACCAGCTCGCCGGCGTCGAGGATTCGCAGGTGCAGCGCTTCGCGCCCAAGCTGATGCGCACGCTGGAGCGGGCGATCGCCTATTGCCAGTCGACCTTGTCCTATGGCCGCGCGCAGGAGGCCGCCCCCGTGCGCAAGCGCGTGGCGCTGAGGGCGATCCTCGACGAGGTTCGCGATTCGCTGGGGCTTGGCGCCGACACGCCGATCGCATGGATCGATGCCGTGCCGGCGGACATGCGCGTCGACGCCGATCCCGACCAGTTGTTCCGTGTCCTGCTCAATCTGGCGCGCAACGCCGTGCAGGCGATCGAGGGCATGCCGGATGACGCCAAGGGCGCCAACGGCGGCCATCACGTCCGCGTTTTCGGCCGGCGGGAGGGGACGACCGCGATCATCGAGGTCTCCGACACGGGGCCGGGCGTGCCCGCCAAGGCGCGCGCGCATCTTTTCGAGGCGTTCCAGGGCTCGGTGCGCGCGGGCGGAACGGGGCTGGGGCTGGCGATCGCGGCCGAGCTCGTGCGCGCGCATGGCGGGACGATCAGCCTGGTGGACGGGGCCTTGGCGGGCGCGACATTCCGCATCGCCATTCCCGATCGCGACGCGCCGGAGACCGCCCGGCGCGGCCGCGCGCTCACCGCGTGAGAGCGCCGGCTCCCGATCGGCATCTCGGCGGTTCAGGATAAGGCAAGCGGATTTGGCGGCGTGTCGGCCTTGGAAGGGGTCGGGGCGGAGCTGGTCGCCCTGCGGCCGGTGGGCCAAAGCAGGCCGGCCGTCGCGGGTGTGCGCGGGCATTTGCTTGCCTCGATCGGCGCGACGGCGGCCACGAGGCCGGCCTTGCCAAGCGCGGCCGGACCCATTAGCTATGGCCGGCCCGAGGCGCCTCGCGCCGGCGGGCCCCGCGCGCAAATGATTGATCGCAAGCGGAAAACGCGCCCGTAGCTCAGCTGGATAGAGCACCAGACTACGAATCTGGGGGTCAGAGGTTCGAATCCTTTCGGGCGCGCCATTTTCGTTTTCAAATCAAAAGTTTACGTTGGGGGCTATCGGCGCGAGAAGTCAGCGCAGCAGATTGGTCGCGTATCGGTCGCATTTTTCCCAGTTGGCTCGCACGCTGAAACACGTCTGAATTGCCCCTAGATTTGTAGACGCCTTCTTCCCTGAATTTGAGGCAAGCAGGCCATGATGGGCAAAGCCAACTTCAGCGAAGAGCCCAGGTAGGGCCGCGGCCAAGCGAGCCCGGCGTTTACCGAGCATGCCGCGTGCACGAATCAAGGAAAGCAAGCCTTCGCGCGCGTGTGGTCGGCTCGACCCCTCCCGCCGCCCCGTCCCTCTGGCCCCGGTTTCTCGGAGGCGGTAGGTCTTGCGAAACGCGGGCATATGCACTATGTTTGCGAAATCGAGTTTCGGCCGAACGACTTGGCCTCGCCGCGCGCTTTAGCGTCGACCTGACGACCTTCACCCAAATCTCGACGACTGAACCGGCCGGGCAACCGCGCGGCCAACACACACACGCACTCGAAAGAAATTTTATATGACGCAAGGAACCGTGAAGTGGTTCAACGGCCAAAAGGGCTTCGGTTTCATCCAGCCGGATGATGGCGGCAAGGATGTCTTCGTGCACATCAGCGCCGTCGAGCGCGCTGGCATGCACAGCCTCAGCGAAGGACAGAAGATCTCCTTCGAAATCGTGGCCGATCGTCGCACCGGCAAGTCCTCCGCCGACAACCTGCGCGCCGTCTGATCGACCGCGCCGGTCGCCAACTCGCCTTGACCTCGGATGTACTGGCAAGGCTTGTGGTCTGAACCCCGCGCACGGTGCGCCGTGCGCGGGGTTTTTGTTTGCCCGTGACGCATCGCCGAAGGTCGCGATTCATTTCGCGCGGCGCGGCCATATAAGATATGAATCAGATGACGGCTCGAATTGCCCGGGGCGAACGCGAAAAACCGCGTCGAATTGATGTCTTGCCAACGTCCGAGACTGCGCCGAGCAACCTATGCCGCGCGAATTTGATCGATACGCGGTGCATTCGAATTTCAACTTCTGATATATTGTTTTCTATCTCAGGTAGTGAAATCTACTGCCACCATGGCATGGTTGGTTAACTCTTTGTCATTTAACCAAAATCAAGAAGGGTTCGAGAGTGGTTATGCCAATTGGGCAGTTTATTTCCACTCCCGTAGAATCCGAAAAGTCAGATATTTCCAATAGTCACAGCGCGTTAGCATAATGCTGCCGCATGGCACGCCATTTGCGAAGATCCTCCTATGAAGGTGCGACTTCATTCAGAAGGAGGGGCGATGCGTCGAGTGTTAGTTGCCTTAATTCTTGGTTTTTCGGTTCCTCAGATCGCGTGGGCCGCCGATGAGTTCCCGATCGCAGGACTTAAACCAAGCGAGCGCCCCGCGGGCGCTCCCGTGATTTCTTCACCGCAGCGAGCCCCTGATTGGGAAAAGCGTCTCTTCCACGGTGTCGTGAAGCCGTATCCCAAGAGCGTTACATCTCAGCAGACCGATCAAGGCAGTTGGTACACGCCGTTCAACCGGCCGGGTATGCGTCCGCCTTTCGATTTGCGTGGCTGGACTGAAAGCAAAGCCGGCGGGAAGGCCGACGAGAAAGCATCCGGCAAAACAAACGGGAGGAAATCATGAAATTCACGCGTGCCTTGATGATTGCGATGGCCGTTTCGGGTGGCCTTGCGGCCACCGTGACGACGGCTTCCGCGCAGCAGATGCGCCCACAAGGATGGGTTTGCACCAATCTCGTTTTCACCAATCAAGGTCCGCGTTGTTTCGCGTGGCAGCAGTCGCCGTTTGGCGTCATCATGCCTCCGCCGTTCTACGCGACCGCCCCCGCGAAAAAGTCGATGGTGGGCACGCCGGCGAAAAAGCCGATGGTCGGAGCTCCGGCGAAGAAGAAGGTCATCAAGAAGAAGCGGAACCGCGGCGGCCGCTAGCGCTCACGTTAGCGCTGCGCGCCACGTCAAGTACGAACGGATGAGCGACGCTCGTCCGATCGCGTAGTTGCGGCAAAGGTCGACGTCTTACCTCGCCTCTGCCTTTGCCGCAAAGCGTTGGATGAGGCGAGATTTTGGGAGAGCTGATTATGACGATCAAGTTGAAGGCCCTGCTGGTTGGCGTGTCGTTGCTGGCGGCGGGACCTGTCCTTGCCCAAGGCATGTCCGGCATGTCCGGCATGGGTGGCATGGGCGGAATGTCCGGCATGTCCGGAATGGGCGGCATGTCGGGCATGTCCGGCATGGGCGGCATGAGCGGCATGTCCGGTATGGGCGGCATGAGCGGCATGTCCGGTATGGGCGGCATGAGCGGCATGTCCGGCATGGGTGGCATGAGCGGCATGTCCGGCATGGCCGGAAACGGCGGCTGGGTGTGTACCCAGTGGACCTATGGTCCGTCCGGCATGTCCGGCATGGGCGGCATGTCCGGTATGGGCGGCATGTCCGGTATGGGCGGCATGTCCGGTATGGGCGGCATGAGCGGCATGTCCGGTATGGGCGGCATGTCCGGCATGGGCGGCATGAGCGGCATGTCCGGTATGGGCGGCATGTCCGGCATGGGCGGCATGAGCGGCATGTCCGGTATGGGCGGC
>JAYRVF010000004.1:0-145579 GCA_041918675.1 Xanthobacteraceae bacterium
AGCGGATTGAGACGCGAGTTGGCCGAGCAACCCAATGCGCTGTTGGGCTGACGCCCCTCCGCGACATGCAGCGGATTGAGACACGAAGACATCTCCGATGTTGTCGGTCCCGAGGCTGACGCCCCTCCGCGACATGCAGCGGATTGAGACTTCTCCCCTTCTTTTACGTCGTAATCGAAGTAGGGCTGACGCCCCTCCGCGACATGCAGCGGATTGAGACGCGCTTTGCCGCGCTAATGCGCTGGCACGGTTGGGCTGACGCCCCTCCGCGACATGCAGCGGATTGAGACTGTTGGTCGCTATAGAACAGCGCCACCTTGTGGGGCTGATGCCCCTCCGCGACATGCAGCGGATTGAGACTTCCGGCTGAAGACCGGCGGCGATATGCATAGGGCTGATGCCCCTCCGCGACATGCAGCGGATTGAGACCATCGCGTCGGTGTATTCGGTTCCTCTTGTGAGGCTGATGCCCCTCGGCGACATGCAGCGGATTGAGACGGTCAGCACGCGGCGGGCAATCTGCGCGTTTTTGGCTGACACCCCTCCGCGACATGCAGCGGATTGAGACCCAATGCTGCGGCCTGATCCTTTCTCACGTAGGGCTGACACCCCTCCGCGACATGCAGCGGATTGAGACCCCCGTGGCACCCCCTTCATGAGGCATGCCCGGGCTGACGCCCCTCCGCGACATGCAGCGGATTGAGACGCGTTCGTGCCGGCGAGCGACTTCAGCGTGATGGCTGACGCCCCTCCGCGACATGCAGCGGATTGAGACATGGCCTGATAACGACGGTCGAGGACGATGGTATGGCTGACGCCCCTCCGCGACATGCAGCGGATTGAGACGTTCGGCCAGGGCCCCGGGGAGCGGTAGGTGAAGGGCTGACGCCCCTCCGCGACATGCAGCGGATTGAGATCGCGCGGGCGAAATCGATCATGCGTCTTCATCGGGATGGCCGGGACACGCCCGGCCATGGCGGTGTGGAGTTTCGCGATGGCGCGAAAGAAATCCCGAGACGTTCGGGAGCTCACGACGACCCGGGATCTCGTCGCCTCATCCTCGCGCGCGTCACGCGCGCGGAACGCCGGCGCATCCCGCCGAGGGCACGCGCGCGCGATCCCCATCGGGATGGCCACGCAATCGGGATGGCCACGCAGGCGAATTGATGCCGCCTGCCCGGAGTTCGCTGCAAGCCCCGCGATGACGGAAAGGCAAGGTCACGACGAGCCGCGCCCGGGCAAACATCAGGCAACCGCGACAAAGCACCCTGATCATGGCAGCCGTGTCATGGCAGCCGTGTCATGGCAGCCGCGTGAAGGCAGCCTGATCAACGTGAGCGGACCGCGCCATCGCGCGTTCCGATCACGGACACGTCGCCACTCTCATGCACACATACTGCCCGGGCGGGCAGTTGCTCTTGCACAGCTTCCAGCCGAGCGAAGCGCCGCCGCAGCATTCCTCGTCGCGGCACATGCCGCACCCGAGCGGCGCGCCCGTCACGCATTTGCGCGTCGACACGTCGTACTTCATTCCCTTCGCGGCGCAGTCGGCTTCCGTCATCAATTCGCCCGGCGGACCGAGCGGCGGCTTTTGCGTGGTGACCGGCGGCTTGCCCTTCTGGGTCTGCGGCGTCGGTCCGGTCTGCTTGGTCTGCTGCTGTTGTGCTGGCGCTCCCGGCGCACTGAGGAGCCTTGCTCCCTCCGCACATCAAGCACGAATTCCGCCGTTCGCTGTGCAATTCGAAATCGCGGCGGCGATGGCTTCCCGGCTTGACGGAAATCCTCGCGCCGAGCCGTAGGCCTTGGTGATCACGCACCTTGCCTCGGCGCTGTATCCGTCGGCCGCGCGCGCATCGGCGAACGGAATGACGAACGCCGCGACCGCAAGACAGAAAGCCAGCAACGCGGATCTTGAACACGACATGGCGTGCTTCTCCCACTGGTGAAGCTCGAAAAATATTCCCGCCGCGACGATCCATCGTTGACGAGGGTCAACAATGCCCGGCCGGGCCGCGTCCCGCCTCGACGATCACAAAGGACGCGCGCCTCCCGTTGAATTCGACGCCGCTCGCGCCGTTTCTTCGTGGGGGCGCGTTCGGCGAAAAAAAGCCCGGCCTCGCGGCCGGGCTCGATTGTCGCGAGGGTTCGCCCCGCGTGCTTCGGTTCGTCTTACTTCGGTTCGTCTTACTTCGGTTCGTCTTGCTTCAGTTCGCCTTACTTCAGTTCGTCCGGCACCTTGCCGCCATTGGCCGCGAGCTTGGCGATGACCTGCTTGTGCAGCCAGATGTTCATCTTGGCGGAGTCGTGCATGTCGCCGGTGTAGCCGAGCTCCTTGGCGAGCGACTGACGCGCGCTCAGGCTCGAATCCAGCTTGAGCGCCTTCATCAGGTCGACGATCGACTTGCGCCAGTCGAGCTTCTCGCTCTGCGCCTTGACCGCCGCGTCGAGAATGGCGGTCACGTCGACCTGCGCCGCCGCGCCGGCGCCCGTGGTCGCCTCGGCGGCGGGAGCGGCCGAGGCCGGAGTCCCGAAAATGGCGCCCATGATCTTTCCGAAAATGCTCATTCAATCTCTCCCTGAACAACCGCCCGCCCGCCCGCGCGGCCGAGTTCGGTATCCGATATGGCCGGAGCCTAGACGCTGAAATAGAGCCTGCCAATGCGGGCGCAAGCATGACCGCCTGGATGCTGCCAAAAATACGCCTAATATGCGGATCCCGCGCGATCTGATATCTGGTGGCCCATGTTCGACGCCGTTGTTTTCGCCGGTGGAGGCAATCGCTGCTATTGGCAGGGCGGCTTCTGGGAAGCCGTGACCGAGCGATTTCCGCTCACCCCCCGTCTGGTGGTGGCGGCGAGCGCCGGCGCCTTCGCGGCGAGCTATGCCCTCCTCGGCCTCGGTCCGCGCGTGCGCGAAAGCGTGATCGGCGCCTGCGGGCCGCATCTGCGCAATTTTGATTTCGACGCATGGCGCAGGGGCGAGCCGCTCTGCCCCGTCGGCCCGATGTATCGCGACCTCATCGAGACGGTGCTCGACGCCGGCGCCTACGAGAAGCTTCGTTCGTTGACCGACCTTCGCGTCGCGGTCACGCGCCTGCCCAAGGGCCTGCCGCCGGTCGCGGGCGCGGCGATCGGCATCGCCGCCTACCAGATCGAGAAGCACACGCTGCACCCCGTCCATCCGCGCTTGGGCCGCATGCTGGGCTACAAGCAGGACTTCATCGCCATCCGCGACCTCGACACCCCGGAGGCGTTCCACGACCTGCTCATCGCGACGGCCTGCGTTCCCCCCTTCATGCCGGTGACGCGGATCGGCGACGCGCCGGCCTTCGACGGCGGGCTCGTCGACAACGTGCCGGTCGCGCCGATCGAGGAGATCGAACGCGCCGGGGGCAAAACGCTGGTGCTGCTGACGCGGGTCTATGACGACCTGCCGAAGGTGCCCGGCCGCCGCTACGTGCAGCCGTCGCGAAAGATCGGCGTCAGCCAGTTCGATGTCACCGATCCGCAAGGCATCCGCGAGGCCTACGAGCTCGGCCTGCGCGACGGCAAGGCGTTCGTCCAGAGCTTCGCCCGCACGGCGTGACGACGACGACGGCCGTCGCAAAGGCGGCGCGGCCGCGGCGATGAACCCCGCGCCCGCGCCCCGCTTGTCACGAGGCTCAATGCTTGTTGTGCGAGGCCCCTTCGCCGAGCCCGCCGACGCGGAAGGTGATGTCGACCTTGCCGGCCTTCTCGAATTCGAGCGTCGCCTTCACGCCCTCGCCTTCCTTGAACTGCTGCTTGAGTTCCATGAACATCACGTGGTAGCTGCCCGGCTTGAGCTCGAGCGTGGCGCCCGGCTTGATTTCCAGGCCCCCGATCACCGGCCGCATCCGCATGACGCCGTCGTTCATGGTCATTTCGTGGACCTCGAAACGACCGGAGGCCACCGACGAGCCGCCGACGAGCCGGTCGGCGGCCTTGCCGTTGTTGGTGATGCGGACGAAACCGCCGGCGACGGAAGCCCCGCCCGGGGTCGCGCGCGTCCAGGGCGCGACGAGCACAAGGTCGCCCGCCTTGATGGTCTGCTCGGCGGCGGGCGGCGCCATGGGCGCGGCCTGCGCCACGCGGATATGAGCCGGTGCCGTCTCGGCAAAGACCGATGTTGCCGGCAAGAGCGCGAGCGCGCAGACGGAAGCGAGGGCGAGCGCGCGCGAAGCGCCACGCAATTCAAGGCGAGCCGATGACCCGATCGGGCCGTGAGTGAAGATCGTCATGATGGAAGTCCTTTTCCTTGACGCGAAATGGGATCGAGATCGTTGAGCCGATGCGTCAGGAAAGCGGCGGGGCGCGCGCGTTGGCGGGCCGGTAGCGATTGCCGTCGGTCGGGCCGACGCCATGGACCGAGAAAAGCGCGCTGGTGATCGCGGCGGGATAGGGAATGGCTTCGGCCGATGTCGCCGCCATTCCACCGTCGATCGAACAGGCCGACGACACGCAGCCCGCCATGAAATGGCACGCCAGCCCCTCCGGATCGCGGCGGTCCTGGTCCTGTCCCGGGCGCTGGTCGATCTGGCGGTCGGCCGCCGGATTGGCGAGATTGGCGCAGAGCCAGGCGCGTGGATCGAACGCGCCGCCGGCGTCCATCGCCATCGCCCCGCTCGCGATCGCCGCGAGCGATTGCAGCGCGAGAGCATAGGCGAGCGCGACGCCGAGCGCCCTATGCGCGATCTGCTTGAGCCGGGATCGCCCGCCCATGCGTTCCAACCCTCCACGCGCCGGGCATGCTCCCGCGCGTCGTCCGCTACGGGGCGCGCCTTCGCGTTCCGCCGATTTTGTAGCACCGCGCGATGAAGGCGTGTCAACAAAATGCCAGCGACGCGGCCACGGCCCAGCGCGCCACAGAGCTCCACAGAGCGCCACGGAGCGCCACAGAGCGCCGCGCCGGACGCCTGGGGCGAGGCAATGCGGGGGGCTGGACGCCGCCATGCCGGACGCGGGGACGGCGTCACCCGGCGGTCCCGACCGCGCCTGCGGGATGCTCGATTCCTGTTGTTCGTCGCCCGAATGAATCCCGCAATCAGCACCACAAATTTGCATAGACGCCGCTCAACCGCCGCAGGGTCGACTGACCCCGCTAAGCCTCGCTGACATCTATCAATTCACCAATACCACGTTGAAATATTGCAATTTTGTTGCACATAAAATTCGCCACTAAGGTATCCAATAACCGCTTCCCACCATGGGCAGGCCTTAGTTTCTAAATGATTCGTTGAATTTGGCATGCTGATTTTGCAAAGCTGCACCGCAACATTTCCAATGTTGCATCGCCAAAACGAGCACTATATTGCCAGTCAACAACCCGGCCCCGCCGGGCAGGATTATGGAGACCACGACAATGCTGCATTCGGTCGTTCGCTTTATCCACGCGGTGCGCGAATACTACCGCAGCCTGAACGAGCTTTCGGCCCTCAGCGATCGCGAGCTCTCGGACATCGGCATCTCGCGTTCGGATATTCAGCGCATCGCTGCTTCGGCCTTCAAGCACGGTTGATCGCCGCAAGCACCCTCCCCACGCGAAAGCGCGCCCGCCGGAAGGCGGGCGTTCTTTTTGTGCGCCCGCGATCCTCAGGGTCGCCGGAACGCCGCCGCCCCGAAGCCTCCCATGTGTGGCGGGCAAGATCGCGGCGCGTTGCCCCGCCAAGCTTGATCCCTCCGGCGGAAGCGTTATCCCCTCTTCTTCCGCCGTTCCATCCGCGCCCCGCGGAGCGCGCGTGGCGGGCGGCCAGGGAGAACGATGCAGGGTCCTATTCACATCATCGGCGCGGGCCTGGCCGGCTCGGAAGCCGCCTGGCAGATCGCCCGGCAGGGCATGCCCGTGGTGCTGCACGAGATGCGGCCGGTCCGTATGACGGAAGCGCATCGGGGCGAGGCCTGCGCCGAGCTCGTCTGCTCCAACTCGTTCCGCTCCGACGACGCCGAATATAACGCGGTCGGCCTCCTTCACGCCGAGATGCGCCGCCTCGGATCGCTCATCCTGCGCGCGGCCGACGCGCACCAGGTGCCGGCGGGCGGCGCGCTGGCGGTCGACCGCGACGCCTTTTCCGCGCGCGTGTCGGCCGAGCTCAGCGCCCATCCCCTGATCGAAATCCGCCGCGAGGAGATCGCGGGTTTGCCGCCCGAGGACTGGGCCAGCGTGATCATCGCGACCGGCCCGCTCACCTCCGCCGCGCTCGCCGAGGCGGTCGGCGCGCTCACGGGCGAAGCGCAACTCGCCTTCTTCGACGCGATCGCGCCGATCGTCCATCGCGACAGCATCGACATGTCGGTCGCATGGTTTCAGTCCCGCTATGACCGCGCCGGTCCCGGCGGCTCGGGCGCCGACTACATCAATTGCCCGCTCGGCCGCGAGCAATACCACGCCTTCATCGACGCGCTCGTGGCGGCCGACAGCGCGCCCTTGCGCGACTGGGAAAGGACGACGCCCTATTTCGACGGCTGCCTGCCGATCGAGGTGATGGCCGAACGCGGCGTCGAAACGCCGCGCCATGGGCCGATGAAGCCCTTCGGCCTCACCAACCGCCACCAGCCCGGCGTGAAACCCTACGCCATCGTGCAGCTTCGCCAGGACAACCAGCTCGCCACGCTGTTCAACATGGTCGGCTTCCAGACGCGGCTGAAGCATGGTGAGCAAATACGCCTGTTCCGAACCATTCCCGGGCTCGAACGCGCCGAATTCGCCAGGCTCGGCGGCATTCATCGCAACACCTTCATCAATTCGCCGAAGCTTCTCGACGAACGGCTGAGGCTGCGCGCCGCGCCGCGCCTGCGTTTCGCGGGGCAAATCGTGGGCTGCGAGGGCTACGTCGAATCGGCGGGGTTGGGGCTCGTCGCGGGCCTGTTCGCCTCGGCCGAGGCGCGCGGCGCGACACTGCCGCCGCCACCGCCCACGACGGCCCTCGGCGCGCTGCTCGCCCACGTCACCGGCGGGCATCTTGCCACCATCGACGCGGGGCCCCGTTCGTTTCAGCCGATGAACGTCAATTTCGGACTGTTCCCGCCGCTGGCGACCTCGCCCGCGCGCGACCGGGACGGCACGCGTTTGCGCGGCACGGAGAAGGTGCTGGCGAAGAAGAAGGCGCTGACGACACGCGCCTTGGCCGATCTCGACGCATGGCGCGAGGCGCACGCGATCGCGTGACCATCCCCGCTCCGCCTTTCTCGACCGGCCGTCATGCCGATCGCGCGCGATGGCAAGGCCTATCCGCGCGCGGCGCGCCAGATCGTCCAGAGCCGCGCCAGCGGCGATGGCGCGAGCGGCGCGAACGGATTGTTGCCGGCGCGGGCGAGCGCGTCGAGACGGCGGGGCACGAGCGCGAGCGGCAGCAGCGCGGCGCGCTCCACGCGCGAAAGCCCGCGCGATTGCGCCTCCGCATGCCGCAGATAATCGCGCGCGAGCCCGGCCAGCATGCCGGTCATCCGGCGCAGCGCGGGCCCGTCCCGCCGCGCCGCGATGTCCTCGGTCGTTATGCCCGCCTTTTCGGTCATTTCGCGCGGCACCAGCGTCAGCGGCGAGCCTCCGGATGATTGCAGCGTCACCATCGCGGTCAGGCCCTCGGCCCGCCCGGCCGCTTGCGTGAGCGCGTCGAACGGCGTCTCGCCGCCGAGAATTGCCCGCGCCATGCCGATCAACGCGCCCGAGGTGGCGTCGAAATGCGCGGTGAGATCGCCCGCCGTCGCGAGCGGCTCGTCATAGAGCGCGACGCGATGCGCCTCGATGAAGGCCATGAACCGCGCGCGCGGAAGGCCGTGCGCGTCGATGACCGCCAGCAAGGCCGCGGCGACGGGATTGCCGCCCACCCCGCCGTGATCCACGCCGGACAACGCGTCGCGCCACCATCGCAGGCGGATTTCGCCGGGCAGCGCCTCGCGGACGAGCGCGCGCACCCGTCCGATCTCGACGGCGAAGGCGGCGAGCACCTGCAGCGCGGCGCGCCGCTCGGGCCGGGCGTAAAGCGAGGCGATGAAGCGGTCCTTGTCATGCGCGCGCGCGAGCGCCGCGCAATAGGCCACGTCCTCGGCCGCGCGCGTCATGCGACCGCGATCAGCGCCGCCGCCACCCGGCGCCGCTCCCCGACCATGATGTTATAGGCCCGCAGCGCCGGACCCGTTTGCGTCACTTCCATGACGACGCGGTGCTCCCGCATGCGCGCGACGAGCGCCGCCGGCGCCCGCCAGATCGCCCGCCCGGTGCCGACAAGCAGCGTGTCGATCGCGCCCGCGCGCGCGAATACCGGCGCGAAATCATCCTCGCCGATGTCGTCCGCCGACTCGACCTCCCAGGCCCAGATGCCGTCGGGCAGGCACAACAGCGAGCCGCGATGCGACATGCCGGCGAAACGGAAGCCGCCATTGCCGTAGGACTCGATCGCCGCCGCGCCGGGAAAATGCGGCGACCGCGGCGCGCCCGTCGTCATCGCGCGCGCGTCACTTCGTGGTCTCTTCTTCCTCGACGCGGTGCGTACCCACGCCAAGATAGATCAGGATCGGCGCGGCGATGAACACCGACGTATAGGTGCCGACCAGGACCACGCCGAACATCATCGTCGCGGTGAAGGAGTGAATGGCGTGGCCGCCGAACAAAAGCAGCGCCAGCAGCGCCAGCGTCACCGTGGCGTGCGTGATGATCGAGCGCGACAGCGTCGAATTGACGGAGATGTTGAGCAGCTCCGGCATCGACATCTTCTTGTAGCGGCGCAGCATCTCGCGGATACGGTCGTAGATGACGACGGTGTCGTTGAGCGAATAGCCGAGAATGGTGAGCAGCGCGGCGATGCTGGTCAGGTCGAAGTCGACCTGGGCGATCGACATGAAACCGATCGTCAGCACCAGATCGTGCACGTTGGCGATCATGGCGCCGAGCGCGAACTGCCATTCGAACCGGAACCAGAGATAGATCAAAATGGCGAGGACCGCGAGCATCAGCCCGACGGTGCCGTAGGCGAGCAATTCACTCGACACGCGCGGGCCGACGACCTCGACGCGGCGATAGTCGACATCCTCGCCGAGCGTGCTCCGCACCTTGCGCACCGCCTCCTGCTGCGCGGCGTCGCCGCCGGGCTGTTCGGCGATGCGGATGAGCACGTCCGCGGGTCCCCCGAACTGCTGAAGCTGGACGTCGCCGAGATTGAGCGTGGCCAGGCTCGCGCGCATTTTCGCGATGTCGGCCGCGCCCGATTTCGCCTGCACCTCGAGCAGCGTGCCGCCCCTGAAGTCGATGCCGAAATTCAAGCCGTGGGTGAAGAACAGCACGATGGCGACGATCGACAGCAGCGCCGATATCGGGAAGCTGACGCGCCGGAAGCGCATGAAGTCGAACTTGGTGTCGTCCGGAACGATGCGCAGCGCCGGAATGAAGCCATAGACCGACAACACCGTCAGGAGGACGATGCCGGCCGCGACCGCGAGGAAAATCGTCAGGGTCATGTCCGCCCGCCCCTCAAATCGGCACGCGCTGCGGCCGGCGCCAGCGCACCCAGGCCGCGACGATCAGGCGGGTCACCGTGAACGCCGTGAACACGGTGGTGATGATGCCGATGCCCAGCGTCACCGCGAAGCCGCGCACCGGGCCGGTGCCGATGTAGAACAACACCGCGGCGGCGATGAAGGTGGTGATGTTGGAATCCATGATCGTCGCCAGCGCGCGCGAAAACCCGGCGTCGATCGCCGAGATCGCGGTGCGTCCGCCGCGTATCTCCTCGCGGATACGCTCGTAGATCAGCACGTTCGAATCCACCGCGATACCGACCGTGAGCACCACGCCGGCGATGCCCGGCAGCGTCAGCGTCGCGTTGAGAAGCGACAGCACGCCGAAGATCATCGCCACGTTGATCGCGACCGCGATGTTGGCGAACAGGCCGAACAGGCGATAGGTCAGCGTCATGAAGACGATGACGAGGATCGAGCCGACATAGGAGGCGAGCGTGCCGCGATCGATCGAATCCTGACCGAGGCCGGGACCGACGGTGCGCTCCTCGATGATCGTCAGCGGCGCGGGCAAGGCGCCGGCGCGCAGAAGAATGGCGAGATCGTTGGCCTGCTGCACGGTGAAGCCGCCGGAAATCTGACCCGCGCCGCCGGTGATCGGCTCGCGGATGACGGGGGCGGAGATCACCTCGTTGTCGAGAATGATGGCGAAGGGCCGGCCGACGTTTTCCGAGGTCGCCTGTGCGAATTTGCGCGCGCCCGAGGTATTGAAGCGGAACGAGACGATCGGCTCGCTGGTGCGCTGGTCGAAGCCCGGCTGCGCGTCGGTGAGGTCGGCGCCGGAAACGAGGACGCGCTTTTCGATGACGTAGGGTTGCTTCGGCGTCTGCGAGCTCATCAGCAGCTCGGATTCCGGCGGCACGCGCCCCTGCCCCGCCTGATCCGGCGGCACCGTCAGATCGACCATGCGGAAGTCGAGCTTGGCGGTCTTGCCGAGCAGTTCCTTCAGCCGCGTCGGATCCTGAAGGCCGGGAACCTGGACCAGAATGCGGTCGATGCCCTGGCGCTGGATCAGCGGTTCGACCGTGCCCAGTTCGTTGACGCGGCGCTCGACGATCTGGATCGATTGCTCGACCGACTGGCGGATGCGTTCGAGAATGGCGGGCTGCGGCACCGTCAGGCGGATCAGGCCGCCGCCGGCGTCGTTCACTTCGACCGTGCGCTGGCCGCTGGTTCCGAGCAGACCGCCGAGCGGCTGCGACATCTCGCGGAGCTTGGCGAGCGCCTGCGGCACGTCGCTTTCCTTGACGCGAACCTCGACCGCGTCCCCGCGCACCACGAGGCCGGTGTAGCCCACGCGCGCCTCGCGCAGGGACCGGCGCACGTCGTCGCGGATCTGATCGAGCTTTTCCTTGCGCACCGCCGCGGAGTCGACCTCGAGCAGGATGTGCGAGCCGCCCTGCAGATCGAGGCCAAGCACGAGGTGGCGCTGCGCCCAGCGCGGCCAGGTCTTCACCGTGCTTTCGGGAAAGAAATTCGGCACCGCGAACAGGCAGACGACGAGCGCCGTCAGAATGATCGCCGCCGCCTTCCACCGCGTGAAATACAACATGGAGCCAATCCCGAGAGAGCTGCCGCGCGCGTCCGCCGAAACCTAGCGCGCTTTCCGCTCGCATGGAATCATGCGAGCGACAGGAAATCGCGCCAAATCAACAGGCTGGCGCATGTTCTTGCCGGCGAACCGGTATCCATTTCGCCGGAACATGCGCTAGCCGCCGGACGATTCGTCCTTGGCCGGCTCGCCCTTGCTGCGGACCGAGGAGACCATCGCCCGCAACAGGCGCGCGCGCACCCCTTCGGCGATTTCGATTTCGATCTGCTCGTCGTCGACCACCTTGGTGACCTTGCCGATGATGCCGCCCGCGGTCACGACGCTGTCGCCCCGGCGCAGGTTCTTCACCATTTCCTGATGCTGCTTGGCCTTCTGCTGCTGCGGCCGCAGGATCAGGAAATACATGATCACGAAAATCAGCAGGAACGGCAGGATGGACATCAACATGCTGTTGGCGTCGCCGCCGACGGCGGGCTGAGCAAAGGCGGGTGTAATCAACATCGATCGATCCCTCTTAGAGGTGAATGGCGGACGCGGCGCGCGCACCCGGCGGAAGCGGACGCGTTATCCCACCGCGCGCGCCTAAACGATTGGAACGGCGTAACACTTCACGATGCCCGCCGCGCGCTCCCAAACGCCCGCAGGGCCGCGCGGCGCCTCGTCGCGGGCGCGAAATCGCGCGGACTATAGCTACCGCCGGCCCAATTGCAACGCCGGCGCCGGCCCCCATCCGCGACCCCGCGACGCGCCCTTAGGCGCCCGCCCAAGGAGGGCGATCTTGCGGGCCGGCCGCGACCCCGATAAGGCATGGAACAAGGCGAAAGGTTCAAGGATGTCAAAGGCTCCGAGCAAGCAAGCGCCGCGCGGCAAAGCTCAGGGACGGGCCGTGCGGGGAAAATCCGCCCCCCGCGCCCGCCGCGTCGCGACCAAAACCGACGCGCCCGATGGCAACGCCTTCACGAGCGCCCGGATCGCCGCCGCGCTCGAAGCGATCGTGACGAGCCTTTCCCGTTCCGGCGCGAGCGGCGCGAAACCTTCGCTCGACGAGGCGTCGGCCTTCATCTGGCATCCGAGCGGTCACCTTGCCCCGGTCGAGCGGGTGAACCGTGTCGAGCTCGCCCTTCTGAAGGGCATCGACCGCGTCCGCGACATCCTGATCGAGAATACCGAGCGCTTCGCCTGGGGCCTGCCCGCCAACAACGCGCTGTTGTGGGGCGCGCGCGGCATGGGCAAATCCTCGCTAGTCAAGGCCGCGCACGCCGCCGTCAACGCGCGGCGAGACGTCGCCGGCGCGCTCAAGCTCGTCGAAATCCACCGCGAGGACATCGAGAGCCTGCCGGCGCTGATGACGCTCCTGCGCGCGTCGCCCTATCGCTTCATCATCTTCTGCGACGATCTTTCCTTCGACGGCGGCGACACCTCCTACAAGTCGCTCAAGGCCGCGCTCGAAGGCGGCATCGAAGGCCGGCCCGACAACGTCATTCTTTACGCGACCTCGAACCGGCGCCATCTTCTGCCCCGCGAGATGATGGAGAACGAACGCTCCACCGCGATCAATCCGGGCGAGGCGGTCGAGGAAAAGGTGTCGCTATCGGATCGCTTCGGCCTCTGGCTCGGCTTTCACCGTTGCAGCCAGGACGAATATCTCGACATGGTCGAGGCCTATCGCGGCCATTTCGGCATCCGGATTGGGCGCGAGGAACTGTCCGCCCAGGCGCTCGAATGGGCGACGACGCGCGGCTCGCGCTCCGGCCGCGTCGCATGGCAGTTCGTGCAGGATCTGGCCGGACGCCTCGGGGTGCGGCTCGCGCCCTCGCGCTGAGCGCCGACGCGAGCCTGGCGGACCGCGTCCGTTCTCAAACGCCGTTGAGGAATTGCTGCGGGTCGACCGGCGTCGAGCCCTTGCGGATCTCGAAGTGCAACTGTGGCGACGACACCTCGCCCGTCTGGCCGGATTTGCCGATGATCTGGCCGCGCTTGATCGGATCGCCGCGCTTGACCATCAATTCGCTTGCATGGGCGTAGGCGCTGACGAAGCCGTTGGAGTGCCGCACCAGAACCAGATTGCCGTAGCCTTTGAGCTCGTTGCCGGCATAGGCGACCGTGCCGTCCTCGGCCGCCTTGATCGGCGTGCCTTCGGGGACGGCGACGTTGATGCCGTCGTTCTGCTTGCCGTTGGTCTTGGCGCCGTAGCCCGAAATCACCCGGCCGCGAACCGGCCAGCGGAATGTCGGAAGGCCCGAGGTGGTCTCGGACGGCTTGGCGGCGGGTTCGGCCGCATCCGTGTCGCCGGTGGCGGTCGCGACCCGTGCCTTATGTTCGGATGCGGCGGCCGGCGGCGCCGAATTCGGCGCCGGGTTCGCGGAAGCCACGACCTGTTTCTTGGCATCGGCTTGCGCCGGCGCGGCGGCCGCGACGGCGGCCTTGCCGCCGGGGATCGACACCTTGTCGCCGATCTTGAGCTTGGCGCCGGGCGCGAGATTATTGGCCTTGCTCAACTGCGAGAGGCTGACCTTGTAGCGGCGCGAGATGCTCATCAGCGTCTCGCCGGCATTGACGACGTGAACACCCTTGGCGTCCGATGACTCGGAGGTCGAAGCCGGCCGCGTCGCGGGCGCGGCCACCGCCGGCGCGCCGGCGCGCGAGGCGGTCGCGGTCGAGGCGTCGAGCCGGCGCGGAATGACGATCTGCTGACCCGGCTGAAGCGCGCGCGGACCGACCAGATTGTTGGCCTTCAGGATCGCGTCGGACGGCACCGAATAGCGGCGCGCCAGAATGTCGACGGTGTCACTCGTGCCGACGATGACCCGGGTTCCGCCCTCGCGGGTCCAACCGTCGGTCGCGGCGATCGATTTCGGCGCGGTGGTGGTGCCGGTCGTTTCGATCGGCGAGGACGGCGGTGAATAGGAACCGACGCCATGGCCGCCGCCGGAAACCGGTTGTGAACCATAAGTCGCGTAAGATTGTGGCTGGGAGCCCTGCTGGTAATTCGGCAACGGGCGGCTTTCCACCACGCTCGACGGAGCGCGCGCGGTCGGCGGGATAGATCCCGTCGTTTCGGGCGGCGCGGAGCGGGAGGCGTATGGGCTTGCGTAAGGATTGCCGCCGAAGCGGTTCGTATCCGAGCTACAGCCCGCAAAGGCGACAGAAATCAGCGCCAATGTCGCGACAGGTGGAAATTGACGCAAGCGACGCAACGCAACAGCCCGGGACATGGTTACTCACCCGTACGCAAAAGGATACCGGTTTGAGTAAACATGGAGCGAGTAAACAACCCATTAAGCGGGTCGTTTTCCATTTTCGCTCAAGGACAACGCGGAATTAGAGCTCGCGCGCGACGCCGGGCAGCACGGGAACGAAACGCACGTCGATCAGATCGGTGGTCGTCACTCCCTCCTCCGTCTTGGCGACCTTGACGAGGCGCTGGGCGCGGTCGTGCGGACCGACCGGGGCGATCATCACGCCGCCGGGTTCGAGCATCTCCACCAGCCGCGGCGGAATTTCGGTGAGCGCGGCGGTGACGACGATGCGATCGAACGTGCCGACCGAATCGGGAAGGTCGACGCCGTCGCCGACGAGCACGTCGACGTTACGGCAGCCGAGCTTCTTCAACCGTTCGCGCGCGCGGTCGGCGAGCGTGCGGAAGCGCTCGACGGTGATGACCTCGCGCGCCAGGCGCGAAAGAATGGCGGCCTGGTAACCCGAACCGGTTCCGATTTCGAGCACGCGATGATGCGGCCTGAGATCGAGCCGCTCGGTCATATAGGCGACGATGAAGGGCTGGCTGATGGTTTGCCCGCAGAGAATGGGAAGCGCGGTGTCCGCATAGGCCTCGTCGCGATCCGCGCTTTCCACGAACGTCTCGCGTGGAACCTCCTCCATGGCGCGCAACACCGCCTGATCGCTGATCCCACGCCGGCGCAAGCCGAGCTGGAAACGCATCTTGTCGTCCGGTTCACGACCCATGGCGCCCACGGGCGGCCTCCCTTCGCCAGCACCGCCGATGCAACGTCAATCCGCGCGCACATGCAAGCGCGGAAGCGGCGCGCGCGGGCGGCTGTCGACAATTTCCGTCGAACTATTTGAAGGCGGCGGCGAGCTTTTCGGCGAACGCGGCGTCCGTCAGGTCGAGCCGCAACGGCGTGACGGAGACGTAACCGGCCGCGAGCGCGCCGAGATCGGTGTCGGCCGCGCTTTCTTCCGCCTTCACGCCGCGCATGAAGGCGATCCAGTAATAGGGATTGCCGCGCCCGTCGCGCCGCTCGTCGATGCGCAAGAGGTCGAGATTGCGCGCGCCCTGGCGCGTGACGGCGATGCCCTTGACGTCGTCCGGCGGACAATCCGGGAAGTTGACGTTGACGAGGGTCGCGGGCGGAATGCCGGTGGCAAGCAGGTTGCGGATGATCTCCGGGCCGTGGCGCAGCGCGGTCGCCCAATGCGGCCGCTGGCGGCTTTCGATCCCGTATTCCTGCGACATAGACACCGACGGAATGCCGAGGATCGTCCCTTCCATCGCCCCGGCGATGGTGCCGGAATAGGTCACGTCCTCGGCGGCGTTGCGGCCCCGATTGACGCCGGAGAGCACGAGGTCGGGCCGATGTTCGAGCATCAGATGGCGCACGCCCATGATGACGCAGTCGGTCGGCGTGCCGCGCACGGCGAAATGCTTCGGCGCGACCTCGCGCAAGCGCAGCGGATCGTTCATCGACATCGAATGCGAGACGCCCGACTGGTCGAGTTCCGGCGCCACGATCCACACGTCGTCGGAAAGCGCGCGCGCGATTTCCTCGATCACCTTGAGGCCGTGGGCGTGAATGCCGTCGTCATTGGTACAAAGAATGCGCATGCGACTTCTGATCTTTCACGGAATGCATTAATCGCGTCATTACCGGGCTTGTCCCGGTGATCCCGATCAGGAGACGATGCGCGTCCCCGAGCGGGATGGCCGGAACAAGTCCGGCCATGACAGTACGGAACTAGCCGCCCTTCCCGATCTCCCTCATTCCGCCCATGTAGGGCCGCACCACGTCGGGCACCGCGATCGAGCCGTCCGCCTGCTGGTAGTTCTCGATCACCGCGATCAGCGCGCGGCCGACCGCGACGCCCGAGCCGTTGAGCGTGTGAACGTGGCGGACCTTGTTCGCCTTGTCGCGGTAGCGCGCGTTCATGCGCCGCGCCTGGAAATCGCCGCACACCGAGCAGGACGAAATCTCGCGATACGCGCCCTTGCCCTCGTTCTGGCCCGGCATCCACACCTCGATGTCGTAAGTCTTTTGCGAGGCGAAGCCCATGTCGCCGGTGCACAGGGTGACGACGCGATAATGCAGGTCGAGCCGGCGCAGCACCTCCTCGGCGCAGGCGAGCATGCGCTCATGTTCGTCGCGCGAGGCCTCGGGCGTGGTGATGGAGACGAGCTCGACCTTGTTGAACTGGTGCTGGCGGATCATGCCGCGCGTGTCGCGTCCCGCCGCGCCCGCCTCGGCGCGAAAGCACGGCGTCATCGCCGTCATGCGGATGGGCAGTTGATCCTCGGCAAGGATGGATTCGCGCACGAGATTGGTCAGCGGTACTTCGGCGGTGGGGATGAGCCAGAAATTCTCCGCATTCAACGCAGCCGCCGCGATGTCCTCGCCCTTGGCGACAGCGAACTGATCCTCCCGAAACTTCGGCAATTGCGCGGTGCCGAACATAGCGTCGTCGCGCACCAGGATCGGCGGCGCGATTTCCATATAGCCGTGCTCGGTGGTGTGCAGGTCGAGCATGAACTGCGCCAGCGCGCGCTCCATGCGGGCTAGGCCCTGCTTCAGCACCACGAAGCGCGCGCCGGAGAGTTTCGCCGCCGCCTCGAAATCCATCTGCCCCAGCGCCTCGCCGAGATCGAAATGCGGCTTGGGCGTGAAATCATAACTGCGCGGCGCGCCGAAGAGGTGATGCTGGACGTTGCCGTGCTCGTCCGCGCCGTCGGGCACGTCGTCGGCAGGCAAGTTCGGCACCCATGCCAAGGCATCGGCCAGATCGGCGTCGGCCTTTTTCGAAGCGGCCTCAAGCTCCGGCAGCTTGACCTTGAGCTCGGCGACCTCGGCCATCAGTGCGTCGCCGCGCGCGGCGTCCTTGGCCTTCTTCGCCTCGCCGATTTCCTTGGAAGCCGCGTTGCGCCGCGCCTGCGCCTGCTCGAAGGCCGTGATCGCCGCGCGCCGCGCGTCGTCGAGATCGATCAGCGCGCGCGCCTTGACCTGCTCGCCGGAACGTCGCCCCAGCGCATTGTCGAAAGCGTCGGCATTGTCGCGAATCCACTTGATGTCATGCATGGCTCAGTCCCGGCGCGCCGCGCGCGAATCGGCGTTTGAATGGAAGCGATGTTACTTGAATGGTCGGCGGGCGGCTCACGGCGAGGATGTCGGCGCGGCGGCGGTCTCGGCGGGTTTGGCCCGCGCCGCCGCCTTCTTCTCGACGAAAGCCACGGCGTAGATCGAGCCTTCGTAAAGCGCCATCAGCGGCAGCGCGAGCGACATCTGGCTGATGACATCGGGCGGGGTCAGCACGGCGGCGATAACGAAGGCGCCGACGATGAAATAGCGCCGCTTCTCGCGCAGCGTCCGCTCGGTGATGACGCCGATCCGCCCGAGCAGCGTCAGGATCACCGGAAGCTGGAAGGCGATGCCGAAGGCGAAGACCAGCGACATCATCAGCGAGAGATATTCGCCGACCTTGGGCAACAGCGCGATCTGGGCGTCGGTCCCCGGCCCGATCTGCTGCATGCCGAGCGAAAAGCGCACCAGCATCGGCAGCACGACGAAATAGACCAGCAGCGCGCCGAGAACGAAGAATAGCGGCGTGGCGACGAGGTAAGGCACGAAGGCGTTGCGCTCGTGGCGATAAAGGCCCGGCGCGACGAACATGTAGATCTGCGCCGCCACCACCGGAAATGACAGGAACGCCGCGCCGAACAGCGCGAGCTTGAGCTGGGTGATGAAATATTCCAGCAGCGCGGTGTAGATGAATTTCGAATTTTCCGGCCCGGCGATCCAGACGAACGGCCACACCAGCACGTTGTAGATCTGCTTGGCGAAGAAGAAGCAGAGGATGAAGGCGACGCCAAAGGCAAGGAGCGCCTTGATGAGCCGCGCGCGCAGCTCGATCAGGTGATCCATCAGCGGCGCCTTGCTGGCCTCGATGTCGTCCTGGCTCATGACGGACGCCCCTCGCCCGCGACGTTCGCGCCCGCGACGGGTTCGGCCGTGCCTGCCGCGACCGGCGCCGCGTCCTCGCGCGGCGGCGGGGCCTCCGGCGCGACCTCCCTGACGATTTCCGTCTCGGGATGCGGCGGATATTCGCTCGCCTCCTCGGCAACCGGCTCCGGCGTGAATTCCGGCATGGCTTGCGGCACGACTTGCGGGCGCAGATGCGAGGGCGGCGAGGAATGCGCGGACATCTCGTTGGCCGGATCGACCGGCGGCGGGATCCAAGCCGGCGCGGTCGCATCGAGCCCCGCGTCCGCCGCGGTGAGCGTCCCCTCGCGCATCTCGGGGGGCAGGCCCGCCTTCAACGAATCCTCGACCTCCTTTTGCAGCGTCGAGATCGGCTTGGTGATGTCGAGGTCGCCGGCCGACTTCGACACGTCGTCGAATTCCTTCTTCAGGTCGGCGAGCTCGGCCTCGCGCATCGCCTCGCGGAACTGGCCCTGAAACTCCGCCGCCATATGGCGCGCCTTGGCCATCCACTGCCCGACCATGCGCAGGACGCCCGGAAGCTCCTTCGGCCCGATGGCAATCAACGCCACCACGCCGATGAGCAGCATCTCGCCCCAGCTTATGTCGAACATCGATGAACCCGCATGCGCGTATGACCGGATGTTGCGCGCGCCGCGCCCTCGGTCAGGAAAGGCAGCCGGACCCGCGCGACCTGCTTGGCCCGGTCAGCTTGCCTTGGTGCCGACGTCGGCCTGCCGGCTCTGCGCGGGCGGGGCCGACTGCTCGATCGTCTTCACGGGGTCGGGCTTGGCCTGGGCGGTCTTGTCGTCGTCGGGCTGCATACCCTTCTTGAAGGCCTTGATGCCCTCGGCGACGTCGCCCATGAGGCTCGACAGCTTGCCGCGCCCGCCGAACAGCAGAAGCACAACCGCCAGAACCACCAACCAATGCCAAATGCTCATCGAACCCATCCGGCCGTCCTCCACACATCAGCCCGGCGTCCGTCCGGGACCTCTGGGGTCAAACTAGGCGGACGGGGTGGCAAAAACAAGGACTTGCGCGGCGAGGAAGCCGCGGCCTGGCCGCATGGTTGATGGGGCAAATTGCCTCGCGGGAAGCGCGCGGATAAGGCCGAATGCCGCCCGGCTGGCGTCCCAGACCCGGCGACGCGCGGGCGATGGCCTCAGTCCTTTTCGCCCTCTTCCGCCTCCCCGGTTTCCGCGAGGCCGGTCTCCGGCATCTCGGTCTCTGGAACGTCGGTCTCCGACGCGTCGACGGCGGCCGTCTCGGCGGCGCCCTCGGCCGGAAACTCTTCGGCGAGCTCCACGGGACCCTCGGCCTCCGCACCCGAGACCAAGGTGAGTTCGAGCTCGCCCGGCTCCAGCGGATCCTCGTCGTCCCGCAACGCCGCATCGTCCGACGGCGTCGGCACCTTGAAACCCGAGGGAAGCCGATCGTCGAGCAGCCCGGCGCCCTTGAGTTCCTCAAGGCCCGGCAGGTCGGTCAACGCCTCCAGTCCGAATTGCGACAGGAAGTCGGGAGTCGTGCCGAAGGTGAGCGGCCGGCCCGGCGTCTTGCGACGGCCGCGCGGCTTGATCCAGCCGGTTTCCAAGAGCACGTCGAGCGTACCCTTGGACGTCGTGACGCCCCGGATCTCCTCGATCTCGGTGCGCGTCACCGGCTGATGATAGGCGATGATGGCCAACGTCTCGATCGCGGCGCGCGAGAGCTTGCGCGTCTCGGTGGTCTCCCGCGTCATCAGCCAGGCCAGATCGGTCGCCGTGCGGAAAGTCCACTTGCCGCCGATGCGCACGAGATTGACGCCCCGCTCCGCGTAATCGGACCGCAGACGCGCGAGCGCCTCGTTCACGTCGATGCCGGCGGGAAGCCTGCGCGCGAGCGTGGCCGCGTCGAGCGGTTCGGAGGCGGCGAACAGCATCGCTTCCAGGAGCCGCAATTCCTCGGCGCGCGCCGCGGGAGCCGCCTCCGCGTCGTTGGCGCCGACCAATGAGACGATCCGATTTTCCGCTCGATTGGCCATCTCGTGCTCTCCTTCTTCCACTTACTCGGCCGTTGCTTCGCCATTGCCGCTCGCGGCGGTCGCGCCCAAGGGCGCGCGCTTGCGGACAAACAGCGGGGCAAACGGCTCCTTCTGATGCAACTCGGCATGCCCCTCGCGCACGAGTTCGAGCGCGGCGGCGAAACTCGAGGCGAATACGGTCGCCGCCTGCGCCGGTTCGACGACATAGGCGATGAGAAACTCGTCGAGGCGGCTCCAGTCCTCGGAAATGCCGACGAGGCGGTCGAGCGCGGCGCGCGCTTCGGCGAGCGACCACACGGTCCGCTTGGCGAAACGCACGGTCGCGAGCACGCGATGCTGGCGCTGCACCGCGTAGGCGCGCAACAGGTCGTAGAGCGTGGCGGTGAATTTCGGATGCCTGATCTCGGCGATCGCCTCAGGCTGCCCGCGCCCGAACACGTCGCGGCCGAGCTGCGGGCGCGTCATCAGCCGGCTCGCCCCCTCGCGGATCGCCTCGAGGCGGCGCAAACGATTGGCGAGCGCGAGCGCCATCTCCTCCGCGCTCGGCCCGTCGAGCGCTTGCGGCTCGGGAATGAGCAGGCGCGACTTGAGAAAGGCGAGCCACGCCGCCATCACCAGATAGTCGGCGGCCAGCTCCAGGCGCAGCTTGCGCGCGGCCTCGATGAATTTGAGATACTGGTCGGCGAGCGCGACGATCGAAATCTTGTGCAGGTCGACCTTCTGGTGGCGGGCGAGCGTCAGCAACAGGTCAAGCGGCCCCTCGAAGCCCTCGACATCGACGGTCAGCGCGGGCTCGTCCGGCGAAAGATCGCGGATCGCGTGCCCCGTCTCGAATGACAGAACCTCGGCGCTCATGCGGTGAGTTCTCCCCAGCCGACCCGAACCACGGCTTCATTGAAAGCGGCGCGCGCGACCTTGCGATCGAACGGACGCGGCGCGCGGCGGGCCGAAAGAGCCGCCCCGGCGCGCTCCCCCGCGCGGCCGGAAAGCGGCGGCGCGTTTTCCGCGACCTCGCGCATCTCCTCCATCCGGCCGTTGCAGTGGAGCACCACGTCGCAGCCGGCCGCGAGCGCGGCCCTGGCGCGTTCCGCGATGGACCCGGACAGCGCGTTCATCGAGACATCGTCGCTCATCAGCAATCCGTCGAATCCGATCGTGCCGCGAATCACGCGGACGATCATTGTCGCAGATGTCGTCGCCGGTTGGATGGGATCGATCGCGCTAAACACAACATGCGCGGTCATCGCCATCGGCAGGTCGGCGAGCGCGCGGAAGGCGGCGAAATCGACGCGGGCGAGTTCGGCCTCGGCGGTATCCACCACCGGAAGTCCGAGATGACTGTCGGCGTTGGCGCGGCCGTGGCCGGGAATGTGCTTGAGAACCGGCAGCACGCCGCCTTCGGCAAGGCCCTCGGCGACCGCGCGCGCGATCGCGGCGACCTTGCCCGGCGTGGTGCCATAGGCGCGATCGCCGATAATGGGATCGGAGCCCGCGACCGGCACGTCCGCGAGAGGCAGGCAGTCGACCGTGATGCCGAGGCTCGCCAGATCATCCGCGATCAGCCGCGCCCCGAGCCGGGCGGCCGCGACGCCCGCGCCCTGGTCGAGGTCATAAAGCGCGCCGTAGACGGCGCCCGGCGGATAGGCCGGCCAGATCGGGGGCGATAGCCGCTGCACCCGTCCGCCTTCCTGGTCAATCAGGATCGGAGCTTCACCGGATTCGAGAATAGCCCGTATTTCGCGCACCAGTTCAGCGACTTGGTTCTTGTCGACGATATTTCGCTTGAAAAGAATCGCGCCCCAGGGCCGCGTTTCACGCAGGAACGCCTTTTCCTCGCCCGACAGCGAAGTCCCCGAAATTCCGGTGATAAAGGCGCGCGCCGTCATCCATGCCGATTAGCCCGCGCCTTGCGCGCGGGTCAAGAATCGCCCCTTGGCGCGGGGGAGCCCTCCGGGCTCGCTTCCGCGCGGCGGATCGCGTTTAAGCAATTGAAATGGCGTGAAATATTGACCGAGCGCGAAATTCGGCTGGCCGGATTATGCACTAGTTTCTTTGGACGACGCACTGACCGCCGGCCGATTTCAGGTCGGAACAGAAGCGCGAGGCGTCATCCGAACCGGAGAACGGGCCGACGACCGCGCGGAAGTAGACGCCCTTGTCGCCGAGGTCGACGCGTTTGATCGTGGCGCTGCGCGAGCCGAGCACCGACGGGAACTTGCCCTGAAGCATCCGGAAGGACGCTTGCGCGTCCTGCTCGCTGCGCTGGGAGGAGACCTGAACCACGTAACCTCCCGCCGACGCGGCGGGACTGGGGACGGCCGCCGTCTGCTGCTGGGCGCGGGCCGACGTCGGTCGTTGCGGCGAGAGCTGCATGGGCGCGTTGTTGCCCTGCGGCTCGGCATCGTCTTGCGGCACGGGTCGCGCGGCCATGCGCGGTGCGGGTTGCTGCGCGGGCGGCGGCACGGCCTGGACCGGCGGCGGTGACGAAGACGGGGTTGGCGTCACCGAGGCCTGCCCCTGCTCGTTGCCGCGAATCGCGACGGTGCGCACGCGCTTTGGCTGATCGGCGGCGGCCTTTCCGGTCGGAGGCTGCGAGAACGACGGAGGGGCCGCGGCCTGACGTTCGGCCGGCGGCGGAGGATTCGTGTTCGGTTGGTTGAGCGGCGGGAACACGACGCGCGGCTCGGGCCGCGCCACCTGGTTCACGTCGACCGGCTGCTCCTCGCGCGAAATGATCCGCTCGGGCGCGCCCACGCCTCCCACCCTGTCCTGAATGGGCTTGGACGATCCCTCGCCAGTGGGCACGGCCGCCGGAACAACCTTGGTCGGCGCATTGTCGGCCTTGATCACCGGCGGCTCGCCGCCGCGCGGCGCGGCCACGTAATTGCGGTAGCCATAGGCGCCCGCGGTTCCGACCACGGCGAGCATCAAGACGCCCGCGACCGCGAGCATCTTGCCGCGTCGCGGACGACCGACATCGTTTTCACGCTCGTCATAGGCCGGCTCCCCGTAGGGGTCGACCTCGTCATCGGCGTAACGGCCGGGACCACCATCGCCGCCGCGCGGCGGCGCGGTTTCGCCGGGGCGGGCCCCGTAGAGCACGTCATCATAGGGCGACGCGCCCGGCGCGCCCTGTGCCTGTCGGTCATGGCCGGCGTAATCGCCCGCGCCGCGATCATCGGCGCGCGCGGAGCGATAGTCCGCTCCGCCGCCATGCCCGTAATCCATCGCGGGACCACCTCTGTAATCCGTCTCGGGATAGGATCCCTCGTGCGACCCGCGCGGGCGATAGCCCTCCGCGCGCGCGCCGAAATCATCCGGATAATCGTCCGCCGCCGGCGAGCCGTAGGCCTGCTGGTTCCTGTTCGCGGATGTGAGCCATGATGGAATCGGCTGCTCGTCGCGCCCGGTCGCCGCCGCGCGCGGAATTTCGTCCCGTCCCGGAGCCAGCGGATGTCGCGCGCGCGTGTCGGCCTGCTGGGCCGGACGATTCGCGCGGCCAAATTCCTCGAACGGATCGGTCTGCCCGATCAGCCGCGCGAGCTCGGACAAGGGATCGGACTCATCGCGCGCGCCCGGGCGCCGGGATCCGCGAGGATCCTCGTCGTCACCCGCCGCGAACGGCCGATCTTGAAATCGTCCCGCCATCGCCGCCGTACCCGATCCCTCCAATCCGCGTCGAATTCGACAGCATCAAATTCGACGGTGATTTCGTGATTGAGGTTCGCGAAGCCTCGGCGCCGCCAATATGCATGGCGGTCACCTTGCCCGACCAACCGACACCCCCGCGCCTTCCCCCATCATCGCATTTCGTCGGGTGCATGTACGCCAAGCACGGCAAGCCCCGACGCAATGACCGAAACGACTCCATGGACCAGAGCCAATCGCGCGCCCGTGATCAAAGCATCATTCGGGATAATGAAGCGTAAATGTGGCGAATCCCGCCCCTTGGTCCATAGCCCGTGAAACTCACTGGCAAGATCATACAGGTAAAAAGCGATTCGGTGCGGTTCATGGGCGAGCGCGGCCGCCTCGACGAGTCGCGGAAACAGCGCCAATTGCTTCAGCAAGCCGAGCTCGGCCGGATCGGCAAGCAGTTCCAGCGCCGCCCGCCGCAGCAGCGACGCGCGCGCCGGCGCCTCCGTCGGCAGATCGGGAATCACCTCCCGCGCGTTGCGAAATACCGACTGGCCCCGGGCGTGGCCGTATTGCACGTAGAACACCGGATTGTCGCGCGACTGCTCGATGACCTTGGCGAGGTCGAAGTCGAGGGTCGCGTCGTTCTTGCGGAAGAGCATCATGAAGCGCACCGCGTCGCGGCCGACCTCGTCGACGACCTCGCGCAGCGTCACGAACTCGCCGGCCCGCTTCGACATCTTGACCGGCTCGCCCGCGCGCAGGAGGCGCACGAGCTGGACGATCTTGACGTCGAGCGCGGCCTTGCCGCCGGTCACCGCCGTCACCGCCGCGCGCATGCGCTTGATGTAACCGCCGTGATCGGCGCCCCAGACGTCGACGAGATTGGCGAAGCCTCGGTCGAATTTCGATTTGTGATAGGCGATGTCGGAGGCGAAATAGGTGTAGGAGCCGTCCGATTTCTTCAGCGGCCGGTCGACATCGTCGCCGAAAGCGGTGGCCCGAAACAGCGTCTGCTCGCGGTCCTCCCAATCCTCCACCGGCGCGCCCTTGGGCGGCGGCAGACGTCCCTCATAGACGTGGCCATGCGCGCGCAGCTCCGCGATCGTCGCGCCGACCCGGTCGGCTTCGCCCGCGATCAGCGAACGCTCCGAGAAAAAGACCTGGTGCGTGACGTTGAGCGCGGCGAGATCGTCGCGAATTTCGTCCATCATCATCGCGATCGCACGCGCGCGGACGATCGGCAGCCATTCGGCTTCCGGCAGGTCGCGCAGGGCGCGCCCTTGCTCGGCGGCGAGCGCCGCGCCGACCGGCTTGAGATAGTCGCCGGGATAAAGCCCCTCGGGAACGGCGCCGATATCCTCGCCGAGCGCCTCGCGGTAGCGCAGAAAGGCCGAGCGCGCGAGCACGTCGACCTGCGCGCCGGCGTCGTTGATGTAGTATTCGCGCGTCACCTGGTGGCCGGCGAATTCCAACAGGTTCGCCAGCGCGTCGCCGAATACCGCGCCCCGGCAATGGCCGACATGCATCGGCCCGGTCGGATTGGCCGAGACATATTCGACATTGACCTTCTCGCCCGCGCCGATCGCGCTTCGACCGAAATCCGCGCCGGCCGCGAGCACGGCGCGCAACGCGTCGTGCCAGGCCGCGACCTTCAACGTCAGATTGATGAAGCCGGGTCCGGCGACATCGACGCGCGCGATCAGATCGTCGCGGCGAAGCCTGTCGGCGAGGCGCTCGGCGAGATCGCGCGGCTTGGCCCGCGCGTCCTTGGCGAGCACCATCGCCGCGTTCGTCGCCATGTCGCCATGGGAGGGATCGCGCGGCGGCTCGACGACGACGCGCGACAGGTCGATCCCCGCCGGCAGCGCGCCTTCGCCGATCAGCGCCTCGCACGCGTCCCGCACGCGGCCGAGTACATCGGCGAAGACGTGGCGCGACGGGGGGCTTGGGGTGCTTGCTTGCGTCATCCGGAATCGCGGCTTCGAGGAATCGCGGTGCTGTGACCTCGACCCATGCGGGTCAGGGGCCGCCTAACGCAATTCCGGGGTCGAGTCAAAGAGGCGCGCGTGCTCGGTGAGCGCGAAGCGATCGGTCATGCCGCCGATGAAATCGCCGATCTGGCGCGCGCGGGTCGCCTCGCTCGTCGCGGCCTGGTCGACCCAGCCATCCGAGGGAATGTCGGCGGGATTGTCCTGGTAGTGGCGAAACAGGTCCCGCACCACGCCCTCGGCCTCCGTCATGATGCGCGTGACCCGCTCGTGGCGGTACATCCGGCGCCAGAGAAACGCCTTGATCGCCTGTTCGCGGCTCGCCATCGCCGGGGAGAACGCCGCCAGCGCCGCGTCGTGGCCGCGCACCGCGGCGACATCGCGCGGGGCAAGGCGGGCCAGCCGCGCGCGCGTTTCGCCGACGACATCCTCGATCAGCGCCGAGATCAGGTCGCGGACGAATTCGGCCCCATGCCGGTGGGGATCGAGGCCCGGGAACCGACGCCCGATCGCCTCGATCAGGTCGCCGACGAGCGGCAGGTCGCGCATGTCGCCCAGCGAGAACAGGCCGGCGCGCAATCCGTCGTCGATGTCGTGGGCGTCGTAGGCGATGTCGTCGGCGATGGCGGCGACCTGGGCTTCGAGCCCGGGATAGGTCCACACTTCGAGGTCCCATTCGGCGACGAATTCGGCGATGCCCCAGGGCGGATGTGGCGCGGGCGCGCCCGCCGCCGCCTTGCCGGGAGGCGCGATCAGCGGACCGTTGTGCTTGACGATGCCTTCCAGCGTCTCCCACGTCAGGTTGAGCCCGTCGAATTTCGGATAGCGGCGCTCCAGCCGCGTCACCACGCGCAACGTCTGCGCGTTATGGTCGAAGCCGCCATGCGGCGAAAGGCACGCGTCGAGCGCGCGCTCGCCGGCGTGCCCGAACGGCGGATGGCCGAGATCGTGGACGAGCGACAAGGTCTCGGTCAGGTCCTCGTCGAGCCCGAGCTGGCGGGCGATGGCGCGGGCGATCTGGGCGACTTCGAGGGAATGGGTCAGCCGCGTGCGGTAATGGTCGCCCTCGTGGAAGACGAAGACCTGGGTCTTGTGCTTGAGCCGGCGGAAGGCGGTGGAATGGATCACCCGGTCGCAATCGCGCCGGAAAGCCGAGCGCGTCCGGCTCGCCGGCTCGTCGAAGCGCCGGCCCCGGCTCGCCTCCGGATCGGAGGCATACGGCGCGCGCGGCTCTGCTCTTCCGACAACCATGACGATTTTCCAATCCCGCCCGTTGATTCCCGCGCCTATCGGCACTTAATTAGCATGAGCGTCGCGAGCGGCCGCGGGGCCGACGATACGCGTTTTCCGGATCAAGAAGGGCTATAGCATGACCGACAGCCTGACGCTGACCGAACGCGCCGCGCGGCGCATCGGCGAAATCCTCGCCGCGGAAGGCGCCGGCGCGATGCTCCGGGTGAGCGTCTCCGGCGGCGGCTGCTCCGGGTTCCAGTACAAATTCGACGTCGACCGCGCCCGCGCCGACGACGACATCGTCATCACCCGCGACAAGGCCGTCGTGCTGGTGGACCCTGTTTCGGTCAACTATCTGGCCGGCTCCGAGCTCGATTTCGTCGACGACCTCATCGGCTCGTCGTTCCGCCTCGCCAATCCCAAGGCGACGGCCTCCTGCGGCTGCGGCACGAGCTTTTCGATCTGACCGATCGGCGGATTTCGCGTCGCGACCGCCGCGTCCCTATTCGGCCGCGAGCCGCGGGCGGGCGGGCTCGCTCGGCACGTCCTCGAGCTGCGGTTCCAGGCGACGGCGCAGCCGCCGGTCGAACCGGTCGAGATAGAGATAGATCACCGGCGTGATGAACAGCGTCAGAAGCTGCGACAGAACCAGCCCGCCGACGACGGCGATGCCGAGCGGCTGACGCAGCTCCGCGCCGGCGCCGGTGCCGAGCGCGATCGGCAGCGCGCCGAAGATCGCCGCAAATGTCGTCATCATGATCGGGCGGAACCGCAACAGCGCCGCCTCGCGAATGGCGGTTTCGGCGTCGAGCCCGACGCGGCGGCGCTCGATGGCGAAATCCACCATCATGATCGCGTTCTTCTTGACGATGCCGACGAGCATGACCACGCCGATCATGGCGATCACCGACATGTCCATGTTGAACAGCATCAGCGTCAGGATCGCGCCGATGCCCGCCGACGGCAGGCCGGAGATGATCGTTATCGGGTGGACGAAGCTTTCGTAGAGAATGCCGAGAATGATGAACGCGGCGAACACCGCCGCCAGGATCAACACCCCCTGCCCGCGCAAGGAATCCTGGAACACCTGCGCGGTGCCGGAGAAGCCCGACGCGATCGTGACCGGAATGTTGGCCTCGCGCTCGACGCGGAGAATGTCGTTGACGGCCGCGCCCAGCGAATGGCCGGGCGCGAGGTTGAAAGAGATCGTCACCGCCGGCTGCTGGCCCTGGTGATTGATCTGCAACGGACCGACCGAGGGCACCAGCTTGGCGACGGTGTCGAGCGGGATCGCCTGCCCCGCCGCCGTCTTGAGGTAGATCTTCGACAGGTCCATCGGATCGATGCGGAAGTCCGGCAGCACTTCGATGATGATCTGGTAGTCGTTCGACGCGGTGTAGATGGTGCCGATCTGGCGCGAACCGTAAGCGTTGTAGAGCTGGTTGCGGATCTGGTCGGCGGTGACGCCGAAGATCGCCGCCTGTTCGCGGTCGATCTCGATCGTGAGCTCGGGATTGCGGATGTAGAGGTCGGTGGTGACGTCGAGAACGCCGGGCAGCGCCGCGATCTTGTCGCGCAGCAGCGGCGCCAGGCTGTAGAGCGAGTCGGTGTCGCCGCTTTGCAACGTGTATTGATACTGGCTCTTGGACAGCCGCCCGCCGATATTCAGGTTCTGGATGACCTGGAAGAAGACCTGCAACCCGGGAATGACCGACGTCTTCTGCCGCAGGCGGCCGATCACCGCCTGCACCGGCTCGCGCTGGCCGAGCGGCTTGAGCGCGACGAAGGCCCGGCCGTAATTCGATGTCGGGTTCGGTCCGCCCGTGCCCACGGTCGAGTTGAGATAGGCGACGGCGGGATCGGCCTTGAGGATTTCATTGAGCTGCTTCTGGCGCGCCACCATCGCGTCGAAGGAGGTGTCGGACGCCGCCTCGGTGATGGCGATGAGAAAGCCGGTGTCCTCCTGCGGGAAGAATCCCTTCGGCACGACGATGTAGAGCCAGATCGTGGCCCCCAGCGTGGCGATGGTGGTCACCAGCATCACCGCCTTGTAGGCGATCACCTTGTCCAGGCTCCATTGATAGGCGCGCAGCCACGAATTGAATATCGCCTCGAAGGCGCGCAGGACGAAATTCTGCCTGGCGCCATGCTCGGGACGCTTGAGCACGCGCGCGCACAGCATCGGCGTCAAGGTCAGAGAGACGAAGCCCGAGACGATGATCGCGACCGTGATGGTGACCGCGAATTCCCGGAACACGCGCCCGACCACGCCGCCCATCAGCAGCACCGGAATGAACACCGCGATCAGCGAGAAGGTGATCGAGACGATGGTGAAGCCGATCTCGCGCGAACCCTTCAGCGCGGCCTCGAACGGCCGCATGCCCTGCTCGATGTGGCGGACGATGTTTTCGAGCATGACGATGGCGTCGTCGACGACGAAGCCGACCGAGAGCGTCAGCGCCAGCAGCGTCATGTTGTTGATGGAAAAATCGAGGGCGTACATCGCCGCCCCCGTTCCCACCAGCGAGATCGGCACCGCCAGCGCCGGGATGATCGTCGCCGAGGCCGAACGCAGGAACAGGAAGATCACCATGATGACGAGGCCGACGGCGATCAACAGCGTCTCCTCGACGTCGGCGACCGCCTTGCGGATCGCGATCGAGCGGTCCATCGTCACGTTGAGGTTGATCGAGGGCGGTATCTGCGCGCGCAATGACGGCAGCTTTTCGAGCACCCCGTCGACGACCGCGACGGTGTTGGCGTCGGGCTGCTTGAGGATGGCGAGCACCACCGAGCGCACGCCGTTGAACCAGGTCGCGCTGCGGTCGTTCTCGACGCTGTCGTAGATGCGCGCCACGTCCTCCAGCTTGACCGGCGCCCCGTTGCGCCAGGCCACGACGATGTCGCGATAGGCCGACGCCTCCATCATCTGTCCGGACGCCTTGAGCGAGAAGTCCTGCCGCTCCGAATTGAGCACGCCGACCGGCGTCGTCGAATTGGCGCGCGCGACCGCCGTGCGGATGTCGTCGAGCGAAAGGCCGCGCGCGGCGGCGGCTTCCGGATCGGCCTTCACGCGCACCGCGAATTTCTGCGCGCCGAAGATCATCACCTGCGCGACGCCCGGAATCTGCGACAGCGATTGCCCGATCGTGGTGTCGCCGAATTCATTGACGGTCGAGAGCGGCAACGTGTCCGAGCTCATCGAGATGAACAGCACGGGGAAGTCCGAGGGATTCACCTTGCGGAAACTCGGCGGCGTCGTCATCTCGGTCGGCAGGCGACGCTGGGCGATGGTCAGCGCCGTTTGCACGTCGAGCGCGGCCGCGTCGATATTGCGGTTGAGGTCGAACTGGATGGTGATGACGCTGGTACCCTGCGACGACATCGACGACATCGAGGAGATGCCGGAGATGGTCGAGAGCTGGCGCTCGATCGGACCGGCGACCGAGGCGGCCATGGTCTCGGCGCTGGCGCCCGACAGCGTCGCGGTCACCGCGATGGTCGGGAAATCGACCTTCGGCAGCGCCGACACCGGCAACAGCCTGAATCCGAAAATGCCGAAGGCGATGATCGACGCCGTGATCAGCGTGGTCATCACCGGGCGGCGGATGCAGGCCTCGGAGAGGTTCATCGGATCAGGCCCCGGTCTTGCGCGTCCGCGGCTGGACCCGCGTGCCGTTGGTCAGCGCCATCTGTCCATCGGTCACGACGGTGTCGCCGTGCGCAAGGCCCTCGGCGATGATCGACACGCCGCGATGGGTGCGCGCGACCTTGACCGGCTGCACGCGCGCGGCGCCGTCGACGACCACGAAGACGAACTCGCCCGCCTGGCTGCGCTGCACCGCGACCGTCGGCACCGCGACGACCTCCTCGCTGCGCAACGTCAGCGTGGTGTTGACGATCGTTCCCGGCCACAGCGTTTCGGCCGTGTTCTCCATCAGCGCGCGCACGGAAATCATGCCCGTCGCGGCGTCGACCGTATTCTCGATCATCGCGATCTTGCCGCGTTCGGCGCGCCCGCCGGGCGGCGTGGCCGCGACCCGCGCGAGGCCGGCTGCGGTTGCTTCGCGCAACTCGCCGAGCAGGCGCTGCGGCACCGAGAAGGTCACGTAGATCGGGCTGGTCTGGTTGATCGTCGCGAGCGCCGCGGTATCGGCCGGCCGGACGAGGTTGCCGACCTTGACCAGCGCGGCGCTGACGCGCCCGCCGATCGGGGCCCGGATTTCGGTGAAGCTCTTCTGCACCTTGAGATTGTCGATGACCGCCTGATCGGCCCTTGTCGCCGCGCGCAGCATATCGACCTGCGTGCGCGCGTTGTCGACGTTGAGCTGGGTGGTGGCGCCCTTGGTCACGAGATCGGAGAACCGGCGCAAATCGCGCTCGGCGCCCTCGAGCTGGGCGCTGTCCTTGGCGAGCGTGCCCTCGGCCTGGGCGATCTGCGCCTCGAGCTGGCGCGAATCCAGCGTGAACAGCATGTCGTCGCGGTTGACCCGCGCCCCGTCCTCGAAATGAACGGTGACGACGGTCGTCTCCAGCCGCGATTTCAGCGCGACCGACGCGATCGGCGTCACGGTGCCGATGGAATCGATCTCGACGGGAACGTCCTTCTTTTCCGCGGTCGCCACCTCGACGGAGACGACGCGCGGGCCCTGCGGGCCCTTGGTGGCGGCGCCGCCGAAGGGCCAGTAGGAGCGCCCGCCGATCACGGCCGCGAAGCCGGCGATCAACACGAGCGCCGCCCAGATCACGCGGCGGCCGCGCCGGCTTGGCGCGGCGGCCGTCGCGTCGGCGCGCGAAGATTCGGGGTGCGCCTCGTTTGCCGGCGCACCGTGCGGAACATCATCGGGTCTGTTGAGCATCAATGCCTTCGTCGATTCACGGAAATGCCCCGCGAGCCCGCGCGACCGGCACCCCCCAACCCCTCACCAGCACAAGAAAAATACCGGTGCACAGCTCGGCCTTCCTACGCCCGAATGCCGCGAAAGGCTATTGTTTCGCGTGGCCCCGCGCAACCTTGGCGCTTGGTTTGGTGAATTAACATTGGGTAAGGTTGCGGCCCGACCACGCTCGCTCCCGCGCGCGGTGCCGAGGTGTGGCAAGGCCGATGCGAGGCCTGGCCATCGGACGGTCCGCGCGCCGCGTTCGATTTGGACCGGCGTTGAATTGGAGCGGCGATGAAGATCGCGACCTGGAACGTCAATTCGATCCGCCAGCGGCTCGATTCGCTGGTCGCCTGGCTGCGCGAAAGCAAGCCCGACATCGTCTGCCTGCAGGAAACCAAATGCGTGGACGAGGCCTTCCCGCGCGGCCCTCTGGAAGATCTCGGCTACAACGTCGCCTGTCACGGGCAGAAGACCTTCAACGGCGTCGCGCTCCTGTCGCGCCTGCCATTCGACGAAACCGCATCGGGGCTCGCGGGCGACGACGGGGACACGCACGCGCGCTTCCTCAACGCGGTCGTCTCGATCAAGGGCGGCGCGCTGCGGGTCGCCTGCCTCTATCTACCCAACGGCAATCCGCCCGATTCCGAGAAATATACCTACAAACTCAACTGGATGGATCGACTTGCGCAATTTACACGTGAGCGTCTCGCCGCCGGGGAGGCTCTCATTCTGGCCGGCGACTTCAACGTCATTCCCGAGCCGATCGACGCGCGCGACCCGGCCGCCTGGGCGGGCGACGCGCTGTTCCTGCCCACCACGCGCGCGCGCTTCCGCGCGCTGATGCATCTCGGACTGACGGACGCGCTCCGCGCGGTCACGTCCGAACCCGGCCAGTACACCTTCTGGGACTATCAGGCCGGGGCATGGCCGAAGAACAACGGCATCCGCATCGACCACCTGCTGCTGTCGCCGCAAGCCGCCGACCGGCTCAAAGGCGCCGGCATCGACCGCCACGTGCGCGGCTGGGAGAAGCCCTCCGATCATGTGCCGGTGTGGGCGGAATTCGATTTCAACCCGCCATGAGCGCGGCGGCCGGCCGCGCGGCGAGGCCCGCCCATGACCGGCGGCGAACGCCCGCGCTCAGTCCTTCCGGTTTTTCAGGTACTGCTCGAGGAACTGCAGCGCCATCGCGCGATCGTCGTCGCTCGCCTTCTTGATGGCCGCGGCATAGACGTCCTTGATCCAGGCTTCGTCGGAACCGGCCGCGTCGCGGGCGAGCGTCAGCCACATCAGTCCGCGCGCCGCCTGCTTGGGCACCTGGTCGCCGTTGAACAGCATCCGCCCGAGCAACGCCTGCGCCTGGTGCTGACCCTTGGCGGCGGCGAGCGCGAGCCAGCGCGCCGCGTATTTCGGATCGCGCGCCACGCCCGTCCCGTTGAGGTAGAGCCGGGCGAGATTGTATTGCGCCGTCGGGTCGCCGAAATAGGACGCCGCATAGGCGAACATCTGCCGCGCCCGCTCGGGATCGGCCTTGACGCCCGAATTGGGAATGCCGTCGAGATAATACTGCCCGAGCGAAACGAAGGCGTTGGCCACGATCGGGGCCTGCGGCGCGGACGGGCTGTCCTCGGCGTGCGAATTGGCGATCTTGCTGAAATATTCGAACGCGCGGAGATTGTCCTTCGCCACGCCCTCGCCGACCGCGTACATCTTGCCGAGCTTCCACTGCGCGACCGGATGGCCGCCATCGGCGGCGTATTGCAGCGACGTCAGCGAGGTGGCGGAAGGAACCGCGGTCTTGAGCGCGGCGGCCGAATTCGGCGCGGCCGCGACCACCGGGCGCGCCGGTTCCACCCCGCCCGACGGCGTTCCGTCGAACGCGTGAGCAGGCGAGGCCGTCCACGCGACGGCCACCACGGCGACGATCCCGAGCCGTTCAGATATCCGCATAACACGCCTTCTCACGCGCCGCGCCCGGATGGGTGACGGCGCCGTTGACGGCCGGTCCCACCTGCTGCGCGTATTTCCAAAGATAGCCCGTGGTCGACGCCGACTCGCGCGCCCGCCAGTCCTTCTTGCGTTCGGCGAGTTCGCCGTCCGACAGGCGGACATTGAGCGTTCCCTTGATCGCGTCGAGCTCGATGATGTCGCCGTCGCGGACGAGCGCGATCGGGCCGCCGATGGCGGCCTCCGGTCCGACATGGCCGACGCAGAAACCGCGCGTCGCGCCCGAGAAACGGCCATCGGTGATGAGCGCGACCTTGCCGCCCATGCCCTGTCCGTAGAGCGCGGCCGTCGTCGACAGCATCTCGCGCATGCCGGGCCCGCCGCGCGGACCCTCATAGCGGATCACCAGCACGTCGCCTTCCTTGTACGCCCGCGTCTGGACGGCGGCGAAGGCGGCTTCTTCATTGTCGAAACACCGGGCCGGGCCGACAAACGTCAACTCACTCATTCCGGCGACCTTCACGATCGCCCCCTCCGGCGCGAGATTTCCGGTCAGGCCGACGACCCCTCCGGTCGGCGTGATCGGCTTGTCCGCCGACATCACCACATCCTGGTGCGGATTCCACTTCACACTCTTGAGATTTTCCGCGATCGACCGGCCGGTGACCGTCAGGCAATCGCCGTGCAGATAGCCGTGGTCGAGCAAGGTCTTCATCAGGAGCGGAATGCCGCCGGCCTCGAACATGTCCTTGGCGACGTAGCGGCCGCCCGGCTTGAGATCGGCGATATAGGGCGTGCGCTTGAAGATTTCGGCGACATCGAACAGGTCGAACTTGATGCCGCATTCATTGGCGATCGCGGGCAGATGCAGCGCCGCGTTGGTCGAACCGCCGGAGGCCGCGACGACCGCGGCGGCGTTTTCCAGCGCCCTGCGGGTGACGATGTCGCGCGGGCGGATATTGGCCGCGATCAGGTCCATGACCGTCTCGCCGGCCGCGGCGCAGAAGGCGTCGCGGATTTCGTAAGGCGCCGGCGCGCCGGCCGAATAAGGCAGCGCGAGCCCGATCGCCTCGGAAACGGTGGCCATGGTGTTGGCGGTGAACTGCGCCCCGCAGGCCCCGGCCGACGGACAGGCCACCTTCTCGATCTCGTCGAGGTCATCGTCCGACATCAGGCCGACCGAATGCTTGCCGACCGCCTCGAACATGTCTTGAACCGTGACCTGCTGGCCGCGGAAATTGCCGGGCAGGATCGAGCCGCCATAGATGAACACCGACGGCACGTTGAGGCGGCACATGGCCATCATCATGCCGGGCAGCGACTTGTCGCAGCCGGCAAGACCCACCAGTGCGTCATAGGCGTGGCCCCGCATCGTCAGCTCGACCGAGTCGGCGATCACCTCGCGCGAGGGCAGCGACGAGCGCATGCCCTCATGGCCCATGGCGATGCCGTCGGTGACGGTGATGGTGCAGAATTCGCGCGGCGTGCCGTTTCGCGCGGCGACGCCCTTCTTGACCGCCTGCGCCTGACGCATCAGCGAAATGTTGCAGGGAGCGGCCTCGTTCCAGCACGTCGCGACGCCGACCAGCGGCTGATGAATCTGGTCCGTCGTCAGGCCCATTGCGTAGAGATAGGACCGGTGCGGCGCGCGCGACGGACCTTCCGTCACGTGCCGGCTCGGCAGACGATCCTTGAGCTTGGAAACGGTCTTGGCGTCCATCGCGATGTGTCCCCCCGGCCACACTGGCCGGGTTCGGAATTCCCCTCGGCCAGCCGAAAAAAGAGCAATGGCCCGGGAACTTACCCGTGCCTGAGATGTCGTGGAGGGGTGTGGCCAAATCGCGGCGCACGCAAGCGCTTCATGTGGTGACAGTTAAATCTTCGGTGACTGTTGCCAAGGCGCAACAAATTCCGCCCCCACGTCAGCGCCACCTCACGCAAAACGGCCGACCGCGGGATGGTCCCCGCCGCCGGCCGTCAGCCGTTTCGGTTCGTGCCTGGGACGAAATCAGACGCGGCGCTGCTGCACCATCCGCCAGGCGTAGAGCAGCAGGATCGCGCCGATGATCGCGCTGATGAGCGTGCGCCAGAAGCCGAAAACGGAAATGTCGAGGATGCCCGCCAGCGTGCTGCCGACGAAGGAACCCGCGATGCCGACCAGGATGTTGGTGAGCACGCCATGGTTGGACTGCGTCACCCGCTCGGCAATCCAGCCGGCGATCGCGCCGATCAGCAGCATCGTGAGAAAGCCAACGCCCGGTTGGCTGAAAAAGGCTTGAGGGTCCATGCTGGTCTCCTGTTGGACGCGCGCGCCGCGCCGAGCAAAGCGGCGAATTCGCGAAAACTATCCGAGTTTCGGCCGCGCATAAATGGGAACGTCGCGCCACCGCCGCAATGGGCGCGGCGCGATCAGATATTGAGCGCCCGCCCTTCGGCGTCGAGCACGGCTTCCTTCATCATCTCCGACAGCGTCGGATGCGGAAAAACCGTGTGCGCCAGTTCCTGTTCGGTCGTCTCCAGGTTCATCGCCACGACGTAGCCCTGGATCAGCTCGGTGACTTCCGCGCCGATCATGTGCGCGCCGAGAAGCTCGCCCGTCTTCTTGTCGAAGATGACCTTGACGAGCCCCTGATCCTCGCCGAGCGCGATCGCCTTGCCGTTGCCGAGGAACGGGAACCGCCCCACCTTGATCTCGCGGCCCCCTTCCCGGGCGTTGGCTTCGGTCAGGCCGACGGAGGCGATCTGCGGGTGGCAATAGGTGCAGCCCGGGATCATCGCCTTGTTCAGGGGATGCGGATTGAGTCCCTTGATCGCCTCGACGCAGACGACGCCTTCGTGCTCGGCCTTGTGCGCGAGCATCGGCGGACCGGCGACATCGCCGATGGCGTAAATTCCCGGCACGTTGGTGCGCCCGACGCCGTCGATGACGATACAGCCCCGCTCGATCTTCACGCCGAGCTTCTCGAGCCCGAGGTTCTCCACATTGCCGACGACGCCGACCGCCGAGATCACGCGCTCGGCCTCGATCGTTTGCGTGGCGCCCTTCTCGTCCGTCACCGTGGCGACGACGCCATCCTTCGCGCGGTCGAGCTTGGCGACCTTGGCGCCGGTGAGGATCGTCATTCCCTGCTTTTCGAAATTCTTGCGCGCAAGCGCGGCGATTTCAGCATCCTCGACCGGCAGGATCTGAGGCAGCACCTCGACGACCGTCACCCGCGCGCCCATCGCGCGGTAGAACGAGGCGAATTCGATGCCGATCGCCCCGGAGCCGACGACGAGCAGCGAGCGTGGAATCGCCGGCGGGACCATCGCCTCGAAATAGGTCCAGACGCGGTCGCCGTCGGGCTCGAGCCCGGGCAGCACGCGCGGGCGCGCGCCGGTCGCCACGATGATGTGCTTGGCGGCGTAGTCGCCGGGTCCGAGCGCGCCCTTGGGCGCCGGCGTCTTCGAGGCGGCGACCGAGACCTTGCCGGGGGCCGCTATCGTCGCCGTCCCCCAGATGACCGCGATCTTGTTCTTCTTCATGAGGAAGCCGACGCCCTCGCTCAGGCGTTTGGAGACCGCGCGCGAGCGCGCCACCACGGCCTTCGCGTCGAAGGCGACGTTGTCGGCGGAAAGACCGTAATCCTTGGCGTGGCGCATGTAGTGATAGATCTCGGCCGAGCGCAGCAGCGCCTTGGTCGGGATGCATCCCCAATTCAGGCAGATGCCGCCGAAATGGTTCTTCTCGACGATCGCCGTCTTGAGCCCGAGCTGGGCCGCGCGGATCGCGGTGACATAGCCGCCCGGGCCCGAGCCGATGATGATGACGTCGAATGCCTCAGCCACGTGTCGCTCCCTCGTTCTTGTCGCCCGCGATCGCCGCCGCGGACGGATAGGCGTCGGCGATCCCGCGCCGCGCCATCCGGCGGCGGACCAGCCATTCGACGAGGCCGAGCACCGCGACCGCGACGATCGCGCCGACCACGACCATCTGCCAGAAATTGGAAAGCCAGTCGGTCGGCGAGCGCTCGATCGCGGAGCGCAGGATCGCGATGCCGAGCGGATTGCTGAAGGCGAGAAACGCGATCACGATCGTGAACCAGGGCCATCGCGCCACGGTCATCTCCGTCGAATTGGGGTTGGAATCGCCTGACGGCCAAACGTTGCCGCGATATTGGCCGGGTCCGGCGCGCGGGTCCAGTGGGCGCGGGTCGCGCGGGTGCCAAAGCAAATCCCGCGAAAGCGAAAACCACCTTGGCGACCAGGATTTTGCTCAAGGTCTTGAATTTGGAGCATATCATTCCGGCGAGACGGCTCCGCTCGCCCGAATATGCTCAAGACGCCCACCCCTGCTCCGCGCGAGGATGGCGGCGGGAGGCGCGAGAAACGGCGAGGAACGAAATGCCGACCGGAGCCCGAGGCACGGCGCCGGCTCCGCGCCCGCCAGAAGCGGATCAGTGCCGCAGCAGATCGAAAATCCGGTCCTTCAGCTTGAGACGCTCCTTGCGCATGTCCTCCAGATGGAAATCGTCGGTCGGCTCGACATTGGCCTCGGCCATGATGATCTCGTGGTTGATCTTGTGATAGGCCGCGGCCAGCTTGTCGAATGCGGGGTTGCCCTGCATCGCGCGCAGCTTGTCGCTGAATTCGGGAAACTCCTCCGGCAATTCGTGCGGTTCGTGGATCTGCTTGTCGGACAACGGAACTCTCCTCGCCTTGCAATTTCTGGGAACAGGTTAGGGGGCAAGGCATCACGCGCTTTGCGCTAGGTCAAGACAGGACGTCCCATCCCTGTCCGCGTCCCGCCCGCGCCAACTTCCCACGACAGCCGCGCGGTCGTCCCCGGCGAGCGATAGCCCGAAGCGCGGTCCACCCGGGCCGCCGGCCGCGCGGAGCGTCACCTCCGCGCCGTAGTAGATCGGGCCCTTGAGCCAGAGCTCGAGAACCTGGGCATCCGCCTCCGGCGCGCGCAGCCGCGCCAGGCACATGCCCGCGATACGCTGGGGATGCGCGAAGGCGGCGCGGAACCCGAAGCCGCGCGCGTAGGCGTTCCAAAGGTGAATGCCGTTGTAATCCCCCGTCAGACGACCGAACCGGCCGCCGCCGCCCACCGGCGCGCGAAAGCGATCGATCCAAGGCGCGGTGGCAAGGTCCGGAGCCGCCGGCAGCGCGACGGTCTCGCGCGTCCCTTTGAAATCGCCGCGATAGAAGATGGTGATCGTGCTTTCCCAATGGCGATCGCCGTCCCGGGCAAGACTGGTGCGAAGGTCGACTTCCGCGCCCTTGTCGAGGATTCGCAGCGCATCGGTGCGAGCTTCGAGGTCGTAGACGCCCGCCGCGTCCAGCCGTCGATGCGAGACCAGCCGGTTGCGGATTTGCAGCGCGTTCCAGATCGGCAAAGGAAAGGCGGGATGCGTCAGCAGCGCCATCTGCAGGCGAAAGCCGATGACGTGCGGATAGAGGATCGAAATGCCATCGGCCGCGCCAAGTCCGGTCGCGGCCTCGAAGGCGGCAAGATCGCCCGGCGAAAAGCGCAGACCGTTCCACGTGAGCGCCATTGCCGGCAATCCGGCGTCGGGCCGCAAGCCCGGCGACGGCAGAAGGGCGCGCGCCATGAATGCGATCGCCGACGGGCGCCGGGAATAGCGCTGAACGACTTCCCCCCTCATCGGCCCCTTCATTCGGCCCGCCGGCCCTGCCCGCTAGGCGATCATCATCACCGGATTTTCGATCAGCACCTTGAACGCGCCGAGCAGATCGGCCCCCAACGCCCCGTCGACCGCGCGGTGATCGGTCGAGAGCGTCACGGTCATCAGCGTGGCGACCTCGACCTTGCCCTCGCGCACGACCGCGCGCGGCTCACCCGCGCCGACCGCCAAGATCGTGGCGTGCGGCGGATTGATGACGGCGGCGAATTCGCGGATGCCGTACATGCCGAGATTGGAGATCGCGGTCGTGCCGCCCTGATATTCCTCCAGCTTGAGCTTGCGCGCCCGCGCGCGGGCGGCGAAATCCTTCATCTCGTTCGAGATCGCCGAAAGCGGCTTGGCGTCCGCGCCGCGCACCACCGGTGTGATCAGCCCGCCGGGAATGGCGACCGCCACGCCGACGTCGCAGACGTCGTGCCTGAGTATCCCGGCCTCGGTCCAGGTCACGTTGGCCATCGGCACGCGGCGAAGCGCCGTCGCCATCGCCTTGATGACGAAGTCGTTGACGGAAACCTTGTAGGCGGGCTTGCCGTCGGCGCCCTTCGGCGCGGCCGCGTTGATCGCCTCGCGCGCGGAATTGAGCCGCGTCAGGTCGCAGTCGATGGTCAGATAGAAATGCGGGATGGTCTGTTTCGATTGGGTGAGACGCCGCGCGATGATCTTGCGCATGGAATCGTGCGGGATGAATTCATACGAGCCCTCGGGATAAAGCGCGCGGATCGCTTCGTCGCCAAGCGCGGCGACGGGCGCCGCCGACGGCGGGCTCGACGACGGCGCGCTTGCCGGCGCGAGCTTGGCGGGTTCGCCGCGCGCGGCTTCGACATCGCGCGCCACTACGCGGCCGCGCGGGCCTGAACCGTGCACGCGCGCGACATCAATGTCGAGTTCCCTGGCGAGCCGGCGCGCGAGCGGGGATGCAAATGTCCGCCCGCCCTCGCCCTTCGAGACGCCCGCCTTCGCCAAAGCTACGGCGGGCTCCTCAGGGTGAGAGCTCTTCTTGGCTTCGGCCTGAGGAATGCTTTTCTTAGCCTCATCCTGAGGAGCCCGCGCAGCGGGCGTCTCGAAGGATGGGGCGGGCTTCGCCGCCGGCGCCTTTGCCACGGCACCAGAAGCCGCCGCCTTGGCGTCCTCGCCCTCGCCCGCGAGCACGGCGATCACCTGGTTGACCGGCACGTCGGCCGTTCCCGCAGCGACAAGAATTTTCGCCAGCGTGCCGTCCTCGACCGCCTCGACTTCCATCGTCGCCTTGTCGGTTTCGATCTCGGCGATCACGTCGCCGGCCTTCACCGCGTCGCCCTCTTGCTTGAGCCACTTGGCGAGGTTGCCCTTCTCCATCGTCGGCGACAGCGCGGGCATGAGAATGTTGATCGGCATCGACGCGGCCCCTCTTCAGCGGTAGCAGACGGCCTTCGCCGCCGCGACGACATCGGCGACGGTGGGCAGCGCGAGCTTTTCCAGATTCGCGGCATAGGGCATCGGCACATCCTTGCCGGCAACGCGCGCGACCGGCGCGTCGAGCCAGTCGAACGCTTCCTCCATCACCCGCGCGGCGACTTCCGCGCCGATGCCGGACTGTTTCCAGCCTTCCTCGACGGTGACGAGTCGCGATGTCTTCTTCACCGACTCGATAATGGTGGCGGTGTCCATCGGCCTTAGCGTGCGCAGGTCGATGATCTCGGCCGCGATCCCCTCCTTGGCGAGTTCGTCGGCCGCCTTGAGCGCATAGGTCATGCCGTTCGACCACGCCACGATGGTCACGTCCTTGCCCTCGCGCGCGACGCGCGCCTTGCCGATCGGCAACACGAAATCGTCGAGCTTGGGCACCGGACCGGACTGGCCGTAGAGGATCTCGTTTTCGAGAAACACCACCGGGTTGGGATCGCGGATCGCAGCCTTGAGCAGGCCCTTGGCGTCGGCCGGCGTCGACGGCGCGACCACCTTGAGGCCGGGCACGTGCGCGTACCACGACGAATAGTCCTGGCTGTGCTGTGCGGCGACGCGCGAGGCCGCGCCGTTGGGCCCGCGAAAGACGATCGGACAGCCCATCTGCCCACCCGACATATAGAGCGTCTTGGCCGCCGAATTGATGATGTGGTCGATCGCCTGCATGGCGAAGTTGAAGGTCATGAATTCGACGATCGGCTTGAGGCCCGCGAACGCCGCGCCCGCGCCGATGCCGGCGAAGCCGTGCTCGGTGATCGGCGTGTCGATGACGCGGCGGGATCCGAATTCCTGCAACAGGCCCTGCGTCACCTTGTAAGCGCCCTGATATTCGGCGACCTCCTCGCCCATGACGAAGACGTCGCCATCGCGGCGCATCTCCTCGGCCATCGCGTCGCGCAAAGCCTCGCGCATGGTCATGGAGACCATCTCGGTGCCTTCGGGGATCGCGGGATCGGACGCGCCCAAGGCCGCCGGCGCGGCGCTCGTCGCCGCTTCCCGCGCCGCTCCTTCTTCCGCTTCGATCGGCGCGGCCGCGCCTTTCCCGGCTTCTTTCGCGTTTGCCGTCGGCGCCGGCGCGCCGGTATCGGTCTCGCCCTCGGCCAGGATCGTCGCGATCGGCGTATTGACCGCGACATCGGCGGTGCCTTCCGGCACCAGGATCCGGCCGATGACGCCGTCCTCGGAGGATTCGACCTCCATCGTCGCCTTGTCGGTCTCGATTTCCGCGATCACGTCGCCGGAGCGGACGCGGTCGCCCTCCTTCTTGAGCCATTTGGCGAGATTGCCCTTCTCCATCGTCGGCGACAGCGCGGGCATCAGAACCTGAACGGGCATGCGTGCTCCAGTAGGTGGCGAAATCCGGGTCATGAGCGATCGCGCTCCGCCACCGTCGTGGCGGCGGGGAGCGTCAACCGGCGCTAGCGATAGACGTCGGTGAACAATTCCGACGGATCGGGTTCGGGATTGTTGGTCGCGAAATCCGACGAGTCGTTGACGATCTCTCGCACCACCGCGTCGATCTTCTTCAAATCGTCCTCGCTCGCCCAGCCGCGCGCGAGCAGCCGGGCGCGCACCTGCTCGATCGGGTCCTGCTCGTGGCGGACCTTCTCGACCTCCTCGCGCGAGCGATATTTCGCCGGGTCCGACATCGAATGGCCGCGATAGCGGTAGGTCTGCATTTCCAGAATGATCGGGCCGTTGCCCTCTCGGCACCATGCGACCGCGCGATCGCCGGCCGCCTTCACGGCGCGCACGTCCATGCCGTCGACCTGCTCGCCGGGAATGTCGAACGAAACGCCGCGCTTGGAGAAATCGGATTGCGCCGAGGCGCGGGTCACCGCAGTGCCCATGGCGTAGCGGTTGTTCTCGATGACGTAGATGACCGGCAGCTTCCAGAGCGCGGCCATGTTGAAGCTCTCATAGACCTGGCCCTGGTTCGCCGCGCCGTCGCCGAAATAGGCGAGGCACACGTGATCATTGCCGCGATAGCGGTTGGCGAAAGCGAGGCCCGTGCCGAGCGAGACCTGCGCGCCGACGATGCCGTGGCCGCCGAAGAAGTTCTTTTCCATGCTGAACATATGCATGGAGCCGCCCTTGCCCTTGGAATAGCCGCCGCGCCGGCCGGTGAGCTCCGCCATCACGCCGCGCGCCTCCATGCCGCAGGCGAGCATGTGGCCGTGATCGCGGTAGCCGGTGATGACCTGATCGCCCGGCTTGATCGCCATCTGCATGCCGACGACGACGGCCTCCTGCCCGATATAGAGATGGCAGAACCCCCCGATCAGTCCCATGCCGTAAAGCTGGCCGGCCTTTTCCTCGAACCTTCGGATGAGGAGCATCTGCCGATAGGCATCAAGATCCTCCTGCTTGGTGAAATCCGCCACGCGCGTGGCCGCTCCACCTTCCGAAGCCGCCGCGCCGCTCTTCTTGCTTGATGCCATCTTGTTTCCGTTGATGCGCGTTTGGTTTTTGACGCTGTTATTGCTTCGACGCCAGTTCTCTTCGAATTGGTTCGATTTCGACGCCGCTTCGCTCGGATCGAGCCGCGCGGATCGCGCTCCCGCGCGTTCGAGTTGGTGCATAATCTCGCCGGCGGCGCAATTCCACTTCGCTGGATATGCTCGGCTGGCAAATCAGGCAAGGCGGAACAACCGTCGACAAGAATGATGCGGCGCGAAATATCACACGTTTCATACGGCGCGCGGCTGAAATGCCCGGTTTCGCCGCGCGATGCCGCCAATTTGCCCATGGCGGTGACGCGCGCGTGAACATCCCGCGCGCGGACGACCTCGCGACGGCCGGCGGCCTATTGCGTTGCAATATTCAAAGGAGGCGAAATTTCGGGGCGCGGCCAGGGACGGACCAGATCACGCGGATGCGCGTAATTGAGCTGCCGGCGCGCGCGCTCGTCGAGCATGTCCGGGTCGACGCCCTCGGAGCGCAGAAGCGAGACGCGGCGCATCCAGACTTCGCGCTCGGACTTGAGCTTGGCGAGCTCGGTCCGCAACAGCGCCGATTCCTGATCAAGCGTTTCGCGCGCGTTGAGTCCGTATTTGCCGGTATAGGCGTTCATGCCGAAATAGCCGATGATCAGCGCGGCGATCGCGTAAAGCGCGAAGCCGGTGACGATCGAGCGGAATCGGTCGCGTGAAACCATGGCCGAGATTGCCCGCGTCGCGGTTAATCGCGCGTTAACGAATGGAGGGCCTCACGCTCGTCGCGAGCGCAATCGAAGCGCACCCGCGCTTAGCGCGGAACCGGCAGCGTATAGGTCAGGCCGACGCGCAGGCTGTCGATCGTCATGTTGACATTGCCGGAGTAGATGTCGCCGTTCGCCGCGGTCAGCGAATAGAACCGCGTCCCGAGATCGTAACGCAGATATTCGGCCCGCGCGGTCCAACGCGGCGCGATCCGGTATTCCATTCCGAGGCCGGCGACCCAACCCTGATAGCCATGCTTGACCGAGGCGACGCCGACGCCGGAGAACTGGAGCGTACCCACGGGAGCCGCCCAGGCCGCGCCGCCCGTCACATAGAACAACGCGTTCTCATGCGCCCATCCGAGCCGGCCGCGCAGCGAGGCAAGCGAGTCGATGTCGAAGCGCGCGGTGCGGTCTTCATAGAGTTTACCGACACCCGACAAATTCGACCACGACCAATCGACCTCGAAGCCTGCGAGGAAAGCGCCGAACTGCGCGTCATAGCCGCCATGGATGCCGACGAGCCCGCCCGCCAGATTGCCGGAACCGGAGAAAACATAGGTATCCATGGTATCGGCGAAGTAATACGTCGCGTTGCCGGTCCGGGCGAGCGCGAGCGCCCCACCCGCATGCGCGCCGATCTTCAGCCCCGCCCATGATTGCGTCGCCGGCGCATTCGAAGCGGGCGACATTCCCAGCGGCTTCGCGGTCCCTCCGAAATGCACGGCCACCCGCGCGAAGGGACCGTGCACGAGATTGTCCCCTCGTCCGTCGAGCGGACCGAGGTCATTGAACGCCACGAGACCGGAATAGGCCTTGCGCAAGTTCCAGAGCTGCTCGGCCTGATAGCCGACCGTCACCGACGTTTGCGGTGACGCGAACCAGGTCACGCCGAGCCGTCCGCCGAGCGTGTAGATCGTCGAGGCGGACGAGGAGGAAAGCGAGCCGGACAACGGCGTGTCGAGGTCGATAAAGGTCGTCGTCTGCTCGGTCCGCCCGAACAGCGCCGACGCGTCGACGCCGCCGACCAGGAAGACCGGTTGCGACCCGAGCCGGTACGAGAACTCGACGCCCGCCCTCGGTCCGATGCCCCAGGATTGAACCGCGGCCGCCTGGCTCAGATTGGACGAGCCCTGGACGTTTTCCTCGACCCGCTCATAGGCATGGATCGCGCGCAGGCCCGCGAAGGCGCGCAGGGCGAGCGGATCGGAAACCTGGATGCGGCGACCGATTTCGCCGTCCAGGGTCTGATAGCCGAACCGCGTGACGCCCGCGGATGTGCCCCAGGTGTCGGTCGCGTCGACGACATGGTCGGGCACGCCAACGCCGCGCAACGTCAGGCGCCAATCGTAACGGGCATCGATCAATCGACCGTACTCGGCCGAGAGCATCAGCCCCTGCTGTGGCTTTCGACCCAGAACGCCAAACTTGTCGGAGACCTCGGTAAACGCGGTATCGCCGGGAGCGACGTAGCCGATCGTCCCCGCGACGTAGCTCTTGCTCCAGTCGAAGGCGTTGTTGCCCGTGGCGCGCGAGTCATCGGCGTGAATGGCGGTCGGCGCCGCAGCCGCGAGCGCGAGGACCGAAGCCGTCAGAAGGAATTTCCGGATCCGCATTTCAAGAATCACATTCCAATGCAACCGACGTCAAACGTGCTCTTTTTTGAATCATTCGTCGAAATGGGCAAGTCTTGTCGCCGCCGGGCGGGCGCCGCGCCCGAACCAAACGTGCGAGTGTTGCGGGAAAGCATCTGAATTTGCGCGGCCTTCGCACCAACGGCGTCGGCGCGGTCTCTATCCACGATTGAGAACTGTACTTTTCCGAGAAACACGCCTGGCGCCCGCGTAATTGCGTTTGAAAAAAATTCGCGTTCCGGGAAATCCAAGCCGGCAAAACCGGATCATCGGACGCAGCACGCCGGCTTCGCGCGCGGCCACGATCGTGAGCGCGACCGCGTCGGCCGCGCCATGCGGCGCCATTTCGAGCGCGGCGCGGTCATCGAGCCATAGCGCCGCGCGCGCTCCTGTCACCGGAAGGAATCCGCAATAGCCGACGAGTCGGCCGCCGCGAAACGCGCAGACGTGATGGCGGTTGGAAATCTGCGACGACAGGGCCTGGATCAGCGGCCCGAATTCGTAACGATCGAAACTGTCGGAACTCGCCAGCAGATCGACGACGAGGCCGAGCGATTCAAAGGTCGGCGCGATCTGGCAAAGCTCGACGGCATCCGCGCTCACGTCGCCCTCGCCGCTGGCTCTAGGCCAGCGCCTTGAGCGCGGCGCGGCCGGCATAGCGCGCCTGCGGTCCCAGTTCCTCCTCGATGCGCAGGAGCTGGTTGTATTTCGCCGTGCGGTCGGCGCGCGCGAGCGACCCGGTCTTGATCTGCCCGCAATTGGTGGCGACCGCGAGATCGGCGATGGTGGCGTCCTCGGTCTCGCCCGAGCGGTGCGACATCACCGCCGTGTAGCCGGCCTTGTGCGCCATCTCGACGGCGGCGAGCGTCTCGGTGAGCGTGCCGATCTGGTTGACCTTGACCAGGATCGAATTGGCGCGGCCGTTCCTGATGCCGTCGGCGAGCCGCGTGACGTTGGTGACGAATAGATCGTCGCCGACGAGCTGGCATGTCGAACCGATCAGGCCGGTGAGTTCCTTCCAGCCGTCCATGTCGTCTTCCGCCATGCCGTCCTCGATCGAGACGATCGGATAGCGCTTGGCGAGATCGGCGAGATACTTCGCCTGCTCCGAGCGCGCGCGCGTCTTGCCCTCGCCGCCATAGACGTATTTCCCGTCCTTGAAGAACTCGGTCGAGGCGCAGTCGAGCGCGAGCATCACGTCGCCGCCGGGCTTGAAGCCGGCCTTGGCGATCGCGCCCATGACGAAATCGAGCGCGGCGTCGGCCGACGGCAGGTTCGGCGCGAAGCCGCCTTCGTCGCCGACATTGGTGTTGTGGCCGGCCTTTTTCAGTTCGGACTTGAGCGTGTGGAAGATCTCCGCGCCCATGCGCAAGGCGTCGGCGAAAGTCGGCGCGCCGACCGGCATGATCATGAATTCCTGGAAGTCGATCGGATTGTCGGCGTGCACGCCGCCATTGACGATGTTCATCATCGGCACCGGCAGAAGGCGCGCCGAGGCGCCGCCGACATAGCGGTAGAGCGGCAGATCCACGGCGTCGGCGGCGGCCTTGGCCACGGCGAGCGACACGCCGAGAATGGCGTTGGCGCCGAGGCGGGCCTTGTTGGGCGTGCCGTCGAGCGCGATCAGCGTCTCGTCGATCTGGGCCTGGGCCCGCGCGTCCATCCCGCCGATGGCGTCGAAGATCTCGCCGTTGACGGCCTCGACCGCCCTGGTAACGCCCTTGCCGAGGTAGCGCGACTTGTCGCCGTCGCGCAGCTCCACGGCCTCGTGCGCGCCGGTCGAGGCGCCGGAGGGAACGGCGGCGCGCCCCTGCGAGCCGTCCTCAAGAACAACGTCGACCTCGACGGTGGGGTTGCCGCGGCTGTCGAGGATTTCGCGGCCGATGATGTCAACGATGGCGGTCATGGAACTCTTCCCGTCCGGGAGCTGAATGCGAGGGGCGAATGTCGTCCGGCTTCTAGCGGATCGGGCGGCCGAGGGAAAGCGCGGACGCCGGCGATGGTTGACGTTCCAACGGGGTCGGTCGGCCTCGCCGCCACGGGTTGTCGCCGGCGGCAAAACCCCTTAAAGCCGGTCGCGATATCCCCGGCCGGCCGCGGCGCCGCCCACGCGCGAAAGAGCTCCCATGGCCCGCAAACCGCTTCAACTCGGACGACCGACCAGGCTTCCCGCCTCCCCGCGCGAGGCCACGCTCGACCGCGTGCCCAACCCGCACGCGGACACCAATTATCTCGCGCGCTTTTCCGCGCCGGAGTTCACCACGCTCTGCCCGATCACCGGCCAGCCGGATTTCGCCCATCTCATCATCGACTACGCGCCCGGGCGCTGGCTCGTCGAATCCAAATCGCTGAAGCTCTATCTCGCGAGCTTCCGAAATCACGGCACGTTTCACGAGGACTGCACCGTCGCCATCGGCAAGCGGCTCGCCGCGCTCATCAAGCCGAAATGGCTGCGCGTCGGCGGCTATTGGTATCCGCGCGGGGGCATGCCGATCGACGTATTCTGGCAGACGGGGCGCTTGCCGAAAGGCGTGTGGGTTCCGGACCAGGGCATGCCGCCCTACCGCGCGCGATAACCGCCCGCTCCGCGATCACGCCACATCGCGCGGCCGGCGCACCAGAAGCCGCGTCGCGACAAGGCCGGTCGCCGCGATCAGCAGCCCGGCGAAAATGAGCGCGGGCCGCTCGCCGAATTGCGTCAGCGCGTAGCCATAATAGAGCGGGCCGAACGCCTGCCCGACGAAGAATGAAAACGCGTGCAGCGAGGCCGCCGACGCGCGCGCGCTCGGCGCGAGCTCGGTGGCGAAAACCTGAAGCGAGCCGTGCAGCATGTAGAAGGCGAAACCCAGCGTGACGAAAAACACGAGCTGCGCGCCCCACGGCAGGCCGAGCGCGATCAGTCCGAACTGCGAGGCCATCACCAGCGCGCCGATGATCATCATCGGCCCCTGCCCCAGGCGCGGCAGCATGCGCGAGACCGCGAGCGAATAGGCGACGCCGCCGATCGCGAAGCCGCCGATCACGAGGCCGGCGATCGACAGGCGAGTTTCGCCACGCTCGGCCAGCAACGTGGCCACGTAGGGAAACAGGCCGAACACGGTGAAGCCCTCCACCGCCACCGCCGCGAAACAGACCTTGGCGTTCGGGTTGGAGAAGATGCCGCGATAACCGGCCATCAACTCGCGCAGGTTCAGCGTCGGATGCTGGCTCGCCGTCGCCGCGCGCAGCGTCACGGCGGTCGCGGCGCATGAAACGGCGACCGCCACCAGCAGCACCGCGAACACCGCGCGCCAACCGGCGAAATCGGCGATCAATCCGGCCGCGGTCGCGCCGAGCAGATTGCCGGCCATCGCCGAGCCGAGAAACCTGCCCATCGCGACCTGGCGCTGGTGCACGGGAACGAGGTCGCCGGCGACCCCCATCGCGATCGGAAAGACGCCTCCCGCCGCGCCGCCGCTGATGACGCGCGTGGCCAGCAGGAATGGAAAAGACGTCGCCATCGCGCCGGCCGCCAGCGTCACCGCCAGCACCGCGAGACAGATGATGATCAGCCGCGTCTTGCCGAACAGGTCGGCGGCCGCGCCGAGAAAGGGCTGCACCACCGCGTAGGCGAACGCGAACGAGGCGTTGAGCAAGGCCGCCGTATGGATGTCGACGGTGAATTCGCGGGCGATCTGCGGCAGCATCGGATCGACCGCGCGCACCGCGAGCGCCGCGGCGAAGGTGCTCAGCGCGACGATGGCCAGAATGCGGTTCAAGGCGCGCGGCCTTGCCGAGTGGCCCTCATGCCGGCCGCCGCTTGGCGAGCGCGTCGAAGGCCATCAGGTCGCCGAGCAGCGCTTCCATGTCATTGAGCGGCACCATGTTCGGCCCGTCAGAGGGCGCGCGGTCGGGGTCCTGGTGCGTCTCGATGAACACCCCGGCGACGCCGACCGCGACCGCAGCCCGCGCCAGCACCGGCACGAATTCGCGCTCGCCCCCCGAGGCCGTTCCCTTGCGCCCCGGCTGCTGCACGGAATGGGTAGCGTCGAAAATCACCGGCGCGCCGGTGGTGCGCGCCAGGATCGGCAGCGCGCGCATGTCGGACACGAGCGTGTTGTAGCCGAACGAGACGCCGCGCTCGGTCACCATCACATTGGCGTTGCCCGCGCCGGTCACCTTGGCCACGACATTGGCCATGTCCCAGGGCGCGAGGAACTGGCCCTTCTTGATGTTGACGGGCTTGCCTGTCGCCGCGGCGGCGAGAAGAAGATCGGTCTGGCGGCACAGAAACGCCGGGATCTGCAACGCGTCGACCGCTCCCGCCACGCGCGCGCATTGGCCGGCCTCGTGCACGTCGGTGATCACCGGCAATTTCAGCCTCTCGCGAATTTCGGCGAACACCGGCAGCGCCTCGTCGAGCCCGACGCCGCGCGCGCCCGACGCGCTGGTGCGGTTGGCCTTGTCGAACGAGGTCTTGAAGACGAGGCCGATCTTCAGCCGCGTCGCGATCTCGCGCAACGCCGTCGCCATGTCGAGCGCGTGCGCGCGGCTTTCCAGCACGCAGGGACCCGCGATCACCACGAGCGGCCGCGCGTTGGAAAAGATTACGTCGCCCACGGCGACATTCGCGTTCGGCGTCAACGTCTCCACCCCGCCAGACGGCGCGCGCGCGCGCCGCGCGAGCCCACCTCGCGCGACACCGAGTCGCGTGTCGTCGCCTCGTTCACTCTCATGTCTCGAATACCAGTGTCGCGCCCATCGCGACATCGGGGGGAACGATCACCTGCCCCGCGCCACGCGTGAAGCTCACGCCGCCGGCGGCCAGGCACGTCTCGAGCTTCGCCATGTCCTTGACCTTCAGGCGCAGCGCGGCGAAGCGCATGCCGGTTCCGTCCGCCTCGAGGAAGACGCCGAAGCGGTCGCGAAACGAGGTCGGATCGAAAATCTGGAGCTCGCCGCGCGCGGTGCGGGCGACGACGCCGACCGAGGTCGCCACGATCTCGCGCACGCCCGTATAGGCGGAAAGGAAGGCGTGATGGTCGGAAGGATTTTCGGCCACCAGAACGACGCCGGCGACCGCGCATGCCGAGTTTTCGTGCGCCTGCATCGCGGGGCTCCAGAACGCGGCCGGGTTGTGCTGCCGGCTGACGACGAAGCTTGTTCGCGGCGACAGCGGGTCCTCCGCATAGGCGAGCGAAAAACCGACCGTGACCACCGTGCCGTCCGGCCGCTTGCCCTCGCGCTGAAAGGTCAGCGCGCCCGACGCGCCGATGCCGGCGCGGGAAAAGGCGGCGACGTCGGCGTCGATATCGGTGCTTTCAAGAATGAGCACCGAGAGCCCCTCGCCCCTGGCCAGAAAGTCGCGGTTGAACGCGCCGAAGCGCACGGAAAAATCATCGTGGCCGAGCTTGTCCGGCTCGACGAAGGACAGCACCTCGATGAAGAAGCCGGGAATCTGGACGATGTTGTTGTGCGTGCCCCAGGGGTGCTTGTTGCGCGCGCCGACCGTGAAGCCGAGCCGGCGATAGAAGTCCGCGCCGGCGTCGAGATCGCGCACCGCGTGGACGATGTGATCGAGACCGCGTGACTTGACCGGCGTTGACATGGGCGCACTCGCGTTTTCTGCCGTCCCTTCCCGCGCCGCGCGACTGGGCGGGACGGACCGAGCGACTATACCAGACGACTTTGCACCACCGCCGCCTCGATGAAGGAGGCGAACAGGGGGTGCGGTTCGAAGGGGCGCGACTTGAGCTCGGGATGGAACTGCACGCCGATGAACCAGGGATGGTCTTCATATTCGACGATTTCCGGCAGGACGCCGTCGGGCGACATGCCGGAAAAGCGCAGGCCGTGCTGTTCGAGGCGCGCCTTGTAGGCGGTGTTGACCTCGTAACGGTGACGATGGCGCTCGGAAATCTCCGTGGCGCCGTAGATGCCCGCGACCCGGCTGCCGCGCGCGAGGGTGGCCGGAAAGGCCCCGAGCCGCATCGTGCCGCCGAGATCGCCGGCCGCCGTGCGTTTTTCGAGCTCGTTGCCGCGCAGCCATTCCGTCATCAGGCCGACCAGCGGTTCCTTGGTCGGGCCGAACTCGGTGGAGTTCGCCTCGCCGATGCCGCACAGATTGCGCGCGGCCTCGATCACCGCCATCTGCATGCCGAAACAGATGCCGAAATAGGGAACGCGGCGCTCGCGGGCGAAGCGCGCCGCCCTGATCTTGCCCTCCGCCCCTCGCTGGCCGAAGCCGCCGGGCACGAGGATGCCGTTGACGTGTTCCAGGAATGGCGCCGGGTCCTCGTTCTCGAACACCTCGCTCTCGATCCAGTCGAGCTCGACGCGCACCTTGTTGGAAATCCCGCCATGGGACAGCGCCTCGATCAGCGACTTATAGGCGTCCTTCATGCCGGTATATTTGCCGACCACCGCGATCGTGACCGCGCCTTCCGGGTTGCGGACGCGGTCGTTGATGGTGCGCCAACGTTCGAGCGGCGGCTCGCGCGTGGCGTCGATGCCGAAGGCGGCGAGCACCTCGGTGTCGAGGCCGCTGGCGTGATAGGCCTCCGGCACGGCATAGATGTTGTCGACATCGCGCGCCTCGATGACGGCGCTTTCGCGCACGTTGCAGAACAGGCCGAGCTTGCGCCGCTCCTCCTTCGGGATCGCGCGGTCGGTCCGGCACAACAGAATGTCCGGCTGGATGCCGATCGAGCGCAGCTCCTTGACCGAATGCTGCGTCGGCTTGGTCTTGAGCTCGCCCGCGCTCGGGATGAACGGCAGCAGCGTGAGATGGATGTAGATCACGTGCCCGCGCGGCATGTCGTTGCCGAACTGGCGGATCGCCTCGAAGAACGGCAGCCCCTCGATGTCGCCGACGGTGCCGCCGATCTCGCACAGCACGAAGTCGAAATCCTCGTTGCCGTCGCGGATGAAATCCTTGATCGCGTTGGTGACGTGCGGGATGACCTGGATTGTGGCGCCGAGATAGTCGCCGCGCCGCTCGCGCGAGAGAATGTCCTGGTAGATCCGGCCGGTGGTGATGTTGTCCTTTTTCGTCGCCGGACGGCCGGTGAAGCGCTCGTAATGGCCGAGGTCGAGGTCGGTCTCCGCCCCGTCGTCGGTGACGAAAACCTCGCCGTGCTGATAGGGCGACATCGTTCCCGGATCGACGTTGAGATAGGGGTCGAGCTTGCGCAGGCGGACCTTGTAGCCGCGCGCCTGCAGCAGCGCGCCGAGCGCCGCCGAAGCCAGACCCTTGCCGAGGGAGGAAACCACGCCGCCGGTGATGAAGATGTACCGCGCCATGGGGCTTACCTCTTAGCCGCCGTAACCCGATTCGACGAGCGAAATCGTGCCCCGGCGAGGTTTTTTGCCCCGATGCTGAATGGCATTGTTTTCCAATGGCTTAGAATTGCCGGCCGAGGTCCTGGCGCGTCCAACTCATGCGTCTTGCCGAATAGAGCGGAACCGGGCGCCGATCCCGCCGGGGCCGCTTATTGCGATTGCGGAACCTGGGGTCCGGAGGGCGTTGCGGGCGCGGCGGGCTTGTCCTGTCCGCGCAGCGAATCGAGAAGGCCCTTCCCGGTATCGCCCTCCTGAGCCGGCGCCTGCCCGGAAACCGGGGCCGGCGTCGTTCCGATGACCGACGCGGGCTTGCGCTCGTAGCCGGCAAGCCAGGACAGGAACAGGCTCGTGACGAAAAAGCCGACGGCCAGAAACGCCGTCGTGCGCGTCAGCACGTTGGCCGTGCCCCTGCTGGTGAGGAATCCGCCCGACGAGCCGACCCCGAGGCCGCCGCCCTCCGAACGTTGCAGGAGGACGACCCCGATCAGGGCGGCAACGATCATTAAATGGATAACGATTACAACGGTCAGCATCGGGAACCCGGGACGCCGTCGAAACGCGGCGGAAATGGCGGGGATGTGCTCCCCCGCGAGACTGGGCGCTGTCTACACGATCGGCCGCGCCTTTTCCACCCCAACCAGGCTCCTGCACAGCACATGGGCGCCTCATGCGATTCAAGCATGGCTGCTAGGACTTAGTTCTTTGATATTCGTCAATGCGGCGATGCGATAAAAGTATGATGCAGCGCAAAAAGGAGAAGCATCATGATTCTTTCCGCCCTGTTCGATGCTCAGGCAAGACGTTCCGCCCCAACTGAATTCCTTGCCAAAATTGTGAATTACGGCAAGGCGCTGGCACGCTGGTTCGACTTTCGCAGCGCCGAAGAGCTTGCGGGCATGGACCCGTCGCTTCGACGGCAGATCGCTCAAGACCTGGCCGTGCCGGAGAATGAACTCCTCGACCTCATGTCGAACGGACATGGCGATCACGAGCTGATGCCCTCGATGGTGCGGCAGCTCGGCCTGAGCCCGTCCGCGATCAAGGCGGCCGAGCCGGGCGTCTATCGCGACATGGAGCGCCTGTGCGGGCATTGCACGTCGGTCGGCCGTTGCCGCAAGGATCTCGCGAGCGGACGCGCCTCGTCCTGCTACCACGAGTATTGCCTGAACGCGGGAACGATCGACGCGCTGAAGGCCGAAACCGCCGTCTGAGCGCGTTCGATCAGGGCCCGCTCACTCCCGGCCTCATGCTTGCGCGCGCAAGCCACTGACTCAGGTGAAATCTTCCTTCTGGGTTCAGGTATTGGATGAGCGGCGCGGCGCGTCGGCCGACGAACTCAGCCATGGCGACAGAAATCCGCGAGGGTGCAACCACCCTCGCCGGAAATCATCTGTCTTCGCGGGCAATTCCGATTTCGGATTTTGTTGCCGGGCTGCGCTTTTGGCGCGCTCTCGGCGCGCCACCGGTTCGAAACGTCCCGTCACACCGCCTTGGCGATGGCGAGGAAATCGGCCGCCTTCAGGCTCGCCCCGCCGACCAGCGCGCCGTTGACATTGGCAACCGCCATCAGTTCGGCCGCGTTCGCGGGCTTGACCGATCCGCCATAGAGAATGCGCATGGCCACGCCCTCGCCCGCGAATCGCGCGGCGAGTTTCTCGCGGATGAACGCATGCACCTCCGCGACATCGGCGGGCGTCGGCGTCAGCCCGGTGCCGATCGCCCAGACGGGCTCGTAGGCGATGACGGTGTTGGCGGCCGTCGCGCCGTCGGGAAGCGAGCCGGCAAGCTGCCCGCCGACGACATCGAGCGCGCGCCCGGCGTCCCGCTCCGCGCGGGTCTCGCCCACGCAAATGATGGCGACCGCTCCGGCGCGGCGGACGGCCTCGGCCTTCGCGCGCACGACCGCGTCGCTTTCGCCGTGATCGGCGCGGCGCTCGGAATGTCCGACGATCACCGCCGTCGCGCCCGCGTCGACGAGCATTTCCGCCGAGATGTCGCCGGTATGCGCGCCGGACGCCTTGGCGTGACAATCCTGCGCGCCGATGGCGACCGCCGAGCCCTTCGCCTTGGCGGCGAACGCCGACAGCAGCGTCGCCGGCGGACAGATCAGGAGGTCGACCTTGGCCGAAACCGCGGGGGCTTCGGCGACCATCGCGGCGAGTTCACCGGCGGAGGCCGCCAGTCCGTTCATCTTCCAGTTGCCGGCGATCAGCGGCCGGCTACCCAGCTTGGTCATGTTCCCTCCCCCGTTCGCGATTTCGCGCGAGCAACCTTGAGCATTTCCCGGCGCGACGAAATCGTCTCGCCGAAATGAAATGCTCCAGATTCAAAGCCTTGAGCAAATCCTGATCGCGACAGCGGTTCCCACTTTCGCGGCGTTTCCTCTAGCAGAGCGCGCCGGCCCGCGCCAGTTTTTCGCATCCCTTTCATCTTAACCGAACGCGGCGAAGCGGCCTTGCGCGGTTGCGGCTTGAAGGCCGTCCCACTATGATCGCCGCTCGTTCTTGACATCGATTGTCTCGTTCTTGACACCGATTGTCATGGCGGCGCGACGGCGCGCCCATTCCCCATCAACAAACGCATCCGGGACACATGCTCAGAGGAATTCGCGCGGCATCGGCCAATTGGCTCGGCAAGACCGTCATGACCATCGTCATGGGCGTGCTCATCATCAGCTTCGGCATCTGGGGCGTGGCCGACGTGTTCCGCGGCTTCGGCCAATCGACGCTCGCCAAGATCGGCAAGACGGAAATCTCGGTCGAGCAGTTCCGCCAGATCTACAACGATCGCCTCCAGCAGATCGGCCGCCAGCGCGGCAAGCCGATGACCATGGATCAGGCCCGCGCGATCGGCTTCGACCGCATGGTGCTGGGCCAGGTCGTGTCGGAGGCCGCGCTCGACGAGAACGTGCGCCGGCTCGGGCTCGGCATCGCCGACACGGAAGTCTCCAAGCTCATCATGCGGGACCCGAACTTTCGCGGTCCCTCGGGCGCGTTCGACCCGGCGCGTTTCGCGCAGGCCGTCCGCCAGGCGGGCTTCACCGAGCAGCGTTACGTCTTCGAGCAACGCCGTTCGATATTGCGGCGGCAGATCGGCGGCTCGGTCGCCGGCGGCCTGGCGCCGCCGAACACGCTCGTCGAGTCGCTCCTGCGCGTGCACACCGAGCAGCGCAACGTCGCCTTCATCCGCCTTGCCGCCGACCAGGCCGGCGCCATCGACGCGCCGACGCCGGAGGCGCTGACGAAATTCTACGAGGAGCGCCGCGCGCTGTTCCGCGCGCCGGAATATCGCAAGATCGCGGTCGTCCTCGCCACGCCCGAGGAAGTGGCGAAATGGTCGGTCGTATCGGACGACGACGCCAAGAAGATCTATGCCGAGCGCATCGAGCGCTATTCGACGCCGGAACGGCGTCAGGTTCGGCAGATGGTGTTTCCCAACGCCGCCGAGGCCAAGGCCGCGCGCGAGCGGATCGCCGCCGGCGCGACCTTCGCCGATATCGCCACCGATCGCGGGCTGAAACCTTCCGACACCGATCTCGGCCTGGTGGTGAAGTCCGCGGTGATCGATCCGGCCGTCGCCGACGCGGCCTTCTCCCTGCCGGTCAATCAGGTCAGCGAGCCGATCGCGGGCCGATTCGGCACCGTGCTCGTCGAGGTCGCCAAGATCGAGCCGGGCGTAACGCCGGCCTATGAAAGCCTTGCGCCGCTGATCAAGCGCGACCTCGCGCTCGAGCGCGCGCGCTCCACGGTGCAGGACCTCTACAACAAGATCGAGGACGAGCGCGGCGGCGGCTCGTCCGTCGCCGACGCGGCCAAGAAGCTCGGCCTCAACGCGATCGTCATCGAGGCCGCCGACAGGTCCGGGCGGACGCCGGAAGGCGCCCCGGTCGCCGATCTGCCGCAAGGCATCGACGTGATGTCGGCCGCCTTCGCCAGCGACGTCGGCGTGGAGAACGACGCGCTGCAATACCGCAACGGCTATCTCTGGATCGAGGTTCTCGGCGTCACGCCCTCGCGCGAGCGCGCGCTCGACGAGGTCAAGGACGACGCCGCCAAGCGCTGGCGCGACGATCAGATCTCCACCCGGCTGAAGGCGCGCGCCGATGAAATGCTGAAGTCTATCGCCGCCGGCACATCGCTCGCCGACGTGGCGGCGGCCGCCTCGCTCAAGGTCGAAACCGCGACGAGCCTCACGCGCGCCTCGCCCGCCACCGAGACGGTGCCGCAAAGCCTCGTCGCCGGCGCGTTCAGCGTCGCCAAGGACGGCACCGGCCAGGTCCAGGGCAAGGACCCGTCCGAGCGGCTGGTGTTCCACGTCACCGACATCACGGTGCCGCCGGTCGACCTGACGAGCCAGCAGGCCAAGGCGCTGGTCGAGGAATTGCGCCGCGCGCAAGCCGACGAGCTGATCGGCGCCTATATCGGCGATCTCGAACAGCGGATCGGAACCACGATCAATCAGGCCGCCTTCGCCAACGCCACCGGCGCGAGCTCGAATTAGGCGCGGCGACCGGCCTTCGCGGCCGCGCGCGGGATGCCTGCTTGACCCCTCTCCGGGGCGCGTCTAAGACCGGCCATCGGCTCAAGCGCGGGGATCGCGAGCGGGATCTCATGGACGATTTCAAGGCCATCATCGGCAAGGTCGCGACCGGCGCGGAGCTCACGCGCGAGGAAGCCGCCGCCGCGTTCAACCGCATGATGTCGGGCGACGCCACGCCCTCGCAGATGGGCGGCCTCCTGATGGCGCTGCGCGTGCGCGGCGAAACGGTCGACGAGATCACAGGCGCGGCCGGCGCGATGCGCGCCAAGATGCTCGGGGTTCGCGCGCCGGACGATGCCATCGACATCGTCGGCACCGGCGGCGACGGTTCGGGCTCGGTGAATGTCTCGACCTGCGCGGCGTTCATCGTCGCCGGCGCGGGCGTGCCGATCGCCAAGCACGGCAATCGCGCGCTGTCGTCGAAATCGGGCTCCGCCGACGTGCTCGCCGCGCTCGGCGTCAGGATCGATCTGACGCCCGAGCAGGTCGGGCGCTGCATCGCGCAGGCGGGCATCGGCTTCATGTTCGCCCCCGCCCATCATCCGGCGATGAAGAATGTCGGCCCGACCCGGGTCGAGCTCGCCACGCGCACGATCTTCAATCTGCTCGGACCGCTCTCCAATCCCGCCGGCGTCAAGCGGCAGATGGTCGGCGTGTTCTCGCGCCAATGGGTCGAGCCGCTGGCGCGGGTGCTCAGGAATCTCGGATCGGAGGCGGTTTGGGTCGTTCACGGCTCGGACGGGCTCGACGAAATCACGCTGAGCGGGCCGACCTTCGTCGCCGCGCTCGATCAAGGCGAGGTCACGACGTTCGAAATCACGCCCGAGGACGCGGGTCTGGCACGCGTTCCGGCCGAGGCGCTGCGCGGCGGCGACGCGGAAGCGAACGCGGCCGGCCTGCGCGGCGTGCTCGAAGGCAAGCCCGGCGCCTATCGCGACGTCGCGCTCATCAACGCGGCCGCCGCGCTGATCGTCGCGGGCCGCGCCAAGACCCTGAAGGAAGGCGCGGCCATCGGCGCCAAGGCGATCGCAAGCGGCGCGGCGCTCGATCGCTTGAAGCGCCTCATCGCCGTCTCGAATTCTTAAGAAGATCCGGCGGGGAACCGCGCGTGGCCGATATTCTCACCAAGATCGAAGCCTACAAGCGCGAGGAGATCGCGGCCGCCAGACGCGCGCGCCCGCTCGCCGCGATCGAGGCGATGGCGAAGGCCGCGCCGGCTCCGCGCGGGTTCGTCCGCGCCATCCGCGCCACGCTTGCCCGCGGCGACTTCGCGCTGATCGCCGAGATCAAGAAGGCGAGCCCGTCGAAGGGACTCATCCGCGCCGATTTCGATCCGCCCGCGCTCGCGCGAGCCTACGAGGCGGGCGGCGCGACCTGCCTGTCGGTGCTCACCGACGCGCCCTCGTTCCAGGGCGGCCTCGGCGACCTCGTCGCCGCGCGCGCGGCCGTGGCGCTTCCGGTGCTGCGCAAGGACTTCCTGTTCGATCCCTACCAGGTGGTCGAAGCCCGCGCGCATGGGGCCGACTGCGTCCTTGTCATCATGGCGGCGCTCGACGACGCGCGCGCCACCGAGCTTGAAGCGGCCGCGCTCGCGCTCGGCCTCGACGTGCTGATCGAGGTGCACGATCGCGCCGAACTCGATCGCGCGCTGCGCCTCAAGTCGCCGCTGATCGGCGTCAACAATCGCAATCTGCGCACATTCGAAACTCGGCTCGAAACCAGCGAGACGCTCGCCCCCCTCATTCCGAAGGATCGGATCGCGGTCGGCGAGAGCGGCATCTTCACGCCGGCCGATCTCGCGCGCCTGGCCCAGGTCGGCATGGCGACCTTCCTGGTCGGCGAGAGCCTGATGCGCGCGAGCGATGTCACGGCGGCGACGCGCGCGCTCCTGGCGCGCGAGGCCGCGCCAAACCCGGCGGTGTGAACATGGCGCGCGCGAAATCTCTCACCCATATCGGCCGCAAGGGCGAGGCGGTCATGGTCGACGTGTCGGCGAAGGCCGCGACCGAGCGCGTCGCGATCGCCGAGGGCCGCGTCGTCATGCGCAAGGCGACGCTCGACAAGATCGTCGCGGGCGACGCCAAGAAGGGCGACGTGCTGGGCGCGGCGCGCATCGCCGGCATCATGGCGGCGAAGAAGACCCACGAGTTGATCCCGCTGTGTCATCCGCTTGCTCTGTCGAAAGTCGCCGTCGACATCACGCCCGACGCGGCGCTGCCGGGCTGCCGGGTGCGCGCGACCGCCAAGGTCACCGGACCGACCGGCGTCGAGATGGAGGCGCTGACCGCCGCGGCCGTCGCCTGCCTGACGATCTACGACATGATCAAGGCGGTCGAGCGCGGCGTGCGCATCGAGCAAATCCGGCTGATCGAAAAATCCGGCGGCAAGTCCGGACGCTACAAGGCCCGGGATTGACGCGATGGCCATGATCTCCGTCGAGGAAGCCCTGCGGTCGGTGGTCGATGGCGTCGCCCCGCTAGCGATCGAGACGGTTCCGCTCACGGAGGCGATCCACCGCGTCCTTGCCGCCGATATCGTGGCGCGGCGCACGCAGCCGCCGGCGGCGATGTCGGCGATGGACGGCTACGCGGTGCGCGCGGCGGACGCGGCGCGCGTTCCGGTGACACTGACGGTCGCCGGCGAAGTCGCCGCCGGCCGCCCCTGCGAGGGCGCGGTCAAGCCGGGCACGGCCGTCCGTATCTTCACCGGCGGCGTGGTGCCCGATGGCGCCGACGCCGTCGTCATCCAGGAAGACACCGTTCGCGAGGGCGATCGCGTGACCGTCAAGGAGGCGGCGATCGCGGGTCGCCACATCCGTCCGGCCGGCGTCGATTTCACGCAAGGCGCAACCATCCTCGCCGCCGGGCGGCGGCTCGCCGACCGCGACCTCGCGCTTGCCGCGGCGATGAATTATCCCGCGCTTCCGGTCCGGCGCAGGCCGAAGGTCGCGATCCTGGCGACGGGCGACGAGCTCGTCCCGCCCGGAACCGACCCCGGCCCCGGCCAGATCGTCTATTCCAACGGCTTCGCGCTGCGCGCGTTCGCCGAGCACGAGGGCGCCGAGGTGATCGATCTCGGCGTGGTGCCGGACCGGATCGACGCGACCATCGCGGCCATCCGCGCCGCGCGCGAGGCGCGCGCCGACGTGCTTCTCACCACCGGCGGGGCCTCGGTCGGCGACCACGACCTCGTCCACCACGCGCTGCACGACCAGGGCGTCGACATGGCGTTCTGGAAGGTCGCCATGCGCCCCGGCAAGCCGATGATGCATGGGCGCCTCGGCGAGCTGCGCGTGCTCGGCCTGCCGGGAAATCCGGTCTCGTGCTATGTCTGCGCGTTCCTGTTCGCGGGCCCGCTCATCCGGGCGTTGCAGGGGCGCGCGGACACCGGCCCGGCCACGGAGTTCGCGATCCTGGGCCGCGACCTGCCCGCCAACGACCTCCGGCAGGACTACATGCGCGCCGCGCTCAGCCTTGACGGCGACGGCCGGACCGTCGCCACGCCCTTCCAGAACCAGGACAGCTCGCTCCTGAGCGTCCTTTCGGCGTCCGGCGCGCTTCTGATCCGTCCGCCGCTCGCCCCCGCCGCCAAGGCCGGGCAACCCTGTGTTATCCTCAAGCTTCCCTTTTAGCTCTCGGTGGCTTTGTTGACCTCAAATTAAGAGGTTGCGGAACACATATCGAACATATAGTGTTCGTTCATGATTTGTTTCGACGCCTGTTCGAGTGGTCACATCCGGCGGTCTTTCGCGGCCTTGGTGCCCGGCGCTCCGGACGAGATGGGCGAAATGCCCGCGCTCCAAGGCATCGAGCAGCCGCCTCCGGGAACGGGCGATCCGGCTCCGGGGAACAAGCTTGGGGGATAAGACCAGATGCTGACGCGCAAGCAATTCGAGCTTCTCAGGTTCATCAGCGAGAGGTTGAAGGAGTCCGGGGTTCCGCCGTCCTTCGACGAGATGAAGGACGCGCTGGACCTGCGCTCGAAATCAGGCATCCACCGGCTGATCACCGCGCTCGAGGAGCGCGGCTTCATTCGCCGCCTGCCCAATCGCGCCCGCGCGATCGAGGTGATCAAGCTGCCGGACCAGAGCGGCGGCTTCGGCGGTCCGCGGCGCGGCTTCACGCCAAGCGTGATCGAAGGCAATCTCGGGCGCGTGCGCGCGCCTTCCGAGGACGACGGGGGCCGTCCCGTCGCGGTTCCGGTGATGGGCCGTATCGCCGCCGGCACGCCCATCGAGGCGATCCAGACCCGCAGCGCCACGATCAACGTACCCCCGGAGATGCTCGGCAGCGGCGATCATTACGCGCTCGAAGTGCGCGGCGATTCCATGGTGGAGGCCGGGATTTTCGACGGCGACATGGCGCTCATCCGGCGCTCGGAAGCCGCCGAGACCGGCGACATCGTGGTCGCCCTGATCGACGACGAGGAGGCCACGCTCAAGCGCTTCCGCCGTCGCGGCGCGTCGATCGCGCTGGAGCCGGCCAACACCTCCTATGAGGTGCGCATCCTGCCGCCGACGCGCGTGCGCATTCAGGGCAAGCTGATCGGGCTTTATCGCAAGTACTGAAATCGGCGCTGAAGTCGGTGCCGAGATCGGTACTAAGATCGGCGCGACGAGGCGCGGGGCCGCCCGCTCGTTTCGGTTTTCGCAATCAGTCGCCCGCGTCGCCGTCGCCGGCCTCGATATCGCCGGGCGCGGGCGTCGCGTCGACCGGCGCGCGCCTTGTTCCCGAACCCGCGGTGGCGCTCGAACCGGTCCCGGCGCGCGAGGGCGGACGGCGGGCATCGCCCGATCCGGGTTCGCTCGTCATCGCTTCTCCCGGCCCCGCTCCGCTCGCGCCGGGCACACCGCTTCCCTCCCGGACCTCCCGGATCTCTTTTGCCCACGGCCGGTCATAGCCGGGCGGACGGACCGCGCCCATCAACTCGAAATCATTGCCCCCGCGCCTTAGCATCATCGCGCCGCGCCGGCGCGCCTCGTGCCAGTCGATGACCCGCGCGGCGCAGTCTCGCGGCGGCTCGACCCGCGCGACGATCAGCGCGGCCTTGCCGCAATCGTCGGCGAAGGCCGAAGCATGGCGCGCGAGCGCGATGACGCGGTCGTCGGCGTCGCGCGTCACGCAGCCCGAGGCGTCGCACGCGACGCCGTCCGCGCGCGAGCCGTCATCCTTGCCGCGCGTATCGCCGTCGGCGGCGAGCCATTCGCGGGTCACGAACGTATCCTTGCCGGTGGACATCAGGCGCAGCCGCCCGTCCCGCGCCCGCACCGCGACGTGGCGCAGGTCGTCCGAAATCAGAATGTCGGGCGCGGGCGCGCGTGCCGCCCAGACGATGCCGATGGCGATCAGCACCCCGCCCGCCCATCTCAGATTTGAACGCATCAGCGCCATCGCGATCATGCCGGCCGTCATTACCAGCAGCGCGGGCGTGCCGAAGGCCGAAACCCGCGCGGTCGCGCCCGGCAGCGCCGCCACCCAGGTCGCCACCGCCACCATCCAGGTGATGCCGAGTTCCATCACGCGCCAGAACGGCCCGTCGAGGCCGAACGGCATCGCCGCGAGCCCGAGCATGCCGGCGGGCATGATCCAGCCGCTCACTACCGGCATCGCCGCGAGATTGGCCAGAACCCCGTAGGGCGTCACGCGGTGGAAATGAAACGCGGCATAGGGCGTGGTCGCGAGCCCGGCGATCAGCGAGGCCATCGTCAGCGCCGCGATCTCCCGCGCGCCCCAATGCGCGATCCGCGCCGAGGTCCAATGATCGGGAAGCGCCATGAATTTCGGCAGTCCCCGCTCCACCAGCGCCACGAGACCAAGCGTCGCCGCGAACGACATCTGGAAGCTCGGATGCACCACGCTTTCCGGCGACCAGGCGAGCACCGCCAGCGCAGCGATCGCGAGGGTTCGAAATGTGATCGCGCGCCGGTCGAGCATGATGCCGACCAGCACCACGGCCGTCATCAGGAAGGAGCGCTGGGTGGCGACCTCCGCGCCCGACAGCAGCAGATAGAAGGCCGAGGCGAGGAGCGCGGCGAAGGCCGCCCATTTCTTGATCGGCCGCCCGGCGGAAAGGCGCGGCGCCAGCGCGAGCAGCGCGCGGATCAGGAAGAAGACCGCGCCGGCGACGACCGCCATGTGATAGCCGGAAATCGACAGCACGTGCCCGAGTCCGGAGATGAACATCGCGTCGTTGATGGGCGTCGAGATCGCGTCGCGCCGCCCGGTCAGGAGCGCGGTCGCGATCGCGCGATTGTCGCCGTCGATCGTGGCGCGGATGCGCGCGTCGATCCGGTCGCGCGTCGAATGAATGAGCGCGGAATAGCGCACCCACCAGCCGGGCCGGGTCGCCTCCTCCGGCGCTCGCGCGCGAATCGCGCCGAAGACGAAGCCGCTCGCGCCGATGCCCTGGAAGTAGAGATCGCGCGCGAAGTCGTAGGAGCCCGGACGCATCGGCGCCATCGGCGGCGACAGCCGCGCCTTGAAGGCGACGTGGCCGCCCACCTCGGGCGCCGCGCCCTTGCGCACCGACAGGCGCACGCGTTCGAGCGCCGGCATCGCCCGCGCGCCCTCAATGTCCGTGACGCGAAGGACGAAGCGGTCGGTGCGCTCCCTGAATTCCCGCGTCTCGACGAAGCCCGTGACCGTCACATTGGAAATCGACCGATCGAGCACCACATGGGCGAGACGCGCGGCGCGCAGCGTGGCGGTCGCGAAGCCCGAGGCGACCGCGGCAAGCAATGCCAGCGCCACGAACACCCCGCCCCCGCGCCGGACGACAAACGCGGCCGCGGAAAGCCCCAGGGCGGTCGCCACCGCGACGGGCATGACCGGCTCATGCTCTGCGGTAAAATAGAGCGCGATGCCGAGGCCGAACGCGACGGGTATCCAGGGAAACAGCCGCCCGGGCCCGGATTCGGCCGCCGCCAGGCTCCGCAGCCGAAGCCAAAGCCATGCGCCGAGCGCGACCTCGCCGGGCCACGACCCCGCGGCCGCGGCCTCCGCCCCCACGGGAAGCGCCCGGGCCTTGCCGCGCGCCTTGGCTTTGGTGTTGGTCATCCCGCCCCCGCGACGGCGCTACACCTTGTCGTCATGCCATGCTACACGACGCCGCGCCGAGGTCGCCAGCGCCGCCCGCCTGTCGATTTCGCGCGACGAAGCCGACGCACGAGGGCCGACGCACCAAAGCCGACGCACCAAAGCCGCCGTATCGAAGCCAGACCAGACGCCAGACAACGAAACCCGGGTATCGTCGCCCGCAACACGTCCCGAGCACCCATCGCACGATGTCCGAGGTCATCACCCGTTTCGCGCCCTCGCCCACCGGCTTTCTCCATATCGGAGGGGCGCGCACGGCGTTGTTCAACTGGCTCTACGCGCGCGGACGCGGCGGCAAGATGCTGCTGCGGATCGAGGACACCGACCGCGAGCGGTCGACGCAGGCGGCGATCGAGGCCATCCTCGATGGTCTGAAATGGCTGGAGCTCGATTGGGACGGCGACGTCGTCTACCAGTTCTCGCGCGCGGACCGGCACCGCGCCGCGGTCGAGGACCTGCTCGCTTCCGGCAACGCCTATCGCTGCTACGCCTCGCCCCAGGAACTGGAGGAGATGCGCGAAGCCGCCCGCCGCGAGGGACGGCCGATGCGCTATGACGGCCGCTGGCGCGACCGCGACCCGTCCGACGCGCCGGCCGGCGTCAAGCCGGTGATCCGGCTGAAGGCGCCGCGAACCGGCGAGACCGCGATCGAGGACGAGGTCCAGGGCCGCGTCGTCTGGCAGAACGAAAATCTCGACGACCTGGTCCTTTTGCGCTCCGACGGCACGCCGACCTACATGCTGGCCGTCGTCGTCGACGATCACGACATGGGCGTGACCCACATCATTCGCGGCGACGATCACCTGACCAACGCCGCGCGGCAGAAGCACATCTACGACGCGCTCGGCTGGTCCGTTCCGGCGATGGCGCACATTCCGCTCATCCACGGACCCGACGGCTCGAAGCTCTCCAAACGCCACGGCGCGCTCGGCGTCGACGCCTACCGGACGATGGGCTACCTGCCGAGCGCGCTACGCAATTATCTGGTGCGGCTCGGCTGGAGCCATGGCGATCAGGAAATCTTCACGACCGAAGAGATGATCGCGACGTTCGATCTTCCCGCGATCGGACGCTCGCCGGCGCGTTTCGATTTCGCAAAACTCGAAAACCTCAACGGGCATTATCTTCGCCAAACCGATGACATGATATTGGTCAAGGCGGTGGCCGACCTCATGCCTCTTCTGCCGGATGCGAAGGCCGGCGTGCGCCAGCTCGACGAGGCCCAGCGCGAAAAATTGCTGATGGCGATGCCAGGCCTGAAGGAGCGGGCCAGGACGCTGGTCGAGCTGATCGACGCGGCGAGCTTCCTGTTCGCGCCCCGGCCCCTGACGCTGGACGCCAAGGCGGCGGCGATCATGACGCCGGAGGCGAGGAAAATCGTCGACGGCGCGCTCCGGCGCCTCGCGGACACGTCGCCATGGACGGCGGCGGCGGCGGAATCCGCAATTCGCGCGTTCGCCGAGGACGCCGGCCTGAAGCTGGGAAACATCGCCCAGCCGCTGCGCGCGGCGCTGACCGGCCGCACGACATCCCCAGGAATTTTCGATGTTCTCGCTGTCCTGGGCCGCGACGAAAGCCTTGCCCGGCTGCGGGATCAGGCCGATCGCTAGCCACATGTCGGGCTGACCGGCGGGTCTGCCTATTTCCGCATCTTGCAGTGCACACGCCGATAAGATACGCAGGTTGGCGTTCGCTTTCCTTGCCGAGACCGGCCCGCTCGCGGCGGGCGTCCTGGTCATCGCAAGCTTCACCAAACCATGAATCCGGCCGAAGCGGGGGACCAACGATGGACGCGATCAAGACCGGCAACAAGGCCAAGCTGATCGTCGGCGAAAAGACTTGGGAGTTTCCGGTAATGGCCGGGACGATCGGCCCTGATGTGGTCGACATTTCCAGCCTTTACGGCGACACCGGAATGTTCACCTACGATCCCGGCTTCACCTCGACGGCGAGTTGCGAATCCAAGATCACCTACATCGATGGCGACAAGGGCATCCTGCTCTATCGCGGCTATCCGATCGAACAGCTCGCCGAGCACGGCGACTTCCTCGAGACCTGCTACCTGCTCGTCTACGGCGAATTGCCGAACGCCAAGCAGAAGGCCGACTTCGATCACCGCATCACGCGCCACACCATGATCCATGAGCAGATGGCGCGCTTCTTCCAGGGCTTCCGCCGCGACGCCCATCCGATGGCGGTGATGGTGGCCTGCGTCGGCGCGCTGTCGGCGTTCTATCACGACTCCACCGACATCTCCGATCCGCACCAGCGCATGATCGCGTCGATGCGCATGATCGCGAAGATTCCGACGCTGGCGGCGATGGTCTACAAATATTCCATCGGCCAGCCCTTCGTCTATCCGAAGAACTCGCTCGATTTCACCGCGAACTTCCTGCACATGTGCTTCTCGGTGCCGTGCGAGGATTTCGTCGTCGATCCGGTGATCGCCCGCGCGCTCGATCGCATCTTCATCCTGCACGCCGATCACGAGCAGAACGCCTCGACCTCGACGGTGCGGCTGGCCGGTTCCTCCGGCGCCAATCCCTTCGCCTGCATCGCCGCCGGCATCGCCTGCCTGTGGGGGCCCGCCCATGGCGGCGCCAACGAGGCCGCGCTGCAGATGCTGATGGAGATCGGCTCGGTCGACCGCATCCCGGAATACATCCGCCGCGCCAAGGACAAGAACGATCCGTTCCGCCTGATGGGCTTCGGCCATCGCGTCTACAAGAACTACGACCCGCGCGCCAAGATCATGCAGCGGACCTGCCACGAGGTGCTCGCCGCCACCGGCCACAAGGACGATCCGCTCCTCGAGGTCGCCCTCGAACTCGAGCGCATCGCGCTGCACGACGGTTACTTCATCGAGAAGAAGCTCTACCCGAACATCGACTTCTATTCGGGCATCACGCTCAAGGCGATGGGATTCCCGACCTCGATGTTCACGGTGCTGTTCGCGCTCGCGCGCACGGTCGGCTGGATCAGCCAGTGGAGCGAGATGATCGAGGATCCGAGCCAGCGCATCGGCCGGCCGCGCCAGCTCTTCACCGGCGCGAAGCGTCGCGACTACGTCGAGCTCGCCGACCGGAAATAGCCGACCGGCGCGCCGGTCGTTCTCATCAAGCCGGCGGAGCGCGACGCTTCGCCGGCTTTCGTTTTCAACGAACGAATGAAGGCGCGGGTCGCGTCGCGCTCAGGCGAGCTCGTCGACCGGTCCCAGCCCGAGCGCGCGTCCCTTGGCCGCGGCCGCCGCGCCGTCATAGCCCCATTTCACATAGACGCTGCCCCAGGTGTAGCCCGCGCCGAACGCGGCGAGCAGCAGGTTCTGTCCCGGCTTGAGGAGATGCTCGTAGTCCCACATGCACAGCGGAATGGTCGCCGACGTCGTGTTGCCGTAATGGTCGATCGTCATCATGACCCGGTCCATCGTCAGACCGGCGCGGTCGGCCGTCGCTTCGATGATCCGCCGATTGGCCTGATGCGGCACAATCCAGTCGAGCTGCTCGGATGTCAGCCCATTGCGATTCATGATCTCGGCGGTCACTTCCGCCATGCGTGCGACGGCCTGCTTATAGACCTGCCGGCCGTCCTGATAGAGGAAGTGCAGCCGCTGGGCCACCGTCTCGGCCGTCGGCGGCCGTCGGCTGCCGCCCGCCTTCTGGTGCAGATAAGGCAGGCCCGAGCCGTCGGAATAAATCACCGAATCGATGATGCCGTAGTCGTTGGTGCTGGGCTCGAGCAGCACCGCCGCCGCGGCGTCGCCGAACAGCACGCAGGTCGAGCGATCCTGATAGTCGGTAATCGCCGTCATCTTTTCCGCGCCCACCACGATCACCTTGCGCGACCGACCGGTGCCGAGAAATTGCGTGGCGATCGTCAGCGCGTAGATGAAGCCGGAGCACGCCGCCTGTACGTCGAACGAGCCGATGTGACGCAGGCCGGCCATGTCGCAGATGAGGTTGGCGGTCGAGGGAAAGACGAAGTCGGGCGTCGTCGTCGCGCAGATGAGGAGGTCGATTTCCTCGGGTTTGGTGCCGGTCTTGCGCAGCAGGCCCTTCACCGCCTCCGCGCCCATATGCGAGGCGCCCATGCCCTCGCCCTTGAGGATATGGCGCGAAGAAATGCCGGTGCGCTCGCGAATCCATTCGTCGGTCGTGTCGACCATGCGCGCCAGATCGTCGTTGGTCAGGACGTCCGGCGGGACGTAACCGCACACGCCGGTGATGACCGCGCGCACCGGAGGGGCGTGCCGAACCGTGGAAGATGTCATGATTGCGGGCGAACTCCGTGAACGCGACGAACATAAGCCAAACCGAAAGCGAAGGCTATGGCGAAACCCGCGCGGGGGCTCCGGCGGCGGCGACCACGGCCGCGGCCGCGCGCGCGCTCGGCGGCAGCGCGCCCGTCTCCATGATCGCGTCGAGCCCGGCGAAGGCCCGGAGCTGCCGCTCGCGCGCGGCGCCGTCGCGCATGATGTCGAGGAGCCCGGCCGCCAGCGCCTCCGGCGTGCAGTTATATTGGAGAAATTCGGGCACAATCTTTTCGCCGAGCACCAGATTGGCGAGAATGACCGTTTCCACGCGCAGCAACAGCTTGGCGATCAGCGCCTCGACAAACCGCAGCCGATAGGCCGCGATCATCGGCACGCCCGCCAGCGCGAGCTCCAGCGTCACCGTGCCGGACTTGACGAGCGCGGCGCGCGCGGCGCGGAAGGCCGCGAGCTTGTCATCTTCCGTAGTGACAATACGTGGCTTGACCGGCCAGCCGGTCGCCAATTCCTCGACCAGCGGCGCCAGGTGCGGCGGCGTCGGCAGCACCAGATCGAAGGCAAGGCCGGTCGCGGCCACGCGCCCGAGCGCGGCGCCGAAATCGGGCATCAGCAGGCGCAGCTCGCTCCGCCGGCTGCCCGGCAGCACGAGTAGCAACGGCGGCTCGGCCGCGCGGCGGCGCTGCCCCCTCGCGTCCGGCCGCAGCACGCCGAGCCGCTCGATCAAGGGATGACCGACATACTCGCAAGGCGGACCGCCGAGGCGGCGATGCACTTCCGGCTCGAACGGCAGAATGGCGAGAACGCGATCGACATAGGTCCGCATCGCCCTGGCACGCCACGGCCGCCACGCCCAGACCGAGGGCGAGACATAATCCAGGATCGGAATCGTGGAGTCGCGTCGGCGCACGCGGCGGGCAACCCGATGGGTAAAATCCGGGCCGTCGATCAGCACGAGCACGTCAGGTCGTTCGCGCAGCACCGCTTCGGAGGTCCGCAGGATGTCGCGCAGGATCGACGGCAATTGCCGCGCGATGCCGGGAAGGCCGAGGATCGAAAGCGAATCGATCGGAAAGAGCGAGGCGAGCCCCTCGCGCGCCATGCCGCGACCGCCGACGCCGGAAAAGATCACGCGTCCACCGGTCAACTCGCGCACCGCGCGCATTAACGCGCGCCCGAGCCGGTCGCCCGATTCCTCGGTCGCGATCAGAAACACCTTGATCGCGCGCGTCTCGGCCTCGGGATGTTTCGTCACGGCGCTGGCCCCTCGGCCTCGACGCCGACGACGAAGATGCCCGCCTTGTCGGCGAGGTCGACGAGCCGGTCGCCTTCGACGACGACGGTCGAACCCGCCGCGACGGCGATCCCGGCAAGACCGGCGGCGACGACGCCCGCGACCGTTTGCGGCCCGAAGGCCGGCAGATCGAGACGGCGATCCTGACCGCTCTTCGGCGCCTTCACCAGGACGCCCCGGCCGGGCCTGGCGCGCAGCCTGCCGTCGACGCGCAGGCGGGCGACCCGTTCGAGCAACGCATCGGTTCCCCCGATGTCCTCGACGGCGACGACGTGACGGTCGATCACGACCACGCCCTGGCCGATATCGAACGGGCTCATCGCCTTCAGCACCGAGCGGCCGAGCGCGATGTCGGCCGCCGCCGCCTCGTCCGGCGCGTGCCGCGTCAACGCGCCGGCCGGCATCAACAGCTCGGGCGCGAGATCGGCGATGCCGACAACGCGAAACCCTTGCGCCTCGAACGCGCCCGCGACCGTCCGCAGCGCGTGATCGTCGCCGCCGCGTAGCCCCGACAGCACCTTCGGCATTAGCCGCAGCGTCATCCAGTCGAGCCGTACGTCGGCGACCGAAAAGCGGACCGTCGATCCGACCATGATGATGTCGCCGCACCGCTCGGCGGCGAGGGTCCGCCGCAGCCGTCCGAATTGGCCGACATAGATCCAGTGATGGCGATAACGCGCGACGCGCGACGGATCGGCCTGGCCCCGCAACGCGAACAGCACCGGCACGCGCCCCCGCGCCGACACCGCGTCGGCAACCGCGAACGGCAGCACGCCGCCGCCGCAGATGATGCCAACCGTCGTCGCGGTCTCGGCCGTCGTCATTGCTCCTCGGCCGCGCCGGCGCGCTCGCGCGGCGGCTTCATGAGGGGACGGTTGTTGCCGTCCCGAATGAACGCGAGAATCTCCGCGACGGCGGGTTCCGCCACGCCCTCGGCAGCCAGCGCCTCGACGCGCTCGCCGAACGTTCCGTCGCCGAAAAACAGCTTGCGGTAGAACGCGCGCACGGCGTGCAGACGCTCCTTGGTGAACTTGCGCCGCCGCATGCCGATGATGTTGAGGCCTTCGAGCTCGGAATCGCCGTTGACCATGGCGTAGGGGATCACGTCGCCCCGGATCGAGGCGCGGCCGCCGATCATCGTCTGCGCGCCGACGCGGACGAATTGATGCGTTCCGGCGAAGGCGCCAAGGAAGACATGATCGCCGACATGGGTGTGACCGCCGAGCGCGACGCAATTCGCCATGATCACGTCGTCGCCGACGTGGCAATCGTGCCCGACATGGCAATAGGCCATGATGAAGGCGCGGTCGCCGACATGGGTGAGGCCGCCGCCCTCGACGGTGCCGCAGCCCATCGTCACCGACTCGCGGATGACGCAGTCCTCGCCGATCTCCAGTCGCGTCGGCTCGCCTTTGTGCTTGAGCGATTGCGGCGCCGTGCCGAGCGAGGCGAAGGGATAGATCGTGGCGCGCGCGCCGATGGTGGTGTGTCCGTCGATGTTGACGTGCGAGATCAGCCGGCTTCCGGGACCGATGACGACGTTCGGGCCGACGGTGCAAAACGGACCGACGCTGGCGCCCTCGCCGATGACGGCCCCCGGCGCGACCCGCGCCATCGGATCAATCATACTCATGTGGCGGGCCTCATTCGACCAGCATCGCGCCGAGCTCGGCTTCGGCGATCAACTGGCCGCGCACCTTGGCCTCGGCCTTGAACCACCACATCGTCTTGCGCCTGTTGATCTTGGTCATGTGATATTCGATCGTGTCGCCCGGAATTGCCGTGCGGCGGAACTTCGCCTTGTCGATGGTGAGGAAGAACACCGATTTCGGCGGCGGCTTGTCGCCGCGCGACAGGATGCACAGCACGCCGCCGGTCTGCGCCATTCCCTCGATCATCAGCACGCCCGGAAAAATCGGGTTGCCGGGGAAATGCCCCATGAACTGCGGCTCGTTGATGGTGACGTTCTTGATTCCGATGCCGCTTTCATCGCCGTGGATGTCGATGATTCGATCGATGAGCAGAAACGGATAGCGGTGCGGTATCGCCTTGAGGATCACGGCGATGTCCGCGGCCTCCAAAGTGACCGGCGACTCCATCGGACTAATCCTTCCCCACATTCGGCTTGTCGTTGTCGCGTCGCGCCAGCCGTTCGAGCGCGAGCGTTTCGCGGAACCATTGCTTGATCGGGCGCGCCGGCGTTCCGCCCCATTGCGAGCCCGGCGGCACGTCGCCATGCACAACGCTGACGGCGGCGATCTGCGATCCCACGCCGATGGTGACGTGATTGTTGACGCCGCAGCGCGCGCCGAGAACGACATTGTCCTCCAGCGTCGCGCTCCCCGAGATGCCGCTCTGCGCGACGATGATGCAATTGCGGCCGATCATGACGTTGTGGCCGATCTGGACGAGGTTGTCGATCTTGGTGCCCTCGCCGACGACCGTGTCGCGAATGGCGCCGCGGTCGATGGTGGAGCCGGCGCCGATCTCGACGTCGTTCTGGATGATGACGCGCCCGATCTGCGGCACCTTGGAATGGCCGGCGGCGCCGAGCAGGAAGCCGAATCCATCCTGTCCGATCCGGCATCCCGGATGGATGATGACGCGGTCGCCGATCAGCGCGAACGCGATCGAGGCGCCCGCGCCGATGACGCAGTCGCGGCCGATCCGGACATCGGCGCCGATGACCGCGCCGGCGGCGATCACGCTTCCGGCGCCGATCTCCGCCCGGGGGCCGATCATCGCGCCGGGATCGACGGTGGCGCCATCCTCGATCCGCGCCGCCGGATGGATGATCGCGCCGGCCGCGATGCCGCTCGATTCGAAGGTCGAGAGCGGACGCAGCATGGCGGGATAAAGCGCGCGGACGACCGCGACGAAGGCCTTGTAGGGCTCGCGCGCGCGCAGCACGCGAATGCCGGCCGGCACCCGCGGCTCAAGCCGCGCGTTGACCAGGCAGGCCCCCGCGCGGGACGTGACGAGGTGATTTTCGTAGCGGGCGTTCTCGAAGAAGGTCAGGTCGCGCGGCCCGGCCTGATCGAGCGCGGCGACGCCCTCGATCATGAAATCGGCCGCATCGGGATCGGCGATCTCCGCACCGGTGAGCTGCGCGATTTCGGCGAGCCGAAAGCCGCCCGACACCTTCGTGAAGATCGGCTCGGTCATGCCGCGCTCCGGCTCATCGGCGGGATCAGAAACTCGTGCCGCCGCCGAACCGGAAGTACTGCGTCTTGTCGTAGCTCGCCTTGGACAACGGCACCGCGTAGTCGAAGCGCAGCGGGCCGAACGGCGAATCCCAGATCACGCCGACACCGACCGACGAGCGGATGACATGGCCATCGGCGACCGTGATCGTCTCGTTGGTGTTGATCAACGTTCCGAGCGAGGATGTCGGGCCGTGATAACCCCACAGCGAACCGGCATCGGCATAGACGGAGCCCTTCAGGCCGAAATCCTTGGGCAGGAACCAGAACGGCATCTGCAATTCGAACGTCGCGCCCCAATACAGCGTGCCGCCGAGCGCGTCATGCGTGGGCGAGCCGAGCACCGTCACGTCGCGCGGGCCGATACCGGACGGCGCGAAGCCGCGGACGAGCTGCGGGCCCATCTGGAAGTGGTCGAGCATGCGCACGCTCGCGCCGCCCCAGCCGCCGATATGACCGGCCTGGCCGCGCACCATCGCGACGATGTCGGACACCAGCGGGTAGTAATAACGCGCGTCGATCGTCGACTTGATGAACTTCACGTCGCCGCCGACGCCGGCGAAATCCTGCTTGAGTTCGGCGAGGATGCCCTCGGTCGGGTTCTTGTTGTTGTCGAGCGTGTTGTAGGCGAGCGTATAGCCCAGCGCCGACGTGGTCGCCGCGCCGCGCGCAAGCTCGATGCGCACCGGAAGCGCCGCTTCGCCGTCCGCGTAGCATTCGTCGGGCAGCGGACCGCCCATGACATTGCCCGGAACGTGAGCCTGATAGCCGGTCGGCAGCGTCGTGAACAACGGCGTCGTCGTCGCGATACAATTGTTCATCGTCGACGTCAGCGTCACCTTCTGCCGCGACAGCGAGTAGCGCGCTTGAACGGTCAGGTCCTCGCGCAGCGCCACGCCGAGCCGCGTGCTGAAGCCAGCCGTCTCGGTGCCGTAGGAAGCGTAGGTGGTCGGCAATTGCGTGCGCTGGAAGATTTCGAGGCCCCAGGCGAGGCGGTTGCCCATCAGGAACGGCTCGACGAAAGACAGCGAATAGCCGTGCGACTTCTGGCCCCACTGAACCGACGCCTTGGCGAAAAGCCCGCGCCCCATCAGGTTGCGCTCGGAGACGCTGACCTCGCCCATGAAGCCGTCGATGGTGGAATAGCCGCCCGAGATCGAGAAGTTGCCGGTGGACTTTTCCTCGAGGTCGACATTGAGAACGACGCGGTCGGGCGAGGAGCCCGGCTCCGGCGTGATCTTGACGGTCTTGAAGTAGTCAAGATTCTTCAGCCGCCGCTCGGCGCGCTCGACCAGCGCGCGGTTGTAGGCGTCGCCCTCGGCAAGGTCGAACTCGCGGCGAATCACGTAATCGCGCGTGCGCGTGTTGCCGCGGATGTTGATGCGCTCGATGTAAAGCCGCTGCCCCTCGTCGACGACGAACACCAGCGCCACCGTGCGGCTGTCGAAATTGCGCTCGCCGCGCGGACGAACCGAGGCGAAGGCGTAGCCGCGCTTGGCCAGTTCGATCGTCATTTCCTCGACCGACTTCTCGACCGCTTCGGCGTTGTAGATGGAGCCGAGCCCGACGCGCGACGAGCCGCGCAGCGAATTGCCCTCGAGGCCGCGGACGTTCGACTGGATCTCGAGCGAGCCGACCCGGTATTGCGGGCCCTCCTCGATCGTGAACGTAACGACGAAGCCTTTGCGCGATGGATCGTATTCGGTCATCGCCGCGACCACGCGCACGTCGGCGTAGCCGTTCTTGAGATAGTAGCGGCGGATCAGATCGCGGTCGGCTTCGATGCGGTCGGGATCATAGATGTCGGCGCTGCCGAGGAAGCTCAGCAGGTTCGACTCGCGCGTCTTGATGATGTCCTTGAGCCGATAGGACGAGATCGCGGAATTGCCGACGAACCGAATCTGGTCGATGCCGGTCTTGCCGCCCTCCTTGATCTCGAACACGAGATCAACGCGACTGTTGGCGTGCTCGATGATCTTGGGCTCGACGCTGACGTCGAAGCGGCCGCTGCGGCGGTAGATCTCGGTGATGCGCTGGGCGTCGGACTGCACCGTCGGCCGCGACAGGGCGCCGCGCGGCTTGGACTGGATTTCGGTGAGAAGCTGCTCGTCCTTGATCTTGCGGTTGCCCTCGAAGGCAATGCGGTTGATCACCGAGTTCTCGACCACCTTGACGACGATCCGCCCACCCGACTGGCTGATCCGCACGTCCTGGAACAGGCCGGTTTCGTAGAGCGCCTTGTAGGCGCTGTCGACGCTGTAATTGTCGATGCGACCGGAGGGGCCGGGCCGGAAATAGGAACGGATCGTCTCGGCCTCGACGCGGCGATTGCCCTCGACGACAATCGACTGCGCGTGCGCGCGCGATGCCGCGAACGGCGCCGATTGCGGCGCGAACAGGGGCATCGCCAGGACGATGAACACCGCGGCAAGAACCGCTCGCATCGGTGGGAGTCCAACTTTCATGCGCGATGCGCCCTCACACGTCCAAAACCCGCCGACCCGCGACCGCAGCATGGCAGGTTCCAATTCCGGTCCTGCTTGTAGCCAATTTTGCATGGCGCGCAAATGCCTTGTCGCGGTGCGGATCGCATTTCTTCCAGCCAAGTTGCCCATCGGTCACGCCCCGCTAAGTGCTTGTTACGACGCGGCAAGATGGAGGATATCGTTGTAGGTGGCGAAGATCATAAGCATGAGCACCAGGGCAAGCCCGATCCTGAAGCCCATTTCCTGCGCCCGTTCGGACAACGGCTTTCCCCGGAGCGATTCGATCGCGTAGAACAAAAGGTGACCGCCGTCGAGCAGCGGCACCGGAAAAAGGTTGAGCAGGCCGATCGAAACCGACAGCACGGCGGCCAGATGCATCAGCGCGCCGATCCCGATGGTGGCGACCTGCCCGGAAATCTGGGCGATGCGGATCGGTCCGCCGACCTGGTCGGCGGCCTCGCGCCCGACGATGACGCCGGCGATATAGGCGAAGGTCCGCTCGATGACGAACCAGGTCTCCTTGACGCCGAGGCCGACCGCGGTGAGCGGATCAACCGGCTGGGTGCGCGCGTCCTCCGGCGAGAGCGAACGGCTGATCCCGATGACGCCGAGCCGGTGAACGTTGCCGAAGCTGTCCTTGATCTCCTTGAGCGCCGGCGTCGCCCGCAGCGTGACGGTGCTCTCTCCGCGCTTGACGGTGAAGACGAGTTCCTCGTTCGGATGGGTTCCGACCACGCGCTGCATCTCGGCGAAGCTGGTGATTTCGGTTCCGCCGATGTCGATGATCACATCGCCGCGCGTGAAGCCGGCGACCTCGGCGGCGCTGTCCTTGATGATGTCGTCGACGCGCGCGCTGGTGCTCGGCTTGCCGACGATGGCGAAAATCCCGGCGAAGATGACGATGGCGAGAATGAAATTCGCGATCGGACCGGCCGCCACGATCGCCGCGCGCGGACCGACGCGCTTGTGATGGAAGCTGAATTTCTTATCGGCCTCGCTCATCGAATCGAGCGCCTGCTGGTCGGGCGTGCTCGCCTCGCTCTCGTCGCCGAAGAACTTCACATAGCCGCCGAGCGGGATCGCCGAGAGGCGCCAGCGCGTGCCGTGGCGATCGTTGAAACCGAATAATTCGGGGCCGAACCCGATGGAGAACGTTAACACCCTCACGCCGGCCCAGCGCGCGATGAGGAAGTGGCCGAGCTCGTGGAAGAAAACCACGATCGTCAGCACGAACAGAAACGGAACGACATAGCCGAGCATGCCGCCGCTCAACATATTGATACTGTTCATAAAAACTAGATTCTCCCCGTCCCGCTCACGTCCGGGCCGGAGGCCCCTTCCCCAACCTTCTAGGATGCCTTTGCGGCAATTTCAGGCAAGAGGCTTAAGGCTGTTTTTCGCGCGATATGGTCAACAGCCAGTGCATCGTCGGCGGTGGCCGCCACCACCGCGCCATGGCTGCGATCGAGCGCATCCATCGTCGCCTCGACGAGGCGGGCGATGCCGCCGAAATCGATCCGGCGGCCGAGGAATTCGGCGACCGCCACCTCGTTGGCCGCGTTGAAAACGGTGGCCGCCGCTCCCCCGGCCGCGAGCGCGCGCCGCGCCAGCCGCAACGCGGGGAAGCGTTCGGGGTCCGGCGCGAAGAATGTCAGTTCGCCGATCGCCGCGAGATCGAGGCCGCGCGCCGCGCCGGGAATGCGTTCCGGCCAGGCCAGGCAATGCGCGATCGGCGTGCGCATGTCGGGCGTGCCCATCTGCGCGATCATCGAGCGATCCATGAATTCGACGAGCCCATGCACGATCGACTGCGGATGGACGAGCACGTCGATCTTGCACTCCGGCAGGTCGAAGAGATGGTGCGCCTCGATGATCTCGAGCCCCTTGTTCATCATCGTGGCGGAATCGATGGTGATCTTCTGGCCCATCGACCAGTTGGGATGGCGCAGCGCCTGCTCCGGGCTCGCCCGCGCGATCGCGTCGGCCTCCCAATGCAGGAACGGACCGCCCGAGGCGGTGAGAACCACGCGCAGCACTTCCTCGCGCCGTCCGGCCGCGAGCGCCTGAAACAACGCGTTGTGCTCGGAATCGACCGGCAGGATCGTCGCGCCCGCGCGCCGCGCCGCGCGCATGAAGACGTCGCCGGCGCAGACGAGGCATTCCTTGTTGGCGAGCGCGATGGTGGCCCCGCGCTCGGCCGCGACCAGCGCCGGCTTGAGCCCGGCCGCTCCGCTCATCGCGGCCATGACCCATTGCGCCGGGCGCCCGCCCGCCTCGGCGAGCGCGGACGGACCCGCCCCGGCTTCGATGCCGCTGCCGGCGAGCGCCTCCTTCAGTTCTGCGAAACAGGCTGGATCGGCGACCGCCGCGAAACGCGCGCCGAACTCGCGCGCGAGCTTGGCGAGCTCCGCGACATTGCGATGCGCGGTCAACGCCTCGACGCGGTAGTCCCCCGGCGATCGGCGCAACAGATCGAGCGTGCTCGCCCCGATCGACCCGGTCGCGCCGAAGATGGTGACGCTTCGCGGCTCGGCGCGCGCGTTCGGCTCCCGCCTGATGGACGGCGCGGTCATTCGCTCACCATTGCAACAGGCCGCGCGCCGCGTCGGCGCCGCCGGCACGCAGCGATCCGATCAGCGCGGCCGCGGCGATCACCGCCACATAGCCGTCGAGACGATCAAGCAGCCCGCCATGGCCGGGGATCAGATGACTTGAGTCCTTCACGTCGAAGCGCCGCTTGAGCGCGGACTCGAAGAGGTCGCCCGCCTGCGACACGATCGACAGCAGCGCGGAAAGCGCGACGAGCGGGACCATGCGTCCCGCGCCGAGGGCGGCGAAGGCGATACCAACGACGATGCTTCCGGCAAGTCCGCCGATGGCGCCGGCCCAGGTCTTCTTCGGCGAAACGCGCGGCCACAATTTCGGACCGCCGAATCCCCGCCCGGCGAAATAGCCGAGGATGTCGGTCGCCCACACCACGGCGAAGACGAACAGCACCGCGACGAGGCCGAACAGCGTTTCCCCGCGCACCACGACCGTCGCCACGATCGCGACCGACGCGTAGAGCAGTCCGGCCGCCGCCCAGACACGCGTTCCGGGCGTCGCCACCAGCGCGAGCACGCCGGCGCCGACCGCCGCCGCGAGCATGGCCATGCCCGCGCCGTTCAACGCCAGAAGCGCAGCGACGGCGACCAGGATCGCCAGGCACAGGACCAACACGGGGCCGACGCGCAATTGGCCGATCACCGACAGCCATTCCAGAAACAGCCCGAGGCCGATCACGCATGCGAGCGCGAACCAGACCCAACCGCCGAAATACGCCGCGCCAAGCGCGATCGGCGCGAGCACGAGCGCGGCCATCACGCGCTGGGCGAGATTTGACCGCAGTCCCGTCGCTTCGGCCGCCGGCGCCGGTTGCATTTCAGCCATGCCGCTAGGATCCGGTCTTGGCGACGAGCCCGCCGAAACGCCGCTCGCGGCGTCCGAATTCGCCGATCGCCTGTTCGAGCGCGGCGCGGTCGAAGTCGGGCCACAGGACGGGAACGAAGACCAACTCGCTGTAGGCGGCCTGCCAGAGCAGGAAATTCGACAGCCGCTGCTCGCCGCTGGTGCGGATGATGAGATCCGGGTCGGGAATGTCCCTGGTGTCGAGATGGTCGGCGAGCGTGTCGATGTCGATCGAGCTCGGCGCGCGCGTGCCGGCGGCGACCTCCTCGGCGAGCCGCCGCGCGGCGAGCGCCAGTTCCCGCCGCGAGCCGTAATTGAAGGCGACGACGAGCGTCATGCGCGTGTTGGCGCGCGTGAGGTCCTCGGCCTCCGTCAGCATGGCGCGGATGTCGGGATCAAGCCCGCCGCGCTCGCCGATGATCCGCACGCGCACGCCGTCGCGGTGAAGATTGCCGAGATCGTTGCGGATGAACAGGCGCAGCAGCCCGAAAAGTTCGGTCACCTCCTGCGCCGGACGCGACCAGTTCTCCGAACTGAAGGAAAAGATCGTCAGGTAGCCGATGCCGAGCTCGATCGCGGCGCGCACCGTGCGGCGCAGCGCCTCGACGCCGCGGCGATGGCCCTCCACCCGCGGCAGACCGCGGGCGAGCGCCCAGCGCCCGTTGCCATCCATGATGATCGCGACATGGCGCGGCCCTTGAGGGAGAATCGCCGGCTCCGTTCCGGTCACCCTGCCGCCTGGCATCGCGTCTCTCCACCAATGGCTTCGTCGGTCGTCGGCCGGCTCGGTTCACGCGTCGGCATCGCCGGTGTCGCGGGTCGGGTCCGTCCGCGCGCCGCGTCAGACGGTCAGAATTTCCTTTTCCTTCGCCACCAGCAGATGGTCGATCTCCACGATCGTGGCGTCGGTCGCTTTCTGCACCTCGTCGGCGTGGCGCTTGTGATCGTCCTCCGAGATTTTGTGGTCCTTTTCGAGCTTCTTGAGGACGTCCATGCCGTCGCGGCGAACGTGACGCACCGCGACGCGCTGGGCTTCCGCATATTTATGGGCGACCTTGACCAGTTCCTTGCGCCGTTCCTCGTTGAGTTCGGGAATGCGCAGCCGGATCACCTGCCCCTCGGTCGCCGGACTGAGACCGAGATTGGAATTGACGATCGCCTTTTCAACCGGGTGCACCATCGAGCGGTCCCAGACCTGCACGGAAATGAGGCGCGACTCGGGCACCGAAATCGTCGCGAGCTGATTGAGCGGCATGTGGCTGCCATAAGCCTCGACCTGCACCGGATCGAGCAGCGAGGCCGAGGCGCGCCCCGTGCGCAGGCCGCCGAGCTCGTGCTTGAGCGTGGCCACCGCGCCGTGCATGCGCCGCTTCAGATCGGCAAGATCGAAATTTCCGGACGACATCGGACCGCCCCCTTCTTTCTCATCCAGACGCCAGCGCGCGGCGCGTTTCGCGGACGCGGGCGCCGCATTGCCGGCGTCTCCACCGAAATTCTCCGTCCTACCCTCCGACGAAGGTCGCGCGCCCCTGTCCGGTCAGCACGGCGGGAATGGAGCCCGCTTCGGCGACCGAAAACACGATGATAGGCATCGCCGTTTCCCGGGCAAGCGCGAAGGCCGTCGCGTCCATCACCTTATAGCCGCCCTCGATGGCCCGCGCATGGGTCAGCCGGTCAAATCGTTTCGCGGATTTGTCCTTCTTCGGGTCGGCCGAATAGACGCCGTCCACATTGGTGGCTTTCAAGACGGCATGGGCGCCGATCTCGGCCCCACGCAGCACCGCCGTGGTGTCGGTCGTGAAAAACGGATTTCCCGTGCCGCCCGCGAACAGGACGATCCGGCCTTCGGCCAAGGCGTCGAGCGCCCGTCGCACCGAAAACTGGTCGCAAATCTGGGGCATCGCCAGCGCCGAGAGAACGCGCGCGGGCTGGCCCAGTCGCTCCAGCGCGGCCTCCATCGCCAGGCAGTTCATGACGGTCGCGAGCATGCCCATGGCGTCGCCCGTCGGCCGCGAGACGCCGCGCGTCGATACTTCCACGCCGCGAAAGATGTTGCCGCCGCCGATGACGACGCCGAGCTCGACGCCCAGGCGGCGCGCCGCGATCAGGTCGCCGGCGATGCGGTCGATGGTGGCCTGGTCGACGCCGAAGCCCTGGCCTCCCGCGAGCGCTTCGCCGGAGAGCTTGACGACCACGCGCCCATACGCGAGCTCACCCATGAGGTCCGCCCGTGTGAGGTCCGCCCGTGTGCCGTCCGCCCGTGTGACGCCCGCCTTTGCGATTTCGCATCCCGTCCGCGCCTCCGATTGACTTGGCGACCGCGACTTGGACGCGAGACCGGACGGTCACCCCTGACCGGCGGCCGCAGCCACTTCCGCGGCGAAGTCGGAATCCTGCTTTTCGATTCCCTCGCCGAGAGCATAGCGCACAAAGCCCGTGATTTTCACAGGGGCGCCGACCTTGCCCTCAGCTTCCTTGATCGCTTGCGCGACCGATTTGCCGGTGTCGTGGATATAGGCCTGCTCCAGGAGGCAGACCTCCTTGTAGAAGGTCTTCAGGCCCGACTCGACGATCTTGTCGATGACGTTGTCGGGCTTGCCCTGCTGGCGGTATTTGTCGGCAAGGATGTCCTTCTCGCGGCGCACGACCTCCGGGTCGAGGCCGGCGGCCTCGATCGCCTGCGGGTTGGAGGCGGCCACGTGCATCGCGATCTGGCGGCCCAGGATCGAAAGCTCGCCCGAGTTGCCCGACGATTCCATCGCGACGATGACGCCGATCTTGCCGAGCCCGTCGGCAACCGCGTTGTGGACGTAGCTCGCCACCGCGCCCTTGCCGACGGAAAGTCCGGCCGCGCGGCGCAGCGACATGTTCTCCCCGATCGTCGCGATCGCCTCGGTGATGGCGTGCTGGATCGTGACGCTGCCGGCCTTGGTCGCCAGGATCGTCTCCGCGTTCGCCCCCGAATGCAGCGCGACCTGCCCGATCAGCTTGACCAAGCCCTGGAACTGTTCGTTGCGGGCGACGAAATCGGTTTCGGAATTGACCTCGACGAGCGCGCCCTTGCCGCCCTCGATGGTCACGCCGATCAGGCCTTCGGCGGCGACGCGCCCGGCCTTCTTGGCGGCCTTCGACAGACCCTTCTTGCGCAGCCAGTCGACGGCGGCCTCGAGGTCGCCATTGGTTTCGGTCAGCGCCTGCTTGCAATCCATCATCCCCGCGCCGGTCTTGTCGCGCAGATCCTTGACCATGGATGCCGAGATCGTAGCCATTGCTTTGGTTCCTTGCTGGTCCGGACGGCGCCGCGCGGCGCGTCCATTCACGAATGACGGTTCACGAAGGCGGGTCGCGATGGACGGAGAGCCCGAGCAATCGTCCCGGTGAAGACCGCGCGCCGATCGCATGTCCGCGCGCGCCACCCGGCCGGGAAAGCTCCCGGGCCCGCCCGCGATCGCTATTCCGCTTCCGCGGTGAGATCCTTGGCCTGCGCGATCCATCCGTCGACGCGGCCGGGCAGTCCGACCTGCTCGCCGACATGCTGGGCGGCCTTGCCGGACATTTCGGCGAACTGCCAGAAGTGGAAGATGCCGAGGTCGTTGAGCTTCTTCTCGATGGCGCCCGACACGCCGGTCAGCTTCTTGAGATCGTCGGCGACGCCGCGCGGACCGGGAAGCCCCTGGAACGCGGCGGTCTCCGCGGCCGGCACCTTCTCGACGATCGGCTCGGAGGCCGCGCCGATGTCGATGCCCATTTCGCCCTGGGCGCGGGAAATGCCGTCGATCGCCGCCTTGGCGACGAGCTCGCAATAGAGGCTGATCGCGCGGCTGGCGTCGTCATTGCCGGGCACGAGGAAGGAGATGCCGTCCGGGTTGCAGTTGGTGTCGACCACCGCGACGACCGGAATCTGGAGGCGCTGGGCCTCCTGGATGGCGATGTCTTCCTTGTTCGTGTCGATGACGAACATGATGTCCGGCAGGCCGCCCATGTCCTTGATGCCGCCGAGCGCGCGATCGAGCTTGTCGCGCTCGCGCTGGAGCGTCAGGCGCTCCTTCTTGGTGTAGGCGTGGGCGTCGCCGCCGCCGAGGATCTCGTCGAGATGACGCAGGCGCTTGATCGAACCGGAGATGGTCTTCCAGTTGGTCAGCGTACCGCCGAGCCAGCGCGAATTGACGTAATACTGCGCCGAGCGCTTGGCCGCGTCCGCGATCGCGTCCTGCGCCTGGCGCTTGGTGCCGACGAACAGCACGCGGCCGCCCTTGGCCACCGTATCGCTCACCGCCTGCAGCGCGCGATGAAACATCGGCACGGTCTGGGCGAGATCAATGATGTGGATGTTGTTGCGAACGCCGAAAATGTATTCGGCCATTTTCGGGTTCCAGCGGTGAGACTGGTGACCGAAATGCACGCCAGCTTCGAGGAGCTGGCGCATCGAGAAATCGGGAAGCGCCATCGGTATTCTCCGGTTATGTCCGCCGGGAACGCGTGGGCGGGCTGGAGCTTCGAAGACAGTCGTCGAATTCGCGCGTTGTCGAATTCGCGACCCGCTTCGCGGCCCGGCCGCCACCGGACGGCTCTTGGAGCCAAGTTCCCGTGTGAGATGGCGGGCTTATAGCCAACCCCCGCCGGCGAGGCAAGGGAAGGTCGGGCGGTCCCGTCACGGCGGGACCCGCGCGAACGGACGAAAACCGGGCACTTTTTCCCGCCGCCGCCCCCTGGGGCGTGAGGTGCGCCCCACCAGCCGCGAAAGCCCGCCATTTCCCGGCGGCGGCGCGTCGGGCGGCCGCGCCAATTCGGCCTACATCAATTCGACATTGACGACGCCCGGAACCGCCTTGATGGCGCCGGCGATCTGCGGAGAGAGCTTGTAATTCCCCCGCAGGCGGATTTCGACCTCGGCGTCGAGATCGAGCATCAGCACGATGGACACGTTGCCGCCGGCCGGTCCCGCCTCGCCGCCCCTGGCATCGGCGAAGCCGCCGTCGCCTCGCCCGCCATTGCCGCCCGCGCGCGCGGTCGGTCCCTCGATCAATTCGAGCCGCTTGGCGATGCTCTCTACCGGCTTGTCGTCGCGCATGAACACGCGCAGGCCTTTTTGGCTGCGCGCGGCCGCCTCGTCGAGCGCCTCGGCCGAGGCGATGCGCGCGCGCACCTCCTCGCCCTGCAATTCGCCGGTGAGCTGCAACAGAACGCCGTTGCCGGGTTCGAGCAATTCGCGGAATTGCGCCAAGCCCTCGGAAAACAACACCGCCTCGAATTGCCCGGTCGGATCGGACAGGCCGATGATGCCCATCTTGTTGCCGGTCTTGGTCCGCCGCTCGGTGCGCGAGACCACGGTGGCCGCGACCCGCCCCGCCGTCGCGCCCGTCTTCACCGCCCGCGCGAATTCCGACCACGATTGCACGCGCAGCCGCTTGAGCGCCGGGCCGTAATCGTCGAGCGGATGGCCGGAAAGGAAAAATCCGACCGCGCCGTATTCGCGTTGCAGCCGTTCGGCCGGCAGCCACGGCTCGATCGCGGGAAGATCGATCGCGGACGCCGCAGCGCCGCCGAACAACTCGTTCTGCCCGCTGGCGGCCGATTCATGGGCGCGCTGGGTCGCCGCGAGCATCAGGTCGACGCCGGCGAACACGCGCGCGCGGTTCGGCTCGAACGCGTCGAAGGCACCGGCCGCGGCGAGGCTTTCGAGGACCCGCTTGTTGACCGCGCGCGGCCCGACGCGGGCGGAGAAATCCGACAGATCGCGGAACTGCGTCGCGCCCCGCGCTTCCACGATCATGGCGACGGCCTGCGTGCCGACGCCCTTGAGCGCGGAGAGCGCGTAGTGGATCGTGTCGCCGGTCACGTCGAAGGCCACGCCCGAACGGTTGATCGAAGGCGGCTCGACGCGGATGCCCAGGCGCTCGGCCTCGGCGCGGAATTCGGCGAGCTTGTCGGTGTTGTTCATGTCGAGCGTCATCGACGCGGCCAGGAACTCCACCGGATAATGCGCCTTCATGAAGGCGGTCTGATAGGCGACGAGCGCGTAGGCCGCCGCGTGGCTCTTGTTGAAGCCGTAGTCGGCGAACTTAGCCAACAGTTCGAAGATCATGTCGGCCTGCGCGCGCTCGGTGCCGCGCTCGACCGCGCCGGAGACGAAGCGCTCGCGCTGCTGCTCCATCTCCTTGCGGATCTTCTTGCCCATGGCGCGGCGCAACAGATCGGCTTCGCCGAGCGAATAGCCGGCCAGCACCTGCGCGATTTGCATCACCTGTTCCTGGTAGATGATGACGCCGAAGGTCTCGTGCAGGATCGGTTCGAGCTTGGGGTGAATGTAGTCCGGCGGCTCGTCGCCGTGCTTGCGCGCGCAATAAGTGGGGATGTTCGCCATCGGACCGGGCCGGTACAGCGCGACCAGCGCGATGATGTCCTCGAACCGGTCCGGCCGCATGTCGATGAGCGCGCGGCGCATGCCCTGGCTTTCAACCTGGAACACGCCGACCGTCTCGCCGCGGGCGAGCATCGCGTAGGTCGGCGCGTCGTCGAGCGGCAACCGGGTGAGATCGAACGGAACGCCGCGCCGGCGCACCAGCTTCGCCGCGACATCGAGAATGGTGAGCGTCTTCAGGCCGAGGAAGTCGAACTTCACCAGGCCGGCCTCCTCCACCCATTTCATGTTGAACTGGGTGACCGGCATGTCCGATTTCGGATCGCGGTAGAGCGGCGCGAGTTCGATCAGCGGCCGGTCGCCGATGACGATGCCGGCGGCGTGCGTGGAGGCGTGGCGCGTGAGCCCTTCCAGGCGCTTGGCGATGTCGAAGGCGCGCGCCACCACCGGGTCGCTTTCGGCGGCCGCCTGCAGGCGCGGCTCGCCGGCGATCGCCTCGATCAGCGTCACCGGCTTGGCCGGATTCTGCGGCACCAGCTTGGTCAGCTTGTCGACCTGGCCGTAGGGCATCTGCAGCACGCGGCCGACGTCGCGCAGCACGCCGCGCGCCTGCAGCGTGCCGAAGGTGATGATCTGCGCCACCTGATCGCGGCCGTAGCGCTCCTGCACGTAGCGGATCACCTCGTCGCGGCGGTCCTGGCAGAAATCGATGTCGAAGTCGGGCATCGACACGCGCTCGGGATTGAGGAAGCGCTCGAACAGCAACCCGAAGCGCATCGGGTCGAGATCGGTGATGGTCAGCGCGTAGGCGACGAGCGAGCCCGCGCCCGAGCCGCGCCCCGGCCCGACCGGAATGCCGTGCGCCTTCGCCCATTTGATGAAGTCGGCGACGATGAGGAAGTAGCCGGAATAATCCATGCGGGCGATGACGCCGAGTTCGAGCGCGAGGCGCTCGCGGTAGTCGTCGTCGGTCTGGCCGTGCGCGGCTCCCTGGGTCGCGAGCCGGGCGGCGAGCCCCTCCTCGGCCTGGCGACGCAATTCCTCCGCCTCGCCGATCGCAGCGCTCGCCGAGCGCTCGGTGAAGCGCGGCAGGATCGGCTTGCGCGTGGTCGGGCGATAGGCGCAGCGCCGCGCGATCTCGACGGTGGAGTCGAGCGCCTCGGGCAGGTCGGCGAACAGCATCGCCATCTCCGCGCGCGTCTTGAAGCGGTGCTCCGGCGAAAGCTGGCGGCGGCTCGTTTCGGAAACGAGGCGTCCCTCCGCGATGCAGATCAGCGCGTCGTGGGCGGCGTAATCCTCGGCGCTCGCGAAATAGGGTTCGTTGGTCGCCACCAGCGGCAGGCCGAGCGCGTAGGCAAGATCGATCAGCGCGGGTTCGGCGATGCGTTCGGCATCGAGCCCGTGGCGCTGCAACTCGACATAGAGACGGTCGCCGAACAAGGCGGCGAGACGTTCGGTCCGCGCGCGGGCGAGCGCCGGGAGTTCGGCGGCGAACGCCGTGGAAATCGGCCCGTCGGGTCCGCCGGTCAGCGCGATCAACCGGTCGCATTCGCCCTCGAGCCAGTCGAGCTTGATGTGAGGCCGCTGATGCGTCGGCGTTTCCAGGAAGGAGCGCGAATTGAGCCGCATCAGGGAGCGGTAGCCCTCCTCCCGCGTCGCCAGCAGGACGACGCGCGCGGGCTCGCTCGGAAGCCCGGTGCGCGCGCCGGCCTCCTGGTCGGCGAAATCGATCGCCAGCGCGCATCCGACGATCGGCTGGATGCCCGCGCCCGCTGCCTTGGTCGAGAATTCGAGCGCGCCGAACATGTTGCCGCTGTCGGTGAGCGCCAAGGCCGGCTCCTTGTCCGCGCGCGCGAGTTCGATCAGGCGCGGTATCCGCAGCGCGCCTTCGAGAAGCGAATAGGCCGAATGGACGTGCAGGTGAACGAAGGCCGACATGGCTCACGACGCTCCACGGGATGGCGACGACTGGGTTGGCGGAAGCTCGGCCGGCGGCATGCAGCCAAGCCCGATCAGGGTTTCGCGGATCGCGATCGCCAAGGGCGTCGACGGCGGCGGCGCGCCGAGGAAGGCGCGCAGCCGCGCGTCATCGAGCGCGATCGGCGTGTCCCAAAGATAGCGCATTTCGCCGAGCTCGCGGAACAGGCGGACGAACGGCGACAACAGCCGCGTCAGCGCCCAGTGAAAACGCCGAATCCCGATCGTCGTCTCGCCGAGCGCCTGGGCGACGGCCGCGGCGATCTCCTCGCCGGTCAGCTGGTAGCCGGCGAAGTGAAACCGCGCGAAGGCGGGAAGATCGCCGTCGCGATCGAGCAGCCGGCCGACCGTTTCGGCCAGATCCGGCAGATAGGCCCAGGCGTGGCTGACGCCCGGCGGGGCGGGATTGGCGATCGATGTCGGTCGTTTGCCGGGCTTGACCACGACTTGCGCGAACCAGGTCGATCCCGAGGCGTGGGGGCCGATGAAATCCCCGGCGCGCGGGATGAGCGACCTCACGCCCTCGGCCGCCTCCGCTTCGAGACGCTTTTCCATGGCGACGCGGATAGCGCCCTTGCGGCTCACCGGATGCTGCGGCGAATCCTCATGCAACAGCGGAAAAGCGTCGGGCCCGAAATTGTAGATATTGCCGGGAAGCACGATCCGCGCGCCGACGGCTCGCGCGGCGGCGATCGTCGCCTCGAGCATCGCCGGCGCCAACGTGTCCCAGTCGCGATAGCCCGGCGGATTGACCGCATGGATGATGGCCGCGACGCCTTCTGCGGCGCGCCGGACGTCGGACGCGTTCATGGCGTCGCCCGCGATCCATTCGATTCCGTCGGAGACAACTCCGCCGGCCGCGACTCCGGCGGCTGCCACCCTGCCGGCCACATGTCGATCGCCCATTGGAATCGATCGTCGCGTGAGCGCGCGGACATTCCAGCGATGGCGCGCGAGCGCGGCGGCGGCCTCCCGGCCGAAACCGCCGGTCGCGCCCAGAACGAGCGCCGTCCGCGTCGCCGAACCGCTCATCGGCTCTCCCATACCCGCGCCCACTCGGCGCCCGTCCCTGTCCGAATCAGGTGCCGCCCGCGGCACTCATCAAAGTCGCTCGCCAAAGCCGCTCGCGCTTTGAGTCGCGGGGGGATCGTGGGGGCCCACGCGAGCCTTGTCCATCGGCGGATGCACGATGCGCACGGCCAAGTCGGGGCGGCTAAGTTGGGGTAGCTAAGTTGGGGTAGCAAAGTCGGGGCGGCAAAGTCGCGGCGGCGAAGTTGGGGCAGCCAAGCCAAGGCGGCCAAGTCACCGCAGCCAAGTCACCGCAGCCAAGTCGCGCCAACCTCGGCACGGCGGCCAGTTCGCCACGCCCAGGTCGCAGCGTTCGTGTCGCAGCGTTCGTGTCGCGGCGGTCGTGTCGCGGCGGTCATGTCGCCCCCGCCGTGCCGCAGCGCTCACGCCGGGCCGGCCTAAAGGGTGGAAAACACCTGCGCCCAGATCGCGACCATGCTGACGAACAAAACGATCGACGTCAGTGCCGCCGCTTCCTCGGCGAAATGCTTCAACATGGCTTTCCTCCCCTCACGTTTCGTAAGAACGTTAGGGGAACAGTGTTCCTTGTTTGTTCCGGTGAGTCAAGCCCCTCGACCGTCCATCTTTCAATTCGCCAGCGCGGCCCCCGGCGCTGGTTAACGAATTGCGAAAGGCTGGCGGGACTGGTCGCTGGGGCGGTTTGCGGAACGCCGCGCATGCGCCAGGCGGCGGTTACGAGGCCCGCGCGGAGGCCCGCTCCGATCGCGCGTCATGCCGCATGCATCGAGCAGCGAGCGGCCAGCAACAAGCGGCGCGCCTTTCGCCGAGGATCACTCCAGCTCGACGATCTGGCGATCCCGGATGGTGACGCGCCGGTCCATCCTGCCGGCGAGTTCGAGATTGTGGGTCGCGATCAGCATCGCGACGCGCGTCGCCCGCACCAATTGGGTCAACGCCGAAAACACGTGCTCGGCGGTTTGCGGATCGAGGTTGCCGGTCGGCTCGTCGGCGAGCAGCACCCTCGGCGCGTTGGCGACCGCGCGGGCGAGCGCGACGCGCTGCTGTTCGCCGCCCGACAGTTCGGACGGACGGTGCATGACGCGGTCGCGCAGGCCGAGATAGGCGAGCAGTTCGCCCGCCCGCCGCGCCGCCTCCTTGCGCGCGAGCCCGCGGATCATCTGCGGCAGCATGACGTTTTCGAGCGCGGTGAATTCCGGCAGCAGGCGGTGCGACTGATAGACGAAGCCGATCTCGATCCGCCGGATCTGCGTCCGCTCGGCGTCGGAAAGGCCCGAGGTCGCGACCCCGTCGAGATAGACCTCCCCGTCGTCGGGATGCTCCAGGAGACCGGCAATATGCAGAAGGGTCGACTTGCCCGCGCCCGACGGCGCGACCAACGCGACCGACTGCCCCGGCCACAGCGCCAGATTGGCGCCGGCCAGAATATGCAGCATGCTTTCGCCCTGCTGATAATGGCGCTCGATCTCGTTGAGGTAGACGATCGGCATCGGCTCGCGCGCCGCCTCATCGCGGCCGGTCTCGTCGCGAGCCTCCTCCGCGCCGGGCGCGATGGTGTAACGCGGGTCGGACTCATTCATAGCGCAGCGCCTCGACCGGATCGAGGCGCGCGGCGCGCCATGACGGATAGAGCGTGGCCAGGAACGAGAGCGTCAGCGCCATGATGACGACGGCGGCGGTCTCGCCGACGGCCATGTCGGCCGGCAGCTTCGACAGGAAATAGAGTTCCGGCGAGAACAATTCGGTGTTCGTCAGCCATGACAGGAAACGGCGGATCGATTCGATGTTGAGGCAGATCACCGTGCCGACCACGAAGCCGGTGATCGAGCCGACGACGCCGATCGAGGCCCCCGTGATCAGGAACACGCGCATGATCGATCCCTGCGGCGCGCCCATCGTGCGCAGGATGGCGATGTCGCCGCCCTTGTCCTTCACCAGCATGATCAGGCCGGAAATGATGTTGAGCGCCGCGACCAGCACGATCAGCGTCAGGATCAGGAACATCACGTTGCGCTCGACCTGCAGCGCGTTGAAGAACGTCGCGTTGCGCTGGCGCCAGTCGACGAGGAAGATCGGCCGGCCCGCCGCCTCGGTCACCGACTTGCGGAACACGTCGACCTTGTCGGGATCGGCGGTGTAGACCTCGATCGAGGTCACGTCGTTGGCGCGGTTGAAATAGGCCTGCGCCTCGGCGAGCGGCATGAAGACGAAGGCCGCGTCGTATTCCGACATCCCGATCTCGAACACCGCGGCGACCTTGTAGGGCTTGATGCGCGGTGTCGTGCCCATCGGCGTCACCGCGCCGCGCGGGGCGACCAGCGTCACGCTGTCGCCGGCGTGGATCGAAAGCTGGTCGGCGAGCCGGCGCCCGATGGCGACGCCCTGCGCCTCGTCGAACCCGTCGAGCGTGCCCTGCTTCAGGTTCTTGGCGATCGAGGTGAGGTTGTTGAGATCGCCGGCGCGGATGCCGCGAACGAGCACGCCGGCGGCGTTGAAGGGAGAGGACGCCAGCGCCTGGCCTTCCACCACCGGCGCGGCGAGACGGATGCCGGAGACCTTGGCCAAGCGCTCGGCCACGTCGTTCCAGTCGGTCAGCGGCGATTCCAGCGGCTGAACGAGGATATGGCCGTTGAGGCCCAAGATCTTGTCGAGCAGCTCCTTGCGGAAGCCGTTCATCACCGCCATCACGATGATGAGCGTGGCCACCCCCAGCATGATGCCGAGGAAGGAAAAGCCGGCGATGACGGAAATAAATCCTTCCTTGCGCCGCGCCCGGAGATAGCGCAGCGACAGCATCCACTCGAAGGGAGCGAAGGGATAGATTCGGACTGGCTCGTTCATCACGTTGACCCCAGTCCCAATTTCACACGATTCGGGCGGATTCGTGCCGGCGTCGGCGGGGCGCGACGATGTCCCCAACCATTCACGCCGTCAGCCTTGCCAGCGCCGCCTCGATATCGAGGTGCTCGCGCGCGCCGCTGGCGCGGTTCTTCAACTCGATCTTGCCCTCGGCGAGCCCCTTCGGGCCGACCAGCACCTGCCACGGCACGCCGATGAGGTCGGCGGTGGCGAATTTCGCGCCCGGCCGCTCGCTTGTGTCGTCGTAGAGCACGTCGATGCCGCCGGCGCGCAGCGCGCGGTAGATCTTCTCGCACGCCGCGTCGGTTTCGGCCGCGCCCTGCTTGAGGTTGAGGATCGCGACGCGAAACGGCGCGACCGCTTCCGGCCACTTGATGCCGGCCTCGTCGTGATGGGCCTCGATCAACGCGCCGACGAGCCGGGTCGGGCCGATGCCGTAGGAACCCATATGCACGGGCGCCATCTTGCCGTCGGGGCCGGTGACGAGCGCGCCCATCGGCTCGGAATATTTCGTGCCGAAATAGAAGATGTGGCCGACCTCGATGCCGCGCGCCGAAACCCGCCGGTCCGCCCGCGTTTGCTCGAAAGCGGCCGCGTCGTGCTTTTCGGAAGTCGCCGCGTAAAGCGAGGTCCAACGGTCGACCAGCCCTTGCAGCCCCGCGCGGTCGTCGAAATCGACATCCTCGCCCGGAATTTCGAAATCGAGATAGTCGCGATGGCAAAACACCTCGCTCTCGCCGGTGTTGGCCAGAATGATGAATTCGTGGCTGAGATTGCCGCCGATCGGCCCGGTCTCGGCCACCATCGGGATCGCCTTGAGCCCCATGCGCGCGAAGGAGCGCAGATAGGCGATGAACATGCGGTTATAGGCGTGCCGCGCGCCGTCGGCGTCGATGTCGAAGGAATAGGCGTCCTTCATCAGGAATTCGCGCCCGCGCATCAGGCCGAAGCGCGGCCGCACCTCGTCGCGGAACTTCCACTGAATGTGATAGAGGTTGAGCGGCAGATCCTTGTAGGACTTCACGTAGGCGCGGAAGATGTCGGTGATCATCTCCTCGTTGGTGGGACCGTACAACATGTCGCGGCCGTGGCGGTCCTTGATGCGCAGCATTTCCTTGCCGTAGTCGTCGTAGCGCCCGCTCTCGCGCCAGAGCTCGGCCGACTGGATCGTCGGCATCAGGAGCTCGATCGCGCCCGCGCGGTTCTGCTCCTCGCGGATGATGGCGCAGATCTTGTTCAGCACGAGCAGGCCGAGCGGCAGCAACGCGTAGATGCCGGCCGCCTCCTGGCGCATCATGCCGGCACGCAGCATCAGCCGGTGCGAAGCGATCTCCGCTTCCTTGGGCGTTTCCTTGAGAATGGGGAGGAAAAAACGCGATAGTCGCATCGACAATGCCCAAGAATCGCTGGTCCGCAGGATGCCTGGAGTGAAACCGTAACGGGCGCGAAAACACAAGTGCGCGCGGGCACAAAATGGACCGCGTCCGCGCGCCGCTGGACGCGCGCCGGAGGGCTTGCCCGACATGCCCGAACCGGGGCATGACCAATCGGGTGGGCGCGCCTTGCCCCAATCCCGGCCTCGGGCTCCCGGTGTGTGCGTTTGGTGCTTGATGATGGACGCGGATCGCTCGCTTCTTTCGGTCGCTCCCGGCGCTGAACCGGCCGAGCAGTCCGGTCCGGTGAAATGGCCGGACGATGTCGATCCGGGGGACCGGCCGGCCGCGCCCGCCGCGGCGATCAAACGGAAATCGGCGTTGCTCGGCGCCATGCTGGCGCTCGCGGCGCATGGCGCGGCCGCGCTCGCGCTCTGGCCGCTGATCCGCTCCCTGCCCCCCACGCTGCCCCCGAGCGTGGAGAGCGCCATCCAGGTCGAACTGATCGCGGCGACAGCCGAGCCCGCTGCGGCCCCCGCCGCCGCGCCCATACCCGAGCCTCAAATCGTCCAGCCCGAGGTCGCCGAGCTTCCCGAACCGCTGGCTCATTCCGGCGACGATCCGACGAGGCCGCCGGTCGAGGAGGAAGCACCGCCCGCGCCATGGAGCCAGGCGCTCACCCAGCCCGAGGAACCGCCCCCTCCCCGGGTCGAGGAAAGCCCCGAGCCGGCCAAGCCACCGGAACGGCCGAAGGCCTCGGCCGCCGCGCCGGCCCGTCCCGCCGCGCCGCGTCCCCGCGCCCCGCGTCCCCAGCAGGCCGAACAGAGCGGGGCCAATTCGCGCCAGCAGGCGGCTTCCTATGCCGCGATCGTCGCCGCGCATTTGCGGCGCTTTCATCAATACCCGCGCGAAGAACTCTCGCGCGGCACCTCCGGGACGGTGCGAATCCGCTTCAGCCTGACCCGGGGCGGTCAATTGGCGGGAGCTTCGATCGCCCAGGGCAGTTCCTCGGCGGCCCTCAATGCCGCGGCGCTCGCCGCGGTCCGCCGCGCCTCGCCCTTTCCCCAGCCGCCGACGACGATCGCCGCCCTGACCTTCGTGGTGCCGCTTAGGTTTGAAACGAACCGCGATTAAAGCCGGGCCCTATCATCACTCTATCTTGCGATACGCGTATGTTGCGTCGCACCAAATCGTACCAAACGGCTAAGGTTCTTTCGCGTAATGGATGACAAGCTTTCCAACTTCGTCTAGTTTCCGCGCCTCAGGTCGGATATGGCCGTTGCCGCGTAGCCGATCTGGTGGTCCAAGTCTCGGGAGGATTCCCGGCGCGCAAAGAACGTGCCGCCTCGTTCAAATAAGCGCAAAAATCCAAATCATTCGAGGAATTTCAGGAACCAAAGACAATGAGCAGGGCAATGCCCTGCTATTTTTTTTGTGAAAATGGGCGGCGCGAAATTCATTGGCGCGCACGGCCCGTCGGACGCGCGCCGCTCGCGCCTCACATCGAACGAAGCACGGCCGAAACGCCGAGATAGGCGCCGGCGCCAAGCGCGAACAGCACGGCCGCGATCGCCGTCGTCACCGCGAATTTCAAGGTGAGATGTTCACCGCTCCAGTAACGGCGCGCGCCGCCGTCTTGCCCCAGCAATTCGCGCGCGCGCGCCCCGCGCGCGAGCGCCGCGAACAGGACCGCCCACCAGAGCACGAAGTAGACGGCGATCGCGACGGTCACCGACATGGCAAGCCCTCAGACCTGCTCGATCTCGACCAACGCGCCGGAAAAATCCTTGGGATTGAAGAACAGCACCGGCTTGCCATGCGCGCCGATGCGCGGCTCGCCATTGCCGAGCACGCGCGCGCCTTGCCCGATCAACCGGTCGCGCGCGGCGAGAATGTCGTCGACCTCGTAGCAGACGTGGTGGATGCCGCCCTCGGCGTTGCGATCGAGAAACTTCGCGATCGGCGAATTTTCGCCGAGCGGCTCGACGAATTCGATCTTGGTGTTGGGCAGCGTGACGAACACGGTCGTCACGCCGTGATCTGGCAAGGGCACGGGCGCGGAGACTTCCGCGCCGAAGGCCTCGCGGTAAATTCGCGCGGCCTTGACGGCATCGCGCACCGCGATCGCGACATGGTTCAGCCGGCCGATCATGACAACTCCCGCGTTGAGCCGCGCCCCGGCAAGTTCCGAACAAGTCGACGGACTGCTTCGATAGGAACCCGCTCCAGCAATTCGATTTGGCGCGATTTCATTTCGATCGCATGATTCCACGCGATCGGAAAGCGCGTTAGACTTCGAGAACGTGAACCGCGCAAAGCGGCTTCTTGCCCCACTCCGCCGCGACGAACGCCCGCACCGCCCGCCGCACCGCCTCGGCGACCGCGTCCGGATCGCGTCGCCGCGCCTTCGGCAGCGTGTCGAAGGTCTCCGTGACCACGTCGCTCACGCGCCCGGCCAAATCGGCGCCGCGTGAATCTTTCTCCGGAATTCCGATCAATTCAAGTACCGGATCGTCGGCGAGTTCGCCTTTCGCGCCGAGCGCGAGCGCGACAAAGACGCACCCGGCATAGGCAAGCCGGCGGCGCTCGACCACGGCCTTGGCGGTTTCCTCCTCGATCAGCCGGCCGTCCTTGTAGAGCCGCCCATGCGGCAATTCGTCGACGATGCCCGGCCGGCCGGGCGCGAGATGAACGAGGTCGCCATCGCGGCAGGTCACGATCTCCGGCACGCCGAGGCTTCGCGCAAGCTCGGCATGCTTGGCAAGATGCAGCGCCTCGCCATGAACCGGCACGAACACCTTCGGCCGCACCCAGGAAAACATCGCGCGCAATTCGTCGCGGCGCGGATGGCCCGACGCATGCACCGCGCGATCGCGGTCGGTGATGACCTCGACGCCCTGCGTCACCAGGCCGTTGATCGCCGCGCCGACGGCCTTGTCGTTGCCCGGGATCGTGCGCGAGGAAAAGATCACGGTGTCGCCGCGCGACAGCGTGACGATCGGGTGATCGCCCTGGGCGATGCGGGCGAGCGCGGCGCGCGATTCGCCCTGGCTGCCGGTGCACAGCGCCACCACCTTCTCGCGCGGCAGGCGCGCGAACGCGTCGGCGGGAAGAAACTCCTGCGTTTCGTCGAGGTGACCCGTCTCGCGCGCGACCTGGATGACGCGTTCCATGGCACGGCCGATGATCACGACCCGGCGGCCGGCCGCGCGCGCGGCCGCGGCGATCGCCCGGATGCGCCCGACATTCGAGGCGAATGTCGTCACCGCCACGCGCCCGCGCGCATTGGCGACGATGTCGGCGATCGTGGCCGCGACCTCCGATTCCGACAGCGAGACGCCTTCCGCGATCGCGTTGGTGGAATCGCCGATCAGCGCCAGCACACCCGCGTCGCCGAGCGCGCGGAAGCGTCGCTCGTCGGTCGGCGGGCCGATGACGGGCGCCGGATCGATGCGCCAGTCGCCGCTGTGAACGAGCGTGCCCGCCGGCGTGGTGATGGCGAGGCTATGAGCCTCGGGAATCGAATGCGCCACCGGCACGAATTCGACGCGGAACGGCCCGAGCGTGATCGCGCCGGCGCACGGCACCGTGGTCACCGCGATCTTCGGCGCGCCGCGTTCGCCTGCGCATTTGGCTTCGAGCAGCGCGGCGGTGAACGGCGTGGCGTAAACGGGAACCTCGAGGCGCGGCCACAGGTCGATCAGCGCGCCGAAATGATCCTCATGCGCGTGGGTCAGCACGATGCCGAGGAGATTCTTGCGCTCGCTTTCGAGGAAGCGGATGTCCGGCATGATCAGGTCGATGCCCGGCAGACGCTCCTCGTCGCCGAACAGCACGCCGAAATCGACCGCGATCCATCGCCGCTGCCGGCCGCGCCCGTAGCCGTAGAGCGCGAGGTTCATGCCGATCTCGCCGACGCCGCCGAGCGGCGCGAACAAGAGGTCGTCGGCCTTGGCGCTCATTGGCCGGCCCCCGCGCCCGCCGCGCGTCCGAAAAAGACGTCACCCGCGCCGATGGTCAGATTCGCCCGGCCGCTGACGGCCAGCACCAGCCGCCCGTCGGCGTCGATCGTCTCGAATACGCCGGCATGCGTGACGCCGTCGGCGACGACCAGAATCGGCTGTCCGAGACCGGCGGCATGCGCGAGCCACTCCCCCCGGATCGCCTCGAAGCCCCGGCCATGGTCCCAGACGCGCAGCCCATCGGCCCACGCCTCGCCGAGCGCGGCGAACACCGCCTCGGCCGACGCCGCAACGCCGAGCGCGGCCAGCGAGGTCGCCGGATAGGGCACGTCGGAGGGAGCGGCGACGACGTTGACGCCGATACCGACCGCCACGGCGATCGCGTCGTCACCGGCAGCCTCGGATTCAAGCAGAATGCCGGCGATCTTCGCCCCGCCGCAGAGCACGTCGTTCGGCCACTTCAACTCAAATCGCGGTCCGCTCGCCGGGTCGGCGCCGCCGCCCGCGCCGGAGGATGCCGCCGCGCTTACTTGCGCGAGCGCGCGGCGCGTCGCGAGCCCCGCAACGAAACCGAGCGTCGCCGCGGCCGCCGGCGGCAGGCGCATGATTTCGAGAAAGCTCGCGGCGAGATTGCCCGGCGGGGATTGCCAGTCGCGCCCGCGCCGTCCGCGCCCGGCCGTCTGGTCGCCGGTGACGAGCCAAAGCGGGCCACGCTCGCCACCACGCGCGCGCCGCCGCGCCTCGGCGTTGGTCGAATCGACCCGAGCGAGCGCGTCGACGCGGTGACCGCAAGCCGCCGCGCGCGACCCGAGTGTGAAGTCCATCGCGCTAGAACAGCGATTTCGCCGCCGCGCCGGCGAGCGCGACAAGCGGCGAGGGATAGATGAAGAACAGGATGTTGAAGAGGCCCGCCACGCCCATCACCGTGCGCAATTCCAGCCGCATCGGCTGGAACGCGCCGGCGGGCTCGTCGAAATACATGACCTTGATGACGGCGAGATAGTAATAGGCGCCGATCACGCTGGCGATGACGCCGAGCACGGCGAGCAGCCACAGCCCCGCCTTCACCGCGGCCAGGAACACGTAGAACTTGGCGAAGAAGCCCGCGAGCGGGGGAACGCCGGCCAGCGAGAACATCAGCATGGCGAGAAAGAACGCCATCGCCGGGTTGGTCCGCGACAGGCCGGCGAGATCGGCGATCCCCTCCACCGCCTTGCCGTCGCGACGCATCGCCTGGATGACGGCGAAGGTGCCGAGCGTCATCGCCACGTAGATCGCGATGTAGACGAGCACGCCCTGCGCGCCCTCCACCGAGGCGGACGCCAGGCCCACCAGCGCGAAGCCCATGTGCCCGATCGAGGAATAGGCCATCAGCCGCTTGATGTTGGTCTGCCCGATCGCCGCGACCGAGCCCAGCGCCATCGAGGCAATCGACACGAACACGACGATCTGCTGCCATTCGTTGACGATGCCGGGAAACGCCGTCAGCGTCGCGCGCGTGAACACCGCGAGCGCGGCGACCTTGGGCGCGGAGGCGAAGAACGCGGTCACCGGCGTCGGCGCGCCCTCATAGACGTCCGGCGTCCACATGTGGAACGGCACGGCCGAAACCTTGAAGCACATGCCCGCGAGCAGGAACACCAGCCCGAAGACGAGGCCGAGATGACCGCCCTTGGCCGCCGCCGCGATGCCGGCGAAGGACACCGTGCCGGTGAAGCCGTAAATCAGCGAGGAGCCGTAGAGCAGCATGCCGGACGACAGCGCCCCGAGGACGAAGTATTTCAGGCCCGCCTCGGTCGACTTGATGTTGTCGCGATGGCTCGCGGCCACGACATAGAGCGACAGGCTCATCAGCTCGAGGCCGAGATAGAGCGTGATCAGGTCACCCGCCGAGATCAGCACCAGCATGCCGACCGTCGCCAGCACGATCAGCACGGCGTATTCGAACATCCGCCGCGATTGATCGGCGAGATATTCGGTCGCGAATAGCAGCGTCACCGCCGAGCCGGCCAGCGCCAGCAGCTTCATGTAGCGGGCGAAGTCGTCGACGATGAAGCCGCCCGCGAACGTCTCCAGCCGCCCGGGCGGCAGCCACAGCACCAGCGCGCCAGCGATCACCAGCAGGAAGATCGCCAGGCCCGTCACCAGGCCCGTCACCGCCGTGCCGCGGAACGCCCCGATCATGAGCAGCGCCATCGCGCCGACGGCGAGCGTCAATTCCGGCAGCGCCGGCAGAAGGGAGTATCCCGCGATCTCAATTGCCATGGTGCACCCGCGCCCCGAGCTCGACCGCCGCGATCATTGCAGCAGCGCGGCCGCCTTGATGGCGGTGACCGCTTGATTGTAATTCTCGACCAGCTTGGCCACCGACGCCGCCGACATGTCCAGCACCGGCTTGGGGTAGACCCCGAACAGGATGGTGAGGATCATCAGCGGCGCGAGCGTCAGCACCTCGCGGTAATTGAGGTCGGCGATCTTGGCCAGCGACGGCTTCTCCAGCGCGCCGAACACGACGCGGCGGTAGAGCCACAACGCGTAGGCGGCCGACAGAATGACGCCGAAGGTCGCCAGCGTCGCCGTCAGGATCGAGACCTTGAAAGTGCCGATCAGCGTCAGGAACTCGCCGACGAAGCCCGACGTGCCCGGCAGGCCGACATTGGCCATGGTGAACACCATGAACGCGACCGCGTAGAGCGGCATGCGGTTGACCAGTCCGCCATAGGCGTCGATCTCGCGCGTGTGCATGCGCTCGTAGACGACGCCGACGCAAAGGAACAGCGCGCCCGATACGATGCCGTGCGAGACCATCTGGAAGACGCCGCCGGCCACGCCCTGCGTCGTGCCGGCGAAGATGCCCATGGTGACGAAGCCCATATGCGCGACCGAGGAATAGGCGATCAGCTTCTTCACGTCCTCCTGCATCAGCGCCACCAGCGAGGTGTAGACGATGGCGACGACGGACAGCGCGAACACCAGCGGCGTGAAGTCGTGGCTGGCGAGCGGGAACATCGGCAGCGAGAAGCGCAGGAAGCCGTAGCCGCCCATCTTCAACAGGATCGCGGCGAGAATGACCGAGCCGGCCGTCGGCGCCTCGACATGGGCGTCCGGCAGCCAGGTGTGCACCGGCCACATCGGCATCTTCACCGCGAAGGAGGCGAAGAACGCCAGCCACGCCCAGGTCTGCAACGTGCGCGGCACCGCCGTCTGCATCAGCGTCGGGATGTCGGTCGTGCCGGCGTTGAGATAGAGCGCCATGATGGCGAGCAGCATCAGCACCGAGCCGAGCAGCGTGTAGAGGAAGAACTTGAAGCTCGCATAGACGCGGCGCGCCCCACCCCAGACGCCGATGATGAGGAACATCGGGATCAGGCCGCCTTCGAAGAACAGGTAGAACAGCACCAGGTCGAGCGCCGAGAAGGTGCCGACCATCAGCGTTTCCAGCGCCAGGAACGCGATCATGTATTCGCGCACCCGCTTCTCGATCGCCGTCCAGCTGGCGATGATGCAAAGCGGCATCAGCGCGGTGGTCAGGATGACGAAGGGCAACGAAATGCCGTCGACGCCCATGTGATAGGCGATCGTCTGTCCGAGCCATGGCGCCTTCTCGACGAACTGGAACGCCGACGAGCTCGCGTCGAAACGCCCCACCATGATCAGCGAGATCGCGAAGGTGACGAGCGTGGTCCACAGCGCGATCCAGCGCGCGCTCCGGCTGGCGGTCGCCTCGCCGCCGCGCGCCAGCAGAAAAATCAGCAGCGCGCCGACAAGCGGCAGGAACGTCGTGACCGAAAGAATGGGCCAGGTTGTCATCAGTGCGCCCCTGTGCCGCCGAACATGAACCAGGTGATGAAGCCCGCGACGCCGATCAGCATGGCGAAGGCGTAGTGATACAGGTAGCCGCTCTGCAGCGCGACCGCGCGGCGCGTCATGTCGAGCACGCGCGCGGAAACGCCGTCGGGCCCGAAGCCGTCGATCAGCCAGCCGTCGCCCTTCTTCCACAGGAAGCGGCCGAGCCGCATCGCCGGGCGCACGAAGATCGCGTCATAGAGCTCGTCGAAATACCACTTGTTGAGGAGGAAGCGGTGGAGGCCGGCGAAGGTTCGCGCCAGTTCGACCGGCAGATAGGGCCGGCGGATGTAGAACAGCCACGCCACCGCGAAACCCAGCGCCATCATCACGGTCGGCGCGTTGGCCACGGCCGAGGGGACGTGATGCATCTCGTCGATGACGCCCTCGGCCATCTTGAGCGAGCCGCGGAAGAACTCCCCGACGCCGTGGCCGGCGAAGATCTCCTTGAACGGGAAACCGGCGAGGATCGAGCCGGCCGCCAGCGCCGCCAGCGGCGCCAACATCGTCAACGGGCTCTCATGCGCGGCCTCGTAATGATGATGATCGTGCGGCTTGCCGTGGAAGGTCTTGAAGATCAGACGCCAGGAATAGAACGAGGTCAGCGCCGCGGCCACCACCGTCAGCACGAAGGCGTAAAGGCCGAACGGATTATGAGCGACGAAAGCCGACTCGATGATCGCGTCCTTGGAGAAATAGCCGGCGGTGAGCGGGAAGCCGGTGAGCGCCAGCGTGCCGATCACCATCACGATATAGGTGAACGGGATGCGGTCCTTGAGCCCGCCCATGTGGCGGATGTCCTGCTCGTGATGCATCGCGTGGATGACCGAGCCGGAGCCCAGGAACAACAGCGCCTTGAAGAAGGCGTGGGTGAAGAGGTGGAACATGCCGACCGAGTAGGCCCCCGCCCCCATCGCCACGAACATGTAGCCGAGCTGCGAGCAGGTCGAATAGGCCACGATCCGCTTGATGTCGTTCTGGACGAGGCCGACGGTCGCGGCGAAGAACGCCGTCGTCGCGCCGATGAACATGACGAAGGCCTTGGCGTCCGGCGCCAGCTCGAACAGCGGCGACAGCCGCGCCACCATGAACACGCCCGCCGTCACCATGGTCGCGGCGTGGATCAGCGCGGAGACCGGGGTCGGGCCTTCCATCGCGTCGGGCAACCAGGTGTGCAGCAGGAACTGCGCCGATTTGCCCATCGCGCCCATGAACAGGAACAGGCAGATCAGCGTCAGCGCGTCGGCGTTCCAGCCCAGGAAGTTGATGGTCTTGCCCGACAGCGCAGGCGCGCCGGCGAAGATGGTGTCGAGATCGATCGAGCCGATCATCAGGAACACGGCGAAGATGCCGAGCGCGAAGCCGAAATCGCCGACCCGGTTGACGATGAAGGCCTTGATCGCGGCGGCGTTGGCCTCCGGCTTGTGATACCAGAAGCCGATCAGGAGATAGCTCGCCAGGCCGACGCCCTCCCAGCCGAAGAACAACTGGGCGAGATTGTCCGCCGTCACCAGCGCGAGCATGGCGAAGGTGAACAGCGACAGATAGGCGAAGAAGCGCGCGCGGTGCGGATCCTCGTGCATGTAGCCGATCGAATAGAGATGCACCAGCGCCGACACCGTCGTCACCACCACCAGCATCACCGCGGTCAGCGTGTCGACGCGCAGCGACCAGGCGATCTTGAGATCGCCGGAGTTGATCCACTCCAGCACCGGCACGTGAACGTCCTGATGGCCGAAGCCGATGGTGACGAAGGCGACCCACGACAGCGCCATCGACACGAACAACAGCGCGGTGGTGACGATCTCCGCGGCGCGATGCCCGATCAGGCGGCCAAACAGGCCCGCGATCAGAAATCCGGCCAGCGGCAGAAAGACTATGGCCTGATACATCGCTCCCTCAGCCCTTCATCATATTGAGGTCTTCGACCGCGATCGAACCGCGGTTGCGGAAGAACACCACCAGAATAGCCAGTCCGATCGCCGCCTCGGCCGCCGCCACCGTCAGCACCAGGAGCGCGAACACCTGCCCGACGATGTCGCCGAGGAAGGTCGAGAACGCCACGAGATTGATGTTGACCGACAACAGGATCAATTCGATCGACATCAGGATGACGATGATGTTGCGGCGGTTGAGAAAGATGCCGAGCATCCCGATGGTGAACAGGATCGCGGCGACGGAAAGATAATGTCCGAGCCCGATGCTCATGGCGCGGTCTCCTCCAGGCCCTGGCCGGAGGCGACCTTGCGCACCTCCATCGCGGTCGTCTTGGAGCGCGCGTTCTGCTCGGGGATGCTCTGGCGCTTGACGTTCGGGCGGTGATGCAGCGTCAGCACGATGGCGCCGATCATGGCGACCAGCAGCACGATGCCGGCGATCTGGAAGTAGTGGATGTAGCGGGTATAGAGCACCAGGCCGAGAGCCTCGGCGTTGGTGACGTTGCCGGGAATCGGCGCGCCGATCGCCTTCGTCGCCGCCGGCGAGAGCGTCCAGGCGCCGCCCACGAACATCAGCTCGGCGAGCACGATCGCGGCGATGACGCCGCCGATCGGCAGATATTGCAGCACGCCCTGCTTGAGCTCGGCGAAATCGACGTCGAGCATCATGACGACGAACAGGAACAGCACCGCCACCGCGCCGACATAGACCACCACCAGGATCATGGCGAGGAATTCGGCGCCCATCAGCACGAACAGTCCCGCGGCGTTGACGAAGGCGAGAATGAGGAACAGCACCGCGTGCACCGGATTGCGCGCCGTCACCACCATGACGGCGGCGCCGATGCACAGGGTCGCGAACAGGTAGAAGAACAGCGCCGGAAGGATCATGCCGTCACCTCAACGGTAAGGCGCGTCGAGCGCGATGTTCTTCGCGATCTCGCGTTCCCAGCGATCGCCGTTGCCCAGAAGCTTGGCCTTGTCATAGAACAATTCCTCGCGCGTCTCGGTGGCGAACTCGAAATTCGGACCCTCGACGATGGCGTCGACCGGGCAGGCCTCCTGGCACAGGCCACAATAGATGCACTTCACCATGTCGATGTCGTAGCGCACGGTGCGGCGCGTGCCGTCGTTGCGGCGCGGCCCCGCCTCGATGGTGATCGCCTGGGCCGGGCAGATCGCCTCGCACAGCTTGCAGGCGATGCAGCGCTCCTCGCCGTTGGGATAACGGCGCAGCGCGTGCTCGCCGCGGAAGCGCGGGCTGATTGGCCCCTTCTCGAAGGGATAATTGAGCGTCGGCTTCGGCTTGAAGAAATAGCGCATGGCGAGGAAGAACGCCGATACGAATTCGGTCAGCAGCAGCGAGCGGGCGGCGGCATCGAGTCTCATCGCGACCTCACTTCGGCGCCAGGCCGGCGAACTGCAGCACGCCCGCGACGATGACCACCATCGCCAGCGACAGCGGCAGGAACACCTTCCAGCCCAACCGCATCAATTGGTCGTAGCGATAGCGCGGCACGATCGCCTTCGCCATCGCGAACAGGAAGAACATGAACAGCGCCTTGAGCGTGAACCAGACGATGCCCGGAACCCAGGTGAACGGCGCGACCGGCACCGGCGGCAGCCAGCCGCCGAGGAACAGGATCGTCGCCATCGCGCACATCGTGCTGATCGCGACATATTCGCCGAGCATGAACAGCATGTAGGGGATCGAGCCGTACTCGACCATGAAGCCGGCGACGAGTTCGGACTCGGCCTCGACCAGGTCGAACGGCGGCCGGTTGGTCTCGGCGAGCGCCGAAATGAAGAACACGACGAACATCGGCAGCAGCGGCAGCCAGTACCAGCCGAGCAGGCCGAATTTGGTGTTCTGCGCCTCGACGATCGCCGACAGGTTGAGCGAGCCGGCGCAGAGCAGCACCGTGATGATGACGAAGCCGATCGAGACCTCGTAGGACACCATCTGCGCCGCCGACCGCAGCGCCGACAGGAATGGATATTTCGAATTCGACGCCCAGCCGCCCATGATGATGCCATAGACCGACAGCGACGAGATCGCGAAGATGTAGAGCACGCCGACATTGATGTCGGCGACCACCCAGCCCGACGCGGTCGGAATCACCGCCCAAGCCGCCAGCGCCAGCACGCAGGTGATCAGCGGCGCCAGCAGGAAGATCGCCTTGTTGGCGCCCGACGGGATCACCGGCTCCTTCAGCGCGAATTTGATGAAGTCGGCGAAGGACTGGAACAGGCCCCAGGGGCCGACGACGTTGGGCCCGCGCCTGATCTGCACCGCCGCCCAGATCTTGCGGTCGGCGTAGAGGATATAGGCGATCGCCAGCAGCAGCACGACGAGCACGAGCACGCTCTCGGCGACGATGATGACGAACGGCCAGAGGTAGTTCCACCACAGGTCGGAGTAGGTCATGTCGAAGATCATCGGCGCTACTCCGCTGCCGCCATCGCGCGCCCGGAGGCGAGCGTGGAACATTCCGCCATGGTCGCGGAGGCCCGCGCGACGGCGTTGGTGAGATAGAAATCGGCGATCGGGCTCTTGAACGGCTCCTTGCCGACCGCGCCGCCGAGCCCGGCCAGCTTCTCGATGTCGGAGGCAGCCCCCGGCGCGATCGCGTCGATCCGGGCAAGATGCGGATGGGCGGCGACCGCCGCCGCGCGCAGCGCCGCGAGCGAGTCATAGGGCAGACGCTTGCCGAGCCGGTCGGACAGCGCGCGCAGGATCGCCCAGTCCTCGCGCGCCTCGCCCGGCGGAAACGCCGCGCGATTGCCGAGTTGCACGCGCCCCTCGGTGTTGACGTAAAGGCCGGACTTTTCGGTGTAGGCCGCGCCCGGCAGGATCACGTCGGCGCGCTCCGCGCCGCGATCGCCATGGCCGCCGATATAGACGACGAAGGTTCCGTCCGCCGGCGCGATTTCATCGGCGCCAAGCAGGAACAACAGATCGATCGTCCCGTAGGTCGCCATTTCGCGCGCGGTGAGCCCGCCCGCCCCCGGCACGAAGCCGATATCGAGACCGCCGACGCGCGCGGCCGCCGTATGCAGCACGCCGAAACCGTTCCAGCCGTCCTTGAGCGCGCCGACCGAGACGGCGGCCTTCGCCGCCATCGACAGGATGGCGCGGCCGTCGGGACGGGCGAGCGCGCCCTGCCCGATCAGCCAGATCTGCCGTTCGAGCTTGGCCGGCGCGTGATCGACGTAAGCGGCGAGCGTTTCGGGTCCGGCGCCGAGATAGGCATGATCGTAGGTCAGGTCGGCCTTCTCGCCGATCAGCCCGATCTTGAAATTGCCGGCGCGCCAGCGCTTGCGGATGCGCGCGTTGATGATCGGGGCTTCCTTGCGCGGATTGGCGCCGATGATCATCAACCCGTCGGCCTGATCGATGCCGGCGATGGTCGGGTTGAAGATGTAGCTCGCCCGCCCGAGCGCGGGATCGAGCGCGTCGCCGTCCTGCCGGCAATCGATATTGGCCGAGCCGAGCCGCGTCATCAGGTCCTTGAGCGCGAACATCTCCTCGACCGTGGCCAGATCGCCGGCGATCGCGCCGACGCGCTTGGCGCTCGTCGTGGCGAGCTTGACGGCGATGGTGGCGAAGGCCTCCGCCCAGGTGGCCGGACGCAGGCGCCCGCCCTCGCGCAGATAGGGCCGGTCGAGGCGCTGCGCCTTCAGCCCGTCGACGACATAGCGTGTCTTGTCGGAAATCCATTCCTCGTTGATCGCCTCGTTGAGGCGCGGCTGGATGCGCATGACCTCGCGCCCGCGGGTGTCGACGCGGATGGCCGAGCCGACCGCGTCCATCACGTCGACGGATTCGGTCTTGGTGAGTTCCCAGGGCCGCGCCGCGAACGCGTGCGGCTTGGAGGTGAGCGCGCCGACCGGACAGACATCGGCGAGGTTGCCCTGCAGCTCGGAGGTGAGCGCGCTTTCCAGATAGGTCGTGATCTCGACGTTCTCGCCGCGGCCCGTCGCGCCGAGTTCGCGCACGCCGCAAATCTCCGTGGTGAAGCGGACGCAGCGCGTGCACAGGATGCAGCGGTTCATCGAGGTCTTGATCAGCGGCCCGAGATACTTGTCCTCGACCGCGCGCTTGTTCTCGGCGAAGCGTCCGGCGTCGATGCCGTAGCCCATCGCCTGGTCCTGCAGGTCGCATTCCCCGCCCTGGTCGCAGATCGGACAGTCGAGCGGATGGTTGATGAGGATGAACTCCATCACCCCTTCGCGCGCCTTCTTGACCATCGGCGACTTGGTGAAGATTTCGGGCGGCTCTCCGTTCGGACCCGGACGGCAGTCGCGCACGTTCCAGGCGCAGCTCGCCACCGGCTTGGGCGAGCCCTTCACCTCGACGAGGCACATGCGGCAGTTGCCGGCGATCGACAGCCGCTCGTGATAGCAGAAGCGCGGAATCTCGGCGCCGGCGGCCTCGCACGCCTGCATCAGCGTGTATTCCGCCGGTGCGTCGATTTCTTTGCCGTCGATCAGCAGCTTCGTCATGTCGTCCTACTCCGCCGCCACCGCGACCGGGTCGGGATGCGGATTGGCCGCGTATTGGTCGATACGCGCCTCGATCTCGTGCCGGAAATGGGTGATCAGGCCCTGCACCGGCCACGCCGCCGCGTCGCCGAGCGCGCAGATGGTGTGGCCTTCGACCTGCTTGGTCACATCGAGCAGCATGTCGATCTCGCGCTTGTGGGCGCGCCCCTCGGCCATGCGCGACAGCACGCGATACATCCAGCCGGTGCCCTCGCGGCAGGGCGTGCACTGGCCGCAGCTCTCATGCTTGTAGAAATAGGACAGCCGCGCGATGGCGCGAATGAGGTCGGTCGACTTGTCCATCACGATCACGGCCGCGGTGCCGAGGCCCGAGCGCAGCTTGCCGAGCGAGTCGAAATCCATCGGCGTGTCGATGATCTGCGCCGCCGGCACCATGCGCACCGACGAGCCGCCGGGGATCACGGCCTTGAGATTGTCCCAGCCGCCGCGCACGCCGCCGCAATGCTTCTCGATCAGTTCGCGGAAGGGAATGCCCATCGCCTCCTCGACATTGCACGGCCGCTCGACATGGCCGGAAATGCAGAACAGCTTGGTGCCGGTATTGTTGGGACGACCGATGCCGGCGAACCAGGCCGCGCCGCGCCGCAGGATGGTCGGCGCCACCGCGATCGATTCGACATTGTTGACCGTGGTCGGGCAACCGTAGAGGCCCATGTTCGCCGGGAACGGCGGCTTCAGTCGCGGCTGGCCCTTCTTGCCCTCGAGGCTTTCGAGCAGCGCGGTCTCCTCGCCGCAGATATAGGCCCCCGCGCCGTGATGGACGTAGAGGTCGAACGGATAGCCGTGGACGTTGTCCTTGCCGATCAGCTTGGCGTCATACGCCTCGTCGATGGCGGCCTGAAGCCGTTCGCGCTCGCGGATGAACTCGCCGCGCACGTAGATATAGGCGACGTTGGCGCCCATGGCGAAGCTCGCCACCAGGCAGCCCTCGATCAGCACATGCGGATCATGGCGCAGGATTTCGCGGTCCTTGCAGGTGCCGGGTTCGGATTCGTCGGCGTTGACGACGAGATAATGCGGCCGCCCGTCGGACTGCTTGGGCATGAACGACCATTTCAGTCCCGTCGGGAAGCCCGCCCCGCCCCGCCCGCGCAGGCCGGAGGCCTTCATCTCGTTGATGATCCAGTCCCGGCCCTTTTCGATGAGGCCCTTGGTGCCGTCCCAGGCCCCCCGCGCGCGCGCGCCCTTGAGGCCCCAGTCGTGAAGACCGTAGAGGTTGGTGAAGATGCGATCCTGGTCCTGAAGCATGTCGGTCGGCTTTCCCGGATCAGCGGTTGGCTTGCATGACGGCGAGACCGGCCGCCGCCAGCCCGAAGACGAACGCCCATGTCAGGCTGGTTTCCAGCCCGGCGTTGAGCGCGAAGCGTTGCAGCACGAACACGAGCGCGGCCGCCGCCGCGGCGTGAACGGGAACGAAGCGATATTTCATCATCTCTCGCGCCGTCGTCATGGCTTGCCCTTGCCCACGCTCGCCAGCGTCGTCGCTCCGCCAAGCGGGGCGGAGAACTGCCGTCCCGATTGCGAACCGGGCGCGACCGGCTTGCCGGAAGCGAATCCGTCGAGAACCTTGCCGAGGGTCTCCGGCGTCAGGTCCTCGTAGGTATCCTTGAACACCTGCACCATCGGCGCGTTGACGCAGGCACCGAGGCACTCGACCTCCTCCCAGGAGAAATCGCCGTCCGCCGACAATTCGAACGGATGGTGGTGAATGCGGTTCTTGCAGACCTTGATCAGGTCGTCGGCGCCGCGCAGCCGGCACGGCGTCGTGCCGCAGACCTGCACATGCGCCTTCTTGCCGACCGGCCGGAGCTGGAACATCGTGTAGAAGGTCGCGACCTCCAGCACTCGGATGTAAGGCATGGCGAGCATGTCGGCGACGGCGCGGATCGCGGCTTCCGGCGTCCAGCCGTGCTGCTCCTGCGCGCGCCACAGGATCGGGATCACGGCGGAGGCCTGCCGGCCTTCCGGGAACTTCGCGATCTGCGCCTTGGCCCAGGCGAGATTCTCCGCCGTGAAGGCGAAGCTCGCGGGCTGTAGTTCCTTCGGCGCGAGACGACGAGCGGACATCAGAACACCTTCATAGTGACGAGCGGAAGCGGCGGTCTCACCGGTCGACCTCCCCGAACACGATATCGAGCGGATCCATCTTCCCTCCCCCTTCCAGGGGGAGGGAGATTTTGGCGCGCGTGGCCATCACCGGTCGACCTCCCCGAACACGATATCGAGCGAGCCGAGCACGGCGGCGACGTCGGCGAGCAGGTGGCCGCGGCAGAGGAAGTCCATCGCCGACAGGTGCGCGAAGCCCGGCGCGCGGATCTTGCACTTGTACGGCTTGTTGGTGCCGTCGGCGACGAGGTAGACGCCGAACTCGCCCTTGGGCGCCTCGACCGCGGCGTAGATCTCGCCGGCCGGCACGTGCACACCCTCGGTGTAGAGCTTGAAGTGATGGATCAGCGCCTCCATCGACGACTTCATCTCGGCGCGGCGCGGCGGCGCGATCTTGCGGTCGTCGACCAGCACCGGCCCCCGCCCCGCCGGCTCGCGCAGCTTGGCGATGCACTGGCGCATGATCCGAACCGACTGGCGCATCTCCTCCATGCGCACATGGTACCGGTCGTAGCAGTCGCCGTTCTTGCCGACGGGAATGTCGAAATCCATCTCGGCGTAGCATTCGTAGGGCTGCGCCTTGCGCAGGTCCCAGGCCGCGCCCGAACCGCGCACCATCACGCCGGAAAAGCCGAGGTTCCAGGCGTCCTCGAGCGAGACGACGCCGATGTCGACGTTGCGCTGCTTGAAGATGCGGTTGTCGGAGAGAAGTCCCTCGAGATCGTCACAGACCTTGAGGAAGGGATCGCAGAACGCCTCGATGTCGTCGATCAGCTTCTCCGGCAGGTCCTGATGCACGCCGCCGATGCGGAAATAGGCCGCGTGCATGCGCGCGCCCGAGGCCCGCTCGTAGAAGATCATCAGCTTCTCGCGTTCCTCGTAGCCCCACAGCGGCGGGGTGAGCGCGCCGACGTCGAGCGCGTGCGAGGTGATGTTGAGGAGATGATTGAGCAGCCGCCCGATCTCGCAGTAGAGCACGCGGATGAGCTGGGCGCGGCGCGGCACCGCGACCCCGATCAGGCGTTCGGCGGCCAGGCAGAAGGCGTGCTCCTGATTCATCGGCGCGACATAATCGAGCCGATCAAAATAGGGAATCGCCTGCATGTAGGTCTTGTGCTCGATCAGCTTCTCGGTACCGCGATGGAGCAGGCCGATATGCGGATCGGCGCGCTCGACCACCTCGCCGTCGAGTTCGAGCACGAGCCGCAGCACGCCGTGAGCGGACGGGTGTTGCGGACCGAAATTGAGGGTGAAGTTGCGCAGCGACGCTTCCGCCATCGGTCAGCTCCCCGCCTTCTCGTCGCCCGGCAAGGGATAGTCCGCGCCCTCCCAGGGCGACAGGAAATCGAACTTGCGGTACTCCTGGTTGAGCTTCACCGGCTCATAGACAACGCGCTTCTGCTCGTCGTCGTAGCGCAGCTCCTGGAACCCGGAGAGCGGAAAGTCCTTGCGCAGCGGATGACCGTCGAAGCCGTAGTCGGTGAGGATGCGGCGCAGGTCCGGATGATCGGTGAAGATCACGCCGTAGAGATCGTAGGTCTCGCGCTCGTACCACTCCGCGCCGCGGAACACCGAGGTGATCGAGGGCACGGTCGCGGCCTCGTCGACCGCGATCCTGACAGCGACGCGCGTGTTCTTGTAAGGCGACAGCAGATGATAGACGACGTCGAAGCGCGGGACGCGGCCGAGCCGGTCGACCGCGGTCACGTCGATGAAGCCGACGAAGCGGCAGCGCGCGTCGTCGCGCAGGAAGCCCATCACCTCGACGATCCGCTCGGCCTTCGCCGTCACGGTCAATTCGTGGGCGGCGACGCTAGAGCCGGTCACCGCGTCGCCGAGCGCGTCGACGATGGTCTGGCCGAGTGAATGAAGCGCCGCGTCGTCCATGTCCGGTGTCCCTCGCTGCCGCTAGCGCTCGATGGTGCCGAGACGGCGGATTTTCTTTTGCAACAGCATGACGCCGTAGAGCAGCGCCTCCGCCGTCGGCGGACAGCCGGGCACATAGATGTCGACCGGCACGATGCGGTCGCAACCGCGCACCACGGAATAGGAATAGTGGTAGTAGCCGCCGCCGTTGGCGCACGAGCCCATCGAGATGACGTAGCGTGGCTCCGGCATCTGGTCGTAGACCTTGCGCATGGCCGGCGCCATCTTGTTGGTGAGCGTGCCGGCCACGATCATCACGTCGGACTGGCGGGGCGAGGCGCGCGGAGCGAAGCCGAAGCGCTCGAAGTCGTAGCGCGGCATCGCGCCCTGGATCATCTCGACGGCGCAGCACGCGAGCCCGAACGTCATCCACATCAGCGAGCCGGTGCGCGCCCAGGTGATGAGTTCGTCGGTCGCGGTGACGAGGAAGCCCTTGTCGGCGAGTTCGTTGTTGATCTCGACGAAGAAGCGGTCATCGGCGCCCACCGGCTGGCCGGTGCGCGGGTCGATGATTCCGGTCGCCGCCGGCGCGACGAGGGTCGTCTGGGTGTCGCTCGTCAATCCCATTCGAGCGCGCCTTTCTTCCATTCATAGATGAAGCCGATCGTCAGGACGGCGAGGAAGACCATCATCGACCAGAACCCGGTCGCCCCCAGCTTGCCGAACGCCAGCGCCCAGGGAAACAGGAACGACACTTCCAGATCGAAGATGATGAAGAGAATGGCGACGAGATAGAAGCGCACGTCGAATTTCATGCGCGCGTCGTCGAAAGCGTTGAAGCCGCATTCGTAAGCCGACAGCTTTTCCGGGTCGGGTTGCTGGTAGGCGACGACGAAGGGCACGATCAGCAGCACCACGCCGATCACCGCGGCGATGGCGACGAAAACCACCAGCGGAAAATAGCTCTGCAGGATTGAAGTCATCGGCGATCCAATTCTGAACGGGCGCGTGAAGTCCCGTCCATTCCTGGGCGTTCCCCGATCCGGCCGGCGGGAACCGGCCCGAGCGAACCGGAGGTCCGCGAAAGGACCCGGATTCGCGGTGGCGAACGGGCGCGGGTGAGGCTTAGCGCAGCGTTCCCTGGGTGGCAAGACAACCCACGGCGGCCTCCCCCGCGAACTTTTTCCGGGCGAATGTGACAAGAAAAGATGCAAGCGGCGCGGAGAATTCCACGCGTCGACGGTCTCGCCGTGCCGGGGCCGCGCCAAACCTCGCGCCAAACGCGCGCCGGCCGCGCGCCAGGGGGCGCGGACGTCCACAAAACCGCGCGAAATGGCCGCCAAAACCGACCGAAACCGGATTTCGCGGGCATTGTGCTGGGAATTTCGGGCACGGAAATTCTGGCTGGAGATTTCCGGCTACGGATTTCGCGGATGGCGGGAGCGACGGGGCTCGAACCCGCGACCTCCGGCGTGACAGGCCGGCGCTCTAACCAACTGAGCTACGCCCCCGCGATGCCAGCGGACTTAAAGGCGGGTCAAGCCCAAGTCAAGCGCGCGCGAGAATTCCCCATTCACAGCGGTCATTTGCCCGGCAGGTCACAAGAATGGCCTGTTTCCGGGCAAAACAGGCGATGCAAGGCGCCGGCGAATCATCTAATGCCTGATTTGCAACGATTTCCCGACCCATGCCTCAACAAGGAGAGCCCGCAATGGCAAAAAAGGCAGCGACCCCGTCCACCGTCACGCTCAAGCATCTCGCCGCGGCTCTGGCCGAAGAGCATGAGATGTCCAAGAAGCAGACCGAGGCGGTGCTTACCGACCTCGTGGCCCGCATCACCAAGCACCTGAAGAAGGGCGACCGCATCCGCATCGTCGGCCTCGGCATCCTCCAGGTCCGCAAGCGCGCCGCCCGCATGGGCCGCAACCCGGCCACGGGCGAAGCGATCCACATCAAGGCCAGCAAGAAGGTCGCCTTCCGCGCCGCCAAGGAACTCAAGGAAGCCGTCTGAGGCCTGTCGGGCGTCCCGCTCGGATTTTCCCGAAGGACGCCCCCGCCCGGCGTGGCGGCTCCTGAATTGAGCAGCGATTGAACAGTGGCAATCCCCGCCCGGCGTCAGCGGCGCCGCGGCGGGGTTTTCGCGAGCGCATCCGCCTTTCGCGTGAGTACTGCGCGCAAGGACTACGCGCAAGTACCACGCGTAAGTATTGCGCGGACGTGCTTCGCTTAAGTGCGACACCATGATGGGCGGTGACGTGGTGGGCGGTGACGGACTCGAACCGCCGACATCCTGCGTGTAAAGCAGGCGCTCTACCAACTGAGCTAACCGCCCCTCCCCGATTTAGCGCCGCCGGAATGCCGCGCGCAAGCGCGCTTCGCCCTTTCCATCGCAGCTCCGCGCCCCAGCCATCGCCGCGCCTGGCCGCATTTCATTTCCGCGAAACGATTCGTCCGGCCGGCAAATGCGCCAAGCAAAAGGGCGACGAGAATGTCGCCGCCCTTCGTCAATTTCATCGGTCGTCGCGCCTCACGCCCGTTCACGCGACCTCGTCGGCCGCGCCACGCGGAACCGTGTCATGCCCAGCCGCACCCCGCGCGGGACGCGTCCGAATCATGCCGCGCGCTAATGCGCGGTAAGGCCCGAGGCGTCGTCGGAGGTCTCCGACTTCGGCGCGCGCGAGGAATCTTCCTCCCACACGATCGCCTTCGGCTGACGCGTCAGCGCCCGCGAGATGACCTCGTCCATGCGCGAGACCGGGACGATCTCCAGCCCGCCCTTGATGGCGTCGGAGATCTCGGCGAGATCCTTGGCGTTCTCCTCCGGGATCAGCACCGTCTTCATCCCGCCGCGCGCGGCCGCGAGCAGCTTCTCCTTCAGGCCGCCGATCGGCAACACCCGTCCGCGCAGCGTGATCTCGCCGGTCATGGCGATGTCGCGCCGCACCGGAATGCCGGTCATGACCGAGACGATCGCCGTGGCCATGGCGACGCCCGCCGACGGACCGTCCTTCGGCGTCGCGCCCTCGGGCACGTGCACGTGGATGTCGCGCCGGTCGAACAGCGGCGGCTCGACCCCGAAGGCGACCGCCCGCGAGCGCACATACGAGGCCGCGGCCGAAATCGATTCCTTCATCACGTCGCGCAGATTGCCGGTCACCGTCATCTTGCCCTTGCCGGGCATCATCACGCCTTCGATGGTGAGCAGCTCGCCGCCGACATCGGTCCAGGCAAGACCGGTGACGACGCCGACCTGATCTTCCGCCTCGACCTCGCCGTAGCGATATTTGGTGACGCCGAGATAGTCGCCGAGATTGGCCTCGGTGACCTTGACCTCCTTCTTCTTGGAGATCATCAGCTCCTTCACCGCCTTGCGCGCCAGCGTCGAGAGCTCGCGCTCGAGGTTGCGCACGCCCGCCTCGCGGGTGTAGCGGCGGATGATCAGCAGCAGCGCGGCGTCGTCGATCGACCATTCCTTCGAGGCGAGCCCATGCTTGGCCACCGCGTTGGGGATGAGATGCTTGCGCGCGATCTGCAGCTTCTCGTCCTCGGTGTAGCCGGCGATGCGGATGATCTCCATGCGGTCCATCAGCGGCGGCGGAATGTTGAGCGTATTCGCCGTGGTGATGAACATCACGTTCGACAGGTCGTAGTCGACCTCCAGATAGTGGTCGTTGAAGGTCGAGTTCTGTTCCGGATCGAGCACCTCGAGCAGCGCCGAGGACGGATCGCCGCGGAAATCGGCGCCCATCTTGTCGATCTCGTCGAGCAGGAACAGCGGGTTCGAGCTCTTGGCCTTGCGCATCGACTGAATGATCTTGCCCGGCATCGAGCCGATATAGGTGCGCCGGTGGCCGCGGATCTCGGCCTCGTCGCGCACGCCGCCGAGCGACACGCGCACGAACTCGCGTCCCGTGGCGCGCGCGATCGACTTGCCGAGCGAGGTCTTGCCGACGCCGGGCGGGCCGACCAGGCACAGGATCGGCCCGGTCAGCCGGTTGGCGCGGCTCTGCACCGCCAGATATTCGACGATCCGCTCCTTGACTTTGTCGAGGCCGAAGTGATCGTGATCGAGCGTCTCCTGGGCAAGATTGAGATCCTTCTTGATCTTCGACTTCTTGCCCCACGGAATCGACAGCAGCCAGTCGAGATAGTTGCGCACCACGGTGGCTTCCGCCGACATCGGCGACATTTGCCGCAGCTTCTTGAGCTCGTGCTGGGCCTTCTCGCGGGCCTCCTTCGACAGCTTGGTCTTGCTGATCTTGTCCTCGATGTCGGCGAGCTCGTCACGACCGTCCTCGTCGCCGAGCTCCTTCTGGATCGCCTTCATCTGCTCGTTGAGATAGTACTCGCGCTGCGTCTTCTCCATCTGGCGCTTGACGCGCGAGCGGATGCGCTTCTCGACCTGCAGCACCGAGATTTCGCTTTCCATGAAGCCGAGCACCTTCTCCATGCGCTGGGTCACGGAGAGGGTTTCCAGGATCGTCTGGCGATCGGGAATCTTCACGGCCAAATGCGAGGCCACGGTGTCGGCGAGCTTGGAGAAGTCCGTGATCTGCTGGACCACGGTGACGACCTCGGCCGAAATCTTCTTGTTGAGCTTCACATAGCTCTCGAACTCGGACACGACCGAGCGCGCCATCGCCTCGGCTTCCACCGAGCTGGCGTCGACGTCGCCGAGCGCGGAAGCCTCGGCCTCGTAATAATCCTCGCGGTCGTGATAGGCGCCGACGCGCGCGCGCGAGGCGCCCTCCACCAGCACCTTCACGGTGCCGTCGGGCAGCTTCAGGAGCTGGAGCACGGAGGCGAGCGTCCCGACCTCATAAATGGCGTCGGGCTTGGGATCGTCGTCCGAGGCGTTCTTCTGCGTCGCCAGCAGGATGTAGGTGTCGGTCTTCATCACCTCTTCGAGCGCGCGAATCGACTTTTCGCGGCCGACGAAGAGCGGCACGATCATGTGCGGAAAAACGACGATGTCGCGCAGGGGCAGCACGGGATAGGTATGCGTCTCGCCCGGAACGAGAGGAGGTCGCGGCTTGGGAGCGGTCATGGCTCAATATTCCCTTTTGTTGCCACCCCACCCCGGTCCGTCACCGACGCTACCGATGCGGGGCGCTAATTTCTCGTCGCGGCTTGGCCGGCAACACGCGCGCGGTTGATCGCTGCCCCATTTCCCTCAACCGCGCCGATATTTCCCGACTCACTGTTGACTCGACTGGTCCGACTTGCGCGCGGCGATCGCCGCGATGGATCGAGTCCCGATGGGACATTAGGTGGCCATCGCCCCGGAGGGTGTCAAGTATAAGGCGGGCTCATCCCCCCTGCGGGATTCGCCCAAACGTCCCGCGCGAGTCTTTACGCGGCACGCGATCCGATCGCTATGGTCCCGCCGACGTTCCGGCGACCTTTCGAAAGATGTTAGGACGACCTTCCAAAGCATGCCGGCTTTGGGCGCGAAAGCATGCGCGCCGTCGCGTGATTCGGCCGGGCGTCCTCGTCGCCACGCACAAAGGCGCGACCCCGAGAACGCGGGACCCTGGCGCAGGCCGCGGCCCGGTTCAGGCGCTGGCGCTTGCGTCGGCGGTGCGATCGGACCGGTCGGCGTAGATATAGAGCGGCCGCGCCGTGCCCTCGACGACCTCGCGGGAGATCACGACCTCCTCGACGCCTTCCAGGCTCGGCAGCTCGAACATGGTTTCGAGCAGGATGCCCTCCATGATCGACCGCAGGCCGCGCGCGCCGGTCTTGCGTTCGATGGCCTTGCGGGCGATCGCGCCCAGCGCCTCGTCGGCGAAGGTCAGGTCGATCGATTCCATCTCGAACAGGCGCTGATACTGCTTGACCAGCGCGTTCTTGGGCTCGGTCAGAATCTTCTTCAGCGAGGCCTCGTCGAGGTCCTCCAGGGTCGCGACCACCGGCAGGCGGCCGACGAATTCCGGGATCAGCCCGTATTTGAGCAGATCCTCCGGCTCGACCTCGCGGAAGATCTCGCCGGTGCGACGATCCTCCGGCGCCATCACCGAGGCGCCGAAACCGATCGACGTCGTCCGTCCGCGCGCGGAGATGATCTTTTCGAGGCCCGCGAAGGCGCCGCCGCAGATGAAGAGAATGTTGGTGGTGTCGACCTGCAGGAATTCCTGCTGCGGATGCTTGCGCCCGCCCTGCGGCGGCACGCTCGCCACCGTGCCTTCCATGATCTTCAAAAGCGCCTGCTGCACGCCCTCGCCCGACACGTCGCGGGTGATCGACGGGTTGTCGGATTTGCGCGAAATCTTGTCGATTTCGTCGATGTAGACGATACCGCGCTGAGCGCGCTCGACATTGTAGTCGGCCGACTGCAACAGCTTGAGGATGATGTTCTCGACGTCCTCGCCGACATAGCCGGCCTCGGTCAGCGTGGTCGCGTCCGCCATGGTGAAGGGCACGTCGAGGATGCGGGCGAGCGTCTGCGCCAGCAGCGTCTTGCCCGAGCCGGTCGGACCGATCAGCAGGATGTTCGACTTCGCCAGTTCGACGTCGTTGTGCTTGGTCTGGTGGTTGAGCCGCTTGTAGTGGTTATGCACCGCGACCGCGAGCACCTTCTTGGCGTGATCCTGACCGATGACGTAGTCGTCGAGGACCTTGCGGATCTCCTTCGGCGTCGGAATGCCGTCGCGCGACTTCACCAGCGAGGACTTGTTCTCCTCGCGGATGATGTCCATGCACAACTCGACGCATTCATCGCAGATGAAGACGGTCGGGCCGGCGATGAGCTTGCGCACCTCGTGCTGGCTCTTGCCGCAAAACGAGCAATACAGCGTGTTCTTGGAATCGCCCGAACTGACCTTGCTCATTCCACTCTCCGTCTTCCACTCGCCGGACCGGATGCCGGCCGCTTCACGCCTCGCGCGCGCCGCCCCACCCGATCGCGCGCGTCATGTCCCAAGCCGGGAAACCGTCGCGCTGTGCATGAAATAGTAGCAAATCCCGTACCAGAAAAGGGCACCCCCGACGGCTCCCCGCCGAATCGTCCCACCACCGCCGCGCCTTGAAACCTAGCCGATCCGACCCATCGAAGCATGCTAGTCCGCCGATTATCAAGATTTCACTAAACGCCACGCTTGGAAGGCGCGCCGCGGCCGCCGAAGCGATCCGATGGCGAAATGATTTATCGCACGTCCGCAATAACTTAACGACGACAACCCAGAAACCTTACGAACAAGGTTGCAGTCGCGGGAAATGCGTGCTCCGGGCGCATGCGGGCTTTCGGTCGCGACGTCGCGCTTCAAACCCGCGTGAGCGCGCCCGCGCGCGCGCCCCGTCTTCGCCTCAGCTCGTCGCCTTGCTCGGTTCCTCGAGGCGCTTGGCGATGACCTTGTCGACGATGCCGAAATCCTTGGCCATCTCGGCGGTGAGGAAGTTATCGCGCTCGAGCGCCTCCTCGATCTTCTGGATCGGCTGGCCGGTGTGGGCGACATAGATTTCGTTCAGGCGCTTCTTGAGGCTTTCGACCTCGCGCGCGTGAATGAGGATGTCGGTGACCTGGCCCTGATAGCCGCCGGAGGGTTGATGCACCATGATGCGCGCGTTGGGCAGCGCGAAGCGCATGTCCTTGGCGCCCGCCGCCAGCAGCAGCGAGCCCATCGACGCGGCCTGACCGGTGCACAACGTCGACACCGGCGGACGGATGAATTGCATCGTGTCGTAGATCGCCAGACCCGACGTCACCACCCCGCCGGGGGAGTTGATGTACATCGAGATTTCCTTCTTCGGATTTTCCGCTTCGAGAAACAGGAGCTGCGCCACCACCAGCGTCGCCATGCCGTCCTCGATCGGCCCGGTGATGAAGATGATGCGCTCCTTCAGAAGACGGGAGAAGATGTCGTAGGCGCGCTCGCCGCGGTTGGTCTGCTCGACCACCATGGGAACGAGGTTCATGTAGGTCTCGATCGGATCGCGCATGGCTCACCTAAAATGGTCTGGCCCGAACGGCGGTTCGAATCCCGCCATGGCAACGCAGCACACCGGCGTCGACGCAAGCACTGGAACGCCGGCGAACGCGGGGAATAGATCGGAATCGCGTCCGGAGGACCATGCCGCGATCTTGCGACCCGGCGCGGCCTTCAGGGCGCGGCGCCCTCAAGGTTCTGCAACAGATATGTGCAAATCAATGGCGGGCAAGCCGTTGAACCAGATTCTTTCAGGCGCCGCAAAAGCTCATTGGAGTCGCGGTTAGCGAATTTGGTTGATCGGGCGGGCGCAACCCGCCCCTCGCCCTTTTCCCTTGCCGCTGGCTTCCCTGGCCTCGACTTCCTTGGCCTCGACTTCCTTGGCCTTGGCTTCCTCGCCCTTCGTCCGCGAAGGCACGACGCCAAATCGGGGGCGCCCAGTCGCGACGCCCGAGGTACCCATGCCTGGGGACCTGCCGCGCGCCCGGCGCGGGCTCCCCCTTAGAGGGTATCCTCCTCGTCGTCCTTGAGGAGCTCGTCGCGACCGATCTTCTTTTCGCTCACCTGCGCGAGCTCGAGAATGAAATCGATCACCTTGTCCTCGAAGATCGGCGCGCGAATCTGGGCGAGCGCCTGCGGGTTGTTGCGGTAGTAGTCCCACACCTGCTTTTCCTGACCGGGGAACTGACGCGCGCGCTCGACCATGGCGCGGCTGACCTCCTCGTCGGTCACGGTGATCTTGTTCTTCTCGCCGATCTCGGCGAGCACAAGGCCCAGCCGCACGCGCCGGTCCGCGATCTTGCGGTACTGCTCCTTGGCGGCGTCCTCGGTCGTATTCTCGGTCTCGAACGTCTTGCCGGTCGCGTTCATCTCCTCGAGGATCGAGCGCCACATGCCGGCGAACTCCTCGTCGATGAGCGACGGCGGCGCCTCGAACTGGTGCGCGGCGTCGAGCTGGTCGAGCAACTGCCGCTTCACCCGCGTGCGCGAGGCGGCGTCGAACTCGCCGCGAATGCGCGCCGACACCGCTTCCTTGAACTTCTCGAGCGAATCGAGGCCGAGCGTCTTGGCCAGTTCGTCGTTGATGGCGACGGGCCGCGGCGCCTCGATCAGGCTCGCGGTTGTGTCGAATTCGGCCTCCTTGCCGGCCAGATCCGCGTTGCCGTAGTTCGGCGGGAACGTCACCTTGAGCAGCCGCGAGTCGCCGGCGCCCATGCCGATGAGTTGATCCTCGAAGCCCGGGATGAAAGTGTTCGATCCGATCGGAACGGGCACGTTGTCGCTCTTGCCGCCCTCGAAGGGAACGCCGTCGATCTTGCCGACGAAAGAGACGGTGACGCGGTCGCCCTTCTCGGCCTTGGCGCCCTCGCCCTTGGGCTCGAAGTCGCGGTTCTGCTCGGCGAACTTCATGACCGCTTCGTCGACATCGGCCTCGCTCACGTCGACGACCGGCTTCTCGATCTTGATGGCGCTGAAATCCGACAGCGTGATCGCCGGAATGACCTCGATCGCCACGGAATAATCGAGGTCGGTCTTGCCGGCGAGAAGCTGGTCGACCTCCTTTTCCTCGGACGGCAGCGTCACCTTCGGTTCGGTGGCGAGCTTGAAGCCGCGCTCGGTGAAGATCTGGCTGTTGGTCTCGCGCACGACCTGGTCGATCGTCTCGGCCATCACCGAGCGGCCATAGACCTTCTTCAGATGCGCAACCGGCACCTTGCCGGGACGGAAGCCGTTGATCCGCACGCGCGTCTTGAGATCGTCGAGACGCGCGTTCACCTTCGCGTCGAGATCGGAGGCGGGAACAACGACGCGGAATTCGTGCTTCAGGCCGTCGGCGAGGGTTTCGTTCACTTGCATGGCTTCGGTCTTCTTCTCACGCTCGGTGCCGGGGGACCGGCTGGACATTGTTCGGGCCCCGACGGCCCGCGCCGTCGCGCCAATCATCTCGTTCTCGCGGAGCACAACGTTTGGTGCGGGCGGAGGGTTTCGAACCCCCACGACTTTCGTCACGGGAACCTAAATCCCGCGCGTCTACCAGTTCCGCCACGCCCGCGATCGGGCCGACGGCGGCCGTGCTCCGAGAGGAACCCCGCGCGCCAGACGGCGCGGCTTATAGCATGATGGGCCGCTTTCGCAGCAAAAAAATGGTCGCGGGACAAGGACCCGCGCGGGGGGGCTGGACATTCCGCCCGGGAGCCGCTCTCCATGCGCGCATGCGCGAAACGGCCCCCATCCCGATTTCCCGGCGCCGGCTGATGATCGCGGCCGCCGCCGCCTCGGGTCTTGGCGCCCTGCGCGCCACCGCCTCTCACGCCGACGCGGCGGTGGAACTGGTGCTCCATGCCGCCGAAGTCGATTTGCCGATGGGCACGGGCGCAAGGCTCCGCGTGCCGGTGGTGAACGGCTCGCCCGCGCCCGGCGCGATCCGTGGAATGCGGGGCGAGACGGCGCGGCTGCGCCTGACCAACCGCCTCGACGCGGGCGTCATGATCGAAGCGCGCGGGGCGCGGAACTCGGCCGCTTTCGTGCCCTTTCTCGGGCAGGTGCCGATCGCGCCGGGCGAGACTCGCGAATTCGCCCTCGTGCTTGCGGATTGGGGAACCTCCTTCCTGCGCTTTCGCGGCGCGGATGGCCGGGTCCTCGCCCGCCCGACGATCCCCGTGATCGTCGCCGAGCCGTCGGCGGCGGTCGCCGATATCGACGCGGTGCTGCTGATCGAGGACATGCCGGAGCCCGGTCAAGTCGGCGCGATGTCCGCCCAAGCGATCCCGCCCGGCCTCCCGCGCTTCACCATCAATGGCAAGGCCGAGATCGATATCCAAGCGCGGGCGAACGCCCGCGCGCGGCTGCGCCTGATCAATGCGAGCCCGCGCCGCGTCATCGGCATCGCCATCGGCGGCGGCGACGGACGGATCGAGGCGCGCGTGATGGCGATCGACGGCCATGGCGCCGAGCCGTTCCCGGCGCGCGGCGGACGCCTCGCGCTCGCCCCCGGCAACCGGATCGACGTGTTCGTCGACATCGCCGAGGGCGCCCTCGCCCCGGGCGCGGCGATCGGCCTGTCGCTTCACGACGGCCTCGGCGCGACAAGCGGCGCCGGCACCGGCGCTTGGCCGATCGCCCGCCTCGTTCACGACGCAGGTCCGCCTCCGCGCCCTGGCCCGCCGCCGCCGCCGGCGCCCCTGCCCGCCAACGCCTTGCCCGCCCGGATCGACCTGGCGAAGGCGAGCCGCGTCGATCTCGATCTTGGCGATGTGGCCGGCGGCTGGGTTCCCGTTTCGCCCGGCCTGCGGGAAAGATCTCCGGCCTTTCGCCTCAAGCGCGGCCACGCCGTCGTCTGCGCGCTGAAGAACCCGACCCCGGGACTGGTCACCTTTCATGTCCACGGCCATCCCTTCCGCCTGCTCGACCGGCTCGACGACGGCTGGAAGCCCTTCTGGCTCGACACGGTGCTGGTCGAGCCGGGACGCACGGAGCGCATCGCCTTCGCGGCCGGAAACCCGGGCGACTGGATGATCACCGCGACCCCCACGACCGCGGCCCTGCCCGAGATCGCGCGCTGGTTCGCGGTCGAATAGCCCGGGCGTCCCGGCGTCATTCGGGCGCGCTCGCAGGCGAATGGCAGCCACGTCGTCCGTCGCATTGACCGGAGTGGCGAAGCGCCCTACGCGTTCACAGCCGTCGGCGCGGAGCGCGGGAGGGCGCGATGAATTTGTGGTTTCGGCTCGTTTCCTACTTGCTCACGCTGCCATGGAGGGCGCGCCTCGTCGTTCCCGGCGGCGTATCCATCATTCGTTTCCGGGTCTGGCCGACGGATCTTGATCCGAGCCTTCACCTTAACAACGGTCGCTATCTCACGCTGATGGATATCGGCCGGCTCGACATGATCGTCTCGACCGGCCTGGCGCGCGTCGTGCTCCGGAATCGCTGGACCCCCATCGCCAGCGCGATCAAGATTCGTTTCCGCCGGGAGCTTCGTCTGTTCGAGTCCTTCCGCATCGAGACGCGCATTCTCGCCTGGGACGAGTTCGCGATCATCATGGAGCAGGTGTTTCTGTTCGAGGCCGGCGCGCGCCGGAACGAGGTCGCGGCGCGCGCGCTGTTCAAGGGCGGAATCTACGACCGCAAGCAGCGCGCTTTCGTGCCCATCGCGCGGCTGATGAAGGAGATCGGGGTCGAGGCCGAAAGCCCCGCGCCGGGGCCGGAAGTCGAGGCGTTTCTGGCCGCCGACGAGGCGCTCAGGGCCGCCACGCCGCGCCCCCTCTGAACGCCGTCCGAAAGGTCGTCCCGCCGGCTCAACGTCCGGACACGCCGAAGAGGTCCGCGAACACCTTCGGCATCGCGTCCGGCAAATCCTCGGAAATCAGCCCGGGCCCGAAGCGGTTGGCGCATTCCCCGTGCAGCCAGACCGCGGCGCATGCCGCCTCGAATGCCGGCATACCCTGCGCGAGAAGCCCGCCGACGATCCCGGCGAGCACGTCGCCCGATCCGGCGGTCGCGAGCCAGGGCGGCGCATTGGCATTGATCGCCGCCCGGCCATCGGGGCTGGCGATCACCGTGTCGGGACCCTTGAGAATAAGGCAGGCGCCGCATTGAGCGGCCGCTAACCGCGCACGCTCAAGTTTTGAAGGAGGCTGATGTGTCTTTATTAATTCATTGAAAAGACGAACATATTCTCCATCATGCGGCGTCAGAACAACCTGTGGACAATTTCTCTTTTTTATCAATCTAAACAAGCGTTCCGGCGCGCCCTCGAAGCTCGTCAGCGCATCCGCATCGAGTACCACCGCGCGTTCGCCCGCCAGGATCGCGGCGACCATCGCGCGGGTCCGCGCGCCCACCCCGACGCCCGGTCCGATCACGCAAGCGTTGAGCCGCCGGTCGGCAAGAAACGCCGCGATCTCCTCGGCCGTGTCGACCGCGCGGACCATGATCGCCGTGCTCGCCGCCGCGTTGACGGCGAGCGCGTCGCGCGGCGTGGCGAGCGTGACGAGGCCGCTCCCCGCCCTGAGCGCGCCGCGCGCCGCGAGCCGGGCCGCGCCGGTCGCCGAAACGCCGCCGGAGACGACGAACGTGTGGCCGCGTCCATATTTGTGCCCGGTAGCCGACGGCACCGGGAACGCGGCCGCCCAAAGGCCCGGGTCGTTCTCGAACACCGTCGGCGCGATGCGCGCGAGCACTTCCTCCTTGATGCCGATATCGACGAGAAGCACGCGCCCGCAATGCCCGCGCCCCGGATGGATGAGATGGCCTGGCTTGCGGCGGAAGAAGGTGACGGACAGGGTCGCGTTCACCGCGACGCCCATCACCTGACCGGTGGTGCCGTTGACGCCGCTGGCGAGATCGACCGCGACAACCGGCACGCCGGCCGCGTTGATCGCCTCGATCAGCGCGGCGTGGACGCCGCTCACCGCGCGGTCGAGGCCGGCGCCGAACAGCGCGTCGACGATTACCGCGGCGCCCGCGACGGCGCCGCTTTCGGGGCCGATCACCGGGCCCAGCCATTCCCGAGCCGCGAGCGCCGCGTCGCCCTTGAGCTTGTCGCGATCGCCGGCGAGCATGACGACGACATCGCGTCCCATGGCGGCGAGCGCCCGGGCGGCGACGAAACCGTCCCCGCCATTATTGCCCATGCCGCAAACGATCAGCACGCGCCCCGCGCCGACCACGCCCTGAACGGCGGCCGCGACCGCCTCGCCGGCGTTGCGCATCAGCGTGATACCCGCGACCCCGGAGGCGATGGTCAGCCGGTCGGCCTCGGCCATCTGTTCGTTGGTCAGAAGCGCCCTCGCGCCGCCGCCGGCGAGCTTCCTCAAGGCCTTGTCCAAGCCCGTTGCCAAGCCCGTGTTCAAGCCGGTGTTCAAGCCCGTTACAAAGCCGGTCTCCATGTCCCTCATCCCGCTGATCCGAAGAGGCTACTCGGCCTAGCGTGAGAACGGCGAGCGCATTCGCACAAGCGCACCGAAATCCTGTTTGCACAAAAAATAGCCATCATGCCGAATTCTTAGGCTGAAGCCTCGCATATTTCTGCGGCAACACCATCGGCGTCGCCATTAAGGATTTGGAAACGCGCTGTTTTCTCGCCCGCACCGCTCTGGCACGGAGCCTGCTTTGGCACTTCAGGGTTTGTGGCGACGCACGCATGCCCTTCGATCCGCGCCGCCGACCGAAAATCCGGTCCGCGTTGGGGTCGAGGGGTTTGCGCGCGCAACGAGGGCATGTATGACCCGCTCGCGGACGCGCACGGCCTTGGGAAACTGCCGTGCGCCGGGGAGACGCAGGTGAAAAAGATCGAAGCGATCATCAAGCCATTCAAGCTCGACGAAGTGAAGGAAGCATTGCAGGAGGTGGGGCTCCAGGGAATTACGGTGACGGAGGCAAAGGGATTTGGCCGCCAGAAGGGACACGCCGAACTTTACCGTGGCGCGGAATATATCGTTGATTTCCTGCCCAAGGTAAAAATCGAGATTGTCCTTTCCGACGACCTCGTCGAAAAGGCCATCGAGGCCATCTGCCGCTCAGCCCAGACCGGGCGCATCGGCGACGGCAAGATTTTCGTCTCCAATATCGAGGAAGCCATTCGCATCCGAACGGGCGAAACCGGGCTCGATGCCATCTAAGGCACGCGAACCGTCCGCCCGCGATCCACACGACATGTCATCACGCGTGCGCGCAAGCAGGTGTGCTGAAATGGTGAAACGACAGCGGCTAAGCACGACGAAAGGGGTATCCTGTCCATGAAGACCGCCAAAGACGTCCTGAAACTGATCAAGGACAACGACGTTAAGTATGTAGACTTCCGTTTCACCGATCCGCGCGGCAAGTGGCAGCATGTCACCTTCGACGTGTCGATGATTGAAGAAGACACTTTCGCGGAAGGCATCATGTTCGACGGCTCGTCGATCGCCGGCTGGAAGGCGATCAATGAATCCGACATGTGCCTGATGCCGGATCCGGTCACGGCCTCGATCGACCCGTTCTTCGCCGAGACGACGCTGGTGCTGACCTGCGACGTGCTCGAGCCGACCACGGGCGAGCCGTACAATCGCGACCCGCGCGGCATCGCCCGCAAGGCGGAAGCCCAGGTCAAGGCGATGGGCGTCGGCGACGCCGTGTTCGTCGGCCCCGAGGCCGAATTCTTCGTGTTCGACGACGTGCGCTATTCCTCCGATCCCTACAACACCGGCTTCAAGCTCGATTCGATCGAGCTGCCGATCAACACCGGCACCGAATATGAAGGCGGCAATCTCGGCCACCGTATCCGCACCAAGGGCGGCTACTTCCCGGTGCCGCCGCAGGACTCGGTACAGGACATGCGCTCGGAAATGCTCGGCGCCATGGCCAAGATGGGCGTCAAGGTCGAGAAGCATCACCACGAGGTGGCCTCGGCCCAGCACGAGCTCGGCATGAAGTTCGATACGCTCACGCTGATGGCCGACCAGATGCAGATCTACAAGTACTGCATCCACCAGGTCGCGCATATCTACGGCAAGACGGCCACCTTCATGCCGAAGCCGATCTACGGCGACAACGGCTCGGGCATGCACGTCCACCAGTCGATCTGGAAGGACGGCAAGCCGATGTTCGCCGGCAACAAATACGCCGATCTCTCCGAGACCTGCCTCCACTACATCGGCGGCATCATCAAGCACGCCAAGTCGATCAACGCCTTCACCAACCCGTCGACCAATTCCTACAAGCGTCTGGTCCCGGGTTATGAGGCGCCGGTGCTGCTCGCCTATTCGGCGCGCAACCGCTCGGCCTCGTGCCGCATCCCCTACACCGCTTCGCCGAAGGCCAAGCGCGTGGAGGTCCGCTTCCCCGATCCGATGGCGAACCCCTATCTCGCCTTCGCGGCGATGCTGATGGCCGGCCTCGACGGCATCAAGAACAAGATCGATCCGGGTCCGGCGATGGACAAGGACCTCTACGATCTGCCGCGCGAGGAGCTCAAGCAGATCCCGACGGTGTGCGGCAGCCTGCGCGAGGCGCTCGAGAACCTCGACAAGGACCGCGCCTATCTGAAGGCCGGCGGCGTGTTCGACGACGACTTCATCGACAGCTACATCGAGCTGAAGATGCAGGACGTGGCGCGCTTCGAAATGACGCCGCATCCGGTCGAGTTCGACATGTACTATTCGTACTGAGCCCCTCGCGGCTCGGCGACCCGCTCGCGGACGAAGAAAGGCGTCTCCCCACGGGGAGGCGCCTTTCTCTTTGCGTCGGGCGCGTCCGGTGCCCACAGTCGCGTTTAGGTTAAGACCGGCATTTGGTTTCTGGCGGAGCGGAGATCGGCTAAACAGGGACCATGGGGGGCCGAATTCGGCCAAGGCGGGTGAAACGAGTGAAGACCATGCTCGAACGTCGCCAGCATTTCCGATCCCGCGCGCTTCTCGGCGGCTCGCTCGCCTACAACAAGCGCTCGTCCGTCATGACCTGCATCGTGCGGAACATCACGCCGGCGGGCGCCAAGATCAGCGTCGATCACCTCGCCGTCTTTCCCGACGAAGTCGATTTCAGCCTTGCCCGCCGCGCCGAGCGACGCCGCGCGCGCGTCGTCTGGCGAAAGGGCGACACCGCGGGACTCGCCTTCGTCGCGGCCGCGGTGAACTAGCCGAACGCGGCCGTGCCGCTATCCGGCCGGGTCCTTGTCGCGCGCGCCCGAACGGCGCGAATCACGGCGCGAATCAGTGCATGATCCCGCCTCAATCCGGGGTCCCTCGTGCCGCCGCCAACATCCGACCAGCCCCTGCGCGCGATCCTGCCGCAAATCGCCCTGCTCGCGATTCGCATGGCGATGACGCTGTCCAAGTTCCTGCTGGCGATCTACACCGCGCGTTTTCTCAGTCTCGCCGACCTCGGCGTCTACGGCCTGCTCATCGGCGCGACGACGATCGCGCCCGCGGTCTCCTGCTTCGGCATGACCGACTGGTTGATCCGCACCATCGTCGACCGGCCGTCGGCGGAGGTGGTGCCGCTGGTGACGAGCCGCCTCGCCCTCACATTCGCGGTTCATCTCCTCGCCCAGCCGTTGCTGCTCGGCTTCATCATCGCCGCGAAGATTCCGATTCCGCTGCCGCTCGCCGCGGCCTGCGGCGTCATCCTCCTGCTCGACAATCTCGCCAATGACGCCAGCGACATTCTCATCGCCCGCCGGCATGTCTTTCTCGCCAACGGGCTGATGTTCCTGCGGCAGGGCCTCTGGCCGCTGCCGGTGATCGTGATCGGCTTTTTCCATCCGCCGGCGCGCACGCTGGAGTTTCTGCTCGGCTGGTGGATCCTGGCGCTGGCGCTGACCTGCCTGTTGCTGCTGGCGCTGCTGTTTCGGAATGGGCGCTGGCGCCACGTCGGCCTGCGGTTACGCTGGCTTGTCGAGGCGATGCGCGGAAGCCTCGTCCTCTACGTCAAGGATGTGAGCAGCGCCGTCAGCGCCTTCATCGACCGGTTCCTGATCTCGCTGTTCCTCGGCCTCGAATTGACCGGCGTCTACACGCTGTTCTGGTCGATCGCCAACGTGGCGCATTCGCTTTCCGTCTTCGGCGTGCTGCAAACCCACATCGCGCGCATCGTCGGCGCCGGACAGGAGGACAGCGCCAAGCCGTTCCGCGAGATCGAGCGCAAGCTTCAGCGCGAGACCGGCGCGTGGACCCTCGCGCTCGCCGCCGCCGCCGCCGTCGCCACGCCTGTGCTGCTCATCCTGCTCGAACGTCCGCAGCTCGACGCGCATCTGACGGTGTTCTGGGTGATCCTGCTGGCGACGCTGTTGCGGGTCGCCGCCGACGGCTACGGTTTCGCGCTGCTCGCCTTGCATCGCGACCGGGCGATCGCGCTGATCGCGCTCGGCGGAGCGCTGGCATCGGCCGCGCTGAACGCGGTGCTGGCGCCAACGGTCGGGATCATGGGCGCGGCGGTCGCCTATGTCATCACCGCCGCAGGCATGTTCATCGCGCGTTATGTCACCTGCCAGGCCGCGCTGAGCGCCAAGCGCCAGGACTGACGGGCACCGCGACGCGCGCGGTCTCACCCCGCTCACGCACCGCGACGAGACGCCATCCGGCGACGGATTTGAGTTGTTCTAGAAAATCAGGATAGCGGCGGCGATGACCGCAAGTCCCGCGCCGACCGCGAAAACGGACTGCCAGCCCGGGCCGGACGCGTAGCGTCCTTCGGCCCGCCGGCGCCGGATAAGGTCGGTTTCGAACTCGTCGGCGGAGGAAAACGCGCAGGCCCAGGCGCTGCCCGCAAGCGCGGCGCGCGCCTCAAGCGAGGGCAGGTCGGCATTCGTGCACAGGTTCCGATTCCGCGTCCACATGCGCGAATGCTAACGCATCGATGGTAAACGAAACCTTGCGAGGGCTCTGTCCGTCGCGATTCGCCTAAAGTCGCGCGGGTTCGATCGTGGCTGGCACGGCGGGCGCCGCATCGCGATCATCCCCGCGCGCCTCGTCGGCGACGCCGGCCTGCCCGAAGCGGACGCGGTCGGGCGCGTCCGTCTCCCAGCACGCCAACTCGATGCGATTGCGCCCCTGCCGCTTGGCGCGGAGCAGCGCGGCGTCGGCCGTCGCAAAAAGGCGCTCCAGCGCCGTTCCCGGAGCGCCCTCGGCGACCCCGATGCTGACCGTCGTCTGAATGCGAAGCCCGTCGACGGAGGCGCCGCTGTCCTCGAAGGCCGCGCGCACGCGCTCGGCCGCCACCGCCGCGTTCTCCTTCGTGCAAGGCAGCAGCGCGACGAATTCCTCGCCGCCGAACCGCCCGACGATATCGGTCACGCGCAGGCCCGCGCCCAACACCTGGGCGAACTGTCGCAGCACATCGTCGCCGGCCAGGTGGCCGAAGCGGTCGTTGATCGACTTGAAGTGATCGAGATCGAAGACCAGCGCGCTCACCGGATTGCCACCGCGCGCTTCATAGGCGCGCAGCCGCTCGGCCGCCTCGAAGAATCCGCGGCGGTTGAAAATGCCGGTCAGCGGATCGGTCAGCGCCGCCGTCTTGTGCACCGCGACCAGCCGGTCGGCGACGAGAATGGCGATGATGAAAACGCAGCCGAACGCATAGAGCGCGAGAATGCCGGCGTAGAACAGCACCCATCCGCTCGACGGATCGGCGTCCCCAGCGTGCAGCCGGTTGATCTCGGCCAGCACCAGCGGCAGCATCAGCGCGGCGCCGTTGAGCAGCGGCATGGCCTGCGCATACCAGCGCCGCCGCATCGACTTGCGCCGTTCGCGCCATAACTCGTGAGCGGTCAGCGCGGCGTAGGCGGCGACGATCGTCCCGGCGAAAAGGAGCATCTGCGACCCATCGGTCGCGCCCACGGCGACAAGCCCGAGCCAGATCGCCGCACCGGCGAGCGTCACGGGCGGCAAGGGCTTGCGACCATGAAACACGCGCGCGGCCGTCCAGCCGAGGCCCCAGGCGATGAATCCCCCGGCATGCAGGAACGCGGTCGCCGCTTCCGGCATCGCCGATCCGGCGGTGGTCCAGACGATGAGCCACGCGCCGCCGAGGACATAGGCCAGTCCCCACCATGCGAGCGCGCTGACGCCTTCGCGCCACCAGAACACGAGCATGAGCAGGCCGAGCATCTCCGCCGCCAGCGCGCCCGCGAGAAAAAGCGTTGGCAATTCGATCGCCATTCGAAAATCCGTTCAGCTTTCCCGGGGCGCCCGCGTCCTTGCGAACGGCGATGCCGCCGCGCCGAAAGACATGGCCACCGGTTCAGAACCAATAAGTCAGGCGTCCAATTCGCCGGAAAGGCCGTGGCCTGGCTTTCCGCGTCACGCCTCGAAATGCCGGCCCACCGCGCGATGCCGTTGGCGCCCGCGCGCGGCGGGCCGGGTCGACGAGTAGCAGCCAAGCCTTGGCAAATCGTTCGCCGGAAACGCGGCATTTTAGCGAGATGGCGCGCATACATGCCGCGCGCGAAAAAAGAGGCGCCCGAGGCGCCTCTTTTCGTCGCGTCGCCGAGCGGTGCCGGCGGCGAATGTTGGTCGAAATCAGCGCTTCGAGAACTGGAACGAACGGCGGGCCTTGGCGCGACCGTACTTCTTGCGCTCGACGACGCGGGAGTCGCGCGTGAGGAATCCGCCCTTCTTCAGGACGGCGCGCAAACCGGGTTCGAAATTGGTGAGCGCCTTGGACAGTCCGTGGCGGACGGCGCCGGCCTGGCCCGACAATCCTCCGCCCGAGACGGTGCAGATCACGTCGAACTGACCCTGGCGGTTGGAGACGACAAGCGGCTGCTGAATCATCATGCGCAGCACCGGGCGGGCGAAATAGGTCTCGGCCGGGCGCGTGTTGACGACGATCTTGCCGGAGCCGGGCTTGACCCAGACACGGGCGACCGCGTCCTTGCGCTTGCCGGTGGCATAGGCGCGGCCCTGGCCGTCGACCTTCTTCACATATTTCGGCGCTTCGGTTTCAGCCGGCTTGAGCGCGGCGAGCTGTTCGAGCGACTGCATGGATTCGGCCATGGCCTTACGCGCTCCTCGAATTCTTGCGGTTGAGCGAAGCGATGTCGATGGCCTCGGGCTGCTGGGCCTCGTGCGGATGGCCGGGACCGGCATAGACGCGCAGATTGCCAAGCTGCTTGCGGCCGAGCGGTCCACGCGGAAGCATGCGCTCGACGGCCTTCTCCACGACGCGCTCGGGAAAGCGGCCTTCGAGGATCGAGCGCGCGGTGCGCCCCTTGATGCCGCCGATGAAGCCAGTGTGGTGATAATAGACCTTGTTGTCGCGCTTGCGGCCGGTGAGCACCACCTTGTCGGCGTTGACGACGACCACGTTGTCGCCGCAGTCGACGTGAGGCGTGAAAGTCGGCAGGTGCTTGCCGCGCAGGCGCATCGAAATCAGCGAAGCGAGCCGGCCGACGACCAGACCCTTGGCGTCGATCAGGACCCATTTCTTCGTGATGTCGGCGGGTTTTGCCGAATACGACGTCATCGCGTTACCCCGGGAGAAATTGTCGTGCGACCGGCGGGGAATATCGCCCGCCTGAAGTCGCGGCCGTTCTAAACGGCGCGCCCCGGATAGTCAACGGCGATACGAGATATTTTCGATTTCAAAAACAATACGTTAGGAAAATGGTGCGATATTACCCGTCGTTTTTCCCCGTTGGCGGAATGGAATAGGTCGACGTGACGTGCGCGACCGGATCGGAGCCCCCGTCCGACATCAACAGCACCTCGCCGACCGCCAGACGCCGGCCGAGCTTGAGCAGCCGCGCCTCGGCGATGATGTCGCGGTGGGCCGGCGGCTTGCGCAGGAAATTGATCGTCAGGTTGGTCGTGACCGCGAGCCCGACCGGCCCTATCGCCGACAACAGCGCGACATACATGGCGATGTCGGCAAGCGTCATCAGCGTCGGGCCGGAAACCGTTCCGCCCGGGCGCAGCATGCTTTCATTGAAGCGCTGGCGGATGCGTCCCGACATGCCGTCGACATGCTCGACGATGATGCCGGCGTCGTGGAAGGCCTGCGGAAATTCCCGCCGCAGGAATTGATCGAGCTCCGCGACGCTCAATTTCGCGCTTCGATGCTTGTCCAAAATACCGCTCGCTTGCCCGTTACTCAATCAAACGCGCCGTCAAATCCAACTAGTCCGTCCCATGATGCGGCAAGCCGTGCTAAGAGCAAGCACGAATATCGCGGGAGGCCCGCGGCCAGGCGGGATGAGGTCGATGAACAATCAGCAGGACGCGGCGTCCTCGCCGCTGCGGCGCGAGTTGGTCGACAAGGTTTGCGTCCTCACGCTCAACCGGCCGGAGGCGCGCAACTGCCTCTCCGAGGAATTGATTTCGGCGCTGCATGTCGCGCTCACCAAGGCCGCGGTTGAAACGCGCATCCACGCGGTCGTGCTCGCGGCGGACGGGCCGGCCTTTTGCGCGGGCCACGATCTCAAGCAGCTCACGCTGCATCGCGCGCACGCCGACGGCGGCCGTTCCTATTTCCACACCATCATGACGGCATGCAGCGTGATGATGCAGCAGATCGTCACGATGCCCAAGCCGGTGATCGCGGCGGTGCAAGGCATGGCGACGGCGGCGGGCTGCCAACTCGTGGCGAGTTGCGATCTCGCCATCGCCGCCGACACGGCGCGTTTCGCCACCCCCGGGGTCAATATCGGGCTGTTCTGCTCGACGCCGATGGTGGCGCTCTCGCGCAATCTTTCCCGCAAGCACGCCATGGAAATGCTGCTCACCGGCGAGCCGATCGACGCGGAGACCGCGGCGCGGCTCGGCCTCGTCAACCGCGTCGTGCCGGCGGGAACCGAACGCGACGCCGCGATCGCGCTCGCCCAGAAGATCGCGTCCAAATCCGCCAAGACGATCAAGATCGGCAAGGAGGCGTTCTATCGCCAGGCGGAGATGAACCTCGCCGACGCCTATCGCTACGCCGCCGAAGTCATGGTCGAGAACATGTTGACCCATGATGCCCGCGAAGGCATCGAGGCCTTCATCGACAAGCGCGCCCCGCTCTGGCGCGACCAGTAGATCGGCGGATCATTAGACCAACGCAACGAGCGCGGCATTTCCGGCATGAACCACGACACCTATTCGGACACCTATATCCGCGACATTCTCGCCTCGGCGCGGACGATCGCGATGGTCGGGGCTTCCGCCAACACAACGCGTCCGAGCTTCTTCGTCTTCAAATATCTCAAGGAGCGGGGCTACCGCGTCATCCCGATCAATCCGGGTCAGGCCGGCAAGACGCTCCTGGACGAACCCTTTCGCGCGCGCCTGGCCGATATCGATATCCCGATCGACATGGTCGATGTCTTCCGCCCGCCGGAGCAGGCCGTCGCCGTCGTTCACGAGGCGCTCACCCTGAACCCGCTCCCGAAGGTCATCTGGATGCAGCTCGGCATCCGCAATGACGAGGCGGCGGCGATCGCCGAGGCCGCCGGCGTGAAGGTCGTCATGAACCGCTGCCCGAAGATCGAATACGGCCGGCTCTCGGCCGAAATCGGCTGGTTCGGCGTCAACTCGCGCACCATCTCCTCCCGCCGTGCACCGGCCCCGACCGAATCCGTGCAGAAACTCTCGCTCGACCGCCAGAGCATAGGCGGCGGCGAAACGCCCGCCGCCACACGCGCGCGGCGCGAGGAACCGGGCGGAGAGTGACCCGGCTTCGCTTGGAATTGAGTTCTCCCCCGCCGCGCCGAAGCTGGAACGCTATTGCAAAATGCCGCAATCGGCGCCGTCCGACTTGACGCGCGCGCGGGCGGCCATCAGCATGCCGGCAACAGACCAAGAATATCTACATCCCTCCGCAAATATCTTTTCAGAGGAACGCCCCATGGCCGATCGCACACCCTCGTTTTCGACGCTCGCCGTTCACGCCGGCGCGCAACCCGACCCCACCACCGGCTCGCGCGCGACGCCGATCTACCAGACGACCTCCTACGTGTTCAACGACGCCGACCACGCCGCGTCGCTGTTCGGGCTGAAGGCGTTCGGCAACATCTACACCCGCATCACCAACCCGACGACGGCCGTGCTGGAGGAGCGCGTCGCCGCCCTCGAGGGCGGAACCGCCGCGCTCGCGGTCGCCTCCGGCCACGCGGCGCAGGTGCTCGTCCTGCACACGCTGATGCGGCCCGGCGACGAATTCATCGCCGCGCGCAAGCTCTATGGCGGCTCGATCAACCAGTTCAGCCATTCGTTCCAGAATTTCGGCTGGAACGTGGTCTGGGCCGATACCGACGACGTGCCGAGCTTCGAGCGCGCCATCACGCCGCGCACCAAGGCGATCTTCATCGAATCGATCGCCAATCCGGGCGGCACGGTGACCGACATCGAGGCGATCGCCGAGATCGCGCGCAAGGCGGGCGTCCCGCTGATCGTCGACAACACGCTGGCCACGCCCTATCTGTGCAGGCCGATCGATCACGGCGCCGACATCGTCGTCCACTCGCTGACCAAGTTCCTCGGCGGCCACGGCAACTCACTCGGCGGCATCATCGTCGACGCGGGCACGTTCAACTGGTCGCGCGACGACCGCTATCCGATGTTGAGCGCGCCGCGGCCGGAATATCACGGCCTGAAGCTGCACGAGACCTTCGGCAATTTCGCCTTCGCCATCGCCTGCCGCGTGCTGGGCTTGCGCGATTTGGGGCCGGCAATCTCGCCGTTCAACTCGTTCCTGATCCTGACCGGCGTCGAGACGCTGCCCCTGCGCATGCAGCGCCACAGCGACAACGCCAAGGCGATCGCCGAATGGCTGGCGGCCAATCCGAAGGTCTCCTGGGTGAGCTACGCGGGCCTGAGCGGCGACCGCTACAACAAGCTCGCGCGCAAATATTGCCCCAAGGGCGCGGGCGCGGTGTTCACCTTCGGTCTCAAGGGCGGCTACGACGCCGGCGTCAAGCTCGTGTCCAGCGTGAAACTGTTCTCGCATCTGGCAAATGTCGGCGACACCCGTTCGCTGATCATCCACCCGGCCTCGACGACGCACAGCCAGCTTTCCGAGGACAAGCGCGCGCAGGCCGGCGCCGCGCCCGACGTCGTCCGCCTGTCGGTCGGCATCGAGGACAAGGACGACCTGATCGCCGACCTCGAACAGGGAATGGCGTGAGCCTGGAGCAAGTCCCGGCGAAAGCGGACGCCGCTTTCGCGCTCGGGATTTGCGCGAGACGTTGAAATCGGAGCGCTTCATCCCGGCGAGACGAATCCGCCTCGCCGGGAAACGCGTCCGCCAAACAAGCGAAAGCCGCCTTCGCCGGGGAACGAAGGCGGCTTTCTTCTTGGAGTGACGCGCGACGGCTCGTCGTCGGAGACCGTCGTCGTCAGGGCAAGAACGAGTACTGCGCGCGGAGACGGAACGACCATTCGGCCTGATCGGCCAAGCCGACTGGAACGACCGTACGTGGCGCGATCGCCGCCGGAAGCCCGCCCTGCGACGTCTTCAGGCTGGTGTAGACGACCTCGGCGCCGAGGAAGAGCGCCTTCGACACGTCCCATTGGGTGCGCGAGCCCGCCGCCCAGACCGACCAGTCATAGTTCGTGCCGCCGAACTTGGCCGCCAGCAGCGCGTTGGCCGCCGCGCTGTAATCAACCGCGAAGTAATTGAACCACGCCGACGTGTGCAGGTCCTTCCGCCAGAAATGATCGTAGCCGACATGCGCCGACCACGCCGTCGTCAGATGGATCGGCCCGCCGTCGGTGAACACGCCGTCGGTGGAGACGCCGTAGCCGACCGGCGAGGCGTTGGTCATGCTCGAATAGTTGAACATGTTCAGGCCGCCGGCCTGGAACGAGGCGTAGCGGATCGCGCCGACCGCGTAGGTGACCTGGAACGAGAAATGGTCGCCCGGCGAGATCGCCGACGCATTGATCTTCGCGCCGCCGCCGATCGCCCAACCCCATTTGTCGGCGGGCGAACCGGCCGGCAGTCCGCCGGAATAGTAGCTCGCGCTGGCGTCCGTGACCGCGCCCATGATCTGCGCGCTGCCCCAATTCTGATCGACCTTCAGGCTGCCGACGATGTCGGGATAGCGGATGGCGACGGCGCTGCTGGTCAGCAACGACCCGAACGAGCCGCCGATCGAGGCGGCCGCGCCGACCGCGTTGTAGAGCGTCGCGCGCCGGGGTTCTTCCAGCGACAGCGTCGCCGAGAAGCCGCCGCCGAAATTCGCCGTGTAGGCGACGAGACGCTGGCCGTTGTCGGAGGAATCGGCGCGCAGATGCGCGGTGTACTGATAGGCGCCGATATTGTGGAAGTCGAAGAACGACGCCGCCTGGCCGAAGGTGAAGCCGGCCCACTGGATGAAGCCGCGATAATTGTAGGCGCCGACCGTGCTCGGCGTATCGCCGGACGCGCCGATGGCGAAATAGGCGCGCGCGGTGCCGTAGGCCGTCTGCGAGCGCGCGTCGAACGTCGCCATGTAGCGGCTGCGCTGGACATAGAGATTGTCGCTCGCGCGCGTGTTCCAGCCGGAGCCGAACGGGCCGTTCGACAGGCTGTTGCCGAGATTGTAGCCGACCTCGGCGCGCACAAATCCGCCGACCTTCAGGCAGATGTCGGACCCGGGAATGTAATAGAATCCCGTCCCGTAGAGGGAGCAGACCTTCACGTACTCGACCGCTTTGGCCTTGACGGGAAGATCGGCGGCTTGCGCTCCCGCCACCGCGACGATGCCCGCCGCCGTGCCCAGGAGCATGCATTTCACCATCTTCATTTAGACCTCCAAGTTACCGATGTTGCGATGGCACATGACCTCTCGCCGCGTTCGGCGTTCGAAGCCCTGTTCCGTCGATCCCCTGCAACGCCAAGCCGCCGCGCCGACCTTCAAGAACGGGTCGCTTCGAGCGCCATGACCGTGCGAGCGCGGCAATTCCCGCTCTCGCCTGCCGCGTCGTAGTCGGGGGACCTCACGCGTTGATGACAAGAGCTGTCATAATTCGACGCGCGGCCGCATTCGTCGGCGTGTGTTGTATGCCGGCAACGAAACGGATCGCCGACGCACGCGCGCGTCACATCGTTGTCACCAAACCTTCACTTGACGCGAAAGCTCGCACGCGCGTGCAAAAAAATCGGCCCGGAGAGGGTCCGGGCCGATCAGATCCGCAAGCGGGAGACTGGGCGATGGCACCGTCGCGCGCCTCCGCGCCGCCCTAATGCGCGGCGGCGACTTCGGCGCGACCGCGCGCGGCGCGGCGCAGCACGATCAGATAGGTCGCGACCGCGAAGGCGACCACGGCGAGCTGGATGCAGATGCCCTCGACCGTTCCGTTCATGCCGATCGCGAACAGGAAACCGCCGCCCGGCATGTCGGTCGTCGACAGCAAGGATTGCTCCTGCAGCTCCTGCACCGCGGCGCCGACGAATTTGACGCCCATGAAGAACAGGAAGGCGGAAGTGACGATGAACACCGGCCGCAACGGCAGTCGGTAGGCGATCAGATTGATGAAGCGGTAGGCGATGACGAGCACGAGCGCGGCGACGGCAAGGCCGCTGAGAAGCGCGACGGTCCATCCGCCATTGGTCATCGCCAGCGCCTTGACGAACAGCACGGTCTCGGCGCCCTCGCGAAACACCGCGAGGAAGGCGAGCGAGGCGATGGCGAAGTCGCTCTGCTGCGACAACGCGCTGCCGGCCTTGCGCGAGAGATAACCCTGCCAGGCGCGCGGGTCCTGCCGGATCATCAGCCAGCCGCTCACATAGAGCATCAGCACGGCCGCGACCGAGATGACCACGGCCTCGACGAGGTCGTTATGCGCGCCCGAATTGAACGTGGCGAAGATCCACGCCGTGACGATGCTCGCGCCGATGGCCGCGACGGCGCCCGTGTAGAGCGCCTTCAGCCGCGCCTGTCCGTCACCGGATTTGACGAGATAGGCGCCGAGCGCCGCGATGACGAGCATGGCCTCCAATCCCTCGCGCAGAAGGATGAGGGCGGACTGAGCGAAGGTATTGATCATCGGGATTTCCTGTTACCGACCGGGCGCGCGCCGCGCTACGCGCAAAACATACAAATGAAAGTCGGTCGCAAGTAAAGCGCTCTAATCTAAAATATGTCTAACTCGCAACAGGTTCGCAAAAGGAGACGGTTCGGGCTGTTTCCCTCAGCGAGCCTGCACAGGCTACCGGCACGCCCTCGCGAGGGCAATCCGTCAATGGTCCATCGTGCCGGCAATCGCTCCCCGCCTCCGGCGGCGGCGACCTGGCGCCGATCCCTACGCCAGGCGATAGAGCCGCTCGGCATGCAGGGTCGCCCCCGCGATGACCACCAGCGCGACGCCCTGATGCGCGAGCGCGATGGTGATCGGAACCATCCAAATGAGCGTCAGGATGCCAAGAACGAGCTGGATGCCCACGATCGCGGCGATCAGCCCCGCCCGGCGGGTCCCGCCCGGCTCCAGCCCGCCGCGGCTCGCCCCGATCACATGCCAGATCGCGAAGGCGAGCAGCGCATAGGCGACCATGCGGTGGTTGAACTGAACCGTCAGGGAATTCTCGAACAGGTTGCGCCACCACGGCGTCTCGAACCATAGCCGCTCGGCTTCCGGAATCAGGGCGTCGCCGATCCGCGGCCACGTGTTGTAGACGAGGCCCGCCCTGAGGCCCGCGACAAGCGCGCCGAGATAGATTTGGATCAGCGCGAGGAGCACGAGCAGCGCCGCCTCGACGCGCATGCGGCCCGATGCTTCTTCTCCCGGACGCTCGACCAGTCGTTCCGCCGTCCAGATGATCGCCATGAAGATGATGACCGCGAGCACGAGATGCGTGGCCAGGCGGTACTGCGAGACCTCGATCCGGTCGGCAAGGCCGGAGGCGACCATCCACCAGCCGACGGCGCCCTGCAGCGCGCCGAGCCCGAAAATGATCCAGAGCCGGCGCCGCAAGGCCGGCGGCAAGCCGCCGCGCCACATGAACCAGAGAAACGGCAAAAGGAACGCGACGCCGATGACGCGGCCAAGCAGGCGATGCCCCCATTCCCACCAGAAGATCGTCTTGAATTCTTCCAGGTTCATGCCGCGATTGAGTTCGCGGTATTGTGGGATGGTCTTGTAGGCCTCGAACGCCTCCGACCACTGCTCGGCCGTGAGCGGGGGGATCGTGCCCGTGACGGGTTTCCATTCGACGATCGACAGCCCCGACTCCGTCAGGCGCGTCGCGCCGCCGACGATCACCATGGCGAAGATCAGAACGGCCACACCCCAGAGCCACAGCCGGACCTTCGCCAATTGCCGCGCGCCCGATTCCGCCTCTTCCATGACACCATCCCACTTGAGCACAAGCCGCAGCCGTTATAACTGCCGGCGGGCGGGGCGCAACCTCGCGCCGAGCCAAACCGAGGGCCACCCCATGTCGATCCGAACGAGGAAATTCGTCGGCACGATCCTTCTTTTGCTGCTGGTGGCGGTCTGGTCGTTGCTCGCCATGGCGTTCGCGCAATTCCCGGCGCTCGGCGAGAGCCGCGCGCTGCAGCTCGGCTATTACGTCGTCGTCGGCATGGGCTGGGTCCTGCCGGCGATGCCCCTGGTCAAATGGATGCTGCGGCCGGACTGATGCCTTCCCGCCCTCACCGCTCCAGGTCGCGGACCGTATCCGCCGCTTCCGGGGCGACGAGGCGAAGTCGGACCCAGCCGAGCACGTCGCGCTCGCCGTCGACGGTGATGCGCGGCAGGCGCGTCAGGTGGCGCCGGTCGTTCGGAACCAGCGCGCGCGGCTCGGCGGTCACCGCCGTCGCAAAGCCGATATGTTCGGCAAGCGTCACGTCCCGCACGCCGAACGTTCCCGCCGACCCGTAGGGGTAGGCGAAATGCATCGCCTTGCGCCCGGTCGCGGCTTCCAGAACGCTCTGTCCCATCCGCATCTCGCGCGCCGCCGCCGTCTCGCCGAGCTTCGACAGCATCGGCAGGTGCACCGTCGCGGTGCCGAGCGTGATCAGCGGATCGGCGGCCAGGCGGGCGATATCGGCCCAACCAAGAAAATGGGCGTCGGCGAGCGCGTTGAGATCGACGCGGTGACGCGCGCAAAGATCGCGCGCGACCTCTCGCATCTCCGCGTCGGTCGGTCTCGCGCAAATCCATGTCCACAGCCGTTCGAACACCGCGTATTTGGCCGCGGCCGTGGCGCAATCGAATCGGACCTCCCTGCCCTCCATGACCAGGCCGAAGCGCCGTTCCTTCGCGATCACCTGTTCGAGCCCGAGCCACCAGGGCTCGGCGATGCGATCGGGAAATCCGGTCGGCGCATAAACGACGCAGGGCGCGCCATGCGCCCGCAGGACCGGCAACGCGTGCGTGACGATGTCGCGATAGCCGCCGTCGAATGTGAGGCAGGCGAAGCGGCCGCGAAAATCGGCCGTCAGCAGACGCTGGTGGGCTTGCTCGATGGTGACGATCTCATAGCCCCAACGCGTCAGCGCGGCGAGGAGACGATGGAGAAAGCCCGGCGTGATCTCGCGCGACCGCAGCGGCTGGAAACTTCCGCCATGACGTGGCCGCACACGTTCCATGCGCAATATGACGGCGGTCGCCGCGCCCCGCCGCCGCTGAATCGCGCCGGCGAGACCGGAAAGGCCTAACAAGCCATATCCGGACCGTATCGTCGCCGAAATCCATCCCGCCACTGTCAAATTCCCCCGTTCCGCCACCCGATCCGGCCGCTTCCATCCATTACCCTTTGTTGACCAATGTTTGCCATGGTCGTCCGACCGTCAGATCCCGCCGGGCACCTCCTGCAAGGACTCGAAAAGGTGAACATGGTCGTCCGCGCTGAAACCGAGGGACCTGGCGCGCGCGCGGAAGCGGCGCGCAGCATCGCACGAATCGAGATTCATCACGAGTTGGAACCGGTTCAGGCGATCTGGCGCGAGCTCGAATCGCCGCGCGAATTCAGCACCCCGTATCAGCGTTTCGACTTCCTGTCGGCTTGGCAACGCCACCTCGGCGCGCGCCAGAACGACCTGCCCTATATCATCGTCGGTTACGACCACGCGGGCACGCCCGTGATGGTCATGCCGCTGATCCTGTCGCGGCTTTGGGGCGCGCGTATCGCCCACTTCATGGGCGGCAAGCACGCCGCCTTCAACATGCCGCTGTGGCGGCGAAGTTTCGCCGAACGCGCGGACGAAGATCAGGTGCGCGCGCTGTTCCGAATGCTGAAGACCTCGGACCTGCGTCCCGATGTCTACGCCTTCGCGCAGCAGCCCGGCGAATGGCGCGGCTTGCGCAACCCTTTCGCCACGCTGCCGCGCCAGTCCAATCCCAACGCCTGCCCGCGCATCATTCTCACCCCGAACGCCAAGCCCAACGAGCGCATCAGCGCCTCGACCCGCCATCGCCTGCGCGGCAAGGAGCGAAAGCTCCAGGCGCTCCCGGGCTACCGCTACCACATCGCGCGCACGCGCGCCGATGTCACGCGCCTGCTCGACGCCTTCTTCCGCGACAAGCGAAAGCGCATGGCGTTGCAGCATCTGCCCAATGTGTTCAGCATGCCGGGCGTGGAGGAATTCGTCCGCGAGATTTGCGCGAACGGAATCGATTCGGGCGAGCCGCTGGTCCGTCTACACGCGCTCGAATGCGACGAGGAAGTCATCGCCGTGTTCTCCGGCATGGCCGACGAGCACCGCTTCTCGATGATGTTCAACACCTACACGCTTTCAGGCAACGCGCGGTACAGCCCCGGCCTGATCCTGATCCGCCATATCATCGACGAATACGCCGCGGCCGGACATTTCGCGCTCGACCTCGGCGTCGGCGACGCCGACTACAAGACGATGTTCTGCAAGGACAACGAGCCGCTGTTCGACACCTTCCTGCCGATGACCAATCGCGGAACCGTGGTGGCGGCCGCGCTCGCGATACGCGGCCACGCCGTCGGCTGGGTCAAGCGCAGGCCGTGGCTTTTTCACATCGCCCAGCGATTCCGCCGCGCGGCCGCGTGACGCGAGACTTGCCGGCGCGCTGGCTCGGCGCGCGTTTCAGGAAGATCGGTACCCGATTCGCCGCTCAGGCCGCGGCCATCCGCCGCGTCGCCGCGCCGTCCGGCGCGCTCAGGAACGTCACCGCGCCGAAGCCGGCCGCCATGAGCTGTTCGCCGAACTCCGCGCGGGCCGTCCGCGAATAGGCCCGGTCGACCACCAGCACCGCGTGAACCTCCGACGTCACCAACGACAACGGCAAGTCGGCGATTTCGCCCACGTCGATGACGACGTCGTCATAGACGCGCGTCAGCGCGTCGAGCGTGGTGAGAAGTCGCGGCGATCGCAACAGCCGCGCGCGATCCGCGCCGGCGCCGACGTGCACGATGTGCATGTCCGAAAGGCGATCGCGGGTGATCACCTCGCCGAACGTCGCCGTGCCCCGGTCGAGATCGCAGAGTCCCGGCGCGGCCGGATCGTCGGAGATCGCGGCGACCGCGCGCGAGGATTCCGTCAGCCCGACCAGCACCACGCGCGCGTCGCGCGCCAGGCGCCGCGCCAGCGTGATCGCGGTCAGCGTCGTCTCGCCCTCCCGCCGCGACCCGACCACCGTGATCCGGCGCCCCTCTCCGCCCGCGCCGTGAAGCGCCGCGGCGAGCGCGTCGATATCGCCGATGGTGGCGGCAAGTCCGGGATGAGAATCGCCGACCGCCGCGCTTGCCGCGAAGTCGCCGTTCGCGCGCGGCAGCGCCGTCATGCGCAACAGCTCGCGGCTGACGAAAAAGCCCGAGATCAACAGGAACGTCAGCATCGTGGCGATGATCACGATCGGCAGCTTCTTCGGGAAAGCCGGCGAATTCGACACGATGCCCCGCGAAATGATGCGCGCGTCGGCCGGCGCGGTCGCGATCGTCTCCCGCGTCGTCGCCTCGCGATAGCGGGCGAGATAGGATTCCAGAAGCTCGCGCTGCGCCTTCGCCTCGCGTTCGAGCGCGCGCATCTCGATATCGTTTGAATTGGTCGAACTCGCCTGGCGCTTGAGCCGGTCGAGATTGGCGCTCAGGCTTTCCAGGCGCGCGCCCTCGATGCGGGCGTCGTTTTCGAGCGAGCGGACCATGCGCGCGACCTCGTCGCGCATCTGCCGGTCGATATCGGCGATCTGCGCGCGCAATTCCTTGATGCGCGGATGACCGTCGAGCAGCGTCGACGACTGCTCGGCCAGATGCGACGCGGCCGTGGCGCGCTGCTCGCTCAGGCGGCGGATGATGTCGGAACTGGAGATCGCTGACGCCTCGATCGGGCGGCCCGATTGCAGCATGTCGCGGATCATCTTGGCCTTGGATTCGGCGTCGGACTTGGCCGCGCGCGCGGTGTTGAGCTGGGTGTTGAGCTCGCCGAGCTGCTGGTTGGAAAGCGAGGTGTTGTTGGTGCCGATGAAGAGGTCGGATTTGGAGCGGAACTCCTCGGCGCGGGTCTCGGCGTCGGCGACCTTCTTGCGCAGGACGTCGATCTCGGTCGACAGCCATTCGCTCGCCGACTTCGCCTGCTCCTGTTTGGCGCGCTGCTGCAGGACGAGATAGCCCTCGGCGACCGAATTGGCGACCCTGGCGGCGAGCTCGGGATCGCTCGACTGGAACTCGACCGCGATGACGCGCGACTTGTCGACCGCGTAGGCGAGCAGGCGCTCGTAATAGGCCTCGAATACCCGCTCCTCCTTGGTCAGGCGCATCGGATCGCGGCCGATGCCGACGGCGATCATGAACGATTTCAGCCGCGACACGCCGGCGAGCAGCGAATCGAATTCCGGCAATTCGCCGAGTCCGTTCTTGGCGATGACGGCGCGCGCGAGGTCGCGCGACAGGATGAGCTGGACCTGGCTCGTCACCGCCTCCTGGTCGAGCGTGGCGCGGTCCTCGGTGCGCTCGGCGTTGGGACGCAGGAAGATGTTCTCGCGACCTTCGATGATGATGCGCGCTTCCGACTTGTAGCGCGGCGTCATGGCATTGACGACGACAAGCGTGGCGGCCGCAACCATGAGAGTCGGCAGCAGAATCCAGAACTTCTTGCGCGCGAGCATGGATCCGATCGCGCGCACATCGAAATCGTCGTCGCCGGTCGCGCCCATGGCGGCCACGCGCATCGGCGGCGCCGGCGGAACGGGCGCCGTGACGCTCTCCCTGGCGCTCTTCTTGGCGCTCTCCTTGGCGCGCGAAAACAGGCTTCGCTTTTTCGCGGGCGGCGCCGAGACGGTCTCAACGGTCGCCGCGCCCGAGGCGGCGGCGCTCACGCCCTCCGGTGTGCCGGCATCATCGCGCGTGGCTTCATCGCGTTCGGCATCATCGCTGGTATTGACCTTCGCGGCCCGACGCCATGGCAATCCGATACGCATCAAACACTCCACTCGCGGGCGCGAGGCCCCGCGTTTTTCCCGGCCGATTACAATCCATTAAGGTTGCCGTGGGGTTAATCCAGGCCGATTTCGCGCGTCCCGCGCGCCACCGACGTTCGTCCGGTCAGGATTTGTTAACCATGCCGGCCGTTAATCGATCATGGAGTCACCGCCGAAACGCGCCATGCGACGTGTTCCCCTTTTCGTATTTTCCGCCCTGCTCTGCGTCGCGGTCGCGGTGGGGGGCTGCGCGCGGGAACCGGTGAGCGTGATGCATTCGCGGGACGATGTCGCGCGCGGCGATCTCGACCGCATCGCCTATGATGGCGGGCGCGAGGCTTTCGCGCGGGAAGGCGCGCGCGAGGCGACGGGCTCGGCCGC
>JAYRVF010000005.1:0-205230 GCA_041918675.1 Xanthobacteraceae bacterium
GGCCGTCTCCCTCGACGCCGTCCACTACCTCATGTCCGATCACCAGGCCCTCCTGCTCGCGCGCCACAACGAAATCCGCGCCGCCCAATTCTTCGAGCACATCGCCGCCACAACCCCCGACCCCGGCGTCAAGGAACTCGCCCTCGAAATGGCCAGCGACGAGCGCCAGCACATCCATTGGGTCGACGAATGGCTCAAAAAATTCCCCGAAACCAATAACCAAAACGACGACCCAGACCCCCCAATCTATTCCGAATGAGAAAATCAGGAGCCCGCGGGAGGTCCGAACAAACTTCTTTCCGCCCAACAAAAAAGCCCCGCGAACACGCGGGGCTTTCGTCATTCAGGGCGACCGACCGGACCGTCGCCGCCATGTTTCGTCGGAACGCGAATTCGTCAGAACGCCGAAATCCCCGTGATCGCGCGGCCGAGGATCAACGCGTGAACGTCGTGCGTGCCCTCATAGGTGTTGACGGTCTCCAGGTTCGCCGCGTGACGCATCACGTGATACTCGATCTGGATGCCGTTGCCGCCATGCATGTCGCGCGCGGTCCGCGCGATCTCGAGCGCCTTGCCGCAATTGTTGCGCTTGACGAGCGAGATCATCTCCGGCGCCATCTTGCCGGCGTCGAGCAGGCGCCCGACGCGCAGCGATGCCTGCAGTCCGAGCGTGATCTCGGTTTCCATGTCGGCGAGCTTCTTCTGCACGAGCTGGGTCGCGGCGAGCGGCCGGTTGAACTGCTTGCGGTCGAGCGTGTATTGGCGCGCGCGATGAAAGCAATCCTCGGCCGCGCCCATCACGCCCCATGAAATGCCGAAGCGCGCGCGATTGAGACAGCCGAACGGACCCTTGAGGCCGGACACGTTGGGCAGCAACGCGCTTTCCGGAACAACCACGCCGTCCATCACCACCTCGCCGGTGATCGAGGCGCGCAGCGACAGCTTGCCGCCGATCTTCGGCGCCGACAGTCCCTTCATCCCCTTTTCGAGAATGAAGCCGCGGATCTGCCCGCCATGCGCGGCCGATTTCGCCCAGACGACGAAGACGTCGGCGATCGGCGCGTTGGAAATCCAAATCTTCGAGCCCGTCAAGCGATAGCCGTCGGAAACCTTCTCGGCGCGCGTCTTCATGCCGCCGGGATCGGAGCCGGCGTCCGGCTCGGTCAGGCCGAAGCAGCCGACCCACTCGCCGCTCGCGAGCTTGGGCAGATACTTCTTGCGCTGCGTCTCGTCGCCATAGGCGTAGATCGGATACATCACCAGCGACGACTGCACGCTCATCATCGAGCGAAAGCCGGCGTCGACCCGCTCGATCTCGCGCGCGACGAGTCCGTAGGAGACGTAGTTGGCGTTGGCGCAGCCGTATTCCTCGGGAAGCGTCACACCGAGCAGGCCGAGTTCGCCCATTTCGCTGAAGATCGACCGGTCGGTCTTTTCTTCCAGATAGGCGTCGATCACGCGGGGCGCGAGCTTCTCCTGCGCGTAGGCGCGCGCGGTGTCGCGGATCAGCCGCTCGTCCTCGCCGAGCTGGTCGTCGAGAAGGAACGGATCCTCCCAGGAAAATTGCGCGATGGCGGTGTGGGAGCTCGTGTGCGGCGCGTTAGCGGACATGCGGATGGACCCCGGTTGCGATTACTCGTAAATTAGTACTAAATTACTACAATGCCAAGCGCCCGCGCACCAGCCCATAATCAAATGAAATGAACCGCCAAGGCCCGGTCGCCTCGCTGACGGGACCATCCGCCGATTCAAGATGTTAGGGCGCGATCCAAGCCGCGGCGGCGCCAAATTCGAACGCGCGGGAAGCCCCAGGAACCTCGCCGATCAATCGCCCACGGGAACGGCCGCCCGCGCGCCGGTCGAACTGTCCTGCGTCGGCCGCCGGCGCTGCTTTTCCATGATCTTCAGAAGCGTCGTGATCGAAATCGACCGCAGCGTGGTGACGGAATTTTCGTCGATCTCGCGCAGCACCGTGTGCAGCGCCCGGCTTTCGTCCTCGTCGACCTCCGGTTCGCTCGCGTTTTCGCGGGCGACTTCCTCGAACAGGCCGATCACGTCGAGCAACGTGACGCGCTTTGGATTGCCGCAGAAGCGATAGCCACCGCCGGCCCCGCGAATGGATTCGACCAGGCGCGCGCGCACCAGCGTGCGCAGCACCTTGGCCAGATGGTTGATCGAGACGGCATATTTGCTCGCGATCTCGGCGGCCGAAATCTGCCGGTCGGGATGAGCGGCTAGCTCAAGGACCGCGTAGAGTCCGCACATGGTGGCTTTTTGCAGCTTCATCTTTTCCATGCCAACGGCGCGCGCGCCGCCGTCTCGCCAAAAACCGAATTGAACAAGCCTTCAGTCACGCATCCACGTCTATTCCAAGTCTATTCCAGGTCGCGTTCGAGCTGAATGAACGGCCCGGCCATCATCCCCAGGCTCCGGAAGAAGGCGAGGACGAGATGGTTGTCGCGTCCGATCATCGTGCGCACCTTGTCGACGCCGGCCTGCTTGAAGATCTCGCAAATCGCCTCGAACAGCAGCGTGCCGATATTCTGGACGCGCAAATGCGAATCGACCGTCAGCGCGAACACCCAGCCGCAAGGATCGGAGCCGAACTCGAACGCCCTCACCTCTCCGGTCATGAAACCGACCACGCGATCGTCGACCGAGGCGACAAGGAACGCCCGCGTTTCGCTGGTCGCCTGGGAAAAATGCTCGTACAGCCGCTTCCAATAATCCGGCTTCGACCGGCCCGTCGCCTTCTCGTCGAGCTTGGTGATCGCGGGCAGATCCGTGGCCGAGGCCCGGCGGATGATGACCGTCCGCGCCGATCCCTTGCTTCCGGTCTGGCTCACCGCGCCCACTTGGCCGTCCCCATGAAATCCCGACCCCGAATTTCGTCGCCTGAATCCGCCGCCTCGTCCCGGCGTCGAACTCCGCCGCCGTCCCGGCCGATCGCCCGCAAGCCGCCACGGGGGCCGCCCGACGCAATTTGGTAATTATCTGCCGATTTGCTGATTTTGTACAGGCCGGCGTCATGGAAATGAACGCTTTATCAGACGTTTGGCTAGGCCCCGCGCCGCGCCGCACCCATTCCCTCGCGCGGATGGCGCCGTTTTCCGGCTCCCGCGACGCGCCGAAGACCGCCGGGAAGATCGCTGGAAAGTGCAATTCGGGGCTCGGAATCCGCCGACTGGATCGGCCGACTCGACGTTGAGAGAAAGCCCCCTCTGGTTGCAATCAAACAGCGTTCAGCCGGCCGGCGAAGCCGCTCGTCCGGCGGGCTTTTTCGTCGCGCCAACCCGACCCTCGAACGCGCGGATCGCGACGAATAATACTTGCATTCAAGTACCAATTTGCGTATTAGAGACCGCCGAGATCGATGACCCGCCCCGCGCGCCCACCAGGCGACCGGCGCGGACGATTTCAGCTTTCGGCATGCTTTCGGCCGGCACCCGCTGGGCGTATGGGCATCTGGCGGAGGTGGTTTGGCGCGACGACAGCGAGGGTTCGGCTCCGCCGGCGCCGCCGCCATTCCGGTCCGAAACTTCACTTGCCAGGATCGCTACGGACCTGGACCTTCAATTGTCGATTTGAGGCGGAGGAAATGAAAATGACCGATCGGGCGAGCGGAACCACCAAAGCCGCTTCCGGAGGCGCGACGACGCAGCCGGGATTGCCAGCCAATGCCACGATGCGCGAGCTGACGCCCGCCGATCTCGATCGCGTCGTCGAAATCGACCGCGCGGTGGCCGGCCAATCGCGCCGGGGCTTTTTCGAAAAGCGCCTCGCCGCGCGCGCCCGCGACCCGCAGGCCTTTATCTCGCTCGGCTATGTCGAGGCGGGCCGCCTTGAAGGCTTCGCGCTCGTCCACTTGCTTGAAGGCGAATTCGGCGTGTCCCACCCCGTCGCCGTGCTCGACGCCATCGGCATGGCCTCCAGCGCGCGCGGCCATGGCGGCGGCCACGGGCTGATCGCGGAACTGGAATCGGCGGCGCGCAAGCGCGGCGCCCGCGAATTGCGCTCGCAGTCGAACTGGGCCGACCAGCAGATGACGCATTTCTTCGCCTCCACCGACATGAAGCTCGCCCACCGCCTCGTGCTCGAACGGCCGTGCTCGAAGATGGCCGGCGAGGTCGCGCCCGGCGAATCCGCGCGCGACGACAGCGAGGACCTTTCGCGCGATCGCATTCCGGTGCGCTCGCTCAAGCTCGATGACCTCGCCGCCATCACCCATATCGACCGCGCCATCACCGGCCGCGACCGGACGAGCTATTACCGACGCAAGATCGAGGAAGCGGTCAACGAAAGCGGCATCCGCCTTTCGATGCTGGCGAGTGTCGACGACACGCCGGCCGGCTTCATCATGGCGCGCGTCGACTACGGCGAATTCGGCCAGACCGGAACCGTCGCGGTGATGGACACCATCGGCGTCAACTCCGAATTCGCCGGCAAGCAGGTCGGCACCGCGCTGACCGCGCAGCTTCTCGCCAATCTCGAGGGCCTGCGCGTCGACCGCGTGCGCACGGAAGTCGAATGGGACGATTTCGCCCTGCTCGGCTTCCTCAAGCGGCTCGGCTTCCGGCCCACCCAGCGCATCGCGTTCGTCAAGGCCCTCTAGGGCCGCGCGAATGGCATGAGACGGAGCCGCCCCGCGCCCGCCGCGCGGCGCGGCGCCGTGATTATCCGTGGTCAAGGTGCCCGCGCGCGCGGCAATTATTCTGTTCCGATCGTCACGATGCGCCGCGACGCGCCGGACCTGACGGCGACGGAGTGACAACAGGCGGGAGACGCGGGTGCGGCGGCTGTTCGACGTGTTGCGTTTGCTGGTACCGGGGCCGGAAAGCGCTCGAACGGACGCGGCCAGCGCCGATCATGACGCGCGACCGGCGACGGCGCGCGGCGACGACGCGGCGGCGCAAACCCAAACCAGCCCGCGCGCGATCGACGTTCGCCAGATCATCGCCGCCGGCGGCGAGCCGATTGACGAGATTCTCGAAATCGCCAGGACCACCCCCGAGGGCGCGAGCTTCACGGTCGATGCCCCGTTCGATCCCCTTCCCTTGCGCGCGATGCTCAACCAGATGGGATTTGGCGACCGCGCCGCCGAAATCGCGCGCGGGCACTGGCGCGTCACCTTCGAACGCGGCGCGGCGGATGCGACGAGCGGCGACGGCGCGCGCATCGGCATGGCCGAGGATGGCGTGCGCGTCGACGCGCGAGGGCTTGATCCGGTTCGCGCGAGGAATGACGTGCTGCGCCTCGTCGATTCCTGCGCCAACGTTCCCCGGCTCGGCCTTCACCTCGACGGCGACCCCGGCGCGCTGATCGGCGAACTCGCCGCGCGCGGATGGCGCTGCGCTTCCGAGCCCGACGCGAGGCAGGGCGTCCTCGTGAGACTGACAAGGAATTAGCACGGATGCTCGGCGGTTCGTTTCTGTCGGGCGCGACGAGCCGGCTGCTGCCGGCTTCCATACCTTTTCGCTTCTTCCTATCGGCCGCCCATTTTCACTGCCTTGCCTGGATCGCGCTCGGGCTTTCCGCGCGCGACGCCGCCTCTTTCATCGGCGGCCTCGGCTTTCCGCTGGCGGCGCTGCATCTCGTCACGCTCGGCGTGCTGATGATGACCGCGATGGGGGCGAGCTTCCAGCTACTGCCGGTGGCGACGCGCGCGCCGATCCGGGCGCTGTGGCAGCCACACCTCGCCTTCTGGCTGCTCTTCGTCGGCACGCACGCCCTCGCGCTCGGCATGGCGACCGCCTCGCAAACGATCCTGGACGCGGGCGCGCTCCTGAGCGCGGCGGCGCTCGCGCTGTTCGCGTTCATCACCGCGCGCAATCTCCGCTCAGCGCCGCAACCGAGCGTGGCCGCTTCCTACACCTGGGGCGCGGTCGCCGCGCTCGCCGCGACCCTCGTGCTTGGGGCGGTCCTTGCCTTCGATTTCGCCCACGGCTTTCTCGCCGACCACGGCCGCGTCGCGCTGGTTCATTTCGTGCTCGCGGTGTTCGGCTTTTTCGGCCTGCTCACCTTCGGCTTCAGCGGCATTCTGCTGCCGATGTTCGCGCTGTCGCCCGCGCCGCCGGAGCGGCGGAGCCGCGTGCTATTCGCGGTCGCGGCCGGCGTCATCCTGATCGCGGCGGCGGCCGCCGCGTTCGACGCGCGATACCCGCTCGCGCTCGCCGCCGCCGGCGGCTTGATCGTCGCGCTGGCGCATGTCGCCATGATCGAGCGCGGCCTCGCCGCGCGCATCCGCCGCAAGCTCGGCCTGTCCTTCGTCATGATGCGGACGGCGCACGCGCTGCTCGTCGTCGGACTTGCCATCGGAGTCGCCGTCGCGCTCGACGCGACGATCGCGAACGCGGGTACGCTGTTCGGCTGGATCGTCGTCGCAGGCTGGCTCCTGACCTTCCTGTTCGGCGTGCTGCAGCGAATTCTTCCCTTTCTAGCCTCGATGCATGTCGGCAAATCGCGCGGCCGCCCGCCGCTGCTCTCCGAAATCGGCCCGCCGCGGCCGCTCGCGATTCACGCCGCCTGCCACATCACCGCCGTCGTTCTTGTCGGCGCCGGCATCCTCGCCGATCGCGCCATCATGGTTCAGCTCGGCGCGGCCGTCGGCCTTGCCGGCGCGCTCGCGTTCCTCTGGTTCGCCGTGATCGTGATCCGTCACATTTCGGCGCGGAGCGAGCCCGCCGCCTCTTGACAGCGGACACCAAAGACCGCATCGCAACCAGCCAAGGAGAACAACCATCATGAGCTATCGACGATCCGTTCCGCGGCTGCTTCACGACGAACATCTGGAGACGATCGCGCTGCTCGATCGCATCGACCGCGTCATCCTCTCCCGCCGCGACGCCCCGCCGGCCGGCGATCCGGACGTGGACAAGACCATCCGCCACATGACCTCATCGATGTCCGCGAACGTGCCGAATCATTTTGGCTTCGAGGAAGAGACGCTGTTTCCGTTCCTGGCCGAGCGCGGCGACGTCGATATCGGCGTCTTTCTCGAGGAAGAGCACAATCTGATGCGCGACGTCGCGGCCGAGATCATCGCCGCCGCCGGCGGCGCGTCGGCGAACGGGTTCGACGCCAAATCATGGATGGAATTCCGCCGCCTCTCGGCCGAATGGGTCGAGCGCATGATGTCGCACGTGCAGAAAGAGGAAATGGCGCTGCTGCCGATCCTCGAGGACGCGCTCGACGCCGATTCCGACTCGCAATTGGTGGCCCGCTACACCGAATCGCAATAGTCCGGGCGAGGTCGTCGCGCCCGCGGGGCCGGGATCAGATCCCGGCCATCATGATGTATTTGATCTCGACGAACTCCTCGATGCCATGGCGCGAGCCCTCGCGGCCGAGGCCGGACTCCTTGACGCCGCCGAACGGGGCGACTTCCGTGGTGATTAGCCCGGTGTTGACGCCGACCATGCCGGCTTCGAGCGCCTCGGCGACGCGCCAGACGCGGCCGAGATCACGCGCGTAGAAATATGACGCCAGGCCGAACGGCGATGCGTTGGCGAGCGCCACCGCCTCGGTCTCGTCCTTGAAGCGATAGACCGGCGCGATCGGTCCGAAAGTTTCCTCGCGCGTGACCAGCGCGTCGACCTTGACGTTGGCGAGCACGGTCGGCTCGAAGAACGTTCGCCCGAGCGCGTGGCGATGGCCGCCGACCACCACCTTGGCGCCGAGCTTGACGGCGTCGGCGATATGCTCCTCCACCTTCTCGACCGCGGCCATGTTGATGAGCGGTCCCTGCGCGACGCCGGCTTCGGTGCCGTCACCGACCTTCATCGCCGCGACGCGCTTGGACAGCTTGTCGACGAAGGCGTCGTAGATGCCGTCCTGCGCGTAGATGCGATTGGCGCAGACGCAGGTCTGCCCCATGTTGCGGAACTTGGAGATCATCGCGCCCTCGACGGCGGCGTCGACATCGGCGTCGTCGAACACGATAAAGGGCGCGTTGCCGCCGAGTTCGAGCCCGAGCTTCTTGATGCCGACCGCGGCCTGTCGATAGAGAATCTTGCCGATCTCGGTCGAGCCGGTGAAGCCGATGACGCGCACCGCCGGATGCTCGCACAGCACGCGGCCGATGTCGGAGGCCTTGCCGGTGAGCACGTTGAAGACGCCCGCCGGAATACCGGCGCGCTCGGCCAGGACCGCGAGCGCGAGCGCCGACAGCGGCGTCTCGGTCGCCGGCTTGAGCACCACCGTGCAGCCCGCCGCGAGCGCGGGAGCGACCTTGCGCGTGATCATCGAGCAGGGAAAGTTCCACGGCGTGATCGCGCCGGCCACGCCGATCGGCTGCTTGATCGCGAGAATGCGCGCGTCGCCGCGCGGCGACGGAATGGTCTCGCCATAAACGCGTCGCGCCTCCTCGGCGTAGAATTCGACATAGGCGCCGCCGATTTCAATCTCGCCGCGCGCCTCGGCGAGCGGCTTGCCCTGCTCCGAGGTCAGAATCAGCGCGAGGTCTTCCTTGTTTGCGATGATGAGATCGAACCATTTGCGCAGGATCACCGCGCGCTCCTTGGCCGTCGTCCGCGACCAGGTCTTGAACGCGCGTTCCGCCGCCTCGACCGCGGCCGTGGTTTCCTCGGCGCCGAAATAAGGAACGCGCGCGATCTCCCGATCAGTCGCCGGATTGGTGACCGCGCGCGCCGGCGTGCCGACCCATTCGCCGCCGACAAAACAACGGTCGCGAAGGAGCGTTCCGTCCTTCAACGCCAGACCGGTTCCAGATCCCGTCGTCTTCGATGCCGCCGCGCCACTCGCCATTGTCCGCCTCTCGCTTGAAAACTATTCGCTGCCGTTGATTGATGTTGGCGTTCGATAACGCCCCTTCGTCGACCTGTCCAGTCCGGCTAGCCGCTCTCGCCGCGTTGGCCCGCGGCGCGTGCTTTGGCGCGGGAGGTTCGCGCGGCGATGCGGTCGATCAATTCGATCATCTCGCGCAGCGCGGCGCGCGTGACGCCCTGGGTGATGAAGACGATGCGCGTGCTTGTGTCGCCGTCGGGCCAGCGCTCGAGCCAGGTCATGGTGTGAAGGAGATGCTGGGCGCCCTGGATCACCGCCGGACGCCCCGGCTCCTCGGCGACGTTGACGAGGCCCTTCACGCGCAACAGGCCCGGCCCGAGATTCTGGCCGATGCCGTCGAGCAGGAACCGCAGCGCCTCGCGCGTCAGCGGCTCCTCGCGAATGAGGCAGAAGGTCTCGATCACGGGTCCCGGCCGGTGATGAACGTGCGGCGTGGAATCGCGCGGGGGAAAGTGATCGTGAGTGTTGTCGTGAGCGTGATCGTGATCGTGAGCGTGAGCGTGAGTGTGATCATGGCCGGCGTGGTCATCGGCCGGCGCGCCATAGGCCTTCAGGTCGAGCCATGGCCGAGGATCGGCCTTGGGATCGGCGGGATCGAACCCGGGCGACTTCAGCAGCGCCGCGATCGACAGCGCCGGATCGTCGATCCGCGCGATCGCGGCCGCCGGATTGATCCGCGTCACGAGGCGACGAAGCTCGGCCTCGCGCGCGGGCGCGTCGGCGGGCGCGACGAGGTCGAGCTTGGTGATCAGAACCTTGTCGGCGAGCGCGACCTGCCGCGCCGCCTCGTCATGCCGCGCGAAGGTGGTTTCGGCGTTCACCGCGTCGACCAGCGCGATGACGTTCGCCACGCGGTAGAGCCCGTCCAGCGTCGGCTCGGACAGGAACGCCTGCAGCACCGGACCGGGCTCGGCCAGCCCCGAGGTCTCGATCACGACGTTGTCGAAGCGCGGGATGCGGCCCTGTTCGCGGTCGTGATAGAGCGCGTTCATCGTGCCGACCAGGTCGGAGCGCACGGTGCAGCACAGGCAGCCGTTCTCCAACACGATCACGGCGTCGTCGCTCGCCGCCGCCAGCGCGTGATCGAGGCCGATCTCGCCGAACTCGTTGATGACGACGACCGTGTCCTTCATCTCCGGCGCCCGCAGCGCCCGGTTGAGCAGCGTCGTCTTGCCGCTGCCGAGAAAGCCGGTGATGATGGTCACCGGCGCGCGCGGAGATGCGTCGCGCGCCTCGCCCGTCTTGCTCGTGTTCGCGCGCACCGTCTTCGCCACTCGCCCTCAGAAGACCTCGCAGCCCGGCAGGCCGCAGGAGATCAGCCGGTCGGACGGGAAATTGGTGATGATCTCGCAGCCGTCCTTGGTCACCACCACCTCCTCCTCGATGCGCGCCGCGCCGGAACCGTCCTCCGCCCCCTTCCAGGTCTCCAGCGCGAACACCATGCCCTCGCGCAGCGGCTTGTTCTGGCCGCGGAAACGCTTGGAGAAGATCGGACGCTCCCACAGCGACAGCCCGACGCCGTGACCGTATTGCAGCAGGAAGGCTTCCGCCTCGTCGCGATAGCCGAACTCCTGCGCGTCGGGCCACACCTGCGCCACCTCGTCCGGCGTCACCCCCGGGCGGATCATGTCAATCGAGGCGCTGATCCATTTCGAGGCGGTCTCGTAGGCGTCGACCTGATGCTTGTTCGGCTCGCCGCAGATGAAGGTGCGGTAGTAGCAGGTCCGGTAGCCGTTGAACGAATGCATGATGTCGAGAAAAATCATGTCGCCCGGCTGGATCATGCGGTCGGAGAAGGTGTGCGAATGCGGCCGGCCGCGCTGGCCCGAAACCGAATTGATGCACTCGACCCGCTCCGAGCCCATCCGGAACAGCCGGTCATGGGCGATCGCGACGAGCTCGTTCTCGCGCGTGCCGGGGCGGATCGCCCGGGCGATGTCGACATAGGTCGCGTCGACCATCGCGGCGGCGACCTTCAAGAGCTCGATCTCGTCGGCGGTCTTGATCTCGCGCGCGTCCAAGAGCGCCTGCTGGCCGTCGACCACCTCGATGCCCTCCGCCTCCAGCGCCCGCAGCATGCCGAGCTCCATGATGTCGATGCCGAGCGGCTCCTTGTCGATGCCGTAATGCACCAGCGCCTTCTTGATCTGGCGGGCGAACTCCCCCTGCACGTTCATCCAGGGCGGGATCGCGCCCTGCATCGTCGTGATCGGCGCGGCGACGTTGTCCGCGATCCAGGGCGAGGAAATCCGCTTGGCCGGCGGCGCCGGGTCCCACAAATAGGGCGAGCCCTGCGCCGGGCACAGCGCGTAGCGCATGAACTTGTCGCGCGCCCATTCCCCAATATGCGTCGCCGTCACATAGCGGATGTTGTCGAAGTTGAAGCACAGCACCCCACCCAGCCCCGCGTGCCGGATCGCATCCTGCGCCCGCTTCAGCCGTTCCTTCGACAGGCGGTGATAGTCAACCCCCTGCTCCCAATCCTTCGCCATCATCCCCCACGCGGCGGTCGATTGCGGACGGTTGTATTTCATGCGACGTGTTCCCCGGTTGCGTGCCTGTCGCGGCACGGAGTGTTTGCTAGGTTAGACAGGCGCGCCGGCTTTGGCGAGACGCATGTCGGGAGCGGCGTCCTGGGTTCGGGTCCTACCACCCGTAGGCTCGAGGCGCGAGATCCGGGACGCGCGGGTGAATGGAGGATCAATCGCATGAAGATCGGTTTCATCGGCCTCGGACGCATGGGGCGGGCAATGGCGTCGCGTCTCCTGAACGGGGACCATCACCTCGCCGTCTTCAACCGCAGCCCGGAAAAGGCCGCCGATCTCGTCCAGGCGGGAGCGGTGCACCGCACCACGATCGCCGAGGTCTGCAAGGACCGCGACCTGGTCGTCACCATGCTGGCCGATGACGACGCGCTGAGCGAGGTCGTCTACGGGACCGACAGACTGCTCGCCTGCCTCGCCCCCGGCGCCGTCCATCTCTGCATGGGCACCCATGGCGCCACGACGATCACCGAGGTCGCCGAAAGCCATCGCGACGCCGGCCAGGGCTTCGTCGCCGCGCCTGTCCTCGGCCGGCCGGATGCCGCGGCCGCCGGGCAATTGGGGATCGTGGCGGCCGGCGCGGCCGAGGCGGTCGCGCTCTGCCAGCCGCTGTTCGACCGGATCGGCCGGCGCGTCTTCGACGCCGGCAAGCGGCCGGAAAGCGCCTCCGTCGTCAAGCTCGCCAACAACATGGCGATCGCCTGCGCCATCGAAGCGATGGCGGAGACCTTCGCCCTCACCCGCAAATATGACGTGAGCCCCCAGGTCTTCTACGAGGTGCTGACCGAGGGCCTGTTCTCCGCGCCGGCCTATAAGAATTACGGCCGCCTCATCGCCGAGCGCGCCTTCGACAATGTCGGCTTCACCACCTTGCTCGCGCTCAAGGACGCCGACCTGACGCTGGCGGCCGCCGACGCGGCGCGCGTTCCGCTGCCGAGCCTCGGCGTCTATCGCGATCACCTGCTGGCCGCGATCAACGACGGCGACGGCGAACGCGACTGGTCCGTCATCGCGCGCGTGCAGGCGCTGGCGTCGGGCCTCGACGGCTGACGCACGGGCTCTCCGCCCGCCGGTCGCGCGGCCGGGCTTCATGACCGCGACGCCTCACCGATCGCGGCGACGCAGGCGGCGAGCGCCTTGCCCTCGGGGTCGGCAAGCGCGGCGACGCGTGCGTTCATGACGGCGTCGGCGGCCGTGTCCGGCGCCAGCGCGCCCTCGAGCGCGGGACGGATGACCCGCGCGGCGATCGTCCCGTAGCTTGCCTTTCCACGTCGATGCGTCTCGCCATAGCCCTTGATCAGGCCGGCGCAGGCGGCGATCTCCCGCGCGAGCGAAGGTGACTTGGCGCATGCGGCGCGAATGTCGGCGAGCCACGCCTCGATGAAGGCCTGCTCGTCGGCGAAGCGCATGCCGGCGCGACGGAGGCGCTTGAGCCGCGACAACGCCAGCAGCATCAGGTGACCGCTCACCGACCGGCTCTGGATCTTCATGCCGAAGGAAAGCCGGTCGCGCCAGCCTCGCCGCTCGACAAATCCGATGATGCCCCGGCCGAGGCGCGGGGGAAGCAGCGCACAGAGTTCCTCGATGCCGGGCTTGAGAAATTCGTGGATGGCAAGCGGCGTGTCGTCGCCCGCCCCACGCGCCGCGCGGATCGCGGCAAGGCGCGCCCGATCGAGCTTGAGCGCGGCGACGCGCGCGACATCGTCATAGGCCATGCGCAGCGCGAGATGACGCGCCGTCTCCCGCGCCACCGCGCCATCGCCGCCCGCCGCGCGTTCGGCCGCGCAAACCTGCTTGAGCCGGTCGAGATAGGAGCGCGCGTAGGCTTCGTCCTGATAGGCGGCGAGCCGCCGCATGGCCTCCATGGCGATCGCGCGCGCGGGCTCGGCGATTTCGGCCGAAATCTCGGCCGCGACCTCGGGCGGAATCTCGGCCGCGACCGGCCAAGATGGCGGCGCGGGCGACGGTCCGTTCTTGTCCGCCGGCGCCTCGTCGCGGCTCGCGGCGAGCCCCGCGCGAAAGCCGCGCAGATTGGCATCGACTCCCTTGCCTTCTTCCTCGATCGCGCGTTCGAACGCTTCGGCGGGGATCGGCAGCAACCCCGAACCCGCGATCAGGCCGAGCATGACGGCGTTGATCATCGCGCCGCTCCGCCGCGCCAGCGCGTCCATGTCGACGAGCCCGCACGACCGCGCATGGGCGCCGACCGTGACCGCGAGGCGCTCGGCCGAAAGCCGTCCGTCGCCCATCGCAACCTTTTCGTTGATGACGTAGTGACGATGGCGCGAAGCGATCACGGTCGTGCGCTCCGGCGTCACATAGCCCGCCGCGACCGCGCGGCTTGCCTCCAGCAGTTCGCTCGCGACGAACAGGTCGATGTCGCCGATACCGGGCGTCAGCGCGAAGATCGCGCGGCGGCCGCCGACCGGCGGCGCGCGCATCATCTCGACATAGTAGGTCGTCGATCCCGTGCGCTGGGCGACGCCCGGGATCGACGTGCTCTGCACCGGCAGACCGAGGCTTTCCGCGGCCGCGACGATCCAGTTGGTCAGCACGCCGCCGCCCTCGCCGCCAAGCGCGGAAATGAGAAGCGTGACCGGGCGAACCGACGCGCTCACGCCGTCGCTCCCTTGGCCTTGCCGGCGATCCATGCGAGCAAGCGCGCGCGCAGCGCGAAGACGAAGCGGTCCCATGCGTTCGGATTGCGGATGATCTCGGTGCGATAGAACGACGGGCACAGCACCGCGGCATGCGCGACCTCGCCGCACAGGCCGCAGCCGACGCAGCTTTCCGTGACCGTCGCCACCGGGTCCGTCTTCAACGGATCGGGATTTTCCTTCAGCGTCAGCGACGGGCATCCCGAATGCCGGATGCAGGAATGGTCGCCCGTGCAAATCGCGTCATCGACGCCGAAGCGGACCTGCGAGACGCGCTTGCCGCGCGCGAGGCGGTCGGCTTCCTCGCCGCGCACGCGCCGCTGACGGGCGAGCTGGCACTCGCCGTCGGCGATGACCACCTTGAGGCCGGGCGTCGGACTTCGCAGCGCCTTCTTGATCGCGCCCGACATGCGCGCGACGCTGTAGCTGCGGACGCGCCTCAGCCAGCCGACGCCGAGCGCCCGCAGCGTCCGCTCGATGCTGATGCCGCCGCCGCCGCCCACGCGCGCCTGAAGGCTCGACGGCATGAATTGCAAGCCCGTCGCCGAGGTGTAGCCGTTCTGCAGGACGATCAGCACGCCGTCGCCCTTGTTGAACAGGGTCGACGTCACGCCGGTGATCACGCCATTGTGCCAGAAGCCGCCGTCGCCCATCACCGCGATCGGTCGCCGGCGCATGTGCGGCGCCACGGCCGCGGCGCTCGCCAGGCTCATGCCATAACCGAGGATCGAGTGACCGGAATGAAACGGCGCGAAGGTCGCGAACGCATGGCAGCCGATATCGGCCGCGATATGGGCCGGCCCCACTTCGGCCTGCGCGAGCTTGAGCGCGGCGAAGACGGGCCGCTCGGGACAGCCGGTGCAAAAGGTCGGCGGACGCGGCGGCACGTCGCCGACGCTCGCCGCGATCCGTCGCCGCTCGCCGAGAATGGCGTCCGCCCGCGCGACGATCTCGTCCGCGTCGAGCCCGGCCGGCGTGGTCGCGGCGATGAATTGCGACAGTCCCTTCAACAGCGCCTCGGCGGTGTATTCGCCCGCCGCCGGAAGCACGTCCTTGCCGAACACGCGCGTTCGCAAGTCGGCGCGGCGCAGCTCGACATTGATCTGCTGCTCGACGAACTCCGGGCTGCCCTCCTCGACCACCAGCACCGCGCGCTTGCCCGCGCAGAACGCCTTGACTTCGTCCGGCACCAACGGATAGGCGACATTCATGCAATAGATCGGCACACGGCTGGCGCCATGAATGTCGGCGAGACCCAGCCGTTCGAGCGCGCGCATGGTCGAGTTGAACAGTCCGCCCAGCGTGACGATGCCGATATCGCCCAGATCGCCCGCGAGCGTTTCGTTGAGCGCGTTGGCGCGAATGAAGTCACGCGCCGCCGGCAGGCGTTGCTCGATTTTCAACCGCTCCTGGACGAACGTGACCGGCGGATGCGACAGCCGCCCGTAATCGAACGCCGCCGGCCGCTCGAAGCGATTGAGCATCGACCATCGCCCCGGCCTGTTGTCCTTGGCGACGAATTCGCCGGTGACATGGCAGGCGCGGATACGCAGATCGAGCATCACCGGCGCGTGCGAGGCCTCCGAAAGCTCGAACCCCTTTTCGACCGCGTCGACGATGACCGACAATTCGGGCCGCGGGTCGAGCAGCCAGATTCCCGACTTCATCGCGAAGGCGTAGGAGCGCTCCTGGATGACGCTCGCGCCCTCGCCGTAATCCTCGCCCAGCACGATCAACGCGCCGCCGATGACGCCGGGCGAAGCGAGGTTGGACAGCGCGTCGGCGGCGACATTGGTGCCGACGATCGATTTCCACGTCACCGCGCCACGCACCGGATAGTTGATCGACGCGCCCAGCATCGCGGCGGCCGACGCCTCGTTGGTGCACGTCTCCACATGCACGCCCAATTCGGCGAGCAGATCCTCGGCCTCGACCATGACGTCGAGCAGATGCGACACCGGCGCGCCCTGATAGCCGCCGACATAACTCACGCCGGACTGCAGCAGCGCCTTGGTGACGGCGAGAATGCCCTCGCCGCGAAACACCTCGCCCGCGCCGAGCCGTAACGCTCGCGTTTCCTTCTTGAACGATCTTTCCATTGTCTCTCCGCGCCGGCCTCACATGCGCGATGGCAGCCAAAGAGCGATCACCGGGAACATGATCAGGATGATCAGCCGGATGATGTCGGTGATGATGAAGGGCAGCACGCCGTAGAAGATCGTCGATATCTTGACGTCGTCGATCACGCTCTTGATGACGAAGATATTCATGCCGACCGGTGGGTGAATGAGGCCGAGCTCGACCGTCATCACCACGAGCACGCCAAACCAGATCGGATCGAATCCGAGCGATTTGATGAGGGGAAAGATGATCGGGATAGTCAGGATGATCATCGCCAGGGCGTCCATCAGGCAGCCAAGAACGAGATACATCAACATGATGATGGCGAGGATGCCGTAGCGGCCAAGACCGAGCGCTCCGAGAAACTCGGTGATCTTTTGCGGCGTCTGGGTGATGGTCAAAAAATAGCCGAACAGCAGCGCCCCGATCAGCACGGTGAACACCGCCGCCGTGGTGCGCGTCGCTTCCAGGAGGGAGCGCAGCACGTCCTCCCTGGATAGTCGGCGCCGCGCCAGCCCGATCAGAAACGCGCCGCCCGCGCCCATCGCGGCCGCCTCCGTCGCCGTAAACATGCCGCCATAGATGCCGCCGATGACGAACGCGAACAGCAGGGTAGTCGCCCAGATTTCCTTGATTCCATCCAGCCGCTCGCGCCAGGTGTGGCGCTGGCCGGCGGGCAGGACGCCGGGCCGCAATATTCCGATGACCGAAATGGTCGCCATGTACATGACAATGGCGAGCACGCCGGGAATGATGCCGGCGACGAACAGCTTGCCCACGTCCTGTTCGGTGATCAGGCCGTAGACCGCGAAGACCGTCGACGGCGGGATCATGATCCCGAGCGTGCCGCCCGCCGCGATCACGCCGGTGGCGAAACCTTGCGGATAGCCGTAGCGGCGCATTTCCGGATAGGCGACGCGCGAGAACGTAGCCGCCGTCGCCACCGACGAACCGCAGATCGCCGCGAAGCCGCCGCAGGCCGCGATCGTGGCGATGCCGAGGCCCCCGCGCAGATGCCCGACAAACGCATTGGCGCCGCGAAACAACTCGCGGCTCATGCCGGACGTGCTGGCGAGCGAGCCCATCAGCAGAAACAGCGGAATTACCGCGAAGTTGAAATCGGTCACCGTGCGCATGGTGGTATGACCGACGATTTTCAATGCCGGCCCGCTCCCCGAGAGATAGGCGAAGCCGCCGACGCCGACCAATCCCATCGCCATGCCGATCGGCACGCGCAGGAGCATCAACACGAACAGTGTGATGAAACCGATAACCGCCACCGCGTCGCCGCTCATGCGCGAATTCTCATTCAACCGGTTTGATAAGGGCTTGGTTGGCGGCGAGCAGATCCGGCCGGAAGATCAGCCGGTACGCGCGCACGATGATAAGCAGAACGGCGGCGACGTCGCCGATCCAGGCGACCAGAAAGAACGGCCATACCGAAAGCCGCAGATCGTAGGTCAGAACGTTGGCCGCGCGCGTGCTCGTGACCTTGTCGAGAAGCGTGTAGGTCTGCACCACCACCACGAACAGGAGGACCAGCGTGGCGAAAATATCGATCCAGCGCTGATAGCGCGGGCCGACATTGGCCCAGATCAGGTCGACGGTGATATGCGTGCCCCGATACGAGGTCGCGGCGATGCCCCAGAAGATCAGGATGCCAAGCAGAAGCTGGCCGAAATCGTAAGCGTCCGGAATCGCGATGTTGAAGAAATAGCGCAGCATCACCGTCACGAACACGTCGACGGTGACGATGCCGATGAACAACGCGGCGATCCACTCGATCAGGTCGATGAAGCGGTCCATCGAATTGCTAGGCATGATCTTGATCCGGTCGACACACATTCGCCGATGATGTCGCCCCGAGATTTCCCCGGAGACGATCGGGGCCACGACGGCGCGCTCGCCGCCGCCGCGTCACCCCGATCGCGTTGATGAAGCGACGGCTGGAGCCGGTCACCTCGCGCCACGAACGTCAGAGGGCCGACTTGAACTTCGCCAATTGTTCCTTGAATTCCTTCATGATCGCATCGGGATCGCCGCCGGCCTTTTTCACGTTATCGGCCCAGCTCTTCTCGAGCGGCGCCGCGGCGGCCCGCCATTCCGCGAGCTGAGCCGGCGTCAACGCGTCGACCTCGTGCGCGGCGTCCGCCTTGAGCTTGGCGATGCCATTGTGCTCGTAGTCCGCCCATGGACCGGCCACCTTCAACGCCCATTCGTTGGTGCAGTGGTCGTCGATGACCTTTTTCTGCGCCGCGGACATCTGGCCGTACTTGTCCTTGTTGAAGACGAAGACGAAAGTCGTCGCGTAGAGCGGAACGTCCATGTGATACTTGGTCACCTTGTCGATCCCGAACAGCGACACCGATCCCCGGGGGAAGGTGACCGCGTCGGCGACGCCCTTCTCCAGGATGTCGCGCACTTCCGGCGCGCTCGACTGCACGTTGGTTCCGCCGAGTTGCGTGACGAAAGTCGCCATGGTGGCGTGCGCCGGGCGAATCTTCATGCCCTTGATGTCGCCGGGCACGCTGATCTTCTTCGTCTTGGAATGGAGACTGCCGGGATCGTGCACGAACGCCAGGCAGAACTTGACGTCCTTCATCTCCTTGTCGGCGTATTTGCGGTACCATGCGTCGATCGCCTGCGAACCGCCCTTGCCGTTGCTGATCAGAAATGGCAGTTCGCCCGCGCCGATGATCGGGAAACGGCCGGGCTGGTAGCCGGGGTTGATGTAAGTCAGATCGGCGATGCCGTCGCGCGCCATGTCGTAGTGGTCGAACGCCTTGCCGAGTTGCTGCGCCGGAAAAACCTTGGACTTGATGGTGCCGCCGGACGCCTGCTCGACCGACGCGCCCCACTCCTCGAGCGCCTTCTGCAACGGGTGGCTCGGCGGAACCCAATGCGACAGCTTGAGTTCGAATGTCTTGTCCTGCGCCGCCGCGGTCCCAGCGGGACCGGCGAGCGCCGCGCCCAGCCCGAGCAGCATGACGCCGAGACGACGCGCGCGCCGCGATCGCATTTCGACTGATTGCATGACATCCTCCCCTATGATCGCTATCTTGCTATTGTTGTCGACTATTCAGCCTGAAATGTTATTGCTTGTAAAGGCGATTGGTTGGGGAACAAACGATCCGCGGGGAATGCTCGCGGAACTGGGGCGCCGATGGTCACATCCGCGAGAAAAACGTCCTCCGCGAAACGCGATGCTGCAACGCGGTCTCGCGCCGCGGCATCGTCCGGTGAAAGCCGGGTCAAGCTTGGCCCGCTCGGCGAATGGATCGGATTCAATCTGCGGCTGGCGCAAGCGGCCTCGTTCCAGTCCTTCAGCCGCGAGGCGCGCAATTATGATCTGCCGCGACCGGGATGGTTCGCGACGATCGTGCTGATCGGCGAAAATCCCGGCATCACCCAGACGCTCTTGAGCCAGGCCAGCGGCTGCGACAAGTCGACGCTGACGCCGGTGCTGGCGATGCTGTCACAGCGCGGGCTCGTGCGCCGGGTCCAGGCCCGCCATGACCGGCGCAATTACCATCTGACGTTGACGCCGTCGGGACAACGCGCCATGCGCGCGCTGCTCGCCTGCGCGCGGCGTCACGAGCGCAATCTCGACCGGGTCATCGGCAAGAAGGAGCGCGCGGCCTTCCTCGGCATCCTCAAGGACCTGGCGCGACGCCTGCCCTGAGCGCGGGCGCGCGAGCGTCCCGTCGCGCGCCAATGCCGGTCGCGGCGATATCTTCAGAGTACGCGGAATACGTCGATCTCGACCCGGTCGGGATGGCGCGCGCCCCTGGCGACGAAAATCGATTGCGTCAGCCAGCGATAGGTCGGGCTTTCGGTTTCGAAGCGCGGCGCTGAACGAAAATACACGAGCGATGGATCGACCGCCTCGCCGCGCCGGATTTTTTCGAGCGCCTCGCGCGGGCCGGAGCGAATGCCGGAATTCTCGACATAGATGCGCGCTCCATCGGCCATCTCGATGGCATAGCGCGCGTGAAGCTCGGTCAATCCGTCCGCGCGGACGATCTGATAATCCGCGCCGCCGGTCTCGAAAATATGTCCGCTCATCGTCTTACCGTGCAGCGATCCGCCAAGAATCGGAATGACGCGCCGCGCCCCGCCAACCGTCTCGCCGACCTCGATCGGCGGGCCGACCGCGATCGTCAGGCTGAACACATATTCGGTCGCGAGTTGCGGAACGGCCTCGGTCATCATGGATCTCCGGGAAGACAATCTCGATTGGCGAATTCGAATGGCGAATTCGAGTGGCGAATTTGATCGGCGAACTCAATCGGCGACAGCGTGGGCACGCCGGTCGCGGCCGGGCGTCCCCGCCGTCCGGCCCGGCGCGGCGCGGATCACACTTCCTGAGTTTTCCATCCCGGCTTGACCGCGGGGCCGATGGCACCTTCGCCGCGCGTCGGCGTGTGCCTGAGCGCGTAGCCCTGATTGTAGCCCGCGCGGGTGACGAGGACAAACTTGTACCACAGACCCGACACCATCGCGGCGACGCCGGCGATCACGTACAGGATCGGCGCGGCGGGCGGCGCGATCAATCCGATGACAATGCCGACGACCGGCACGATCAGGCCGAGCGCCAGCGACACCGGACGAAGCCCGTCGAGCGCTTCCAGCGCCAGCGTCGGCGCGCCGTCGATGTCGAGGCCGCGACGATGCGTGCGCCAGGCGACGTCGCGCGCGACGACGAGGCCGCCGGTGACGACCGCCGTGACGGTCGAAAGCGAACCAAGTTCGAAAAGCGTCGCGGTCGCGATGAGAAACGCGCCCGCGCCTTCCGCCAATCCGCTCAGCACGATCACGGGCACGATGGTGCTCGCGCGCCAGGTCGGGATCGCCTTGGCCTGCTCCAGAATTCGCGCCTGGCAATAGAGAAACGCCAGCGCGAGGACGCCGGCAAGCGTCCACCAGATCGCCTCGTCGGTCAGGATCGCGAGCATCGCGAGCGGAAAGAATCCGCCCGCCACCCATGCCTCGCGCGACATCCAGGAGCGGCCCGGCTGGCGCAGCACGAATATCGATCGCAGCCGGCGGCCGATCTTGAGGAAGACGAGAAACAGGCCGATCGCGATTAGCAGGGCCGCCAACAGGCCGAGCGGCACGACCGGAAAACCCATCAGCGCGGCGAGCGTGGCGGCGGCGAACAATCCCGACCCCACTCCGCCGGTCAAGAAATTGCCGGCCGCCTTCCAATCCCAATGCTGCTGATGCCACGGCTCGACGCCGCGCGTGCGCACGCGGTTGGCTTCCGGATCGTGCGGCGAGGCGCGCGTGACCTCGGCCGCGGCCGCGCCGCCGTCACCCGCGTGATCGTAGAGATAATAGAAGCCCGGCTCGGTGCCAAGTTCCTCATGCATGCGGAAATGGCGATTGGTCTCGAGCAGCCGCGCGACATTGCCGTCGGGGTCGTCGAGATCGCCGAATTTGAGCGCGTCGGCGATGCAGGCGTTGACGCAGGCCGGCGTCGCGCGCGGATCGACGCCGGGCACGAGACCGTTGGCGAGGCCGAAATCGATCCGGTCGGCGCAGAAGGTGCATTTCTGCACCACGCCGATCATGGCCGGGTTCTCGCGCTCCATCTCGTTCTGGATCGCTGTCGCGCCATAGGCGTGTTCGATGGCGCCGACCTTGAAGCGCGCCTGATAGGGGCACGCCACGTCGCAATAGGCGCAGCCGATGCAGATGTTGTAGTCGATGGTGACGATGCCGTCGGCGCGTTTGCGCGTGGCCGTCGACGGGCACACATGCATGCAGGGCGGATCGGCGCAATGCTGGCAGCCGACCGGAACGAAAGTGCGCGACACGTTCGGGAACTTGCCCGCCTCGATGTCGAGCACCTTGCGCCACTGCACCGCGGGCGATGTCGCGTTGGTATGGCGGCAGGCGGCCGCGCAGGTCTGGCAGCCGACGCACCGTTCCAGATCGGCGAGCATGACCCAGCGCGTCACGCCGTTCCCCCAATCTTGTCCACCCTGACCTTGACCAGATCGGCGCTCGATCCGGTCGAGTCGGTCAACTCGATCAGCATCGGCACCAGCTTGTTCATGCTGGGCGCGTGGAAGTCCTTGGCGAAAGGCGTGACCCAATGGTCGAATTGGCCGATCATCAGGATCGTGTCGGGACGGATGCCCTCGGTCAGCATCACCTTGCCCCGCGTCTTGTTGAGCGGCGAGGCGACCTCGACCTCGTCGCCGTCGGAAAGCCCGAGCCGTTCGGCGGCGGCGTAATTCATCACCACGCTGCCGTGGCCGGCGACATTGCCGGACAGCTCGCGCATGAGCTGCACGCCGACATTGTTGCCCCAGGAATATTGCATGCTCCGCGTGGTCACCAGCCAGAACGGATAGTCGTCGATCTTGACCTGGAAGTGCTTGGCGAGCGCGCTCTCCCAGGTCTTCTCCAGGTCGCGCCAATGCGGCATCGGCTCGTATTCGGTGAGCTGCGTGTCCCACCAATGGATATCGTTCTCGTGCAGCCGGCGCTCGAGCTCGCGCCCGATGCGCATGAGCTGTTCCTGATATGGCATTTCGAAACGCAGCTTCTTCTCGATCAGCGACGGGTAGAGATACCAGCGCAGACGCGAGAACGGCTTGACGCGGAAGCCGTGCTCGCGGAACCAGTCGAGCCCCTGACTTTCGGCCCCGTCGGTGATTTCCGCGCTGGCCGCGCGGCAGCTCGCGTCCCAGATCGCCTCGACGCCGTGGGCCTTGTCGAGATCGAGCGAGAAATCGTAGTTGCCGCCCCGCAGCGCCACGCCGGCGGCGCCGCGATTGATCGCCTCGTTATATTCACGCAGCAGGCCGACGCGCCGGCAGATTTCCGTCGCGATCCAAGTGAAGTCGCGCGCCTCGCCCTGCGGCGGAACCGCGGGGTTGCGCAGCGCGAAGCCCTGGTGATCCCAGAATTGCTCGTTGTATTTCGTCCCGCCGATGCGCAGGAGTTGCAGCCCCTCGAGATCGGTGCAATCGGGCAGCAGCACGTCGGCGTTGTGATTGGTCTCGTCGCGCGTGAAGGCGAAGCAGACGATGAAGGGAAACTTCGCCATCGTCCGGCTGACGCGCTCGGTATCCCAGAACGAGATCGCCGGGTTGGTCCGATAAACGAACCAGACGTCGGGCGGCGCGGCCTTGGGGAAGTTCTCGAATGTCTCGGTCTGCTGCATCCAGGCCAGATGGGTCGGCCCCAGCGCCTGGCTCCATGCCGAATTCGCCACCAGCGGCACCAGCGTGCGGTGACCCGAACGCACCGGCGGGCGCGAGACCCATTCCTCGCGGCTCGTCGGATTCATCGGATATTGCATGAAGCCATCCGGCCCGGGCACGACGCTCGACCAGCGATTGTCGGCGGGACGATTGAGCCGCACGGTCGTGCCGAGCGTGCCGCCCGGCACCTCCAGCGCGCCGACGAGGCAGGCGAGCAGCGTACGCGCCCAGCAACATTCGAAGCCGCCCCAACCGTTGTTGACCGTCTTGCCGAGCGTGATCGCCACCGGTCGGAACGGCAACGTCACGCCCTCGATTTCGATCGTCTCGCCGACGCGCGCGTGATCGAGATATTCGTTGGCGATCCGGCGGATCGAGGCCGCCTCGACATCGCAGATCGCGCTCGCCCATTCCGGCGAATAGGGCGCCATATGCGCCACCAGACGCGCGAAGGCGGGCTCGACCCGCGCCTCCGCGTGGCGCGCGATCTCGTTGTCGGGTCCGACCTCGACGCCGGAGACGACGAAGCTTCCCTCGAGCGCCGGATCGATGCCCGGCGTGTCGAAGGCGACCGCGCGCTTGGCCGCCGTGTCCCAGATCATCGGCTTGCGGGTGGCCTCGTCGCGCAGATAATAGCCGCCCGGACCCACGAGATAGGGCGACGAGGTGTGGCCCTTCAGGAACGGGATGTCGAGCTTGGCGCGCGCGGCCTCCCGCAGCGCCACGTGGATCATGGCGTACATGAAGGCGACGTCGGTCTTGGGCTTGATCGGGATCCACTCTGCCGAACACGCGCCGGTGATGGACAGATGCGGCTCGACCTGCACGCGCTTCATGCCGCGCTTGCGCGCGTCGGCGTGACGCTTGACGCCGCAGACACCGCCGGAGGCCTCGACGTTGCCGCCGAACGAAACGACATATTCGCTGAGCGGCGTATCCGGCGCGACGGTGAAGGCGCGATGCCAGAATTCGCCGTAGAGATGTTCCGAATGCGTGCACTTGACGCCCTGACCGGAGCCGAAGCTCATGTCGACCGGACCCCAGGCCGCCAGGAACGCCGGCAGCGTTCCCATATAGGCCGTCGGCGTGCCGCCGCCGCCGAAGCTCGCCGCCACGCGCGGATAGCCCGTCTCGTCGAGCAGCCCGGCCGCGCGCGCCTCCTTGAGCTTGGCGGCGACGAGATCGAGCGCCTCGTCCCACGACACGCGAACGAAACCCGGATCCTCGTCGCGACCCTTCCGCGGATTCGTCCGCTTCATCGGATACAGAACGCGGTAAGGCGTATAGGCCTTCTGAATGAGGCCGAACGCGCGCACGCAGGCCTTGCCGCCGGCCGGATGCACATCGGCGGCGTCGAAATTGGGCTGCACCTCGGTCGCCACGCCGTCCTGGATGCGGACCTTGAGAAGGTCCGGCCCCGCCACGCACTGGTAGCAATAGGTCGAGACGTAACGTTCGTCGGTGGAAGCTTGCGCGGCCATGGCCTTGGTCACCCGATGATTGGTAGGCCCGCTTCGATTATCCTCGCCGATCGAGCCTAGGCGGGGCGCTTGGCCTGCTTCGCCTTGACGCGTTCCTGAGTCTTGGCCACGTCGACGACCACGCGCGTGTGCGTACCCTTGCCGATCGGCTCCACGTCATCCTTGGCGGTCAGCTCGAAAGTGATCTTGCGACCCTCGACCGCCACGACCTTGGCCGTGATCTCGACGTTCCATCCCAACGGCGTGGCGGCGACATGCGTCGTCGCGATCTCGATGCCGACGGAGTCCTCGCCGGCGTCGGCGTGCTGCATGATCAGGTCGCGGCACGTGTGCTCCATGTCGAGAACCATGAAGGGCGTGCCGTAGACGCGCCCCTCCTCGCCCATGAAACTGATGGTCCGCGCCCGGTCGACCGAGACCCGGTGCGTATGGCTCACCCCGACCGCGAGGCTGGACTTCATTTCGCATTCCTCCTTGCCGCATTCTATTGGCGTCGTCTTGGCGCGTTGATTTCGCCGCGTTGATACCGCCGCGTTGAAATCACGGCGTCGGCATCGCGGCGATCGCGTTGCCATGTCGCGAGCGCACGCCCCGAACTTCCGCGTGACGCCCTCCTCCGCGCTAACACTAAAGCAAGACGCCGAAGGGAGTGAAGCACTTTTCGGACGCCGTCCGGGATAACGTCGCGGACACCGATTCGGCCGGCATCCCGGGCGGCATGGCGCGGCGGCCGGAGGCTTGCGGCGCGCGATTCCAGGCAAACTTTCCGAAAAATCGGGAATTCGCCGGTCGTAAATCCATGAATAGTTGAAGATAAAACCATTTTTGCACGGGACCCGCGCCGCGCCGATATTCGCGCATCGCGATATTCGCGCGTCGACGCCGAACTCCCGTTCCGTCGCGCGGCACAAGCGGGGCGCGAGGCGAGGAATTTTACTTCGCGTCAGCGCCGGAACCGGCACGGCGCGCGATCACGCCTCGCCTCGTCGGCGTCGGTCCGGCAATCAATAGACGGAGGGACCCGCGGGCTTGGCGACATCGGGCGCCGGCGAAAGCCCGAAGCGCCCGCTCAACCCCTGCACCGTCCGGACGAACAAGGTGACATCCGTGCCGACGCCCACGAAAACCGCGCCAAGTTCGAGATAGCGCCGCGCATAGGTCTCGTCGCCGAACAGAATGCCGGGCGGCTTGCCGACCGCCAGGATGCGGCCGATCGCCTCCTCGATCGCCCGTTGCGCGTCCGGATGCGTCGGATTGCCAAGATGCCCGAGCCCCGCCGACAGATCGGACGGGCCGATGAACACGCCGTCGATGCCCTCGACCGTCGCGATGGCTTCGAGGTTCTTCAGGCCGGTCGCCGTCTCGACCTGAACGAGCAGGCAAATCTGCTCGTCGGCGGTCGCGAGATAGCGGTTGCGCCGGCTGAACGCGGAAGCGCGCGCCATCGACGCGCCGACGCCGCGAATGCCGCGCGGCGGGTAACGCGTCGCCGCCACCAGCGCCTCGGCCTGTTCCCGCGTCTCCACCAACGGCACCAGCAATGTCTGGGCGCCGATGTCGAGAAGCTGCTTGATGAACCATGGCTCCCCCATCGGCGGGCGCACCACGGGCATGGCGCGATAGCCGGCGATCGCCTGGAGCTGGGCGAGAACGGAGCGCAAATCGTTTGGGCCGTGCTCGGCGTCGATCAGCAGCCAGTCGAACCCCGCGTCCGCGCACATCTCCGCGGTGTAGGGGCTGCCCATCGCAAGCCACATGCCGATGATCTGCCGGCGCTCGCGCAGCGCCTGCTTGAATGGATTGAGTGGAGCTTCCATGGCTTTCCCGTCCCGCCTTCGCAAGGCGGCGCGCCGGATCGGTTTCGGCGCCGAATCGGTCCCGGCGCCGGCCGCGCCGCGATCGGCGCCCGGGTCGGCGCGCCCGCCACTTCCTGCCTAATTGAATTCGGCGGCCCAGTCACGCGTTTCGAGGATTTCCTTGAGGCGGGACAGGAACGCGGCGGAATAGGCCCCGTCGAAGGCGCGGTGATCGAAGCTTTGCGCCACGACGCCGACCGGGCGCGCGGCGATGGTCTCGCCTTGCGGCGTCTCGACGACCACCGGCCGCTTGCGCACCGCGTCGGTTGAAAGGATCGCCACCTGCGGCGCGTTGATGATCGGAGCGGTGAACATCGTTCCGAACGCGCCGTTGTTGGAGATCGTATAGGTCGCGCCGGTCATGTCGTCGGGCGTCATTTTTCCCGCGCGCGCCTTCTCGGCCTGACGCTGCATCGCCTTGGCGAGGCCCTCCAGCGTCAGATCATCGGCGTGACGCACCACCGGCACGACCAAGCCGTTGAAGGAAAGGTCGACCGCGATGCCGAGATTGACATCGCGCGAGACCAGCAGCCGGTCGCCGTCGAAGCGCGCGTTGATGTTCGGGAAGTCGCGAATCGCCATGCACACCGCGCGCGCGATGAACGGCAGATAGGTCAGCGAGAAGCCGAACTGCTTCTTGAAGCGTTCCTTCCGCGCGGCGCGCGTGGCGTCGACCGCGCCGAAATCGACGTCGATCGCCTGGAACACATGGGGCGCGGTGCGCCATGACTCCCGCAGGCGTTCGCCCGTTCTCTGGCGAACGGCGTTGAGGGTGACGATGTCGTCGGCCGCGCCGAGCGCGAGCGGCGCCGGCGCGTGCCGCGCCTGAGCCCGCGCGAGCGTGCGCGCGGCGGCGCGCACGTGGCGCCCGAGGACGCGCTTCTCGCCGTTTTGTTTGACTTGCGCGACGAGCGCGTCGAGATCGACGCCGTCTTGCGCGATCATCCGCCGGGCCAGCGGCGAAATACGGATATCGCCCGGCCCGCGCGATCGCCCATGAGCGCCGGCGGCGGTGCGCACCTCGTTGAACGGATCGAGCGCCGGGGCGGGGCGCGGCGGCGGCGTCACGACCGGCGCGGCCGACGACGCCCGCGTCGGCGGCGGGCTCGCCGCCGGCTTGTCCGCCGGCCGCGGCGCGGGCGAAGCCGCGGCGTTTGGCTCCCCGATCACCGCGACGACGGCGCCAACCTTGACGACGGTGCCGGCGTCGACGCGAATTTCCGCGAGCTTGCCCGAGGCGATCGCCTGAACCTCGACCGTCACCTTGTCGGTTTCGACCTCGAATATATTGTCGCCTTCGTTGACGTGATCGCCGACGCTCTTGAACCACGCCAGGATCTTGCCCTCGGCCACCGTCTCGCCGAGTTGCGGCATCAGCACGTCCATCGCCGCCTCCCTCGCCCAAGGCATCGCGCCGCCCCCGGTCCCCTCATCGCGTCGCCCCGTTCATCACGCGCGCGATGCGCTCGACGACGCGCGCCACGCTCGGAATGGCGAGGTCCTCGAGGTGATCGGCGGCGGGCAGCGGAATATGCGGCGTGGTGATGCGCACGATCGGCCCATCGAGGTCCCAGAAGATTTCATCGGCCGCGATCGAGGCGATTTCCGCGCCCCAGCCGCACAGCCTCGGATTTTCCTCCACCGTGAACAGGCGCCCGGTCTTGACGATCGAATTCAGGATCGTCTGGGTGTCGAGCGGCACCAGCGAGCGCACGTCGACCACCTCGCAATCGATGCCGTGCTCGGCCTTCAACCTCTCCGCCGCCTCGAGCGCGCGCGGCACCATCATCGCCAGCGCGACGATGGTGGCGTCCTTGCCGGCGCGGCGCACCTTCGCGGTGCCGAGCGTATCGACGATCTCGCCGTCCGGAACCTCGCCCTTCATCGCGTAAAGCGACTTGTGCTCGTGAAAGATCACCGGATTGTCGTCGCGCACCGCGGCCGCCATCAGCCCGATCACGTCGACCGGCGTCGACGGCGCGACCACCTTCAGGCCGGGGATCATCATCGTCCAGTTTTCGATCGATTGGGAATGCTGCGCCCCGAAACGCGCGCCGCCGCCGTTGCCGGTGCGCACCACCAAGGGGCAGCCGAGCTGGCCGTTGGTCATGTAGCGCAGCTTGGGAAACTCGTTGGCGATGAAATCGAAGCACACCGCGGCGAAGTCGGAAAACATCAGCTCCGCGATCGGCCGCAGCCCCGTCATCGCCGCGCCCATCGCCGCGCCGAGAATGGCCTGCTCGGAAATCGGCGTGTCGCGCACGCGCAAGGGGCCGAACTCCTCGTACAGCCCCACCGTCGCCTTGAACACGCCGCCGGCCTTGGCCACGTCCTCGCCGAGAAACACGACGGTGTCGTCGCGCCGCATCTCCTGGGCGATGCCGCGCGCGACGGCGTCGCGATAGGTCAGTTCCGCCATGCCCAGCTCCCATCGGCGTAGACGTCGCTCGTCAGTATCTCGGCGGGCGCCGACGGCGCGGCCTTGCAGACGGCCGTCGCCTCCTCGGTCTTGCGCCGCGATTCCTTCTCGATCGCCGCGATCGCCTCCTCGCCGATGTCGAATTCCTTCAGCCGCGCGCGATAGATCGTGAGCGGGTCGCGCTTGAGCCATTCCTCGAGCTCGCCCGGCGGACGATACTTCGCCGGATCGGCGCGCGAATGCCCGGAGTGGCGATAGGTCAGACATTCGATCAGCGAAGGCCCCTCGCCCGCGCGCGCCTTGGTGACCGCCGCCCGCATCGTGCGATAGACGACGTCGGCGTCGTTGCCGTCGATGACGATGCGATCAAGCCCATAGGCGGCGGCGCGGTCGGCCGCCGGATGCGGCACCGCCGTCACCTCGCTGATCGGCGTGTATTCCATATAGAGATTGTTCTCGCACACGAAGATCACCGGCAGCTTCCAGATCACCGCGAAGTTGAGCGCCTCGTGGAACGCGCCGATATTGGTCGTGCCGTCGCCGAAGAAGCAGACCGAGACATCCTTCTGCCCGAGATATTGCGCCCGCCACGCCGCGCCGCAGGCGATCGGCAGATGCGCCCCGATGATGGCGTAGGACCCCATCACGCCGTGCTCGACCGAGGTCAGATGCATCGAGCCGCCCTTGCCGCGCATCAGCCCGTTGTCGCGCTGCATCAACTCGCCGAGCACCTTTTCCATCGCCGCCCCGCGCGCCAGCGTGTGGGCGTGTCCGCGATAGGTGCAGAACGACAGGTCGCCCGGTCGCATCGCCGCCGCCGCCCCCGCCGCGACCGCCTCCTGCCCCAGCGACAAATGCACCGTGCCCTTCACAAGGTTCTGCAGGAACAAATCATGCGCCCGCTTCTCGCAGTCGCGAATCTCGACCTGCAACCGGTACATCTCCAGGCGCTTCTCCGCGCCAATGTCGTCGTTCTTGCGTTTCAAACATTCCTCCCGGGGCTCCGCCCGACCGCGACAGCGATCGTCGGGATCGCCGTCCTACGACTTCGGCGGGGGCACCACAAGATGGAGCAGCTTGAGCGGCGCCGCTCCGCTCTGGCGAATGGTCGCCCATTCGGCGGGGCCGAGATAGATGCCGCCGCCCTTCGAAACCGCGACATCCTGGGAGTTGAGCGTGATCACGCCTTCGCCCTCCATGAGGTAGATAAGCTGGTGATCGGCGCTATCGGCGCTGGTGCGCAACGCATCGCCCGCGTCGAGCCAGCGCAGCATGCCGACGACATTCTCGGCCCCGCACAGATCGCGGTTGATGATCTCGGTGAACGATCCGCCGCCGGCGCCGCCCGCCTGGCGCGCCAGCGTGTTGGTGTCGATGAAAGTCGTCGTCATGCGTGTTCCTCCTCGTGTGGCGTGTCATGGGGCGCGATGCCCCGCCGCCATTTCAAGTCTGCGTCCAGACGCGGCCGTCGATGCGGTTCCAAAGCAGGTCTTCCTTGGTGCCGTCGAGGATCGTCGTCTTGAAACGGTTCGGCGCCTGAAATTCGAAGTAGAAGAGCGGCGTGATGCCGCGCAGGCGATGCTTGTCCTCGGCCGGAATGAAGACCAGATCGCCGGATTTGACTTCCTCGACGCCGTCCGGAGTCTCGACCGTGCCAACGCCGTCGATGATGAAATAGAAGTGCTCGCAGTTCTCATGCAGGTGATAGGGCGATGCCGCGCCCTGCTTGTAATGCATCACGCCCGCGAGCATCGCGTCGATGTTCGTCAGCTCCTTGTTGACGAAGAAAATCCGCTCTCGTCCCGGCACGACCGAGACCAGCCTTGGCAGGTCGTCCTGGTGGAAGATATAGGCCATTGGCAGTTCCTCCCCTTGAGGCGATGAAGATCGACGCGGAATTCAGGCGGTGGCGCGCTCGAGTTCGATCACGCCGACATGAATGCTGGCCGCGACGGCGCACGGACGCCGCGCCGGCTTGAACGTGTCCGCCTCGACCTCGATTTCATAGGCGCCGCTTTCGCGCGCCAGACCATCGAAGCGGAAATCGCCGAACGTGTCGGTGACGGCGTGACGCAACGCCGCCGAGCCCTTGCGCAAGGTGACGCGCGCCCCGGCGATGCATTCGGACACGCCATCGATCGCGCCGGCGACGGTGCCGCCGACGAACGCGGTATGAACGCGGTGCAGGTTCTTGTAATAGACGCGCGGCCGGGTGCCGAATTCGGGATTGAGCACCTGATAGCCTTCTTCGCGCGCCAGCCGCGCCATCTCCTCGTCCTCGACCAGGATCGAGCGCATCGCCTCGGTCGGACAGGACTGCGCGCCGCGCGTCTTCGTCCACCCCTTGTCGAGCAGGTGGGCGTCGAACGGCCAGGCCTGCGGCAGGCTCTTTTCCTCGTTCCACCACGCCGCCTTGTAGGGACAGGCGTCGACGATCTGGCGCTGGCCCTTCGCCTTCACCGGATCGATGATGACGATGCCGTCGGCACGCTTGGTCACCGCGCCGTTCCGCGCCGCCTTCGCGCAGGGCGCGTCATCGCAATGGTTGCAGGTCACCGGCAGATAGGAGACGTCGACCATCGGAAACACGCCGCGCTCGTATTGAACGATATCGATCCAGCGATGGCCGAGACGCGGCATCTCCTCGGCGTAACCGGGAAAGCTGTTGCCGTGATACTCGTCATGCGCGGCGAGCGCGCAATTGTTGCAATTGAAGCACTTGGCCACGTCGATGAGGAGGTTCCACTTTTTCATGATCCGCCCTCACTTCGCCAGCGCCGGCTCGGCGCTCGCGCGCCGCGTCGCCGCGGTGTTCGCGGACGCGCCGTCGGCGCCCGTCCATTTTCTGATCTCGATCATGCAGGAATTGGCCGCCGTGCCCGTCACCTTGGCCGCGATCGAACGCTTCGGCGTGAGCTGGTTGACGCAGCCGCCCCGATCGGGCGAATTGCCGGGCTCGCCGACCGGATCGTAAACGGCAGAGGATTCATAGGAGTGCACGACGCCGCGCGGCAGGCGCTCGGTCAGTTGCGCCGCGCAGATCACCGTGCCGCGATCGTTGTAGAGGGCGATGAGATCGCCCGCCTTAATGCCGCGCGCGGCCGCGTCCTCGCTGTTGACGCGCGCGACCCAATAGTAATAGCCGCCGACCAGAACGCGATGCTCCTTGATGTCGTTGACCGCGCTTTCCTTGCCGTCGGTGAGCGTGTGATAGCTGAAACGGTTGTGCGGCGAGATCAACTGCAGCGGATAGCGCTCCGCGAACTCCGTCCCCGGCCCTTCCCATGAGCGGGCATATTTGACGATCGGCGGACGCTCGGGATCGTCGGCGTCGAAACGCTTGAGGCTCGAGCACTCGAATTCGAACTTGCCGGACCGCGTCTGCAACCCTTCGAGGAAATTCTCGGTGTAGTCGCCCGGCAGCGGATGCGGCTCGGGCACGTCCTTCTTGCGTCCCTCGTAGAACCAGCGCAGCGCCACCGGATCGCGATGCTTCTCGTCGAGCGGCGGCACGACGAAATAGCCGCGCTTGAGGAATTGCTTCCACGAAATATGCTTGGGCAGGTCGGAAGCGTCGAACATGCGCTTGACCCAGTCGAGCTCCGTCATGCCTTCGGAGAAATAGGCGGAAAGCCCGAGCCGCTTCGAAATCTCGGTGAAGATCTGAAAATCGGACTTCGATTCCCCGAGCGGCTCGATGCATTTGTGCTGCATCAGGATGACGCGGTGATTCATCTGGGTCTGGCCGTGCAGGGCGTAGCCGCCGGTGCCGCCGAATTCGGAGATGTCCCAGCGCTCCATCTGCGTGCAGGCCGGCAGGATGATGTCGGCGAATTTCGCCTCGCCCTCGAACCAGATCGACTGGTTGACGACGAATTCGAGCTTGTCGGTGCGATAGGCCTTCACGTAACGATTGGAGTCGTTCATCGTGCCGATCGACGCGCCGCCGATCTTGTACCAGAACTTCACCGGCGAATGGCCGGGCGCGGGATAGGTGAACTTGCGGAACTGCCCCTCGATCGTCTTGCCGTCCCAGGGATAGCCTTCCGCCCTGCCCTCCAGAATGGCTTCCGGGATTTGCAGCCGCGGCACGCGCTGCGCCACCGGATTGACCGTCAACAAATGCGGCATGCGCTGATACAGGCTGATCGAAAGCCCGGTGCCTTCGAGGTCGCCGGACAGGCCGCCGTCGGAGTAGCCGGGGAAATAGAAGTGCAGATCGATCGGCGTGCCCCATTGCATGTGGCCGTAATTGACGCCGGGCCGGCCCATGCCCTGCATGGCGTTGAGACAGGCGAGCGCGCGCGCCCACTGAATGCCGGTCGCCGAACGGCAGGCGCCGCCATGGCCGTTGCCCCAGCCGCCGGCGCCGAGATAGGTCTTGCGCGTGCCCCAGCGCCGCGCCAGCGCCCGCACCTCGCGCGCCGGAACGCCGGTCTCGCCCTCTTGCCATTCCGGCGTCTTCGCCACGCCGTCTTCCTTGCCGAGCACATAGTCCGCCCATTTGTCGAAACCGACGGAGCGATCGGCGCAGAACTTCTTGTCGTAGAGGCCTTCCTTGATCCACACATAGGCGATCGCGAGCGCCATCGCCGTGTCGGTACCCGGCTTCGGCGCGAGCCACTTGCCGCCGAGCAGCGCGGCCGAGTTGTTGTAATAGGGATCGATATGGACGACCTCGATGCCGAGCTCGTTCAGCCACAGCCGGCGGATGGTCCCCTCATGGGCGGCGTAGGAGCCCGACGTCGTCTCCGGATCGGCCGACCAGAACACGACCAGCTCGGCTTCCCGCATCAGGTCCTCGACGCAGCTATAGGTCTCGGTTTGGCCGAGCCGCATGCTGTAGCCGTAGTGATGCATCGCGCCCCAGTACCAGCCTTCCCATGAATCCGGATTGTGCACGACCTTGGTGTGGCCGATCATGTTGAAGAAGCGGAACGCGGCGGAGATGTAGTAGCCGATATTGCCCCAGGTGTGGTGCGAGCCGTGGTTCGCCATGATGGCGCCGTGCCCGTGCTCGCGTTTCACGCGCTTGATCTCGCCGGCGACGATGTCGAGCGCCTCCTCCCACGAAATCCGCTCGTAGCCGGAAACGCCGCGATTGGCGCAATTGCGCTCGCCGTTGGGGTCGAAGTCGACACGCTTCATCGGATAAAGCAGGCGGTCCGGCGAATACAGCGTTGACTTGTGCGCCATCGAGTGCGGCGCGAGCGTCGTCTTGCGCGGCGGCGTGAAGGTCTTGCCGCGCGCCTCGATCGTCCAGGACGGCGCGTCGTCGTCGGTCAGTTCGATCGGCGTGACGCGCACCACCTTGCCGTCCTTGACATAGACGAACATCGGTCCGCCATTGGTGTGGCTGACCAGACGCGTGGTGCCGTCGGCCATCTTGAGGCCGAATTCGAGGCCCTGCTGACGCATGATCATGATGGTTTGGGTGAACCACAGCGTCAGCTCGTCCGGCCCTTCCATCATCAGACGGAAATTCTTGATCGCCTCGATCTGTTCGAGCCAGTCGAACGGCGGCGTCAGCAGCGAGGCCGCCGTTCCGGCGTCGAGAAACTTGAGCGTGATGTCGGGCTTGGGATGAATGCCCTTGCGGGTGCGGACTTTGCCGTTTTCGAACACGTACCAGCGCCCGAGACTGTCGTCGGCGATCTTGATCTGGGCTACGAAATTCTTCTCCGCCAGCCGGCGTGCGAATTCGGGAAACCGCCGCGCCTGGATGCGCAGCGCCTGCGCCAGGCCAAACAGCAGCACCGATACCTTGATCGCGCTCACCGACATCGCAACCCCCATTTCGACCGCGCCGCTCCAGCACGACGCCGACCGCCGCCGGCCAAAGCGGCCGCGCCATGTAAATCCTAGCGAATACAACGCGCGGCCAGTGATGCAATTCCGGCGCGAGGTGATCGGTTCGGGCGAACGCCCGCCCGCCTGGCCGTCAGTCACGCCCTATTCGACGAGCCCGCCTTTGGCGCGCACGAAATCGACAATCGTGGCAAGCCCCTCGCCCGTCTTGAGGTTCGCCATCACGAAAGGCCGTTCCCCGCGCATGCGCTTGGCGTCGACCCGCATCTTGTCGAGCGAGGCGCCGACATGGGGCGCCAGATCGATCTTGTTGATGACCAGAAGGTCGGAGCGCGTGATCCCCGGGCCGCCCTTGGACGGTATCTTGTCGCCGGCCGCCACGTCGATGACGTAGATCGTGATGTCGGCGAGTTCCGGCGAGAACGTCGCGGCGAGATTGTCGCCGCCGGATTCGATGAGAATGAGATCGAGGCGGGGAAACTTCCGCCGCATCTCCGCGACGGCGGCGAGGTTGATCGAGGCGTCCTCGCGGATGGCCGTGTGCGGGCAACCGCCCGTCTCCACGCCGGCGATGCGATCGGCGGTGAGCGAGCCAGCGCGCACGAGAAACTCGGCGTCCCATTTGGTGTAGATGTCGTTGGTGATCGCGGCGATGTCGTAACGCTCCCGCAACGCCTTGCACAGCGCGTCCATCAGCGCGGTCTTGCCCGAACCGACCGGGCCGCCGATGCCGACCCGCAATGGACCATGATATGTCGTCAATGAACGCCTCCTCGACGCGGCCCTCGTTCAAGCCGCGATTGCAATCAGGTGCGAAACAGCCTGGTGTATTGGGTCTCGTGCCGCATGGTGGAAAGGTCGGCGCGAAGCGTCGCGCCGCCGATGTCGTCGAGGGTAGCCCCGCCCGCGCGCGCGGCCGTCGAGGCGATCCTCGGCCCGAGCGAGGCGAGCACCCGCAGGCTCGCGCTCTGCCCCAGCGGAATGAGCCGCGCGCCCGCCGAAATCCAGTTCGCCGTCAGCGCGTGCAGATAGGCATGGATCAGCGCGTCGCCGTCAACGCCATGGCCCGCGCCGGCGACGCCGACCGCGACCGGATAGGCGACCGGGCCGTCCCACGCCCCGCTCAGCAAATCAAGCGCCGCGCATCTCCACGCCGCGCCGATCGCATCGAGAAAGGCGCGTCCCTGCATCGTCGTTTCCATATGCCGTTCGCGCGAGGGCGCGAGCGCCGCGGCAAGCTCGGCGATTTCGGCGAGGCGCGCGCGGTCTCGCGCTCGCGCGGCGCGATAGGCATGTCCAAGCAGAATGCCGTCGCCAAGCCCCGGACCTTTCGCGAGCATCAGCGCAAGCCACGCTTCGAGCGAGCCCGCGTCGCCGATGTCGCCGGCCTCGACCGCCCATTCGATGCCGCTCGAATAGGAAAACGACCCGACCGGGAACGACGGCGACAGCCATGTCATGAGGCGAAGCAGATCGGCGTGCGCGTGTCGCGGCGGCGCGGTCGCGGCGGCCGCCGCGTCCGTCTCCGGTCGCGAACGCCGAGCCGGACCAACGCGCCGCGATGAGTGGCTAATTGTTCGCGTCATGCGGCGGCTCTCGGCCGGGGCCGGCAATCTCGTCACGCGCGTGACCGTGCCCGTGATGGCGATGATCATGGCGGCCGTGTTCGTGATGACCGTGATCATGATCGTGATCGTGATCGTGATCGTGGTGACCATGGTCGTGATGGCCGTGGCCATGCGTCGCCGCCGCGCCCGCTCCCGCGTAAGCGCCGCTCTCCGGATCGAACGGTGCCTCGATCTCGATGACGCGGCCGCCGAGCCCCTTCACCATGTCGGCGATCACGTGGTCGCGGCGGATGCGGATCCATTTCTCACCGATCTGCGCGGGCAGATGGCGGTTGCCGATATGCCATGCCAGCCGCGTGAGCTCGCGCGCGGCCACGCCGCGAACTTCCAGAAGCGGCTCGGGCGCGGCGATGACTTCGATCAGGCGGCCGTCCTCCAGCACCAGCGCGTCGCCGCCGTGCAGCACCGTCGCCGCCGCGAGATCGAGCAGGAAGCTCAGGCCCCGCGTCGCGACCATCGCCATGCGCCGGCGATGGCGGTCGTCATGGCCGAGCACGATCGTGTCGGCGGGCTCCTGGTGCCAGTCGCCGGCCGGCCGCACCGCGATCGCGCGTATCATGGTCATCGATTCCAACGCGCCGGCTAGAACAGGAAATAGCGTTGCGCCATCGGCAGCACGTCCGCCGGCGCGCAGGTGAGCAACTCGCCGTCGGCGCGCACCTCGTAGGTTTCCGGATCGACGTCGATCTTCGGTGTCGCGCCGTTGTGGATCATGCTTTTCTTGGAGATGCCGCCGCGCGTGTTTTCGACCGCGACCAGCGTTTTCTGGACGCCGAGCTTGCGGCCCAAACCGGCCGTCACCGCGGCCTTCGAGGCGAACACCACGGACGAGGCCGTGAGCGAGCGCCCGAAGGCGGCGAACATCGGCCGGTAATGCACCGGCTGCGGCGTCGGGATCGAGGCGTTGGGATCGCCCATCGCGGCGGCGACGATCGAGCCGCCCTTGATGATGATGTCGGGTTTGACGCCGAAGAAGGCCGGCGACCACAGCACCAGATCGGCGAGCTTGCCCTTCTCGATCGAGCCGATGTGCTTCGATACGCCGTGCGCGATCGCCGGGTTGATCGTGTATTTGGCGATGTAGCGCTTCACCCGCGCGTTGTCGTTGTCGCCCTTCTCGCCGGCGAACCGGCCGAGTTGCTTCTTCATCTTGTCCGCGGTCTGCCAGGTGCGGATGATGACCTCGCCGAGGCGGCCCATCGCCTGACTGTCGGAACTCATCATCGACAGCGCGCCGATGTCGTGAAGAATATCCTCCGCCGCGATCGTCTCCTTGCGGATGCGGCTTTCGGCGAAAGCCAGGTCTTCCGCGATCGACGGATCGAGATGGTGGCACACCATCAGCATGTCGAGATGCTCGTCGATGGTGTTGCGCGTGAACGGGCGCGTCGGATTGGTCGAGGACGGCAGCACGTTCTTCATGCCGGCGACCTTGATGATGTCGGGTGCGTGGCCACCGCCGGCCCCTTCGGTGTGGAAGGCGTGAATGGTGCGGCCCTTGAACGCCTTGATGGTGTCCTCGACGAAACCCGATTCGTTGAGCGTGTCGGTATGGATCATCACCTGGATGTCGTGATCGTCGGCGACGGAGAGGCAATTGTCGATCGCCGCGGGCGTCGTACCCCAATCCTCGTGCAGCTTGAGCGCGCAGGCGCCGGCCTTGACCATTTCCTCCAGCGCCGCCGGTTTGGCCGCGTTGCCCTTGCCGGCAAAGCCGAGATTGACGGGAAAGGCGTCGGCGGCCTGGATCATGCGCGCGATGTGCCACGGCCCCGGCGTGCAGGTGGTGGCGTTGGTGCCGGCGGCAGGCCCGGTGCCGCCGCCGAGCAGCGAGGTGACGCCCGACATCAGCGCTTCCTCGACCTGTTGCGGGCAGATGAAATGGATGTGCGTGTCGAAGCCGCCGGCGGTGAGTATCTTGCCCTCGCCCGCGATCACCTCGGTGCCGGGACCGATAATGATGGTCACGCCCGGCTGGATGTCGGGATTGCCGGCCTTGCCGATGGCGTGGACGCGGCCTTCCTTGAGGCCGACATCGGCCTTGACGATACCCCAATGGTCGACGATCAGCGCGTTGGTGATCACGGTGTCGACCGCGCCCCGACGATTGGTGACCTGGCTCTGGCCCATGCCGTCGCGGATCACCTTGCCGCCGCCGAATTTCACCTCCTCGCCGTAGGTCGTGAAATCCTTTTCGACCTCGATGATGAGATCGGTGTCGGCGAGCCGAACGCGATCGCCGGTCGTGGGGCCGTACATATCGGCGTAGGTTCGTCGCGGCAGCGTTGCCATGATCGCGCTCCCTTACAATTTGCCCATCAGATCGCCGCGAAAGCCGTAAACGACGCGCTTGCCGGCAAGCGCGACGAGCTGCACCTCGCGTGTCTGGCCCGGCTCGAAGCGCACCGCCGTGCCCGCCGCGATGTTCAGGCGCATGCCGCGCGCCTTCTTGCGGTCGAATTTGAGCGCCGGATTGGTCTCGAAGAAATGATAGTGCGAGCCGACCTGGATCGGCCGGTCGCCGGTGTTGGCGACAGCGAGCGTCACGGTCTTGCGGCCCTTATTGAGCTCGATCTCGCCATCCATGATGAACATTTCGCCGGGGATCATGTCTCGTTCTCCAAAAGCCACCTTCGCCGCGCAGGGGAGAGATAGAACGTTCACCTGATCGGCTCGTGAACTGTGACAAGCTTGGTGCCGTCCGGGAAGGTCGCCTCGACCTGCACGTCGTGGATCATCTCGGCGATGCCGTCCATCACCTGCGCGCGGGTGACGACGCGGGCGCCGGCCTCCATCAGTTCGGCGACGGTGCGGCCGTCGCGCGCGCCTTCGAGAATGAAGTCGGTGATCAACGCCACAGCCTCGGGGTGGTTGAGCTTGACGCCGCGCTCCAGCCGCTTCCGCGCCACGATCGCGGCCATCGCGATCAAGAGTTTGTCCTTTTCCCTCGGCGTAAGATGCATGAGACGATTCCCGATCAGTTGAGCCACAGGCGCGGCGCGCCGATGCCGGCGAGCGACAGCGCCGCCGCCATGTCCGCGCGCAACGTCATCGCCTCGCTTGCGCAAAAGCGGGCGAGCGCCATTCCGTTCCATGACGACACGCCGAATTCTCCGGCGTGGCGATCGCCGTCGCCGCGCATGCGCCGGGCGAATTCCTCGTCGGCCGGCGCGACCAGCATGGTGCCGAACGCGACGCGCCCTCCCCCGCCCGCCGGATGGGCGAGCAGGCCGGCGATGTCGTCCTCGAGCCGCGTCGAGTCGGCGAAGATCAGCCGGCCGCCGCGGCGCACCCGCCAGTGATCGATAAAGCGGCCGGCGGTCATCCGCTCACCATGCGCGCCGCGCCCGAACACGACGATCTCGCACATCACCAGGCTCGCCTCCTCGGCGAGGTCGACATCGAAGCGCCGGCGCACGCGCGCGCCGTCGAACAGGATCGTTTCCTGCGGCATCCAGCGCAGTCGCGCGTCCGCGTCCACCCGCAAGGCGACGTTGAGCACCGCGTCGTCGCCCTCGGAGCGGTAGATCTTTTCCGCCGCCGCGGTCGTCACCGTCACCGCCGCCCCGCGCTCGACCGCTACGGCGATGTCGAAGCAATCGCCGCCCGCGATGCCGCCCGCGGTGTTGATGAAGATCGCCGACAATTCGTCCGCCTCGGGCGTCGGAAACCTCACGCGCAGGGAGCCCGCCTCGTGAACCCGCGCGCGGCGCGACACCCCGCCCACGCGCGCGACTTCCACCCGCGCCGTGCCCCTGGCGCGATTGGCGGCGAAGATCGCGGCCTGTTCGTTTCGCGGAATTTGGCTCATGCGGATTTCAACATCGGCGTGAACGCCGCCGCGCCGCCGGGAAATGCCCTAGAGTGCCATTGCCCGTCCCAGCGCCGCAACGTCGAGTGACTCCCGATCACAGGTGTAGGTGATCGCGCCCCGGTCCATCACGGCGAATTGGTCGCCGAGCTCGCAGGCGAAATCGAGATATTGCTCGACCAGGATAATCGCCATATTGCCGAGACTTCGCAAATAGGAAATCGACCGGCCGATGTCCTTGATGATCGACGGCTGGATGCCCTCGGTCGGCTCGTCGAGCAGCAGCACGCGCGGGCGCATCACCAGCGCGCGGCCGATGGCGAGCTGTTGTTGCTGGCCGCCGGAAAGGTCGCCGCCCCTGCGATTGAGCATCGTTTCCAGCACCGGAAACAGCGAGAACACGTCGTCGGGAATGTCGCGGTCCTTGCGCCGGAGCGGCGCGAAGCCGGTCTTGAGGTTTTCCGCGACGGTCAGCAGGGGAAAGATTTCGCGCCCCTGCGGCACGTAGCCGACGCCGCGGCGCGCCCGTTCGAACGGCTTGAGACGGGAGATGTCCTCGCCGCCGAGCACCACGGCACCCTTCGAGATCGGCTGCTGGCCGACCAGCGCGCGCAGCAGGCTGGTCTTGCCGACACCGTTGCGGCCGAGCACGCAGGTCACCTTCCCCGTCTCCGCCACCAGCGAAACTCCGCGCAGCGCCTGCGCCGCGCCGTAATGGAGGTCGATCGCGTTGACTTCGAGCATGGCTCAGCGTCCCAGATAGACTTCGATAACGCGGGCGTTGGCGGAGACCTGATCGATCGATCCTTCCGCCAGCACGGAGCCTTCGTGCAGCACCGTGACGCGCACGCCGAGCTCGCGCACGAACGCCATGTCGTGCTCGACCACGATGACGGTCTTGTCGCGGTTGATCTCCTTGAGCAGTTCCGCGGTCTGGTGCGTCTCCACGTCGGTCATGCCCGCGACCGGCTCGTCGACCAGGAGAAGCTTGGGGTCCTGGGCCAGCAGCATGCCGATTTCAAGCCATTGCTTCTGGCCGTGCGACAGGCTTCCGGCGAGGCGGTCGCGCGCCTCGCCGAGACGGATGATCGAGAGCACCTGGTCGATGCGCGCGGCCTCCTCCTTGCCCTGCGTCCAGAACAGCGTTCCGCGCACGCGCCGGTCGGCTTTCAGCGCCAGCAGGAGGTTGTCTTCCACCGTCTGCCCCTCGAACACGGTCGGCTTCTGGAACTTGCGGCCGATGCCGAGCTTGGCGATTTCCGCCTCGTCCAGCCGGATCAGGTCGGTGCCGCCGTCGAACACGACCTCGCCTTCGTCGGGACGGGTCTTGCCGGTGATGACGTCCATCATCGTCGTCTTGCCGGCTCCGTTGGGGCCGATGATCGCCCGCATCTCGCCGGGCTCGATGGTGAGCGAAAGGGCGTTCAACGCGCGAAAGCCGTCGAACGACACGCTGACGCCGTCGAGATAGAGCATGGCCGAGGTTTCGCGCGTCTCCATCATCGTCACTCCGCCGCGACCGCGTCGCCGGCCGCGTTGCCGGCGGCGCGGCGTTCCCGATATTTCTCGCGCCAATGCCGCAGCGAGCCGACGATGCCGCGCGGCATCAGCAAGGTGACGCCGACGAACAGGCCGCCGAGCATGAACAGCCAATACGGCGCCAGCACGCCGGAGGTGAAGTAGGTCTTGGCGTAATTGACCACCACCGCTCCGAGCGCGGCGCCGGTCAGCGTGCCCCGCCCCCCGACCGCGACCCAGATCACCGCCTCGATCGAGTTGGCCGGGGCGAACTCGCTCGGATTGATGATGCCGACCTGCGGCACGTAGAGCGCGCCGGCGATGCCCGCCATGCACGCCGACAGGGTGAAGACGAGCAGCTTGTAGTGCTCGACGCGGTAGCCGAGGAAGCGCGTGCGCGTCTCCGCGTCGCGCACCGCGATCAGTACCTTGCCGAATTTCGAGCGCACGATCGCGAGGCAGACGAGGAAGCCGCCGATCAGCGCCAGGCACGACAGCGCGAACAGCGCCGCCCGCGTTCCCGGCGCCTGCACGCTGAAGCCGAGAATGTCCTTGAAATCGGTCAGGCCGTTGTTGCCGCCGAACCCGAAATTATTGCGGAAGAAGCCAAGCATCAGCGCGAAGGTCATCGCCTGACTGATGATCGAGAAGTAGACGCCGGTGACGCGGCTGCGGAACGCGAGCCAGCCGAAGGCGAAGGCGAGAAGCCCCGGCACCGCGACCACCATCAGCATCGCGAACCAGAACATGTCGAAGCCGTGCCAATACCACGGCAGTTCCTTCCAGTTCAGGAACACCATGAAGTCCGGCAGGGTCGGATTGGCGTACACGCCGCGATTGCCGATCTGGCGCATCAGATACATGCCCATGGCATAGCCGCCGAGCGCGAAGAACGCGCCGTGGCCGAGCGAGAGAATGCCGCAATAGCCCCAGATCAGGTCGATCGACAGCGCGAGCAGCGCGTAGCACACATATTTGCCGAACAGCGCGACCAGATAGGTCGGCACGTGCAGCGGCGAGGATTCCGGCGTCAGCAGATTGAGCAGTGGAACCAGCACGCCCACCGCCGCGACCACGGCGAGAAAGATCGTCGAGCCGCGATCGAGCGCGCGAATGACGGCGAACGGCCTCATGATTCCACCGCCCGGCCCTTGAGCGCGAACAGTCCGCGCGGGCGCTTCTGGATGAAGAGGATGATGAGCACCAGGATCGCGATCTTGCCGAGCACGGCGCCGGCGACCGGTTCGAGGAATTTGTTAGCGACGCCGAGCGTCAGCGCGCCGACCAGCGTGCCCCACAGATTGCCCACGCCGCCGAACACCACCACCATGAAACTGTCGATGATGTAGCCTTGGCCGAGATTCGGGCTGACATTGTCGATCTGCGACAGCGCCACGCCGGCGATGCCGGCGATGCCGGAACCGAGGCCGAATGTCAGCGCGTCGATGCGCGAAGTGGCGATCCCCATCGAGGCGGCCATGGCGCGGTTCTGCGTCACCGCGCGCATTTCCAGCCCCAGGCGCGTGAAGCGCAGCATCAACAGCAGGACGACGAAGACCGCCAGCGTGAACAGGATGATCCAGAGGCGGTTGTAGGTGATCGTCATCTGCCCGACGTCGAAGGCTCCGCTCATCCAGGACGGCGCGCCGACCTCGCGGTTCGTCGGTCCGAAGATCGTGCGCACCGCCTGCTGCAGAATCAGCGACAGGCCGAACGTCGCCAGCAGCGTCTCCAGCGGCCGGCCGTAGAGAAAGCGGATGACGCCGCGTTCGATCAGCACGCCGATGAAGCCGGCGACGAGAAAGGCGAGCGGCACCGCGATCAGCAGCGAATAGTCGAACAACGCCGGATACGAGGCGCGGATCACGTCCTGGACGACGAATGTCGTGTAAGCGCCGAGCATCACCATCTCGCCATGCGCCATGTTGATGACGCCCATCACGCCGAAGGTGATGGCAAGGCCGATCGCGGCGAGCAGCAGGACCGACCCGAGCGAGAGGCCGTACCAGGCGTTCTGCACCGCGCCCCAGGCCGCCAGACGATTTTCGACCGCCTTGGCCGCGGAGGCCGCCGTGCGCGCGACCGCGACCGACGTGCCGGCCGGCAGGTTGGTTAGCACCGCCAGCGCTTCCTGATCCCCGCGCGCGCGGATGAGGGCGACCGCGTCGATCTTTTCCGGATCGGTGGCGTCGGCCTTCCCCAAGAGGATGACGGCGCGCGCTTGTTCGAAGGCGGCCTTGACGGAGGCGTCCTTTTCGACCCCGAGAGCCGTTTCCAGCGCGCCCAACATCGCCTCGTCGCGGCTCTTGAACAGCGCGTGCGCCGCGTCCAGGCGCTTGGACGTCTCCGGAGCCTGCAAGCTCACCGCGCCGAGCGAGGCCTCGACCACGCGACGCAGGCGATTGTTGAGGCGTACCGCGCTCGCATTGACCTGGCCGGCGACCGCCGCGCCGGAGGCCGCGTCGGTCAGTTGGCCGTCGCGGGCCTTGATGAAGACGCGACGCCCCGCCTGATCGGCGAGCAGACGGCCCTCCTGCAGCGCGGCGATGATCGCCGGCGCGCGCGGATCGGAACTCGCCGAAATCGCGCCGATGGCGGCCTCGGTATCGGCGAAGGAATCATTGGCGAACTTCTCGACCGCGTCCTCGAACGGACCCGCCATCAGCGGCATCGACGAGAGCACGACCAGCAGCGACGCGCGAACGACGACGCGCCATAAGCGAACGAATTGAGCGAACACGAGACACCCCCGGCAGGTGGTGGGAAAGGCGGCGGTTCGCGCCGCCTTTCCAAGGTTCAAGTTGATGGTCTTACGGCATGACGATGCGTCGATCCGATCAGCCGCCGCACTTCTTGGTGACCTTGTTGTAGTTGCCGCAATTGAGCGTCACCCAGTCGGCTTCAAGATCCTTGGAGCCTTCAAGATAAGGCGACCAGGCCGCGCCCGGCACCAGGCCGTCGGTCTTCCACACCACGTCGAACTGCCCATCGGCCTTGATCTCGCCGATGAAGACGGGCTTGGTGATGTGATGGTTCGGCAGCATCTTCGACACGCCGCCGGTCAGGTTCGGCGCCTCGATGCCGGGCAGCGCGGCGATGACCTTGTCCGGATCGGTGGAGCCGACCTTCTCGACCGCCTTGACCCACATGGCGAAGCCGATGACGTGGGCTTCCATCGGGTCGTTGGTCACGCGCTTCGGATTCTTGGTGAACGCCTTCCACTTGGCGATGAATTCGTCGTTGCCGGAATTCTTGATCGACTGGAAGTAGTTCCAGGCGGCCAGATGCCCGAGCAGCGGCTTGGTGTCGATGCCGGCGAGTTCTTCCTCGCCCACCGAGAACGCCACGACCGGAATGTCGGTCGCCTTGATGCCCTGGTTGCCGAGTTCCTTGTAGAACGGAACGTTGGCGTCACCGTTGATGGTGGAGACCACCGCCGTCTTCTTACCCGCGGAACCGAACTTCTTGATGTCGGCCACGATCGTCTGCCAATCGGAATGGCCGAACGGCGTGTAGTTGATCATGATGTCGCTCTCGGCGACGCCCTTGGACTTGAGGTAGGCCTCGAGAATCTTGTTGGTGGTGCGCGGATAGACGTAGTCGGTGCCGGCCAGCACCCAGCGCTGCACCTTCTCTTCCTTCATCAGGTAGTCGACCGCGGGGATCGCCTGCTGGTTCGGCGCCGCGCCGGTGTAGAAGACGTTGCGCTCGCTCTCCTCGCCTTCGTATTGCACCGGATAGAACAGGATCGAATTGAGTTCCTTGAACACCGGCAGCACGGACTTGCGCGACACCGAGGTCCAGCAGCCGAACACCGCCGCCACCTTCTCCTTGGTGATCAGCTCGCGCGCCTTTTCCGCGAACAGCGGCCAGTTGGACGCCGGATCGACGACCACCGCCTCGAGCTTCTTGCCGAGCAGGCCGCCCTTCTTGTTCTGCTCGTCGATGAGGAAGAGCATGGTGTCCTTCAGCGTGGTCTCGCTGATGGCCATCGTTCCGGAAAGCGAATGGAGAATGCCAACCTTGATGGTGTCCTGGGCTTTCGCCGGCAACACCGAGGCAAGGCCCAGCGCCAGTCCGGCGGTGGCGAGCAGCCATCCCCGGGAAATCGGCCGCAGCGCAGCCGCGCGAAGTGAATGGAGCATTGAACGGTCCTCTGTTTGAGCGGGCGCGACCAGGTTGGGTCCTGGCCTCGCGCTTAACGGTTTCGCAAGACCTGTGCCAAACAGCGGAAATTGATATAAGGCATTGCTATATTGATATAATTTCGTGCGGAAGCACCAGTTACCGCGATTAACAAGGCAGGCACGTGATTAATTCATAGGCAGTCAGTTCAATATATTGCCAATTGCATAATTTTTGAGCTCCCTTATGCCGCCTTCCCTCTCTCGTCCGTTTTCGTAAGGCGTGGGCGTGTTTCAAGGCGCGGACAGACGTGGCTAGTGCCGCGCGCGCGACGCCGACGCTTTCCACGTCGAGAAAATTCGCCGGCGTCCGCGCATCATTGAATCTCGCGACCGGCAATCTCGCGCGCGCGGACGGCGTCGATTTCCGCCGCTCTTCCTTGGGCGTGCTGACGCGGAACCGAGCAGGTTTCCGCCATTCGGTGAGCACCGCTGATCATTTCAGGTGCAAATCTGTTCGCCGATTGAGCAATGCATTGTCGCAAGCAGACTCTTCCGGCGACCACGGCGCGATCGACCGCCGCGACCATTTGGCGCGTCGCACGCTCAAGTGACTGTGAAATCACACATTCATTTCGCGCCCCGCGCGCCCATGTCGCGCCGCCGCGAGGGATGGCATGCCCCTTGCTCTTTTCGGCGCAATCGACGCCGACGCGCGTCGCGCATGGAATGGAGCGCTACATGGCCATCTTCAACAATCCGTTCGACCGCCGCTTTCGTCTGTCCACCAACGGCTGCGCCTGCGGACAGCATCGCACGCAGGACGAGCACGACGCGATCGTCGCGGATAACGCGAAAGCGGTCGGCGACGAAGACTTTCGCCTGAGGCGCGCGGTCGAGAACGCGGTGATGCGCGCGCTCTTCCCCGTCGACCAGCACCGCCGCGCCTTCATCAAGGCGGTCGGCGCCTCGACGGCCGTCGCGGCGGTCTCGACCATCTTCCCGATCGCCGCGGCGACCGAGGTGTTCGCCAGCGGCGGCCCGATCGAGAAGAAGGATCTCAAGGTCGGCTTCATTCCCATCACCTGCGCCACGCCCATCATCATGGCCAAGCCGATGGGCTTCTACGAGAAGCAGGGCCTCAACGTCGATGTCATCAAGACCGCCGGCTGGGCCGTCATCCGCGACAAGACCATCAACAAGGAATACGACGCCGCCCACATGCTGTCGCCGATGCCGCTCGCGATCTCGCTCGGCGCGGGCTCCAATCCGATCCCCTACACCATGCCGGCGGTCGAAAACATCAACGGCCAGGCGATCACGCTGTCGATCAAGCACAAGGACAAGCGCGACCCGGCGAGCTGGAAGGGATTCAAATTCGCCGTTCCGTTCGACTATTCGATGCACAACTATCTGTTGCGCTATTATCTCGCCGAGCACGGCGTCGATCCGGACACCGACGTGCAGATCCGCGCGGTGCCGCCGCCGGAAATGGTCGCCAATCTGCGCGCCGACAATATCGACGGCTTCCTCGCGCCCGACCCGGTCAATCAGCGCGCGGTCTATGACGGCGTCGGCTTCATTCACATTCTCTCCAAGGAAATCTGGGATCGGCATCCCTGCTGCGCCTTCGCCGCGTCGAAGGAATTCATCACCACCTCGCCCAACACCTACGCCGCGCTGCTCAAGGCGATCATCGATGCGACCGCCTTCGCCTCAAAGCCCACCAATCGCAAGCAGATCGCCGAGGCGATCGCGCCGGCGAACTATCTCAACCAGCCCGTCACCGTGGTCGAGCAGGTGCTGACGGGAACCTTCGCCGACGGCCTCGGCAACGTGCGCAACGTGCCCGACCGCATCGACTTCGATCCGTTCCCCTGGGAGAGCTTCGCCATCTGGATCCTGTCGCAGATGAAGCGCTGGGGCCAGATCAAGGGCGACATCGATTACGCCGGGGTCGCGCGCCAGGTCTATCTCGCCACCGACGCGGCCAAGCTGATGAAGGAAATGGGCCTGACGGCGCCCGCCGCCACGAGCAAGCCATTCGTGGTGATGGGCAAGACATTCGACCCCGCCAAGCCGGAGGACTACATCGCCTCGTTCAAGATCAAGCGCGCTTAAGACCATGCGGGCAAGCAACCTCAACTTCCGCGCCGCCATCCTTTCCCTCGCCATTCTCGCGACATTGGCGTTGGCTTGGCATATCGCCGTGTCGGGATCGGGCGCGACCCGCGCGCTCGATCCGGAATATGCCAAGCTGATGGGCGCGACCGCGACGCAAGGCAAGTCCGCGATGCCTGGCCCCCTCGACGTGGCGGCGACGATCTGGAAACATCTCAAGGAGCCGTTTTACGATCGCGGCCCCAACGACAAGGGCATCGGCATTCAGCTCGCCTATTCGATCGGCCGCGTCGCGATCGGCTATTTCATCGCCATCGCCGTCGCCTTGCCGCTCGGCTTCCTGATCGGCATGTCGCCGTTGATGTCGCGCGCGCTCGACCCGTTCATTCAGGTGATGAAGCCGGTCTCGCCGCTGGCGTGGATGCCGCTCGCGCTCTACACCATCAAGGATTCGTCGATCTCCTCGATCTTCGTCATTTTCATCTGCTCGCTATGGCCGATGTTGATCAACACCGCGTTCGGCGTCGCTAGCGTCCGCGCCGAATGGCTCAATGTCGCGCGCACGCTCGAGGTCGGCAGCATCCGCCGCGCCTTCACCGTGATTCTGCCGGCGGCGGCGCCGACCATCGTCACCGGCATGCGCATTTCCATCGGCATCGCCTGGCTCGTCATCGTCGCCGCCGAGATGCTGGTCGGCGGAACCGGCATTGGCTACTTCGTCTGGAACGAGTGGAACAACCTTTCGATCACCAACGTCATCACCTCGATCCTGGTGATCGGCCTGGTCGGCATGCTGCTCGATCAGGGATTGGCGCGGCTCGCGCGCGCCGTAAGCTTTCCGGAGTGAGCGGCATGAGCGACAGGTTCATTTCCATCGAGGGCATCACGCGCCGCTTCAAGGGCGCCGACGGTCAGTTCACCACCGTATTCGACGACATCTGGTTCTCGATCGCCAAGGGCGAATTCATCTGCATGATCGGCCATTCGGGGTGCGGTAAGACCACCGTGCTGAACATCCTGTCCGGGCTCGATCTTCCCGACGGCGGCGTGGCCATCGTCGACGGCCAGGAAATCGTCGGCCCCTCGCTCGACCGCGCCGTGATCTTCCAAAGCCACGCGCTGCTGCCGTGGCGCACGGTGATGGGCAACGTCGCCTACGCCGTGTCCTCGCGCTGGCGCGACTGGCCGCGAAGCCGGATCGAGGAGCACGCCCAGCGTTTCATCGAGAAGGTCGGGCTGAAGGGCGCCGAGACCAAGAAGCCCGCGCAACTGTCGGGCGGCATGAAGCAGCGCGTCGGCATCGCCCGCGCGCTCTCGATCGAGCCGAAGATCATGCTGATGGACGAGCCGTTCTCCGCGCTCGACGCGCTGACCCGCGGCACCTTGCAGGACGAAGTGCGGCGGATTTGCCTGGAGACCGGCCAAACCGTGTTCATGATCACTCACGACGTCGACGAGGCGATCTATCTCGCCGACAAGATCGTCCTGATGACCAACGGGCCGGACGCGATGGTGGCCGAGATCGTCGAGAACCCGCTGCCCAAGGGCCGGGTACGCGACCAGCTTCACCGCCACCCCGCCTATTACGCCATCCGCAATCACCTCATCGACTTCCTCGTCGTGCGCTCAAAGACGTTCAAGTCAGCGATACCTAGCGAATACGACCGGCGCCGGCCGCCGGTCATCTGCCCGCAAATCCAGCCGCAACCGGTTCCGCCGACGCGCGACGACCGCAAGGTGGCCTGACCCATTCATTTCGAGCCTGGGAGATCATTTCATGACACGCGCCGACCTCACCGAAAAGATTCTCGACATCAAGCGCGAGAAGGGCTGGACCTGGAAGTACATCTGCGACGAGATCGGCGGCATGTCGCCGGTGCTCGTGGTCGGCGCGCTGCTCGGCCAGATGAAGCTGGTCAAGCCGCTGGCGGCCAAGGCCGCCGCGCTGTTCGGCCTGAGCGAGACGGAAGCGCGCATGCTCAACGAGGTGCCGTATCGCGGCGCCGGCGTGCCGATGCCGCCGACCGACCCGCTGATATACCGCTTCTACGAGCTGGTGATGGTCAACGGACCGGCTTGGAAAGCCCTGATCGAGGAGGAGTTCGGCGACGGCATCATGTCGGCGATCGACTTCAACATGCAATTCGAGCGCGAGCCCAACCCCAAGGGCGACCGCGTCCACATCACGATGTCGGGCAAGTTCCTGCCGTACAAATATTACGGCAACGAACAGGGCATTCCCGATTACGGCTTCAAGGAAACCTGAGGCGAAAGCCAACGCGAAATCCGGGGCCGCGCGGGCAAGCTCCCCCGCGCGGGCGCGCGCCGCCTCAGCTACGGAATTCGCTCATCCGGGCGAGCACGTCCTTGATCGGGTTTCCGGTCCACGCATTCGTGACGTAGTCGCGATGGGTGATGCCGTCGCGCGTGGCGACGAACGCGACCGTTCCCGGGCGAAGCGAGCGGCTCATTCCCCGGCCGACCTCGATGCCCTTCTCGCTCAGAATATTGACGAGCTGGTCGTCGCGCCGGCGCGTGTAGCGCGTGTAGGCGCTGACGAAGACGCCAGACGGGTTCTTCTCGATCCACGAGGCGAACTTGTCGAGCTCGCCATAGAGCGCGTCGAGCAGCACGACGCCGCGCACGCGGCCGTCGAGTCCGCCGACGTGCAACGCCCACGCCGCCGGCACGTAGCCGCCGCTATAGGCCACGATCACCACCGGCATCGACGCGAAGGTCTTGGCCGCGGCCGGATCGCCGTAGAGGCGAGCAAGGTGCGCGGAGGATTCCAGAAGGAAACGCTTGAGCGCGCCCGGCTGCCAGAACTTGCCGGCGCTGGAGTCGGCCGCGTCGACCGCGAGTTGCGGAGCGAGCAGCACCGCGTTCGCGCCGGATTCGGAGATCTGCTGCGGCACGCGCTGGCGGTCGCGCACGTCGCGCTCCAGCGTCGCGCCGTTGCCGTGGAAGAACAGGACGATCACGCCCGGCTTGCGCGCGTCGAACGTCTTGGGCACGTGAACGAGGACGCGGTTGTCGGCGTAGGTTTCGTCGTGCCAATAGACGCGCCCGCCGGCGCCGCGCCGTCCGCGACGGCCGTCGTCGGAGACATTGAGAAATGGCGCGTTGGTTCGCGGGTTCTTGCCGTAATAAGGAAAGGCGGAGTTCTCGAACGGGATCAGGCGCGTCTCGGATTCGCGCGCGAGCGGCAGGTCGATCCGCGGTTTTGTCTCGACCGGCGGCCGCATCGTCAGCGAGGCGACCTTGTAGGGCGGCGGCAGGGCCTCGGATTTGGCCTCGGTCTTTGTCTTGGCCCCGGACGCGACGTTTCTGGTCGCGGGCGCCGCGTCCACCGCCCGGCGGGAGGGATCGTCGCTCAGCGCCGAGAACCGCTCGTTGAAGGAAAGCACGGGTTCGATCGCGCCGACCGCGTCCTGGCCGGGAATTGCGACAAGACGATCGCCTTTCACGGGAGCCGTCCCCACGCGAAGGTCCGAACGGCGAACTAGCGCGTCGCCCTTGGCGAGCGCCTCGGTGTCGGCGAAGAAGACGCCCTGCGCGACGATGCCGGCGGCGACAAAGCCGAGGCACGAGGCGATGACCCATGGCAGGCCCTTGCCACCGTCGGCGCGCCGGGCACGCTTGGCCGCGCGCGGTTTCGGCGCGAAGGATTCCGCCGCGACCGGCGTCGGCGCGAACCCGCGCGGCGCGTAGATGTGCGGGGCGTGAGATTGAGGCGCGTGGGACCTTGGCGCTTGGGACCGTGGCGCTTGGGACTGTGGCGCGTAAGATTGCGGCGCGTAAGTTCGCGGCGCCGGTCCCGCGGACCAACGATCGCGCGCCTGCACGGCGAACCGCATGTGCTCTTCGGCTTTCACCATTCCCCGAAACCGCCCACTATCCCCAATGCCGAGCCATGGTCACGCACGCTTCCGCGCCAAATCTTCTCAGCACCGAGTCTCCGTCCGATCTTGCGCGAGTTACCGCGCGACACACTACCCCCACGAATATGCAAGCATTTTATTAAGCATTGGATTCTGGCGGCAATATGTGTTTCGCGTCCCGGCGCGCCGCGCGACCAGTTTCGTTCGCTCTGGTAAATATTAGCAATTTCAACCCCTTAAGCATCGAAATGACGCGGCTGAAACACCCCTGAAGGTGGGCGTGGCCACGATTTGGAGCGGGCGCGGGGCGCGCGACTGATCCGCGCTGGACAAGAAATTCATTCCTTATTAACCCTGTCGACATGCGGCAAAGGCGCGGCCGCAGAGCCCGCGACGCCACGGCGCCGACCCAAATGGTCAGCATGGAACCCGAACGCGCGGCGACCTCCACGCATTCCGTGCACGGCGGCTCCCGCGTCACGCTGGTGACCGCGACGGCGATCGTCGTCGCCGACATGATCGGCATCGGCGTCTTCACCAGCCTCGGCTTCCAGGTGAAGGACATCCACGCGGGCTTCACGCTGATCCTGCTGTGGATCGTCGGCGGCGGCGTCGCGCTGTGCGGGGCGCTGTCCTATGCCGAGCTCGCGGCCATGTTCCCGCGATCGAGCGGCGAATACAATCTGCTCAATCGCTCCTATCATCCCGCCTTCGGTTTCATGGCCGGCTTTCTGTCGGCGACGGTCGGCTTCGCCGCGCCGGTCGCGCTCGCGGCCATGGCCTTCGGTGAATACGCCAAGCCGTTCATCCCGGGCGCCTCGCCCCTCGTTCTCGGGCTCGCTCTGGTGTGGTTCGTCTCGCTGATCGGCATCGGCGGCATCGGGCTGAGCAGCCGGTTTCAGGTAATCTCGACCGCGATCAAGATCGCGCTCATCGTCGTTTTCATCATCGCCGGGTTCACGATGGTGCCGGCCCAGCCGATCTCCTTCGCGCCGTCGACCGAGGCCGCCCGCGCGGTCTTCACCGCCCCGTTCGCGATCGGTCTCGTCTTCGTGATGTATTCCTATTCCGGCTGGAACGCGGCGACCTATATCATCGGCGAGATGAAGGACCCGCCGCGCGACCTGCCGCGCGCGCTGCTCGGCGGAACCGCGATCGTTCTCCTGCTCTACGTTCTCCTCAACGCCGTTTTCCTCCGCGCGACGCCGATCGACAAGCTGGCCGGGCAGCTCGACGTGGCGCAGGTCGCCGGCACCCACATCTTCGGGCCGACCGGCGGCCTGCTCGTCGGCGCGCTGATCTGCATCGGCCTCGTCTCCTCGGTCGCCGCGATGATGTGGATCGGCCCGCGCGTGACGATGACCATGGGCGAGGACGTTCCGGTGATGCGCGTGTTCGCGCGCACCACGGCCGGCGGCGCGCCGGTGGCCGCGATCCTGTTCCAGCTTGTCGTCGCCAGCCTGCTGCTGCTGACGCAGAGTTTCGAATCGGTGCTCGACTTCATCCAGTTCAGCCTGCTGACCTGCTCGTTCTTCACCGTTCTCGGCGTGATCAAATTGCGTATCCAGCGGCCCGACCTGCCCAGGCCCTATCGCGCGTGGGGATATCCGGTGACGCCCGCGATATTCCTCGCGGTGACCGCCTTCATGATGTACTACCTCGCGACCGAGCGCCCCTGGCAGTCGCTCGCCGGCGCGGTGATCATGGCGTCCGGTGTCGGACTCTACTGGCTATCGCGCTGGCACGCCGCCGCAACTTCCGCCGCAACAATCCGGAGTCGTGACTAGATGCTTCAGCACCTCAAACTCGCGATAATCGCCGGCGTCATGGTTTGCTCGGCGAGCCTCGCCGCGCGCGCCGCCGACGCGTCGACGGCCAACGACACCGCGCGCTTTCTCGCCGGCATGCCGGTGTCGACGGACTCGCCGCTCGCCGCGCTGACGAACGATCCGGCCTGGCGCCAACACGCCAAGTTTTTCGACACCGCCTTCGGCAAGCTCGAGCAGCGTCAGATTTCGAGGATCAGGACCTGGACCCAGGCCAACCTGCCGACGCCGCGGCCGACGATGTTCTACATGTTCAGCGGTCCGGATTTTCTTTACGCCGACGCCTTCTATCCGAAGGCCACGACCTATGTGCTGAGCGCGCTCGAACCGGTCGGCGCGGTGCCCGATCTGACCAAGCTGCCGCGCGGAACCGTCGCCGCGGCGCTGCGCAATGTCGAGTACTCGCTCGGCTCGATCCTGTCGTTCAGCTTCTTCATCACCAAGCACATGAAGTCCGACTTGCGCGCCGGCCAGATCAATGGCGCCATGCCGCTGCTCTACGTGTTCCTGGCCCGCTCCGGCAAGACGATCCGCGAGGTCACGCCGGTCAAGCTCGACGAGCAAGGCGTCGAACACGTCGCGAGCGATGCCGCGCTCGGACGCAACGCCGCTCAGGGCGTCAAGATCGCCTTCACCGACGACAGCGGCGCGGCCAAGACTCTCTATTACTTCAGCACCAATCTCGCCGACGACGGCTTCTCCCTCACCGGCTTTCCGAAATTCTGCGAGAAGCTCGCTCCCGGCGACAGCCTGATCAAGAGCGCGTCCTATCTTCTGCATTCGGGCGGCTTTAGCAAGGTTCGCGATTTCATCGCCGCCAACAGCGCCGTCGTCGTGCAGGATGATTCAGGAATTCCGCTGCGTCATTTCGGCAAGGACAAGTGGCAATTCTCGCCGTTCGGCCGTTACCACGCGCCGCTCGGCATCTTCCCCGGCACCTATCAGAAGGACTACGCCGAGCTCTTCAAGGCGAGCCGGCCGATGGATTTCGGCATCGGCTATCGCTGGCGGCCGAACGAATCCAACCTGCTGCTCGCGATCAAGAAGCCATAGGCGCCCCGGCAAGGTCGCCCGCCGGCCTGATGCGTCGATCGGGATGCGTGCGCGGTCACGCGGCGTGGTCAACCGCGCTTCGGGAACACCTGCGGGCGCATCTTCGGATGGCACGCCATCATCTTCGGCGCGTAGGGCGTCTCGGCGCCGAGCTCCTCGGCAGCGTGCCAGGCCCAGCGCGGATCGTACATGACGCCGCGTCCGAGCGCGACGAAGTCGGCCTTGCCGGACGCGATGATGTCCTCGGCAAGGCGCGCCTCGGTGATCAGCCCGACCGACATCGTCTTGATGCCGGTTTCCTTGCGCACCGTCTCGCCGAACGGCACCTGATAGGCCGGCGCGAGCGGAATCCGCTGCCGCGGATCGAGGCCGCCGCTCGACACGTCCATGTAATCGCAGCCGAGCGCCTTGAGCGCGCTGGCGAGCTTGACCGTCTCCTCCGGCGTCCAGCCGCCATCGACCCAGTCGGTCGCGGAAACGCGGATGCCGATCGGCTTGTCGTCGGTAACGGCGGCGCGCACCGCCTTGAACACTTCCAGCGTCAGGCGAATCCGGTTCTCGAAGCTTCCGCCGAACTCATCGTCGCGCTGGTTCGACAGCGGCGACATGAATTGATGCAGCAGATAGCCGTGGCCGCCATGCAGTTCGATCACGTCGAAGCCGATGCGATCGATCCGGCGCGCGGCGGCGACGAATTCTTCGATCAGGCGCGCGATGTCGCCCGTGGTCATCGCGCGCGGCGCCGGCCAGCCCTGGTCGTAGGGCAAGGCCGACGGCGCCTCGGTTACCCAGGCGTTTTCCTCTGGCGTCAGCGCCTTGCCGCCGGCGGCCGGCGGCGTCGCCGATCCCTTGCGGCCGGCATGACCGAGCTGGACCCCGAGCTTGGCCACGCCGAAGGTTCGGCAGAAGTCATGCACGCGCTTGAGCGCGGCCTCGTTCCCGTCCGACCACATGCCCGCGCATTTGTGGGTGATGCGGCCGGCCGGATTGACGTTGGTCATTTCCGTCATCAGGAGGCCGGCGGACCCGAGCGAGAAGCTACCCAGATGCATGAGCTGCCAGTCGGTCGCCGATCCGTCGACCGACGCGTATTGGCACATCGGCGAGACCACGATCCGGTTGGGCAGGGTCAGTCCGCGCATCGTGATCGGTGAAAAGAGAGCGCTGCTCATCGGGAAGCTTTCCTGTCTCGTTGGATTGACGCGGCGCCCTGACATGGCGTGCGCGGTTTCAATTGGCGGGGTTCGGTCGGCGGATCACGGACGATGCCGCCGACCTCGGGTTTTTCAAGAATAGTGCAATCGCGCGCCGACCGCCACAGCGGCGGATCGCGAGGCCGATCAGCCATGCATCGCCACCACGACGCAGCAGATGGCCCAGAATACCGCGTATTCGCTTCCGCCGATGTTCCACAGCCATTTGCCGCCGCTGACGCGGTGGATCGCCACCGCCGCGACCGCGAGATGGATCGCGGCGAGCGCGGCGACATAGGTCGTGTAGATCCCGAAAATCAGGCCGGCCGCCAACGCGATCTCGATGACGCCGGCGACGTACATCCAAGTCGCCGGCGGCTTGAACTTCGCCGCGACGAAAAAGTTGAGCGCCGCCGGTTCCACGAACTTGCCGACAATATGCGGGATGAAGAACGCGCCGCAGATGATCCGCAGGATGTTGAAGCCGTCGTAAAGGTTGAAGCTCTGATAGAGCGCGGACATTCCTGCCTCCCCCAATGCTGGCGCCTCGATTCCGTTGGCCGAAGCGCCGTTTTCCGTTTCGCCGTCGCCAACTCCGCCCGTCGCAGCTTCGCGCGATCAGACCGTGTCGGGCTGGCGGACCGGCGTCGCCAATCCGGCGAGCGGCAGGTCGAGCCGAACGGATTCGGAAGGCGGGCTTGCCGCGCCGGAGGCGTCGCACGCCCGCAGAAAATAGCGATAGCTTACACCCGCCACCACCGTCGAATCGACACAGCGCGTGACCTTGACCGCGTCGATGATCTTGACATTGTTGCCGTCGTCGACGCGATGGATGTCGTAATAGGCTGGCGCGCCTTCGGCCTTCGACCAGGTCAGCGTCGCCCCGCCATTATGGGGCACGACGGCGAGACCCGCGTGGCCGTCTTTCCACGACGGCGCCGGCGCGTCGGGCGCGTAGGACGGCGCCTGGCTCGCCCCGCGCGGCCACAGGATGCAGATGACCGGCTTGTGCGCGCCATCGAGCTGCTTGCAGACGTTGCAGTAGTCACATTTGACGATGCGATCGGCCTGGTTCAGTCGAACCTTCTTGACCCAGTCCGGATCGGCGAGCAGCCCGCGCGCGATCGCGATCATGTCGAGCTTGCCGTCGGCGAGCACGGATTCGGCGAGCTCGGGCTCGGATATCTTTCCCGCGGCAATGACGGGGACGTGGTAGCCCTTGGCATTGATGAATTGCTTGATCTCGGCGGCGAGCCCGACATGCAGCGCGTTCGGATAATTCGCGCCCGGCATGCAGCGCTCGCCGGAATAACCGGAATAGCCGTGCAGCACATGGCCCGGCGAATGCACCGCGTCCTCGAACTTGCCGCCGACGGAGAGCGAGAGATAATCCGCGCCGAGCTGCGCCATGCGCAGCCCGATCAGCTTCGCCTCGTTCACGGTATAGCCGCCGCGGATGAACTCCTCCGACAGGAAACGGATGCCGACCGGAAAGTCGTCGCCGACATGCGCGCGCACGCTCGCCATCACCCGCCCGATCATGCGCAGGCGATTTTCCAGCGTCTCGCCGCCGTACTCGTCCTTGCGCGGATTGACGCGGGACACGAACGACGCAAGCGTATAGGCATGCGCGTTGTGCAGCTCGATGCCGTCGAAGCCGGCCTCGCGCGCGCGCGCCGCCGCCTCGCCGAATTGCTTGATAATGGTCTCGACGTCATCGTGCGACAGCATGTCGACGGTCTGACGCCAGCCGGATTTCGAGATCTTGAGGAAGTGGATGATCTGCGGCACGACCTTCGAATCCGAGGTGTCGTGGATTTTCGCCACCATCGCGGCGAGGCCCGGAATGAACTCATCGCCGCTGATGCGCAGCAGCGGTCCGGCCTTGCCGCCGTGGATCGCCATCGCCTCGACCACGATCAGGCCGACCTCGCCCTCGGCGTAGCGCACGTAGCGATCGAAGATATCCTTGCTCACCAGGCCGTCCTCGCCGGACAGCCGCGTGACCATCGCCGGCACCATGATCCGGTTCGGCACCTTCATGCCGTTGATGCTGATCGGGTCGAGTAGTCTCATCGCGCCCCCCTCAATTCACCTCTTGCCGCCGTCGCCTGGCGCGGCGCCGGTCGCAAAGCCTTCTTCAACCGACCGAACATCGCGTAGAGTTGCTCGATCTCGTCGGGCTTGAGCTCGGCCATCAGCATGGCGAGCCATTTGGCGTGCGACGCGGTCATGGCGTCGATCAGCCGTTTGCCTTTCGCGGTCAGATGCACGTATTGAATGCGCTGGTCGCGATCGCAGCGTTTGCGCGTGACGAGACCGTCGGCCTCCAGCCGTCCGATCAGATCGGTGATGTTGCCCTTGGTGACCATCAGCCGCGCGGAGAGTTCGCCCATGGTCGGGCCGCGCGGCGGCCGATCGATCTGGGCGAGCACGTCGAAGCGGGCGAGCGTCGTTTCGTATTCCTCGCGCAATCGCTCGCGCAGATGCGCCTGCACGATGTTGCCGCAGGCGAGCATCCGCATCCAGACGCCGACGGCGCCGGCGCCGGGTTCGCTCTCGCCAGTGTCGCGATCCGATGACATCGGCAACAATCGTTCCCCCGAATGACGCCCGCATTCGCCAAGCCCCGCCGCGCGGCCGCGGCGCGCTGGCGATGCCCGAATTAGTTCATGCTTAAACTTTATGGCTTGCCCGAGTCAAGCCGGCCGCGAGCCGGCAAGGACGCCCTCGCCGGAAAATCGAAATCTGATTGCGGGCCAAGAGCTTGTGCGATCTGGGCGACTGCGCTAAACCCGCCGCGACCGCCCGCCCGGCCGATACGGCGGGCAATCTCCCTTCCGTCGGCTCCGACGAGCAGGCTCCGGGCGCGCCGCCGAGACGTTATCGCTGATGAACTCGCACATCCCTCCGAGCAAGGACGTCGCCGCGCCGCCGCGGCTGACCCGTTTCGACGCCTTTCCCGAAGCGCTGCTTGAGGCTCCGACCGGCGCGCTGTGGCAACATCTGCCGGGCCCCTCGCTTTTCTTCATTCCCGGACGAAGCGAGCCGCCGCTTTTCGTCAGCGTGCTGTTGCACGGCAATGAGGACACCGGATGGCGCGCCATCCAGACCGTGCTCAAGCGTCACCACAAGTCCGCGTTGCCGCGCGCGATGCTTCTATTCGTCGGCAACATCGAGGCCGCGCGCGCCAATGTCCGCACGCTTCCCGATCAAGAGGACTACAACCGCGTCTGGCCCGGCACGGCGCGGCCCGACACGCCGACGGCCGCGCTGATGCGCGAAGTGGTCGACATCGCGCGGCGAAGCGCGCCGTTCGCCAGCATCGACATCCACAACAACACCGGCCAGAACCCGCATTACGCTTGCGTCAGCGCCTTGGGCGAGCCGCATTTTCATCTGGCGCGGTTGTTTTCCCGAACCGTCGTCTATTTCACCAAACCGGTCGGCGTGCAGTCGGCGGCGCTCGCGCCCATCTGCCCTGCGGTGACGGTCGAATGCGGTCGTCCCGGCGCCGACGCCGACGTCGCCCACGCGGTCGAGTTTATCGAGTCGGCGCTGGCGCTGCGCCGCTTTCCGGATCATCCGGTCGCGCATGGCGACCTCGATTTGCTGCAGACCTTCGCCATCATCAAGGTTCCGTCCGAGGCGAGCATGTCGTTCGATGGCACGGCGGCCGATTTTCGCTTCCGCCCCGACATCGACCGGCTCAATTTTTCGCAGCTCGAACGTGGCGCGGTTTTTGGATCGCTCGGCGGCAACGGCGAAAGCCGCCTCGATGTCATCCCCGGCCGCGACTTCTCGACGGTGGAACGCTATTTTGAATATTCCGGCGGCGAGATCCTGTTGTCGCAAACGGCGATTCCGGCCATGCTGACGCGCGATCCCCAGGCCGTCCGCCTCGATTGTCTCGGCTATCTGATGCACCGGATCGGGCGGGACGGGCGAAGGATCGAGGAGTGAAACGCGTCGCCAGGCGATGGTCGGTCCGTTCGTTCCCGGCGACACCACGCCAAGCCGTCGGCCCAGGGGGAAGTGTATCGCGTGTCCGCGTCCGACCGTTCTTTCGCCAGCGACATCGACGCCCCGGTGACGGCGGACGAGATCGATCGCTTCGCGCGCCTGCAACACCATTTCGCGCGCCTCTATCAGGACATCTTCGATAATCCCGCCGCCCCGCGCGCGATCGTCATCGTGCCGAGCCTGAGCGTCGACCAGCAGGTGATGGCCAGCATCTCCGGCGTGCATCACTATGAAGAGCGCATGCTCTGCCTCCTGCTGCTTCTGCGCATGCCGCGCACGCATGTGATCTACGTCACCAGCACGCCGATCTCCGAAGCCGTCATCGACTATTATCTCCATCTGCTGCCGGGCGTGCCGAGCCTGCACGCGCGGCGCCGGCTCACGCTCATCTCGTGCGACGACCCCTCCCCCGCCGCTCTGACGCGCAAGCTGCTCGGCCGGCCGCGCGTGATCGAGCGCATCCGCGACGCCATCCCCGACGCCGCCTCGGCGCACATGACCTGCTTCGCGGTCACCGAACTCGAGCGCAAGCTCGCTTTGATCCTGGGCATTCCGATCTACGGATGCGATCCCTCCCTACTCCATCACGGCTCGAAGAGCGGATCGCGCGCGATCTTTCGCGAGGCCGGCATCGACATGCCCTTCGGCTTCGAGGGCTTGAGCGAGGCGGGCGATCTCGCGACCGCGCTCGCCGAACTCAAGGCGAGCCGGCCGGGTCTCGCCAAGGCCGTCGTCAAGCTCAACGAGGGCTTCTCGGGCGAAGGCAACGCGATTTTCGATTTCGCCGGCGCGCCTTCCGGGCCCGCGCTAACGGCCTGGACGCGGGAGCGCCTGCCGCGCCTTGCCTTCGAAGCGCGCGGCATGACCTGGGAGTTCTACCGGGACAAGCTGCGCACGATGGGCGGCATCGTCGAGGAACTCATCGTCGGCGCGGACAAGCAATCGCCCTCGGCGCAGTTCCGTGTCGATCCGCTGGGCCGGGTTGAATCCTTGTCCACGCACGACCAGATGCTCGGCGGCGCCAACGGACAGATTTTTCTCGGTTGCCGCTTTCCCGCCGACGAGACCTATCGGCTCGAGGTTCAGGCGCATGGCATGCGCGTCGCGCGCGCACTCGCCGATAAGGGCGTGCTCGGCCGCTTCGGCGTCGATTTCATCTCCGTCAGGGAGGGCGCGACGTGGCGTCATTACGCCATCGAGATCAATCTGCGAAAGGGCGGCACGACCCATCCCTTTCTGATGCTCCAGTTCCTCACTGACGGCCATTACAACGCCGATACGGGTGAGTTCCTAACGCCGGCGGGCCAGCCGCGATGCTATCGCGCCTCGGACAATCTCGAATCGGAACGCTATCGCGGCCTGACGCCCTACGACCTTGTCGACATCGCCGTCGTCAACGGGCTGCACTTTCACGCCGCCGCCGGCGAGGGCGTCGCCTTTCACCTCATCGGCGCGCTTCGCGAATTCGGCAAGCTCGGCGTCGTCTGTATCGGCCAAACCCCGGAGCGCGCCGACGCGCTCTATCGCCGGACGGTGGAGGTGCTCGACCGCGAGACCGCGACCGCGCCGCGCGCCCCGAGCGGGTAATCGCGGCGGATCATCCCGTCACCTTCCGCACCAAGGCGCGGCCGGCGAAACGCAGTCGAGCCGACAGCGGAAAGCGCTTGAAGGTGGAGGCGGCCGTCCCGCTCGTGAACGCGGTGCGCTTGGAATAGTCGATCGCGACATCGACGATCGCCGGCCTTCCCTCCGCCGCGGCTTCGCGCGCCGCGGCGATGACGGCGCCGATGCTGTCGTCGGTCGGCATGCTGAAATAGGCGGCGCCCGTCGCGGCCGCCACGCCCGCCACGTCGAGCGTGGCGAGCGCGGTGCAGGGTTTGCGGTTGTAAGCGAGCTCCTGGGCCTGCGCGATCTGCGACAATTCCCCGTCGCGAAAGACGAAATAGACGATGCCGAGCCCCCGCGCGCTCGCCGTCGCGATTTCCATGCAGGTCATCATGAAGCAGCCGTCGCCGACGATCGCGACGACGTCCTTCTCCGGCCGCGCGAGCTTGGCGCCGATCGAAGCGGGCACCGCGTAGCCCATCGCGTTGAAATCCGTCGGCGTCAGCAATTGCCCGCCGCGATGGATCGCGAGCAGCTCGGCGGTGAGATAGGTATGATTGCCGTCGTCGAGCACAACGATCGCGTCGGCCGGCATGGCCGCCCGCAGCCCGTCGAACACGCGCGCGGGATTGACGCGGCCCTTGCCGGCATGAGCGTACCATTCGGCGCGATAGCCGCGCTTATCGCGCGCGATCGCCTCGCGCAGGGCGGCGCTGTCGCGCGGCCCGCCGCGCGCGAGCAATTCGTCGCGCAGCGCCGAAGCGATCAAGCGCGCCTCGCCGACGAGCCCCACGGCCGCCGGATAGTTCGCCCCGATCGACGCCGGATTGATGTCGATATGAACGAGGTTCGGCGGAACCGGCGCGCTGAAGCTCCCCGTCGGGATTTCACCGAAGCGAACGCCGACAGCGAGCAGCGCGTCGCATCCTTGAAACGCATTGCGCGCGGCCGGCACCGCCGACGGACTGAAGCCGAAGCCCGCGTGCAAGGGATGATCGCCGGGAAAGCTCGCGAGCCCCTGCAAGGTGGTGCTGACCGGCGCCCCCAGCCATTCCGCGATCGCCGCGATCTCCTCGCTCGCCGCGCGCGCGCCCCAGCCGATGAACAGCCCGGGCTTTTTCGATTGCGCGAGAATGTCGGCGGCGCGCCGGATCGCCGCGGCGTCGGGCAATGGCGGCGGCGCGGGCGGCGACCATTTCGGCAACTCTCCCACCTCGCCGGCGAAGAGTTGCAAATTGACCGGAATTTCGACGAGCACGGGCCCTGGCTCGCCGGTCGTGGCGATTCGATAGGCCTCGAAGATCGTCGGCACCACTTCGTCATGGCGGCCGACGCGGAACGCGGCCTTGGTCAGCGGCGCGGCGAGCTTGAGTTGATCGATGTCGTGAAGCTGGAAGCGCCGCCCGGTATCGGTGCGCACGCCGCCGGAGATGATCAGCATCGGGATGCCGTCAAGCAGCGCCTCGCCGATGCCGCTGGCGGCATGGGTGAAACCGGCCGCCGGGACGATCGCGAGCGCGCCGACCGTGCCGGCGCCAACGCGGCTCACCGCGTCGGCCATGAACGCGGCCCCGCCTTCATGCGTGACCAGCACCGGCGTGATCGCGTTCGACTTGTTGATCTCGTCATAGAGTTCCGTGTTGTGAACGCCGGGAATTCCGAACGTGAACCTGATGCCGAGCTCTTCCATCGCGTGGACGGCGAGCCATGCCGCGGTCTTCTTCATCACATGCCCCCGCAAACTTCGCCGAAAGACTCTAGCCCAGAATATTCTTCACCGCGCGCCTCGCCGAATAGACGCACCCGCCCAGGAACGTGCCTTCGAGCGCGCGCAATCCGTTCATGCCGCCGCCACCGAAACCCGCCGCCTCGCCGGCGGCATGGAGTCCCGGAATCGGCGCCCCGGCGCGGTCGAGCACGCGGCTGCCGAGATCGGTCTGGATGCCGCCGAGGCTCTTGCGGCTGACGATGAATTCGCGGATCGCGATCAGCGGACCGGCGTCGGCGGCCAGGATCGGTTGGAATTTGCAGGTGCGCAGCCGGTCGCCGCGCCAGCGACGTAGATGCGCGACGCGGCGCAACTGCTCGTCATTATGTAACGCCGGGCCGCGCGCGATTTCGGCGTCGTAGCGTTCCGCCGTCGCGCGCACGGTTTCGTAATCGACCGCGTCGTCGCCCTGCAGCGCGTTCATCTTGGCCACCAGCTCGGGCAACGTCGGGGCGACGACGATATCGGCGCAATTGGCGATCAGTTGGTCGACCACCCATTGGTTGCCGAACAACGTGTCGCGCAGAAATCCGATCGCGCTGCGCTCGCGAATGCTGGGATTGAATTCCGCGCCCGAGACCGCGAGCTCCTTGAGCGCGATCTTGCGGTTGAGAAGTTGCCATGAATATTGCCGCTCCTGGGCGCAGACGCGGGTGACGAGGTCGCGGGTGTCGAAGCCGGAGACCAGCGGAATGGGGCCGATGCGCTCGCCGCGCCAGTTCAGCCACAGCGCCGAGCGTGGCGGCACCAGCGACAAGCCGTGATCGGGTTTGCGCGGCCGCCAGTGGCGCACGCCGCCGGCATAGTTCCACATCCGGTCGAGATGCGTCACCGCGCCGCCCTGCTTCAGCACCGCGTCGTGTAGACGGCCGTCGGCGAATTTGTGCGAGCCGTTGAGAATGATCGCCGGCGGCGCGCGCCAGTCGGCATGCCAGTTCTCGCGCACGCGGGCGAGATCGCCGTTGATGCCGCCGGTCGCGACAATGACGTGATCGCCGGTCGCGGTGAACTCCTCGCCGGTTTCCTCGATCACGCCGCGGCAACCGGTGATGCGTCCGCCATGGTCGATCAACGCGTCGGCGCGATGACCGAAGCGGAGCGTGAGCGCGGCGCGGCGGGGATGAGCTTGCAGCGCGACGATCAGCGCGCCGGCGAGCCTTTGCCCCGTGCCCCAGGTGATATGCCAGCGCGGCACCGAATTGCCGTTGCCGAACATGCCGCGCTCGACCCATTGCGGCATCGGCAGAAAGCCTATGCCATGACGCTTGAGCCATTCGTAGATGTCGGCGCGGCTGTCGTTGACATAGGCCTCGGCCCACAGGCGCGGCCAATGCTCGCTCGCCGCGTCGCGCCCGAACTCGCCGTAGGACAGCCAGTCGCCGAGCGCGAGCGCCGGCGTGTCGGTGATGCCGGAGCGCTTCTGTTCGGGCGTGCCGACGATGAGGACGCCGCCGAAGCTCTCCTTGGCCAGACCGCCGAAATTGTCCTCGTCGTCGCGATCGAGCAGGACGACGCGCCGGCCGGCGGAGAGAAGTTCGAGCGCGGCGACGATTCCAGCGAGCCCTCCGCCGATGATCACCGCGTCGCCCTGATAGGATGCCATCGCTCTCTCCCCCGGGCGGGCATCGTGACCCACCCGCCGGGCCTATCTTCGGCGGCCTCGTTCGCCGGTGTCAAAGCATTTGCCGGGACAGGGGCACGGCGCTCCTTTCCAAGCGGTCGCGTTGCCATCGGCCGGCGGCCCGCGTGCGGCGCAAAATTCTCCCCTGGCATGACCGGTCGAGGCTGGCACGGGACCGCGATCGCTCGCGCGAGAATTCCGCGACGCTGCCGCGACCGTCTCTCGGTCGGTGCCGCGGCGGCGGCGGCCGCCCACCTTTACGCACGCGCGCAAATAGGCAATAAAATCGATCGTCGATGCCGCGATCGTGGGGCGGCGCGGAGCGCGTTGGCCGTTCCTGGACGCTGCTCGTCCCACGCGGGCATTCCATTGAATTGACGGAGAGCGGGCAAATGAGCGGTGCGAGCAAGATCAAGGCGATCATCACCATGATCGGTCTTGACGGGCACACGACCGGCGGCGAGGTCGTCGCCAGAATTCTGCGCGACGCGGGCATCGAGGTCGTTTATCTCGGCGTCAATCAGACGCCGGAAATGATCGCGGCCGCGGCCATCCAGGAAGACGTCGATATCGTCGGCGTCAGCTCGCACGCCTCCAACTATTCGCAGATCGAGGAACTGGTCACCCTGCTGCGCCGCGAGGAAGCGGCCGACATTCCGGTCGTCTGCGGCGGCAACATTCCGCGCGCGCAGGCCGAAAAGCTGAAGGCCAAGGGCGTGGCCGAAGTCTTTCCACCCGGCACGTCGAGCGAAACCATCGTCGGCTTCGTCGTCGCCAACGCGCGCGGCGGCGCGAAGGCGGCGCATGGCTCGTCGGCCGGCCTGGCCTGAGCACCGAAGGTGCCGTCCGGACAACCGATGACGCCCGCCGCGTCGGCCGAGCCGGACGCGATCGCCACCTCGCTCGTCGCCGGCTCGGTGCGCGACGGCGCGCGCCTGATCACGCGGATCGAGCGCGGCGAGCCCGATCTCGTGCCGCTGTTGCAGCGGCTTTACCGGATCGGCGGACGCGCGCGCACGGTCGGCGTGACGGGTCCTCCCGGCGCGGGCAAGAGCACCCTCGTTAGCGGGCTGATCGGCCTTTGGCGCAAGCGCGGCCTGCGCGTCGCCGTGCTCGCCGTCGATCCGTCGAGCCCCTTTTCCGGCGGCGCCGTGCTCGGCGATCGCCTGCGCATGGTCGAGCATGGTTGCGACGACGGCGTCTTCATCCGTTCGATGGCGGCGCGCGGCCAACTCGGTGGCCTCGCCAAGGCCGCCGGCGACGCGCTCACCGTTCTTTGCGCGATGCCGTGGGACATCGTCCTGGTCGAGACCGTCGGCGTCGGCCAGAACGAGACGGACATCGTCCGCCACGCCGAGCTTGTCATCGTGTTGCAAACGCCGATGGGCGGCGACGACATTCAGGCGGCGAAGGCCGGCGTCACCGAGATCGCCGACATCTTCGTCGTCAACAAGGCCGACCATCCGCGCGCCGACCACACCGTTCGTCAGCTAACCGAAATGATCGCGCTGGGCGCGCGGCTGCATCCGGAGCGACCGTGGGTTCCGCCCGTGGTCAAGACCAAGGCGATCGACGGCGACGGCCTCGCCGATCTCGCCGATCACATCGCGAGGTGGTTCGACCATCTCGCCGAACATCCGCGAGTGGCCGACCAACTCGGTCGCGCGCGGCTTCGCCATCGCGTCAACGAAATTCTTCAGGACATGCTGAGCAAGCGCGTCCATTCCGAAGCCGACGGCTGGCTCGATCGCCTGATCGAACCGGTGCTGTCTCGCCAGAGCGACCCCTACGCGGTCGCCGCGCGGCTGCTCGATCCACAATGAGACGCACGCCCGCGGCGCGTTCGGCGCGCCGGGCAAAGCGACTTCCGCTATCTCGCGCGCGCGGCGAGAAACGCGACGAGCTCCCCCCCGCTTGTTTCGGCGCCGAATAGCTTCACCGCGCCGAGCCTACCGAGACGCTCCGCTTCCGCGCGGCCAAGCTCACCCCGGCAAACGATGGCGACGTCGTCCGCCCCTTTCGCCGCCATCCGCCGTGTCAACGCCTCGATCGCGTCGCCATCGGCCACGTGGCACGTGAGCACCACGGCGGCGACGTCTTCCTGAATGGCGGCATCAACGATCGCGTCAACCGAGCCGCCACCGCCGAGCCACACCACGTCGAAGCTCGCGTCGCGTAACAGCAGCGCAACCATCTCGCTTTCCGCGGCGCGGCCGCCACCGACCGCCGCCACGATCACCCTGACGCCGCGCCCGGCGTTCACGGGACGTCCCGCCCGCCGCGTCGCGACACGCCCATCCCGTCACGCCAGCGCGAATGGACATTCGATCATGTTGAACGGATCGTAGCTCAATCCGCGCGCCTTGCGGATGACGCCGATGACCTCGCCCGCGGTGCCGTACGCCTTCACCGCGTCGATGATCGACGGCATGAGATTGAAGCGATCGTCCTTTTTTGCGTCGGCGTAGAGTTGCCCGATGCGCTTGGTCAGCAGCGGCATGTCGCGCGTCTTCTTCCAATTCGCCATGCGCGTCGCGATCGCCTCCGAGCAATCCGAGTGGACTTCCTGAATGGGGATCTCGAGTTCTTCCTCCTCGGGAATGACAAGGTGGTTGACGCCGACCACCAGCCGCTCCTTGGAGTCGATCTCGCGGAACTTGCGATTGGCCTCCTCGCTCAGCATCTCCTGGATGAAGCCCGCCTTGAGCGCGGCGATCATGCCGCCCAACTCGTCGATCTTGTCGAGGATCTTGCCAGCCTCCTCCTCGACCTTGTTGGTGAGGCATTCGACGAAATACGACCCCGCCAGCGGATCGACCACGTCGGCGACGCCGGTTTCGTGCGCGACGATGTGCTGCGTGTTGAGCGACATGCGCGCGGCCAGGGCCGACGGTTCGGCGTAGGCGTTGTCGAGCGTCGCGTTGTCGAGCGCGGTCGCCCCGACGATCGCGCCCGCCAGCGTCTGGATCGCGCAGCGCACGATGTTGTTGAGCGGCTGCTGATAGGTCATCGTCCGCCCGGAGGTGTGCACCGCGATCAGCAACTGGCAGGCCTTCTCGGTCTTGGCGTGGAACACGTCGCGCGCGATCCGCGCCCACATCCGCCGTAGCGCCCGCACCTTCGCGATCTCCTCGAAGAACCGCGTGCCGATGCTGACCAATTCGTAGGGCACCTGCACCGCGTCCTCGAAGGCGAGCCCGCGCTCGTTGACCATCAGCGAGCACAGCTCCTTCATCATCGCCAGCTCGATCGCGATCGCCTGCGCGTTGTTGCCGCCCGATTCCTGGAAATGCTGGCTGATGACGGAGGCCCGCATCCTGATCTTGTTGCGCACCACGTATTCGGACGCGTCGAGGAACAGCTTGAGGTTGAGGTCGAACGGTTGGACGTCGGTCTGGCCGAAATAGTTCTCGAACGGGCATTCCAGCACGCTGCCGTGGACCTCGCTCGGATTGATGCCGCGCTTTTCCGCCAACGCCACCACATAAGCGAGCCGCATCACCGTCGGCGCCGACGAGCCGAGCAGCGTGATCGATTGCCCAGTCAGCGGGATGTCCTCCATCAGCTCCTCGAATTCGAGCAGCGAACAGCCGGGCCAGCCGAGCACGCCGGCTTCCCGCCGCCCGAGCGGATGATCGGGATCGATGCAGTCGGAGAAGACGCGGTCGCTGATGACGCACATGCCGCCGCGCTGGCCCATCTCGCGATATTTCTTCAAAACGGCGTTGGCCTCGCGCGAGGTGCCGAGCCCCGCGGTCATGCGCTGCGTCCACATGCGGCCGCGATAGCCTTGATAGTGATAGCCCCGCGTGTAGGGGAACGAGCCGGGATCGCCGAGGTCCTTCTGATATTCGAGGCCGACGATGTCCTCCGGCGAATAGACCGCCTTGACCTCATAGCCGTAATCGGTGCGCCGGTTCATCGCTTCGCCCCCAATTCGATTTGATTGTCGTCAGGCCGCGCGCATATCGAGCCCCCACCTGGGGACACCAAACTCGCGCGCGGCGTCATCGCCCTTCACCTGATGCCACAAGTCGCCACACAAGCCGCGACCGAAGCCTTGAATGATCCTTGATCGATCCTTGAACGATCCCCGACGGCTGTTGGACGATCCTCCGGATGAACCTTGGGATGCTCTTTGCACGGGGCCACGCCCGACGCCTCGCCGAAATTCCCGCTCCCCACCTCACGCGCGGCATGGCACGCGTGTCATTCGCCGCGAAATCCAGGATGAATTCTAGAATACACCGGCCAGCCGGTCAACTCATCGGGCCTTATACCGCAGCCCTTTTTCGCGGAGCCTCGCTCGACCATCCGGCGGTCGGCGTCCGCGCGCGGGACGAAATGCGGCGGGAGCGCAAGTGGGCGGGGAGCATAAACGTGGGGAGCACGGGAACGCGCTGGGCGAATAAACGCGTGACCGCTTGGCCGCGGCCGACAAACGCGGCCCTTACCCGGTCGACGCCACCTGCCGGCCATGCGCCGGCCATGCGCCGGTCTTGCGCCGGTCTTGCGCCAGTCCTGCGCCAGTCCTGAGCTGATCTTGCGCCGATCTTGCGCCGCCTTTACGCCTTGCGCCGCCCGCGCCTCGCGCGAACGGAAATGACGGAAAAATCCGTATGCGTCAGGCCGTTGACGAACAGCGTCGCGGCCAATGTCGCGAGTTCCGCCGGCGGCAGGCGGCCCCTGCCCGAATACCAGCTATCGATCCAGTTGATCATGCCGAAATAGAGCATGGTGATAGGCCGATTGAAGCTCTCGCGCCGCTTCAGCGGCGGATGCAGACTCGGCAGAAGCTTGCCGATCGCGCCGACGATCCTGCGCTGGGTCGCGACGATTTTCTGGCGATCCTTGGCCGAGAGCTGATCGAGGTCGCTCATCAGCACGACGTGCTTGTCCTTCGAGCCGGGCTCCGTGTAGCACTCGATCAGCAGCCGCGTGACGGTCTTGAAGCGGGCATGCGGCGAGCCCTTCTCGTTCAGCGCGGTTTCGACGAGCCCATGCACGGTCCGGAGGTGATCGCCGAGCATGACGCGCAGGATTTCGTGCTTGGTTTCGAAATAGTGGTAGACGCCGGCCTTGGTCAGCCCCGCCGCCGCGGCGATTTCCTGGATCGACGTGCCGACGAAGCCCTTCTTGGCGAAGAGCACGGCCGCGCTGTTGATGATCGAGCGCTTGACCAGATCATAATCCTGGGATCGCGGTCTTGCCATGTGTCGTCGTCCTGAAATCGGCCGGCCGGCGTCGAATACCGGCCGCCCGAGACCCCGAAATACGAAGCGCCAGTTCAACACCGAAGCGCGAAGCCGGCGGCCCGCCGCGCCCGATGCTTCGCTCAACGACGGTCGACGAACCGGAACCACGCACGCCGATGCTCCCGGCTCCGCGCGGGAGCCCGCGAGCTTCGACCGCCGTCGGCTATTCGACGCGCGTATCCCACGGCACGAGGTCCGCGTTCGCGATCAGCCACTTCTTGATATCGGTCTTCTTCACCTTCGCGTTCGAGGTCTTCGGCAATTCGTCGACGAAGACCACGTGCTTGGGCGTTTCGGGCTTGCTCAGCTTGCCCTCGCAGAAGTTGAGAATCTCGGCGACCGTCGCATTCATATGCGCCGGCCGGCGCGTGATCACCGCGACCACCGCCTCGCCCCATTCCGGATGCGGCACGCCGACGACCGCGACTTCCAACACCGCCGGGTGCTCGACCAGAATGGCCTCGACCGTGGTCGGGAACACGTTGACGGCGCCGGTAATGATCATGAACTTCTGCCGGTCCAGCAGGTAGACATAGCCGCGCTCGTCCATGCGGCCGATGTCGTTCGTCCGCATCCAGCCGTCGCGCAACACCTCCGCGGTCTCCTTCGGCAAATTGAGGTAGCCCTTCATCACCGTGCTGCCGCGCAGCCAGATCTCGCCCTTGCTGTTCGGCGGCAGCGGATTGCCGTCCTCGTCCCGGATCGAGCAGTCGAAATGAACCGCCACGCGCCCGACCGATTTGAGCAAGTCCGGCTCGTTGGCGAGCGCGTGCTTGTGGTCGGCCTCGGTCAGGAACGTCACCCACCCGCCGGTCGATTCCGTCAGCGCGTAGGTCTGGAGCATGTCGACCTTGAACGTTTCCCTGGCGTCGCGAATAAGCTTCGGCGTCGCCGGCGAGGAGCCGTAGGTGATCAGGCGCAGCGAGCTCAGGTCGTACGTCCCGTTCTTGTATTCGGCCATCGCGCGCAGGATCATCGTCGGCACCAGCAGCGTCACGCCGACGCGGAACCGCTCGACGTCGCGCAGATAGCCGTCGATCTTGAACACGCCATCCGGCACCACCGAACTCATCGCGTTGCCGAGCCCAAAGCAATTCATGATGACGACGACCCAGGCCGAGGCGGCCGGCATGTACCACACGTCGTCGGGACTGAAGCCGAACGAGATCAGCGAATGCAGGACGCAATCGGTGCCGCCCTGTTGCGTCAAAATGACGCCCTTGGGCACGCCGGTCGTGCCGGAAGTGTAGCTGTAGAACAGCGCGTCGTCGGGCGCGAGCTCCGGCCAGACCGGCTCGCCGGTCGCCGCGCTCAAAAGCGTCTCGTAATCGTGCGGAAAATCGTGCGCTCCATTATAGCCGATCAGCGTGACGCCGAAGCCCTCGATCTCGGCGCGGTGCGGATCGACCATATGCTTCATGTTCGCGTCGACCAGCAACACCTTGGTGCCGCTGTCCTTGAGAACGTGGCGAAGTTCCGGCCACGCATATTGCGTGTTCAGGCCGACGCGAACGGCGCCGATCTTCATGCAGGCGAAGAAATGCTCGTAGACCGTGATGGTCTCGGTCGTCAGGATCGAGACGGTCGACCCCTTGACGCAGCCGAGCCCGGTCAGCGCGATCGCGAAGCGATCGGAGCGCTCGTCCATCTGCTTCCAGGTGGCGGCGCGATCGCCGCAATAATAGGCCGTCTTGTTCGGATAGTTGCTGGCGCATCGTTTGATGAGCTGACGCAGATACAGCATTTACATTGCCCCCGTTTCCTCGCGCGCGTCTTACCGCCCGGCATTGGCCGCGAACACGCGCGTCATCCTTGAAGTTCCTCGATTTCCCTATTCGCTAAGGCTTGTTTTTGTTTGCTCGGCGGAGCCTCGCGACCGATCCGTCTCTCGGCGATCACGGCGCGCCGGCCGCCATGCTCCCGACTTGAACGAACTGGAATTCGCCGGACTTGTCGCGGCGCGCGCCGGCCTTCGGTCTCTTTGGGTTCGCGATCGCATTCGCAACGCACTCACACGGGGAACGCACCAACAACCGCGACCTGATCCAAGTCGACGAAGTCCAATTAGATGGATATCCAACGGATCATCTCCAAGGGAATTCGTCCTTGGCATGGGTTAAGCGCAGATATATAAAATCCCGACCAGCCGGTCCACAAATTTCTCGGGACGTCGACGCGTCGGACGTGAAGCCGAACCCCCCGCGTTTATTGAATATATCGGCTCGGACGAAAGCATTTCACCACCCGCTTACACCGCGTCAGCGACGGGGAGAGAGATGACCGATACGCGGCCGACCGAATGCTCCGTGCTGGACGCGCTGGCGACACGCAAGAGTACACGCGCCTTCCTTTCGACGCCGGTGCCGCGCGCGGTGATCGAGGACATTCTGCGCGCCGCTTCCCGCGCGCCGAGCGGCGCCAACATCCAGCCATGGAAGGTCCGGGTTCTCGCCGGCGCGGCGCGCGCGAAACTGTGCGAGCGTCTGATGCAAGCCTACGACAACGACGAGCCCGGCCACGAGGACGGCTATCAATATTATCCGATCGAATGGTTCGAGCCTTATCTGTCGCGGCGACGCAAGGTCGGATACGACCTCTATACCCACCTCGGCATCGCCCGGGGCGATCGCGCGCGGATGAAGGCCCAGCTTAGACGCAACTTTCTTTTCTTCGACGCGCCGGTGGGATTGATCTTCACGCTCGACCGCCGACTGGGCTTGAGCGCGTGGCTCGATTTGGGCGTGTTCCTGCAATCGATCATGCTCGCCGCGCGCGGCTTCGGTCTTCATTCCTGCCCGCAGCAGGCCTTCGCCTACTATCACCGGCTGATCCGCGCGGAACTTGAATTGCCGGACGATGACATCGTCGTCTGCGGCATGGCGATCGGACAAGCCGACCCCGACGCGCCCGAGAACGGGCTTGTCACCGAGCGCGCCCCGCTTGAAGAGTTCGCTCGCTTTCACTGGAATTGACGACCCGCCTTCCGCGCCCGCCGACCAAACTTGGAACTGGACCCCCGCGAATGAATGTCGTGATCCGCCTTCCCGGCACGCCGGAACCGATGCAATACTGGCAAGGCGCCGGCGTGCGGATCGCCGGCGACGCCTGGGGCGATCCCAACGGTCCGCTCGTGCTCCTGCAACACGGCGGCGGACAGACGCGTCACGCGTGGAAAGGCGTCGGCCAGAAGCTCGGCGCGGCCGGCTATCACGCGGTCGCGCTCGACACGCGCGGCCACGGCGATTCGGAATGGGCGCCGGATGGTCGCTACAGTCTCGACGTCATGGTCGAGGATCTGCAACGCGTCGTCGCGGCCTTGGGCGGCAGGCGGCCGGTGCTGGTCGGCGCGTCGATGGGCGGCGGCGTCAGCCTCCTCGCCGTCGGCGAGGATCATCTCGACGCGACCGCCTTGGTTCTCGTCGATATCGCGCCGCGGATCGAGATGGACGGCGCCGACAGAATCCTCACCTTCATGGGCGAGCGACCGGAAGGCTTCGACACGCTCGATCAGGTCGCCGACGCGATCGCCCGCTTCCAGCCGCATCGCAGTCGGCCGAGCAATCTCGCCGGACTTGCCAAGAACGTCCGCCTCTATCCCGACGGCAAATATCGCTGGCATTGGGACCCGGCGTTTCACACGCAAGCGCGTAGGCTCGACAAGCGGCAGGAGCGCCTCGAAGCCTGCGCCCGTCGCCTGCGCCTGCCGACGCTGCTCGTGCGCGGTGGCCTTTCCGACGTGCTGAGCGCGGAAGGCGCCCAAAGCTTCCTCGAGGTCTGCCCGCATAGCGAATACGTCAACGTCACCGACGCCGGCCATATGGTGGCCGGCGACAGGAACGATGTTTTCGGAACGGCGGTGATCGAGTTCCTGTCGCGCAAGGTGCCGGTGGGCGGCGAACCGGTCTGGCCCGCGCACAGCCCGAACCCGCATCACGAGGGGCCGCCGGGAGATATCGTCGATCTGCCTTGACCGACTTCACCGCGCCAACGGCGCGCCGGCCCGCTTGTGGCGCGGACATTCCGGGCGCAAGTCGCGCATCGTTCGCGCACCAGCCGCGTCAGTCGCGCGCGGCCGATGCCAGCGCGTCGTCCAGCCCGTAACCCGCGCCGCGCACGGTGCGGATCGGATCCGGCATGCCCGGCTGATTCAACTGCTTGCGCAAACGGCCGATATGCACGTCAACGGTGCGCTCGTCGATATAGATGTCGCGGCCCCAGACGCCATTGAGCAACTGCTCGCGCGAATAGACGCGCCCGGGATTCTCCATCAGGAATTCGAGCAGCCGATATTCGGTCGGACCAAGATCGATCGGTCGATCGCCGCGGACGACGCGATGCGTCTCCCGGTCGATCGTGATGTCGCCGTAACTCAGCCGCGCCGCCATCCGCTCCGGCCGGGCCCGCCGCAGCAGGCCGCGCACCCGCGCCAATAGTTCCGGCACCGAGAACGGCTTGACGATGTAGTCGTCGGCCCCGGTCGCCAGCCCCCTCACCCGCTCGCTTTCCTCGCCGCGCGCGGTGAGCATGATGATCGGCACCTCGCTCGTCTCCGGCCGCGCGCGCAGCCGCCGGCACAGCTCGATTCCGGAAATTCCAGGCAGCATCCAATCCAGAATAACGAGATCGGGGGTGTCTTCCTTGAGACGAATGTCCGCCTCGTCGCCGCGCGCCACGGCCTCGACCTCGTAACCCTGCGCTTCGAGGTTGTAACGCAGCAGCGTCGAAAGCGCGCTTTCGTCCTCGACCACAAGAATCCGCGCCGTCACGATCGTCTCCCTCGTCAGCGGTTCACCAGGATGTCGGTGAAATGGGTGGTGTCGCCGCGCGGCCGCGGCTCGGCCAGCGCCTTTCCCTCGATCATGTAGAACACCGTCTCGGCGATATTGGTGGCGTGGTCGCCCATCCGCTCGATATTCTTGGCCACGAACATCAGGTGAATGCAGACGCTGATGTTACGCGGGTCCTCCATCATGTAGGTCAGCAATTCGCGGAACAACGACGTGCAGATGGCGTCGATTTCCTCGTCGCCCTTCCACACCACCATCGCCGAGCCCAGATCGTGCGCGGCGTAGGCGTCGAGCACCATCTTGATGCGCGCCTGCACCAGACCGGCCATGTGATCGAGCCCGCGAATGAACTTGAGCGGATGGAAGTCCTCGGTCAGCGCCGGAACGCGCTTGGCGGTGTTCTTGGCGAGATCGCCGATGCGCTCCAGATCGGTGGCGACGCGCAGCGCGCCGACGATTTCGCGCAGGTCCACCGCCATCGGCTGTCGCCGCGCGATGGTGAGAACCGCCCGCTCCTCGATCTCGCGCTGGAGATTGTCGATATCGGCGTCGATGGCGATGACCTGCTTGGCCAGCACCGTGTCGCGCCGCACCAGCGCGTCGACCGAATCGACGATCATGCGCTCGACCAGGCCGCCCATTTCCGCGATCATGCGGGCCAATTCCTGCAGATCGGTATCGAACGCCTTGGTGGTATGTTCCGCCGTCATTCCCGCCTCCAACGGTTCGCTGTCTAGCCGAACCGGCCGGTGATGTAATCCTGCGTCCGCTGGTCGCGTGGCGAGGTGAAGATTTTCGATGTCAGGTCGAACTCGACGAGCCTGCCGAGATACATGAACGCGGTGTAGTCGGAAACGCGCGCGGCCTGCTGCATGTTATGGGTCACGATGACGATGGTGTAGTCGTTTTTCAGCTCGTCGATCAGTTCCTCGATCTTCGCCGTCGAGATCGGATCGAGCGCCGAGCACGGCTCGTCGAACAGGATGACTTCCGGTTTGATCGCGATGGTGCGGGCGATGCAGAGACGCTGTTGCTGTCCGCCGGAGAGACTGAGACCGTTGCTCGACAGCTTGTCCTTGACCTCGTCCCACAGCGCCGCGCGCCGCAGCGCCTGCTCGACCTGCTCGTCCAGCCTGCTCTTCGACATCCGCCCGTAAAGACGGACGCCGAAGGCGATGTTTTCGTAGATCGACATCGGAAACGGCGTCGGCTTCTGGAACACCATGCCGATGCGCGCGCGCAGCAGATTGGCGTCGATGCCGGGCGCGAGAATGTCCTCGCCGTCGAACAACACGCGCCCTTGCGCGCGCTGATGCGGGTAGAGATCGTACATCCGGTTGAGCACGCGCAGCAACGTCGACTTGCCGCAGCCGGACGGCCCGATGAAGGCCGTCACCCTGTTCTCGTAGAGCGGCAAGGTGATGGCGTCCAACGCCTTCGTCTCGCCGTAATGAAAATCGAGCTCCTCGATCGTCACCTTCGGCCGCAGCGTCGCCGTCTCCACGTGATCGACTTTGCGGAAGGGTACGGCCACCGTCGCAATGGTCATGATTGCTTCCTTGATGCGGCGAGAATACGGGCGGCGATGCTGAGCGCAAGCACGGCGAGCGTGACGATCAGCGCGCCGGTCCAGGCCAGTTTCTGCCAATCCTTGTAGGGGCTGAGCGCGAATTGGAAAATCACCGTCGGCAGGCTCGCCATCGGCGCGTTGAGATTGGTGCTGCCGAACTGGTTGTTGAGCGCGGTGAAGAGCAGCGGCGCGGTCTCGCCGGAAATGCGCGCGACCGCGAGCAGAATGCCGGTGACGATGCCGGCCCGCGCCGCGCGGTAGGCGACGCGCATGATGACCAGCGATCGCGGCAGCCCGAGCGCGGCGGCCGCCTCGCGCAGCGAGATCGGCACCAGCAGCAGCATGTCCTCGGTCGTGCGCACGACGACGGGAATGACGATCACGGCCAGCGCCACCGCGCCGGCGATGCCGGAAAAATGCCCCATCGGCCGCACCATAACGGCGTAGATGAACAGGCCGACGACGATCGAGGGCGCGCTGAGGAGAACGTCATTGATCAGCCGTACGACCGAGGTGATCTTTTCGTACCGCCCGTATTCGGCCATGTAGGTGCCGGCAAGAACGCCGACCGGCGTCCCCAACGCCACCGCGATGGTCGTCATCATCAGGCTGCCGACGATGGCGTTGGCGAGCCCGCCGTCCGAGCCCGGCGGCGGCGTCATCTCGGTGAAGATCCGCGGCGACAATCCGCCGAAGCCCTCCCAGAACAGCACGCCGAGGATGAGCGCGAGCCAGCCGAGCCCGATGACCGTCGCCGCCAGCGAGGCGACGCGGGCCGCCGTGTTGGCGCGCTTGCGGGCGGCGTAGAGCGACGCGTCCTTCATCCGACCCTCTTTTCGATCCGCATCAGCAGATAGCGCGCGATCGCCAGCACGATGAAGGTGATAAGGAACAGAATAAGGCCAAGCGCGATCAGCGCCGAGGAGTAGAGATCGCCGACCGCCTCGGTGAACTCGTTGGCGATAGTCGCCGATATGGTCGTGCCGGGCGCCAACAGCGAGCCGGAAATCTTATGCGCGTTGCCGATCACGAAGGTGACCGCCATGGTCTCGCCGAGCGCGCGGCCGAGGCCGAGCATGACGCCGCCGATGACGCCGGCGCGCGCGTAAGGCAGCACGACGTGGCGCATGACTTCCCAAGTCGTGCAGCCGACGCCGTAGGCCGCCTCCTTCAGGACCGGCGGCACCGCGTCGAACACATCGCGCGAAATCGAGGTGATGAACGGCAGAACCATGATGGCGAGGATCAGCCCCGCGGTCAGCACGCCGATGCCGTAAGGCGGGCCGGCGAACAGCGTCGACAGCACCGGGATCGGGCCGAACAGCGCGATCAGCGCCGGCTGAACATGCTCCTGCAGGAACGGGGCGAGTACGAACAGGCCCCAGATGCCGTAAATGATGCTCGGAATACCCGCCAGCAGCTCGATGGTGATGCCGATCGGCCGGCGCAGCCACAGCGGGCAGAGCTCGGTCAGGAACATCGCGATCAGGAGTCCGAACGGCACCGCGATGACCATGGCGATGATCGAGGTCACCAGCGTTCCGTAGATCGGCGCGAGCGCGCCGAATTTCTCGGTGACCGGATTCCAGCGCTGGGTGGTGAGAAACTCGAAGCCGAATTCCCGTAGCGCCGGCATCGCGCCCCAGGCGAGCGAGACGATAACCCCGCCGAGGATCAGAAGGACCGCGAACGCCGCGCCGCGCGTCAGGCCGTGAAAGAACCGGTCATTCCGCTGCAGCCGGCGCAACAGGCGCGAGCGCGCGAGGATCGCCGTGCCGTCATCACCGCCGGCGATCGCGTTCGCCTCGGTCGCGTCGATCGCGCGCGCTTCACTCATGGCCCTCACCCATCATGGACGAGCATTCGTGCCGAACGCACGGCCACCCGGCGCGCGGAACGTCCGCGCGCGGGGAAACCGTTCAGGCGACACATCGAACGCCTACTCAGTGGCTCACCACGTAAAGCGGCTTGCCGGCCGCGTCCTTGATCTCGGCGGCCCAGGTCTTCTTCACGTTGCCGACGACGGCGTTCGGCATCGGGATGTAGTCGAGCGTCTCGGCCTCCTTGTCGCCGTTGTCGTAGGCCCAGGCGAAGAATTTCAACGCCTCGGCCGTGGCGGTCGCGTCGCTCGGCTGCTTGTAGATCAGGATCCACGTCGCCGCGGTCATCGGCCAGGACTCAGGACCGGCCTGGTCGGACAGGATCACGCCGAACCCGGGAACCGCGTTCCAGTCGGCGCTTGCGGCGGCCGCCTGGAAGCTCTTGATTTCCGGCGCGACGATCTTGCCGTCCTTGTTGACCATGCGCGTGTGGGAAAGGCTGTTCTGCTTGGCGTAAGCGTATTCGACATAGCCGATCGCGCCCTTGGTCTGGCCGACATTATTGGCCACGCCCTCGTTGCCCTTGGCGCCGATGCCGACGGGCCATTCGACCGCCGTGTTCGAGCCGACCTTCGACTTCCAGTCGGCGCTCACCTTGGACAGATAGTCGGTGAAGTTGAACGTCGTTCCCGATCCGTCGGAGCGATGCACGACGACGATCGCGGCCGCGGGCAACTTCAACGAGGGATTGAGCTTGACGATCGCCGCGTCGTTCCAGGTCTTGACCTCGCCGAGGAAGATTTTCGCCAGCGTGGCGCCGTCGAGCACGAGTTCGTTGGCCTTGACCCCCTCGATGTTGATCACCGGCACGATGCCGCCCATGACCATGGGGAACTGAACCAGTCCCGACTTTTCGAGATCGTCGCCCTTCAACGGCGCGTCGGTCGCGCCGAAGATCACGGTCTTGGCCTTGATCTGCTTGATGCCGCCACCGGAACCGATCGACTGGTAGTTCAGGCCGACGCCGGTGGCCTTCTTGTAGCTGTCCGCCCATTTCGCATAGATCGGATAGGGGAAGGTCGCGCCCGCCCCCGAGATATCCGCCGCGCCGGCGACCGTCGCCGAAATCGCGATAAGTCCTGCACCGATGACTGTTTTGAAAACATTCACGGGACGTTCTCCATGTTATCGACGCCGAGCGTCATTCGCGCCGGCACGGCGTCTCCTAGGCTCGATTGGCATTCGTCCTATGACACCGGGATGACACTTATGTGACAGTCCCCCGCCTGAACCGACCCGTCCACCGTTGCGCGGTTAACCGGAGCGGATTCGGGCCCCTCGCGAGCGCGTCAGGCCTCGGAAGCCGCCGGCAGGAAGGCGGAAAACGTCGCCCCCGCTCCCAGCTTGCTCTCGATCGAGAGCCGGCCGCGATGGCGGTTGAGGATATGCTTGACGAGCGACAGGCCGAGCCCGGTCCCGCCCTGCGACCGGCTTTCGCCGGCGTCGACCCTGTAGAAGCGTTCGGTCAGGCGCGGCAGATGTTCCGGCGCGATCCCGGGACCGTAGTCGCGGACGCTGAGCCGCACCTCTTTCGGGCCGTCCGTCGCCCCCTCGGCGGGCTCGACCCGCGCCGCCAAAATGTCCACGCGCTTGCCGGCGGAGCCGTATTTGAGCGCGTTTTCCAGAAGGTTTTCGACCATCCGCAACAGCTCGTCGCGGTCGCCCCGTACCGGGAGCGCGGAGCCCGGCAACTCGACATTGATGGTCGTCTCCCGCTCCCGCGCAAGCGGCTCGAGCCCGTCGACGACCTGGCGAACGATCGGCACGAGGTCGACGACGGTCCGGGGATCGAGATGGGCCTTCTGCTCGATGCGCGACAGGCACAGCAGATCGTCGATCAGGCGCGCCATGCGGCCGGCCTGCGCGTGCATGATGTCGAGGAAGCGCTCGCGCGCCTTGGGGTCGTCCCGCGCCGTCCCGCGCAGCGTGTCGATGAAGCCGGACAGCGCGGCGAGCGGCGTGCGCAGTTCGTGGCTGACATTGGCGACGAAATCGGCGCGCATGGTTTCGGCGTGGCGCAGCGGCGTCATGTCGTGGAACGTGACGAGGAGCAGATATTCCGAGCCATCGAACGCGGTCGGCACCCGCACCGGGCCGATGATGATTTCCATCCAGCGCTCGACCTGCCCGCGATCGGTGTGGGACACGCGTTGCTGGCTGACCTCGGTCGTCGCGCGGCGCAACGCGGCGATGAATTCGGGCGTGCGCAGCGCGAATTGAACGAGGTCGCCACGACGCAGCGCCGGCACCAGCGCGGCCGCCGATTGATTGAAGCAGACAACGCGGCCCGCGCGATCGGTCAGGATCGCGGGATCGGCCATGCCGTCGATCACGGCCGCGACCGCGCCGGATTCGGTCGCGTCGATCACGCCGCCGATCGCGTTCGTCGCGGCGCGATCGCGAACGCCCCAGGGAATGAGGGCCGCGGCCGTCAAACAGGCGAACAGGACGATGGCGATCCGCGCGCCGACGAGGTCGTTGACCGACAGGACAAGCAGCACCATGGCCGCGACGAGCAGGATAATCGCGGCGCGATAAAGCCGGCCGAGCCATTCATCCATGCGGGAGACAGGAACCATGTCCATCGGCGCCTTGCCGTCCGGTGAAGCCGTCGACGGCGCGACCAAATACGACGCGGAGTCGCGCGGGCGCGCCCATCGAGCCCCGCGCATCCACCCGGAATTCCAACCGAACTTCCATTCCCGCCTAGCACATTGTTTGAAAGCCGTCCAATTGGAGGCTTCGCCCCGGGGGTTACGCGACAAGCGGGCCGGCTTGCGCGTGGATGGCCTCCGCCCGCGCGTTGAATTCCGTCATCGCCCGCGTCAGTTCCTCGTAGGGAACATCGCCGATCGTCACGGTGCCGAAGTTCGAGTTCTCGCCGTCGAAGCGGCCTTCGGCGGGCTGGTCGGCATGCTCGAACCAATGATAGCCGACGACTTGCGGGAACTTCAGCGCGGCGGTGGCGTATTCGACGAAGGCACGCGCGCGCTCCTTCTGCGTGGGTCGGCGCGGGCCCGCGCCGACCGTGTTCGGCAGGCCGGAATCCTCGCCGCGGAAGGAAAACTCGCCGACCAGCAGCGGCCTCGCCGCGTCCGCGTAGGCGCCGAGCGCGCGGGTGGGATCGTCGTCGTAGCAATTGAAGGTGAGCACATCGAGATGCCGGCCCGCCGCCGCGACGACCGCGCGCCGGGGAACGAGCGCGAAGCGACATCCGAGCAGCAGATGATTGGGATCGGCCGCCTTCACCGCCGCGCGCATGGCGGCGAAATAGCGCTCGGCAACGTCGCCGGCGAAGGCCTCGCAATCGGCCTCGGCCGCGTCGCGGCGCGCGCCGCGCTCTTCGGCGAGGGGCCGCGCGTGAAGGCCGAGCCCGCGAAATTCGTCCCAGGATCGCGCCCGCGTCGGCCACGCGTCGCGAAACGCGGCGAAATTCGGATGCCGGCGCGAGAGCAGCGCGAGCGCCGCCTCGCGGCCGGAACTGCCCGCCGGAAAGTTCAGGAACATTTCCAGGAGTTCCTCGCCACCGCGCCAGTCCGGCCCCCAGCGCAGTTCGTTGTCGGTGAACCAACCGATGACGTCGCGCGCCTCGCGCGCCGGCGCGATCGACCGCCGCGCGGTGTCCGCCACGAAATTCGCGAATTCGGGATCGAACACGTCGGGAAACGCGTCATGACCCGGCGCGCCCGATCGCTCACATTGCCGGGTAATGAACATCGCGCCGAGATCGACGAGCCGCGCGGTGGCCAGACACGCGCCGCCCGCGTCGTTCGCCGCGCTGTCGGACCAACAGCCCAGCGTGTTGAAGCCCCACCCGCGCAGACGCCGCGCGACCGCGATCCGCCAGGCTTCCTCGCCGCCATATTCGCGCCGACAGGCCTCCGCATAGGGACTGCGATCGCCGCCGCGGATGTAGTCCTGGTCGAATCGAACCGTGTTCACGCCCTTGGACAGGAACCGCCCGCCGTCAGGGTCGACCAGCCACCAGATGCCGCCGTCCCGCTCGACGCGAAAGAAGCCGGCGCCGCGCCGCGTACCGTCGCGCACGCCGCCCCAACGTGTCCTGTCGCCGGCGCTCATGGAGCGACGCGCCCATCGGGCACGCCGAACACCAAGTCTCGGACGGGTGCTTTCCAATTCAAGGCAGGCACCGGCGAATATAGCCGCGATTGATGTCCCATAATTCGTCGAGCAGCTTCACCGCCGCGTCGGCGGAATTGATCACGGGATCGATCAGCAGCGCCTGCAAGGCGAGTTCCTTCGAGCCGTGCATCGCCGCGTCGACCGCCAGCCGCTGCACGTTCGCCTCGCTCTGGAGCATTCGTGCCAGCACATCCGGCAGCGGGCCCGGCGAAACCGCGTGAACGCCGGCGGCGTCCACCATCACCGGCACCTCGACCGCGATATCCGCCGGCAGATTGGGGATGGCGTCATTGTTAAAAATCACGCCGGATTCGAGGACACGCTTTTCGTCGCGCAGCACGGCGGAGATCACGTCCCCGCCGCGCTCACCGGAGGGCGTAAGCCAGTCCTCCGGCATGGTCTCGCTCCCCGTCAGCACGCGGTCGATCAGACCTTCGCGCTCCTTGCGCCAACGTTCGTCGCCGTCGAAATCGTAGCCCTCTTCGCCCGCCTCCCAACCATAGGCGAGATATTCGCCGAGATGACTGTCGCCGCATGTCGGCCAATAGCCGAAGGCGCGGAACAGTCGCCGCGTCAAGGGCAGCGCGGACGGATCGTGACGCGCTTCCCTTTCGCGCAGGAGTGGATAGAGATCGTCACCCGTCTTGCGCTCCCTGATCCGCAACAGCCATTGGAAATGGTTGAGGCCAGCGCCCAGGACCTCGACCTCATCCACCGGCAGGCCGATGATCCAGGCGACATCCGCCCTGCTCATGAATATGCCGTGGCACAGGCCGACGGCGCGCAGGCCGCTGTAGGCGCCGAGCGCGCGGATGATACGGCTTTCCGGATTGGAAAAGTTGATGAACAAGGCGCGCGGGCACAGCTCTTCCATGTCGCGCGCGAAATCGAAGATCATCGGCAGCGTGCGCAGCGTGAAGAACAATCCGCCCGGCCCGCCATTCTCGCCCAGCGTATGGCGGATGCCGTATTTGCGCGGCACCTCAAAATCGAGCTTCCACAGCCGGGCGCGGTCAATCGCGGTCGCGTTGATGACGAAATCGGCGCCGGCAAGCGCCGCCCGCCGGTCGACCGTATGCTCGATGACGATGCTCGAGCCGGATTTCCGGTTGAGAAGGCGCGCGAACTCGGCCACGCGCGCGAGCCGCGCCGCGTCGCGGCCGACCAGCGTCAGGGTCGTTCCCTTCAGGCCCGGGGACGCGAACACATCCCGGAGCATGCTCAAGCCGAAGGAGGCGCTTGCCGCGCCCAGGAAGACGATTTTTGCGCCCGCCGCCATGATCGTTTAGTCTTGATGGAAAGCGTTGAAAATACAATATGGTATTGCGAGCGGCCGGTGACCTAGATCAACGCGGTCGCCGGCCTTGTCTTACGAAATTGCGAATTCGAGAACCGCCTCCGAGGCTCCTTTCCACATGCCAGACGACGCGAAGCTCCCACCCGACCAGCGCACGCTCTACGCGCGCTTCTGGCGAAGCGCTTCCGGATTCTGGCGCGGGCCGCGGGGCTGGCGAAGCTGGTCGCTCTGCGGCTCGCTGGTCATCATCGTCATCGTTCAACTGCTCGTGCAGTATCGATTGAATTACTGGAACCGCGATTTTTTCAACGCCGTCGAGCGCAAGGACGGCGAGGCGTTGACGCGGGAGGCGTATCTTTTCGTTCCCTTGGTCGCCGCCTCGATCGCGCTGGCGATCGCCTCGGTGTGGGGACGCATGACCACCCAGCGCAAATGGCGCGAATGGCTGACGGCCCACCTCATCAATGCGTGGCTCGCCAGGAATCATTTTCGCCATCTCGACCATGTCGGCGACGGGCATCAGAATCCCGAATTCCGCATCACCGAGGACGCGCGCGTGGCCACCGACGCGCCGATCGACCTCGCGCTCGGCCTGTTCTCCTCCGCGCTGACCGCCGTCGCCTTCGTCGAGATCCTGTGGAAGGTCGGCGGCGAGATCAGCTTTTCCCTTTTCGGCTGGACCGTCTGGATACCCGGCTATCTCGTGGTCGGCGCGGTGCTCTATTCGATGTTCATCACCGCGACGATGATGGTCGTGGGCTACCCGCTGATCGGCGTCGCGCAACGCCAGATGCAGGCGGAGGCCGAGTTCAGGGCGGCCGCCAATCTCATCCGCGAAACCGGCGAGGGTCTCGTCGCCGGCAGCGACGCGCAGGAGCGGCGCGCGCTGTGGAGCGGGCTCAGGCTCGTCATGCTGCGCTGGCGCGACCTGTGCTGGCAGCTCATGCGCATGACGTTCATCTCCCACGGCAACACCCTGGTCGGACCCATCGTCGCGCTGATGCTGTGCGCGCCGAAATATCTCGCCGGCTCGATTTCGCTCGGCGAAATGACGCAGGCCGCCGCCGCCTTCACCGTCGTCCAGGGAGCGTTCAACTATCTGTTCGACAACTACCAGCGTCTGGCCGACTGGACATCGTCGGCGAACCGGGTGGCGACGCTGCTGCTCGCGCTCGATGACCTCGAACACATGCCGCGCGCGCCGCTGGAACACGCGGACGAGAAGGCGCCGCGCGCCGACGATGGTCGCGTTCAGGCTTGAGGCCGAAAGCAAACGGCAGCGCGATGGTGAGGCGCCCGCCGCGCCGATCGCGGTCGCGCGTCAACCTCGCTCGCGCGCGGCGAGAAAGCTCAATCCGACAAAAGCCGGATTGGGATGAACGATCATGAAGGTCGCGATCGATTCGAGATAGTCGTGGAACCGGCCCTTGGCCACGAAGCGTTCCCGAAACGCCGAACGCGCGACGATGTCCGCGATCCGCGGAACGATCCCGCCGGCGATATAGACGCCTCCGCGCGCGGCGAAGGTCAGCGCCAGATTGCCGCCGACCCCGCCGAGGAAGGCGCAGAACAGGTCGACCGCGCCGCGGCAGACGGCGCAGTTCCCCTCCACCGCCGCCCGCGTGATTTCGGCCGCGCTCCGCGTCGGCACGCACGCCTGGTCGATTTCGGCGAGCGTGTCGTAAAGATTTTCGATACCGGCGCCCGACAGCACGCGCTCGATCGACACATGCGTGAATTTTTCCCGCAACCGCGCAATGATGACATCCTCGCGGAGCGATGAACTCGCGATTGTCGCGTGCCCGCCCTCCGAGCCGATCACGACCGGATCGCCCGGCCCCGGCACGAAGCACGCCAAGCCGAGACCCGTCCCCGGCCCGAATACCACGGCGGGCGCGCTCGCCTCGCGCCGCCCCGCCCCGAGCTGGACGACGTCCTCTGTCTTCAGCAAGGGAATCGACCAGCCGATCGCCTCGAAATCGTTGACCAGGCGCACCGCGGCGAAGCCGAATGTCTCGCGCAATCGCCGCGCATCGACGATCCAGCCGCTGTTGATGATGAGGCAGTGCTCGCCGACGATCGGACTAGCGATCGCGAGGATGGCTCGGCTTGCCCGCGCGCCGCCGTGATACCGCGCGAGAAAGGCCTCGATCGCCTCCGCGATGCCGGCGAACTCATCGACCGGCAGCGTCTCGATCGGGCCGAGCAAGCCGTCGCGGACAAGCGCGAAGCGCGCGTTGGTGCCGCCGATGTCGCCAAGAAGAAAGGTCGTGTCGGATCGCCGCATGCGGCCGTGCCTCGGATTATGTCCGCGAAAGCGCGTCGCGGTTGTCGCTCCGGCGCGGCCGATGTCCTCGCCCCGTCAACTGCGCGCCGAACCGATCAAGTGTGAATACCAGAACGCCGACGCCTTCGGAATACGCCGCTGCGTCGGATAATCGACGTAGACGATGCCGAAGCGCTTGCCGTAGCCCCAGGTCCACTCGAAATTGTCCAGAAGCGACCAGACGAAATATCCGCGCACGTCCGCGCCCTCCCCGATCGCCGCGCGCACCGCGTCGATATGGGCGGCGAGAAAATCGACGCGTTGCTGGTCGCGCACTTCGCCGGCCGCGTCCGGCGCGTCGTCGGTCGCGATGCCGTTTTCGGTGACGTAGATCGGCAGCCGGTAGCGCCGATGCGTTTCGAGCAATTGCGCGCGCAGGCCGTCGGGCTGGATCGGCCAGTCCATTGCCGTGCGCGGCAGATCGGCGGGCGGATCGCCCTGCACCAGCCCGAACGGCGCGGCCTTGTCGGCGCGCGCATAGACGGCCGAATAGTAATTGAGGCCGAACCAGTCGAGCGAGCGGTGGATGAGTTCCAGATCGCCCGGCCGCTGAACCCGCGCGAGGCTCGGAATGAGCGCGGCCGGATAGCGGCCGAGGCATTGCGGATCGGGAAAGACGCGGTTCCATAGATCGTTCAGCAATTCGGCCGCGGCGCGATCTTCCGCCGTATCCCGCTGCGGCAGACACGGCTGGCAATTGTGGATGCAGCCGATCGACGCCTCCGGCACCGCCGCGCGCAACGCATCGACCGCCGCGCCATGGGCGAGATTCACATGGTGCACCACCGCGGCGTAGTCCGGCGGGAATCCGGTCGTCGGCGCGCCGAAGCCGTGGCCGAACAGCGCGAAGATCGAGGGTTCGTTGATCGTGGCGAAGCGCTTGACCCGGTCGCCATAGCGCCGACCGACGAGCGCGGCATAGTCGGCGAACCACGCCACGCTATCGCGGCTTTTCCACCCGCCCCGCTCCTCGAGCGCCAGCGGAAAATCCCAATGATAAAGGCAGAGCCACGGCTCGATCCGGGCCGCGAGCAGCGCGTCGATCAGCCGGTCGTAGAAGGCGAGCCCCGCTTCGTTGACCGCACCCGTCCCCCGAGGCAGCACGCGCGGCCACGCGACCGAGAAACGATAGCCGCCGAGGTTGAGCTCGCGCATCAACCGCACGTCGTCGGCGTAGCGATGATAATGATCGCACGCGACCTCGCCGCTGTCGCCGTTCGCGACCGCTCCCGGCTGGCGGCAAGTCAGGTCCCAAACGCTTTCGCCGCGCCCATCCTCATGCGCCGCGCCCTCGATCTGATAGGCCGAGGTCGAAGCGCCCCAGATGAAATCACGCGGCCAGATGCCGGCCATTGTTCAAGATCCCCGCCGCCGTCGCGGCCGCTATCGTTCCGCATCGCCGTGCCGGTCGGATCGGTCAGGCTTCGTGCCGGCGGCGCGATAGATCGCAGCATACACCGTAATGGTCCGACGCGATCTCAATACCCTCGCCGCCGTCGAAGACGACGGCGCACCTATTCGACACCAGATTAGCGCTCACGAAAACATAGTCGATGCGCTGGTCGAGTGTCGTCGCCGGGTCGACGTAGCGGTTGGCGCGCGCATAGGTAAAGCCCGAAGCGCCCGGATGGCAATCGGCGAATGCGTCGTGAAACCCGGTGGCGGGTTCCACCATGCGGCGTATCGCGGGCGAATCCGGAACGTCGTTGAAATCGCCGCACAGGACGACCGATTCAATGCCGATCGCGGAACGATAGCGGCCGATCGCGTCGAGCAACGCCTCGACCTGCGTCAAACGCTCCCGCGTCATCCCCGGCGGATAGGCAAGATGCGTGTTGGCGACGATCAGCCCGCCGTCGCCGACGCCCATTTCGGCCATCAGCACTTGGCGCGGCCCGTCGCCCGGAAACTCCGGCAGCGGCGCGATGCGCGACTGGATGATCGGATGGCGCGACAGGATCGCGAGGTCCCTGAGCTCCAGGTGATGGGCGTAGCCGGCGCGCGCGGCGATCAGTTCGGCCTGGCTGCGCGTCTCGCGCGGCTCGATCGAGGCTTCCTGCAGGCACACGATGTCCGGGCACAGCCGGGCGAGCCCGTCGGCGAGCGCGGACAAACGCGGTTCGAGCGGCGGATTGATATTCCAGATGTTCAGGGTCAGGACGCTGAAGGCCGAAGCGCCGTCCGATCTCCCACCTTCTTCACGCATGTCCGCCCGTCCCGACAAGGTTCATCGCGCCCGCGCGCGAAGGCGACCATCCCATGTCGGAGCGAGTCTCTCAATACGGCAGGCCGACGTAGTTCTCGGCAAGCGCCGTCTGGGCGGCGCGGGAGCCGAACAGATATTCGAGCTCGGCCGCCTGCACCTTGCGATCGAAGCCGCTCGATTCGGGAAAGGTGTGGAGCACCTGCGTCATCCACCAGGAGAAGCGCTGCGCCTTCCACACCCGCGCGAGCGCGCGGGCCGAATAATTGTCGAGCCCATCATTCGTCCTGGTCTTGTAGTGGTCGATCAGCGCGCGCGAGAGATAGGCGATGTCGCTCGCCGCGAGATTGAGGCCCTTGGCGCCCGTCGGCGGCACGATATGGGCGGCGTCGCCAGCCAGCAGCAGACGGCCGAAGCGCATCGGCTCGGCGACGAAGCTGCGTAGCGGCGCGACGCTCTTCTCGATCGACGGGCCGGTCTGGAGCTTGCGCGCGGTCGCCGGATCGAGCCGGCGCGACAATTCCTCCCAGAACTTGTCGTCCGGCCATTCGTCGACATGATCGTCGAGGCGGCATTGCAGGTAGTAGCGGCTGCGCGTCGGCGAGCGCATCGAGCACAGCGCGAATCCGCTTTCGTGATTGACGTAGATGAGTTCATCCGACACCGGCGGCTTCTCGACCAGCACGCCGAGCCAGCCGAACGGATAGACCCGCTCAAATGTTCGCAAGGCGCTCGCCGGGATCACCTTGCGGCTGACGCCGTGAAAGCCGTCGCAGCCGGCGACGAAATCGCATTCGATCGATTCCGTCTTGCCGCCCTTGGTCCACTCCACCTGCGGCCGGTCGCCTTCGATGCCGTGAATGCTGACATCGAGCGCCTCGTAGATCGTCGGCGCGCCGCTGGCGTCGCGCGCGTCCATCAGATCGAGCGTTACCTCGGTCTGGCCGTAGACCATGACCGACTTGCCGGTCAGGCTCTTGAAATCGATGCGTTGGCGGTTTCCGCGAAAGGCGATCTCGGTGCCGTCGTGAACGAGCCCCTCCGCGCGCATGCGCGCGCCGGCGCCGGCCGCCTCGATCAGTTCGACCGCGCCCTGCTCCAGCACGCCGGCGCGAATGCGGCCGAGGACATAGGGCTTCGATTTCTGTTCGAGGATGATCGTGTCGATTCCGGCATTGTGCAGCAATTGCCCGAGCAGAAGGCCCGAGGGACCGGAACCGATGATCGCGACCTGCGTTCGCATCAGACATTTCTCCCGATTCGTGATCGCGACGGCGCCGAGAGGCCATGAAGCCAAACGGCGCGAAACGCGTTTCCAATCTGGCCGGGCACGATCCCGATGGCCCCACGAACGCCGCCCGCCAAATCATTCACCACGCGCCTGATACCCGCGCATTCGGGTGCGGACGATGGTGAATGCGGCGCAGATTACATGGGCCCTAGCCCGCCGGGTACCTGTCCCGGCTGGATATCCGCGGCAATGGTTGCCGACGCGCAACAGGCACCGGATAACGGACCACTCAAACGGTGCAAAAATACCGCTTTGCCAGCGATTCTTTCATGCCCGGACTTCTTAGCCACGCCGCGTCCGGCTACTCGGCCGCCTCGCGCTTGGCGGCGCCGACCGCGCGCGCGGCCGCGATCATGCGCTTGATCTCCGGCACGCAGGAACCGCATCCGGTTCCGGCGCGCACGCGCTCGCCGATCTCGGCGACCGTGACCTCGGGATGGCGGTCGATCACGTTCTGGATCGACTTGGTGGTCACGCCGTAACAGGCGCAGACGATCTCGCTGTCGTCGGCGGCGCCATCGAGCGACACGCCGGCGAGCAGAATGCGTCGCTGGTCGTCGCTCAGCGCGCCGACCGCGAGGCTTCCCCGCAACGCGTTCCAGCTCCGCTGCGGATCGTCGCGGCCGACAAAGACGCAGAGTTCGAGCCGGCGGTCGACGAACGATGCCGCGCGGTAAATGCGCCGCGCGTCGTCGCGATATTCGGCGATATCCTCGCTCGTGGCGGTCTTGGCGAAGAATTCGCGCCAGCCCGATACCACGCCGTTGGCGGCGAACAGATAGCCGTAGCCTTCGCTGACGCCGACGCGCGCCCACCACGACCGTCGCGGCATCTTCAGCGGTTCGCGCGACAGCACGAAGCCGCGCAGCTTGTAGCGCAGCGGCGTCACCGCCACGGGCATCGCCTTCGCCTCCGGCTGGCCCGAATGCGGATCAACATGCGGCGCGATCAGCGCACCGACCCGCGCGCGCGAGGCGGTTTCGCCGCTCCAGTGGATCGGCGCGAAGACGAGGCCGCGCGGTTGGCTCTCGCTGGTCACGACCTTGAGCTCGCAGTGACCGAGCGCGGATTCGACGCGCGCGAAGCCGCCCGGCGCGAGCTTGTTCGCGGCCGCGTCGATCGGATGGATTTCGACGAACGGCTCGGGCAGATGCTGGCCGAGCCGCGGGCTGCGGCCCGACCGCGTCATCGTGTGCCACTGGTCGCGGATGCGGCCGGTGTCGAGCCGGAACGGATAATCGGACGAGGTCTCCGTCTTTAGCGCCGGTCGCGCCACCGGCACGAAGCGCGCCTTGCCGCCGGGCAGGAAGAACTGCCCATCGCCGAAGATCCGCGCGCGTCCCTCCGGCGCGCCGGCGGGCGCGGGCCATTGCACCGGCGCGAGCTTCTCGTAATCGCGGGCGGTCAGGTTCGCGAAGGCGCCGATGTCGAAATCGCGCGAACCATTGTTCTCGAACGCCGAGAGCGCGGCGTGTTCGCGGAAGATGTCGTCGGGCGACAGGTAGGGGAAGGCCGCCGCGAAGCCCATCCGGCGGGCAACCTCGGTGATGATCCACCAGTCCGGCCTGGCCTCGCCCGGCGGGTCGAGAAAGGCGCGCTGGCGCGAGATGCGGCGCTCCGAATTGGTGACGGTGCCGCCGCGCTCGCCCCAGGCCGCGGCGGGCAGAATCACGGCGGCGCCCGAATTGACCGTGTCATTGAAGCGCACGTTTTCAGAGACGACGAGGAAGTCCAGACGGTCGAGCGCCTGGCGCGCGCCGTCGGCGTTCGGCACCGACACCGCCGGGTTGGTGCCCATCACCCACAGCGCCTTGACCGATCCCTTGCCGATCGCGTCGAACAGATCGACCGTCTTGAGCCCCTCGCGCGTCGCCATGCGCGGCGCGTTCCAGAACCGGCCGACGCGATCGACGTCCTCGGGCGCGAAGGTCATATGCGCGGCGAGCTGGTTGGCTAGCCCGCCGACCTCGCGCCCGCCCATCGCATTGGGCTGGCCGGTCAGCGACAGCGGTCCCATGCCCGGCTTGCCGATGCGGCCGGTGGCCAGATGACAATTGATGATGGCGTTGACCTTGTCGGTCCCCTGCGCCGACTGGTTGACGCCCTGCGAGAATAGCGTGACCGCGCGCGCCGTCGTCGCGAACATCTCGAAGAAAGCCGCGACCCGCTCCGGCTCGATGCCGCTGCCGGCCGCCGTCGCCGCGACCGTCGGCGCGATCTCGCGCGCCATGGCGAGCGCCGCGTCGAACCCGGTCGTATGCGCGTCGATGTAGGCGGGGTCGATCGCCCCGCGCGCGACCAGATCGACCAGCAGCCCGCAAAACAGGACGCTGTCCTTTCCCGGCTCGACGCGCAGCAGCAGGTCGGCTTCCTCCGTCGTCGCCGTCGCGCGCGTATCGACGACGACCACGCGCGCCCCGCGCGTCTGCCGCGCGCGCCGAACGCGCTGGAACATGATCGGGTGGCACCACGCCGCGTTCGAGCCGACCAGCACGATCAACTCGGCCTCGTCGAGATCGTCGTAGCATCCGGGCACCGTGTCGGAGCCGAAGGCGCGGCGATGGCCGGCGACCGTCGAGGCCATGCACAGGCGCGAATTGGTGTCGACATTGGCCGAGCCGATGAAGCCCTTCATCAGCTTGTTGGCTACGTAATAGTCCTCGGTGAGCAATTGCCCGGACAGATAGAACGCGACCGCGTCGGGACCGTGCTTGCGCGCCGCGCGCGAGAATTCACCGGCGACGCGGTCGAGCGCCTTGTCCCACGAGGCGCGGACCATCGTCCCGCCCCGGCCGCGCATCAGCGGATGCAGAAGACGCCCCGCCAACCCCAGCGTGTCGGCGAGCGCGTTGCCCTTCGAACATAGCCGCCCGCCATTGGCCGGATGCTTCGGATCGCCGGCGACCGTCACGCCGCCATTTTCGTCCACGGTCGCAACGACGCCGCAGCCCACCCCGCAATAAGGGCATGTCGTGCGAACCGATTGACCCGCGCGCGCCATTACCGCCGCCATGCGCCTGATTTCATCCGGCAGTTCCCCCGCGACCACCCACGCACAATTCTAGTATACATCCTGCTGATAACGTCCAGCTTTCTTGAGCGCGGCGACGAAGGCGATCGCTTCATCCGGCGACCGGGCACCGTATTTTACCACGACATCGACCAGGGCGCGCTCGACATCCTTGGCCATGCGCTTGGCGTCGCCGCAGACGTAAAGGTGGGCGCCGTCGGCGAGCCATGCCCACAGGTCGGCGCCGACCTCGCGCATGCGATCCTGGACATAGAACTTCTCGTCGCCATCGCGCGACCAGGCCAGCGACAGACGCGTCAGCACGCCGGCCTCCTTCATGTCGCGCAATTCGTCGGCGTAGAAGAAATCGAATTCGCTGCGCTGGTGGCCGAAGAACAGCCAGTTGCGCCCCGTCCCGCCCGTGGCCGCGCGCTCCTGCAGGAAGGCGCGGAACGGCGCGATGCCCGTGCCCGGTCCGACCATGATGATCGGCGTCAGCGGATCGTTCGGCGGGGCGAAGCCGTGCGCCTTCTGCACATAGACGCGCAATCCCTCGCCGGGCGCGACGCGTTCGCCGAGGAAGGTCGAGGCGACGCCGACGCGCTTGCGCTTGCCGATGACGTAGCGGACCGCGTCGACGGTCAGTGTCACACGCCCGGGCGCGGCGGCGGGCGAGGACGAAATCGAATAGAGCCGCGGCTGCAACGGCTCCAGCGCCTCGACGAAGGCTTCCGGATGCGGCCGCACGCCGGGAAATTTCGTCAGCGCCGCGAGCACGTCGAGATTGGCCGCGTCGCCATCGGGATCGGCGCCCTGGGCGAGCGCGCGCGCCTTTTCCCGCGTCGGCCCGCCGGTGAGAAACGACAGCAGCTCGAACAGCGAGTCCGGAGCCGGCGACAGCGAACGATCGTCGCGCAGCACCTCGCGCAGCGACTTGCCGCCGATCATGGTCTGATGCGAGGCGCCGAGCATGGCGATGATCTGGTCGACCAACCCAAGGTCGTTGCGCGGAAAGACGCCGAGCGAATCGCCGACGCGATATTCAAGCCCGGAATCGGCGAGATCGAGCTCGATATGCCAGGTCTCTTTTTCCGATCCCGGCTTGTTCAATCGCCGCCGCGACAGGAATGTCACTTCGCAGGGCGCCTCGCGCGAGGTTCCGGGCAAGATTGCGGGCAAGGTCCCGGACGCGGCGTCCGCGCCGGACGGCTCTGCCGTCGCCGATGCCGGCGCGTCGTCCGCGGGCGGAGCCGCCGGCGCTTCGCGCGGCTCCTCCATCAGCGCCTTGAGCATGCGCGCGGTATCCTTGCCGCCCGGGGCGCAGAGATTGAGCCGCGCCTCCTTGCGGCCGAAAAGCGCGTCCGCGTAAGCCTCGCAGGACGAACCGCATTGCCCGCAATCCTGTTGCGCCATCGCCGCCATCATGCGCCGGCGCAGCGGCCTGCCCTCGGCGAGCTTCATGCGCTCGGCGATCGGAGTGGCCGGATCGTGCCAGGGCGCCGCGCCATCGTCGCCGTCGCCGACCCCGGCCATCACGCTCGCGCCCTGCGCCGCCGAGAGCGGCGTCACCGCGGCCGCGTCCGGCGCGATCATGCCGGCGAAGAAGCCGTTGAGCCACGAGCGCTGCTCGACCGAGAACGGCGCGGTCTCGGGAACCAGATCGAGGCGCGGCGGAGGACTGATCTGGTTCATTCCGGCGCGCCTTCCGCCATGCGGCGCAGCGCCTCGGCGTCGTGGCGACGCGTGAAGGCGACGAACGTCTCCTCCGCGCTCGCGCGCCGCGCCATATACGCGTCCAAGAGACGCGAGACGATCGCGGGCGCGTTCTCCGCCTTGATGTTTTGCATCACCTCTCGCGCGATCGCCGCGTCGACGCCGTAGCCGCCGCCGGCGAAGAGATGATAGCCGTCGACGGAATCGCCCTCGTCGTTGAGCGGCACGCGCGCGCCGATGAGACCGATGTCGCCGATATAGTGCTGGGCGCAGGAATTGTGGCATCCGGTCAGATGGATATTGACCGGCGTGTCCATGGCGATGCGGCTCTCGCAATGATCCGCGATCGCGTCGGCGTCCTGCTTGGTCGAAGCGGCGGCGAAGCGGCATCCCATGCCGCCGGTGCAGGCGACGAGACCGGCGCGAATGGGGGAGACTTCGGTGTCGAGCCCGAGCGCCTTGATCTCGGCGAGCGCCGCCGCGACGCGGCCGGTCGGCACGCCGGACAGGATCAGGTTTTGCCAGACCGTCAGACGAATGTCGCCGTCACCATGCGCGCGCGATATCGCCGCGAGACCGCGTACCTGATCGGGCGTCAGCCGGCCGAGCTTCATCGCCACGCCGATCCAGTTGAGCCCGTCCTGCTTCTGCGGATGCGCGCCGATATGGGCCAGCCGATCGTAGACCGGGCGCGGCGAGATCGCGTCGGCGCTCACGCGCGTGAGCTTTCGGCCGAGTCGGTCCTCCACGGCGGCGAGGAACCAGTCGAGCCCGCGCGCGTCGAGAACATATTTCAGCCGCGCGCGGTTCCGATTGGTGCGGTCGCCGTGCTCGCTGAAGACGCGGACGACGCGGTCGGCGATTTCGGTCGCCTCGGCGGGCGGCAGCACGACGCCGGTGTCGCGCGCGAAATCCTTGTGGCCGGTGATGCCGCCGAGCGCGAGGCGGAAATAGACGCCCGGCGTGAGGCCGTAGCCGTCGCGCACCTCCACCGCCTGGAACGCGATGTCGTTGGTTTCCTCCAGCACCGCGACGCTGCCGCCGCCGTCGAAGGCGACGTTGAACTTGCGCGGCAGGCCGTTGAGCGAGCGGTCGTTGAGCACATGGAAGTGCCACGCCCGCGCATAAGGCCGCGTGTCGAGAATTTCGCGCGGGTCGATGCCGGCCGTCGGCGTGCCGGTGACGTTGCGGATATTGTCGGCCCCGGAACCGCGCGAGCACAGACCGAGGTCCTGAATGGCCTCGAGCATCGCGACCGCGTTCGACGGCGCGATCTCGCGGATCTGGATGTTGGCGCGCGTCGTCACGTGCAGATAGCCGCCGCCGAAGCGCTCGGACAGGCCCGCGAGCCCCTCGAATTGCCGATGATCGAGGATGCCGTTGGGGATGCGCAGGCGGCACATGTACGACGTCTGCGTCGGCGCCACGTAGAACAGACCGAAGTAGCGCCAGCGGAAATTGTCGGCGGGCTTGGGCGCCTCGTCGCGCGCGGCCTGTTCGACCAGGCGGTGATAGGCGTCGAACGGATGCAGCTCGCGCTTGATCGTCTCCTGCTCGGAGAGCTTGCCGCCGCCCGCGATCACCTTGTCCTGCGCCGCGATGTGGATCGCGTCCGGCCCCGCCGGCCCGGTTGTCACCGGCGCGCTCGCGCGCGCGAGGCGCGAGGCGCTCAGCCCCGATACGAATCCCTCGAGATAGCGCTTCTGCTCGGGAGAAAAATCGCCGGACATGTCACGCGGCCTTTCTTTCGGCCACGGCGCGGCCGAACATCAACCCGTCGCGCAGAGCGCCGATGTCGGTCTGGCCGCGCACGAGTTCGAGATACCACCGCGCGTCGAGCGTATCGCCGATCAACACCGCGCCGCGCAGCCGATCGCGAACGACGACGAGCTTCTTGTAGACCCCCCGGCGCAGATCCTCGAAGGCGAGGATTTCGCTTCCCTTGCCGCCGATAAAATCGCCGACCGAAAACACGTTGACGCCGGAGACCTTGAGGTTGGTCGAGATGACGCTGCCGGCGTAGCTCGCTTCCCCGCCGCACAGATGGTCGGCAAGCACCCGCGCCTGCTCGTAACCGGGCTCCACCAGCCCGTAGCAGACCCCGCGATGTTCGGCGCATTCGCCGATCGCGTAGATGCCGGGCTCGCTCGTTCGCAGCAGATCGTCGACGACAATGCCGCGCTCGACCTTCAAGCCGGCCGCCCGCGCCAGTTCCGCGTTCGGGCGGATGCCGATGGCGACGACGACGAGATCGGCGGGCAAGCGACGGCCGTCCTTGAGCATGACGGCCTTCACGCGTCCCTCGCCCTCGACGCGTTCGGTCTCGGCGCCAAGGAGGATGTCGACGCCGTGGGTCGCGAGCTTGGTTTCGAGCACGCGCGCCGCCACCTCGTCGAGCTGGCGCTCCATCAGCCGGTCCATCAGATGAACCAGCGTCACCCGCGTCCCGCTCTTGGCGAGCCCATAGGCCGCCTCGATCCCGAGCAGGCCGCCGCCGATCACCACCGCGCGCGCGCCGCCGCCCGCCGCGCCCGCGATCATCGCCGCGTCGTCGGCGTTGCGGAAGGTCAGCACGCCGTCAAGGTCCATTCCCGGCAGCGGCGGCCGGATCGATCGCGAGCCGGTCGCGAACACCAGCTTGGCGAAGGAAAGCGAAGCGCCGTCGGCGAGCCCGACCACGCGCGCGCGCGCGTCGACGGATGTCGCGCGGCGGCCGTAAAGCAGCGTCACCCCGCGATCGCGCCACCACGCCGCCGTCTTGAGCTCGATCTCGTCCGGCGCGATCTCGCCGGCGAGCACCGACGACAACAGCACGCGATTATAGGCCAGCCGCGATTCATCGCCGATGACCGCGATGGCGTGCCGGCCGAGCGAGCGCTTCGACAATTCGTCGACCAGCCGCACCGCCGCCATGCCGTTGCCGATGATGACCAGCGGCTCGCTCACCCGCAACTCCCCGCTTAGGCCGCTTCGATGTAGCGATGGCGCTCATAGAGGAACTCAAGGACGCGCTGGCGGCATTTGAGGTAGATCGGATTGGTCGCCAGCTCCAGACGCTTGCGCGGACGCGGCAGCGGCACATCGAGCACCTCGCCGATTTGCGCGCTCGGCCCGTTCGTCATCATCACGATGCGATCGGACAGCAGCACCGCCTCGTCGACGTCGTGGGTGATCATGATCACCGTGTTGCCGAGCTTCTGGTGGATCGCCATCACCGAGTCCTGGAGATGGGCGCGGGTCAACGCGTCGAGCGCGCCGAACGGCTCGTCGAGCAGCAGCACCTTCGGCTCCATCGCCAGCGCCCGGGCGATGCCGACGCGCTGCTTCATGCCGCCGGAGATTTCGGAGGGACGCTTGTCCTTGGCGTGCGCCATCTGCACCAGGTCGAGATTGTGCATGATCCAGTCGTGGCGCTCGGCCCGCGACTTGGTGGCGCCGAACACCTTGTCGACGGCGAGACGGACATTGTCGTAGGTCGACAGCCACGGCAGCAGCGAGTGGTTCTGGAACACCACCGCGCGATCGGGCCCCGGCGAGTTGACCTCGCGATCCTCCAGCAGCACCGCCCCGCGCGTCACCGTGATCAATCCGGCGACGATGTTGAGCAGGGTCGACTTGCCGCAACCGGAATGGCCGATGATCGAGATGTACTCGCCCTTCTCGACGACGAGCGTCACGTCGCGGAGAACTTCCGTCTCGGTGGCGCCGCGGCTGAAGACCTTGTCGATGTGATCGAGCTTGAGATAGGCCGGCATGCGCGTCTCCTCAGCTTGCCTGCGCGCCACGAGTGGCGAAGTTGGCGACCATGGCGACGATCCGGTCGAGCACGAAACCGACGAGCCCGATGTAGACCAGCGCCACGAAGATGTCCGGCAGGCGCGAGGAGTTCCACGCGTCCCAGATGAAGAAGCCGATGCCGACGCCGCCGGTCAGCATTTCCGCGGCGACGATGGCCAGCCACGACAGGCCGATGCCGATGCGCAGGCCGGTGAAGATGTAGGGCGCGGCCGACGGGATCATGATCTTCCAGAAGAACTCCAGCGGATTGAGCCGCACCACCGCGGCGACGTTGCGGTAGTCCTGCGGAATGTTGCGGATGCCGACCGCGGTGTTGATGATGACCGGCCAGATCGCGGTGATGAAGATCACGAAGATCGCGCTCGGATTGGCGTCGCGGAACGCGGCCAGCGAGATCGGCAGCCACGCCAGCGGCGGCACCGTGCGCAGAACCTGGAAGATCGGATCGAGCCCGCGAAGCGCCCAGATCGATTGTCCGACCAGCGCGCCGAGCAGGACGCCGACGACGGCGGCGAGGCCGAAGCCGACGGCCACCCGTTGCAGCGAGGTGAGAACGCGGAGGCCGAGGCCGATATCCTGCGGTCCGGCGACGAAGAACGGATCGATGATGAGATCGCGCGCGTCGGTCCAGATGCGCGCGGGCGACGGCAGCGACGACGTCGGCCGCATACACAAGATCTGCCAGACGCCGAGCATGACGAGAACCACGACCAGAGGCGGCAGGATGGACGCGGCCATCGCGCGCAGGCGCGGCCCGATCCGGCTCGTCCACGACACCTTCGGCGTCGACGGCAGTTCAATCACGGCCGAGGCCGCGCCCGCCGCGACCGGCCTCGCGCCGGTCGACGGCTCGGATGCGACGGAGACTTTCGGAAGTGGCTGCGACATATCGTTGACGTCCTCTTCGGATGGGAGACAGACTCTTGACGCGATGGACGAACTCGGTTTCGCCTCACACCTCGGCGCGCTTGATCGCCAGGCTCTTGAGGTAGGCCTTCGGGTCGGCCGGATCGAACGTCTTGCCGTCGAAGAATTTCTCGATCCCGCGCGAATCGCCGGAGGCCGCGTTGGCGACGCCGAGCGTCTTGGCCGCCTCGCGCCAGAGATCGGAGCGGTTGGTCTTGTCCACCAGCGCCTTGATGTCGAGCGAGGGGTCGAACTTGCCCCAGCGGATGTTCTCGGTGACGAACCATGCGTCGAGGCTCTTCCACGGATAGGAGACCGCTCCGCCCTCGCCCCAGAACTTCATCAGCAGGTTGGTGCCCTTGGCCGACTTGCCACGGCCGTAATTGATGTCGCCCTTGATGCGGCCGATGATGTCGGGCACGGGCACGTTGAACCACTGACGCTTGCCGATGATGGTGGCCATCTCTTCCTTGTTTTCCATCTTCTCGCACCACATCTGCGCTTCCATGGTCGCCATCATGATCGCGAGCGCGGCCTTGGGATTGGCGTCGACCCAGTCGGCGCGCATGCCCAGCACTTTTTCCGGATGCTTGAACCACAGCTCGCCGGTGGTGGCGGCGGTGAAACCGATGTCCTGGTTGACGAGCTGCTCGTTCCATGGCTCGCCGACGCAGAAGGCGTCCATGTTGCCGACCTTCATGTTGGCGACCATTTGCGGCGGCGGCACCACGATGGTGGAAACATCCTTGTCGGGATCGATGCCGCCGGCGGCGAGCCAGTAGCGGATCCACACGTCGTGGGTACCGCCGGGGAAGGTCATCGCGACCTTCACTTCCTTGCCCGACGCCTTCTTCTTGGCGAAGGCTTCCTTCAGCGCGGAACAGTCGACGCCGACGGGAAGGTCCTTGTATTCGTTGGAGACCGAAAGACCCTGGCAGTCTTCGTTCAGGCGCAGCAGCGTGTACATCGGCAGCGGCTGATTGTTCTGCATCACCTTGCCGGTGGTGTAGAGATGCACCTTGGGGCTGAGCAGGTGCGCGCCGTCGATGCCGTTGGCCTTGGTGCCGAGCGCCATGTTGTCGCGGGTCGCGCCCCAGGAGGCCTGCTTGAGAATCTCCATTTCGGGCAGGCCGTATTTGTCGAAAATTCCCTTTTCCTTCGCGATGATGAGCGGCGAGGCGTCGGTGAGCGCGATGTAGCCGAGCTTGGTGCCCTTCACTTCGGGGCCAGCGCCCTGCGCGAAAGCGCCCGCGGGGAAATGCATCCGCACCGCGCCCAGAAGCGCCAGCGTCCCGGCGCCTCGCTTGAGAAGCGCGCGGCGGCTGATGGACGCGGTTTCACGGGGGGCTTTTGCTTTCTTGCTCATGTCGGTTCCTGATCGCCTCGAATGTTCCGGGCCCCGGCGGCCTCTGTGGTTTGTTTGATCGCGCGGTCGAGGACGACGCCGGTTGGACGGCTCGCGCTTTGCCCGCTCGGGCTGCCCGATTGGTCCCACCTGTCGGCCTCGATCGTTGATCGAAGCACCATGGCGGATGCCCGCCTCGGCAAACCCACCAATTCAAGAGCCATGCCACCGGCGCGGAGCCGAAATTTCGATTTATTTTCAATCGAGAAAGCGCGCAGCCGTGATCGCCCGCGAAGGCCATGCACCCAATTTGGGGGCGGCATTGCTACTTTTTTGTGCAGTGCAAAAGATTTAATCTGTACGCGGTTGCAGCTCTGCTTTCACACCATTTTTGGTGAGTGCCATCGTCTTTTCAGCAAGACCAGAACGCCGCAATCCCGGCGAGTTCGGCGGCACCAAATGCGGGTATCCGCGCCGCGCAGTTCTCGAGCATGGACCCCACAAGATATGCGGTCCCGGCCGCCAAACCCAATCGCCGTGAGTTTTATACGAAGAATTACAATAGCTTATCAAAAATCAAGGAAACGGGCAAAAAAGAGATGCATATATTCGCAAATTCGCATATGGTAATATAGGAATCTAGGGACCCAAACGGAGCAAAGGGAGACGAACCATGGGGGCGTTGGGCAAGGGCATGATGGCGGCGCTGGCGATCACGGCGCTTTTCACTGCGGGAACCGCGTTCGGCGAACAGCAGCCGGCCGGCGAGCACAAGTTTGAGAAGGCGGCGGCCTATTACGCCCAGTGCAGCGGCGCATCCAGCGCCGATTTCGACGCGATCCGCGAGCGTGTCAAGGCGTTCACCGACGTCGAGATCATGGCGCAGACGATGGCCGATCCGGAGCGCTTCATGCAGCTCGCCGAAACCGTCAACGATCCGCGCACCATGCACGTCATGATGAACTGCGCGACCGAGCCGGTGATGTGGGACACCTGGATGAAGGGCGCGGCCGACTATCCGAAGATGATGCGCGCCGCCACCACCATGATGAACCCGGCCACGATGATGGCCTGGATGATGGCGCCGATGAATCCGAAGGTCTGGTCGGCGGCGATGGGCCACATGAACGCCGAGAAGTATGTGCGCTGGTCGCAGGCTCCGGCCAACCCGGAATTCTACAAGCCGATGACCTCGATGACCGACGAGAACTGGTACAAGCCGCGTCTGGCCTGGATGAGCAACTCCGCGAGCTTCGAGCCGATCTTCAAGATGTTCACGGGCTTCGCCTCCGCGGCGACGCCGGCCCCGGCGTCCGCTCCGGCCACGCCCGCTCCGGCCGCGCCCGCGAAGTAAGACGATCCTCGATCACGCTGTGTGATCCCAAGGGCCGCCCGCAAGGCGGCCCTTTCGTTTAACCATCCCTTGGGCCGCCCGCAAGGCGGCCCTTTCGTTTGACCATCCCTTGGGCCGCCCGCAAGGCGGCCCTTTCGTTCGACCGAAGGGTGGCGTTCGGCGAGAGGATCCCCTCTCGCCGGCAAATGCCCTACTGCCGCTCTCCCTTTTGCCTCAACCGATTGACGGTTACCTGCGCGTCCGCGCTCGAAACGCCGAGGCGCTGCAGCGCGAAGTCGGACATGCTCAAGGCCACTTCCCTCTCGCCCATGACGACGAGGCCGACGCCAGCTTCCTCCTCAAGATAGAGCGCCTCCTGGTTCGAGTGGGTGCGCACCACCGTCTCGATCGCGGGGTTCATCTTGCGGGCGAGCGCGATGACGTGGCGGGCGTGAAACGCATCCGGCAGCGCGACGACCAGGAGGTGAGCCGCCCCCGGCGAGGCGGCGCGCAGCACTTCCTCGCGCGTCGCGTCGCCGTAGATGACGGTCGAGCCCGACGCCCTGAGTTTTTCCGCCCGCATCCGGTCGCTCTCGATGACGACGAAGGGAAGTCCATGGCTCGTCAGCGCCCCGGCGACCAGCGAGCCGACGCGGCCGTGTCCGACGAGGATGGCGTGACCGGCCAGACGGATCGGCTCCAACGCGTGATCGCTTTCCGCGCCCTCCCGCCAGCGCCGAAGCAGCGGCATGCCGGCGACGCGCGGCGCCAGGTCGCTGGCGAGGCGAAACATCAGCGCGTTGATGATGATCGACATGAGCGCGGCGGCAAGCACCAGGTCGCGTCCGGCCGCGTCGATCAGCTTCTGGTCGACCGCGAGTTCGGTAAGGATGAACGAGAACTCGCCGATCTGCGCGAAGGCCGCGCCCACGAGCGCGGCCGTCTCGGTCGGGCAGCGCAGCGCCAGCAGGATGACCAGCGTCGCGAACCCCGCCCCGATGACGATGGCAACCAGCATCGCCGCGATCTCCAGCGGCATGCGCAAGACGCTCATGGGATCGAACAGCATGCCGATCGACACGAAGAACAGCACCGTGAAGACCTGTTGGACCGGCAAGGTCTCGGCGGCGGATTGATGGCTGAGATCGCTCTCGCCGAGCACCACGCCGGCGACGAACGCGCCGAGCGCCATCGACACGCCGAACAACAGCGTCGACGCCGAGGCGATGCCGAGCGCGATGACGATGACCGCGAGCGTGAACAGCTCGCGCGATCCCAGCCGCGCCACTTGGCCGAGCAGCCAGGGAATGAAGCGCCGGCCAACCAGGCTCATCGCGACGATGAAGCCCGTCACCTGCAGAACCACCTGCCCGACGCCGGCGAACCATTCGGCCGGCTGGCCCGCCTCCGTCTGGAACACCAGCGGCACAAGCACCAGCGCCAGGACCACCACGATGTCTTGCACCACCAGCCAGCCGAGCGCGATGCGGCCGGCGGGCGTATCCAGCCGGCCCCGCTCGGCCAACGCGCGGGTCGCCACCGCCGTGCTCGCGATCGCCAGACAGAGACCGATGATCAGCGCACCCGGCGCCGGCTGACCGACAAGGTAGCGCGCGACGAGAAATCCGATCGCCGTCGTCAGCGCGATCTGCATGAGCGCGCCGGGAATTGCGATCCGGCGCGCGCGCCACAGATCGTTGGGCGAGAAATGCAGACCGACGCCGAACAGGAGGAGCGCGACGCCGATATCGGCGAGTTCATTGGCGATTTTCTGGTCGGCGACGAAGCCCGGCGTGAACGGCCCGACCATGACGCCGGCGAGCAGATAGCCCACCAGCGGCGGCAGCCGCGCCATGCGCGCCGCCATGCCGCCCGCGAACGCGAAGGCAAGGCTGACGACAAGGGTGGACAGAAGGCCCGAGCCGTGTATTTCCATGGTGCTAGACTTCCCGGCTCATGACGGACAGCATGCTCATGTCACGCATTCCAATCCGGTTATGGCGCGCCGCCTTGCTCGCCTGCGCGGTGGGAATCCTGCCCGCCGCCGCCGCGGCGCAGACGCCGCAGGACATCGCCAAACGCTTTCCATCCTCGCTGACGGATGTTCCAAAGGGAAGCCTTTCGGTCAATGGCTCGATCTATGTTCCCGCCTATTCGAGCGTCTCGCTCAGCCACGGCCGGGTGCGCGCCTATTTCTCGGTTACGCTGAGCATCCACAATGTCTCGGCGGACCGACCGTTGGTGCTCAATCGCGTCGCCTATTTCGACACGGCGGGATTGCTGGTGCAGAACTTCATGACCACCCCGGTCGCGCTCAAGCCCTTCGCGACCGTGCACGTGTACATCCCGGCGACCGACCTTCGCGGCGGGACGGGCGCGAATTTCGTCGTCGACTGGGCGGCCGAGGGGCGCATCGCCGAGCCGATCGTCGAAGCACTGATGCTCGGCACGATGGGCAATGCTAGCTATTCGTTCATCAGCCAGGGCCGCGCGATATCCAAGGTCGGCGCCGAATAGCGATCGGGCGGATCGCGCGGCGACCGGTTGGCGCGGGGATCTGGTGGGTTGCCGCGCGGTTCGCGCGCCCGATCAGGCTTTCGCCCGCCGCAATACCACGAAGGCCAGCAACGCCGAGAGGATGCTGCCCAGCAACACCCCCAACCGGATCTCGGGCTGCATTTCGGCCGGCAGCGCCAGCGCGCCGACGAACAGACTCATGGTGAAGCCGATGCCGCAAAGGCTCGCCACGCCGTAGACCTGCCACCATGTCGAACCGGCGGGGCGCGGAAATCCGACATTCTCCAGGATCCACACCGTGCCCAGGACGCCGATCTGTTTGCCGACGAACAGCCCGAGCGCGATGCCCCAGGTCAGCGCGCTCAAGACCGATTCCATCGTCAGCGCGCGCACATCAACGCCCACATTGGCGAAGGCGAATAGCGGCAGCACCAGCCAGCGCACCCATGGCTGCAAGGCATGCTCGACCGCGTCGGCCGGCGCCGCCCTGCCCGCCTTTCCCTCGAGCGGCAGCAGCGCGCCGATCAGCACCCCGGCGACGGTCGCGTGCACGCCGCTCTTGAGCACGGCGAGCCACATGAAAAGCCCGACCGCCACATAGACCGTCAACGATCGCAGGCCGAGTCGATTCTTGGCGAGCAGGATCACCACCGCCATGCCGGCGAGGAAGAGATTCATCCACACCACGTCGGCGGTGTAGAAGATCGCGATCACCAGGATCGCCAGAAGATCGTCGGCGACCGCGAGCGCCAGCAGGAATATCCGCAGGCTCGTCGGCACGTGGTCCTTCAGCATCGTCAGAAGCGCGACGGCGAAGGCGATGTCGGTCGCCGTGGGAATGCTCCAGCCGCGCGAGATCGCCGGGTTGCCGCCGGCGACAAAGCCGTAGACGAGCGCGGGCAGGACGAAGCCGCCGACCGCCGCCGCCACCGGCACCATCGCCTGGCGCGCATTGCGCAACGCGCCGGTGCGCGCCTCGCGCTGGATCTCGATCCCGACGAGTACGAAGAACAGCACCATCAGGCCGTCGTTGATCCAATGATGGGCGGTCTTGGTCAGCGCCAGCGGCGCGATGCCGGCGGTGAGCGGAAATTCGAACAGGTCGTGATAGAGGCCGGCCCCGCCGAGATTGACGAACGCCAGCGCGCCGAACGCGGCCGCGAGCAACGCCAGCCCGCCGAGAATTTCAGCGTTGAACGGGGAAGATGTCGACGAATCCGCTTGCATGCGGCCACATTGGAGAAATTGGCGGCGGCCCGCAAGCGCCCGCGCCGCGCCTCAACTCTGCGATTTGTAATTCGGCGGCGGAATCGCCTGATGCGCCGCGCGCAACGCCCCGGACCAGCGCTCCCGCAAGTCCTGGAAATACGGATCGCCCGCCTCGATACGAAAGACCAGGTCGGCGGCGCAGGCGTCGTTGCGCACGACGAGAATATCGATCGGCATGCCGACGCCGAGATTGGACCGCATCGTCGAATCCATCGAGATCAGGCCGATCTTCAGCGCGTCGTTGATGTCGACATTGTGGTTGATGGCGCGGTCGAGCACGGGCTTGCCATATTTGTGCTCCCCGATCTGAAGATAGGGCGTGTCCACCGTGCACTCGATGAAATTGCCCGCCGGATAGATCATGAACAGGCGCATCCGCGAGCCCTTGATCTGCCCGCCGAACAGGAAGGCGACGTCGAAGGTCACGTCGGCGGCCTGCAACGCCCGCGCCTCGGTCTTGTGCACCTCGCGGATCACCCGGCCGATTCGCTGCGCCGCCTTGAACATCGACGGCGCGTTGAGCAGCGTCTCGACCTCCCCGGTCTCGGGATCCTCGTAGCCCTCGGTCAGGATCGACACCACCGACTGGCTGATGGCGAGATTGCCGGAGCTGGCCAGACCCAAGATGCGCTCGCCGGGTTGAACGAACGTCTTGAGCTTGCGAAAGGTGGAAATGTTGTCGAGGCCGGCGTTGGTGCGCGTGTCCGCGATCATCACCAGCCCGTCGCGCACCAGGATTCCGCAGCAATAGGTCATGTCCCGGCCCCGAGGAAATCTCGCCTCTTCGTACGCCGACAGCGGCCGGCGGGCAAGAGCGCGACGCCCTTCAGGACTGGCTCTGCCGACCGGCCTGATCGACCTTGACCGCGACCGCGAGCACCTCCGTGCCGCCGCCGAATCGCACGCCGCGCACCGGCGCCGCGCCGAGATAGTCGAGCCCGACCGCGACGCGCGCGTGGGCGTCGGTGACACAGAAGCCGTTGGCCGGATCGAACCCCACCCAGCCGAGATCGGCGACGAACGCCTCCACCCAGGCGTGCCCCGCCTCCTGATGCACGATGCCGTCCGCGCGCAGGAAATGGCCCGCGACGAAGCGCGCCGGTATCCCCGCCGCCCGCGCGCAGGCGATGAAGATATGCGCGTAGTCCTGGCAGACGCCGCGGCCGAGCGCGAAGGCCTCCGCCGCCGAGGTGCCCGTGTGCGTCGGATCGGTGTCGAACGCCACCCGTCCGTGCAGGGCTTTCATCAAGCCGTGCAGGAAGAGCAGATTGTCGCCGCCCGCGGCCTCCCGCAGCGCGCTCGCGAACGCCAGCATCTCGTCGCTCGGACTGGTCAGGTCCGTCATCCGCAGGAAGAGACTCGGCGGAAAATGCTCGATCGTGCCGCGCAGCACCCCCGCGGTGTCGAAGGTCTCGATGCAGCCCTCGACGCCGATGGTGAGTTCGGAAAGCGGCCCATCAATCGTGAACTGGTGCGCGATGTTGCCGAACGCGTCCTCGAACGTCCGCAGCCGCGCGTCGGCCGACATCTCGATGCGCCACTCGGCGACATATTGGCCGTCATGATTGCCGGGCGTCAGTCGCAGGATCTGGCTGACGCCGCTCGCCGCCGGTTCGTAGCGGTAGATCGTGTCGTGATGAATTCGAATACGCATGGACCAACGCCGCTCCCTCGCGCCGCGCTCAGATCAGATATTGCTTGGCGATGATCTCGCCGAGACGATTGTTGTCAGCGATGAACTCGACGATGAATTCGTGCAGGCCGGTCTGGAAGATATCGTCGATGCGACTGCGTTCGAGCCGGCCGCGGATCGCGCGCGCGTGGCGCTGCGCCAGTCCCTGGCGGCCGTAGGCGACGCCGATCTGGTCGAGATTGCGCACCAGATTGCCGTAGCTCGACGCCAGCGAACGCGGCAGCGTATCGTTGAGAATGAGAAGGTCGGCGACGAGCCATGGTTTGACGGTCTCGTGATAGACCCAATGATAGGCGGTCAACGCCGAGACCGAGCGCAGGATCGAGGTCCATTGATAATAGTCGAGCGGCCCGCCGACATGCTCCTTGTCGGGCAGCAGCACATGATACTTCACGTCGACGATGCGGGCGGTGTTGTCGGCGCGCTCGAGATGCAGGCCGAGACGCGAGAACCAATAGGCGTCGTTGCGCAGCATGGTGCGATAGGCCGAGCCGTCGAAGCGCAACGACAATTCCTGCACGAAACGCAGGAAGCGGGAGAGCTCGGCGCGGCTGCTCGCCCCGCGCGTCCATTGCCGTAGCTCGATCCAGCCGGCGTTGATGGTGTCCCACATCTCCACCGTGAGCGCCGTGCGTACGCCGCGGGCGTTGGTGCGGGCATGCTCGATGCAATTGCGAATCGAGGAGGGATTATCCGGCGAGAAGGCGAGGAACTCGACGACGCTGCGTTCGTTGGCCTCGCCGTGGTGGCGCATGAAGAGGTCGCGCACGCCGGAGGTCAGCAGCGCGGAGTCCCACTCGTTGGTGGCGCCGGCATAGGCCGTCGGCAGCGCGGTCGCGCGCAGCGTCGCCTCGATCGCGCGTGAGATATATTCCGCGCGTTCGACATAGCGGGCGAGCCAGAACAGATTATCGGCGGTGCGCGACAGCATTGCGAGGTCTACTCTTGATCATCCAGAACCCAGGTGTCCTTGGTGCCGCCACCCTGACTTGAATTGACGACCAGCGACCCCTCCTTCATCGCCACCCGTGTCAGGCCGCCGGGCACCACCGTGATTTGGTCGCGCCCGGTGAGGACGAACGGACGCAGGTCGACGTGACGCGGCGCCAGTCCCGACGCCGTGCAGGTCGGACACGTCGACAGCGCCAGTGTCGGCTGGGCGATGAAGGTGTCGGGGTCGTGGCGCAACTTGGCGCGGAACGCGTCGAGTTGCTCGCGCGTCGCCGCCGGACCGATCAGCATGCCGTAACCGCCCGAGCCGTGCACCTCCTTGACGACGAGTTCGTGAAGGTGATCGAGCACGTAGGCCAATCCGTCCGGCTCGCGGCAACGCCACGTCGGAACGTTCTTCAGGATCGGTTCCTCGCCGAGATAGAAGCGGACCAGTTCGGGCATGTAGGTATAGACCGCCTTGTCGTCGGCGATGCCGCCGCCGACGGCGTTGGCCAGCGTGACGTTGCCGGCCTGATAGGCCGAAAACAGGCTCGGCACGCCGAGCATCGAATCCGGGCGGAACACGAGCGGATCGAGGAAATCGTCGTCGACGCGGCGATAGATGACGTCGACCCGCTTGAGCCCCTCGGTCGTGCGCATGAACACGCGGTCGTCCTTGACCAGGAGATCGCGCCCCTCGACGAGCTCGACCCCCAGCATGTCGGCGAGGAACGAATGCTCGAAATAGGCGGAGTTGTAGATTCCGGGCGTGAGCAGCGCCACCGTCGGCTCGGCGTTGGCGCCGGACGGGGCGATCGAACGCAGCGTCGCGAGCAGCGCCTCGGCGTAATTCTCGACCGGCGCGACGCGATGGCGCGCGTAAAGGTCGGGAAACAACCGCATCATGATCTCGCGGTTTTCGAGCATGTAGGAGACGCCCGACGGCGTGCGGGCATTGTCCTCGAGAACGTAGAAATCGTCGGCGTCGACGCGCACGACGTCGATCCCGGCGATGTGGACATAGACGTCGTGCGGTACCGCCAGCCCGTTCATCTCCGGACGGAAGACGGGATTTTGAAAGATCAGATCCTCTGGAACGATGCCGGCGCGCAGCGCCTCGCGCTCGTTGTAGATGTCCTTGAGAAAGAGATTGAGCACGCGCACGCGCTGCTTGAGGCCGCGCTCGAGAGTACGCCATTCCTTGGCCGCGATGATGCGCGGAATGACGTCGAAGGGAATGAGGCGCTCCTGCGCGTCGACCTCGCCATAGACGGCGAAGGTGATGCCGATGCGGCGGAACAAATGCTCGGCTTCGCCACGTCGCAGGTCGAGCGTCGCCGAAGGCGTCTCGTCAAGCCACCGGGCGAGCTCCGCATAGGCCGGACGGACCTTTCCGTCATGGCCGTTCATTTCGTCGAACGCAATCGCCATTCCGCCGCCCCCCGCCGGAGGCCGGTCCGGCGAATTGCAAGGTTTGTTGTTGCGTTTAGGCTAGCAAGCGCCGGGCCAGACCGAATTGCACCCCCTCGCGGCGATTTTCGCGACTTCGAGCGGCCGATATGCCCAGAAATTAGGCGAACTGCCGCGATTCCCCGCAAACCACCCGCCTTCTGGCGCCAAACCGCCGCCGCCGGTTTCCCGCTTCTTCTCTGCCGCGAAGGGCGTGAATTGAGCGGCTTGCCCGGCGAGTACGGCGGCAAATGGACGGGCTTCACGCGTCGATTTCGATGGACGACCTCGGCGCGCGCGATCACAGGCGCACCCCAGGCCAAATTGCTTCCGCGATCGCGACCAGAGGCGACCACCGTCGCCGTTGTCGTCGCCGTTATCGTCGTCGTCGCCGAAAGACGCCGCTCGCGTCCGTCACCTTCGGCCGCCTTCGCCCGCCAACCGCTCCGTCTGCCGCGCCAATGCGGGCGCGCCCGCGCCCCCGATCCGGCCTCCGGAACCGGAATGCATTCCCACGCCACGCATAAGCCCCAAGGCTATATACCTTGTTTTCGCCATGTGGTATTAAAGGTAAATTTCAGTTTGCATTCTTTTTCGTTTTTCAGGGGGCGACCATGTTTTCTCGTTTGTTTTTTTGCGTGCTCGGCGTTTCTTTTCTCGCGAGCGGCTGCGCCATTCGCCCGGTACCGGAAGATATCACCGGAGTACCCACCTACACCATCGTTCGGCAAATCCGCTGCGAGACCCGGCAGGCGATCATCGATTCCGCGATCGGCTGGCTGACGGCCGAGCGAAACGAGGATCGGGTCGACCCGACCTCTCGCGCCATCGGTGGGGAATTCGCCAATGGACGACGTGTTCAAGAATTCCGCCCGGAACTTTTCAAGGGGCGGGTCAACGCCATCGTGGCGCTCTTCTTCGAAACGGGCATCGCCTACAATTTTGAGCTCGAAATGACCGAGACCAACAATCTCGGCACAGAGGTGAACCTGCTCAAGCCGTTCGCTTCCTCGAAATTCACGCTCGGAATCAAGGGCGCGGCCGACAGGCATCGCAAGAACAATCGCACCTTCACGATCACGGATACGTTCGGCGGGCTGGTGCGTCTGCCCGACACCTACTGCGACGGCGGCTCGATCCGGGAGGACTACAATTACATCGCGCAAGAGAATTACATCTATCCCATCACCGGCAAGATCGGCGTGAAGCACATGGTCCAGGACTTCATCAACCTGACCCTTTTCGCGAACCTTGCCGGCAAGAAGGACAAGCCGGAGGGTCCTCCCACGCTGGTCGATGCGCTGGAGTTTGAAACGACGATTTCGGGAACGGCCGCGCCCAAGGTCGCGTTCACACCCGTCGGCACCGCGCTTTCGGTGACCGACGCGGCGTTGACCGGAACGCTCAGCCGCAAGGATACGCACAAGGTCACGATGGCCCTGGCGATCGCCGGCTCGGGCGCGCGGCGCCTCAAGCCCGTCCGAACCGAACTCTTCACGCCGTCTCTCTTGAGCACTTCCGTGACCAGCGACGCGGAACGGCGCGCGGCGGAGGCATTGAATCAGGCCCTGACGCTCAAGATATTCAGGCCCACCATCATCGTTACCCCATAGCGCCGGAGATTTTTTCATGACCAAGAAAGCGAAGGCAAGGACGGCGAAGGTATCGCCAACCTATCTTGAAGAAGGGAAGTCCTTCTCCATGGGGCTGCAAGACGTCGTCCGCGTCCTGAAGCTCATCGAAAAGCACGACGCGCTCGATCGCTTTTCGCGCGCGGCGAAGCGAAACAAGGCCTCCGTATCCATCGACGCGGCGACAGTGAACTTCGTCAAGGATTTCTTCGTGAAGAACGGCATGCACGCCAGCCCGGTCGGCAAGCATGTGGTCAACGCGGCGATCGCGCGCGATCCGTACCGGCCTTGCCAGTTCGGCAAGCGCGGTTAGCCGATAACGCCGGATCGATGATCGCCTGGCCGCTGATGACGTGACCGTCGCGCCCGGCCGGCAAGGCCGGATCGGCGCGCCATCCGGACAAGCCCGGCGAATTTGGCCCGCTGATGGATCGCGGTGAATTCGGCGCGTTTGGGTCGATGTCAGACGTCGCTCGGCGCGATGTCGATCCTCGCATGCGCATTGGCAATCTCCGCCCGGGATGAAATAGTGGCGCGCGAGAGGTCGCCAATGAGCGCGCGCGAAACCGATCCGACGACGATGGCGGCCCCGGTATTCCACGCCAGGAATCTGTCGAAAACCTACGTCATGGGCGAGGTCGAGGTTCATGCCCTGCGGGAAGTCAACCTCGACATCCACGAGCGCGAATTCGTCGTTCTGCTCGGGCCGTCGGGATCGGGCAAGTCGACGCTGCTCAACATCCTGGGCGGCCTCGACGCGCCGACCTCGGGCGAAGCGCGCTGGCGCGATCACGACCTCGTCGGGGCCGGCGAAGCCGAGCTGACGCGCTACCGGCGGGAGCACGTCGGCTTTGTCTTCCAGTTCTACAATCTCATTCCAAGCCTGACCGCCTTCGAGAACGTCGCGTTGGTCGGCGAGATCGCGAGCAAGCCGATGGACGCCCGCGACGCCCTCGCCCTCGTCGGCATGGAGACGCGGCTCGACCACTTTCCATCCCAACTTTCCGGCGGCGAGCAGCAGCGCGTCGCGGTCGCGCGCGCGATCGCCAAATCGCCGGACGTGCTCTTGTGCGACGAGCCGACCGGCGCGCTCGACTACGATACCGGCAAGTTCGTTCTCTCCGCGATCCAACGCGCCAACATCGAACTGCGCACCACGACGGTCGTGATCACGCACAACGCCGCGATCGCCGGCATGGCGGACCGCGTCCTTCGCCTCGGCGGCGGTCGTATCGTCGGCGAGGAGAAGAATCCGCGCCGCCTGTCGCCGGACGAGGTGCGCTGGTGAGCATCCTCGATCGCAAGCTCCTGCGCGACATTCGCGCCATGCGCGGCCAGGTGGCGACCATCGCCTGCGTCGTCGCCGCGGGCGTGTCCGTGTTCGTCGCCGCGATCTCCACCTACGGGTCGCTGCGCGCGGCGCAGGAACGCTTCTACGAAGCCGGCCGGTTTCCGCGGATCTTCGTCACGCTCAAGCGCGCGCCCCTCTCCATCGTTCCGCGCCTTAACGCGCTGCCCGGCGTGGTCGCGGTCGAGCCGCGCATCGCCCGCGACGTCATACTCGATTGGCCGGAATCGACATTGCCGGTTTCGGCCCGCATGGTCTCGCTGACGCGGGCCGGCGATGAAACGCTGGCGCGCCTGCATATGCGCGCCGGCACCGCGCCCGAGCCCGGCAACGTCACCGGCGTCGCCATCAACGAGGCCTTCGCCGCGGCGAACTCGGTTCGGCCGGGACAAAACGTCCGCGTGGTTCTCAACGCCCGGGTCCAGAACTTCCAGGTCACCGGCATCGCGCTGTCGCCGGAATATGTCTACGTCGTCAAGCCGGGACTGCCCATTCCCGACGACCGCCTGCATGCCATCCTCTGGCTCGATCGCGGCGCGGCGGAAGCGGCCTTCGACATGAAAGGCGCCTTCAACGATCTCGTCGTCTCGCTGGCGCCGGGGACCGATCCAAGGCCGGTGATCGGCGAACTCGACCGCCTGCTCGAACCTTACGGATCGGTCGGCGCCGTCGAGCGGCGCGATCACGCCTCCAATCGGTTTCTCGAGGACGAGCTCAATCAGCAGAAGATCATGTCGATCACGATACCGATCATCTTTTTCGGTGTCGCGGCCTTTCTCCTCAACGTCGCGCTGGGACGCATGGTCACGGCTCAGCGCGAGCAGATCGCGGCGCTGAAGGCGCTCGGCTTCGCAACGACGCCGCTCGTCATGCATTACGCGAAATTCGTCACCGTCATCGTGCTGATCGGATCGGCCGTCGGGCTTGTCGGCGGCTACGCCTTCGGCGAGGCGATGATCATGAGCTACCGGAGCTTCTTCCGCTTTCCCGCCCTGGTCTTCGAGCTCGCCCCGTGGTCGGCGGTCGTCGGCATGGCGATCAGTCTCACCGCGGCGCTTGCCGGCGTGGTCACCGCGCTCGCGAACGTCGTCCGGCTCGCGCCCGCGGTCGCGATGCGGCCGATCGCGCCGTCGCGCTTTCACCGCTCATGGCTGGAGCGGATCGCGTCCACGCGGCTGCTGACGGCGCGCCGGCTGATGATCCTGCGCAACATCTCCGGTCATCCGCTGCGCACGACGTTGACCGCGCTTGGCGTCGCCTTCGCCGTGCCGATGGTGGTGCTCGGAATGTTCTGGTACGACGCCATCGACCACATGATTGGCGTACAGTTCCACCTGGTCGATCGCGGCAACGTCACCGTGACGTTTCCGCAGGCGCGCGACGACACCATCCTGCGCGACCTTGCGCGCGAACCGGGCGTTCTCAAGATCGAAGGCCAACGCGCCGTCCCCGTGCGCCTGCGCGCGGGCCATCGGACCTACCTCACCTCGATCATCGGCCTTCCGGCGGCGGGCGAGCTCTACCGCCCGCACGACGCCGGTCTACGGCCCCTCGACATTTCCGCGGAAGGCATCTCGCTCGCCTGCCGGCTGGCCGACCGGCTCGGCGTCGCGCCGGGCGATACCATCATCCTCGAGATCATGGAAGGACGGCGCCGCAAGCGCGACGTCCCCGTCAATGCCTGCGTTGACGAAGCCCTCGGCATGAACTCCTATATGGGCCTCGACGCGCTCAACCGTCTGATGGGCGACGGCGCGGTGATTTCCGCGGCGACCCTTTATGTCGACGCCCAGGCGCTGCCCGCGCTGGCGCGGCGGTTCAAGGATCTTCCCGTGATCGAAGCGGTGGCGATGAAAGCCAATACGCTGGCGAACTTCTTCGACAAGATCGCCGCGCTCGTTTTCGTCAGCGCCGGCGTGCTGACGCTGTTCGCCGTCATCATCGCGGTCGGCGTGGTCTATAACAACGCGCGGATCGGCCTCCAGGAACGAGCGTGGGAACTCGCCAGCCTCCGCGTTCTGGGATTCACCCGGCCGGAGGTCGCCCGCGTCCAGTTCGTCGAATATTTCCTCGAGATCGCGATCGGGCTGCCGATCGGCGCGATGCTGTCGCAAGGGATCGTGACGTTGCTCTCCAGATATTTCTCCAATGAGAGCTTTCAAATTCCGGCCGTTATCGGTCCGCGAACCTATCTCGCGGCGGTGATCGTGGTCGTCGCGGCGGCGGCTGCCAGCGCATTCGTAGTCCGCCGCCACATCGACCGACTCGATCTCGTCGCCGTTCTCAAGACTAGGGATTGATGATGCGCTTGACCCTCGGCCGCGTGCTCACCGCTCTCGTCCTGGTCGCGGCCGCCGCCGCCGCGATCTGGTCGGTGATGCCGAAGGCGACGCCGGTAGAGACCGCGCTCGTCGACAAGGGCCGCTTCGTCGCCACCGTCGACGAGGACGGCAAGACGCGCATTCGCGAGCGCTACGTCGTCGCCGCCCCGCTCGCCGGCCGCCTGACGCGCGTGCGGTTGAAAGCCGGCGACCGGGTCAACACCGACGACGCGGTCGCCACCATCGTCCCGGCGCCCGCGCCGTTCCTCGATCCGCGCGCGCGCCGCGAGGCCGAGGAGCGCGTCGGCATCGCCGAGGCGGCGCTGGAGCGTTCCCGCGCTGGTGTCGAGCGCGCGCAGGCGCAAGCCGATCAGGCCAATTCCGAACTCACGCGCACCCGCGCGCTCGTCGATCGCGGCGTGTCGACGGCGCAGGCGATGGAGCGCGCCGAGCTCGCGCAGCGGCTCGCCGATCGCGATCTGCGCGCGGCGCGATTCCAGCTCGACGCGGGCGGCCACGAGCTCGAGCAGGCGCGCATCCTGCTCGCGCAATATCACGACGGCGACAAGACGCCGCGCAACGGCTGGAACGTCGTCTCGCCCGTCGCCGGCGTCGTGCTCAAGGTCGCTCAGGAAAGCGAGACGATCGTTTCGCCCGGCGCGCCCATCATGGAGATCGGCGATCCGCGCGATCTCGAAATCGTCGTCGACGTCCTGAGCAGCGGCGCGGTTGAAATCAGGCCGGGCGCGAGCGTGACGATCGAGAACTGGGGCGGGCAAGGCGTGCTGACGGGCGCGGTGCGCTATGTCGAGCCCGCCGCCTTCACCAAGATATCGACGCTCGGCGTCGAGGAGCAGCGTGTCAATGTCGTCATCGACATCACCTCGCCGCCCGAACGATGGGCTGGCCTCGGTGACGGCTATCAGCTCGACGCGCGAATCGAGGTTTTCGCCGAGGACCAGACGATCGTCGTTCCCGTCGGAGCGCTGTTTCGGCGCGGAGAGAACTGGAGCGTGTTCGTCGTCGAGAATGGCCGCGCCCAGCCGCGCCAAGTCACGCTGACGCGGCGATCGGGGCGCGTCGCCGCGATTTCGGCGGGCGTCAATCCGGGCGATCGCGTCGTCGTCTATCCGAGCGACCGGGTCACCGCGGGCGGACGCGTCGAAGCGCGATAGTCCAAGCGGCTGCGCTTGATCCGCACAAGGCGCCCATGACACTTGGACGCAGTTCAAATGGCATTCGCCGTCCCCGGGATGCGCGGCGCTTGTGAAAGCGCGCCGCGATCGCGCGACGCAAACGTGCCGCCGATGCGTTCCAAGTCACAAGAAACAAAATCTCACAAGATGCGAAGCCGCGCGGCCTCGTCGTCCATGCCGCGCGATCCTAAACAATTGTTTAGGTGATCGGCGCACGCGCGCGTCCTATCAAAGGAGCGCACGCGCACGGAAATTCATTTCGCGCGTCGCGAAGGCGGAATGCCGATCGCATGTTGCCGCGAGCGGAATTCGCCGGCGACATTCATCGCCCGCCTCACGACCTTTCGTATGCCACGAAGGCGCGCGATCGACCGACCCGGGACGAGCGTTTAGCGATGACGGTATTGGAGCTGACCGGCTACATCGTGCTGGCGCTGCTGGTCCAAGCGGCCATTTTCGCGGCGCGCGCGTTTTATCGTCACTGGCAAGCCTATCAGGCGATGAAGGAACGCTTGGCCTGCGCGTCCGATACGGACCACGCATCGCCGCGTGGCGACATGCGCGAGGTCGCGGGCGATGGTGAGGCCGCCAGCGCGCCGGGCTGGAACGACTTTCGCGCGCTGCGGGTCGCGCGCAGGGTCTACGAGGACGAAGCGCGAAGCGTCTGCTCCTTCCATCTCGTTCCGAGCGATGGCGGGCCGCCGCCGCCATTCAAGCCCGGGCAATTTCTTACCTTCCATCTCAAGGTCGCGGCGCACGGACCCGACGGCGTCCGCGAGATCACCCGCTGCTATTCGCTCTCCGACAGGCCCGGGCTCGATCACTATCGCATTTCGGTGAAACGCGTGTTGGCCCCGCCCGGCTCGCCGACGCTGCCGCCCGGCCTTTCATCCAACCATCTGCACGACGCAGTTTTCGAAGGCGCCGAGCTTCTCGCGCGCGCGCCAAGCGGCCATTTCGTTCTACGGCCGGGCGACGCGCCCATCGTGCTTCTTGCCGGCGGCATCGGCCTGACGCCGCTGCTGAGCATGCTCAACGCGGCGCTGGCCAACGAAGCCTCCCGCGAGGTCTGGCTGTTCCAGGGCACGCGCGACGGCGGCGACCACGCCTTCAAGGCGCATCTGTGCGCGATGGCGAAAGCCCATCCCAATTTTCATCTCCATGTCGCCTACAGCCGGCCACGCGCGACCGACGTCAAGGGCGCCGACTATCACCATGAAGGCCATGTCGACATCACGCTGCTGCGCCTGACGCTGCCGCTGAAGCGCTTTCAGTTCCACGTCTGCGGGCCGCCCGCGATGATGGAAACGCTGGTGCCGGCATTGCTGGATTGGGGCGTGCCCGAGGACGACATTCGCTACGAGGCCTTCGGCCCGGCCTCGCTGCCGGCGCGACCGCGCGAGACCGCGGCGGAAGATGAACGCGCGCCCTCCCCGATCACGGTGACGTTCAGCAAGTCCGGCAGGACCATCGCGTGGGAGGACGAGGCCGCCAGCCTTCTCGACTTCGCGGAGAAGCACGGCATCGCCATCGCTTCGGGATGCCGCGCCGGCGCGTGCGGATCGTGCCAGACCCCGATCGAGGCCGGCGACGTGGAGTACGCGCGCGCGCCCGATTTCAGTCCCGACGCGGGCCGCTGCCTGATGTGCGTTTCACGCCCGAAACATGACCTGACCCTGTCGGCTTGAGGACACGATGAACAAGTCGCTGCTTCGGATCGAGGTGCTTCCGTTTCTGACGTATTTCGTCGTGCTGATCGCGGCGGCGATTCTCGGCGATCTCATCCTGCACCATTTTCAAATGGTCTGGGTCGGCCGCTATCTGGGCATTCCCGGTACGCTGCTCATTCTGTTGTCGCTCGTCTATTCGATGCGAAAGCGCAAGCTCATCACGGTGGGCGATCCGCGCGCGCTTCTGCGGATGCATGAGGCGGCGACCTGGCTCGGCGCGCTGATGGTGCTGGTGCACGCCGGCGTTCACTTCAACGCGATCCTGCCCTGGCTCGCCTTGGCGGCGATGGTCGTGAACGTGGTGAGCGGCATGGTCGGCCGCTATCTGCTCGATCGCTCGCGGCGACGCCTCGCGGCGATGGCGGAAAAATATCGCCTGCACGGCGCGTCCAAGATCGAGACCGAGAAGGAACTGTTCTGGGACGCCATCACGTTCGATCTGATGACGCGCTGGCGCGCCGTCCATTTCCCGATCGCGTTCGCCTTCGGCGCGCTCGCGCTCGGTCATGTCGTCAGCATCTTTCTGTTCTGGGAATGGAAATGAGCCGGACCGTCAAAATCGTTCTTCTGCTCAACCTGCTGGCGCTCGCGGGACTGACCTTCGCCTTTCCGCACCTGTTGGTCAGCCCAGGCAAGCTGATCGACGGCCATCGCGCCAGCGAAACGGATTGCCTGGCCTGCCACGACTTCCTGTTCGGCGCGTCGTCGGAAAAATGCACCGTATGCCACAAGGTGCCCGACATCGGCATCCGCACCACCAAGGGCGAACCCATCGGCGCCGGCAAGACGAAGGTCGCGTTTCACCAGAAGCTGCTCGGCAAGGATTGCGTCGCCTGCCACAGCGACCATGCCGGCGTCGCCAAGTTCCGCGTCAGCCAGCGCTTCTCGCACGCCTTGCTCGACACCACGACACGCGGGCAATGCGTCACCTGCCACGCCAAGCCCGCCGACACGCTGCACAAGCCGCTATCGGAAACCTGCACTCAGTGTCACGCCGTCGAGCGATGGAAGCCCGCGACCTTCAAGCACGACATGCTCGCCGTCGCCGAGCGCGCGCGCTGCGGCGCCTGTCACCAGGCAAAGACACCGGCCGACGCGCTGCATCGCCAGGTCTCCGACGCTTGCGGACAATGCCACGGCACCGACAAATGGAAGCCCGCGACCTTCGATCATCGCAAATCGTTCCTGCTCGACCGCGATCACGACGTGAAATGCACGGTCTGCCATACCACCGAAAGGTTCAAGGACTACACCTGCTATGGCTGCCACGAGCACTCCGTCGACAAGGTGCAGCGCAAGCACTTGAAGGAAGGCATCCGCGATTTCGAGAATTGCGTCGCCTGTCACCGCAGCGCGGACGAACACGAGGCCAAGCGCGCGTGGCAATCGATCCGGCGCGGCCTGCCCTATGATTTCGGCGCACCGCGCGCGCCGAACGACATGCGCGGCCGGCGGGATCGCGACCACGACTGACATGGCGGGCGGAACGGGCGGCCGCGATCTCGCCCGCGACGCCGCAGGCCGCGCGCCGTGGCCGCGCGTCATTGGACGGACGTCATTGGCCGCGCCCTACTTGATGAGCGTGACCGGCAGCTTGGTGAGGTGGATGACCTTGGTCGCGATCGAGCCCATCACCAGATTTCCGATCGCCGAAAGCCCCCGCGTTCCCATCACGATGCCGTCGCACCGAAGCTCCTCGGCCCGGCGGACGATCGTGGGCGCGGTGTCGCCGGTGATGACCTCGCTCTCGCACGGAACGCCGGCGGCTTTCGCGGCCGCCTCGGCCGGCGCCAGAATATCGCGGCTGTGCTGTTCCTGCAGTTCCTCGAACTTCTGGGTCGACACGTAAATCTGAATCTCGCCATAGATGACGGGTTCCGGGTGAACGGTGAGAAGATGGATCGCGACGCGTCCGGTTTCCTTGGCGAGCTTGAGGGCGTAATCGAGCGAGCGTAGCGCGTTGTCCGATCCGTCGATCGGTATGAGGAGCTTGTGCACGGTTGTTTCTCCTGAAATGGACTCGAAACGATCAAAGCCATTCGCGACGAAAAGGCGATGTGGCGCGCGATGGCGGCGACCGTCGATTCTCAACATCAGTCGAGTTCAAACGATCGCGCCGGACATTGACCTCGCGCAAATCGAGACTTCTTCCGGCCGCCCGGCGTCATGATGTCGCAATTCCCCTCGCCGCGCCACATCTCAAACCGCGACCGACCGCCGCGTCGGCTCCGTCCGGCGCATGCCGTGACCGCCGCGCATCTCAGTGGCCGTGCAGATAGACGGCGTAGGCGCTCAAAAGATAGACGACGAGCAACGCGAGACTGACCCACCCGACGGTTCCGAGGAAACGGGTCGCGGGCCGGTAGAGCAGCGCGACGATCACGATCCCGGACATGATCACGGCCGCGAACGCCGTTACCGCGTGCGCCGGCGAGACGGACGAAAGCAGCGGGCCGCCCGCATAGGCGAGATCATCGACGGCCAGAACGAGAATGTCGAACAGGTTGCTGCCGAGAAGGTTCGCCGCGGCCATGTCGAGCGCGCCGAGGCGCAGCGCGCTCACCGTCACGACGAGCTCCGGCAGCGAGGTCGCGCCGGCGATGAGAAGCGTACCGACGAAGGTCGTCCGCCAGCCCATCACCTCGGCGATCTCCACGCCGACGAACGGCAGCCAGGTTCCAGCGACAACCACCACCGCCGCCGCCGCGAGGTAGCGCCTCACCGCCATCGCCAACGTGACGTGTGGATGGGCGTCGTCATCCTCGGGCGGGCGCGGGCGCCGCCGCTCATAGACGAAGGCCGCGCGCATCGCCACGAGATAGAGAACGATGATGATCGGCGTGGAAAGGCCGACGTGAAAGATCCGAAGTCCCGGATTGTCCCGCCCGAGAAGCAGCGAGGCGCCGGCGAAGCCGATCAGGATGACGCCGAAGCCCGCCGTCAGCGCGTGTCCCTGGTCCATGCGTCCGTACATCGGTTCGCCGCGATGCATGGCGTCGAGAACGACCAGCATGGCGAGATTGAAGACGCAACTTCCCAACGCGTCGCCGACGGCGATGTTGGGCGCGGCGGCGATGGTCACCGCGCTGACGCCGGTGAAGAGTTCCGGCAGCGAGGTCGCGGTCGCGAGCAGCAGCAGGCCGATCCAGCTTCGCGACAGTCCCGTGCGGCGGGCGATGATGTCGCCGTAGCGCGTGAGCATGGGGCCGGCCATGCCGATCAACGCGGCGCAGATCGCGAACTTGGTCCAGGCAAGAACCATCGGCAAATCCACCGTCGGTCGTCGGCCGCTTCGCGCGCCGCGCATGCTGTCGGCGCGACGGTGGCGCCGCGCCGATGCGTGAGTGATCGCCCATCATACAAGGGATTTTCGTGCCGCCGGCAAATTCGTCGCCCGCCGGGGCGGCGTTTTCACCGCTTTCCGAGGCACCGGCCGTTGCGCGCGCTCAGCGCTTGATGAAGCGCACCAGCGTGAACCAGCCGAACGGCTTGATCGCCCGGCGTTCAAGCAGCGTGATGTCGTCGCGGCCGGCCACCCAGGCTTCGAAGCGCGCGAACGGAAAGTCCGGCCGCAGGCCGACCCGCCGCGCCGGCCCGGCGAGCTTTCGCTCCAGCGCCGCCCGCACGCCGTCCTCGGAATAGAGATGATTGACCAGCGTCAGCACGCCGCCCGGCCTGAGCACGCGCGCGCATTCGTCGAGCACGCGCTCGGGATCGGACACCAGCGTGATGACGAATTGCCCGACGACGCCGTCGAAGCACGCGTCGCAGAATTCAAGATCGTGCGCGTCCATGACATGGAGCCCGGCCACATGCGGAAAGCGTCCGCCGCGCAGACGCCGGCGCGCCTTCTCGATCATGTCGGTCGACACGTCGATGCCGGTGACCACGTTTTCCGGTCCGTAATCCTCCAACGACAGCCCGGTGCCGACGCCGATCTCGAGAATGTCGCGCCCGCTGGGGCGCGCCGCGGCCGCCGCCGCCTTTCGCCCGGCGCGGAAGAACGGGCCGCAGACCGCGTCGTAGACGGGAGCCCATTTTGCGTAGGCCCGCGTCATCGTGGCGTGATCGAGATCGGCATGCATGGGCGACGGTTCCGTTGTTTCCGCGACCATCGCCGGCGTCGATGACGGGCGCGTGACGGGGTTAGCCGACGGAAATGTCGATGTCGGAGACGCCCACGTCACATGATTGCAACACGAATCCTGTTGGTGGTGGCGATGAGAAACAAAGAGTGTCGTTGACCATTGACCGCGAGCGCCAAATCCGTCCGCGCCCTGTTCCTGTCCGATGTGCATCTGGGAACCAGCGGCTGCCAGGCCGACCATCTGTTGGATTTCCTCAGGCGTCACGACGCCGACACGATCTATCTGATCGGCGACATCATCGACGGTTGGCGTCTCAAGCGGGGCTGGTATTGGCCGCAGCTTCATAACGACGTGCTGCAGAAGCTGCTGCGCAAGGTGCGCAAGGGCGCCCGGATCATCTACGTTCCCGGCAATCACGACGAGTTCCTGCGCGACTATGCCGGCGTTGCTTTCGGCGCGGTGGAGATTCACGAGCGCTTCATCCACGAGGCGGTCGACGGCACGCGTTTCCTCGTCGTGCATGGCGATCTGTTCGATGTCGTCGTCGTGCACGCCCGCTGGCTCGCTTATCTCGGCGACTGGGCCTACGAGACCGCGCTGAAGATCAACACGCTGGTCGCCTACGCGCGGCGGCGGCTCGGTCTGCCCTATTGGTCGCTGTCGGCCTGGGCCAAGCGCAAGGTCAAGACCGCCGTCAGCTTCATCAACGATTTCGAAACCTGCCTTGCCAACGAGGCGCGGCGCGAGGGCGCCGACGGCGTGATCTGCGGCCACATCCATCACGCCGCCATCCGCGACATCGCCGGCGTCCGCTACATCAACGCCGGCGATTGGGTGGAGAGCTGCACCGGCATCGTCGAGCATCACGACGGAAGGTTCGAGCTGATCCGCTTCACCGACCTCGTCGAAGCCGAGCGGCGCGAGCGGCCGCGCCTCGTCGCGCCGCTGGCCAAGGCCGGCTGATGCGCGTCCTGATCGCGACGGACGCGTTCGCGCCGCAGGTCAACGGCGTCGTGCGCAGCCTCGAGGCGATCGCTGCGTGGGGTCCGCGCCACGGCCTCGACGTGACGTTTCTGTCGCCCGACGACTTCGCCTCGCTGCCGATGCCGGGCTATCGCGAGATCCGTCTTTCGCTGGCCACGCGCCGGCGCGCGCTCGCCGCGCTCGACCACGTCCGCCCGCGCGCGGTCCACATCGCCACCGAAGGACCGGTCGGCATCGCCATGCGACGCGCCTGCATCGCGCGGCGGCTGCCGTTCACGACGAGCTATCACACGCGATTTCCCGAATATCTGCGCGCGCGGTTGCCGGTGCCGACCACGCTCACTTACGCATGGCTGCGCCGGTTTCACAACGCCTCGCGCGGCATCATGATCGCGACCGCCGGCCTTGAGGCGGAATTGCGCGGGCGCGGCTTCGCGCCGCTGATGCGCTGGCCGCGCGGCGTCGACATCGATCGCTTCCGGCCGCGCGAGGCGTCGGCGCTCGATCTGCCGAGGCCGATCTTCCTCACCGTCGGCCGCGTCGCGGTGGAAAAGAATCTCGACGCCTTTCTCGGCCTCGATCTGCCCGGCAGCAAGGTCGTGGTCGGCGACGGGCCGGCGCTCGACGATTATCGCGCGCGCTATCCCGCCGCGCATTTCATGGGCGCCCGAACGGGCGACGCACTAGCGGCGATCTACGGCTCCGCCGACGCCTTCGTCTTTCCGAGCCGGACCGACACGTTCGGCCTGGTGCTGCTGGAGGCGCTCGCTTGCGGCCTACCGGTCGCCGCCTTTCCGGTGGCCGGCCCGTGCGATGTCATCACCTCGCCGCGGGTCGGCGTCCTCGACGACGATCTTCGCGCCGCCGCGCTCGGCGCGCTGACCAGATCGCGCGAGGCCTGCGTCGCCTTCGCCCGACCGCACACATGGGAAGCCTCGGTCGCGCAATTCGCCCGCAACCTCGCGAGCGTTCCGGCGATCGCGGCGTGAGACGAGGGACCGCGCGCCGGTCCCGCCGCCTCAGGACTTCGCCAGCCGCGCGCCCTTGACGACCGCGTAGATCGCCGGAATGACGAGCAGCGTCAGCACGGTCGAGGACACCATGCCGCCGATCATCGGCACCGCGATGCGCTGCATCACTTCCGAGCCCGCGCCGTGGCTCCACAGGATCGGCAGCAGGCCGGCCATGATCGCCGTCACCGTCATCATCTTCGGCCGCACGCGCTCGACGGCGCCCTCCATGATCGCGCCATTGAGGTCGGCGCGGGTCGCCGCGCGGCCCTCCGCCGCCGCTTTGTCGCGGTATTCCTTCCAGGCGTGATCGAGATAGATCAGCATCACGACGCCGGTTTCCGCCGCCACGCCCGCGAGCGCGATGAAGCCGACCGCCACCGCGACCGACAGATTGAAGCCCTCCCACCACAGGAACCACAGCCCGCCGACCAGCGCGAAGGGAAGCGAGGCCATGACGATGAACGTCTCCGTCCAACGGCGGAAATTGAGGTAGAGCAAGAGCAGGATCAGCGCCAGCGTCACCGGCACCACGACCGCGAGCCGCGCCTGGGCGCGCTCGTAATATTCGAACTGTCCGCTCCACAACGCGTAATAGCCGGCCGGAAATTTCACCTTCTCGGCGACCGCGCGGCGCGCGTCGGCGACAAAGCCGCCGAGATCGCGTTCGCGCACGTCGATGAAGATGTAGGCGGCGAGCTGCGCGTTCTCGGTGCGGATGCTCGCCGGCCCCTGCGTCAGGCGGATGGTGGCGACCTGCCCGAGCGGCACCGACGCGCCGTCGGCGAGCGGCACCAGCACCTCGCGCGCGATCACCTGCGGATCGGCGCGCACGTCGCGCGGATAACGCAGACTGACGCCGTAGCGCTCGCGCCCCTCGACCGTGGTGGTGATGTTCTCGGCGCCGAGCGCCGAGGCGATGATGCGGTTGACGTCGTCGATCAAGAGGCCGTAGCGCGCCATCTGCCGCCGATCGGGCTCGATCTCCATGTAGTAGCCGCCCATGATGCGCTCGGCGAAGGCGCTCGCCGTGCCGGGCACGCCCTTCACCGCGACCTCGATCTCGCGCGCGAGCCCCTCGATCACCGAGAGGTCGCTCCCCATCACCTTGACGCCGACCGGCGTGCGGATGCCGGTCGCCAGCATGTCGATGCGCGCCTTGATCGGCATCGTCCAGGCGTTCGAGACGCCGGGAAACTGCAGCGCCTTGTCCATCTCCTCGATCAGCTTCGCCGTCGTCATCCCCGGCCGCCATTGCGATTCCGGCTTCAGGTTGATGATGGTCTCGAACATTTCGGTCGGCGCCGGATCGGTCGCGGTCGCCGCGCGTCCCGCCTTGCCCCAGACCGAGGCGACCTCCGGGAACGACTTGATGATCTTGTTCTGCGTCTGCAACAGCTCGGACGCCTTGGTGATGGAAAGGCCGGGCAGCGTCGTCGGCATGTAGAACAGCGTGCCCTCGTTCAGCGTCGGCATGAATTCCGAGCCGATCTTGGCCGCCGGCCAGACCGTCGCGCCGAGCACGACCAGCGCGAGCGCGATCGTCAGCGTCTTGGCCTTGAGCACGCCGGCGATCAGCGGACGATACATCCAGATCAGCGCGCGGTTCACCGGATTGCGCGCCTCCGCGACGATCCGGCCCCTGACGAACACGATCATCAGCGCCGGCACCAGCGTCACGGACAACAACGCGGCCGCGGCCATGGCGAATGTCTTGGTGAAGGCGAGCGGCTTGAACAGGCGCCCTTCCTGCGCTTCCAGCGTGAAGATCGGCAGGAACGACACGGTGATGACGAGCAACGAGAAGAACAGCGCCGGCCCGACCTCGCTCGCCGCCTCGATCAGGATTTCGGCGCGGGGCTTGTCGGGCGGCGCCCGTTCGAGATGCTTGTGCGCGTTCTCGATCATCACGATCGCGGCGTCGACCATCGCGCCGATGGCGATGGCGATGCCGCCGAGACTCATGATGTTGGAGGAAAGGCCGAGCGCGTGCATGCAGATGTAGGCGATCAGCACGCCGAGCGGCAGCATCAGGATCGCCACCAGCGCGCTGCGCACGTGCAGCAGGAACACGACGCAGACCAGGGCGACGATGACGCTTTCCTCGATCAACGTCGACTTCAGCGTCTGAATCGCCCGCTCGATCAACTCGGAGCGGTCGTAGACCGGCACGATCTCGGTGCCCGACGGCAGGCCGCCGGCGATTTCGGCGAGCCGCGCCTTGACGTTTTCGATGACCGAAAGCGCGTTTTGGCCATAGCGCTGCACGGCGATGCCGGTGACCGCCTCGCCCTCGCCGTTGAGCTCGGCGACGCCGCGCCGCTCGTCGGGACCGAGCTCGACGCGCGCGACATCGCGCAGCAGCACCGGCGTGCCGCCGCTCGCCTTGAGCACGATCTGCTCGATGTCGGGGATGCCCTTGAGATAGCCGCGGCCGCGCACCATGAACTCGGCCTCGGCCAGTTCGACGACGCGCCCGCCGACGTCCATGTTCGACGCGCGGACAGCGGCGCGCACCGCGTCGAGCGACAGATCGAAAGCCTTCAGCCGCCGCGGGTCGACCACGATCGAATATTGCCGCACGAATCCGCCGACGCTGGCGACCTCGGCGACGCCCTCGGCCTTGGCGACGGCGAAGCGCAATTGCCAGTCCTGGGTGGTGCGCAGTTCGGCGAGCGTTCGTTGCGCGGCGGTGACGACGTATTGATAGACCCAGCCGACGCCGGTCGCGTCGGGTCCAAGGGTCGGCGCCACGCCCGCCGGCAGCGTCCGCGTCGCCGCGGAGAGATATTCGAGCACGCGCGAGCGCGCCCAATAGATGTCGGTGCCGTCGGCGAAGATCACGTAAACGAACGACGCTCCGAAAAAGGAGAAGCCGCGCACCACCTTGGCTTTCGGCACCGACAGCATCGCCGTCGACAACGGATAGGTGACCTGATCCTCGATCACCTGAGGCGCCTGGCCCGAATACTCCGTATAGATGATGACCTGCGTGTCGGAGAGATCGGGGATCGCATCGAGCGGCACGTTGCGGACGGCGTAGATGCCGGCGGCGCCCGCGAGAACCGCGCCGATCAGCACCAGCACGATGTTGCGCGCCGACCAGCGGATGAGGAAGTCGATCATTTGCCGTCACCCGCGTGCGAATGCCCGCCATGCCCGGTTTCGGCCGGCGCCGCCGCCGCGTCGGCGGTGAACGCCTTGAGCGCCGCGCGGATGTTGCTTTCCGCGTCGATCAGGAAATTCGCCGCCACCACGACGGTCTCGCCCGCACTGATGCCTTCCTTGATCTCGATCACGCCGTCGCCGCGAATGCCGAGCTTGACGTTGCGCGGCTCGAAGCGCCCCTCGCCGCGATCGACCAGCACCACCTGCCGGGCGCCGGTGTCGATCAGCGCCGAGGTCGACACCACGAGCCGCTCCGCGTCGCCGTCGGCGGCGAGAATTTCGACGTCGGCGAACATCTCGTGACGCAAGGCGTGATCGGCGTTGGCGACCTCGATGCGCACCTTCGCCGTGCGCGTGCGCGCGTCGAGCTCGTGCAGCACGAAGGTGACGCGGCCGGTGAACAGCCGGTCGGGGAAGGCGCGGAAGCCGACATTGACGGCCGCCCCTTCCCGCACCAAGGCGACATCCTGCTCGGGCACGTCGGCGATGACCCAGATCGGATCCAGTCCGGCGATGCGAAACAGCGGCTCGCCGGCCTTGGCCATCTGCCCTTCGACGGCGTTCTTCTCCATGATGTAGCCGGACGCGGGCGACGGCCAGTCGAACGACAGCAGCGGGCTTGAACCCTGGCGAAGCTGGTCGATCACCGCCTCGGGCACGTCGAGATTTTTCAGCCGTTGAATCGCGGCCTGTTCGTCGCGCGAACCCCGGCCGCCGACCGTTGCGTTGGAACGATAATCGACCTGGGCGCTGACGACTTGCGGACTGTAGACGCGGAACAGAGGTTCGCCGGCCTTCACATGCCTGCCGGTCTCGTTGATGTAGAGCTTCTCGATGAAGCCGTCCGAGCGTAGCGACACCACGCGCTGCGACCGCTCGTCGGGCTTGGCGATGCCCGGCGCGCGGACGTGGCGCTCGATCCGCCGCATCGCGGCCTTCTCGGTGCGCACGCCGGAGCGCTGGACCCGGTCGAGCGAGATCGTGACGCTCGTGCCGGCCTCGTCCTCGCCCTCATAGACGGGGATGTAGTCCATGCCCATCCAGTCCTTCTTCGGCGCCGGCGAAGTGTCGGGCAGGCCCATCGGGTTGCGGTAATAGAGAAGCTTGCGGCTCTTGGCGCGCTCGGCCTTCTGCTTGGCGGCGGTGACTTCCTTGAAGTCCGCCTCCTGATCGTCAAACACAGGAACATAGTCGCGCCCGTCCGGAGTCTTCTTCGCCGTCGGCGAGAAGTCGGCCGCGTTGTCCGGGTGCCGCCAATACAGCACCTTGGGTTCGGCGCCCTGCTTATCGGCGGCGGCATCGGCGGCGGCCGCGTGCCCGGTCGGGGCAAGCGCGAGCGCGCCGGCGAGGATCAGCCAAGCAATCCACGCGCGTGCGTTAGTCTTCATCGGCCTAATCCTTGGCCCTGAAGATCACGGTGCCCTGAATCGTCTCGTTCTCGCCCGGCACCTTGACCATGAGTTTGAGCGCCCATTTGCCCGCCATGCCGAAATCGGCCTTGAAGCGGAATTCGCCGGTCTCGGTCGGAGGCAGCGGCTCCACCGGCGCGGTGTGCTCGGCCATGTTTTCCGGCGACATGTCGAGGCGGCTGCGGAAGACGATCGCGCCGCCGACGGGCTTGCCGGTCGGCTTGTGCGTGAGCCGCACCTTGATCTCGGCGCCGGGCGCGTTCTTGACCTCCGCGGCGACGGGTTCGAATTGATAATCGGCGGGCGCGGCGAAGGCGGCGAAGCTCGCGCCGGCAAGAGCAAGACCGAGGACGGCGGTCGTGATGGAATTGGTCGGAGACATGTCTGGATTCCCGTTTGGTTGATCGGCCGAGGCCCGCCCGCACAGCCAGCGGCGCGCAAGCGCGGCGCGACTACCATCGGGCGAGGTCGGTTCGAGTGCTTGAAGTTGGAACTAGGCTCGCGGCGGCGGCGGCCGCGGCGGCGTCGACCAGGGTCGCAACGCCACGGCTCGTGCGGGTAATACCATTCCCACGCCGGCCGCGTAAGCCAGAGCGGCGCCATTGTCGCCAAGGCATCCCATGTGGCAAGCCCCGACGCAGGCGCCGGAGCAATTGCAGTCCGAGCCGCAATTCAGGCATTGCCGACTTGGCGGATCGACGGCGGCCCCGGCCGCGAAAAAAGTGCCGCCGCCGGCCTTTGCGCCGTCCTGTTCGCCTGACTCGGCGGCGTGCGTCGCGACGCCAGAGTCACGCGCCGCGTGATCCGCCGACCCAGCATCCATCCGCGCGTGATGCGCCGCCGGTGGCCGGGCATGATTCGCCTGGACCCCGTCGTGCTGCTGGACGTGCTGATGGGCATGCCGATGGCCGTCGTGCGAATACGCCCGCGCTCCGCTTCCCAAGGGAAGCAGGATGAGCGCGAACGCGGCAAGCAGGCATCCAAGGTGGCGGGTCAACCGGAACTCCATGCACGGCGTCGTGCTTCTAGCGCCCCTGCCCCATGATTGGCAATTCCAGCGGCCGTCCCAAGCGGCGGCATCACGCCGACTTGATCCGCGCCAATCCCCCGCCCCGCCCCATGGACTGGCGACGGCCGGCTCCCCTTGCGGTCTCGAACGCTCTGTTAGGATTGGTGATTCCAAACGGGGCAAGGTGCCTTGCCTTCCGGCATGGCAAGCGCGCCGAAAGGCGCGGAAGCTAGCGGAGCAAGGAATCGGCGAGCCATGTCGCGGCGCGCGATTCGATGCGAATTGCTGTCTTGACGCGAAATGATTTGCCACGTCAGACTTGCGCGAATTCGAGGTCAGGGAAGAAATTGCCCGGGACCGCGCGTGCCTCCCAGGCCATGCCGGTCCCAACCATAACGACAAAGGGGCAGCTCCATCACCAGAGTCATTCGGCGGATCGGCGCGGCGGCATTTTCCTTGGCGATGGTTACGGATGCCGCCGGCGCGTCCGCGCGACCACGACGATCGACATTCGACAATAGCCTTTAGCCTCGACCTCGAGCCTCGACGAACCAAACAACCCGCCAAGCGCCTGAAATCCAAGGAAGCGCCGCGATGTTCCAAGTCCGAATTCATGGCCGTGGAGGCCAGGGCGTCGTCACCGGCGCGGAGATGCTGTCGATCTCCGCGTTTCTCGAAGGACGGCACGCGCAGGCCTTCCCGAGCTTCGGCTCCGAGCGCATGGGCGCGCCGGTCGTCGCCTTCTGCCGCATTTCGGAAAAGGAAATCCGTCTGCGCGAACCCATTCTCGAGCCCGACTGCCTGATCGTGCAGGATCCGACGCTGTTCAAGGTGATCGACGTCTTCGCCGGCCTCAAGCCGAACGGCTACCTTCTCGTCAACTCCAACAAGAGCTTCGCCGATCTCCACATCCAGGACATCGCCGACCGATTGCCGAAAGGCCACGCGGTGATTGTGCCGGCGACGGATCTCGCCCTGAAACACGTGCGCCGGCCGGTTCCGAATGCGGCGCTGCTCGGCGCCTTCGCCGCCCTGACCGAGCTCGTCCATCTCGACAGCGTCAAGGCGGCGATCGAGCAGGCGTTTCCGGGACGGATCGGCGAGGCCAACATCGCCGCGGCGATGGACGCGTTCGAAATCGTCATGGCGCAGGAACGCGCCGCCGGCATCGCCGTGGGAGCCGCTCATGCTTAAGCAAATCGAAGGATCGCACGCGATGGCCGAGGCCATCGCGCTGTGCCGTCCCGAGGTGATCTGCGCCTATCCGATCACGCCGCAGACGCACATCGTCGAGGGCCTCGGCGAATTGGTGAAGGAAGGCAAGCTCACCAATTGCGAATACATCAACGTCGAAAGCGAATTCGCCGCGCTGTCGGTCGCGATCGGCGCCTCGGCGGCCGGCGCGCGCGCCTATACCGCGACCGCCTCGCAGGGTCTCCTGTACATGGCCGAGGCAGTCTACAACGCTTCCGGCCTCGGGCTGCCGATCGTCATGACGCTCGGCAACCGCGCCATCGGCGCGCCGATCAACATCTGGAACGACCATTCCGACGCCATGTCGATGCGCGACGCCGGCTGGCTGCAGCTCTTCGCCGAGACCAACCAGGAGGCGGTCGACCTCCACATCCAGGCGTTCAAGCTCGGCGAAGAGCTTTCGATGCCGGTGATGGTCTGCGTCGACGGATTCATCCTCACCCACGCGATGGAGCGCATCGACATTCCCGACCAGGAAACGGTCGACGGCTTCCTGCCGCCCTACGACCCGATGCAGGTGCTCGATCCGCGCGACCCGGTGTCGATCGGCGCCATGGTGGGGCCCGACGCGTTCACCGAGGTGCGCTTCCTGTCGCATTATCGCCAGACGCAAGCGCTGCGCCTGATCCCGGAAATCGCCGACGAGTTCAAGCTGACCTTCGGCCGCAATTCCGGCGGGCTGCTGCGCGCCTATCGCGCCGAGGACGCCGAGACGATCGTCGTGGCGATGGGATCGATCTGCGGCACGATCAAGGACACGATCGACGAGATGCGCGAGGAAGGAATTCGCATCGGCCTCGTCACGCTGGTCTCGTTCCGCCCCTTCCCGATCGACATGCTGCGCAAGGCGCTCACCGGCGCCAAGGACGTCGTGGTGATCGAAAAGAGCATCGCCGTCGGCATGGGCGGCCAGCTCGCCAACAATGTCGACGTGGCGCTGCGCAACCTGCCGCACGGCCCGCGCCTGCATTCGGCGGTCGCCGGCCTGGGCGGCCGTCCGATCACCCGGCCGTCGCTGCATCGCCTGTTCCGCCAGGCCGTGGCCGAGCCGTGGGAGGGCACGCATTTCCTCGATCTCAACGAGCGCGTCGTCGGTCGCGAGATCCATCGGTCGCGCAAGAGCCGCCGTTCCGGCCCGACCGCGGAAAACATCCTGCGGCAGCTGGCGGCCGCCGGCCGCGCCAACGTCAAGTGAGGACCACGCCATGACCGAGAGCAACGCCCCGCTCGCCCATGGCGACGCCGTGCAGAAACTGAAATTCTACCAGAAGGGAACCCTCACCGTCGGCAATCGCCTGGTCGCCGAGGACGAGCGTTCGGTGCAGGCTTCGCTCGACCGCTCCAACGCGCTGACCTGCGGTCACCGCGCCTGCCAGGGATGCGGCGAGGCGCTGGGCGCGCGCTATGCCATCGACACGGCGATGCGCGCCACCAACAACAATCTCATCGCCGTCAACGCGACCGGATGCCTGGAAGTCTTCACCACGCCCTATCCCGAGACCTCATGGCAACTGCCGTGGCTGCATTCGCTGTTCGGCAACGCGGCCGCGGTCGCCACCGGCGTCGCCGCCGCGATGCGCGTGAAGAAGCGCCCCGAAGTGCGCGTCATCGCCCAGGGCGGCGATGGCGGCACCACCGATATCGGCTTTCAATGCCTGTCCGGCATGTTCGAGCGCAACGATGACGTGCTCTACATCTGCTACGATAACGAAGGCTACATGAACACCGGCGTGCAGCGTTCATCGGCGACGCCGCCGACCGCGCGCACCGCCACCACCCCGGCGGTCGGCGCGGAGCCCGGCAATGTCTTCGCCACCGGCAAGTCGGTGCCGCGCATCGCCGTCGCCCACCAGATCCCCTACGTCGCCACCGCCACCGTCGCCGACCTGCACGATCTCGAACGCAAGGTCATGAAGGCGATGTCGATCCACGGGGCGCGTTACATCCAGATCAGCGTGCCCTGCCCACTCGGCTGGGGCGCGGCGTCGCACAACACCATCCGCCTGGCGCGGTTGGAGGTGGAATGCGGCCTGTTCCCGATTTTCGAGGCCGCGCACGGCAAGGTCACCAGCGTGCGCAGGATCCGCAAGCAGGTTCCGGTCCAGGAATATCTCAAGCTGCAACGCCGCTTCGCTCACCTCTTCAAGGACGGCAAGGAAGACCCGCGCGTCGCCCACCTGCAGGCGATCTGCGACGCCAACATCGCCGAATACGGCCTGCTCGACGCGGCCGGCGACGAGGCATGAGGAGAGCACCATGGATCATCCCTTCGCCATCACGCTCGAAGTCGGCACCTCGCTGGTCAACCGCACCGGATCGTGGCGCACGCTCAGGCCCGATTACGTCCACCGCCTGCCGCCCTGCAACGACGCCTGCCCCGCCGGCGAGGACATTCAAGGCTGGCTCGCGCACGCCGAAGGCGGCGACTACGAAGCGGCGTGGCGCGCGCTGACCGCGAACAATCCGCTGCCGGCGGTGATGGGGCGCGTCTGCTATCACCCCTGCGAGGGCGCCTGCAACCGCAAGGACATCGACAGCGCGGTCGGGATCAATTCGGTCGAACGCTTTCTCGGCGACCTCGCCTTGACCAAAGGCTGGCGCTTCGCGGCGCCGGATCATGAAAGCGGCAAGCGCGTCCTGGTGATCGGCGCCGGACCCTCCGGACTTTCGGCCGCCTATCACTTGCGCCGCCTCGGCCATGGCGTGACGATCAAGGAAGCCGGCCCGCTGCCCGGCGGCATGATGCGCTTCGGCATCCCGAAATATCGCCTGCCGCGCGACGTGCTCGACGGCGAGGTCCGCCGCATCGCCGACATGGGCGTCGTCATCGACTACAACGCCAAGGTCGACGACATCCGCAAGTCGATGGCCGAGGGAGGCTTCGACGCGGCCTTTCTCGCCGTCGGCGCCCACATCGCCAAGCGCGCCTACATCCCGGCGGGCGAGGCCGCGCGCGTCCTCGACGCGGTGCAGGTGCTGCGCTCGATGGAGGGCGAGGACAAGCCGCTGCTCGGCCGCAAGGTCGTCGTCTATGGCGGCGGCAACACCGCGATCGACGTCGCCCGCACCGCCAAGCGGCTCGGCGCCGAGGAAGCCATCATCGTCTATCGCCGCACGCGCGACCGCATGCCGGCGCACGATTTCGAGGTCGAGGAAGCCCTCGAGGAAGGCGTGATGATGAAGTGGCTCTCCACCATCAAGAACGTCGAGGCCGGCGCGATCACCGTGGAGAAGATGGCGCTCGACGCCAAGGGCTTCCCCCAGCCGACCGGCGAGTTCGAGACGCTGCGGGCCGATTCCGTCGTGCTCGCGCTCGGCCAGGATGTCGATCTCTCGCTGCTCGAAAACGTCGACGGACTGGAAGTGACCGACGGCGTCGTCAAGGTCGACGCCAACATGATGACCGGCGCGGCCGGCATTTTCGCGGGCGGCGACATGGTGCCGTCGGAGCGAACCGTCACGGTCGCGGTCGGCCACGGCAAGAAGGCCGCGCGCAATATCGACGCGTGGTTGCGCGGTGAGACCTATCGGCCGGCGTCCCGTCACGAGATCGCCTCCTTCGACAAGCTCAACACCTGGTATTACGGCGAGGCGCCGAAGACGATGCGGCCGGTGCTTGAGCTGGCGCGGCGCACCTCGACATTCGAGGAAGTCGTCCAGGGACTCGACGAAACCAACGCGCTGTACGAGGCGCGGCGCTGCCTTTCCTGCGGCAATTGCTTCGAATGCGACAATTGCTACGGCGTCTGTCCGGACAACGCCGTCATCAAGCTGGGACCCGGCAAGGGATTCAAGTTCAATTACGACTTCTGCAAGGGCTGCGGCGTCTGCGCCACGGAATGCCCCTGCGGGGCGATCACGATGACGCCGGAAGCGATCTGAGCGATGGATTCGGCCGCGGCGCGCGGCTACATTCGCCCGCCCGACGCGCGCGGGAACGGTGGCGCGACCGACGAGGCCGATACGCCATGAGCGCACGCTTCTATGAGAGACTGGTCCTTCCGCCCATTCTCGATCTCGTCATGCGTCAGCGCCAGCTCGCGAAGTACCGCCGCGCGGTCGCGACCGCCGCGCGCGGACGCGTGCTCGAAATCGGCGTCGGTTCCGGCCTGAACTTCTCGCACTACCGCGACGGCGTCGACATCGTCTTCGGCATCGACCCTTCGGCGCGCCTGCTGGCGATGGCCCGACGACGCGCCGCGAGCGCCGGCGTGCGGGCATTGTTCGTTCAGGGTTCGGCCACGATGCTCCCGCTCGCCGACCGGTCGATCGACACCGCGATCATGACCTGGACGCTGTGCTCGATCCCCGAACCGATGACCGCGCTCGGCGAAATCAGGCGCGTGCTGCGTCCCGGCGGCGCGTTCCGGTTCGTCGAACACGGGCTTTCGCCCGACGCGGGCGTCGCGCGCTGGCAGGAGCGCCTGACCCCGGCCTGGCGGCATCTCGCCGGCGGCTGTCATCTCAACCGCAAGATGGACGACCTCGTCCGCGCGGCCGGTTTTGCCTTCACCGCGCTTGAGACCGAATACGCCGACGGCCCCCGCCTCATGACTTACATGTATCGCGGCAGCGCGGGCTGAGCGGTACGCCATCGCCGCGATCGTTAATGCCGGCGCTCCTTGCCCGCGCGCGCCAAAACATTTAGAGCAATCATTGGTCGCATGGCGCGGGCTGGCGCGTTCGGTCGCGTTGTCAGACGGGCCCGATGGCCGGACGTGAACGCGGTTCGACCCGAGCATGGCTGGACTTGGACATAGCTAGAATTGCACATTTCTAGATTCTCACATGGCTAGAATTGCACATGGCTAGATTCGCACATGTATAGATTCGCACATGGCTAGATCCGGACGCGGCGGCGACATCGCCGCGCGAATCGTCAAGCGATTGAAGCCGAAAACCAAGTCGGTGCTGGTCACGGTCTATGGCGACTCGATCGCCCATCACAGCGGCGGCGCCTGGCTCGGCAGCCTGATCAAGCTCGCCGCGCCGCTGGGCCTGAACGACCGCGTCATCCGCACGTCCGTGTTTCGCCTCGCGCGGGAGGAGTGGCTGGTGGCCGAGCAGATCGGCCGGCGCAGCTTCTACCGCCTCACCGAGACGGGACGTCGGCGCGTCGAGGCGGCGCATGGGCGCATCTACGCCCAGGCCAATCGGCCTTGGGACCGGCATTGGACCATCGTCATCACCAATGTCGCCGGCATGAAGCCGGATCGCCGCAAGGCGCTCGATTTCGAATTGCGGTGGCAGGGCTTCGGACAATTGGCGACCGGCGTGATGCTGCATCCCGATCCCGACGAGGCCGCGCTTCGCCAGACGCTGATCGAAGCCAATGCCAGCAACGAAGTGCTGGTGCTGCGCACGACGGCCGAGCCGTGGGTCGCCTCGGAAGCGCTTCATCATGTCATTCAGCGCTGCTGGGACATGAAAACGCTGGCGAAGGACTATATGGCGTTTCTCGCCACCTTCCGGCCGGCGTGGCAGGCGCTTTCCGCGGCGAAAGACCTCGATCCGCAATCCTGCTTCGTCGTCCGCACGCTCCTGATGCACGCCTATCGCCGCGTGCTGCTGCGCGACCCGAAACTTCCCGACGAACTGCTTGAGGTGAACTGGCCGGGAACCTCCGCGCGGCTGCTCTGCCGCAACCTCTACAAACTCGTCCAGGCGCCCGCCGAGCGGCATTTGATGGCGACGCTCGAAACCGTCGACGGCGCCGCGCCGGAAGCCCATCCGAGCTATTTCGCGCGATTCGGCGGGCTCGATCATCCGCGCGACGCGGCTGACGGCGAATCCCGGTCGTCCTGATCCGGCTTCCTCATCGTGTCCGGGCTCATCCCGGCCATCCCGATATCCGCGCGTCGACGCATATTGCGGCGCGTCGACGATCGCCCGCGCGCGGGAACGCCGGACTTTTTCTCCATCATTGCCGCATGTTAGCGCGGCGCGCGGAAAGACGCCGCGACATGCGGCGCCGGCCCCCACCCGCCTCCAAATTGTGATACAAATTTTTTCTGTTGCTTGATATTTTGTAATACGTTACAAAGATGCGGATTGCGGGCCTGATACCGACGCGCTATCCGTGCCGCTATTTCCGGTGGCTTCGTCGTCGACCTACGCGCGGCGTACTTTGCGTTATGTAACGCCTTTTTGGCCTTCTTCGCTCTGTTCGAGTTATTTCCCGGCCAGCGGCCAATCGGCCCCGAGGCCGGCAACACCCGTGAAGCGCGGCAAAGAACGCGTGAAGAAGAAGCGGCATCGAGGAGCGAGGCGGGAGGGAACGCGCATGCAGGCGACCGACAGCGGCATCACCACCGCGCGAAAGTCCGTTCCCACCCTTTGCTACAATTGCGTGGCCGGTCCCGATTTCCTGCGCGTCACCGTGGAGAACGGCGTCGCCACTGGCATCGAGCCGAACCACGCCGCCGCCGGAACGCATCCCGGCGCGGGCCGTCCTTGCGTGCGCGCCTACGGGCTGGTGCAGAAGACTTACAGCCCGCACCGCATCGCCCAGCCGATGAAGCGGACCAATCCGAAAAAGGGACGCGATCAGGACCCCGGTTTCGTGCCGATCTCGTGGGACGAGGCGCTCGACACCATCGCCGCGCGGATGAAGGAGATCAGGGCGCGCGGCTTGGTCGACGAATCGGGCCTGCCGCGCGTCGCCGCCTCGTTCGGCCATGGCGGCACGCCGCGCAGCTACATGGGTTCGTTCCCCGCCTTTCTCTCCGCCTGGGGGCCGATCGACTTCAGCTTCGGTTCGGGCCAGGGCGTCAAGTGCACCCATTCCGAACACCTCTACGGCGAATATTGGCATCGCGCCTTCACCGTCAGCGCCGACACCGGTCTTTGCGAGTTGATCGTCTCGTTCGGAGCCAATGTCGAGGTGACCGGCGGCGTCTGCGCGATACGCCGTCACGCCGACGCGCGCGTCAGGGGCGTCAAGCGCATCCAGATCGAGCCCCATCTCTCCGCGACGGCCGCCTGCTCGGCCGAATGGGTGCCGATCAAGCCCAAGACCGACGGCGCTTTCATGCTGTCGATGGTGCACGTCCTGCTGCACGAAACGCCGCGCGCCTCGCTCGACGTGCCGTTCCTGCGGGATCGCACGTCCTCGCCCTATCTGGTGGGGCCGGACGGCTACTATCTTCGCGATCCGGAATCCGGCAAGCCGCTCGTCTGGGACGCGCGCGCGGGCGGCGCGGTGGCGTTCGACACCGCCGGGGCCGAGCCCGCGCTCGAAGGAACATTCGTGGTGCCGCGCGCGGTCAGCCATCTCGCCGACGACGAGAAGCGCGAGCACGTCGATGCGCCGGCGCGCACGGCCTTCACCGCCACCATCGACGGCATGCGCCAATACACGCCCGAATGGGCGGCCGAAGTGTGCGGCGTCTCCGCCGCGACCGTCAGGCACGTCGCGCGCGAATATGTCGCGCACGCCCATGTCGGCGAAACGATCCAGATCGATGGACGGACCCTGCCCTATCGCCCGGTCGCCGTGACGCTCGGCAAGACCGTCAACAACGGCTGGGGCGCGTTCGAATGCTGCTGGGCGCGCACGTTCCTGGCCACGCTCGTCGGCGCGCTGGAAGTGCCCGGCGGCACGCTCGGCACCACGGTGCGGCTCAACAAGGGCCACGACAACCGACTGACCAGCGTCAGGCCCGGCGAGGACGGCTTCATGGTCTCCTCGCTCAATCCGACCGGCCCGGGCGATTGGAAGGCGACGCCGTCCGGGCGGAACGCTCATCGCACCCTCGTTCCCATCGTCGGCAACTCCGCCTGGAGCCAGGCGCTCGGCCCGGCGCATCTGCCGTGGCTGTTCATGGACAAGTCGCCGGCGGAATGGCCGAAGCAGGCCGCGCCGGAACTGTGGATCACGTTCCGCACAAATCCCGCGATCGCGTTCTGGGACACCGACCGGCTGAGCCAGGCCATCGCGCGCATGCCCTTCATCGTCGCGATTGCCTATTCGCTCGACGAAACCAACCACATGGCCGACATCCTGCTGCCCGACGCGGGCGATCTGGAAAGCACGCAGCTTGTCCCGATCGGCGGCACCAAATTCATCGAGCAGTTCTGGGAGCATCGCGGCGTGGCGCTGCGGCAGAAGGCGGTCGAGCCGATGGGCGAGGCGCGCGACTTCACCTGGATCGCGACCGAGCTCGCGCGGCGCACCGGGCTTCTGGAGCCGTACAACACCGCGATCAATCGCGGCGCCATCAGCGCGCCGCTGAAGGGCGAGAATTTCGATTTCTCGTTGCCGACCGACTTGGCGCACGAACCCGACACGATCTGGAACGCGGTCTGCAAGGCCTCGACCGGCGCGCTCACCGACGGCGCCGACGTCAAGGATCTCGCCTGGATGAAGGAGAACGGCTTCTTCCTGGTGCCGTTCAAGCGCGCCGACTGGTATCTCTATCCGAGCCTCGCCGAGCAGAACCTGCGCTTCGAGCTTCCCTATCAGGAGCGGCTGATGCGCATCGGCGTCGAGCTCGGCCGCCGTCTGCACGGCCAGGGCATCCGCTGGTGGGACGAGCAGCTCGGCGAATATCAGGCCTTGCCGGAATGGCACGACGTGCCCGGCCGCTGGACGCGCGCGGTCGAGATGCACGGCGCTCGGCCGGAGGATTACCCCTTCTGGGGCATCACCACCAAGACGATGTTCTATTCGGCCGGCAACAATTCCGGCGTGCCGCTGATGCACGAGGTCGGCAAGAACATTCGCGGCCATGGCGGCATCATCATGAACGCGGCCGCCGCCGCCAGGCTCGGCATCGAGAACGACGACTGGATCGAGGTCCGCTCGATCATCGCCGCGACGCGCGGGCGCGCGGTGCTGGTGCAAGGCTGCCATCCGGAAACGATCGTCATTCCCGGCCAGCACGAGCATTGGAAGACGCCCTTCGCGAAAGACCTCAAATTCCCCTCCCTCAACACCGTCACGCAGATGTCGATGGAGCTCACCGACGCGACCGGCTCGGGCGCCGACGTCGTCCGCGTCTCGGTGCACAAGGTGAAGGGTCCGGCACAAGGAGGCAGGCCGTGACGCGCTACGCGATGGTCGCCGATCTCAGGCGCTGCGTCGGTTGCCAGGCCTGCACCGCCGCCTGCAAGGAAGCCAACGCCACGCCCACCGGCGTGCAATGGCGACGCGTCGTCGATATCGAGGTCGGCGAATATCCGAACGTCAAGCGCGTGTTCGTGCCGACTGGCTGCCAGCATTGCGCCGATCCGCCCTGCATGCACGTGTGCCCATCGACCGCGACGGGCCAGCGCGCCGACGGAATCGTCACCATCGATTATGAACTGTGCATCGGCTGCGCCTATTGCGCCGTCGCCTGCCCCTACGAGGCGCGTTACCGCGTCGATGTCGCGAAATTCGCCTTCGGCAAGGACGCCTCGATTTCGGAAAGCGCGCGCCACGACGACCGGACGATCGGCGTCGCCACCAAGTGCACGTTCTGCGCCGACCGGATCGACGCGGGCCTCGCCAAGGGGCTGGTGCCGGGCGTCGACCCGGAAGCGACGCCGGTCTGCGTCAACTCCTGCGTATCGGGCGCGCTCGCCTTCGGCGACATCGAAAATCCGGCGAGCAACGTCGCCACGCTTCTCGCCAACAACAAGACCTTCCGCATGCACGAGGAGGTCGGCACGTCGCCGGGCTTCTATTATCTCTGGGACAAGGACGCGCCATGAAGCAATCGGTTCGCGCGCAGTTGCAGCGCTACTGGGATGGTCGCGCGACCGGCAATTTCGCGTTCGGCGGAACCGGCGGCGGCCTCATCCTCGCTTCGACCGTAGCCTTCATGCTCGGCGAGCGCCCGGCCTTCGCGCTCGCGGTCGGCCTCTGCCTGATCGGTCTCGGTCTCTTCTGCGTCTGGCTCGAAATCGGCAAGCCGTGGCGCTCGATCAATGTGTTCTTCCACGCGCGCACGTCATGGATGACGCGCGAGGCGCTGGTCGTTCCGCCATTGTTCGTGGCCGGCGGCGCGGCGATATTCCTCGACACACGGTTCATTTTCCTCGCCGCCGTGCTGGCCGCCGTCTTCGTCTATTGCCAGGCGCGCATCCTTCACGCCTCGCGCGGCATTCCGGCATGGTGCCAGAATGAGACGGTGCCGCTGATACTCGCGACCGCGCTCGCGGAGGGAACCGGTCTCTTTGTCGTCATCGGCGCGGCGACGACGCCGATGATCGCCCTCGCGCTCGCCGCCGCGATCGTTCGCGAATTCGCGCGCGACATCTATCGCCGTGCCCTCGTCCGCGACAAGGCGCCGGCCGGAACATTGCGATGGTTTTCGCTGCCGGAGGAAAAGGCGCTGACGGCGGCGCGCTTCGCCGCGATTGCGGCACTCGCCAGCGCTCTCTTCGGATGGCCGACGGCAACGCTGGGCGGCCTGCTCGCGGTCGCGACCGGATGGGGCCTGAAATACATGCTGGTCAACCGCGCCGCGTTCACGCGCGGCCATGTCATCCGGCATACGCCGGCGCGCGGACACGACGCGGCTCATGTCGTGACGGTGGATTGAGCGCGCGCGATTTCACCCGGGACCCAAGAGGCGGACGAAGCGATGATCGCCACGGCGGAAACGAACGAAGCGGCCGAGCCGGAACACGAGCCCGCGCTCATCCTTCCCGCGATACGGCTGGGACGCGTGCTCGCGCAAGACGCCGTCGCCACGGCCGAGACGGTGCGGCGCGTGTTGTGCCGCTCCCATCGCGGCGTCGGCCAGTCGACCGGCATCCGCGCGGTCGCGGAGGAGACGGCGACATCGATCACCTATGACGGGTCCTCCTACGCCACCATGATGGCGACGCCCGCCGACCTCGTCGATTTCGCCATCGGCTTCAGTCTTTCCGAACGGGTGATCGATGGTCTTGCCGACATCGTCAGCCTCGACGTCGTCGCGCATCGTCCGGGGATCGAACTGCGCCTCTGGTTGAAGCCGCGGCTCGCGGCCGCGTTCGCCGACCGGCGGCGACGCCTGGTCGGGCCGACCGGCTGCGGCCTGTGCGGCGTCGAGAGCCTCGCCGGCGCGTTGCCGCCGCTTCCCCGCGTTTCGTCCGGACCCCGGATGACGCCGGCCCTGATCGCGGAGGCCCTGGCGAGCTTCACCTCCGGCCAGATCATGCACCGCGAGACCGGCGCGCTGCACGCGGCCGGCTTCTATGTTCCGGGAACGGGACTGCTTTCGCTGCGCGAGGACATCGGCCGGCACAACGCGCTCGACAAGCTCGCCGGTGATCTCGCCCAGCGCCAGATCGCGGGCGCGGACGGCGTCGTGCTGCTGACGAGCCGGGTATCGGTGGAGATGGTGCAGAAAACCGCGACGCTCGGCGCGACCACGCTGATCGCGATTTCCGCGCCGACCGCGCTTGCGATCCGCGCGGCGGAGGAAGCCGGCATCACGCTGGTGGCGCTCGCGCGCGCCGACGGCTTCGAGGTCTTCACCGGCGGGGAGCGCCTGACGGACTAGGCCGCCAACCGAGGCGCCCGCGTCATCCCGTGTTGCGCAGGCCCGCGGCGATCCCGTTGATCGAGATCATGATGCCGCGCCGGGTCCGCTCGTCGTGCGCGCCCGTTCGCCAGCGGCGGATCAGCTCGACCTGGAGATGGTTCAGCGGCGCGATATAGGGGAAGCGATGCCGGATCGAGCGCGCCAGCGTCGGATTGTCGGCGAGGCGCTCCCGCGTGCCGGTGATGTCGTCGAGCGCCTTGACGGTGCGCGCCCACTCCGCTTCCAGCGTTCCAAAAATGCGGCGCGCGAGGTCGCGGTCGCCGGACAATTCCGCGTAACGCCTGGCGAGCGCGAGATCCGTTTTGGCCAGCACCATGTCCATGTTGGAGAGCAGCGCGCGGAAAAACGGCCAATCGCGATTCATCCGTTGCAACAGCGCCATGCGTTCGCGCGGCGCGTCGGCGAGAAAGGCCTCGACTCCAGAGCCGAATCCGAACCAGCCCGGCAGACTGACGCGCGCCTGGCCCCATGAGAAGCTCCACGGGATCGCGCGCAGGTCCTCGATGCGGCGGGATTGGCCGCGCGACGCGGGGCGCGAGCCGATGTTGAGCTCGGCGATCTCGGCGATCGGCGTGGCGCTGAAGAAGTAGTCGACGAAGCCCGGCGTCTCGTAGACCAGCATGCGATAGGCCTTCGTGCTCGCTTGCGAGATGCTTTCCGCCGCGGCGATGAATGGATCCGGCACGGTGTGATGGTTCTTGAGCAGCGTCGCCTCCAGCGTCGCCGCGACCAGCGCTTCGAGGTTGCGCCGCGCGATTTCCGGGTTGGCGTATTTCGACGCGATGACCTCGCCCTGCTCCGTCAGCCTGATTTGTCCGTTCACGGTTCCCGGCGGCTGCGCCAGGATCGCCTGATAGCTCGGGCCGCCGCCGCGGCCGACCGTCCCACCCCGGCCATGGAACAGCCGCAGCACGATGCCGTCGCACTCCGAGAAAAACTCGGCGAGCGCGGTCGAGGCGCGGTAGAGCTCCCAATTGCTGGTGAAGATGCCGCCGTCCTTGTTGCTGTCCGAATAGCCGAGCATGATCTCCTGCAACGCGCCGGACGCGCGCACCAGGTCGCGGATGCCGGGAAGCGCGAGGAATTCACGCATGATCGGCGCGGCGTGACGCAGATCGCGGATGGTTTCAAACAGCGGCACGACCAGCAACGCCGCCGACGCGCCCTCGTCGCCGAGCACGCCGCGCATCAGCGCGCATTCCTTCTGCAACACCAGCACTTCGAGAAGATCGCTGACCGCCTCGGTATGGCTGATGATGTAGTGGCGGATGCCATCGGCGCCGTACGCCGCGCGCGATTCCCGCGCCGCGTTGAGCACGGCGAGTTCGCTCTCGGTCCGCGGCGAATAGGCGACGCCCGGAATTCGCAGCGGCCGCGGATCGCGCAGCAGGCCGAGCAGCAGTTCGCGCTTGTCCGCCTCGCCGAGGCTCGCGTAATCGGGCGCCACCCGCGCCGCGCGCAGCATCTCGGCCAGCGTCTCCTCGTGCCGATCCGAATTCTGGCGGATGTCCACCACCGCGAGGTGGAAACCGAAAACCTCGATCGCGCGACGCAGCGGCGCGAGCCGCGCGCGCGCCAGCATCTCGCCGTGGTGCGCCTTGAGCGAATCCTCGATCACGCCGAGATCGGCCAGCAGCTCCTCGGCGCGGACGTAGGGCGCGGCGGCGGGCGTCGCGCGACGCGGCGCGATCGTTCCGGTCAGCCGCTCCAAGGTCGCCGCCAGGCGCGCGTAGATCCCGATGATGGCCCGCCGATAGGGCTGATCGTCGCGATGCGGATTGCGATCGCCGGACCGGTCGGCGAGTGTGTCGACGGCGGGCGAGCAACCGACCAGATTGCGCGAGGTCGACAGTTCCGCGCCCAGTTCGTGAATCTCGGCGAGATAATGGCGCAGCGCGACCTCGCATTGCTGGCGGAACGCGTCCTTGAGGCTGTCGGCGTCGACATTGGGATTGCCGTCGCGATCGCCGCCGATCCACGAGCCCATGCGGAAGAACGGCGCGACGCGTTCGCCGCCGAAGCGCTCCTCCAGCTCGGCGTAGAGGCGCGGAATCTCGCGCAGGAACGCGGTCTGATAGTAGCTCAGCGAGTTCTCGATCTCGTCGTGGACCGTCAGGCGCGAGGCGCGCAGAAGGCTCGTCTGCCACATCTGCACCACGCGCGTCTTCAACAGCGCCTCGTTCTCGCGCGTTTCGCGCTCGCCGCGCGGATGCTCGCGCGCGGCGAGCAGGCGCGCGATCGAGCTTTCGACATCGAGCAACGTCTTGCGCCGGGCCTCGGTCGGATGCGCGGTGAGCACGGGCGAGACCATGCCGCGCTCAAGCGCCCGCGACGCGGCCGCGGGAGAAATGCCGGCCTCCTTGAGAAGGCGGCAGGTCGCGGCCAGGCCGCCGACCTGTTCGTGAATCAGATCATGGCGCTGCTCGTGCGCCTCGCGGCGGCGGATATAGTGGCGATCCTCCGCGATGTTGGCCAGATGAGAGAAATAGGTGAATGCGCGCGCGACCAGGATCGCCTGCTCGGTCGTCAGCGCGCGCATGATGGCGTCGAGCCGCCGCCCGGCCTCGACATCGGCGTCGCGTTCGAGGGCGACGCTGAGCACGCGGATATTCTCGATCCGCGCGAACATCTCCTCGCCTTCCTGCTCGCGGATCGTGGCGCCGAGAATCTGCCCGAGCAGGCGGATGTCCTCGATCAGCGGCGCGTCCTTCACCGGCTCGCTCTTGAGTGACGCGGAAGACAATCGGCCGGTCTTGCTGGGCTTCAACGGAGCACCTTGGAGCACCTTGAGAGACGCACGTCGCGTCGGTTGGGTGATTTGACGGGGCACCGGCGGCCCGGCCAAGAATTCAAACTATCGCAAGCCGACAAGTCGAAGTCCACCGGGGGCGAACATTGTCGGTCGTGGGAAGCCGCGCGCGCCGTCCGCGCGCGCCGGGGCGAAGTCCGGCGCTTAAGGCCAGTCGGCGAAGGTGAGTGGTTCCGGGCGCGTCTGGTTCGCCGCGTCCCGCTTGGCGATCTCGCGGCGATAGCGCCCCGGCGGCAAACCCATCCGTCGCGCGAAGAAGCGGTTGAAATAGCCGGGGTCCTTGAAACCGAGAATGAAGGCGAGCTGCTTGGTGGTGATCGCGGAAATCTCCAGCCGCGCGATCGCTTCGTTCATGACGCGCTGCTGAATGAGAACGCGCGGCGAGCGCCCCAATTGCCGGGTGCAGATGGCGTGCAGACGGTCCACCGTCAGGCCGAGCTGCTCGGCGTAACTCGCCACGCTCCATTGCTCGCGGAAATGCTCCTCGACGAGTTGGCGGAAGCGCGACAGCAGCGCCGGCGTCTCGGCGGCATGGCCCCCGCCGAGCGCTCCCGCGCCGATGTGGCGCCACAATTCCACGAAGCAGATCACCAGCGCCGAGGAAATCAACGTCGACCAGCCGGCCCCCCGGACCTGGAGCTCGCGCGAGACGACCGCCATGACGCGCGCGAGCAGGTCGCTCTCGTCGGCCTCGAGCCTGAGCACGAGCGGCTGCTCGGCCGCGAGCAGCGCCAGAAGTTCGGTCGCCTCCGGAATCTGGCGGAAGGTGTTTTCGAGAAGGTCGGGTTGCATGGCGAGCAGATGGCCGCGCGCGCCCGCGGCGATCTCCAGCCGGTCGACGCTACCCGCCGGCAGCCAAACGAAGCATGGCCCCGCAAGACGCAGGCCCTCCGGCGAGAACGCGAGCGTCGCCTCGCCGGATTGCAGCAGCAGGCCATGCTGGAAGCCGCGCGTGGCCTCGGTGTTCAGCCGCCATTCGCGGGCGACGAAACCGCTCGTCACCACTTCCGCCCGCAGGCGGCTCGTCAGCGATGTGTCGGGCCGCAGGGCCGCGCTTCCCGGCCGATCCGAATGAGTGACGCGGCGGGTGCGACCATTCGCCCCGCCAATTTCACCTTTTCCATCCAGTCTTTGACCTGTTTCGTCCATTTTTGAATGAAAGCAAAGCATGTTCAATGCGTCAATGGGGCCGCGTCGACCAACGAGCCCCGACAATAATCGTGAGGAAACGAATGACCGGCCGCGAGACCCGCGTCCGGCATTTGCCCATCAGGAGGCTGCATATGATTAAGACAGCGTTCTCCAGGATTGCATTGCTCGCGGCGGCCGCGCTTCTCGCCGGCACCGCCTTCGCGCAGGCACAGGACAAGCTGCGGATCGGCTACGCGATTTCCAAGACCGGCCCCTTCGCCGGCGGCGCGGGTGTGACGACGCTCCCGAACTACCAGCTCTGGGTGAAGGACGTGAACGAGGCCGGCGGCATCACCGTCGGCGGCAAGAAGCTGCAGATCGAGGTGATCGAGTATGACGACCGCTCGAATTCGGAAGAAGCGGTCAAGGCGATCGAGCGCCTGGCGACCCAGGACAAGGTCGACATCATTCTGCCGCCCTGGAGCACGGGCCTGAACCTGGCGGTGGGCCCGACCTTCAATCGGCTCGGCTACCCGCATCTGGCGGTGACGGCGGCGACCGACCGCGCTCCGGAAATGGCGAAGCGCTGGCCGAACAGCTTCTGGTTTCTCGGCACGTCGAAGCCTGGCGCGGAAGCGCTCGTCGAGGTCATCGCCAAGCTCAAGTCCGAAAACAAGATCGGTCCAAATGTCGCGATGATCGCGGTCGCGGACGCGTTCGGCATCGAATTGTCGTCGGCGGCGCGGCCCGCGCTCAAGGCGGCCGGCTTCAACCTCGTCCTCGACAAGAGCTACCCGCTCGGCACGCAGGACATGCAGGCCATCCTCAAGGACGCGATGGCGTCGAACGCCGACACCTTCATCGCCTTCTCCTATCCACCCGACACGATCGCCATCGGCGACGCGGCGAAGGTGCTCAACTACAATCCGAAGGTGTTCTACACGGCCGTCGGCACGGCGTTTCCCCTCTACAAGCAGAAGTTCGGCGCCAACGCCGAGGGCGTGATGGGCGTGGGCGGCTGGAATGTCGACAGCCCCGCGCTCAAGGCCTATTTCAAGCGTCACGCCGAGGTCATCGGACGCGAGCCCGACCGCTGGGCGAGCCCTGTGACCTATGTCAGCCTGCAGATGCTGCAACAGGCGATCGAACGCGCCGGCAAGGTCGATCACGCCGCGATCGTCAAGGAGCTGCAGACCGGCACGTTCGACACCATCATGGGCAAGATCAAACTCGCCGATAACCTCATGCCGATCGTGTGGTGGGTCGGACAATGGCAGGGCGGCGAATTCGTCGGCCTGGCGCCGACGAAGTACGAGGGCGCCAAGCCGCCCCTGTTCCCGAAACCCGCCTGGAAGCAGTGAGCCCAGCGGACGGCGACCATGCTGCTGATCGATATTCTCATTTCGGGCCTTGTGCTCGGAGGGATGTACGCGCTCATCAGCATGGGCCTGACCCTTCAGTACGGCGTCGCGCGCATCATGAATCTCGCCTATGGCGAATTCCTGATCGCCGCCGCCTTCCTGACCTTCTGGCTGTTCACGGATCGCGCGGTGAGCCCGCTGGTCGGGCTCATCGTCGCGGTGCCGCTCGCCTTTCTCGCCAACTGGATGATCTACCGCTGGCTGCTGGTGCCGCTGGTCGACCGCGCCCGCAGCCGCGGCCAGCTTGAAGTCGACAGCATCCTGGCGACCTTCGGACTTCTGTTCGTCGTGCAGGGCACCGCCCTGTTGCTGTTCGGCGGACAATATTACAGCTACGGCTACCTTTCCGTGCCGGTCGAGATTCTCGGCACGACGCTGGCGCTCAACCGCATTCTGGTGCTGGTGGTCGCCGCCGTGATCGGCGCCGGCCTCTATCTCGCGCTGACACGAACGCGGACCGGCACCGCCATCCGCGCCATCGCCGTCAACCCGACGACCGCGCGCCTTGTCGCCATCGACGTGCGAACGGCGTCGGCTTTCGCCTTCGCGCTCGGCGGCGCGCTGGTAGCCTCCGGCGGCGTGCTGATCAGCATGTTCCTGACCTTCAACGCCGCGATGGGCGTCGTCTTCACGATGAAGGCGCTGATCGTCATCATCATGGGAGGCGTCGGCAACGTCGCCGGCGCGCTCTTGGCCGGCCTCATCCTCGGCGTGGTCGAGACCGGCGTCGCCCGCCTGCTCGATCCGGGACTGACGCTGGCGGCGACCTACACGATCTTTCTCGCCGTGCTTCTCGTCAGGCCGCAGGGCCTGTTCGGGAGGGCGGCGAAATGAATTTACGGCACGCCCCCGTCGCGGCCTTCGCCTTTCTCGCGGCGATCGCGCTTGCCGCCCTGCCCGCCTTCGCCTCCGGCTACGTGCTCGCGCTCGCGATCAGCATGATGAGCTACACGATCATGGCGACCGCCTGGGCGCTGTTTTCCGGTTCGACGCATTACATCTCGCTCGCCAGCGCCGCCTTCTTCGGCATCGGCGCCTATGCCGCGGCGATCCTCGGCGAGACGCTGCCCTGGCCGGTGGTCCTGTTCGCCGCCACGCTGATCGGCCTCGCCGTCGCGGCGATCGTCGGGCTATCGACGCTGCGGCTTTCGGGGGTCTATTTCATCATCTTCACCTTCGGCCTCGCCGAACTCGTGCGCCAGTTGGTGACGTGGTACGAGGTCAACATCAAGGGCACGGTCGGACGCTACCTTTTTCTCGACATGCCCCAGAGCGCCATCTACTGGCAGCTTCTCGCGGTCCTCGTCGCGGTTCTGACGATCGCCTGGATGATCTCGCGCTCGCGCCTCGGCCTTGCCAGCCGCGTGATCGGCAATGACGAGGTCGTGGCGCGCCACGCCGGCATCGACACCACCCGCGCCAAGGTCCAGCTCTTCGCCGTCAGCGCCGCGATCATGGCGCTTACCGGGGCGATCATGGCGCCGCGCTGGACCTATATCGATCCGGCGATCGCCTTCAATCCGATGATCTCGTTCCAGGTCGTCATCATGGCGCTGCTCGGCGGCGCGGGCGCGCTGTTCGGGCCCATGCTCGGCGCCATCCCGATGGTGTTGTTGTTCGATTTCCTGACCGCGAACTTTCCCAATGCCTTCAGCGTCCTGCTCGGGCTCGCCTTCATCATCATCGTCTATTTCGTGCCGCGCGGCGTGATCGGCCTCATTCAGGACCGCTGGCCGAGCCGCGCGCGCGCGCGACCACCGGCCGCGATCTCATCCACCGACGGCGCGGTTCTCGTCGTCGACGGTCTGCAGAAATCATTCGGCGGCGTGCGCGCGGTTCACGACCTCTCGTTCGAGATCGCGCCGGGCGACATTCTCGGCCTGATCGGTCCCAACGGTTCGGGCAAGACCAGCGTCCTCAACATGATCTCCGGCGCGCTGAAGCCCGACAAAGGGCTGATCCGCTTTCTCGGCCAACGCATCGACAACTCCCCGCCCGATCGCATCGCGACGCGAGGGATCGCGCGCACGTTCCAGCTCGTGCGCATTCTGCCCGCGCTGACGGTGCGCGAGAACGTGCTGCCGAGCCTTGCCTTTCGCGCGCGGCCGGTCACGGGGTTCGCCGCCCATGACGTGGCCGGACGCGTTCTTGCCCGCGTCGGCCTCGCGCAAAAGGCCGACCTTCCGGCCGCCGATCTGACCTATATCGACCAGAAGCGGCTCGAACTCGCGCGCGCGCTCGCCGCCGAACCGAAGCTTCTGCTTCTCGACGAATGGCTCGCCGGCCTCAATCCGACCGAACTCGGCGACGGCATTTCGCTCATTCACTCGCTCAAGCAGGACGGCATCAGCATCCTGATGGTCGAGCACGTCATGGACGCGATCCGCACGCTGTGCGATCGCTGCATCGTGATGAACGCCGGCCGCATGATCGCCGAGGGACGCCCGCAACTGGTGCTCGCCGACCCCGAGGTGGTGCGCGCCTATCTCGGTGATTCCAATGCTTGAGATCGCGCGGCTGTCCGTCGCCTACGGCAAGCATCGGGCGCTGTCCGAGGTTTCGCTGCGCGTCGACAAAGGCGAGATCGTCGTCATTCTCGGCGCCAACGGCGCGGGCAAATCGACGCTGCTGAAGGCCGTCGCCGGCTTGGTCAAACCCGCGCCGGACGCTGCGATCACGCTCGGCGACAAGGACCTGCTCGCGCTCGACGCCCATGACGTGGTCGAAGCCGGCGTCGCGCTCGTGCCGGAGGGACGCGGCATCTTTCCCGACCTGACCGTCAGGGAGAACCTCTTGCTCGGCGCCTACGCCAGACGCGCGCGCGCGAGCGAGGACGCCACTCTCGGCTTCGTGCTTCAACTCTTTCCCAAGCTCAAGGAACGCTTTTCCCAGCACGTCGCGACGATGTCCGGCGGCGAGCAACAGATGGTGGCGATCGGCCGCGCGCTGATGTCGTCGCCGGAAATCCTGTTGCTCGACGAACCCTCGCTCGGCCTGTCGCCGGCGGTGTGCGGCGATCTGTTTCGCGCGCTCATGGACGTGCGACGCGCCGGCATCGGGCTGTTGCTTGTCGAGCAGAACGCCCGGCAGAGCCTGGCCATCGCCGATCGCGGCTACATCATCGAGAACGGCCGCAATGTCGGGGAAGGAACCGGCGCGGCGCTGAAGAACGACGCCGCCGTGCAACGCGCCTATCTCGGCGGCGTTCTCGGCCCGCGCGAGGAAATTCTCCGCCTGCCCTCGCCCGACGCCGGGCCGCGCCCGCCAGCCACGGACACGATCCCAGCGCCCCCGCCATCGCATTCCTCCCCGGCCGCGACCGATACCGACGCGCGCGCCGCGACCGCCACGCCGAGCATTCACACCACGCCGAAAACCACCCAGCCGAATTTGGAGAGCTCCATGAACGCGATCAACCTGCTGATCGGCGGCAAGAGCCGCCCCGCCACGGGCCACGCCGCCTACCAATGCCGCAACCCGATTTCCGGAGAGGTCGCCAGCACCGTTTCGGCCGCGACGGTCGAGGACGCCATTCGCGCCGCCGACGCGGCGGCCGCGGCGTTTCCGGCATGGTCGGCGCTCGGCCCAAGCGAGCGGCGCGCGCGGTTGAACAAGGCCGCCGATATTCTCGCGAGCCGCGCCGATGAGTTCACCCAACTGATGATGGCGGAAGTCGGCGCCACCGCCGGCTGGGCGGGCTTTAACGTCATGCTCGCCGCCAGCATGCTGCGCGAGGCCGCCGCGATGACGACGCAGATCTCCGGCGAGGTCATTCCGACCGACAAGCCCGACAATCTGGCGATGGCGTTCCGTCAGCCGGTCGGCGTCGTGCTCGGCATCGCGCCGTGGAACGCGCCGGTCATCCTCGGCGTGCGCGCGGTGGCGATGCCGCTCGCCTGCGGCAACACGGTGGTGCTCAAGGCCTCCGAAATGAGCCCGGGCGTGCACCACCTGATCGGAACGTGCCTGAGCGAGGCCGGACTCGGCGACGGCGTCGTCAACGTCGTCACCAACGCGCCGCAGGACGCGCAGGTGATCGTCGAAGCGCTGATCGGCCACACCGCGGTTCGGCGGATCAACTTCACCGGCTCGACCCGCGTCGGACGCATCATCGCGCAGATGGCGGCCAAGCATCTCAAGCGCGTGCTGCTCGAACTCGGCGGCAAGGCGCCGCTCGTCATCCTCGACGACGCCGATCTCGACGAGGCGGTGAACGCGGCCGCGTTCGGCGCCTTCATGAATCAGGGCCAGATCTGCATGTCGACCGAACGCATCGTCATCGACGAGAAGGTCGCCGACGCGTTCATCGAGAAATTCGTCGCCAAGGCGAAGTCGTTGCCCTGCGGCGATCCGCGCAAGGGAAATGTCGTGCTCGGCTCGCTGGTCGGCGAGTTGCCGGCGCAACGCGTCAACTCGCTGATCGGCGACGCGATCGCCAAGGGCGCGGTCATCGCCGCCGGCGGCGTCGCGCCTGGCACCATTCTGCCGGCGACCATCGTCGATCGCGTGACTCCGGCGATGCGCATCTACGGCGAGGAAACGTTCGGTCCGATCGTGACGGTCGTGCGCGTGTCCGGCGTCGAGGAGGCGGTGCGCGTGGCCAACGACACCGAATACGGCCTGGCGGCCGCCGTGTTCGGCCGCGACATCGCGCGCGCGCTCGGCGTCGCCAAGCGGATCGACAGCGGCATCTGCCATATCAACGCGCCGACCGTGCACGACGAGCCGCAAATGCCGTTCGGCGGAACGAAGGCTTCCGGTTATGGTCGCTTCGGCGGCAAGGCGGCGATCGACGAATTCACGGAGCTGCGCTGGATCACGATCCAGACCGGCCACCGGCACTATCCGTTCTGATCGCGAAAGGCGCCCGGCGGTCGCGCGCGGTCGACACAGTCACCGCGGCGCGATGGTCACCACCACGTCGGCCGGCTTCGCCGTGAACGGCCACGACGTCGCGAGCACGTCGGCGCCGGCACGCGCGTAGGCCGCGGCGTTGACGGGATTGATGCCTCCGGCCGCGACGACGACCGGTCGCGGCGTCATGGGCCTGACCCGCGAGACCAACTCCGCGACCTCGCCAGCCTGAAATTTCTCGGCCTGGACCACGTCAAACCCCGCCTCGGCCGCGGCCATGCCCTCTTCGATGGTCATGACCTCGACGACGAGCTTCTTTTCCGGAGCGCTTGACCGCAACTCGCTGACCAGCTCGGCGAACCCGACTCGCGGGCGGAAGGCCCGGTGCTGGGGAAATACCAGGACGGTCTCTGAAAGGCCGTGCCGATGCATCACGCCGCCGCCGGCCTTGACGGCCGCGACCGCCATGGCCTTGGTTCCCGGCAAGTTCTTGCGCGTGCACGCGATCACGATGTCGGCGCGGCCGACGCGCGCCGCCGTCACCAATTCGCGCGTCGCGCTCGCAACCCCCGACCAGACTTCCATCAAGGTCTGCGCGACCTTCCACGCACGGTGAAGGCTCCCGGCCTCGCCCTCCCCGACGAGAAGCGTCGCGCCGGGCGCGACCTCCCGCCCGGAATGGACATTGACTTGCGCCTGGACGCCGGCAAGGTTGAGCAGGCTTCTCGCCTCGTCGATTCCGGCGACAACCATCGCGGAGCGGGCGGCGAAACAAATCCGCCCGGGCTGACGGCCGATGCCGAGGGATTCCGTCGTGAGGTCGCCGAAGGGCGCGTCTTCCGCGAGCAGCCTTTCGAGTTCGGTCGTCGATAACACGGACATGATCTGTTTCGTGCGTTGGAGTTCAGGATGGCGAAAATGACGACGCGCAAGAAATCCTCATCGGCCTCGCATTCGGCGAAACCGACGCACCGGATCCTGCCGTCGATCAGGCTCGATTTCGCCGGCGAGCGCCGCTTGGGGCCGGGCAAGATCACCTTGCTCGAGCGCATCATCGAAACCGGCTCGATCTCCGCGGCCGGGCGGCGGCTCGACATGTCGTACCGCCGCGCGTGGCTTCTCGTCGACGCGATGAACCGCATGTTCACCGAACCCGTGGTGATCGCGGCGACCGGCGGACATCAAGGCGGCGGCGCCGAGGTCACCGATTTCGGCCGCCGGCTTGTCGAGACCTATCGCGCCGTCGAAAAGCGCTTCGCCGGCGAGGTCAACGAAGCCTTCGCCGACTTCCGCAAACATTATCGTCCCGGGCGCGGTCACGACTGACCGACCGCCACGGTTCTCTCGTCGAGCGCGACCGTCTTGATCAGGGCATGGACCTCGGTTCCCTCTCGGAGCGCGAGCTGATCGACGGCCTTGCGCGTCGCCAGCGCGGAGAGTTCGCCGTGGCCGCGCAGATCGACGAGAATGGCCGCAAGCGGTCCGCGTTCGGCATCGATGCGCTTGATCGTGCCGGTCAGGATCGTTCGCACGCTGACGTTCTCGGGCCTTGATGTGGCGAGCGCGACATCGGTCGCGCGCACGACGATGCGCGCCTCGTTTCCGGTCACGCCGGCCTTGCCGGTCAGCCAGATCGTTCCCGCCGGATGGACCACCTCGGTCAACCCATAGCTCGCGTCATAGCCGGCGATCCTTCCGGTGATGAAGGACGAGCGCGCGAAACGACTTTCCTCGGGCGGGAACCGGTCCGGCCCGAACACTTCCTCCACCGGCCCGTTCGCGATCACCCGGCCCTCCTTCATGATCACCACGCGATGGGCGAGCCGGGCGACGTCCTCGATCGCATGCGACACGAAGATCATCGGGATGCCGAATTCGTCGCGCAACCGCTCGATCAACGGCAGGATTTCCCGCTTGCGCTCCTCGTCGAGCGAGGCCAACGGCTCGTCGAGCAGCAGGATCTTCGGCGAGGACAGAAGCGCGCGCCCGATCGCGACGCGCTGCTTCTCGCCGCCCGAGAGCCGCGCCGGGCGGCGCGCCAGCAGCGCGGCGATGCCAAGCGTTTCAACCACCGCATCGAACGAAATGACGCGGTCCGCGCGCGGCGCGAACCATTGGCCGAAGCCCAGGTTCCGCCGCACGTTCAAATGCGGAAAGAGCTGGGAATCCTGGAACACCAGGCCGACGCGCCGGCGATGGCGCGGCACGAAAATGCCCTTCGCCGTGTCCACCAGAACCTGGTTGTCGAGCACGATCCGCCCGCGCTCGGGCCGTTGGATTCCCGCGATCAGATTGATCGTCACGGTCTTGCCCGAACCCGAACGACCGAACAGCGCGACAATGCCCTTGTCGTTCTGGAACGCGATATCGAGATCGAATTCCCCGAGCCTGACCGACGCGTCGACGCTGATCATTCGAATGCCGCCGTTCCGCGCCTGGCGCCGCGCTGGATGACTTCCGAGGCGATCAGCGCGACGAAGGCGATGATGATCGCCACGATCGTCAGCCGCATCGCGTTGGTGTCGCCGCCCGGAACCTGGGTGTAGGTGTAGATCGCCGCGGAGATCGTCTGCGTTTCGCCGGGAATATTGGAGACGAAAGTGATCGTCGCCCCGAACTCGCCGAGCGCCTTGGCGAAACAGAGGATCGAGCCGACGACGATTCCCGGCAGCGCCAACGGCAGCGTGACCAGCGCGAACGTCCATGCCCGATTGGCGCCGAGCGTGCCGGCGGCGTGTTCGAGACGATTGTCGATCGCCTCGATCGAGAGGCGGATCGCGCGCACCATCAACGGGAAGCCCATGACCGCGCAGGCGAGCGCCGCGCCGGTCCAACGGAACGAAAAAACAATGCCGAAATGCTCGGCGAGAAACATGCCGAGCGGTCCGCGTCGGCCGAGCAGCAGCAGCAGCAGATATCCCGTCACCACCGGCGGCAACACAAGCGGAAGATGGATAAGTCCGTCGACGATGACCTTGCCCGGAAAGCGCCAGCGTGCCAGCGCATAGGCGACGAGAATGCCCGCCGGCAGGCTCGCGAGCGTCGCCGTGAGCGCGATCTTGAGCGACAGGCGTACGGCCGTCCATTCCTCGGGCGAGAGCTCGATCACTTGCGCTCCTGTCGTGCCGGCTTTCGAAATCCGTGTTTGACGAAAATCGCCGAACCTTCGGACGAAAGCAAGAAGTCCAAGAACGCGCGCGTGGTTTCGCTTCTCGGATCGGTATTGGGTCCCTTGACGATCGCGGCTGGATAGACGATCGGCGGATGGCTCGATTCGGGGAAGACGTCGACGACGCGCACTCTCGGCTCGATCGCCGCGTCGCTCGCGTAGACAATGGCGAAGCGTACCTCCTTGCGCGCGACCGCGGCAAGGGCGACACGAATGGTCTCCTGATCGATCAGCTTGGTTTTGACGGCGTGCCAGATCCCGAGCCCCTCCAGCGCGGCCTTGGCGTATTTTCCGCCCGGACAAGATGCGATGGTGCAAACCGCGACGCGATCCTCGCCAACAAGGCCCGCGAGATCGGCGCCGCGCGTCAGCTTGAACTGGACCTTGTCATCGCTCGCAGCGATCAGCACCAGATTGTTGCCGGCCACGTCGGCGCGACTGCGAGCATCGACCAGGTCGCGCGCGACGAGATAGTCCATCCAGTCGTTATCGGCGGAAATGAAGATGTCCGCCGGCGCGCCCGATTCGATCTGCTTGGCGAGTGCTGGCGCGTGCGAGTAGGAAGCGACGACCGGGCGCCCCGTCGTCGTTCTCCACCGCGCCATCGCCTCGTCGATGACGTTCTTCAGCGAGCCCGCCGCGTAGATGACGAGCGGCCGCGGCTCATTGGCCCGCGATCGCGACGCCATCGAGATCGTCAGCATCGAGATCACCAGCGTCGCGGCGAGGATCGCCAACGCCGCCGCGCCGATCTGCCTCGCCCCACATTTCCTCATGGCTTCATCCCGATCATTCGCCGTTACCCGAAGCAAGCGCGCGTCCCTAATTCGGCTGGATCGTGAAACCCCGAGCCACGAATTCGCGCCGCGCGCCGGGCGAGCGCAGATAGGCGATGAACGCCACCGCCTCGGCGTTCGTCGACGTCGCCGTCAACGCGATCGGGTAGACGATCGGCGCGTGGGTCGACGCCGGGAAGGTATCGACAACGCGCACCTTGGGCTCGGCATTGGCGTCGGTCGCGTAGACGATCCCGAGCGGCGCCTCCCCGCGCGCGACGAGAGCGAGCGCGGCGCGAACGTTGTCGCTCTGCGCCAACCTGCCTTCCACCGCCCGCCACATACCGAGCTTTTCGAGCGCTTCCCTCGCGTATTTGCCGGCCGGTACCGACTTCGCCTCGCCGATCGACAATCGTCCCCCGCCGAGCGCGCCGGCGAGATCGGCGCCGTCGACGATCTTGAACGATGTCGCCAGATCCGCCGGCGCGATCAGAACGAGCGTGTTCCCCAACAGCAATTGCCGCGTGTTCGCCTTGATCAGATCGCGCTGCCGCAACCAATCCATCCAATCGAGATCGGCGGAGATGAAAATGTCGGCGGGCGCGCCCTGCTCGATCTGCCGGGCGAGCGTCGACGACGACGCATAGGAGATGGTAACGGACTTTCCGGCGTCCTTCTTCCAGGCCGCCGCGACCGCGTCGAGCGCGTTCTTCAGGCTCGCCGCCGCGAAGACGACCGGCGTGCCGACCGCGGCCGCCGGCGCGCGCGCGTCTAGCGCGGATCCCGGCGCTGGCGCAAGCACGGCCCAGGCGGCGACCAGCCATGCGCCCGTTCGCGCCATGGATCGCCCGCGTACCGACATCATCATGAACCAACTCCCCCTCGCCGCGCGCACGCTCGTTCAAGTCCAATGTCGCCGCGGACCGCGCTCGTGCGGCTGCCTCGTTAATTCCGTCTGTATATAGCGCTAGCCGGATCGCTCCGGCAAGCGGCGCGAATGACATGGGTGGCATGTCGGAACTCCAACAACCTGCCCAGGCACGGCGCGACCGTCCGATGTCGAAGCAAGATCGGTGCCAGACGAGTTTCACTTCCCGCGCCCTGCGGAGGGTGACGCCGCGCCGGTCTGGCTGGAATAATCGCCAGAGCCTGGTAGAACGCTTCGACCCGCATTCAGGTCATGCGTACGGCTTCGCAGACCACATGGTGGGAAGGACGAAGGCCTGGCGCACGGCTGGAAACGACGGCTCCGTCGGTCAAATCATGCACCCGCGACGCGCGTTCCGCGCCTTTGGCGACCGGACACCGCGTTGGCCGCGTCTCATTGAGGTTCCATTGTCATATTCGGACAACTATAGCGCATAGCCGCCCCGCTCGACGCGGACGCGGCATCCGTCGGTTTACCTTGCGCTGGCTGATATCGTCGGCGCGTCGTCAGATGATTGCGACGGCCGGACCAGGATCGCGCGTCGCCGGACGCGCCGGCTCGGCGATGTGGACCGCGCAGGCGATGCACGGATCGAAGGAATGGATGGTGCGCTGGATTTCCAGCGGCTGGGCCGGATTGCTCACCTCATGGCGGTCCTGTAGCGCCGCCTCATAGGCCCCCGGCTTGCCTTGCGCGTCGCGCGGCCCGGCGTTCCATGTGCTTGGCACCACGGCCTGATAGTTGTCGATCTTGCCGTCCTTGATGACGACCCAATGCGCCAGCGCGCCGCGCGGCGCCTCCATCCAGCCGACGCCCCTCGCCTCGCGCGGCCAGGTCGCGGGATCCCACTTCGCCGGATTGTGGACTCGAACGTCGCCGTCGCGGATGTTGGCGACGAGATTGTCGAGCCAGCCGGTCATGAGGTCGGCAATGATCTTGGTCTCCAGCGCGCGCGCGGCGGTGCGCCCGAGGGTCGAATACATCGCGTCGATCGGCAGATCGAGCGTCTTGAGCGCGTGCGTCGCAAGTTCGCGGGTCGGCTCATGGCCCTTGGCGTAGAGCATGAGGACGCGGGCGAGCGGGCCGACCTCCACCGCGTGGCCGCGCCAGCGTGGCGACTTCAGCCACGAATAGGCTTCCTCGACATTGAGTTGCTCGAAGGGCGGCTTCGGGCCGGAATAAGCGAGCTTGGTTTCGCCCTGATAGGGGTGAAGCCCGGCGGTCTTGCCGGAGGAATAAGTGTACCAGGAATGCGCGGCGAACTCCTGAACCTGCGCCGGGTCGTTCAGGTCGACGGGTTCGATGCGCGAAAGATCGCGGTTGAGAATGACGCCGGCGGGGATCAACCACGAACTCGCGTCGGCGCGGCCGTCGGCGGGGAAGTCGCCGTAGGTCATGAAATTGCCGAGACCCTCGCCGCGCCGGAACCAATCCTTGTAGAATCCGGCGATCGCCAAGGTGTCCGGCACGTAAACCTGATCGACGAAATCGCGCATGCTCTTGATGATGGCGCGAACCTGATCGAGCGCCAGGATGTTGACCGTGGTCGCGGCCGCTCCGCCCGCAGCCATGCGCGGCGAGGCGCTGATCGGCGACGGCGATCCGCCGACGAGAAAATTGGGATGCGGATTCTTGCCGCCGAAGATGGTGTGAATCTGCACGACGTTGCGCTGCCACTCCAGCGCGTCGAGATAATGGGCGACCGCCATGAGGTTGGCTTCGGCCGGCAGCCGGTAGGCCGGATGGCCCCAATAGCCGTTGGCGAAAATGCCGAGCTGCCCCGCCTCGACGAACGTCTTCAGGCGCGTTTGCACGTCGGCGAAATAGCCCGGGCTCGATTTCGCGTAGGACGAGATGCTCTGCGCGAGCCGCGCGGTTTCCTTCGGATCGGCCTTGAGCGCGGAGACGACATCGACCCAGTCGAGCGCGTGCAGATGATAGAAATGCATGACGTGATCGTGCACATATTGGGCGCCGATCATCAGGTTGCGGATCAGATTGGCGTTCGGCGGAATATCGTATTTCAGCGCGTTCTCGACCGCGCGGATCGAGGCGAGGCCGTGGACCAGCGTGCAGACGCCGCAAATCCGCTGCGCGAAGGCCCATGCCTCGCGCGGATCGCGGCCGCGAAGAATGAGCTCAATTCCACGCACCATGGTGCCGGACGAATAGGCGCCGACGATGGCGCCCTTCTCGCCGAGCTCCGCCTCCACCCGCAAATGGCCTTCGATGCGGGTGACCGGGTCGACGACGACTCGTTTGGCCATCAGGATTCTCCATTCCGATTACGCGGCGAGTGAAAGGACGATCCACGCCCAGCGCCCGCCATCATCGCCCGCCACTCGTTCCACCACGCCGCGCCCGGCGCGCGACCGCCGTCTAGTCGGCCAGATTGTCGGCGACGAGATCGACCAGGCTCTCGACCTTCTTGTCCCATTTGAAATGCTTGGCGCCCAGCGTGAGCGTGATCCGGCACTGGCCGCAGGCGGTGATGAAGCGTTCGGTGTTGGTGTCCTCGACCTGCCGGCGCTTGAGCTCGAACGCCTTGAAGCGGATCGGATCGGCCCGCACGTTGGAGACGACCCCGCCGCCGCCGCCGCAACACCAGCCGAGCGCGCCATGATCGGCGAGTTCGTGGAGATCAAATCCCAGCGCGTCGAGCACCACGCGAGGCGCCCGCCCCACCCCGCCGCGTCGCACCAGCTGGCAGGGATCGTGAAAAGTCGCCGTGGCGTTGATCTTGTTGAGCTTGACGAGACCGCGCTCGACGATGTCGCCGAGGAACTCGGCCATGTGCACGACGCGCACCGGCACCTTGCCGCCGTACCAGCGCGCCGCCTCCCACCGCGCCGCGCCATAGGCGTGGCCGCATTCGGGCAGGATCAGCGTATGCGCGCCCAGCTTCTGAGCGGCGTCGATGATCTTGCGCGTCATCTTTTCCTGCAGCGTGATGTCGCCGTTGATATAGCCGATATTCGAAGCCTCGAATCCCTCCGAACTGTAGGTCCACTTCACGCCGAGACGGTTGAGGATCTTCGCGGCCGAAGCCAGCGCCTTGGTGTGATCGGTGAGTTCGGCCGGCGCCACCGTCAAAAGATAGTCGGCTTGCGGCAGGTCGATGTTCATCGGCACACCGAATTGTTCGCCGGCCTCGCGAATGATATCGGCGAAATCGTCGGCGGGCGTGGCGGGGCTCCCCCATGCCTTCGCCGTGCGGTCCATCAATTCGAGACGGTCGGGAACGAGGCCCGCTTGGTACATGCCGTGCCGCGCCTGCTTGATCAGGTCGGCGATATCGATGCCCATCGGACAGGCGAGCGTGCAGCGGCCGCACAGCGAGCAGGCGTCGAAAATCAGACGCTCCCACTCCTCCAGCATGTCGAGGCTGACGCTGGGAACGACGCCGAACAGGCGATAGATCGGCGCGAACGGCCCGATGTGGCGATGATAAGCCTGCTCGAACGGCTTGAGCTTGTTGATCGGCGTGTAGTTGGGATCGCCGGTGGAAACGTAGAAGTGGCAGGCGCTCGCGCAGATGCCGCAACGCACGCAGGATTCCAGGTTGACGGCGGCCGTCATGGCGAAGTCGCGGACGAAGGTCTGAAGCGCATTGGTGCGCCGCTCGACTTCGGATTGCTCGCCCTGGGCGTCGAACGGAACGCCGGCGGTCGTCGTGCGCGCGGTCATATCTCGGCACCCCGATGGCGGAAGCGTACGCCGGCCGCGCCGCGAGAGAACACGAAGAAGAAGGCGTGCATCAGTTTGCCGAACGGGAACCAGACGAGGAACGCGCAGATGCTGAGCACATGCAGCGCCAAAATGGTTTCGTAGCGCGCGCCGAGATGGCTCGACGCCAGCAAGCCGGTGGCGACCGGAAGGAACGTCAGCGCCCAACTGATATAGTCATCGAGACGGGAGATCAGCTTCTGCACCGGATTGGTCAGGCGGTGGACGAAGACGGCGATCAGCGACGCGCCGGTAATCACGCCGACGGCGTAGATGACGTTGCTCGGCAGACCCGGCCAGGAGACGCCGAACACGTTCTTGATGAAAAGAATATGCGGCGCGAACAGGAACACCACGATCGCCAGCCCGAGATGGAAGACATAGCCGTTGGCGATCGTGAACATCTCGGTTTTGACGAAGGTCTTGTGCGGCCACATGTAGCGGACGATCCCCCACAGCGCCGCCATGATCGACGAGGGCGCGTTGTCGCGCGGCTGGGAAGGAATCCGTCGCCACGGCAGCAGCAGCACGCCGACCAGCCGCCATAGCGTGCCGATCAAGAACACCGTCATGGAGATCGTCAGCGCGGGCCCTCTCGCGAAATCGAGGAGGCTGAAATCGAGCGGGTTCATGACTCGGCATCCTTCTTCGCGCCGGGCTCGTTGAGATAGGTCGTCTGGTGGCGCCGCGAGATCATCGCCGCGCCCACGCCCAAGGCGACGCCGGCCGCGCCAGCGGCGGCGAGCAGTCCGCCCATGTCATGACCGGGAGCCGACAGCGGCCGGTAGAAGCCGCCCTTATCCCAGAATTTCGGCTCCGAGCAGCCTAGACAACCATGGCCGGATTGAATCGGGAAGGACACGCCGTTGTTCCATTTCAGCGTCGCGCAGGCGTTGTAGGCGATGGGGCCCTTGCAGCCGAGCTTGTAGAGGCACCAGCCCTGACGCGCGCCCTCGTCGTCGAACGAATCCGCGAACATGCCGCGTTCATAGAATGAGCGCCGGTAGCAGCGGTCGTGGATCGACTCGCCGAAGAACGCCTGCGGCCGCCCCAAGCCATCGAGATCGGGAATCTTGCCGAACGCAAGGAGGTAGGAAATCGTGGCCGTCATCGCTTCGGGAATCGGCGGGCAGCCCGGAATGTTGATGATGGGCTTGTCGTGAATGATCTCGGAGATCGCCGTGGCGCCGGTTGGATTGGGATCGGCCTTGGGCAGGCCGCCGAAGCTGGCGCAGGAGCCCACCGCGACGATGGCGAAGGCATCCTTCGTGGTTTCCTTCAGCGTCGCGAGATTGGTCATTCCGGCGATGGTGGAATAGACGCCCTCGTCCTTGATCGGCACCGAACCGTCGACGACGACGATATACTTGCCCTTGTTCTCCGTCATCGCCGAGTGGCGGGCCTGTTCGGCGGCTTCGCCCGACGCGGCCTGAAGCGTGTGATGGTAGTCGAGCGAGATGAAGTTGAAGATCAGGTTTTCCAAGGTCGGGCCGGACGAACGCGTGATCGACTCGGTGCAGCCCGTGCATTCCTGGAATGACAGCCAGATCACCGACTGGCGTCGCGCCTTGGCGAGGCCCTGGGCCATCACTTCCGCCGCTGTGGGCGGAAGACCCATCGCCGCCGCCGTGGCCGCGGCATATTGAATGAGCCGCCGCCGCGAGATGCCGCGGTCCCGAAGCAGCGAACCCAGCGACGAAATCGTTGAATCGGTCACGAATGGCACTCCTCGCCTCTGAACACCAACCGCATCCTCCATCGCACGGGCAATGCCCCGATGACCAAGCCAAATCGCTCGGCAGGCGATTGCCCCGGGGTGACGAACCCCGGCCGGGCGCACGACCCCGCCGCCATCCGATCGTGTCGTCCCCGAACGGAGCGACCGGACACGCGTTCCCCGCGTCGTCCGCCCTTCGCCCAGCCCGATGCCCAGCCCGACGCCCTGCCCGCTCGCGACACGACGCCCAATCGATCAGGTCGGTCCCGACCCAATTATCTTCAAGTTTGCGTCTTTATTCCCGAACTGTAAATCACCACGCCGATCGTTGTTGATCGACCTCAAAGCGGGCATGGGGCACCCCACGCCGCCGCTGTCGATCGGATGGGCCCAAGACCCCAATTTGAAGGAGTTTCCCGCTCGACCACGGGCACCGCGCGCGATCTCGCCGGCCCACCGTCCCCGGGGAATAGCGGGCCGGCGGCGCAGGCTGGTGGCTGCCCAGCCCGGTATTCCCATGCGCGGCACGCCGGGAGCGATTCGACCGCCTGTCGAAACCGGGCGTTTTCGGGCGCCAAGCGGTCCTGCCTGAAGTTGCGACGTCGGAAACGGGCGGCCCGGAACACGCGGCCGCGCTCGCCCGGCCCACCCGCCCGGCGGCGAACCATCCACCGCGTCCGCGACCGGACCCGCCAAATAGCTCCGTTCTTCGCGCCCTCAGGTGCCGACGATGGTTTGCGGCAGGTAGAGCGCGATTTGCGGGAACATCACGAGAAGGATGATCATCGCGAGCATCGCGAACCAGAACGGCCAGATGCCGTTGAAGATTCGCCGCATCGGCACATCTGGAACGATGGCCTTCACCACGAAGACGTTGATCCCGACCGGCGGCGAAATCATTCCCATTTCGAGCAATATCACCACGATGATGCCGAACCAGATGAGATCCCAGTTGAACGCGATGGCGATCGGGATCACGACCGGAAGCGTCAGGACGAGCATCGCGATGCTTTCGAGGAACATGCCGAGCACCATGTAGGCAGCGACGATCGCGATGAGCACGCCGATCTCGCCGATCGGCAAGGTGGTCATGAAGGTGATCAGCATCGCCGGCAATTCCGTCAGCGACATGAACGGAATGAAGACGAACGCGCCGATCAGGATCATGAAGATGGTCGCCGTCGCGCTCATGGTCTGAAGCGCGATTGTCTTCAATTTCTCCATCGACAGCTTGCGCTCGAACGCGGCGACCGCGAACGTGAAGAAGGCGCCGGCGGACGAGGCCTCGACCGGCGTGAAATAGCCCGAATACATCCCGCCGATCGTGATCGCGATCACGCAGATGATCGGAAGCGCCTCGACGAGAGAATCGACTCTCGCCCGGAACGAAGATCGCTCGCCCGGCGGCCCCGCCGCCGGATTCCTCCAGACGACGATCATGATCGTCAGGATGAACAGCAAGGTCAGAACGATACCCGGAATGACCCCGGCCATGAACAGCCGTCCGATGCTCTGATCGGTGAGGATCGCATAGATGATCATTCCGCCGGACGGTGGAATCAGAAATCCGAGCGTTCCGCCCGCCGCGACCGTGCCGGTGGCGAGCGCGTCGTCATATTTGTAGCTCCGCATCGCCGGCAGCGCGACGCGGCCCATCGTGACCGCCGACGCGAGCGAGGAGCCCGAAAGCGCCGCGAACACGGCGCAGGCGGCGATCGTGGCCGACGCGAGCCCGCCCCGAAAATGTCCCAACCAGCGATAGGCGCCCTTGAAAAGATCGTTCGACATGCCGGACACGCCGGCGATGCTGCCCATCAGCACGAACATCGGAATGACGAGGAGGTTGTAGTTCGAAGCGGCTTCGAACGCCTCGCCCGAGAGATTGGACAGGGCGACCGTCCACGCCTTGCCCCATGCCTGGTCGGACGCCATTCCGACCGTCAGGAATTTCTGGGCGTTCGCCACGACCGTGCCAACGAAGCCGATCAACAGCATGGCGATCGCGACGGGCATGCGAAGCGCCATGAAGACGAGCATGACAATGAGGCCGACAGCCCCGATAGCCGCGAGACTCGGCATCAGTACCCACCTCCCGCCAGGCTCAGCCAACGAACCGAGCCGGTCCGAACGATCTGCCAGATTTCCAACATCAGAATGACGCAGTAGACCCCGATCGCCACGGCCAGCAGATGGTAGAATGGCGCGAGCGAGATCAGCAATGTCTGCGATGACTCGCCGAAGACGGCGGCGTTCGTGCCGGCGTTCGACAGCCGCCAGCTCATGATCGCGAGGGTAATGACGCCGAGCACTTTCATCGCCAGCAACGATACGCGGGCGAAGGCCCTCGGCATGGCCGGCTCCAGCACCTCGATTTCGATGTGCGCGCCCGTTCTCGCGCCGAACGGAATCGCGAACGCGACCAGCAGCACCAAGGCCAGCACCAGGATATCCTCGGCGCCCTTGATCGGCGCGTTGAGCGCCTTGCGCATGACCAGCACGTTGAAGACGCTGAGTGCCGTGAGGAAGACAAGCGTCAGCCCGCCGCCGAACAGGGCGACATAGGTCAGCATCTTGTCGATCCGATTCAAGACACGGTCCGGCGTCGGTGTCTCGGCGCCCAACGGCTGCCGATCGCTTGGCATTGGCTGCATGTTGTCGACCAGGTTGAAGTTGCGCGCCGATTGGATCGCGGGCGGCGGGGGAATTCCCCCGCCGCGTCGCGTCTATTTGTTGATCGCCTCGTAGACTTCCTGGGCGTTGGTCCGGCCACGGGCTGCATAGTCGGCGAAGATGACCTTCATGCCCTTGGTGATCGCGGCATCCATCTTGGCGCGTTCATCGCTCGAAACCACGATGAGCTGATACGACGCGCTGGCCGCCTTCTTCATCTCCGCGAGCGCGATCGCGTCCGCGTCGTGGAAGCTGCCGGAGGCGACCTTGGTGAATTCCTTGCCCGCGAGCGCGTCGATGATGGCGCGGTGTTCGGCGCTCAACGACCGGTAGCGGTCGACGTTCATGACGAAATAGACCGCCTGGAACTGCGGAGGAAAATTGTCGATGTAGTATTTCGTGACGTCCCGCCAGTTCCATGGCGCCAGCATGTTGTTATGCGCGGCCACGGCGCCGTCGATCGTGCCGGTGGAGAGCCCGGTATAGACATCGGTCACCGGCATCTGCACGGGAACGGCGCCCATTGATTCAATCAGCGGCGCCATTGTCGTCGCGTAGGGCACGATCTTGGCGCCCTTCATGCTGGCGAGTGTCGAAAGGTCCCGGGTGGCCGAGATGCTCGTGCCCGCCGGGAAGCCGATCCCGAGGAACTTCACCTTGGCGAATTCCGGAGCGAAGTGCTTGTCGTAATTGGCGAGGAAGCGCTCGGCCAGTTCCTTGGAATTCGTCGCCTTCCCGGGTGGAATTGTGAGCATGGTATTCGGGAAGAGCTCCGGCGTGTAGCTCGCCACGCCGATGACGACGTCCGCCACGCCTTCAACAACGCGCTTGTATTGCTGCACCGGCCCCGCCCCGAGCTGTCCGCCCGGATACATCTTCAGTGTCAACGTGCCGTTGGATCGCTTCGCCAGTTCGTCCCCGAACCACTTGAACACGACGGCATTGGCGTGATGTTGAGGCGGAAGGAAACTGGCCACCGAAAGCTCCACGCCGAAGGCGGAAGCGGCCGATAGCCATGTACCGACGATCATCGCCGATACGAATGTCGCGTGCTTCACGATGCTTGCTGCAAGCCTGTCCCGTGCGGGCATGGCGTTTCCCCTTTTGCATGATGTGGGTGGTCAATCGCGTTGTCGCGGCCCGCCACCCTTGCGGGCATGACTTGATTTACGTCCTCCGTGACGGCTCTCCGCCAGGCGCTTGTCCCGCGCGACGGGTTTGCCGCGCGTGACAAGGAACTGCCGCGGATTGAAATCCTTGAGCGGATCGTGACCGCGAAGGTGATTCTCACTTTCGCGGGGACTTGCCCTAACCGACGCGCAAGACGGGCGTCATCTTCTCCTCGTCGATGACGACTTCGCAGCGCGGCGGTTCCTTGCGGGCGCGGGCCTCGCGCGTCGCCTTGGCATCGACCGTCATCGTCTTGGGATCGATCGCCACGCCATAGATCGCGAGCGCGGCTTCCCTGGAAACGACGCCATTGCGGACATCCTTGAGCACGGCCTCTTCCGGCCGCTCGCGCGGATCGCCGACGCCGCCGCCGCCGGAGCTGATCTTGATGTAGACGTCGCCCGTCTGCAGCTCGATCATGCGATGCGGCTTGACACGCGAGGTCTTGCCGCCGCGCTTGATGAAGGTGCGGCTCGGCGGCACCGGAAATCCGTTCTGCACACCCTTGCCCAGCATTTCGTCGCCGTCTGAACTGCCGGTCGCGATCCGGCCCGAGCCGCCCTCGTTGATCGCCTGCCATTCAATGCCGCAGCCGCCGCGCCAGCGCCCCGCGCCCATGAGATCGGGAATGATTTCGGTCTTGACGATGCGCCAGGGGAAGCGAATCTCCGCCTCCTCGGCGTTGCCGCGCGTCACCTGCGCCATCGTCGGCAGCACGCAGGGGCCGGTTGGGCCATCATGCCCCCACACCGCGCCGACGCTGCCGTCATAGTCGAAGGTGGTGCGGACGTAGGGCTTGCCGCTGCGATGATCGCTGGCGAAGGTGTAGCAACCGCGATGTTTGCCCCAAGCCGCCATGCCGCGCTCCGGCATCGCCTTGCTCATCGCCTCCATCACCGCCTCGAGGATCTGCGTTCCGACCGCGACCGGCGCCGCGCCGACCGTCGCCGGATAGCGCGCGTTGACGACGAGCCCCTCGGGCGCGACCACCGTGATCGGCCGCATCGATCCTTCGTTGTGGAAGTCCGCCAGCGCCGGACCGAAATGGATCAGCACGGCGGTGACCGATGTCGCGTAGGTCGCGGCGTAGACGTTGTTGATGAATCCCTTCGTCTGCGGATCGGACCGCGAGAAGTCGAGCGTCAGTTCGTCGCCCTTGACGGTGATATCCAGTCGAACCCAGACCGGCACGTCGAGAACGGTGCCGTCATCGTCCGTCGCCGATTCGCCCGAATAGACGCCGTCGGGGATCGCCTGGATTTCCGCGCGCACCGCCTTCTCGCTGCGCGCGATCATCTGGTCGACGCTGCCCATCACCGTGTCGCGGCCGAACTGGCGGATGAGGTCGAGAATGCGTTCCTCCGCCAATTTGGTCGTGGCGATCATCGAATAGTTGTCGATGCGAACGGCTTCCGACCAGCGCACGTTCGACCAGATCAGCCGGAACATGTCTTTCAATTCGCGCCCGCGCTCGATCACGCGGATCGGCGGAAGACGCAGCCCTTCGGCGTGGATGTCGTAGGCGTTCGGGAAGTATCCGCCCGGGAAGCTTCCGCCGGTGTCCATCTGATGGCCGCGCACCATCGTGAAGAACAAAAGTTCGCCCTCGTGGAAGATCGGACGGAAGAAGCCCCAGTCCGGCAGATGCGTGTTGTGTCCTTCGTAAGGGTCGTTGATCAGGAACACGTCGCCGGGGCCGATGTCGTCGCCATAGGTCTTGGTCAAGGCCTGAATGGCGTAGCGCGTGCCCATGTATTGGCACGGCAGGCCAACCGGCACCGCGACGGTCGAGCCGTCCGGCAGCCAAATCCCGGTCGACAGGTCGTTGAGGTGCGCCATGAGATAGCTCTGCGCCGTGCGCTCCACGACGTGACGCATCTCGCGACAGGTGCTCTGGAAGGAATGCCAGATCGTGGCAAGCGTGATGGGATCAATGGTCGACATGTCACGCCGTCTCCATGGCTGCTTCGCTGCGATTGTTCGCGGATTGCCGGGCCACCGGCCGTATCACCAGGCTATGGTAGGGATCGACCTCGCAATTGAAGCCGGGCAGCACCAGCACCGAGGTCGTCCGGTCGACGATGACGGCGGGGCCGAAGATCTTGTCGCCGGATTCCAGGTTGTCCCAATCGACGACCGGCGTATCGAGCGCGCCCTCCTCGAACAGCACCTTTCGCGTCGCGCGGCCGGCGGCCGACGACGGCTTGCCGGTGTTCACGGTGAGCCGCCCGATCTGCTTGCGCGGCGCGGTGACGCGCAGCCGGAACGTCAGGAACTCGACGTCGAGCCAGGGCAGATTGTAGGTGAACATCTGGCGGTGCTTTTCGTGGAAGCGCGCCACCAACTGATCGAGCACCTGCTCGGTGACCTCGATGTCGGGAAGATCGATCTCGATGTCGGTGAATTGTCCGGCATAGCGCATCTCGACCGTCGGGAAATAGGACAGGTTGGAGGCGTCGATTCCGAGCCGGATGAACTCGCGGCGCGCCTCTTCCCGCATCTCCTCGAACAGGCGTTGCAGCTCCGAGAGCTTGACCTTGTTGCGATCGAGAAACCACGACCGCGCGAATTCGAGTCCGGGATCGAGGTTGTACATGCCGTAGGCGCTCATCAGCGCCGCGACGCGCGGAATGACGACCTCGGGGATCGACAAGCGCTTGGCGATGCCCACGACATGAGCGCCGCCCGCGCCGCCGCCCGCGACCATGGTGAACGCGCGCAGATCGTGCCCCTTCTTGGTGCACATCTCGTTGATGGAGTTCGCCATGTTGGCGTTGATGGTCGTCCACATCGCGAGCGCGGCTTTCTCGACGCTCATGCCGAGCCTGGCTCCGATCTCCCCGACCGCCTTACGCGAACGCTCGACATCGACCGTCATCTCGCCGCCGAGGAAATAGTCGGACGGCACGTAGCCGAGCACGAGATTGGCGTCGGTGACCGTCGCGTTGTCCGACTTGCCGTAGGCGGCGGGCCCGGGATCGGCGCCGGCGCTCTGCGGGCCGACGCGCAAGAGGCCGAGCGAGTCGATCCAGGCGATCGAGCCGCCGCCGGCGCCGGTGGTGACGAGATCGACCATCTTGATCGCCACCCGGTCCTCGCCCACCCAATTTTCGGTAGTGGTGGGAATGACGCCGTTCTTGAGCATGCAGATGTCGAAGCTGGTGCCGCCCATGTCGACGGACAGCACGTTCGCCTTGTCCTTGCCGCCGACGACCGAAAGCGCGCCGGAAGGCGCGGCGGCCGGTCCGGAATCGAGGAGATACACCGCGCGATCGACGCAATGCTCCACCGTCTGCACCAGGGCGTTGGCCTGCATCATCATCAGGCTCCCGATGAAACCGTTCTTGCGCAGGCTGGTGGCGAGCTTGTTGAGGTAATTGGAGATGATCGGCCCGATATAGGCGGAGATGACGGTGGTCGAGAACCGTTCGAACTCCCGCCACACCGGCAGGATCTCGTGCGACGTGGTGATGTAGGCCTTCGGCGCCACCTCGCGCACGATCTCCTTGGCGCGCCGCTCGTGCGCCGGATTGACGTAGGCGCTGAGGAGGCAGATGGCGATCGCGTCGCATCCCTCCTTGATGAGGCTCCGCGCCGCGTCGGCGACCTGGGCTTCATTCAGCGGCGTGAGAATTTCGCCGGTATAGCTGATGCGTTCCTCCACCGGCAGGCGCAAATAGCGCGGCACCAGCGGCTCGTAGGGCTCGACGAACTGGTCGAAGATCGAACCGTGCAGGCTCTTGATGCCGCGGCGCATCTCGATGACGTCGCGAAAGCCCGCGGTCGTGATCATGCCGACCTTGGCGCCGCGGCGCACGATCAACGCGTTGGTGCCGAGCGTCGTGCCGTGGACGATGCGCTCGACCGTCGCGAGGAACGCCGGCACGGTCTGCTTGAAGTGGGCGGCCGCTTTCTCGACGGCGTCGAAAAAGCCGCGAGTCGGATCGTCGGGAGTCGTCGATGCCTTGAAGCGATGCAGCGCACCGGCTTCATCAAGGCACAGACAATCCGTGAACGTTCCGCCCACATCGATCGTTAGCTGCTTCATGACGACTCCTCCAAACATCACTTCCCACGTTCCACCGCGGACCGAACCCGCGCGCGCGGGGTCGGCGACCGTCGCGCGTCGCGCGCGATCACAAGCTCAGCCGATTTGCGGCATCTCCAACGGCACATTGACGAGCTTCTTGGCGCCGCCCTTGCGCACCACCATCATGTCGCCGAACACGCAGCCGACATCGGGCTTCCACGCCGGGTTGAACAGGTCGATGTTGTTGCCGAGCACCATGTTCTCTTCGAGCACGAGGTTCCCGACCCGGGCGCCGTTCATGCTCCCCGGTCCATAGCCCGGTCGATAGACCACGCAGGGAAATTCCGGCGACGCCAGGCCGTGACCGTGGAAGCCGAGTTCGACGAAGTCGAGCTTGGCCTTGTCCGCCGGCCGCACCACCGCTTCCCACGCTTCGCGCACGGTGTTGCCCGGCACCAGCGCCTCGGCGCTCGCCTCCAGGCACTCCACGCACACCTTGTGAATGTCGAGCAGTTCTTGCGGCGCCTTCTTGCCGATGTAGACCGTGAATTCGGTCGCGGCGAGATAGCCGCCATATTGGGTATGGAATTCCGTCAGCACCACGTCGCCCTTCTGCAGCGGACGCATGCTCGGCACCAATGGCTGCTCGGAGCCATGCAGCAAATGCCACAGCTCGGTTCGCGGATGCTCCACCGGGCCGGAGGTGAGTAGGTGGAAGACCTGCGGCTCGCAGCCGCCCGCGATCTGCGTGCGAACGAGCTCGGCGAACAGCGCCGCTTCGGTCACGCCCGGCTTGGCGTGCTCGATCAAAGTCTCGACCGTGCGCAGGGCGTGTTTGCCGGCTTCCGCCAGCAGCCCGAGTTCCTCATCGCTCTTGATGAGGCGCATTTCCTCCAGGATCCAATTGGCCTCGACGAACTGGCAGTTCGGCATCTCTTTCTGGTAGGCCATGATATGGCCGTGGAAGAACGTCGGCGTGGTGATGATGTGGCTGCCGAATCCGACGAGCCCGACCCGCGCGTTTTCGAGACCGGCCTCTCGCATCGCCGCCGCCACCGTCGGCGGGCCTTCATAGGGACGGAAATCCGTCACCCATTCCTGCGTCGACAGATGCAGGTTGGTCGGCCGATTCATATGCAGCAGGCCGTTCCAGATGATCGGATCGCGATCGACGAAAAACAGCGCGTGCGCGGCGATCTTGGAACCCACCTGCGTGACGTAGCGCAGATTGACGGTGCCCATGTCCCAGAACGTGTCGTTGGTCATGAACAGCAGCGCGTCGATCTGCGCGAACACCATCTTCTTGCGAATGCCGTCCCACCGGCGATCGCGCTCCTTCAGCGAGAGCTGCGGTCGATAGCGCAGAAGCTCCTTGGTCGCGGTCGCGCCGACGGGAAGCTCGTGGTTCCAATATGGCTTGGTGTGTTTCATCGCCGCCTTTCCCGAAATGAGCCGTGCCCCACGTTCTTCATGCGCCGCCGAGCATGATCGAGCCGACGACGACGCTTCGCGAAACCGTCGCCGAAGCCCGCGCCTTGCCGAGGACGGGATGCTCGACTTCGAGGTCGTAGCCGCCGCTGTCGGCGGCGAGCCCATCGAACTTGAAATCGCCGAACGCGTCGGACCTGCATTCCGCCACGCTCCGCCCCTGCTGGCGCAGGGTCACCTTCGCGTTCTCGACGTTCTCCACGCGGCCGTCGGCCTTGGCGACCACGTTCCCGCCGATGAAGCATTGCGTGACGCGTTGCATGTTGCGGTAATAGACGCGCGGGCGCGTGCGGTATTCCGGATGCCGGACCCGCAAGCCCTGCGCCGCCACGATCTTCTCAAGCTCGGCGTCGTCGACCGAGATCGCCTTGATCGCGCCGGTGGGACAGGACTGCGCGCAGCGCGGTTCCTTCCAGCCGCCGTCGATGAGATGGGCGTCGAAGTTCCAGATTTGCGGAACCTGCGCCTCGTCGTTCCACGAAATGGCCTGATACGGGCAGGACTTGACGATATCCCGCTGGCCCTTCGCGGCTTGCGGGTCGATGACGACGATGCCGTCCGGCCGTTTGCGGACGGCGCCGCCTTTCGCCGCGGCGACGCATGGCGCGTTGTCGCAGTGATTGCACATCACCGGCATGTAGGCGGTGTCGACCATCTGGCCGTCGCCGCGCACCTGGCGCTCGATCGAGATCCAGGATTGGCCGAGCTTGGGGTGAGAGGCGGAATATCCCGGAAACTCGTTGCCGAGATATTCATCCTTGGTGGCGAGCACGCAGTTGTTGCAGTTGTTGCACAGCGCCACGTCGACGATCAGGGCCCACTTGCTCATTCCGCCGCCTCCAACATCTGTCCGTCCCATTTTTCGACCTCGATCAGACACGAATTGGGAGCGATGCCGGACGTGCCCCGCTCCATGGTGCGATCATTGGTCAGAAGATTGACGCAGCCGCCGCGATCGGCCATGCCCTTCGTCGTGCGGATGAGATCGATCACCGCGCAAGATTCGAACGTCTTGATGACGCCGGGCCTGACCAGGGGCGACACATCGGCGGCGCAGATCACGGCGTAGCGGTCGTTGTGGAGCCGCACGAGATCGTTCTGCTTGATGCCGCGCTCCCGGGCGTCCGCCGGATTCACGCGGACGATCCAGTAGTAGTAGCCGTCGACCTTCAGCCGATGGTCCTTGACGTCGTTGATGGTGCTTTCCTTGCCGTCGCCATAGGTATGGAACGAATAGGTCGGGTGGCTCGAGATAAGCTGCAGCGGGAAGCGTTGGTAGAGCTCCTTGGTATGCGGCCCCTCCCAGGACGGGACGTAGCGATTGAGCGCCGGACGATCCGGATTGTCGGCCTCCACGCGCTGTAGCGTGGCGGAGACGAATTCGATCTTGCCGGACGGCGTCTGAAGTCCTTTTCCGAACTTCTCGGAATAGAGCGCGGGAAGCGGATTCATCTCGGGCTCGTCCTTCATGCGGCCTTCGGCGTACCAGCGCATGTTGGTCGGATCGCGCGTGGCCTCCGGCTCCGCCGGCAGCACGTGGTAGCCCTTCTTGAGGAACTCCTTCCAGCTCACCACCTTCGGCAGGTCCGAGGAGTCGAAGATCCGTTTGCACCAGCCGAGCTCGGTGCAACCTTCGGAGAACATGCCGCCGAGCCCGAGCCGCGTCACGATGTCGAGGAAAATCTGGTAGTCCGATTTCGACTCGCCGAGCGGCTCGATGCACTTGTGCTGCAACACCATCATGCGGTGATTGAGCTGGTTCTGGCAGTGCAGCAGGAAGCCGCCGCTGTTGGCCACTTCGCAGATGTCCCAGCGTTCGAAGCTGGTGCAGACGGGCAGAATGACGTCCGCGAACAGCGCCTCGCCCTCGTTCCAGATCGACTGGTTGACGACGAATTCGAGCGAGGGATGGCGATAGGTGTCGATCAGCCTCGCCGAGTTCATGGTCGTGCCGAACGACGAGCCGCCATAGCGATAGAGCATATGGATCGGTGAATAGCCCGGCAGCGGATATTCGACCGGCGGGAACTGCGCCTCGAGCGAGGACACGTCCCAGAGATAACCGGTGTGCTTGCCCTTGAGAACGGCGTCCGGCAAGCCCTGCCGCGGCAGGATCTGCTTGACCGGATTCATCGTCAGAGCGTGCGGCATCCTGACGTAATTGTGGATGCTGCTCGCCGACCAGGTCAGTTCGCCCGAAATGCCGCCGTCGGCATAGCCGGGGAAGTAGAAATTGAAATCGAGCGGCGTGCCCATCTGGAGGTTGCCGAAATTGACGCCCGGCTTGCCCCAACCCTGCATCGCCATCATCAGGATCATGCAGCGCGCCCATTGCGAGCCGGTCGCCGACCGACAGGCGCCGCCGAATCCGGCGCCGAGACCGCCGGCGGCCAGATAGGTCTTCTTCTTGCCCCACGCGCGGGCAAGGCTGCGCACGTCCTTGGCCGGAACGCCGGTCTCGGCCTCCTGCCATTCGGGCGTCTTCGGCGTGCCGTCGCTCACGCCGAGCACGTAGTCGCGCCAGGTTTCAAAACCGGTCGTGCGCTTCTCGACGTAATCCTTGTCGTAGAGGCCCTCGACGATCCACTCGTGCATGATCGCGAGCGCCAACGCCGGATCGGTGTTGGGACGCACCGCGATCCATTTGCCGCCATAGAACTGGGCGGTGGCGTTGAAGTGCGGATCGATGTGAACGAAATCGATACCGAGCTCCTTGGCCCAGAGCCGGCGCTGCGTGCCTTCCGCGCCAGCGTAGAGGCCGCCGGTGGATTCCGGGTCGCTCGACCAGTACACCACCATTTCCGCTTCCTTGAGGCAGTCCTCGACCGTTCCATAGGTGCCGGGAAGTCCGACCCGCAGACTGTTGCCGAAGTGATGCTGCGCGCCCCAATACCAGCCTTCCCAGCTCACCGGACTGAACGCCATGCGCGTGAAGCCGACGAGATTGCCGAAGCGCAGAAGCGCGCTCAGCCAATAGCCGATGTTGCCCCATTGATGATGGGCGGGATGGAAGATCGCCATCGACCCGGGACCGTAGGCCTGCCGCTGGCGCTGAATCTCGCCGACGACGATGTCGAGCGCTTCGTCCCAGGAAATGCGCTCGTATCCGGAAATGCCGCGGTTCTGCGGATTGCGTTCGCCCTTGGGATCGAAGTCGACGCGCTTCATGGGATAGAGCAAGCGCTTGTCGGAATAGACCATCGACTTCAGCGACAAGGCGTGCGGGCTGACCGCGGCCTTGCGGGCGGGCGTGAAGGATTTGCCGCGCGCCTTGATGGTCCAACCAGCCGCGTCGCTGGAGTCGAAATCGATCGGCAGCGTGCGAACGATGCGGCCGTCCTTGACATGAACGAACAACGGCCCGCCGTTGGTCACGGTCGTGTAGCGCGTGGTGTTGTCCGGCATGGTCGTGCCGTATTTCCAGGACGCCGCCTCGACCCGGTTCATCAGCGTGAGGAACCAGACCGCCAGATCGTCCCGTCCGGTGGAGACCACCTTGAAATTCTTCGCGGCGTCGATGACGACGGCGCGATCCGCGCCCGGCTTCATCACCGAGAGCGCGAGCGTGGCATCCTTGAAGGTGATCGTGGCGTCCGGCGATGGATGCCGGCCGGCGCGTCCCGAAATCGTTCCGCGCTCGAAGACGTAATGGCGGCAGACGCTGCCGTCCTTCAGCCCGATCTGCAGAACGCCCCTTCCCTTCGCGAAGTGCTTCTTGACCTCCGCGTTCTTCTTGGCCGCGCTTCCGATGATCTTCGGAAGAAGCGTCAGCAAGACCTTCAAGGCGACTTTCTTCATCGTTTCCTCCAGCGATCGTTTGCCGATCGTTGATTTGTTTTTTTTGCCCGTCTTCCGAGCGGCCCCCTCCGATGGATCGCACCCAGAGGCCGCGCCCCCGCGGGTGTCGATCCACGGCCGGATTGTTCCGTGCGCACCGCGCCTTGCCCGTCTCGCGACGAGCAAGGAATCGTTGCCGTGACGCGCCTATTGGCGGCTATAGTAGTACTGCGCGAGCAGCGAGTAGCTGCCGATCGCCGTTCCCAGATGCATGCCGAACTCGCCGGCGGTCGGCAGCGCCCAATCGCGCTGGAGCTCGGCGGCGGCCGCGACCCAGTTCACCACCTTCACGCCGGCGGCGCTCATGCGCATCATCGCGGCTTGCTCGGTCACCGGATCCCAGGTCGCCGATGCATCGATCACGGCATAGACATCGTATCCGGCCTTCACCGCCGAAATCGCCGGGAACGCCAAGCAGACGTCGGTCGAGATCCCGGCCATGATGAGCTTCTTGCGCCCGGTCTTCTCGACCGCCTTGACGAAGACGGGATCGTGCCAGGAATTGACGTGGGTGCGGTCGATGATCTCGTTTTCGGGATACATCTGGACGAGCTCGGCCAGCAGAGCGCCGTTCGGCGTCGCGTTCACTCCGCTGGTCGTCAGCACCACCGGCAACTTGAAAATCTTGCCCAGCTTCGCAAGTGCAATAATGTTGTTCTTGAGGTTGACCGGGTCCATGGTGCGGACGCAGTTGAGCAGACCGACCTGATGGTCGATCATCAAGATCGCCGCGTTGTCGGGGGAGAGAAGGTCTTCCGCTACAGCCATCGGTATTCTCCTTGAGCTACGATTTCATCTGACAACTTCGCCGCGCGGCGCGCCTTTGCTGCCATGCAGCGATAGAAGTTGATCGCTGGAGATGATACTGATGGATGGATGTTCCACTAGCTGGTGAATAGACAACATACTGTTCAAGCCGCTGGACAATGCGATGGAAGACCTCAACGACCTCGTGATATTCGCCAAGATCGTCGAGCTGCGCAGCTTCTCGGCGGCGGCGCGCTCGCTTGGCATGCCGAAGTCCAATGTCAGCTATCGGATGACGCGGCTCGAGGAGCGTCTGGGCGTGCGGCTGCTGCAGCGGACCACGCGCAGCCTGAGCGTGACCAGCGCGGGCGACCTTTACTATCAACACTGCAAGACGATCGCGCGGAACGCGGAAGAAGCGAGCGCGGCGATCCATAATATTCAGGCGCGGCCGCGCGGCATCCTGCGCATCAGCTTCCCGATCGCGTTCGGACACATATTCATCGTTCCGCTGATCGTCGACTTCATGACGCTTTATCCCGAGGTCCGCGTCTTGATGTTCTCATCGGATCGACGCGTCGATCTGATCGAGGAGAATTTCGATCTCGTCATCAGGATCGGTCCGCTTCAGCCGTCGGCGATGATCGCGCGCCGCCTCGGCACGTTGCACCAGCATCTTTTCGCGAGCCCGAAATATCTCGCGCGGCGCGGCACGCCGGTGCTGCCGGAAGAGCTCAGCGCGCATGATTGCATCGCGTTCGGGGAAAGCATTTCGTCGACCCAATGGACCTTGATCGGGCCGAACGAGACGAAGGTCATCCAGTTCGAGCCGCGTAGCGCCGGCAACGACCCGATCATGTTGCGGTCGCTGGTGAGCAAGGATCTCGGTATCGCGATGATCTCGGATGTGCTCTGCCGACAGACCGAGGCGACCGGCGAATTGGTGCGCATCCTGCCGGCATGGTCGGCCCCGCCGATCGACTGCCATGTCCTGTTCCCGAGCCACAAGGGGCTGCCGCTCCTCGTCAGGACCTTTCTCGATTACGTCACCAGCAAGCTCGCGATCTAGCCCGCGGTCGCTCGCGCGCGCGGTTGCCGACCGGCCGTTGAATCTTCATTCAGCGGCGGATGGCGGCGCGCCTCGCGGTAAGTCTCGCGTCCTCGCCGCCGCATCGGTATTCCGCCCTCCCGCGTACGAGGTGGAGGAAGGCAGAATGCAACCGGCCGATGGTGGCGCGACGGGAAATGTCCGTCAGGCATCGCCGGCGTCCGGCGTCGGTTTTTCACGTGCCTATTGCGCCCGAACGCGTTCGAGGTCAGTCTTTCGATCTGGCTCAAGACGGCCAAACTCGAGACGACCAAATTCGAGGCGACCAAGACCGCGAATGCCGCCAGAGAAGCCGTTTCACATCCAATCAACGCGCCACGCGCCGGATATCCCAAGGCCCTCACCCCCCGGAGCTGGCTTGCGAGTTACCCAGCAAATCCCGGTATCACAACGGATCGTGGGTGGACCGCGGGTTCGCGTATGCGGCGCCGGCCCGATTTCCAATCAAAAGAATGGGAGGAACCGATCGATGATCAAGCTCAAGCTAGCGAAGGCTGCCGCCGGATTGTGCGTCGCAGCAGGAATTGGCCTGGCAAGCCCCGTCCCGGCGACCGCGCAAGAAACCATCAACCTGACCATCGCCTCGAGCCACCCGACGACATTGGCCTGGGTCGGTTTGATGTCCTCCTATTTCGTGCCGGAGGTCAACAAGCGGCTCGAAGCGGCGGGCGGCAAGTACAAGATCGCCTGGCGCGAGGTCTATGGCGGCCAGCTCTACAAGCAGAACGCCACGCTGACGTCCGTCGAGCAGGGCGTGACCGACATCGGCTGGGTGTTCACGCAGCTTGAAGCGGCCAAGATGCCGCTGTTCAACGTCACGACGGTTGCCCCCTTCACGACCGACAACCTGCCGATCATCCTCGATGTCATGAACGAATTGGCCGAGGCCAACGCGGGCATGAAGAAGGAGTGGGAGAAGAACAACCTGGTGTTCCTCGGCTCGACCGGCGTCGACACCTATCACCTGTACACGAAGGCGCCGGTCAACAGCTACGCCGACCTCAAGGGACGCAAGCTCGGCGCGCCGGGAACCATCGGTCTTTGGCTGCGCGGCTCGGGCGCGGTTCCGGTCGACGGCTCGCTCCAGACCTACTACACCGACATTCAATCCGGCGTCGCCGAAGGCGCGGTCTCGATCGCCACCGGCATTCTGCCGTCGCGCGTCTACGAGGTCGCCCCCTACATCACGACGGTCAACATCGGCGCTTTGTCGGTCGGCGCCATCGCCATCAACAAGGACACATGGGAGAAACTGCCCGCCGAGGTGCGCGCCGTGCTCAAGGAAGCCGGCAAGGGCTACACCGTCGCGCTCGGCAAGGAAGTCATGACGCGGGCGGAAACGGCCGAAAAGAAGATGATCGAGGCCGGCGCGAGCCTGTCGCCGCCGGTGCAGGTCAAGCCGTTCTCGGCGAGCGAGCGCGAATTGTGGATCAAGACGATGCCCAATCTCGCCGCCGATTGGGTGAAGACGAACGAGGCGAAGGGCCTGCCCGCGCGCGACGTGCTGGCGGCCTACATGGACGGCCTGCGCAAGCGCGGTGTCAAGCCCGCCCGCAATTGGGACAAGGAATAGGCCACGACATGATTCCCGCCGCGCCGCGGCGGGAATCAACTCCTTGCTTCTTTGGCTGGATGGAGGAGTGCCGCGATGTCCCACGAGCGCATGCCGGACCTGACCGAGACCAGCGAACCGGAGCCCGAACGGCAGACGCCATTCGGGCTTTTCGTCGACGGCCTCAACAGCGTGGGCTCGCTGCTGATCCTGGCCGTCATGCTGATGATGTGCGCAGATGTCGTCGCCCGTGATGCCTTCAACAATCCGCAGCCGGGCGTCGCGGAGATGGTCGGCGTATCGATCGTCGCCATTCTGTTTCTGCAACTCGCCAGCACCGTGCGGCACGGACGCATGGCGCGGGCCGATCTGTTCCTCGATCCGTTCAAGGCCTCATGGCCGGTCGGCGGCGGCGTTCTGGAAGCGGTCTTCTGCGTCATGGGAACCGCCATGTGCATGCTGGTATTCTATGCCACGCTCCCGGTCTTTCTACGCGCGTGGCGGGACTCCGAATTTTTCGGCGTCGAGAACCTGTTCACATTCCCGACCTGGCCGGTGCGGATCATCGTGCTGATCGGCAGCGCCACCGCCGCGATCCAATATCTGCTTCTCGCGTGGCGGGCACTTGGTCGCGCGTTTGGCGATAACGGCCGATAGGAAAGCCGCGTTCATGGACCCCATCACCGTCGGCTTGATCGCCATCGTCCTGATGTTGAGCCTCATCTATTTCGGGGCGCATATCGGCATCGCCCTGATGTTCGTCTCGTTCGTCAGCGTGTCGATGCTCAAGACCCCGGTCATCGCCGCGCGAATGGTGGCGGCCGCGGCCAATGATACCTTGCAGGACTATCTCTTCGGCGTGGTGCCGCTGTTCGTGCTGATGGGACTTCTCGTCAGCGTGTCCGGGGTCGGACGCGATACCTTCGATGTCGCGCAATGGCTGATGCGTCGGGTCAAGGGCGGGCTCGGCGTCGCCACCGTCGCGTCCAACGCGGTATTCGCGGCGATCACCGGGATCAGCATCGCCTCGGCTTCGGTGTTCACCAAGGTCGCGGTGCCCGAGATGATCCGCCACGGCTATACGCCGCGCTTTTCGGTCGGCGTCGTCGCCGGCAGTTCCGTGCTCGGCATGCTGATCCCGCCGAGCCTCCTGATGATCATCTACGGCGTCCTTTCCGAGCAATCGATCGGCCGCATGTTCATCGCCGGCATCATTCCCGGCATCGTGCTGGCGATCATGTTCTCGGTGATGATCGTGACGATGGCGCATCTGATGCCTCAACGGCTTTACGTCGCCAGAGACGCCGATCACGTCGCCGACCACACCGAGACGATCGGCTCGGCCATCGTCAAGGCGATCCCGATCGTCGCGCTGATCGGCGTCGTGCTCGGCGGCCTCTATGGCGGATTGTTCACGCCGACGGAAGCGGGAGCCGCCGGCGCCGCCGGCGCGCTCATCATCGCGCTGGTTCGTCGCACGCTCGGGCCGAGGCAATTCTGGCGCGTGCTGGTCGAGACCGGCCAGGTCACGGTCTCGGTTCTGTTCCTCGTCATGGCGGCCAGTCTCTACAGCCGGATGTTGGCGTTGACCGGACTGCCGGCGACGGTCGCCACCGCCATCACCACGCTCGGACTTGAGCTCTATGGATTTCTCGGCGTCTACGTCCTGGTCGTCCTGGGGCTTGGCTGCATCATCGACTCGGTATCGATCATGCTGATCATGCTGCCCATCGTCCTGCCGATCGCGACGCAGTTCGGGATGGATCTGGTGTGGTTCGGCGTCGTGACCGTGGTCGCGGTCGAGATCGGTCTGATCACGCCGCCATTCGGAATCTCCGTCTATACCGTCAAGGCGACCTTGAACAATCCGAACATCACCATTCGCGATATTTTCGCCGGCAGCTTTCCATTCGTCCTCTGCATGGCGGCCGTGCTGGTCATCTTGATCATCTTCCCGTCGCTGAGCACGATACTGGTGCGATGAGCGGGGCGCGAGAAGCCACTGCGGCGGCTTTGCTCATCGACCACCTCTCCTTGTCGCCGCCGTCCTCGCCTCAGATCCGGTAGTCCCGTTGGGTGCGGGCATACTCGACAAAGGCGTCGAGCGTTCGCGGATTGGCCATGGCGTTGCGGTTAAGTACCTTGTCGGGCGCCGCGCCCATCAAAATCCGACGAACCGGCACTTCCATCTTCTTACCGGTGAGCGTGTAGGGGATTTCGGGAACGACAATGATCTTGTCGGGGACGTGGCGCGCGGTGCAGGCCCGCCGCAGCGTGTCGGCGATGCCGCGCTCAAGATCGCGGTCGAATGCCTTGTCCGGCTTGAGCTTGACGAAAAGCGGCATGAAAAAGCCGCCGCCGGGCAGATCGAGATTGACGATCAGGCCGTCGGCGATCCCGTCGACCTGATCGAGCGCGCGGTAGATTTCCGCGGTACCGATCCGCACGCCGTGCCGGTTCAACGTGGCATCCGAGCGGCCGAGCACGAAACAGCCGCCCCGCGCGTTGATGCGCAGCAGGTCGCCGTGCCGCCACACCCCCGGATAGGTGTCGAAATACGTGTCCCGATATCGCTGACCGGACTCGTCGCCCCAGAAGCGGATCGGCATCGACGGCAGCGGCTTGGTGATGACGAACTCGCCGACCTCGTCGATCACGCTGTTGCCATCCTCGTCGAAGCACTCGACCGCGACGCCAAGCTGCCGCGCCTGGATTTCGCCGGCGCGAACGGGCAGGATCGCGACGCCGCCGACAAAGCCCGTGCAGCAATCCGTTCCGCCGCTCCCGGTTGCGATCCAAAGGTCGGATTTGACGTTGGCATAGAACCAGGCCGTGCATTCGGCCGACACCGGCGAGCCCGCCGGCATGATCGCGCGCAACTTTTCGAGTTTGTAGCGCTCGCGCGGCACGATCCCGGCCTTGCGCATGATGTCGACATAGGACGGGCTAGCGCCGAAGAACGCAGCGCCACTCTCATCGGCCATCCGCCACAGGCGATCGATCTCGGGGTAGGCCGGATTGCCGTCGTAAAGAACCGGGCAGACCCCCTGCAGTAGCATCGACGCGACGAAGTTCCACATCATCCATCCGGTCGTGGTGTAGAAGAACGCGCGCTCCCCGGGATGCAGATCCATATGGAAGTTGAGCGACTTCAGCATCTCGATGGTGATGCCGCCATGGCCGTGAACGATCGGCTTGGGCAGCCCCGTGGTTCCGGAGGAAAACAGAATCCATAGTGGATGATCGAACGGCACCTGCTCGAATTCGAAGTCGGCGGCGGCGACCGGCGGGCGGTCGAACAGGCTCCGCCAGCCGCGGCTCTTCGGCGAGATCCCGAGCGGCCGGTCCGGCGCGAGACGCGGCAACTCGATGACGTGGTCGAGGCTGTCGAGCGCGCCGACGATCTGGCGCAATTCCTCGCGCCGGTCGAAATCCTTTCCGCCATAACGATAGCCGTCGACGCAGAACAGCACTTTCGGCCGCAATTGCGACAGGCGGTCAAGCACGCCCCGCGAGCCGAAATCCGGCGAACAACTCGCCCAGATCGCGCCGATCGCCGTCGCCGCGAACATGGCGATCATCGTCTCCGGGATGTTCGGCATATAGGAGGCGACGCGGTCGCCAGGCTTGACGCCGAGCGCGCGCAGCTCGGTCGCCAGGGTGCGAACGTCGCTCGCGAGACGCTCCCATGGCAAGCCCGCCAGCGGCGCGTCTTCGGAGAGGTACAAAAGCGCGTCCGTGCCCGGCCGCTCCCGCCTTAGAATATGCTCGGCGTAATTGAGGCGCGCGCCGGGAAACCATTTGGCTCCCGGCATCGACGCGTCGGCGAGCACGCGCTCATAGGGCGTCGACGACCGCATGTCGACGAAATCCCACAGCGCACCCCAAAACGCCTCCTGGTCGCCGACCGACCACCGCCATAACGCGCTGTAATCGGCGAATTCGAGGCCGCGTTCGCGTTTCAGCCAACGCATGAAGGCGATGATATTGGTACGTTCGATCCAGGCTTCGCCGGGTGTCCAAAGCAATTCACTCTCTTGGATCATGCGCGCGTCGTCCCCCAACTCGCCGCCATCGCGGCACGCCAATCATTGATCTTCCCCGCGCGCGGCCTCACACGAGACCGAACTTGCGCGCCTTGATCAGCGCCACCGATCGGCGCCGCACGCCAAGCTTGGCGAAGATGCACTGCAAATACCACTTCACCGAGCCTTCGGTCAGGCCCAGCCGCGCGCCGATCTCGCGGTTGGAGAGCCCCTGGGCGACGAGCTTGATCACGTCGCTTTCGCGCGCGTTGAGCGCCTCCGGCAGCGTTTCTAGATCGTCCATCCCGTTCGGCGCAAGCACCTCCTTGTCCCCGCCGCCGATCCGCCCGCGCCAATCCGCCCGCGTCGGGCGATTTCGGAGCCCTTCGTCCAATCGTCGTCAAATCTTCCGGCTGTCATAGGCCCAATGCAACAGCGCCTGCCGCTGGCGCTTGCGGCAGGTCTGATCGCCCCGCTCGCAATGGCGTTGCACCTGCCTCACATGGCGGCGCATCGCCTTCCAGCGCTTGATCTGCCGCGCATCCTCGTCGGGCATGCGCCGACCCATGTAGTAGCGGCAATACCACTGGAACCAGCCGCGCGGATCGGCGGGATGGATCCAGCCTTTCCGCCGCCATTCCGACAGCGGCTGGCTCGCGCCGACACCGAAGAAATTGAGCGAAGGATCGGCGCGATCCTTGGCGAGTTTCGCGCGCGTAAACCAGCTCTTGGGAAACTCCTTCCGGCAATCGGTCATGTATTTGCCGCCGAATACGCCGAGGCGCAGCATTTCCGCCGGCGTCAAGTCAGGGCGGAACTCGGGATCGAAAGCGCGTCCGACCGGCGCGACGCGCGCGTAGCGATAGTTCTTCTGCATGCGGTCGTTGACGATGATCGTCTTTCGTATCACGGCGCGCGTTCCATCGGCTCGGGCGGGACAAGCGGCGGGCGCCGCTCAACGAAGGCCAGTTGGCTCCCGCGATGTTTCTACAAACATATGCGCGGAGCGGCGGCGGCGACAACGGCGTTTCGCGGCTCCGATACCTTCGATCCCCGCGTTCGCTTCCCGTGGCATTACCCGTCAGCAAGCCCGCCGCGCCATCACATCGATCGGCCACTCCCCCGCCCCTTTTCAATCCGGGTCCGAACGCGGCAATCGCGCGCCGAATTCGGCGGCAGTCCTCGCATTCATCTTGCCGCCGACCGTCCCGGCGGTCGCGGCGTGGTTCGCGACGCGCGCCTGATCTCGGCCAGAACCGCGCGCGCCGCCGGCGACGGCATCGCCCGTTCGCGCGTCGTGATGCCGATCTTCCGGCTGCTCGCGTCAAGCCTCACCGCCAACTCGACAAGCGCGCCCGACGCGAGCTCGTGTTGGAGCTGATGCGGAGAGATGGCCGTCAGCATATCGCTTTTCATCAGCAGGCCGCGGATCAGCGCCAGGTCTCCCGTTTCGACGACCGGCGTCGGCGGTTCGATCTTGAGCTGGCGGAACGACTGGTCGATCAGTTGCCGGCCCGGCGCGCCGGGGCGCGGCAAAATCCACTTCGCCGTCAGCAGGTCCTTCAGCGCCACCTTGTGGCCCCGCAGCGGATGGCCCGCGCGGCCGATGACGCCAAGTCGATCATCGAACAAGGATTCGGTGGCGAGTTCGGATTTCTTGTCACCCCCGCGAAGGGCGCCGACGATGAAATCGATCTCCCCGTCGCGCAGTCCCGCGGCCAGCACGTCATAGGTGCTTTCGACGATCGTGATCCGAATATTGGGATGGCGCGCGAGCGTCGCGGCGATCGCGGTGGGCAGAACATGGGTGCGGCTGAGCGGAAGGGCGCCGATCGCGACGTGGCCGCGTAGCGTTCCGGCGATCGCCGCGATATCGGACCGCATGTGTCGCAATTCGGCGACGATACGCTTGCCACGCGACACCAGAATCGCGCCGAGGTCGGTCGCGACCATGCCGCGCATCATGCGCTGAAACAGCCGCGTGCCAACCGCCTTCTCCATGCGGGACAGCGCCATGCTCGCGCCGGCTTGCGTGAGGCCGACCCGCGCCGCGGCGCTGGATAGATTTCGCAGCTCCATCAACGCCGTCAGCAAGCGGATGTTCCGCCCGCCGCGCAGCAGATTGGCGACCGCCGTCCGCTCCGCTTCGCGCCGCCGGCCGCCGGTGACCACGCCGGCTTCAACGGCCTCGGCGATCTCATCGTTGATGCGCGAGGCGCGGACGAGAACGGCCTTGCCATAGGCGTTGAGCAGAAGGCCGCGCGGCTTGCGCTCGAACAGCGCGACACCTAGTCCCCGCTCAAGCTCGCCGATCGCGCGCGCGATGGCGGAAGGCGCCTTGTATATCGCGGCCGAGGCCTTCGCGATCGATCCGCCTTGCGCCACGGCGACAAAGTCGCGGACATGATGCAGATAATCCTCGATTTCAGTATCGACCGGACGGACTTCGCTCACGACGTTCTCCACCGCCCACGCGAGAGGCCGAAATCATCGCGGCGGCGCGCCCCGCCGAAGGTCGCGTCGACCTTCAGGCCGATCGGCGCCGCGCCTCGGCGCGCCCTCGCCACATCACAATTCTCGCTGTTGATGAGGTTCACGGCGCGGCACTCCAAGCAACCGAAAGCCAAATATCGCGAAAATTATTGATTCATGCGGCGCGCCCGCCGTCGCTCCCTGGCCGTCGGCATCACAAAATTAGAACGAACAATCAGGCTTTGGCAACGGACTTGTCGGCGGACCGCGCTATAGTTCGGCCCATCGATGTCGATACGGTCCAGCCGACGATGCGCCCCGACGACGCCCATTCCGATCTCCTGAGGATTCCCTGCGTGTGGATGCGCGGGGGGACCTCGAAGGCCGCCTATTTCCGCGCCGACGTGCTGCCGGCGGCCGCCGCGGCGCGCGACCGCATCCTGCTCGCGGCGATGGGCTCCCCCGACGCGCGCCAGATCGACGGCATCGGGGGCGGCACGCCGCTGACGACCAAGCTGGCGATCATCTCGCCGTCGGCTCATCGCCCGGGAGAAATCGACTATCTCTTCGGCCAGGTCGTCATCGGCGAGGACCGCATCGACTACTCGCCGACCTGCGGCAATATTCTCGCCGGCGTCGGACCGTTCGCGATCGAGCAGGGCCTCGTGCCAGCGACGGACGGCGTCACCAACGTCCAAATCCACATGGTCAATACCGGCGGACGATGCACGGCGGTGGTGCGGACACCCGATCGGCGCGTCCGCTATGGCGGGGATACGCGGATCAGCGGTGTGCCAACGCCGGGCGCGCCGATTGAGCTGCGATTCCGCGATGTCGCGGGATCGAGTTGCGGCGCGCTCTATCCCACCGGCAATCGTCGCGACCGGATCGACAATATCGCGGTCACCTGCATCGACAACGGCATGCCGGTTGTTCTCATGCGCGCCGCCGATGTCGGCGTAACGGGATATGAGACGCCGCACGAGTTGGACGCCAACATCAAGCTGAAGGCGCGGATCGAAGTCATCCGGCTTCTCGCCGGCTCGTTGATGGGGCTCGGCGATGTCGCGCGGAAAGTGATTCCGAAGATGACCCTGGTCGCACCCGCGCGCGAGGGCGGTCACCTCTGCACCCGCACTTTCATTCCGCATCGGTGCCACGACGCGATCGGCGTGCTGGGCGCGGCCTCGGTGGCGACCGCCTTCGCTGATCCGGAGACGGTTTGCGCGTCGCTGGAGAAAGATCGCCAAGGAGCGGAAACGCAAGATATTTCGGTCGAGCATCCGACCGGCGAATTCACCATCCGGCTGAGCGGCATCGGGACGTCCGACGCCCCCGCGGTTGCCCTGCTGCGCACGGCGCGCCCGCTGTTCGAGGGGCATGTCCTGGTGCCGCCGCCATGAGAGGCGCAACGCAAGATTCAGCGCGATCGACGATCGCGGACATTCACGAACATCGGCTCGATCACGACCGCGGCCATGGCGGGATCAAGGCCAACTCAGCGGAATGACGGAGGGAGAGTATGGCACGCATCATTGGCGCGGTCGCCTGTTCGCACACACCAACCATCGGCTTCGCGTTCGATGGCAACAAGAAGGATGATCCGGCATGGGCTCCGATCTTCGAGGGGTTCGAGCCCGTTCGCCAATGGCTGAAGGAAAAGAAGCCCGACGCGCTGTTCATGATCTACAACGATCACGTAACGTCGTTTTTCTTCGATCACTATTCGGTCTTCGCGCTCGGCATCGACAAGATCTATGGCATCGCCGACGAGGGCGGCGGCGAGCGCGACCTGCCGCCAGTGAAGGCCCACGTGGCCTTGGCGCATCACATCGGCGCGTCCCTGGTGGCCGATGAATTCGATATGTCCTTCTTCCAGGACAAGCCGCTCGACCATGGCTGCCTGTCGCCGTTGTCGGTGCTGTGCGACCACGACGCCAACGGCTGGTCGACGCCGATCGTGCCGCTCGCGGTCGGCGTGCTTCAATTTCCGATTCCATCCGCCCGCCGTTGCTACAATCTCGGACGCGCGCTGCGTCGCGCGATCGAGAGCTATCCGGAAGACATATCCGTGGCCATCGTCGCCACCGGCGGGCTGTCGCACCAGGTTCATGGCGCGCGCGCCGGCTTCAACAATGTCCCCTGGGATCACCAGTTCCTGGAATTGATCGAAAAGGATCCGGATGCGCTGACGCGCATGACCATCGCGGACTACGCCGAGCTTGGCGGCCTCGAGGGCGCCGAGGTCATCATGTGGCTGATCATGCGCGGCGCCTTGTCGGCCAGCATCAAGAAGACGCACCAGTCGTATTATCTGCCGTCGATGACCGGCATCGCGACCGCCATCTATGAAAACCTCGATCAGCCGCTGCCGATCGACAAGCGCGCGGAGCAGCGGGAGCGGATCAACCATCAACTTGCCGGCGCGGAGCGCCTCACCGGCACGCATCCATTCACCCACGCCGTCAGCGTCAAGGCCTACCGCCTGAACAAATTTCTTCATCGCATGATTGATCCCGCGCATCGACGCCGTTTCCTCGACGCGCCGGAGGAGGCCTTCGCCGCGGCCCAGCTCACCGAGGAAGAAAAGGATCTGGTCCGCCGCCGCGATTGGGACGGCATGATCCGCTATGGCGTGATCTTCTTCATGCTTGAGAAGCTTGGCGCCGTGGTCGGCGTTTCCAACCTTCACATCTACGCCGCCATGCGCGGCGAAACCATCGAGCGGTTCCGGGCGACGCGCAACGCGCCGAACGCGCTCTATTCGGTGGCGGGCAAGGAAGGGCGACGCAAGCTCGATTGGGACAAGCCGGCTTGAGGGGCGCCGCGATTTGAGGCGAGATCAGCGACGATGATCATCGACATTCACGGCCACTACACCACCGCGCCGAAAGCGCTCGAGGCTTGGCGCGATCGGCAGATCGCCGCCTTGGCCGATCCGGCGCGGCGGCCACGCGCGTCGGATCTCAAGATCAGCGACGACGAAATCCGCGACACCATCGAATCCAATCAACTCGCCAAGATGCGCGAGCGCGGCATCGATCTCACCGTGTTCTCGCCGCGCGCGAGCTTCATGGCGCATCATATCGGCGACTTTCAGGTCAGCGCCGCCTGGGCGGGCATCTGCAACGAACTATGCGCGCGCGTCGCGCGACTTTATCCCGACAATTTCATCGGCGCGGCGATGCTGCCGCAGTCGCCCGGCGTCGATCCCGGGACTTGCGTCGCCGAAATCGAGAAATGCGTTTCCGATTACGGATTCGTCGCGATCAATCTCAATCCCGATCCATCGGGAGGCCACTGGACATCGCCGCCGCTGTCCGATCGCCATTGGTATCCGATCTACGAGGCCATGGTCGCGCATGAATTGCCCGCGATGATCCATGTCTCGACCTCGTGCAACGCGTGCTTCCACACCACCGGGGCGCATTATCTCAATGCCGACACGACGGCGTTCATGCAGTGCCTGACGTCCGATCTGTTCAAGGACTTCCCGACTCTGAAATTCGTCATCCCGCATGGCGGCGGCGCGGTGCCCTATCATTGGGGTCGATTCCGCGGACTGGCGCAGGAACTGAAGAAGCCGCGTTTGCGCGAGCATCTGCTCAACAACATCTATTTCGACACCTGCGTCTATCACCAGCCGGGCATCGACCTGTTGACCAAGGTCATTCCCGTCGACAACATCCTGTTCGCGTCGGAAATGATCGGCGCCGTTCGCGGCATCGATCCCGAGACCGGGCACCATTACGACGACACCAAGCGCTATATCGGGGCGACGGCGAACCTGTCGGCCGCCGACCGGTTCAAGGTCTACGAAGGCAACGCGCGGCGCGTCTATCCGCGGCTCGACGCCGCCCTGAAAGCCAAGGGGAGATGAACGAGGCCATGAACAACCTTGGTATTGTCCGGCGCAACATCGATCGCGCGGCGAAGCCGGCGGTCGCGAGCTTGGCGGGCTTTGGCGTCGCCACGATTCACGAGGCGATGGGACGGGTTGGGTTGATGCACCCCTACATGCGCCCGATCTATCCTGGCGCGCGGCTGTGCGGCCCGGCGGTGACGGTGCTGCTCCATCCCGGCGACAATTGGATGCTGCATGTGGCGGTCGAACAGATCGCGCCGGGCGATGTCGTGGTCGCCGCGATCACGGCGGAATGTTCGGACGGCTATTTCGGCGAATTGCTCGCGACCTCATTTCGGGCGCGCGGGGCGGTCGGACTGATAATCGACGCGGGCGTGCGCGACGTGCGCGATCTCACGCAGATGAATTTTCCGGTCTTCTCCAAGGCGATCAGCGCCAAGGGAACGATCAAGGCAACGCTCGGGTCGGTGAACATTGCGGTGATCTGCGCCGGCGCGATGGTCAATCCCGGCGATGTCGTCATCGGCGACGACGATGGCGTCGTCGTCGTTCCTGCGGCGATCGCGGCACAAGTGGCGGAAGCGGCCGCGGCGCGCGAGACGAACGAACAGGCCAAACGCCAGCGTCTTGCCGCCGGCGAGCTCGGGCTCGACATGTATGCCATGCGCGAGGCATTGGCCAAGGCGGGCCTCAGGTACGTGGATTGAAAGCCGTGGCGCGTGCATTCGACCCGGCATCGTGGAGAATCGGCCTCCTCGGCTATGGCGAGGTCGGCCGCATTCTCGCCGAGGATTTGCGCGGACGGTGCGCGTCGCTGATCGCCTACGACATCAAGCTCGGCGGACCGGAGGAAGCGCCGCTACGCGCGCATGCGTCGGCGTTTGGCGTCGACCTAGCTCGCGATCATGCCGACCTTGCCGCGCGCGCCGATCTCGTCATTTCGGCGGTGACGGCAAGTCAAACCGTCGGCGCGGCGAAGGCATGCGCGCGCGGGCTGCGTCAAGGCATCCGGTACCTCGACTTCAACTCCGCCTCTCCGGGAGCGAAAATCGAGACGGCCGCCGTGATCAACGGCGCCGGCGGGCGCTTCGTCGAGGGCGCGGTCATGACATCGGTGCCACCCTATCGGATTTCCGTGCCGCTGCTGCTCGGCGGGCCCGACGCGGGCGAGCTTGCTCACGCGCTCGCGGCGCTCGGATTTTCGGCGAAGATCGCCGATGCGCGCCTTGGCGTCGCCTCGGCCATCAAGATGTGCCGAAGCGTGATGGTCAAGGGATTTGAGGCGATGGTGATCGAGAGCTTCACCACGGCGCGAGCCCACGGCGTCGAGGACGCGGTGATCGCGTCGCTTCACGAGACCTTTCCCGGCATGGATTGGGAGAAACTCGCGACGTATTTCTTCCAGCGCGTGATCGAACATGGTCGCCGGCGCGGCGAGGAAATGCGCGAGGTCGCGCGGACGGTGCGCGAAGTCGGCCTCGATCCGTGGTCGGCCGAAGGCACCGCCGAGCGCCAGGAATGGGCCGCCGGACTGGCCGATGGCGGAACCTTCGGTTCCCGTGGCGATGCTGAATTCGCCCGCGCGATCAATTGGAGAATCGAGGCCGATCGCATCCTCGGACAACTGGCGAAATGCGACGGCCCCGCTTCGACGCGTCTTCCGTCACCGCCGGAGTGACGAAGCCCGACAATCGAAAGCCGGCGGATCACCGGCGCATCGTCGCTCCCATGGGATGAAGATGGGACCGACACCGATCGATGGCGTTCCGTCCGCCGGTCGCGCCGCTCAGCGGGAGCGCTCGCACTGACTTGACGACCCGCATGAGCAGCCGCCGCAGCCGCCCTTCCCTTCTTCCCTCGGCGGCCCGAATTCCGGATGCGCCAGCGCGAAGCGAAGGGTGATCCGCTGAACCCAAATCCAGCCGGATAGAAGCGCGGCGATGCCGAGGATCGCTATCAGATAATTCGCCATCGGTTACGCCTCCAATCTCGACGCCTCGTCAATGACCGCCGCCGAGCCCGGCAAAGCCCATGAAGGACAGCGACAGCAAGCCTCCGACCATCAGACTCAAGGAAGCCCCCTGCACGACGTTCGGAATCTTGATCAGCGCGAACCGCTCGCGCAGGCCGGCCATCAGCACGATCGCGAGCGTGAACCCTGCTCCCGCGCCGAGCGCGTAAATCAGCGATTGGGCAAAATCATATTGCTTGGCCGTCTGAAACAGCGCCAGTCCGAGAACGGCGCAGTTGGTGGTGATGAGCGGAAGATAGATTCCGAGAGCCCTGAATAGCACCGGAAAGGATTTCTTCAGAACCATCTCGACCAGTTGAACCACCGAGGCGATGACCGCGATGTACGCGATCAATCTCAGGAACTCGATATCGAAGGCGACCAGCAGGCGGTTGATCCAATAAGCGCATACGGCGCTGATGAGCTGGACGAATGAGGTGGCCAGCCCCATCGGCAACGCGGTTTCGAGCTTGGCCGAAACGCCCAGGAACGGACACAGCCCCAGGAACATCGCCAGCACGAAGTTGTTCATCAAAGTGGCGTTGAGAAAGATGAAGGTCAGGCTTTCAGACTGCATGGGGCTCTCCGACCCGCGTCTTGCGCGACGCGGCGCGTTCCTTGAACCAGTTGAACAGCACCAGCCAAAGGCTGAGGACGATGAAACCGCCGGGCGGAAGTATCATCACCACCCACGGCTCGAAACGCGGTCCGAACAACTCGAAGCCGAACAGCGACCCGGCGCCGAGAATCTCGCGAACGATGCCAAGACACGATAATGCAAGGGTGAAGCCGAGGCCCATGCCGGCGGCATTGACCATGGTCTTGACGGCCCGGTGTTTCGACGCGAACGCCTCCGCGCGCCCGAGAATAATGCAGTTCACGACGATGAGCTGAATGAAGGCGCCCAGCGCGTTGTAGAGATCGCGGGAAATGGCCTGGATCAGGTAGTCGACGATGGTCACGAAGGTCGCGATGATAATGATATAGGTGGCGATCCGCACCGGTCCGGGGATGACGTTGCGTAACAGCGAAACCAGCGCGCCGGAAGAAATCAGAACGAATGTCGTCGCCAGTCCCATTGAGAGCGCGTTGATCGCGGTGTTGCTGACGGCCAGCGTTGGGCACATGCCGAGGAGCATGACGAAAACGGGATTCTCCCGCCACAATCCTTCGGTGAACACGCTCCAGGTGATCGTTTCGTCGGCCTTGTGTTTCATGCCGTCATTTCCGCGTTGGGATTATTGGGGCGCCGGGGAATCCGGATAGCCTTTGCGCAACGTCTCCAGATGGGGAACGAGCTGCGGCAACAGCGCCTGCGCCGCCTTGTTGAGCGCCGCGCCTACGGCGCGGGATGAAATGGTCGCGCCGGAAATGGCGTCGATTTCCCAATCGTTCTTTTTCGCGCCGTGCTTGACCGTGATGATCGGGTTTTCGAGGGCCGTTCCATCCGCGTTGAGGCTTGCATTCAGCTTGACGAAATTCTCCAGAAACGACTTGTCGAATTTGATCTTGTCGCCGAGCCCTGGCGTCTCGGCGTTCTTGAGAACCTTCATGCCACGAATGCATTTGCACTCGGGCTCATAGCCGAACAGCAGCGTGATGACGTCGGCGTAGCCCTGCGCGGAGGCCTGGGATGCGATTCCGATCAGCTTGCCGTCCTTGTCGTATCCGGCATGGACGACCACGCCCGCGCCGCCTTCCTCAGCCGGAAAAACGTTCTTGTCCCTGACGATGAATCGTCGTTGCCTCGCCGCGCCGGGAATGACCTGCGCGATCGTCGCCTCGATCGCGATCCGCTGGTTCTCCTCGATGATCGGTTTGGTCAGTTGATAGGCCGTGACGATCAACAAGCCCGACAGCATGGAGATACCGCCCAGCGTCACCAGCATGGCGACGGCGGGCGTCTTCGGCAATTCGTGGTTCTCGCCCGTTTCGGCCATCGTCTCAGTCCGGACCCGATTTCGGCTTCCCGCGCTTCTGTCCGAGCGGTCGCGGCTGGGTCAGATGCTCGATCAATGGCGTCGCGGCGTTGCCGAGAAGGATCGCATACATCACGCCCTCGGCCATGCCGCCGAAAAGACGGATAAGCACCGTGATGACCCCGATCAGCACGCCGTAGATCACCGAGCCCAACGGCGTGACCGGCGAGCCCACCATGTCGGTCGCCATGAACCATGCGCCCAACATCAGGCCGCCGGAAAACAAGACGAACAACGGATCCGGATAGACCTTGGGATCGATGAGATAGAGAGCGCCCGAGAGCGCCGCCGCGCCCGCCATGACGGAAATCGGGATGCGCACGTCCAACATCCGGCGGAACGCGAGATACAGGCCGCAGAGCAGGATGAGCGCCGCCGGCGCGCCGGTTGAAAATCCCGGCTTCAGCCCCATGAACAGCTCAATCGTCGAGACCTGGGTGCCCTCGAATTTCTGCAACGCCAGGGGCGTGGCTCCGGAGTAGAAATCGGAAACGCCGTGGCCCCATTCGACGATGTTGGGAGGAGACAACATCGGCGGGGTGAAGGTCGAGGGGATGAAGGTGTGAAACCGACCTTCAAAAAACGGCGGCGGCCACGTGTTGACGGCCACCGGAAAGGCGGCCTGCACGAACGCCCGTCCGACGAGGGCCGGGTTGAACATGTTGAAGCCGAGCCCCCCGAAGATGACCTTGCCAAGGCCGATGGCGACCAGCCCGGAAACGGCGCCCATCCACATCGGCATGCTCGGAGGAAGCGTCAGCGCCAGCAGGATTCCGGTGATGACGGCGCTGTAGTCGTTCAACGAGCTACGCTCGTTGTTCAGCCAGCAGAACAGGCGCTCGGTGGCCAGGCACGCGGCGACGATGGCGACCAGGAACGCCAAGGCGCTCACGCCGAACTGCCAAACCATATAGAGCACCAGCGGGACGAGCGCGTAGACGACATTGGCCATGATGTCGGCGACGTCCGCGCCACTATGAATATGTGGCGATGTTCCGAGCTGGACCCGCAGCCTTTTCTTCATCGCCTAGACGGCCTTCTTTTGGTGCATGACCACCTTGGCGACCCGGAAATAATGGACCAAAGGGATATTCGACGGGCAGACATAGGAACAACATCCACATTCGAAGCAGTTCGCCAGATTGTATTTCTCCGCCATCTCTTCATACCGGCGATTGGCCGCGAGCTGTCCGAGCATCGACGGGTTGAGGTACATCGGACAGGCGTCGACGCAGCGGGCGCAGCGGATGCACGGCCATTGCCGGCTCGCATTGTCGTCGAGCGGCGTATCGCGGAGCACCAGAATGCCCGACACGCCCTTGGTCACCGGCGTGTCGATGTCGGAAACCGCCATGCCCATCATCGGTCCGCCCAGGACGATCTTGGTCACGCCGGCGTCGCAGCCGACCTCCTTGAGGACGAATCCCAGCGGTGTGCCGATGGGAACGCGATAGTTCCCCGGCCGCCGCACGCCGGCGCCGACGACGGTCACGACGCGCTCGACCATGCCTTCGCCGCGCGGCAGCAGATGGCCGAGCTGCGCGATCGTCCCCACATTGCTGACCACGGCGCCGACGGTCCTGGGCAACTGACCCGGCTGAACCGTGCGCCCGAGCAGCGACTTGATCAGGATCTTTTCCGCGCCTTGCGGATAGATCGTCTCGACGACCCGCACCTGAATGTCCTGGATCGCCTCCTTCGCCAGATGCCGCTGGAGAACATCGATGGCGGTCGGCTTGTTGGACTCGATGCCGATGATCGCCCGGTCGACCGGGATCGCGCGCATGACGTAGCGGATTCCCCGAACCAGGTCCTCGGGCTGCTCGATCATGACCCGGTCATCGGCGGTCAGGAACGGCTCGCACTCCGCGCCATTGACGATGAGCGTATCGACATGGTGCGCATCGCCGGGCGGAGCGGCGAATTTCACATGCGTCGGAAACGCGCCCCCGCCCAGCCCCACCAGCCCGGTTTCCTGGATCAGCGCGAGCAGTTCCTCGCGGGCGATCCCGTCAAGTCGAGGTGGAACCGAATACAGGATTTCCTGCGTGGCCCCCGCCTGCACGTCGATGATGATGGCCGGCGATACGGTTCCCCGTATCGTCGGCATCGGCTCGATGCCGCTGACGACGCCGGTCGCGGGCGCGTGCATCGGAACGGAGACCGCGCCGCCCGGCTTGGCGATCGGCTCGCCGCGCACGACTTCCTGCCCCTTGGCGACAATCGCGATGGCGGGCGCGCCGATGAACTGATCGAGGTGGACGATCAGTCGCGGCGGGAAGGCAAGCCGGCGAATGGGAATCGAGGCCGTATGGGCCTTGTGCTGCGGCGGATGAACGCCGTGGCCAAATCCCAGTCTCGACAGGGATGGAAGGAAGCCCATCGCCCCGCCCCTACCTGAACTTCTCGGCGCGTTTCATCAGTTTGGCGACATCCTTCTCGCCCATGTTCCAAGGCGTTCCCGGATGGATGCATTCGGCGGTGCATTTCTCCGCCGATTTGACGATGTCTCGATAGGGCGCCCCCCGAGGATCGACGATGATGACCTTACCGTCGTTGTTGTACTGGAAGACGCCGGGAGCGATGGCGATGCACTCGTCACAGGCCGTGCATTCCGGTGTCTCGACCCAGACCGCTTCGTAGTCGGCCGCGAGGCCGCCGCCGTTCCCCGGCGAAGCTCCGCCCGCCTTCGCGGTTCCGGCGCCGCCCGCGGACGGCGCGCTGTCGAGCAAGAACCCGGCGTTCCCCGACGCCGAGAGACCGAGCAGCGCCGACGTCAGCTTCTGCGCCATCTCGGCCTTGGTCTGCCTGACCAGCGCCTCCACGTCGACGACGTTCGACAACCCGGCGATGCCCTTGAGCTGACGCCAGAAGCCGCGCCGCTCTTCCGCCGACGCGACGATTTCCGCCGAGCAGACGATGCGGATCGCCCGGTTCCGTTCGTCGACGCCCCAGATGAACGGATGTTTGCCCTCGCGATCGTCCTCGTCGAGATCGAGGAACTCATGGAAGGGAACCATGTCGTCGTTCCAGCTATCGGGCGGCACCTTCTTGAACTGCTTGCCGAAGCGTCCTTCGGTCGCCGCGAAATCGGCGAACGTCATCGGCGTCGCCAACTTGCCCGTTCCGCCGCTCTCGTCGACGAAGCTGATGCTGTAATCCGGCCAGTCCGCGTCGATCGCGGGATTGCCCTCGAGGTCCATGCATTCGGCGATGGTCTCGCCGACATCGGGATTGAACTTGAATAGCGGATAGGCGCGGGATTCAACCGCCAGTTTCGATTGCTGGCGCGCCATGTCGTCGCCGATGCCGTGCTCGGGCGGACAGGCGGCATAGACGTTGAACAACGCCGGACGACGGCTGTTGAGGCCGTCGATGAAGCCCTCCAGCAGATGCGTGATGTTGCTCATCGAGCCCTGCAACACGTAGCTGGTGCGATGGGCCATGCCGATGAGCGAGATCTCCTTGCGCACCTCCTGCTTGCCCTTCCAAGCCGGACCGAAGGGACTCATGTCGGCCACCTGCGAGATGAAGCCCGAGGTGCAGGCCTGGCCGCCGGTGTTGGAATAGACCTGGGTATCGAGCACCAGCACCTTGATCGGCATCCCGGAGACCAACGCGCGCGACAGGTTCTGGAAGCCGATGTCGTACATGGCCCCGTCGCCGCCGACGGAAACCACCGGCGGACACAAATGCCATTCCTCGTCGCTGAAGTCCTTCCAGCCGAAATGCTGGAACCGGGCCTCGTGTTCGAGCTTGCTGTATTCGCCGCGCAGGAGCAGCTCGGCCGAGCGGATGGCCTTGAAGCCCTCCGCCATTTTCGCCATGTGGCCTTCGAATACGCCCATCGCGATGGACGGGCTGTCCTGGAACAGATGGCTGGTCCAGGGGAACGGATACGGGTTGAACGGATAGGTCGACCCCCAAACCGACGTGCAGCCCGTCGCGTTGATGAATCCCAGATCGGCGCGTCCGCGCGCGGTCGGGCCTTCTTCATATCGCCACTTCAGGTCGCGCAACGTGTCCAGCAGGCCGGTCGCCCATTTGAGCCATTGCCGATCCAGAACCGTCGTCTCGCGGTCGCTGTCGAGCCGGCTGGACAGATCGGACAAGGTCAGGTCGCCTTCGGCCTTGCCGGCGACGATGCTGTCGATCACCCCGACATTGGAAAGGTCGAGACCTTCGGAAAGCTTCAGCCGGATGTGAACTTCCAGCCGCTTGATCAGGTCGCCCAGTTCCTCGACATGCTTCTTGATGCGCGGCTGCATCAGCGACGTGACGGTGGCCGTGAATAGGTGAATGACCGTCTTCTCGCCGCAGCCGAGGCACGCGCCGTCGCCGCAGACCATGGAATTATAGGCACGCTTGTCGAGCAGCAGCGTCTGCAGCGCGCCGATCTTGTCATCGAGGTCCTCGATGCGGCTGAACTGCCGGCCGGTCGTCGGCAGTCGCAGCCAGAAATCCCATTCGTCGCGCATCCGCTGGATCGCCTTGTCGTCCTGCGCGAGCTCGACCAGCGCTTTGTCGTCGCAGACTTCCACGCAAAGCATGCAGCCCTTGCATGTGTATGGATTGACGGTGATCGAGAACAGGCCGCCCGAACCCTTTTCCTTCTTCTCCCTGTTGCTCCAATAGGGCTTGGTGATCGCGAACCTGAACTCGGCGAGCGCCTGCTTGAATTGGGAGATTTCCCGCTCCAACTTATCCCGGCTCTCGCCCGCCAATTCCGACTTGCGGAATGTCTCGTCGAGGAGCCCCGCCACGAGAGCACGGAAATTGGTCTCCCCGCCGCCATCGCCCAGCAACGGCCGCAGCGCTTTCTCCAGCGCCCGGCTTTCGCGGCGCAAATATTCGGTCGGGCCGATCTTCTTCTCGGCGATCGAAATCGCGGTATCGAACACCTCCTGGACGGTGTTCACCAATCCCGGGCAGGCCGAGTCCGGGCAGACCGTGTAGCATTCGCCGCAGGCGGTGCATTTGTCCGCCAGGAATTCGGGATAGCTGAACCGAATCTGCGTCATGTCGCGGAACACGCCGGTCGACGCGGGGATCAGCGAGAGAGCCTGGAAAGGATCGGCGGCGACATCGGAGCCTTTGCCGGTGGCATAGGCGCTGCCGGTCTGTTCCCAGAAGCGGTGAATGTCGGCCGCGCCGCTTTCGGCGGTCGGAATCCGCTTCAGCATGATCGGCAGGTTGCTTTTCTTCTTCACCTCCGCCGGCGACCGATCGCCGAGCGGCTTGTCGACGATCTCCTTGACCTCGTTGAAGCCGCGGTGCACGACCCGCATATTGTCCTCGACGATGCGTTTGCCCTTGGCGCCGAACTTGTCGAGCAACTGATCGGTGATCGCGGCGAACAGCTTCCTTTCGTCCAATCCGGCCTTCTCCATCAGCGGAGACGCGGCGAAGAAGGCGCCCTGGAACGCGTTGCCCTGCATGCGCAGTTGGAGATCCGCCGAGGATGCCTCGTCCCGCGCGATCTTGAATCCGTCGATATAGAAGACGCGAATGTCGTTCTTGACGATGTAGTTCCGCGCGTGGCTCGGGAAACTGTTCCAAAGCGTGTCGGGATCGTCACAAGAGGATTGGATGATCAGGGTGCCGTTCTTCTTCAGGCCGGCGACCGGATTGGAATGGCTGAAGACGTTGGGGTCGGGCGAGAGCACGACATCCACGAAATGGTACTCGCAGTTCACCGGGATCGGATCGCGCGCGGCCGACATGTAATAGGTCGTCGGCTGCCCCTTCTTTTCCGAGCCGTATTTCGGGTTGGCCTTGATGTTGTACCCGAGCAGGTCATAGAGGGTCATCGCCAGGTTCTTGCCGGTCGTGATGGCCCCCCAACCCCCGATCGAATGCATCCGCACGGTGATCGCATCCTTGGGCAGCAGGTTCGGATTCTCGGACCCGTGCAGCGCCAGCTTTTCGACGCCCGGATAGCTCTCGAGCAGCTTTTCCCGATGGATTTCCTGCTTGGGCGTGGCGGCGGTCGCCGGCACGAAATCGATGCCGAGATAGAACAGTTTCCGGCCGGCCCCCTTCGGCAGCATGTTCTCGACGGCGGCGATGATGCCTTCGGGCTGCAGGTCCCGGCTGCCGAGACCGTAGATTCCCGAATAGAGCGGCGGCGCGTCCTTGAGATTGCGGCAGACGCCGTGGTCCGGATAAGGCCTGGTTCCGGCGGGAGCCGCGCCATTCTCGACGCTCTTGAGGATCGAGGCGCGAACCTCGCGGATCAGCGGAAGGTCTTCCGCGAGCGGCTGGTCGGTGCGCTCGAGAACCGCGACGCCCTTCTTGCCCAATAGCGCCGTGCTGACCAGATCACCCGGGAACGGACGATACATGGTCACGTCAAGAACGCCGACGTTGAGCTTGCGGGTCTCGTGCAGATAGTCCGCGACGGCGCGGGCTTGGGGGATCAGCGATCCCATCCCGACGATGACATAATCGGCCTTGTCCAACTTGTAGTCGCCGATGCGGCGATAGCGCCGCCCGGTCAGGCCTTCGAACTCCGCCATGACCTGGTCGGTGATGGTCCGGATGTGGTCATAGAAATAGGGCCGCTGGGCGGCCACCGTCTGCATGAAGGAATCCTGATTCTGGACCGTCCCCGACATCATCGGGCTGTCCACGTCCCAGATCGCCGGCACCCGCCTGCGGCGCTCGCCGTAGATCATCTTCTGCGCCGGCGTCGGGCATTCGATCATGTCGTCGGGCCGGCCGAGAAACTCCGCGATGAGCTCCCGCTCGGGCACCATCAGCGGTTCGATCACATGGGTGGTCAGAAATCCGTCCTGCCCGACCGCGGCCGGCGTCAACGACAGCTCGGCCACCTTGCGGGCGATCAGATTGAGGTCCGCGGCTCCCTGGACGTCGCAGGCGAACACCTGAAAAAAGCCGGTGTCGTCGATGCAGTGGAAATCGTCATGGCCGCAATGCACGTTGAGCGAGGCCTTGGTGATCGCCCGGCAGCCGATATTGAGAACATAGGGCAGCCGCTTGCCCGCCGCGGCGTAGAGCGATTCATGCATGAAGGCGATGCCCTGCGCCGAGGAGAAGTTGGTGGCGCGCAGGCCGGACATGGACATGCCGGCGGTCACGGCGGCGGCGGCATGCTCCGATTCCGGCTCGATGAACACGAGCGCCTTGCCGGAAATGTTGACGTGCCCTTTCGCCGTTTCCTCGGCCCAGTATTCCCCCATCTGGGTCGACGGGGTGATGGGATAGGCGCCCGCGGCATCGGAGGCCTCCCGCTCGCACATGATGACGGCGGTGTTGCCGTCGAGCGCCATGGGAATGCCAGGATATTTCAGACTATTCTCAAGATTTTTCTTAAGCATCGCGGGTATCCTAAATTCGATTTTCTTATCGCTTCCTAGATTTGTCGGTGCGGCAAGGATTCAGTGCGGATGATCGTCTTGGCGCCCTTGCCCTTGCGAAGGCCGGTGTCCACATCGCGCCATACGATCGCGCCGGTCGGGCATCGCTCGATGATGGCGTGCGAGGCCAGTTCGTTCCTCTCGTAGTCGATCACCGCCAGGTTGTCGCGAATGTCGATCAACCCCTCGGGCGCGTCCTTGACGCAGCGTTCACAGGCCGTGCATGCCACGTCGCAGGCGAGTTCGGCCGTGTCGCCATGCAAACGATTGGCGCAAGCCACCCAGAGCTTGTGACTTATCGGATGGAGAGAGAAGAGATGCTTGGGGCATACATCGACGCAATCGCCGCAGGCCGTGCATAACTGCGCGCTGACGACCGGAAGTCCGTTCCGGTCCATGGTGATCGCGTTGAATTCGCAGACGACGGCGCAGTCGCCCAGTCCCAGGCAACCCCAGGCGCAGGCTTTCGGACCGCCGGCGACCTGCGCCGAGGCGCGGCAACTTCCCATGCCGACATAATAGGCGCGCATGCGGGCGACATGGCTGCCGCCGGCGCAGGCGAGATACGCCACGCGCTTTTCGGTCTCGCCGGCATCCACGCCGAGATAGTCGGCTATTTCCTCGACCGCGCTGGGTGAAGAGACGGTGCATTGCGACGGGGCGACCGTGCCGGCGACCACGGCCTCGGCGAAGGTGTGGCAGCCAGCGAGACCACAGGCGCCGCAATTGGTCGAGGGCAGAAGCCCTTCGACTTCATGAATGCGGGGATCCTCGTACACCCAAAGCAGCTTGTTGGCGAAAGCCAGCGCGCCGGCCAAAAGGATCCCCAGCACCGTCATGAAGGCGGCGGCGCCACTGATCAGCGGTAGATCAACCGTACCCATAAGGTTCGCTCGCCAGTCGCAAGAATCACACGTCGTCGGACGCTACCCGGCGACCGGCATTTCCGCCGCGCAGACATATGCCTGTTGTCGCGCGGCATCCGCCGACTTACCGCCGGCCTCGACATCATTGGCATCACCAAGAACCCAGGCCGCCGGTCGCAGACGCGAGCGCATGCTGTCGGGGGCGACCGGGCACCAACCAGTCTCGTCGACCAATCCGCCAAGCCGCGCGATCGCGCCGGCCTGCTGAGCGGGGATGAAATTGATGACGTCGCCGGCGATCCAGCCAAAGCCCGCCGCGAGCCGTTTGCCCGGCACATCGACGGCGGTGACATTGCCGCCCGCGCGCGCCGGAACCCATTCGATCATGCCGTTCGGAATGTCGTCGGCCCAACCGCGCTCCGACGTCAGTTCGCGCGGAAGTTCGTCCTTGGCATCGAGAATGATGATCTTTGAGCGAGGCTTTTCGCGCATCAGATACCGGGCGACACGCTCCGCCCGTTCGTACGGACCCCGCGGATAGCGCTGCGGCCCCGCCGGGACACGGATGATCATGACGCCGCCGTCGGCCATCGCCTGGATTTGCGCGTGCAGCCGATAGGCCTCGCGCCCGCTGGTCCAGGCGTGGGGGAATTCGTACGCCGCCACCGCGTCGTAGCCTTCGATATCCTCGCCGCGCGGCGCAATTCCCGGAGCGACGACGAGCTGGTCGAATTCAAAGGCGCGTCCGCTCAGCGCGATCGCCCGTCGCGCGGTCCAATCGACGCCGACGACATCGTCGATCGCGAGACGCACATCCGCTGCCCGCAGATCCTGATATAGGACGCGCCGCGCGTCGTCCGCGATATCGGGTCTATTCGCATGCGGCGCCAACAAGGTCGGATCGCGTTCGATCAAGGTGATCCGAATACGTGGATCGCGTTGCTTGAGCGCAATCGCGGTGGTCCCGCCGCCCACGCCTCCTCCGACGACGACGACATGGTGCGATGCCCAGGAAAATTTGCTTCCCAAGCCGAGGAAGCCCGCTGCCGCTAGCGAACCGGCTCCGACTTTGAGCGCGCGACGGCGCGTGATGTTTTTGTTCATGTTGATCAGGCCCCCCAACCTGTCGACACAAATTCGCAATCAAAGAACTACGCTGAATCCGAATGAAATGCCAGAATCCTGCTGCACCGCAACCTTCCAATGATGGTCGCCTTTTGCGCACGGATTCGACCCGACTGCGGTAGCCCAATAGCGGCGACATCCATTGCCGTGATGTAAATTGGGTGCGGCGGGCGCGACGCGAAGCGCGGGAAACGGCTCGGGTGCTTGAAGAAAATGGCGCTACCGCGTCGCGGCGACCGATGATCTCGGCGGTGCGGAATCTTGCGCGATGGTTTCGTGCGCGACGGTCATTTGACGCGACGGTACGCGCCGCTCGACGTTAACCGCCCGCCTCGGACAGGGACTCGATGATCACCTTGGGCGGCGGATCACCTTCAAAACGTATCCGGGCATTCATTTCCGGCGTGAGATAGACGGTGCCGTCCATGTCCACCAGCATCGCGAATTTGATGTCCATGCGACGGGCGACGCGGATCCACTCGGTCGGACCGGCGACGCACAAGGCGGTCGCCGCCGCGTCCGCGAGCGCGCCGTCGGTGTGGATGACGCTCGCCGAAGCGATCCGCTCGATCGGCATGCCGGTACGCGGATCGATGATGTGGGTATAACGCCGACCCTCGTATTCGCGGTACCGCTCGTAATTGCCGGACGTATGTATCCCCTCCCCGGCGTCCAGCGGAACGGAGGCGATAACCCCCCAATGCAGCGGATGCCGGATGCCGGCGCGCCAGCGCCGGTCGCCGTGGTCACCCATCACGTTGAGATCGCCGCCGGCATTCACAACCGCGTTGTGAATCCCGAGCGACTTAAGACGCGTCACGGCGAGGTCCAATGCCGCGCCCTTGGCGACACCGCCGAAATCAAGCCGAACGGATCGATTGCGCGAGGAAACCCGCCCGCCCTCAATGATCAGGTCGTCCATCGAAGGCCTTTGCGCGACCAGCCGCTGGATCGCCGTCGCGGATGGAATGTCGCCGGCCGGCGGCAAGTCGGCGTGGAATCCCCATTCCGCGATAAGGGCGCCGATGGCCGGATTGAAAAGCCCATCGCTCAGTCGGGAATATTTCTTCGCTCCTTCGATCAGGCGCGACAGCCGCGGACTCACCGCCATATCACGGCCCTCGGCGATGGCCTTGTTGAGGTCGCCCAGTTCGCCTCCCGCTTCCCAGGCATGCCAATTCCGGTGCATGTCCTGGAAGTCGGACGACAGCGCAGCGATCGCGCGGCGCGCGGTCGCTTCGCTCACATCGCGAATGATGATTTCAACGAGCGTGCCGAAAATATTGAGGGTCGCGCTCGTCTCCGTTCCGTCATTGCGCGCGCGAGGCAGGAACGCCATGCCCAGGATGACGATGGCGGCGACCCCAAGAAAAAGAAATCGACGGAACGCTGCGTTCATGCATGCACCACCAATGCGCGCGGCCGATGCGCGCGGTCACCTTCCGACCCGTCCGATGGACCGGCCGTTCCGGCCGCCGCGCCTCGCCGCATGATTAGTTTAGCCTTCTTCATTTGTCACGCCGCCGGCGGGCATGTCGCGGATGGCGAGCGCCAGTCGAGGATGGCGGGATCGCGCCGCGGCGACGCGCGCGCCCGAAGACGCGACGGGTGAGGAAACTCATCGACGCATGGTGATTTTCCGGTCGGCAGAGGCATTGCAAGCCGATAGGAACCAGCCTTCGCGCATCGACGCGGCGGCCACGACCCGCGTGCTCGTCAGGAGATCCGTGGATCCGGCCCAATTCACCAACGCGCGCCGCGAGCCCCTACGCCTCTCCGCTCGAAGTCCGAAGGTTGCGCGCGCGGCGACAATCGCCAAATTCGCCGACCTGTCCGCGCTCAATTCGCCTTCGCGGCGCGAACGGCCTTGATCCGCGGCAGCAGCGCGTTCAAGCCGACGGCGCCGACGAATAC
>JAYRVF010000006.1:0-173984 GCA_041918675.1 Xanthobacteraceae bacterium
AAGTGGCGGAGAGGGAGGGATTCGAACCCCCGATACCCTTGCGAGTATGCCGCATTTCGAGTGCGGTGCTTTCAACCACTCAGCCACCTCTCCGCGGGGGCCGAAGCGAACGCGACGACGGGCGTTCGGTTGCGGGGCGGAGTATTAGGCGAGCTTGACGGGCGAGACAAGGCGAATGAGCCTGACGCGTCGCCTCCGCCGCGCGGCCCTCCTCGCGTCGCCGTCGCCTCGCCACCGCCTTGCGCCCGTCGCCGCGCGCGGCCAACGTTTTCCCCAAGCTACCGCCAAGCCTTCGCCCCGCCGGCTGAAAGCACATCGCGCCGCCGTCGGCCTCATTGGCCGGCGGGCCGCGACGGGCCCCTCGATCGGGACGATTTGGGATCGGATCGACCCAAAATCATGAACGTGATCGATTCCAATAAGTTGGAGCATGATGTCGGCGGGCAACCGCGTCGCGCTTTTCGCCAACATGCTCCAGCCCGGCGGCGGCGGCGTGGGATCGACCGCGACATGCGGCGGGCCTATATCGGCACCCGCCGCACCGCTCTCCCTCAAGGCTGCAAACGCTTGCGGCACAATGAATTAGCGGCTTTCGCCTTGACTCGAGGTCGCGCCTGCCTATAGTGCCGCAGCTTGGCGCGGGGGTTTCCCGCGCCGTCTGTTTTTGCGTGTCAGGCAGTGGAGCCGGGACTTGTGCCAGGCCCGCCGGATGCGGCAAAAGCAATAAATTTCAAAGACTTAACCGTCGACGACTGAACAAGAAGCCGGGCCGGATCATTCCGAGCCGCGGGGCCGGACACGAAGGAAGAACGATGTTCGCAGTCATCAAGACCGGGGGTAAGCAATATCGCGTCGCCCCCAACGATGTCCTCGCGGTCGGGAAGATCGCGGGAGAGCCGGGCTCGCTCGCGCGGCTGTCCGACGTGCTGATGGTGGGCGGGGAAACCCCCGTCATCGGCAATCCGGTCGTGGCGGGTGCTTCCGTCATGCTGGAGGTCGTCGAGCACAAGCGCGGCCCGAAGGTCATCGCGTTCAAGAAGCGCCGCCGCAAGAATTCGCGGCGCAAGCGCGGCTATCGCGACGAATTCACCGTCGTGCGCGTCGCCGAGATCCTGACCGACGGCAAGGAGCCGACGGTCACGGCCGCTCCGAAGCCGGTCAAGGCCAAGCCCGAGGCGGGCGCGGCGGAAGCGCCGGCGGAAAAGAACAAGGCCGCCAAGCCCGCCGCGAAGAAGGCGGCGGCGAAGCCGGCCGCGAAATCCGCGGCCAAGGCCCCCGCCAAGGCGGCGACGAAGTCGGCGGCCAAGAAGCCGGCGGCGAAGACCAAGAAATGACCCTGAGCGCGACATGATTCCATCATGGAATCGCGTTAGCTGAACTAACCGAAGTCGGAGGCGATCATGGCACATAAGAAGGCGGGCGGCTCGTCGCGCAACGGGCGCGATTCCGCGGGCAAGCGCCTCGGCATCAAGGCGTTCGGCGGCGAGCAGGTGATCGCCGGAAACATCATCGCGCGCCAGCGCGGCACCAAATGGCACCCCGGCCAGAATGTCGGCATCGGGGTCGACCATACGCTGTTCGCGACGTCCGACGGATGCGTCGAATTCCGCACCAAGGCCAAGGGTCGCGTTTTCGTGTCGGTCGTGCCGGCGATGGAGCCCGCGGCCGAGTAGCAAGGCGGAGACATTTTCGCGTCCGCCGGCACCTCGTTGAACCGGCGGACCGCCAAGACGGTCCAAGGGGAGACGGGACAGCCGGCTCCCCTTTTTGATTCCGTGGTCGACATCAAGACGGCGACATCAACCGACCTCGGACGAAACGGCCATCTGGAGGAACCGCCCATGCCGGGCACCGTGACCACGCCGCGAAACGAGCCCTTGCGGCCGCCGCTGAAGACGGATCGTCTCAGGTTGCGACGGCCGGCGATCGCCGACGCGCGCGCCATCGCGGCGCTGGCCAACGACCGGCGGATCGCGGAGAACACCAGGCGTATTCCGTTCCCCTACCGGCTGCGCGACGCGGAGGAATTCCTCGTCGCCGCGGCCGAGGGGCGCGCCGGCACGGTGCTCGCCATCGAGCGGCGCGACGGGGAATTGATCGGCCTGTGCGGGCTCGACTGGACCGGTCGCGACGGCCCCGAACTCGGCTATTGGCTCGGCGCGCCGCATTGGGGACGCGGCTACGCCAGCGAAGCGGTGCGGGCGGTGACGGGCCATGTCTTCGAGACGGCGCGGATCGACCGGATCGTTTCGGGCGCGCGCGTGACCAACGCCGCCTCGCGCCGGGTGCTCGAAAAATGCGGCTTCGAATGGACCGGCGTCGAGCTGCACCGCTTCGCGGCGCTGCGTTCCTCGGCCCCGGTCGACCGCCTGGAGCTGACGCGCGAGGCCTGGAGCCGGCTCGATCCGCCGCGACCGGTGCGCCGCGTCGCCTGAACGGCTATAACGCCGCGACCGGCGCGGTCCGCCATCCGCGAAAGCAGGAAACGATGAAGTTCCTCGACGAGGCCAAGGTCTATATCCGCTCCGGCGACGGCGGAAACGGCTGCGTGTCGTTTCGCCGCGAGAAGTTCATCGAGTTCGGCGGACCGAATGGCGGCAATGGCGGCAAGGGCGGCGACGTGATCGTGGAGGCCGTCGACGGACTCAACACGCTCATCGACTACCGCTATCAGCAGCATTTCAAGGCCCAGCGCGGCGCGCATGGCATGGGCAAGGACTGTCACGGCGCCAACGGCAAGGACATCGTGCTCAAGGTGCCGGTCGGCACGCAGATCTACGACGAGGACCGCGAGACGCTGCTCGCCGATCTCGTTGACATCGGCCAGACGGCGATGCTCGCGCGCGGCGGCAATGGCGGTTTCGGCAACGCCCATTTCAAGTCGTCGACCAACCGCGCGCCGCGCCACGCCAATCCCGGCCAGTTGGGCGAGGAGCGCACTATCTGGCTGCGCATGAAGCTCATCGCCGATGCCGGATTGATCGGCCTGCCCAACGCCGGCAAGTCGACGTTTCTGGCCGCCGTCAGCGCCGCCAAGCCGAAAATCGCCGACTATCCCTTCACCACCTTGCATCCGCAGCTCGGCGTCGTCTCGATCGACGGCCGCGAATTCGTCCTCGCCGATATTCCCGGCCTCATCGAGGGCGCGCATGAGGGCGCCGGCCTCGGCGACCGCTTCCTCGGCCATATCGAGCGCTGCCGCGTGCTCTTGCATCTGATCGACGGCACCTGCGCGCATGCCGGCAAGGCCTACAAGACCGTGCGCGCGGAGCTCGAGGCCTATGGACAAGGGCTTCGCGAACGCCCCGAGATCATCGTGCTGAACAAGGCCGACGCGCTCACCGCCGAGGAAATCAAAGAGCAGACCGCCCGGCTGCGGCGCGCGGCCAAGACCAAGCCGCTGGTCGCCTCGGCGGCCACCGGCGCCGGCATCGAGGAAGCGCTACGCGCGCTCGTCGCCGTCATTGACACGACGACCAAGGAAGATCATGCGGATCGCACGGCCGCTTCCACCTGGCATCCCTGACTTGGCATCCCTGACTTGGCATCCCTGACCTGGCATCCCTGACCTGGCATCCCTGACCGAGAACCGTTCGTCCCATGTCGCGCCCCAGCCTGTCGCAATTCCGCCGGATCGTCATCAAGGTCGGCTCCTCGCTGCTGATCGATTCGGCCGCCGGCGCCGTCCGGCGCCCGTGGCTCGCCGCGCTCGCCGAAGACATCGCCGCGCTGCATGGCGAGGGCCGCGACATTCTCGTCGTCTCGTCGGGCTCGATCGCGCTCGGGCGCTCCCGCCTGAGGCTCCCGCGCGGTCCGCTGAAGCTGGAGGAAAGCCAGGCCGCCGCCGCCGTGGGCCAGATCGCGCTCGCCGGCATCTGGTCGGAAGTGCTGGCGAGCCATGGCCTGGGCACTGGCCAAATCCTCGTCACCTTGCAGGACACGGAGGAGCGGCGGCGCTATCTCAACGCGCGCTCCACCATCGCCAAGCTGCTCGAATGGCGCGCCATTCCCGTCATCAACGAGAACGACACAGTCGCTACCAGCGAAATCCGCTATGGCGACAATGATCGGCTCGCCGCCCGCGTCGCCACCATGGCAAGCGCCGATCTGCTCGTGCTGCTCTCGGACGTCGAGGGACTCTACGACAAGCCACCCGCCGCCAATCCCGACGCGCGGCTCATTCCGCTGGTGGCGTCGATCACGCCGGAAATCGAGGCGATGGCGGGCATGGCCGAATCCGAGCTCGCCCGCGGCGGCATGCGCACCAAGGTCGAGGCCGGCAAGATCGCCACCATCGGCGGCACCCATATGGTGATCGCGTCCGGACAGATCGAGCATCCCCTGAGCGCGATCGCCAAGGGCGGACGCTGCACCTGGTTTCTGACCCCCGCGACGCCGGTCGCCGCGCGCAAGCGCTGGATCGCCGGCTCGCTCGAACCGAAGGGCACGATCACCATCGACGCGGGCGCGGTCGCCGCGCTGCGCAAGGGCCGCAGCCTGTTGCCGGCCGGCGTCATCCGCGTCGACGGCGAATTCGTCCGGGGCGACGCCGTGATCGTGCGCGGGCCCGACGGCCATGAGATCGGACGCGGCCTGACCGCCCATGATTCCGAGCACGCCGAACGGATTCGCGGCCGCTCGTCGGCCGATATCGCGCTCATCCTCGGCACGGAGGGACGCTCCGAGCTCATCCACCGCGACGATCTCGTGATCGGCCCGCCGGGCTGAGAGGGACGCCGGAGTTTCGGCGGACTCGGCCAATGGCCCACTCGTCCATTGAGCCACTCATCCATCGGCCGAGGGGACCCCAACCCGCTCGTCTCCCCGGCAAAGCTATGGTAGAAATTTTTCCTATCGCGCCAGCTTGTTAGCCCGTTGATCGGGTTGCCTGCCGAGACCCACGCATATCAAGACATGTATCGAGACATGCAGGGCGCGAGAAACCGGAACGAGAGAACGATGTCGGCACCATTGAAGGCGGTTGACGCGCGCGGCGAACTCGCGGCGCTGATGAGCGATCTCGGACGGCGCGCGAAGGCGGCCTCCGGCGCGCTCGCGCTCGCCTCGACCAAGCGCAAGAACGCCGCGCTCGACGCCATGGCCGAGGCGATCCGCGCCGCGGCCGCCGACATCCTCGCGGCCAACGCCGAGGATGTCGCCGAGGCGCGCGCGGCCGGCGCCAACGCCGCCTTCGTCGACCGCCTCGCGCTTGACGCCAAGCGCGTCGCCGCCATGGCCGACGGCATCGTCATCGTCCGCGACGTGGCCGACCCCGTCGGCGCCGTCACCGAAAGCTGGACGCGGCCGAACGGGCTCGCCATCGAGCGCGTGCGCGTGCCGCTCGGCGTCATCGGCGTGATTTTCGAAAGCCGGCCGAACGTGACGGCCGACGCGGGCGCGTTGTGCCTGAAGGCCGGCAACGCGGTGATCCTGCGCGGCGGCTCGGAGAGCTTCCGCTCGTGCCGGGCCATTCACGCCTGCCTCGCGCGCGGCCTCGCCGCCGCCGGCCTGCCCGAGGACGCCATCATGCTGGTTCCGACGCGCGATCGCGCGGCCGTCGGCATGATGCTCACCGGGCTTGACGGCGCGATCGACGTCATCGTGCCGCGCGGCGGCAAGAGCCTCGTCGCGCGCGTGCAGGAGGAGGCCCGCGTGCCGGTGTTCGCGCATCTGGAAGGCATCTGCCACGTCTATGTCGATGGCGCCGCCGATCTGGAGATGGCCAAGAAGATCGTGCTCAACGCCAAGATGCGGCGCACCGGCGTATGCGGCGCGGCCGAGACGCTGCTGGTCGATCGCGCCTGCGCGACGACGCATCTTCAGCCGCTGGTCGCCATGCTGATCGAGGCGGGTTGCGAGGTGCGCGGCGACGCCGCGGCGCAAGCCGTCGATCGGCGGGTGAAGCCGGCGACCGACGCGGATTGGGACACCGAATATCTCGACGCCATCATCGCGGCGAAAGTGGTCGACGGCGTCGGCGAGGCGATCGCGCATATCGGGCGCCACGGCTCGCACCACACCGATTCGATCATCACCGCCGATCGGGCGGCCGCGACGCGCTTTCTGAACGAAGTCGATTCCGCGATCGTGCTGCACAACGCCTCGACGCAATTCGCCGACGGCGGCGAGTTCGGCTTCGGCGCGGAGATCGGCATCGCCACCGGCAAGTTCCACGCGCGCGGCCCTGTCGGCGTCGAACAACTGACGAGCTTCAAATACCGCGTCCACGGCGATGGGCAGACGCGGCCCTGACGGCGCAAGACCTTGCGGAGACGGCGCGACCCGGGTGGAGGCGGCTTTCGGCTTGAGTGACCGGCTTTCCATCCCCTTTCACGGCGCCGGCGCGCGCATCGGTCTTCTCGGCGGCTCGTTCAATCCTCCGCACGCGGCCCATCGCGCCATCTCGCTGTTCGCGATGAAGCGCCTGCGGCTCGACCAGGTCTGGTGGCTCGTCTCGCCGGGCAATCCGCTCAAGCGGCACGACGACCTGCCGCCGATCGCCGAGCGCCTGGCGGCGGCGCGCGCGTGCGCAAGCCACCCGCGCATCGTCGTCACCGATCTCGAAGCGGCGATCGGCACGCGGTTCACCGACGACACGATCGCGTTCTTGCGCCGGCGCTGTCCGGACGCGCGGTTCGTCTGGCTGATGGGCGCGGACAACCTCGCCGAATTCCATCGCTGGCGGAACTGGCGCCAACTCGCGAGGCGGCTGCCGATCGCCGTGATCGACCGCCCGCCGATGACGTTCCGCGCCCTCGCCGCCCCCGCCGCCCACCGGCTGGAGAACTACCGGCTCGGCGAGCGCCGCGCGGCGTGGCTCGCCATGACCCCGCCGCCGGCCTGGGTCTTCCTCCACGGCATCAAATCGCCGCTTTCCTCGACTGAACTACGAAAATCGCGGCGGGCGCTGGCGGATTGAAAACGTTAACCATAAATGACTAGAGTGAAGGCGGCCCGCTCGAATCGACGGCCGCGATATGGAGAAAGGAAAGCCCCTGCCCATTTCCGCTTTACCCAAAGGCGAACGGCCCGAGCGCGCGCGGCCGGAGAGCGAAGAGCGCGAGAGCCAGTCGCCGAAGACCGGCACCCCCAAGAAGGTCCCGACCGGCAGAACCTCCGCGAAGACCGGCAAGTCCGGCGCAAGCGCGCCCAAGACAAAATCCTCCAATACCAAGGCGACCAAGACGGGCTCGGGCAAATCGAGTTCGGACAAGTCAGGCGCGGCGAAGTCGAGCTCACCTAAGTCGAGTTCACCTAAGTCGAGCTCACCTAAGTCGAATTCACCTAAGTCGACTTTGGCCAAGACGGTCGCGGTCGCGCCGGACTCGGCCATGGCGGCGTCGACCAAGGTGACTTCGGCCAAGATGACTTCGGCCACGACGACTTCGGCCACGACGACGTCGACCAAGAGCGTCGCGCCCGTTTCCGCGCCGGGCAAAACGCCCGCGCGCGAGCGGCCCGACGCCGACGCGCTGCTGAAGCTGATCCTTGCCCGTCTCGACGACATGAAAGCCGAGGAGACCGTAACCATCGATCTCAAGGGCAAGTCGACGCTCGCCGATTACATGGTCGTCTCGTCGGGCCGGGCCAATCGCCATGTCGGCGCCATCGCCGAACACGTGATCGAGGATCTGCGCAAGGTGGGCATCAAGGGCACGCATGCCGAAGGCATGACCAATTGCGACTGGGTGCTGATCGACGCCGGCGACGTGATCGTGCATCTGTTCCGGCCGGAGGTTCGCGCCTTCTACAATCTCGAGAAGATGTGGACGGCCGGGCGCGACGCCCGCGTGGCGACGTGAGCGCCACTGGGCCGACGTTTCGGCGATGAGGCTGACCATCATCGCGATCGGGCGCATGAAGCAGGGGCCGGAGCGCGAGCTCGCGGAGCGCTACCGCCAACGCGCGGCCGAGGCCGGCGCGCGGCTTGGGGTGCGCGCGCTCGACATCCGCGAAATCGCCGAAAGCCGCGCCCGCGACGCGCCCACGCGCCTTGCCGAGGAGGCCGCCGCCATCGCCGCGCTCGTGGACGCCAATTCCGTGCTCGTTGCGCTCGACGCGCGCGGCAAGAACCTCGACAGCGCGGATCTCGCCCGGCGGATCGGAGACTGGCGCGACAATGGCGCGCCGGAAATCGTCTTCGTCATCGGCGGGGCCGACGGACTTTCGCCCCAATTGGCGCGACAATCGCGGCTCGGTCTCGCGTTCGGAGCCGCCACCTGGCCGCATCAGCTCGTCCGCGTGATGTTGCTCGAACAGATCTACCGCGCCATGACGATCCTGGGCGGACATCCCTATCACCGCGCATGACGGGTGCGACGTGAACGACCACGCGATGACGGGCGGCAAGACGCGCCATGGGAATTCTCCAGCGGCACGCGCCCGCGTCGGCGGCGCGCTCGGCGTGATCGGCGCGCTTCTGCTTGTCGCCGCGCCCGCGCGCGCCCAGACCGCGCCCCCGCTTCAGCCGCCCGCCCCGGTCGTCAAGGAACAGCGCGAGCGCGAACTGGAAGCCGCGCGCGCGAGCCGCAAGGCGGCGATCGAGCGCGAGCAGAAGCTCAAGGCCGAGATCGCGGCCATCGGCGAGGACCGCGCCAAGCTCAACAAGCAACTGATCGAGACCGCCGACGCGGTCCGTTCGGTCGAAACGCGCATCGCGGAGAGCGAGGATCGCATCAAGCCGCTCGACGCGCGCGAGCGGCGCATTCACGCGGCGCTCGAATCGCGGCGCGGCGAAGTCGCCGAGGTGCTCGCGGGCCTGCAGCGCGCCGGACGCCGGGCGCCGCCCGCGCTCCTGGTCAAGCCGGAGGATTCGCTGCAATCCCTGCGCACCGCCATGCTGCTCGGCGCGGTGGTGCCGGAGATGCGGGCGCGGGTGCGATCGTTGGTATCGGACCTCGACGAACTCGTCTCCGTGCGCAAGGTGATCGCGACCGAGCGCGACAGGCTGGCCGGCGACCGCGAGCGGCTCGACGGCGACAAGCGGCGTCTCGCCGCCCTGATCGACGAGCGGCAGAATCGCCAGAGCGAGGCCGAGCGCCAGCTCGCCGCCGAGCGCCAGCAGGCCGCCGAGCTCGCCAAGCAGGTTGATTCGCTCCAGGAGCTCATCGCCAAGATCGAGGCCGACATCCAGAGCGCGGCCCGCGCCGCGGCGGCCGCGAACCTGCAGGGTTCTCCGCCGATGGTTAACGGCAAGCCGAACCTGAGCGCCCTCAAGGACCCGGGGCGGCTGAGCCCGGCGATCGCCTTCGCCTCGGCCAAGAGCCTGCTTCCGCTACCGGTCAACGGCGTGAAATTGCGGGATTTCGGCGGTTCGGACGGCATGGGCGGCACCGAAAAGGGCCTTTCGATCGCCACCCGGCCGAACGCGCAGGTCACAACCCCGTGTGACGCATGGGTGGTCTATGCCGGGCCGTTCCGCAGCTATGGTCAACTCTTGATCCTCAATGCCGGCGGCGGGTATCATATCTTGCTTGCCGGAATGGATCGGATTTCGGTCAATATTGGCCAGTTTGTATTGACGGGAGAGCCGGTCGCGACCATGGGAAGCTCTTCGCAGGTCGCGGCGCTCCTGGATGCGAGCCCCGGTCAGCCCGTGCTCTATGTTGAATTTCGGAAAGACGGAACGCCGATTGACCCCGGCCCATGGTGGGCGGCCAGCGGCAAGGAAAAGGTTCGCGGATAATGCGCAAGACCACGATCGTTCTGCTCAGTGCCGCGGCCGGCGCGGCCGCGACCCTCATGGTGACCCATCCGCGCGTCGCGCTGATGGGATCGAGCGCGCGCGCCGCGGCCGTCGACACCTATCGCCAGCTCAACCTGTTCGGCGACGTGTTCGAACGCGTGCGCAGCGACTATGTCGAAAAGCCCGACGACGGCAAGCTGGTGGAGTTCGCCATCAACGGCATGCTGCAGAACCTCGATCCGCATTCGAGCTTCATGGACGCCAAGAGCTTCCGCGACATGCAGGTCCAGACGCGCGGCGAATTCGGCGGACTGGGCATCGAGGTCACGATGGAGGACGGCCTGATCAAGGTCGTGGCGCCGATCGACGAGACGCCCGCGGCCAAGGCCGGCATCCTGGCCAACGACATCATCACCCATCTCGACGACGAGCCGGTGCAGGGGCTCACTCTCAATCAGGCCGTCGAGAAGATGCGCGGACCGGTCAACACCAAGATCAAGCTCAAAATCACGCGCAAGGGACAGGACAAGCCGGTCGAGGTGACCATCGTGCGCGACAACATCCGCGTGCGCTCGGTGCGCTCGCGCGTCGAGGATGAAGACATCGGCTATATCCGCCTGACCCAGTTCAACGAGCAGACCACCGACCTGCTCAAGAAGTCGGTGGGCGATATCCAGACCCAGCTCGGCGACAAGCTGAAGGGCTACATCATCGACATGCGCAACAATCCGGGCGGCCTGCTCGATCAGGCTATCTCGGTGTCGGACGCGCTGCTCGAACGCGGCGAGATCGTCTCCACCCGCGGCCGCAACGTCGAGGAAACGCAGCGCTTCAACGCCCGCGCCGGCGACATCACCAAGGGCAAGCAGATCGTGGTGCTGATCAATGGCGGCTCGGCCTCGGCCTCCGAAATCGTGGCTGGCGCCCTGCAGGACCACAAGCGCGCGACCGTGATCGGCACCCGCTCCTTCGGCAAGGGATCGGTGCAGACGATCATTCCACTGGGCTCGGGCAATGGCGCGCTGCGTCTGACGACCGCGCGCTATTTCACGCCGTCGGGACGCTCGATCCAGGCCAAGGGCATTTCGCCCGACATCGAGGTGCTGCAGGACGTGCCGGACGAACTCAAGGCGCGGACCGATACCAAGGGCGAGGCCTCGCTGCGCGGACACCTCAAGGCCGAGGGCGAGGAGCAGACCGGCTCGCAGTCCTACGTCCCGCCGGAAGCCAAGGACGACAAGGCCCTGAAGGCGGCCCGCGACATCCTCCACGGCGTCAAGGTCAACGCCTCGACGCCGGCCCCGGCGCCCGCCAAGGCGGCGAATTAGGACGGCGGACGAACACCGGCCAACACAAGCGCATCCTCGGCCGGCGAGCGCGGAGCTTTCGGCCGCATTTGCGGGGCGAGGCGCGGCCGGAACATTGCCGAATCCGACCGCGAACAAAGCGGAATCGAAACGGAAACGCCGTTTCCAGGCGGATTCGAGGCTCGCGGCGGGCGCAAATCACCCTGCCCACGGCGCCCTGCACGCTTCGCGATCATGGTAAAATTGCCAAATGATTCGCGAGATTTGAGCTTTGTCGACCGACGAACTTTCCACGCCTTTGCAAGGCCAGCGGACGAAGCGGCGACGCTTTCGGCTGCCGTTTTCGGCGACGCAGGCCATGGCCGTCCTGTTCGGTCTGTTTCTGGCCGGGTTCGTCGGCTTCGCGATCTTCGGCAACAACCCCTTCGGCGGTGAGCCGCTCGTCCGCGTTCCGATCGAGCCTTCCGCGATGCCCCCCAAGGCCGCCGACGCGGCCGCCGCGCCGAAGACGGTCACCGCGCCCGAAGCGCCGGCCAAGCCCGCCGACGCCGCCGGGCAGCGGACGATCACCATCATCGACGGATCGAGTGGCACGCGGCGCGACGTGACGGTTCCGGACGCCGACGCGGGCGAGCCGGCGCAGGGAAAATCGGCGCCGGCGTCGGCCGCGATCGACCCCCGACTTCTGGAAGCCGGACGCCATGGCCCGATCCCGATCGTCTCGGCGGAGGGGTTGAAACCATCCAAGGCCTACGCCGCCGGAAGCGAGGCCCTACGCGCGAAAGCCGCGACGCTCCCCAGCGTCGCCATCGTCATCGCGGGCCTGGGCATCGGGACGACCAAGAGCATCGACGCGATCATGAAGCTGCCGGGCGCGGTGACGCTGGCGTTCACTCCCTACGGCGCGGAGGCCGCCAAGCTCGCCGAACGCGCGCGCGCCCAGGGCCACGAGCTGCTCCTGCAACTGCCGATGGAACCGTTCGACTATCCCGACAACGATCCGGGACCGCAGACGCTGCTGACCAGCCTGTCGACCGAACAGAATCTCGACCGGCTGCATTGGCATCTCAGCCGCATCCAGGGCTATGTCGGCCTCGCCAACTTCATGGGCGCGCGTTTCGTCACCAACGAGAAGGCGCTTGATCCGGTCATGCGCGAGGCGGCCAAGCGCGGCCTCGTCTTCCTCGACGATGGCGGCGCCAGCCGCTCGGTGACGGCGCAAGTTGCCGACGCGCTCGCCGTTGCCTATGAAAAGGCCGATGCGACGATCGACAGCGTGCCGACCGCGGCCGAAATCGACCGGGCGCTTGCCCGGCTTGAAAGCACCGCCAAGCAGCGCGGCGCGGCGATCGGTTTCGCCTCGGCGCTGCCGGTGTCGATCGAGCGCATCGCGGTCTGGACCAAGGCGCTCGAAGGGCGCGGCGTCGTCCTGGTTCCCCTGACGATGGCCATCGCCAAGGCCCGGCCGCGCTGACCGGCCGCCATCCCGCCCCGCCGCTCGCCTCATGCGAAAGAAGAGTACCGAACGAATGCCGCGATATGAGGACCTGCCATACCGGCCCTGCGTCGGCGTAATGCTGATCAATCCCGGCGGCCTCGTCTTCATCGGCCGAAGGATCGGCGGACCGGAGCATGTCGACGAGACCCATGTCTGGCAGATGCCGCAAGGCGGCGTCGATCCCGGCGAGGACACGCTCGCCGCCGCCCGACGCGAACTTTTTGAGGAAACCAATATCCGGTCGGTCGAGCCGCTCGGCGAGCTCGCCGAATGGCTGACCTACGACATTCCGAGCCGGATCGCCGGCCGCGCCTGGAAGGGGCGCTATCGCGGCCAGAAGCAGAAATGGTACGCGATGCGTTTCGTCGGCGACGAGAATGAGATCAACGTCGCCTCTCCCGCCGGCGGCCACAAGCCCGAATTCATGGCCTGGCGCTGGGAGCCGATGCGCAACCTGCCCGACTTGATCGTTCCGTTCAAACGCCCGGTCTACGAGCGCCTTGTCCAGGAATTCGCGCATCTGGCCGGCGAGGATTGACCCCTCGCCGCCCGCGATCGCGCGCCGCCTTCAGCCGACACTCGCCGCGTCACGCCGGCGCGCGTGGACGCAGCACGCGCCCCGCCAGTAGAAAGGCAAGAAGCGCGAGCGCGATGATCATGGCGAAGGGATCGATCAGGTAGTCCCAGAGATTGTGGCTGTTCGCCGCGCGCGCGAGAAAGAGCGCCGCCGCAAGGCCGATCCACCAGGCCACGTCCCGCGCGCCCAGCGCCCATCCCGCGACCGCCATCAGCGCCATCAGCGCCGGCACCGACCAGCCGTGAAAGCCGAGCGCGTAAGGATCGAACACCGTCAATCCGGCCGTCGCGGGATAGAGCAGCAATCCGGCGATCGCGATCAAGATCAGCAGCGCGAAGGACGGCCGCGCCGGCGTTTCCCGGGGCGCCAGCAGCTCGGCCCCGTAGATCGCGGTCAGCACGATGGTCGCCGCCGACGGCGTGCCGAATACCGAGAGATAGACGCCGCCGAGGCTGGTCGAGCCGACCGGCACGAGCGTCGCGAGGGCGACGAGATTGGCGACGATGCCGCGATAGCCGCAGCCGACGCCGAGCCAGCCGAGCGCGAGACGAACGCCGTTCGCCGCGATCAGCGCGGGCACCGCGAGGTCGATGATCGTCACGAGCATGGCGGCCCTCCACGCGCGGCGAGCCAGTCGGCGTTGAAGCGGACATGCATGAGACGCGATCCCTGGCGCATGGTCTCGTCGCGATAGGTCGCGAACAGATGGAACGCGCCGTCGCGACCGCGCATCAGCCAGGGATAATACATGCTCGGCGATTTGACGCCGCCGGGTCCCGGAAGGGTGGCGACCGGATTCCAGGTCGCGCCCGAATCCCGCGAAACCGACAGCACGATCGGCCCGAGCGCGACGCCCTCGCCGCGCGCGGTCGAGGCCATCAGCATGTGGCGGGCGTCGAGCGCGACGACGGCGACCGGCTTGTCGAACTGCGGGACCGTCGTCTCGGCGATCGGCGACCAAGTCAGGCCGGCATCCTCCGTCTCGCTCGCCAGCGTCACGGCGGGCGCGCCGGTGCGCATGAAGGCACGGGCGCGGCTTTCGTCCAGCGCGATGACGAAGGGTTGAATCTGCCGCGGCCGTACGCCGATCCGGCTCCGGCCGCGCACATCGAGATTGGCGTCGATCCAGTAGAGTTCGGAGAAGTTGCGCAGGAACTCGTTATAGGCGGGCAGCATCGCCGAGCCGTCGGCGAAGGCAAGCGCCGCGCCGCGCACATTGGTGGCGAAGTCGAGCGTCGGCGACGTCCTGATGCGTCGCGGCGGCGACCATGTCGCGCCCTCGTCGAGGGATCGCATCGCGTTGAGGCTGGTCGCCGACCAGCCGCCGATCCCGACGCTGGCATAGACGAGCACCATCGCGCCGTCCGAGCCGCGATAGACGAGCGGATTGCCGATCCGATAGACGAAGCGCCCGACGCCCCTGGCCGTTTCGTCCGGGCCGATCACGGGGACGGCCGGCGACCACGCCGCGCCGTCGAACAGAGAGGTGAAGATCCGCACGTCGTGACCGAGCTCGATCGCGCCCTCGTACCAGAAGGCGCGCAGCCGCCCGTCGCCAAGCGCGATCGCGGTGGTGGCGTGCGCGTAATGGGGAGCGGCGTCGCGAAGCGTCGTCGTCTCGAAAATCTCGCGCCCGTCGCAAGTGAGCGCCGGAATTTCAGGCGGCGCGAATTTGTCGGGCCATGCCGGCGCGCGCGCGAGCGTTACCCCCACCCACGCCGTGAGCGCGAGCGCGATGATAACGGGTCCGTGGCGGAGAAAATCCCTCATGCCGGCAGCATGAACCGGCTTTCAGCGCGCGGCAACCGCGATCGGCCGGCCGCGCCCAAGCGAACGGCCACGCCCGCGATCAATGCATCGCGGCGGCGCCGATCTGCGTCTGCAGAGACTTGAAATGGCCGAGCCGCTCGATCAGGCGATCGAGCTCCGGTCCCTTTTCGCCGGCGGCGATGCCGGCTTCCATTTCCGCGATCTGCTTGGCGAGCGCGGCGCGATCGAGTTCGGCGAGCGCGGTCGCGATCTCCGCGAGCACGGTAAGCCCCTTGGCGGAAACCTCGGCGAGGCCACCTTGAACGACGATCCGTTCCTGCTTGCCGCCGGCGGTCACGGTGAGAAGACCGGGGCGGAGCTGCGCTACCAGCGGCGCATGGCCGGCCAGCACGCCGAAGTCACCCTCGGCGCCGGGAACGTCGACCTGATCGACTTCGGCGGAGAACATGATCCGCTCCGGCGAGACCAGATCAAAGTGGAATGTCGCCATCTCTCGTTCCCTTCAACGCGGGGCCCTGGTTACGCCGCTTCGGCCGCCAGGCGCTTACCCTTCTCCACCGCTTCCTCGATGGTGCCGACCATGTAGAAGGCGGCCTCGGGCAGATGGTCGTACTTGCCTTCGCACAGACCCTTGAAGCCCTTGATGGTGTCGGCGAGCTCGACGAACTTGCCGGGGCTCCCGGTGAACACCTCGGCCACGTGGAACGGCTGCGACAGGAAGCGCTCGATCTTGCGCGCGCGCGCCACCGCGAGCTTGTCCTCTTCCGAGAGTTCGTCCATGCCGAGAATGGCGATGATGTCCTGCAGCGCCTTGTAGCGTTGCAGCACCTGCTGCACCATGCGCGCGACCGAATAATGCTCGTCGCCGACGACCAGCGGGGAGAGCATGCGCGAAGTCGAGTCGAGCGGATCGACCGCCGGATAGATGCCCTTTTCCGCGATCGAACGCGACAGCACGGTGGTGGCGTCAAGATGGGCGAAGGAGGTCGCCGGCGCCGGGTCGGTCAAGTCGTCGGCGGGCACGTAAATCGCCTGCACCGAGGTGATCGATCCCTTCTGCGTGGTGGTGATGCGCTCCTGCAGCGCGCCCATGTCGGTGGCGAGCGTCGGCTGATAGCCGACCGCCGAGGGAATGCGGCCGAGCAGCGCCGACACTTCCGAGCCGGCCTGCGTGAAGCGGAAGATGTTGTCGACGAAGAACAGCACGTCCTGGCCCTGGTCGCGGAAGTGCTCGGCGACGGTGAGGCCCGACAGGCCGACGCGGGCGCGCGCGCCCGGCGGTTCGTTCATCTGCCCGTAGACCAGCGCGCATTTCGATCCCGCGCCGCCGCCCTTCTTGTTGACGCCCGATTCGATGAACTCGTGATAGAGGTCGTTGCCCTCGCGGGTGCGCTCGCCGACGCCGGCGAACACCGAGAAGCCGCCATGGGCCTTGGCGACGTTGTTGATCAGTTCCTGAATCAGCACGGTCTTGCCCACGCCCGCGCCGCCGAACAGGCCGATCTTGCCGCCCTTGGCGTAGGGCGCGAGCAGGTCGACGACCTTGATGCCGGTGACGAGGATTTCGGCCTCGGTCGACTGGTCGGTATAGGCCGGCGCCGGCTGGTGAATGGCCCGGCGCGCCTCGGCCGGAACCGGACCGCACTCGTCGACCGGATCGCCGACGACGTTGATGATGCGTCCGAGCGTACCCTCGCCGACCGGCACCGCGATCGGCTGGCCGGTATCGGTCACGTCCTGCCCGCGCACCAGGCCTTCGGTCGTATCCATGGCCACCGTGCGCACGGTGGATTCACCGAGATGCTGCGCGACTTCGAGCACGAGGCGGTTGCCGGCGTTCTTGGTCTCGAGCGCGTTGAGAATGGCGGGCAGATGGCCCTCGAACTGGACGTCGACGACGGCGCCGATGACCTGGGTGATGCGTCCGACCTGATTGGCTTGTGCCATGTTCGTCCTCTTTCGCGAAAATAGCGGCGCTTCAGAGCGCCTCGGCGCCGGAGATGATCTCGATCAGTTCCTTGGTGATCATCGCCTGCCGGGTTCGGTTGTAGGTGATCGTCTGCTTGCGGATCATTTCGCCCGCGTTGCGCGTGGCGTTGTCCATGGCCGTCATCTGCGCGCCGTAGAAGGAGGCGTTGTTCTCCAGCAGCGCGCGGAAGATCTGCACCGCGATGTTGCGCGGCAGCAGGCTGTTGAGAATCTCGTCCTCGTCGGGCTCGTATTCATAGGCGGCGGTCGGGCCGGCGGCGGCGCTTTCGGCCTCGAACACCGGCGGAATGATCTGCTGCGCGGTCGGCACCTGCGCGATCACCGATTTGAACTTGGAATAGAACAGCGTGCAGACATCGAAGTCGCCATGCGCGAACATCGCGATGAGCCTGACGGCGATGTCGTCGGCGTGCCTGAATTCGAGCTGGCGCACGCCGCGCAGTTCCTTGGTCTCGACGATCTGGCGCTCGAAATTGCGCTTGAGCTGCTCGGCGCCCTTGCGCCCGACGCAGAAGATCTTGACTTCCTTGCCCTCGTTCATCAGCGCCATCGCCTTTTCGCGCGCGGCGCGCACGATCGCGGTGTTGAACGGACCGCACAGGCCGCGTTCGCCGGTGCAGACGAGCAGGAGGTGGGTGTGGTCCTTGCCGGTGCCGGAAAGCAGCGCTGGCGCGTTGCCGGTGGCCGACGCGCCGGCCGCGATATTGGCGAGCACCTTGCCCATGCGCTCGGCGTAAGGACGCGCGCTTTCGGCCGCGGCCTGCGCGCGCCGCAGCTTGGAGGCGGCGACCATCTGCATGGCCTTGGTGATCTTCTGCGTCGCCTTGGTCGCGGCGATGCGGACCCGCATGTCCTTGAGGCTGGCCATTGTTCGTTCAGTCCATCGTCTTCTTTCAACCTCCCCCGATTAAGGGGAGGAAATACTCAGGCGAAGCTCTTGGCGTAGGCGTCGACCACGCCCTTCAGCTTGGCCGCGACGTCGTCGCCGAGATCGCGCGAATCGCGGACGGCGTTGAGAATGTCGGAATGCTTGGAGCGCAGCAGCGACAGCAGCCCTTCCTCGAAGGCGCGAACGCGGGCGACTGGCAGCGGATCGAGATAGCCGTTGACGCCGGCATAGATGACGCAGACCTGCTCCTCCATCTTCAGCGGCGAGAATTGCGGCTGCTTGAGGAGCTCGGTCAGGCGCGCGCCGCGATTGAGCAGGCGCTGCGTGGTGGCGTCGAGGTCGGAACCGAACTGGGCGAAGGCCGCCATTTCGCGGTACTGCGCGAGCTCGCCCTTGATCTTGCCGGCGACCTTTTTCATCGCCTTGGTCTGCGCCGAGGAGCCGACGCGCGACACCGACAGGCCGACGTTCACCGCCGGGCGGATGCCCTGGTAGAACAGATCGGTCTCCAGGAAGATCTGGCCGTCGGTGATCGAGATGACGTTGGTCGGAATGTAGGCCGACACGTCGTTGGCCTGCGTCTCGATGACCGGCAGCGCGGTGAGCGATCCGGCGCCGTTCGTCTCGTTGAGCTTGGCCGCGCGCTCGAGCAGGCGCGAATGGAGATAGAACACGTCGCCGGGATAGGCTTCGCGGCCCGGCGGGCGACGCAGCAAGAGCGACATCTGGCGATAGGCGACGGCCTGCTTGGACAGATCGTCATAGATGATGACCGCGTGCATGCCGTTGTCGCGGAAAAACTCGCCCATGGTGCAGCCGGTGAACGGGGCGAGATATTGCATCGGCGCGGGATCGGAGGCGGTCGCAGCCACGATGATCGAATATTCGAGCGCGCCCTGCTCCTCGAGCACCTTCACGAACTGCGCGACCGTCGAGCGCTTCTGCCCGACCGCGACGTAGACGCAGTAGAGCTTGATCTTCTCGTCGCCGGTGGCGTTGAGCGGCTTCTGGTTGAGGATGGTGTCGAGCGCGATCGCGGTCTTGCCGGTCTGGCGGTCGCCGATGATGAGCTCGCGCTGGCCGCGGCCGATCGGGATCAGCGCGTCCACGGCCTTCAGGCCCGTGGCCATCGGCTCGTGCACGGACTTGCGCGGAATGATGCCCGGCGCCTTGACGTCGACGCGGGCGCGCTTGTCGGACTGGATCGGACCCTTGCCGTCGATCGGATTGCCGAGCGCATCGACGACGCGGCCGAGCAGGCCCTTGCCGACCGGCACGTCGACGATGGCGCGGGTGCGCTTGACCGTCTGGCCTTCCTTGATCTCGCGGTCATTGCCGAAAATGACGATGCCGACATTGTCGCTTTCGAGGTTGAGCGCCATGCCGCGCACGCCGTTCTCGAACTCGACCATTTCGCCGGCCTGGACATTGTCGAGGCCGTAGACGCGCGCGATGCCGTCGCCGACCGAAAGCACCTGCCCGACTTCCGAGACCTCGGCGTCCTGACCGAATTTTTGGATCTGTTGCTTGAGGATCGCGGAAATTTCCGCCGCGCGGATGTCCATCAGCCTGCCTCTTTCATCGCGTGCTTGATCGAATTGAGTTTGGTGCGCAGGGACGAGTCGACCATGCGCGAGCCGAGCTTGACCACAAGCCCGCCGATGATCGCCGGATCGACCTTCACCTGAAGGTCGACGTCCTTGCCGGTTGCCGATTTCAGCGCCGCCTTGAGCGCGTCGAGATGGGGCGCGCCGAGCGCATGGGCCACCGTCACCTCGGCGGTGACCTCGCCCTTGAAGCGCGCCACCAGCGCGCGGAAGGCGCGCGCGACGTCGCGGCAGGCGAACAGCCGGCGGTTCGCCGTCAACACCAGGAGAAACCGCGCCGCCAGACCGGAAATGCCCGCCTTTTCCAGGATCGCGGCAAGCGCCCTGGACTGCTCCTCGGCGGAGAAGACCGGGCTGCGCACGAGACGCGCAAGGTCGGCGTTGTCGCCTATCATGGCGTCGAAACGGTCGAGATCGGCTCTGACGGCGTCGACGGATTTCGCGTCCCGCGCGAGTTCGAAAAGCGCCGTCGCGTAGCGACCGGCCACACCCGTCACGGTCGGATCTTCACCTGCCATGCGCGCGCCCATTTTAGCTGTCGAACCCGCAAGGTCGCCACATCGCCCGGATGCGCGGATAAGCCCTTGGAATTCAGGCTGGAACTTGAATTTCCCGGCCCCCCGGAACCGCCGGGCCCGCCATGAAATCGCGCGTTTGCTAACACATCGACCCGACCGGTGCAACGCAACGAAAAGTCGATTTCGGCGAACCCGGCCGGCAATCGGCGCGGCGTTCCCGGCCATGGCTCGCACGCGGATATTTGCGCAATTTTGAAGCTTTTGCCCGTCGCGACGAATATCGGCACGGGCAAGGGCGGCGACTCGTCTATGATCCGGGCTTTCCTGCTTGCGACGCGGTCGCCCTTACAACGGCATCATGGATAAGCGACGACAATCTCCGCGCCGGCCCCGGCCGAAATTCGCGGACCTCTTCACACCCAAGCTCGTGACGACGCTTCAGGAGGGATATGGGCTCGCGCAACTGCGCGCCGACGCGCTCGCCGGCCTGACGGTCGCAATCGTCGCGCTGCCGCTGTCGATGGCCATCGCTATTGCCTCGGGCGCGCCGCCGGCCGCGGGGCTCTACACCGCCATCGTCGGCGGCGCGCTGATTTCGCTGCTCGGCGGCAGCCGGTTCCAGATCGGGGGGCCGGCGGGGGCCTTCATCGTGCTGATCGCCGCGATCATCGAGCGGGAGGGGTTCGCCGGCCTCGCGCTCGCCACCGTGATCGGAGGGGTCTTGATGATCGCGGTCGGCTTCTTGCAGGCCGGCAATTTCATCAAATACATCCCCTACCCCGTGACGGTCGGATTCACGGCCGGCATCGCCATCATCATATTCGCGAGCCAGCTACGCGAGTTGCTGGGCCTTGAGATGGCGAGCGAGCCGGTCGAACTCCTGCCCAAGCTTCAGGCGATCGTGAGCGCGGCGCCGACCTACAAGCCGGCCGCGATCGCGATGGCGCTCGGCTCGCTGGCATTGATCCTGATCCTGCAGCGCTGGTTCCCGCGCCTGCCGAGCCTGTTGATCGCGGTGATCGCCGGGGCCCTCGTCACGCGCTTCCTCAATCTGGGCATCGACACGCTCGGCACGCGCTTCGGCGGCGTTCCCAGCGGTTTTCCGGCGTTTTCGCTGGATTTTCTCTGGTCGATCGACTGGAGCACGAAGATCAAGCCGGCGATCGTCAACGGACTTGCGATCGCCTTTCTCGGCTCGCTGGAATCCCTGTTATCGGCGGTGGTGGCCGACGGCATGACCGGCCGCCGGCACCGGTCGAATTGCGAGCTGGTCGCCCAGGGCGTCGGCAATATCGCGTCGGTCGCTTTCGGCGGGCTCTGCGTCACCGGCACGATCGCGCGCACGGCCACCAACATCCGCGCGGGCGCGCACGGACCCCTCGCCGGCATATTTCACGCCTTTTATCTCCTGCTGTTCGTGATGTTCGCCGCGCCGCTGGTCGCCGACGTTCCGCTCGCCACGCTCGGCGCGGTGCTCGCGATCGTCGCCTGGAACATGGCCGAGAAGCGCGAGTTCCTGAGCCTGCTGCGATCCTCGCAAAGCGACGCGGTCGTGGTGATGACCACGTTCCTGTTGACGATCTTCGTCGACCTCATGGTCGCGATCGGCGTCGGCGTGGTGATCGGCGCGTTCGTGTTCCTGCATCACATCGCTGAAACGATCGAGGTGGAATCGGGCGAACATCTCGTGCGCGACGACGAGACCGACGCGGCCGAGGGCGACGCGGGCTATGGCGAGGCGGCCGTCGACCGCGACGTGATGGTCTACCGGGTCAGCGGCGCGTTCTTCTTCGGCGCGACGACGGCGGTGACGACGGTGTTCGAGAATATCGGGACGCCGCCGAAATCGCTCATCCTCGATCTCGGCGAAGTGCCGATGATCGACAGCACGGCGGCGCGCTCGCTGCACGCCCTGATCGCCAAACTCAAGCGGCAGGGCACCCGCGTCTTCATCGCCGGCGCGCGTCGCCCGATCCGGGTGACGCTGCTGGCGGCCGGCGTTTCCCCACGGCACGTCCACTACAAGGACACCGTCGCCGCGGCGCTCGAGGCCGCGCGCACGGCGCGGTGACGTGGCGATCAGAGGGGGCCGCCGGGTGCTGGGCACCCGAACCGTCTCCAAAATCATCCCGGAAGCGGTAATTTAGCACCGACGGCGGGCGGCGGCGTAACCTCGCGCCCCGCGCGGCCGACCGCACGCCGCCCCGTCAAAGGACATTTCGCGCCGGCTGAATTACTTGCGGCCTATTCTTGCGCCGCACCATAGCGCGCCGAAAAATACATGCGTGCACTGAGATATATTTATCGGATATAGTATTAGCTAAGTATAGATTGCAATATTTTGAAGTATTAATACGTATTGAAAAATGCGAATAGGCGATATGCAAATAGATACATGGGTTACAAAAGTCACTTTTATGCCCCGATTTCCCATAATACAGCCCCCGTCGGAATTCTCCGGTGATTCTTATCGGCCGGCATCCCGTTCACGATTGGGGACTACATCGAATGTTCGTAACGAAAACTCGCGGAACCGCGAAAGCGTCACCTCGTGCCGCGGCGAGCGCGCATCGCGTCCGCGTCATCGCGGGCGCGGCAACGATCCTGGCGGCATTCGCCATCACCACCGCCGCGCCGGCCGAAGCCAATGAAGGGCATCGGCGGATCGCGGCCAAGATCGCGGCCGCGAGCAAGCCCGCCCCTGGCGCCCGCTCCTTCTCTGGGCAGGCGTCCTATTACGGATCGGAGAGCGGATCGCGCACCGCTTCGGGCGCGCGTTACAATCCCAACGGGCTCACCGCGGCTCACCGCACGCTTCCCTTCGGCACGCAGGTTCGCGTGACCGAGCCGCGCTCCGGCCGCAGCGTCGTCGTGACCATCAACGATCGCGGCCCCTTCATTCGCGGTCGCGTGCTCGACCTGTCGGTCGGGGCCGCCCGCGCCATCGGCATCACCGGACGCGGCGTCGGCCGCGTGGTCGCCGAAGTGCTGTGACGGCCGCCCGCCCGGCCCGCCGGAAAAGCCCCGCGCCTGTCCCAATTTGATTCAGCGCAGATGCCGCCTCATGGCGCTTCTGCTAGCCTTCGCGCGACGGGATAACGCCGGAGGTAAGTCATGGACATCGTCATTCTTGGCGCTGGCAATGTCGGACGCGCGCTCGCCGGCGCGTGGGCCAAGGAAGGGCACAATGTGATGCTCGCGGTCCGCGACGCCAATCGCGCGGATTTCGAGGACCTCGAAGGCGAGGGCGTCGTGCTGATCGATGCCAAGGAATCCGCCAAATCGGCCGATGTCGTCGTCGTCGCGGTGCCGTGGAACGCGGTCGCCGGCGCGCTCAAGGATGCCGGCCCGCTCAAGGGCAAGATCGTCATCGACGCGACCAATCCGCTGACCGCGGACCTGTCGCTCGCCGTCGGCCACGATGATTCGGCCGGCGAAACGATCGCGCGCATGGCGCCGGGCGCGAAGGTGGTCAAGGCGTTCAACATCACCGGCGCGCACAACATGGCCGACAGCGATTATCCCGGCGGAGAATTGTTCATGCCGGTGGCCGGTGACGACGCCGCGGCGAAGGACACGGTGATGACGCTCGCCGCCGATCTCGGTTTCGACGCCGTCGATGTCGGGCCGCTCTCGATGAGCCGTTATCTCGAACCGATGGCGATGGTCTGGATCAAGCTCGCGCTGGTGCAGAAAATGGGCAACGGCATCGGCTTCGCGCTGCTGAAGCGATAGCTGAAACGGCGGGCCGAGCCGATCGGCGCGGCCCGCGCCTTGATCGACGCCGCTCAGACGAAACTTTGCGGATCGACATCGACGCGCAGGCGCAGATTGCCCGTGGGCTTCGGCCCGGCCGCGATCCAGTCGCGCAACCATCCAGACAGATCGAAATTGCGCTCGGCCTTGGCCAACAGGCGGAAGCGGTACCGGCCGCGCACGACCGCGAGCGGCGCCTCGGCCGGGCCGAGCACGCGCACGCGCGGATCATGCGGCGCGATCGCCGCCATCCGCCGGGCGAAACTTTCCGCCGTCGGCCTTTCGCCCGCCGAGACGATCAGGCTCGCGAGCCGGCCGAACGGCGGATAACCGGTGCGTTCACGCTGCGCGATCTCGCTGGCGTAGAAAGCCTCGCGATCGCAGGCGATGAGCGCGCGCATCACCGGATGCTCCGGCTGATGCGTCTGCAGATAGCCGACGCCGCGGCCCGCCTCGCGGCCGGCCCGTCCGATCACCTGGTGAAGCAATTGAAAGGTCCGCTCCGCCGCGCGTGGATCGCCATTGGCAAGTCCCATGTCGGCGTCGATGACGCCGACGAGGTTGAGACGCGGGAAATGATGGCCCTTGGCCACGAGCTGCGTACCGATGATGATATCGACGCGCCCCTCGGTGATGGCGTCGAGCTCCTCGCGCATTTTTTCAACCGACGTGATGAGATCGCTCGAAAGCACGAGCACCCGGGCGTTCGGGAACAGCCCCGCCACCTCCTCCTCCAACCGCTCGACGCCGGGACCGCAGGCGACGAGCGAATCCTCGGCCGCGCAATGCGGGCATGCGCGCGGGCGCGGCATCGAGAAGCCGCAATGATGGCACACGAGCTTCTGGCGAAAGCGGTGGTCGACGAGCCAGGCGTCGCAGGCGCCGCAGGCGAAGCGATGGCCGCACGAGCGGCACAGCGTCAGCGGCGCGTAGCCGCGCCGGTTGAGGAACATCAGCGCCTGCTCGCCGCGTTCGACGGCGACCTTGACCGCCTCGGCCAGGCGCGGCGCGATGAAGCGGCCGCGCGCCGGACCCTCGCGCCTGAGATCGATCGCTTCGATATGGGGCTGATGTTGGCCGCCGAAGCGCGACGGCAGGCTGACGCGCTGGTAGCGTCCGCGCCGCGCGTTGACTTCCGTTTCGACCGAGGGCGTCGCCGAGGCGAGGATCACCGGCACCCGCGCGATGCGGCCGCGCACGACCGCCATGTCGCGGGCATGGTAATGCGCCCCGTCGTCCTGCTTGTAGGCCTGGTCGTGCTCCTCGTCGACGATGATCAGGCCGAGCCCGGCATAGGGCAGAAACAGCGCCGAGCGCGCGCCGACGACGACCTTGGCTTCGCCGGAGGCGATCGCGGCCCAGTTGCGCGCGCGGCGTCGCGGCGTCAGCTCGGAATGCCATTCGAGCGGGCGCACGCCGAAGCGCGCGGCGAAGCGATCGAGAAACCGCGTCGTCAACGCGATTTCGGGCATCAGGATCAATGCCTGCCGCCCGGCGCGAAGACAGTCCGCGACCGCCTCGAAATAGACCTCGGTCTTGCCCGATCCGGTCACGCCGTCGAGCAGCGCGACCTTGAAGGTGTCCGCGCGCATGATCTCGCCCAGAGCCCGCGCGGCGGCCGCCTGATCCGGCGAGAAATCCGGCGTCGCAAAATCCGGATCCGGAATGTCGGCGGCGGGCTCCGGCGGCATCGGCCGCGTCTCCAACGTGCCTTCATCGACGAGCCCGTCGATGACGCCGACGCTGACGCCGGCTTCATGGGCGGCATCGGCTTTGGCGCGAAGGAGACCGTCGGCGAGAAGCGCGAGGACACGCCGCCGCGCCGGCGTCATGCGGCGCGGTTCGGCGCCGATGAGCCGCACGCCGACGCGCGTGCGCTCGGCGCCGAGATGCTCGCCCCGGCGCAACGCCATGCGCAGCACCATCCCCCGCGCCGACAATGTGTAGGATGCCACCCAATCGACGAAATCGCGGAGCTCGCGCGCGAGCGGGGGAGCCTCGACCGTGGCCGAGACATCCTTCAACCGGTTGTGAAGGCGCGGGTCGGGATTGGCGTTTTCGGCCCAGACGACGCCGGTGGCGGGCCGCGCGCCGAAGGGAACTTCCACCAGCGTCCCGGGCTCGACCGCCATGCCCTCCGGCACGGCATAGGAATAGGTCTGGTCGAGCGCGACCGGCAGCAGAATATCGACGACGCGTCGGGCCATGTTCGCCACGGGTGAAAGGGTCGGCCGGCCGATTAATGGACCGGCAAGGAAGGGGGTGCGATAAAGCGATTCCTGTCAAGCAGGGCGCGAGCGGGGAAGCATTCATGGCGCGGGCACGGCACGGGACGCGAGGAACGGACGAGCCCGCGAGCGAGGCGGCGCTCGGCTGCGCGCGCGATCTCGCGGCCGAGGTCACGCATTGGCTCGCGCATCTGCGAAGCGAACGGCGCCTGTCGCCGAAGACGCTCGATGCCTATGAGCGCGACGCGCGCCAGTTTCTCGTCTTCCTGACCGCGCATTGGGGCGAACCCGCCTCGCTCAAGCGCTTCGCCGCGATCGAGACGAACGACGTTCGTGCCTTTCTCGCCGCGCGGCGGGCGCTGGCGATTTCCGGGCGCTCGCTGATGCGGGGCCTTGCCGCCTTGCGTTCGTTCGGCCGGTTTCTCGAACGCGAGGGGCGCGGAAAGGTCGGCGCGCTCGCCGCGATCCAGGCCCCCAAGATCGCGAAGACCTTGCCCAAGCCGCTGCCCACCGCTCCCGCCAAGCGCCTCGCCGACGTCGACCTGCGCGCGGGGGAGGAGCGCGAGCCCTGGATCCTCGCGCGCGACGCCGCCGTCATGGCGCTGCTCTACGGCTCGGGCCTGCGCATCTCCGAGGCGCTCGGCCTCAAGCACCGCGACCTGCCGGACCTTGAGACCGGCGACGTCCTCATCGTCACCGGCAAGGGCGGCAAGACGCGCATGGTGCCGGTGCTCAAATCCGTGCTCGCGCTGATCCACGACTATGTTTCCGTCTGCCCGCACGCGCTTGCCCCCGACGATCCGCTGTTCCGCGGCGCCAAGGGCGGCCCGCTCTCCCCGCGCATCATCCAGCTCGCCATGGCGCGCCTGCGCGGCGCGCTCGGGCTCGCCGAAACCGCGACGCCGCATGCCTTGCGCCATTCCTTCGCCACGCATCTGCTCGCGCGCGGCGGCGATCTGCGCGCGATCCAGGAATTGCTCGGCCACGCCTCGCTGTCGACGACGCAAATCTATACCGCCGTCGACGCCGAGCGGCTGATGGACGTCTACCGCACCGCCCACCCGCGCGCCTGACGGGCGGACATTCCGGCAGCGCCCGCGGCCGCGTCCCACGCCCGACGCGGGCATTGGGGCTCTTGCATCCGGCCCGTTTCTCGGCCAATCGTCTCCACCGCCAAACGAACATGGGGAACGATGATCATGGCCGGAGCGCATGAGAGCATGGAGCATGCCGAACACGCCGAGCACGCGTCGGTCTCCAACAAGAAGGTGGCGTTGCTGATCGCGGTGATCGCGCTGTTCCTGGCGCTCTCCGAAACGCTCGGCAAGGGCGCGCAGACCGACGCGCTCAGCCGCAACGTCGAGGCCTCCAACCTCTGGGCGTTCTTCCAGGCCAAGACCATCCGCCGCACCGTCGTGCAGACGGCCGCCGAGCAGGCCAATTTCGCGCCGACCGCCGGACTCGACGACGCGCGCAAGGCCGCGCTCGCCAAGCAGATCGACGACTGGACCAAGGCGGCGGCGCGCTACCGGTCGGAACCGGAGACGCGCGAGGGCACCGAGCAACTCGCCGCGCGCGCCAAGGAAGCCGAGCACGCCCGGGACGTCGCGCTCGCCAAATATCATCAATTCGAAATCGCCTCGGCCGCGTTCCAGATCGCGATCGTGCTGGCGTCGGCGACCATCATTACCGGCATGTCGATCATGGCGGGAGCCTCGCTGCTGGTCGCCGTCATCGGCCTCGGCTTCGCCGCGCTCGGCGCCTTCGCGCCCTTCGCCCTGCATCTGCATTGAATTTCGGCCTTATCGCGCGACATTCCAATCGGGAGGAAAGCATGAAGATCATTCCTGGCACGGCGGCCGTGGTGACCGGCGGCGCCTCCGGCCTCGGCGAGGCGACGGCGCGCAAGCTCGCCGCCGAGGGCGCGAAGGTCGCGCTCTTCGACATGAACGCCGAGCGCGGGACGAAAGTCGCGGCCGAGATCGGCGGATTGTTCTGCCTGGTCGATGTGACCTCGAACCAAAGCGTCGCCGACGGCTTCGCCAAGGCCCGCGCCGCGCACGGCCAGGAGCGCATTCTCGTCAACTGCGCCGGCATCGCCACCGCCGCCAAGACCGCGAGCCGGCCCAAGGACGGCGGCGCGCCGAAGCCGGCCGCGCTCGACCAGTTCGAGAAGACCATCCAGATCAATCTGATCGGCACGTTCCGCTGCATCGCGCTTTCGGCCGCCGGCATGATGAGCGCGACGCCGCTCGACGACAATGATCGCGGCGTCATCGTCAACACCGCCTCGGTCGCCGCCGTCGACGGCCAGATCGGTCAGGTCGCCTATTCGGCCTCCAAGGCCGGCGTCGCCGGCATGACGCTGCCGATCGCTCGCGACCTGTCGAGCGAGGGCATTCGCGTCGTCACCATCCTGCCGGGCACGTTCGAGACGCCGATGATGACGCAGATGTCGGAGCCGGTGCGCGCCGGTCTCGCGGCCGCCGTGCCGTTTCCCAAGCGCCTCGGACGGCCCGAGGAATACGCCTCGCTGGTGCTGGAAATCTGCCGCAACGGCTATCTCAACGGCGAGACCATCCGCCTCGACGGCGCGATCCGGATGGCGCCGCGCTGAGCAAGCCCCGAAAAAGTTGACAGACTTTTTCGATAAGGACTCGCTCCAACAATCTACGTTGGCGCGATTTCTTGTCGATCGCATGATTCCAAGCGATCGGAAAGCGCGCTGAGCGCGCGCGAACGCGCCACGGGCGACCGCGTCAGATGTGGATCGCCCGCTTGGCGACCGCGAGGGCCGCTTCCTTGACCGCTTCCGAACGGGTGGGATGGGCGTGGCAGGCGCGCGCGAGATCCTCGGCCGAGCCGCCGAACTCCATCAGCACCGCCGCCTCGTGGATCATCTCGCCGACTTCCGGCCCGATCATGTGCACGCCGAGCACGCGGTCGGTATTGGCGTCCGCCAATACTTTGACGAAACCCTCCGGCGTGAGGTTGACCTTGGCGCGGCCGTTCGCGGTGAACGGAAACTTGCCGACCGCATAGGCGACGCCGGCGCTCTTGAGGTCTTCTTCCGTCGCGCCGACGCTGGCTACTTCCGGCGAGGTGTAAACCACGCCCGGGATCACGTCGTAATTCACGTGGCCGGCCTGGCCGGCGAGAATTTCGGCGACGGCGATGCCTTCGTCCTCGGCCTTGTGGGCGAGCATCGGACCGGCGATCACGTCGCCTATGGCGTAAACGCCCGCGACGTTGGTCGCGTAATGCTTGTCGGTGATGACGCGTCCGCGCTCGTCGCGCGCGATGCCGACGGCGTCGAGGCCGAGCCCCTCGGTATAGGGCACGCGGCCGACCGCCACGAGCACGACATCGGCCTCCAGCGTCTCCGCCGCACCGCCCGCAGCCGGCTCGATTTGCGCTTTTAGTTTCTTTCCCGAAGAATCGACCGCCGTCACCTTGGCGCCGAGCCGGAAGGTCATGCCCTGCTTTTCAAGGATGCGCTGGAACTGCTTCGCCACCTCGCCGTCCATGCCGGGCAGAATGCGGTCGAGAAACTCGACCACGGTCACCTTGGCGCCGAGCCTGCGCCAGACCGAGCCGAGCTCAAGCCCGATGACGCCGGCGCCGATGACGATGAGATGCTCGGGCACCTTCTCGAGCGCGAGCGCGCCGGTCGACGACACGACGCGCTTTTCGTCGATGGCGATGCCCTTGAGGCGCGCGACGTCCGAGCCCGTGGCGATAACGATGTTCCTGGCCGCCAGCGCTTGTGTCTTGCCGTCCGCGCCGGTCACCTCGACCTTGCCGGGCGCGACGATGCGGCCCGCGCCGCTCACCGCGTCGATCTTGTTCTTCTTGAACAGGAACGCGATGCCCTTGACGTTGGCCTCCACGCCCTCGGCCTTGAACGCCTGCATCGCGGCGAGATCGAGCCTCGGCTTGTCGATGCCGATGCCCATCTTGGCGAAGTGGTGCCCCGCCTCCTCGAACCGCTCGGAGGCGTGCAGCAGCGCCTTGGACGGAATGCAGCCGACATTGAGGCAGGTGCCGCCGAAGGTCGGACTCTTCTCGACCACCGCGACCTTCAAGCCGAGTTGCGCCGCGCGAATGGCGCAGACATAGCCGCCGGGACCGGTGCCGATGACGATGAGATCGTGGGACATGATGCTTTCTTGTCGCGAACGAGGAGAAACGGACGACAGCGGCGACGGCGGCGATGCCGTCGCCTAACGGTCGGACAAAGCCAGCCGCAACCCGAAGCCGGCGAACGCGGCTGCCACGGTCCGGCGCATCCAGATGACGGCGCGCGGCCGCGACAGAAGAACGTGACGAACCGAGGCGGCGAACACGCCATAGACGATGAAGACCGCGAACGTCATCGCCATGAACACGCCGCCAAGAAGGACGGTCTGGGCGACGATTCCGCCGGGATCGGCGGGATCGATGAACTGCGGCAGGAAGGCGAGGAAGAAGATCGACAGCTTCGGATTGAGGATGTTGATGAGAAAGCCGGTCGCAAGAATCGAGGTCCCTCGTCGCGCCGGAACGCCGTCGGGCGAGGTCGGCAAGGCGCCCTGTTCGCGCAGGCTCTGCCAGGCGAGGTAGACGAGGTAGGCTGCGCCGCAATATTTCACGACCTGAAACGCCAGCGCGCTCGCGTGCAGAATGGCGGCGACGCCGAGGCTCGAGGCCGCGATATGCGGCACGATGCCGAGCGTGCAGCCGGCCGCCGCCCAAAGGCTCGCCACCCGCCCGGAGCCAAGCCCGGTCGCGACCGTGAAGATCACGCCTGTGCCCGGGACGAGCACGACAATCAGCGACGTGATGAGAAAGTCGATGGTCATTGCCCAATCTCCAGGAAAGAGCCGAGGGTGAGTGGCCGTGGATCGTGGCGCGCGGGGCGCGCTAGAGATCCATCACCAGCCGCGCCGGATCCTCGAGGCTTTCCTTGACGCGCACCAGGAAGGTGACGGCCTCCTTGCCGTCGACGATGCGGTGGTCGTAGGAGAGCGCCAGATACATCATCGGCCGGATCTCGATCTTGCCGGCGACGACGACGGGCCGCTCCTGAATCTTGTGCATGCCGAGAATGCCGGACTGCGGCGCGTTGAGAATCGGCGTCGACATCAGCGAGCCGTAGACGCCACCGTTCGAAATCGTGAAGGTGCCGCCCTGCATCTCCTCGATCTTGAGCTGGCCGTCGCGGGCGCGGCGGCCGAAATCGGCGATCGTCTTTTCGATGCCGGCGAGCGACTTCAGGTCGCAGTCGCGCAACACCGGCACGACCAGACCCTTCTCGGTGCCGACCGCGACGCCCATGTGGTAGTAGTTCTTGTAGATGATGTCGGCGCCGTCGATCTCGGCGTTGACGGCGGGAATTTCCTTGAGCGCCTGCACGCAGGCCTTCACGAAGAAGCCCATGAAGCCGAGCTTGACGCCGTGCTTTTTCTCGAACAGGTCCTTGTACTGGTTGCGCAGCGCCATCAGCGCGCTCATGTCGACCTCGTTGAAGGTCGTCAGCATCGCGGCGGTGTTCTGGGCGTCCTTGAGGCGGCGCGCGATGGTCTGGCGCAGCTTGGTCATGCGCACGCGCTCCTCGCGCGCGGCGTCGTCCGGCACCGACGGCGCGCGGACCTGGAGCGCGGCCGCGGGCTGCGGCACCTGAACCGGCTGGGCCGCGGCCCGCTCGATCGCGGCGAGCATGTCGCCCTTGGTCACGCGCCCATCCTTGCCCGAACCCGGCACCGAGGCGGCGTCGATGCCGCTTTCGGCCGAGAGCTTGCGCACCGACGGCGCGAGCGGCGCCTCGGGCGCGGCGACCTTGGCGGGCGCCGGCGCCGCCGCCGGGCTGGCCGCCGTTTGCTTGGCCGTCATCGCGCCTTCGGCGATCTGGCCGAGCAGCGCGCCGACCGCGACGGTCTCGCCGTCCTTGGCGATGATCTCCGACAGCACGCCGCCGGAGGGAGCGGGAACCTCGATCGTCACCTTGTCGGTTTCGAGTTCGACCAGCGGCTCGTCGACCGCGACCGGTTCGCCGAGTTTCTTGAACCACTTGCCGATGGTCGCCTCGGTCACCGATTCACCGAGCGTTGGAACACGAATGTCGATCATGAAACCGATTCCTTGAGATAAGCCATGTTGCTTCGGCCGCGCCCCCCCGGGGGACCGGATCAGCCGAGCGCCTCGTCGAGAAACGCCTTGAGTTGGGCGAGGTGTTTCGACATCACGCCGGTGGCGGTCGCCGCGGCCGCCGCGCGACCGGCATAACGCGGCCGGGCGTGCGTCGCGTCGATCTGCTTGAGCACCCATTCGAGATAAGGCTCGATGAAGTGCCACGCCCCCATGTTGCGCGGTTCCTCCTGGCACCAGACGAATTCCGCCTTGCGGAAGCGGGCAAGCTCGTGCACCAGCGCCTTGACCGGCACCGGATAGAGCTGCTCCACGCGCAGGAGATAGACGTCGTCGACGCCGCGCTTCTCGCGTTCCTCGAACAGGTCGTAATAGACCTTGCCCGAGCACATCACGACGCGGCGGACGCGGGCGTCGGCGACGAGCTTGATCCCCTCGCCGGGATTGGTCTCGGCGTCGTCGTTGAGAATGCGGTGGAACGCCGTGTTGGGTCCGAATTCGTCGAGCTTGGAGACCACGCGCTTGTGCCGCAGCAGCGATTTCGGCGTCATCAGGATCAGCGGCTTGCGGATGTCGCGCTTGAGCTGACGGCGCAGGACGTGGAAGTAATTCGCCGGCGTCGAGCAATTGGCGACCTGCATGTTGTCCTCGGCGCAGAGCTGGAGGAAACGCTCGAGCCGCGCCGATGAATGCTCCGGCCCCTGCCCCTCATAGGCGTGCGGCAGCAGGCAGACGAGGCCCGACAGACGCAGCCATTTGCGCTCGCCGGACGAGATGAACTGGTCGAACAGCACCTGCGCGCCGTTGGCGAAGTCGCCGAACTGCGCCTCCCACAGCACCAGCGCGTTGGGCTCGGCCAGCGAATAGCCGTATTCGAAGCCGAGCACGGCCTCTTCCGACAGCATCGAGTTGAGCACTTCGTATTTGGCCTGCGCGACGCCGAGATGATTGAACGGGGTGTGGCGGCTTTCGTCCTCCTGGTCGATCAGCACGGAGTGGCGCTGCGAGAAGGTGCCGCGCTCGCAATCCTGCCCCGACAGGCGCACGCGGTGCTGCTCGCGGAGCAATGTGCAGAAGGCGAGCGCCTCGGCGCCGGCCCAGTCGATATCGACGCCGGTGTCGATCGCCTTGCGGCGATTGTCGAGGAAGCGCTGAATGGTGCGGTGAACGCGGAAGCCGTCGGGCACCGAGGTGATGCGATGACCGATGTCGCGCAGCACCGCGAGATCGACGCCGGTGTTGCCGCTGCGCGGATCGTCGCTCATTTCCGAGGCGCGCAGGCCCGCCCAGCGGCCGTCGAGCCAGTCGGCCTTGTTCGGCTTGTAGGCGGTGCCGGCCTCGTATTCGGCCTCCAGCCGCGCCCGCCAGTCGGCCTTGATCTTGTCGACCTCGCCCTCGGTGATGACGCCCTGGGCGATCAGCTTCTTGGAGTAGATCTCCAGCGTCGTCGGATGCGAGCGTATCGCCTTGTACATCAAGGGCTGGGTGAAGGAGGGTTCGTCGCCTTCATTGTGGCCGAAGCGGCGATAGCAGAACATGTCGATGACGACCGGCTTCTGGAACTTCTGCCGGAACTCGGTGGCGACCTTGGCCGCGAACACGACCGCTTCCGGATCGTCGCCGTTGACGTGGAAGATCGGCGCGTCGATCATCTTGGCGACGTCCGAGGGATAGGGCGAGGAGCGCGAATAGCGCGGATAGGTGGTAAATCCGATCTGGTTGTTGACGATGAAATGGATCGAGCCGCCGGTGCGGTAGCCCTTCAGGCCCGACAGGCCGAAACATTCCGCCACCACGCCCTGGCCGGCGAAGGCGGCGTCGCCGTGAATGAGCAGCGGCATGACCGTGGTGCGGATGTCGTGCGGATCGCCATGCTGGTCGGATTTCGCCCGCACCTTGCCGAGCACCACCGGATCGACGATTTCGAGATGCGAGGGATTGGCCGTCAGCGAGAGGTGGACCTTGTTGCCGTCGAACTCGCGATCGGACGAGGCGCCGAGGTGATATTTGACGTCGCCCGAACCCTCGACCTCGTCCGGCGTCGAGGAGCCGCCCTTGAACTCGTGGAACAGCGCCCGGTGCGCCTTGGCCATCACCTGGGTCAGCACGTTGAGGCGGCCGCGGTGGGCCATGCCGAGCACGATTTCCTTCACGCCGAGATTGCCGCCGCGCTTGATGATCTGTTCGAGCGCGGGGATCAGCGCCTCGCCGCCGTCGAGGCCGAAGCGCTTGGTGCCGGTGAACTTGGTGTCGGAGAACTTCTCGAAGCCCTCGGCCTCGACCAGCTTGGTCAGGATCGCGCGCTTGCCCTCGCGGGTGAACGAAATCTCCTTGTCCGGTCCCTCGATGCGCTCCTGCAGCCAGGACTTCTGCGCGCCGTTGGAGATGTGCATGAATTCGACGCCGAGCGTCTGGCAATAGGTGCGCTGGCATAGCGCCACGATCTCGCGCAGGCTGGCGTAATCGAGCCCGAGGACGTGATCGAGGAAGATCTTGCGGTCCCAATCGGCCTCGCTGAAGCCGTAGCTGCGCGGGTCGAGCTCCTCGTGGTCGACCTGCGTCGCGAGCCCGAGCGGATCGAGATCGGCGTGAAAGTGGCCGCGCATGCGATAGGCGCGGATGAGCATGAGCGCGCGCACCGAGTCGCGCGTCGCGCGCTGAAGATCGGCCTGCGAGAGTTCGCCGCCGGCGGCCCGCGCCTTCGCCTTGAGCTTCTCGCCGACCGCGGCTTCGACGCCCTCCCAATTGGAATCGAGCGCCGAGATGAGATCGCCACGCGGCGTCGGCGGCCAGTTCGCGCGCGCCCAAGACGGCCCCTCCGCGTTCCTGGCGGCGTCGGCCGGCTGATCCTTGAGGCCCTTGAAGAATTCCTGCCAGCCGGCATCGACCGAGGCGGGATCGTTCTCGAACTTGGCGTAGATTTCCTCGATGTAGTCGGCATTGCCGCCGTAAAGGAACGAAGTGAGAGCGAATGCGGCGTTCGCGTCCTGCCGTGACATGGGGGCGTCCTGGATTCGGGTGCACCAGAGGATTGGCGGGTCCGAATCTGTTCTTCGGACTCGCTTGCACCTTCTACATGATTTTCAGAACGCGTGGACCGTCAAAAAGGCTTAATTCTGAATGGAGATTCAATGTTTCGTGATTCAAGCCAGTTGCAGGCTGTTTCGTGGACGGCCACGATCTCCAGATGACGGAAAACTGAGCAGCCGAACCCTTCCGGCGCGGTTCCCTTGAGGGCCGGCAGCGGCCAAGGCGCGGCCGGTCGAGGCCGGGGACAAGCCCCAGCCGTGCGCATGCGTTCTGGAAAAGCAAAGCCGCCGGGGAGCCCGGCCGGACGGATCAACGCCAATCGCGGCCGGTTCGGGCGGCTTCGGAAGGCCTATTTCCGGGCCTTGAGCAGGTCCCGCAGCGTCGTACCGAGGCGGGCCGGCGACGGCGAAACCTGGATGCCCGCCGCGCGCATCGCTTCGATCTTGGAATCGGCCCCGCCCTTGCCGCCGGAGATGATCGCCCCGGCATGGCCCATGCGCCGACCCGGCGGGGCGGTAAGGCCCGCGATGAAGCCGACGGTCGGTTTCTTGCGCCCGCGCTTGGCCTCGTCAGCCAGAAACTGCGCGGCGTCTTCCTCGGCCGAGCCACCGATTTCGCCGATCATGACGATCGAGTTCGTCTTCGGATCGGCCAGAAACATTTCCAGGACGTCGATGAATTCGGTTCCCTTGACCGGATCGCCGCCGATGCCGACGGCCGTCGTCTGGCCGAGGCCCTCATTGGTGGTCTGGAACACCGCCTCATAGGTGAGCGTGCCCGAGCGCGACACGATGCCGACCGAGCCCGGCTTGAAGATGTTGGCCGGCATGATGCCGATCTTGCATTCGCCGGCTGTCACCACGCCCGGGCAGTTCGGCCCGACCAGGCGCGATTTCGAACCCTGCAAGGCGCGCTTGACGCGCACCATGTCGAGCACCGGAATGCCTTCGGTGATCGCGACGATGAGCGGGATTTCGGCCGCCACCGCCTCGCAGATCGCATCCGCCGCCCCCGGCGGCGGCACATAGATCACGGTCGCGTCCGCGCCGGTCTTCTCGCGCGCCTCGGCCACCGTGTCGAATACCGGCAGGCCGAGATGGGTCGCGCCGCCCTTGCCCGGCGAGGTGCCGCCGACCATTCTCGTGCCATAGGCGATCGCCTGCTCGGAATGGAAGGTGCCGTTCTTGCCGGTGAAACCCTGGCAGATGACGCGGGTGTTCTTGTCGATCAGGACGGACATCAGGCGGCCTCCTTCACGGCCTTGACGATCTTCTGCGCGGCGTCGTCGAGATCGTCGGCGGAAATGACGTTGAGAGCCGACTCCTTGATGATCTTCTTGCCGGCGTCGACATTGGTACCCTCGAGCCGGACGACTAGCGGCACCTTGAGGCCGACCTCCTTGACCGCGGCGATGACGCCCTCGGCGATGATGTCGCACTTCATGATGCCGCCGAAGATGTTGACCAGAATGCCCTTCACCTTCGGATCGGCGGTGATGATCTTGAACGCCGCCGTCACCTTTTCCTTCGACGCGCCGCCGCCGACATCGAGGAAGTTCGCGGGCTCGGCGCCATAGAGCTTGATGATGTCCATCGTCGCCATGGCGAGACCGGCGCCGTTGACCATGCAGCCGATGGTGCCGTCGAGCGCGATGTAGGAGAGGTCGAATTTCGACGCCTCGATTTCCTTGGCGTCCTCCTCGGTCTCGTCGCGCAGCGCGGCGACGTCGGGATGGCGATAGAGCGCGTTGGAGTCGAACGACATCTTGGCGTCAAGGCATTTGAGCTCGCCCTGCTTGGTCACGATCAGCGGATTGATCTCCAGCAGCGACATGTCCTTGGCCACGAAAGCCGTGTGGAGCTGCGTCAGAAGCTTTTCGGCCTGCTTGGCGAGATCGCCGGAAAGCCCCAGCGCCTTGGCCACCGTGCGGCCGTGATGGGGCATGATGCCGGTGGCCGGATCGACGGAGAACGTGTGGATCTTCTCCGGCGTCTTGTGCGCGACCTCCTCGATATTCATGCCGCCTTCGGTCGAGACGACGAAGGCGACGCGCGAGGATTCGCGATCGACCAGCGCGGAGAGATAGAATTCCTTGGCGATGTCGGAGCCGTCCTCGATATAGAGGCGGTTGACCTGCTTGCCGGCGGGCCCCGTTTGCAGCGTCACCAGCGTCGCGCCGAGCATTTCGCCGGCGAATTGCTTGACCTCGGTGATCGACTTGGCCAGGCGCACGCCGCCCTTCTCGCCGGCCGAGGCTTCCTTGAACTTGCCCTTGCCGCGGCCGCCGGCGTGGATCTGGCTTTTCACCACCCACAGCGGCCCGCCGAGTTCCTTGGCGGCGGCTTCGGCCTCGGCGGCATTGAAGATCGGCACGCCGCGCGACACCGCCACGCCGAATTCACGCAGCAACGCCTTGGCCTGATATTCATGGATGTTCATTGGAGTGCCCCGAACGGATGAGACGCGGGAATTCGGGGCGACAAGGCGCGCCCCGTCAAGGCGGCCGGCGGCGAAGCGAGCCTCGCGCCGGCCGGGATTTCGCGACGATCAGCCGCCGAGCAGATCCGGCGCGATCTTCTTGCAGGCGTCGACGAGATTGCGCACGGCCGCGGCCGACTTGTCGAACAGCGCGCGGTCGTTGCCGCTGATCTCGATCTCGACAATGCGCTCGACGCCCTTGGCCCCGATCACCACCGGCACGCCGACATAGAGGTCCTTGATGCCGTATTCGCCGTTGAGCCAAGCCGCGCAGGGCATCACGCGCTTCTTGTCCCTGAGATAGCTTTCCGCCATCGCCACGCCCGAGGCGGCCGGCGCGTAATAGGCCGAACCGGTCTTGAGCAGGTTGACGATCTCGGCGCCGCCATTGCGCGTTCGCTCGACGATCTCGTCGAGGCGGGCCTGCGAGGTCCAGCCCATCTTGACGAGGTCGGGCAGCGGGATGCCGGCCACCGTCGAATAGCGCGCCAGCGGCACCATGGTGTCACCATGCCCGCCGAGCACGAAAGCGGTCACGTCCTCGACCGAGACGTTGAATTCCTCGGCCAGGAAGTAGCGGAAGCGCGCCGAGTCGAGCACGCCGGCCATGCCGACGACCTTCTTGGCCGGAAGGCCCGAGGACTTCTGCAGCGCCCACACCATCGCGTCGAGCGGATTGGTGATGCAAATGACGAAGGCGTCGGGCGCGTATTTGCGGATGCCGGCGCCGACCTGTTCCATCACCTTGAGGTTGATGCCGAGCAGGTCGTCGCGGCTCATGCCGGGCTTGCGCGGCACGCCGGCGGTGACGATGCAGACATCGGCCCCGGCGATCGCCTCGTAGGAATTGGCGCCGGTGTAGCGCGCGTCGAAGCCGTCGACCGGCGAGGACTGCGCGATGTCGAGCGCCTTGCCCTGCGGCACGCCTTCGGCGACGTCGAACATCACCACATCGCCGAGTTCCTTCAGGCCGATCAGATGGGCGAGCGTGCCGCCGATCTGACCCGACCCGATCAAAGCAATCTTGTTACGTGCCATGGAAGTCAGTCCTTCAAGTCGATGACCAGGGAAGACGGGAAAAGAGATCGCCGGGTGGTTAGCTCGTTCCAGCCATGGGTTCAAGTCGCCGTTCTGTCAAATCCGGCCCGCGCCGCGCGGCCGAGCCGGCCCGGCGCGGCGGCGCCTGCGTAATCGCTAGGCAGCCCCCCGCGGGGCGCTCCGCCGGCCGCCCGATCGGCTAGATCTTCTTGCCTGCGATATCCTGCATCAACTCGATCTGGATTTCCTGGATTTCCGCCAGCCGGTCCCACTGCCGGGTGAGCAGATGATCGATCTTTTCGTTCAGGTGGCGGATTTCCAGCTCGGCCTTGAGGTTGACCCGGTAGTCGTTCTCCGAACGCATGCGATCCTTCGCCTCCTGCCGCTTCTGGCTCATCATGATGACCGGCGCCTGCAACGCGGCCAGGCACGACAGCACGAGGTTGAGCAGGATATAGGGATAGGGGTCGAATGCCCCCGCCATCATCGCGATGCTGTTGACCGCGATCCACCCGAACAGCATGCCCATGAAGATCAGAATGAAGGTCCAACTACCGCCGAACGCGGCCATGGCGTCGGCGAGCCTTTCGCCAAAAGTGCGCCGCTCGACATAGACCGTCTCCACGTCGGCGCTTACGGTGTCGTAGCGCGCCAGGCTTTCGACGACCTCGCGTTCGAGCTTGGAGAGCTCGCCGCGCTCGGCCGACAGCATCTTGCCGACATAGGCGGCGCGGTACCGCGCCAGATCGTCGTGGCAGATGTAGTCCTCGGCGGTCACGTTCGGATGGGCGGCGCGCACGAGCTCGGTGATACCGGGACGAACGAGGTCGACCGGCGCCATCGCCATGCGCGGCTTCTGCAGGCCGCAGACGGCGCAGACGGGCGGCGCGCGGTGGCGGCGCGCGGGATGTGGTGAAACGTTCGGATCATTGCTCATATCGACCGCTCCGCCAAAAAGGCGCCGTGCCAGTTAAACCACGATGGCGCGCGTCCGGCTCCCGGAATCAAGCGTCCCGCGTCCGCCGGCCCCGCCCGCTACACCGGCGACACCCGAGCGCCGGCGCTCAGGTTTCGACCAGCCCTTCCGTCGAACCGCTCGCCGCCGAATCCTTCCGGCCCCCATGCGGGAGCGCGAGATAGGACCGCGACGCCATTTCGATCAGGCGCGAGGCGGTGCGCTTGAACTCGGCCGCCTCGATTCCCTCGCTCGCGCGGTAGAGCCCGGCGGGTTCGGCGTCGGCGCTGGCGACGAGCTTGACCGCGTTGTCGTAAAGCGCGTCGATCAGAAAGATGAAGCGCCTGGCCTCGTTGCGCCGCGCGTGATCCATGACCGGAATGCGGTCGATCACCACGGTATGGAACTCGCGCGCGAGATGGAGGTAATCCTCCGCGCCGAGTGGCCTGCCGCACAATTCATGAAAGGTGAAACGCGCCACGCCATGGGCGCCGCGCGGAACCGGCAGCCTTCGCCCCTTGACGACGAGTTCGCGCGCCTCATCCTCGCCGCCGGCAAGGCACTCCCAGACGCGCTCGAGCTCGGCGTCCGTCGCCGGCCCGATCGGACGATGCCAGGTCTCGACGGTGCGGAGCTTTTCGAGCCGGAAATCGGTGCGCGCGTCGAGCTTGAGGACTTCCGTCTGTTCGGTCAGCCGGGCCAGGAACGGCAGGAACAGCGCGCGGTTGAGCCCGCCCGCATAGAGGTCCCGAGGCGCGACATTCGATGTCGCCACCACCACCGCGCCCAGTTCGAACAGACGCGAAAACAGGCGCCCGAGGATCATCGCGTCGGCGATATCGGTGACGTGAAATTCGTCGAAACAAAGCAGCCACGCCTCGTCGAAGAGCGCCTCGGCGGTCAGCCGGATCGGGTCGGAGCCGGCGAACTCGCCGCGCGCGATGCGCTGGCGAAAGCCGTGCACGCGGTCGTGCACGTCGACCATGAATTCATGGAAATGGACCCGGCGCTTGCGCTCGATCACGGAGGCGGTGAAGAAGAGGTCCATCAGCATGGTCTTGCCGCGGCCGACATCGCCATGGATGTAGAGGCCCTTGAGCGGCGGCTGCTTCTTCTCGCCCCGCCCGAACAGCCAACCGAGCGACGACGATTTGCGCGCCAGGCGGTGCGTCATCACCCGCGCCTCGAGCGCGGCGAAATCGGCCGCCGCCATCTCCTGCGCGGCGTCCGGCTCGATGACGCCCTCGCTGACGAGAGATTGGTAACGATGGATGAAGGAGGTCGCCATTATTTCGACGGAGCGGACCGAGGTTGCCGAAATGTCAATCTGCCGAATGCCTTAGCCCGAAGCAAGGGCATAGGCATCCTCGACCAGATAGGGCCCGCCCCCGGTCGAGGCCCGCGAGGAGAACAAAACGAAGCGCGGCGCGGTGAAGGCCCGCGTGGGAAAATAGCCGCGCACCGCCAGATAGTCGGCGACATCGCGGTTGGTGGCGTCGCGCAGCCGCGCGAGCGTGACATGCGGCGTGAATTTGCGCCCCTCCGGCTCGACGCCGACGCGCTGGATCAGCCGCTCGATCTCCGATTGCAGCTCGACCAGCGGCTGGCTCGGCGTGATCGCGGCGATGACCGCGCGCGGCTTGCGCCCGCCGAACGAGGCAAGTCCGCTCACCGCGACCTCGACCGGACGGCGCTTCACGCCGGCGAGCACGAAGGCGATCTCATGGGCCAAGCGGTCGTCGATGTCGCCGATGAAGCGCAGGGTGACGTGATAATTGGCCGGATCGATCCAGCGCGCGCCCGGCAGCCCGCCGCGCAGGCTCGACAGCGCCTGGCCGATCTCGGGGGGAATTTCCAGTCCGGCGAACAAACGCGGCATCGAGCTGACTCGAAAGTTGACGGAGTGGCTCCGATTCGCCCCTTCCGTTCTAGCGCGACCGGCCGACATCAACCCCGCGCGAGCGCGGCCGCGATCAGTTTTTCCACAAACGGCATGATGCCCTCGACGATCCGGTCGACGCCGGCCGCGTTCGGGTGCAGCCCGTCGCTCTGGTTGAGGGCCGGGTCCGCCGCCACGCCGGCGAGAAAGAACGGGTAGAGATCGACCCCGTGCGCGCGGGCAAGATCGGGAAAGACGGTGTCGAAGCGCTCGGCATATTCCTTGCCGAGATTGCGCGGGGCGAGCATTCCGCACAGCAGAACCGGAACTTTCTTCTCGCCGAGACGCCGCAGGATCGCGTCGAGCGCCTCGCGCGTCTTGGCCGGATCGATCCCGCGCAGCGCGTCATTGGCGCCGAGTTCGACGATCACGGCGTTCGCATCGCCGGGCACCGACCAGTCGAGACGGTCGCGCCCGCCGGACGCGGTGTCGCCCGACACCCCGGCATTGATCACCTCGACCCGGTGTCCCTTGGCCGCGAGCGCGCGCTTGAGCCGGGCGGGAAAGGCCATGTCCACGGACAGGCCGAAACCGGCGGTCAGCGAATCGCCGAGCACCACGAGCTTGACCGACCGCGCCGGCGCGGCGGGATCGGCCGAAGCGGGCACGGCCGAGGACAGCACGGGGGCGAGGCCCGCCACCATCGCCGTCAGCCCCAAAATCACCGCCCGCCGGGTCGATCCCCGGCGCTGGACCTTTGCGGGAAAGCTCCCATATGACGAAGGCATGAACATTCCCCTCGAAACTACCCAAACGCTCTCGGAAAAGCCCGCCATTTCCGTCTCTGGGGTCAATGTGGCCCTCGGCACGGGCGCGGCAAGGGTTCATATCCTAAAAGATCTGGCGCTGCGCATCGGGCGCGGCGAGACCGTCGGTCTGGTCGGCGCGTCGGGCTCGGGCAAGTCGACCCTGCTCATGGTGCTCGCCGGACTCGAGCGCGCCAATTCCGGGGCGGTGACAATCGCCGGCACCGAGCTCAATGAGCTCGACGAGGACCGGCTCGCGCTCTTCCGCGGACGCAATATCGGCATCGTCTTTCAGTCGTTTCACCTGGTCCCGACGATGACGGCGCTCGAAAACGTCGCGGTTCCGCTGGAACTCGCCGGAGAACGCGACGCGCTCGAACGCGCGGCGCGCGAGCTCGCTTCGGTCGGCCTCGCCGAGCGGACGCATCATTATCCCTCGCAGCTTTCCGGCGGCGAACAGCAGCGCGTGGCGCTGGCCCGCGCGCTCGCGCCCGAGCCCGCGATCCTGCTCGCGGACGAGCCGACCGGCAATCTCGACGAGGCGACCGGCGCCCAGATCGTCGATCTCATCTTCGCCAAGCAGGCCGAGCGGGGCATGACGCTGGTCCTGGTCACGCATGACGGCGCGCTGGCCGAGCGCTGCGACCGCGTGATCACCTTGCGTTCCGGTCATATCGAGACGACCGCTCCCAGACGTCAGGCCCGTGCCGGCGCGGCGACGCGGACATGAGCGACCATCCCGCCCCATCCGGCGGCCGACGGCGGGACCTCCCGCTCCGCCTCGCCACGCGTTATGCGCTACGCGAATTGCGCGGGGGCTTGCGCGGCTTCTACGTCTTCGTCGCCTGCATCGCGCTCGGGGTCATGGCGATCGCCGGCGTCGGGTCGGTCGCCGGGAGTCTCGCCGAAGGGCTCGACCGCGAGGGGCGGACCATGCTCGGCGGCGATCTCGCCTTCACCCTCATCCAGCGCGAGGCAAACCCAGCCGAACTCGCCTGGCTGCGATCGAAGGGCACGCTGTCGACCGTCACCTCCATGCGCGCGATGGCGAGGACCGCCCAGGGAGAGCTCGCGCTCGTCGACATCAAGGCCGTCGACGATGCCTATCCGCTGTTCGGCAAGGTCGACATCGCGCCGGCGATGGCGGTCGGCGAGCTGATCGCGGAACGCGACGGCGCCCATGGCGCGGCGGTCGACCCGACCCTGCTCGCGCGGCTCGGACTGAAGACCGGCGATCGCGTCACCATCGGCGCGGCGACCTTCGAAATCCGCGCGCATCTCAACGCCGAGCCGGACAAGCTCGGCGGCGGCGTGGGATTCGGGCCCCGCCTGCTGACGAGCGAGGCGGGCCTGCGCGCGACCGACCTCATTCAGCCGGGCAGCCTGGTGCGCTGGATGTACCGCCTGCGCCTGCCGCCGGCTTCGGCAAGCGACGCGGGCGCCCAAGCCGTCGCCGCCGACGCCCGCGCCACCCTTCCGAGCGCCGGCTGGGAAATCCGCTCGCGCCGCAACGCCTCGCCGCAGCTTGAGCGCAATATCAACCGTTTCACCCAATTCCTCACGCTGGTAGGGCTCGCCTCGCTTCTCGTCGGCGGCGTCGGCGTCGCCAACGCGGTCAAGAGCCATCTCGACCGGCGGCGCGAGGTCGTGGCCACCTTCAAGGCGCTCGGCGCGACGGGAACCACCGTGTTCCTGATCTATCTCGCGCAGGTGATGATGCTCGCGGTGATCGGCTCGGCGATCGGCCTGACGATCGGCGCGCTGATGCCCTACCTGATCGTCTGGCTGTTCGGCGCGGTGCTGCCGCTGCCGATCGCGCCGGAATTGCGGTTCGGCGAACTGACGCTGGCGTTCGGCTACGGGCTCCTGACCGCGCTCGCCTTCGCGCTGTGGCCGCTCGGGCGCGCCCACGACGTGCCGGTGTCCATGCTGTTTCGCGAATCGGTCATTCCCGAATGGCACTGGCCGCGCCGACGCTATCTTCTGGCGATGGCGATCGTGATCGCCGTGCTCGTCGCCGTCGCGATCGGCCTTGCCTATGACCGGCGGATCGCGGCGATCTTCGTCGCGGTCTCGGTCGTGGTCTTCATCCTGCTGCGGCTTGTCGCGGCCGCGGTGATGTCGATCGCCCGCCGCGTTCCGCGTCCGCGCGCGACGATGGCGCGGCTGGCGATCGCCAACATTCACCGTCCCGGCGCGCTCACCCCCTCGGTCGTGCTCTCGCTCGGGCTCGGGCTCGCGCTCCTCGTCACCGTCACCGAAATCGACGCCAATTTGCGCCGCCAGTTTCTCGCCGCGCTGCCCGACAACGCGCCCTCGTTCTATTTCGTCGACATTCCGGCCACCGAAGTTGAGCGCTTCGACGCTTTCCTCGCCGAGAAGACGCCCGGGGCCAAGATCGAGCGCGTACCGATGCTGCGCGGCCGGATCGTCGCGGCGCGCGGCGTCGGCGCGGAGGAACTCAAGCCCGCCCCCGAGGCGGAATGGGTTCTCCAGAGCGATCGCGGCATCACCTACGCCGACCAGGTGCCCCACGGCTCGCGGCTGGTGGAGGGCGAGTGGTGGCCGCGCGACTATGCCGGGCCGCCGCTGGTGTCGTTCGAAAAGAAACTCGCCGACGGGCTCGGCCTCAAGCTCGGCGATCCGGTCACCGTGAACGTGCTCGGGCGCGACATCACCGCCCGGATCGGCAACATGCGCGCGGTCGACTGGCAGAGCCTCGGCATCAATTTCGTGCTGGTGTTTTCGCCCAACACGTTTCGCGGCGCGCCGCATACCCATATCGCCACGCTCGCCCAGGCCGCGCCGACCGCCGACGGCGACGCGCGCGTCATCAAGGCGGTGGCCGACGCCTTTCCGACCGTGACGGCGGTGCGGGTGCGCGAGGTGCTGGAAAGCATCGGCGGACTCGTGACCAATCTCGTGCTGGCGATCCGGGGCGCCAGCGCGATCACGCTCATCGCCGCGATGATGGTACTGGGCGGCGCGCTCGCGGCCGGGCATCGTCACCGCGTCTACGACGCCGTCATCCTCAAGACGCTGGGCGCGACGCGCGCGCGGCTGATCGGCGCCTATACGATCGAGTATCTCATCGTCGGATTCGCCGCCGCCATCTTCGGCGTCATCGCCGGATCGCTGGCGGCCTGGCTGGTGGTGACGCGGCTGATGTCGCTCGGATTTGTCTGGCAGGCGGCCGGGCCGGCGCTGGTGGTCGGCCTCGCGCTCGTCATCACGGTCGCGCTCGGACTGGTGGGAACCTTGGCGGCGCTCAACAAGAAGCCCGCCGAGGTGCTGCGGAGCCTGTAGCCGGCGCCAACCCGGACCATAAATTTCGCGTAAATTTTCGCCGCGGGTCCGAATGACGCGCGCGACATTCCGCCGCGCCCATGCGCTTGCGCCCGCCGTGGTAATATCCCACATCAGCAACGTCCGGAGCGCGAGATCCGGGATGAACGAGCGCGCGGCTGGCACGACGGCGAGTCAAGATAGCTAGTTAAGATGGTGAATTGAGACTGGCCGGCAAGGACGATCCGAGGGAATCCGAAGGAAGAAGGAATATCGGAGAACGTCCGGCAAGCCCCTGGAAGACCAGGCGGACATCGAGGAATTCACTGGCGTGAGGCCGCCCGGCCAAAGCGCCGATACAACCCAAAGGAGTTTCGACAATGTCGGACCTTGATCGCAATTATGCCTCGCCGTTCGGCCGCACGGTCGGCCAGGCCGAGGCGGCGGCGGTGGACGCGGGTCTGCGCGCCTACATGCTCCGCATCTACAATTACATGGTGATCGGTCTGGCGATCACCGGCTTCGCAGCGCTCGGCGTCTACATGGCCGCCGTGACCGGCGATCCGGCGATGGCGACCGCCAAGGCCGGCAAGGTCATGCTGACGCCGTTCGGCTACGCCATGTTCGTCAGCCCCCTGAAGTGGGTGTTCATCCTCGCGCCGCTGGCGATGGTGTTCGTCATCTCCTTCGGCATCGAGAAGCTCAAGCCCGCGACCGCGCGCATCCTCTTCTTCGCCTTCTCGGCGTTGATGGGTGTTTCGCTGTCGTCGATCTTCCTCGTCTACACCCACACCTCGATCGTGCGCGTGTTCTTCATCGCGGCGGCGACCTTCGGCGCGCTCAGCCTTTATGGCTACACCACCAAGCGCGACATGACGGGCATGGGATCGTTCCTGCTGATGGGCCTGGTCGGAGTCGTGCTGGCGAGCCTCGTCAACCTGATCGTGGCGAGCTCAATGCTGCAGTTCATCGTCTCGGTGGTCGGCGTGTTCGTGTTCGCCGGATTGACCGCGTGGGATACGCAGCGGCTGAAGAACGACTACATCTACGGCTATGGCGGCATGGGCGGCGACGTCGCCGAACGCGCCTCGATCCTGGGCGCGCTGTCGCTCTACTTGAACTTCATCAACCTGTTCACGCTGCTGCTGCAATTGCTCGGCCAGCGCGACTGATCAAGCTCGTCGGCGCGCGTGCCGATCGCGGGGCCCCGGTGGAAACACCGGGGCCTTTCGCTTTTCGGCGCGCCGCGTGGTCGGCACATCTTGCCCTCGAGAGACCGCGCGGATTCGCGCGACGATCCCGGACGCGGGCGTGGCTCAGGGCAGCACGGCGATCGCCGGCTTGTCGAGCACGCGCAGCACGCGGTCGAGCTCCTGGCCGCGCCGCAGGATGAGGCCGGTCGCTGAAATGACGCTGTAGATGCCCTGCCGGCGCGCGAGCCTCGGATTCTTTTCGATGCGGTAGATCGGGACTTCGCTGGCGCGGCGGAACACGGAGAAGACGGCGCGGTCCTTGAGAAAATCGATGGCGTAGTCGCGCCACGTCCCGCTCGCGACCATGCGGCCATAGAGATTGAGGATACGGTCGAGTTCCCGGCGATCGAAAGTGACCCTGCCCGGAGCGGAGAAGGCCGGCGCCTCCGCTCCGACGAATTCGCTCGGTTCAGCGTCGCCGGACATCGAGCTCATGCCGCGCCTCCTGGTTTTCCCACCCGGCGGCCCTCGGGACCCCGGAAGTCTCCCGCGGGCCGTATTCTAGGGGAGAATCGCCGCGCTTGTCGCCCGTGCGGCATCCCGCCCGTGCGGCCAACGACGCCAATTCGCCCGCGTGAAGGTGTCGCATGCCGCGCCCGAAACGCGAAAAACCCGCATGTGCAGGCCCGTTTGCCGCCGTCACTTCACCATATCGTTAACGAATTCATAAAGCCGCCTCATTTCGGCCAGCGGCTCGCCCGGTTGCGATGCGAGAAGACAATCATTGCGTAGGCCCGGAACCGCTGGTCTCGGATTCCTCAGCCCCCAGCCCCCCGAGACCGATGGTCCGGGCCGATCGCGCAGTTCAGCCAATCCCCATCTTCTTGTTGAATCTCCAGGGCCGGCGCCAAGCCGGCCCCTTTTTTGATTCGATGCGTGGGGACGGCGTACGTCATTTCGCCGAGACGATACCGTCGCGCGGGACAGGCGCCCTAATTGAGCGCGACCAGCGACGCGCCGAGCATGGTGCCCGGCCGGTCGCGATTGCCGCTCTGGACGTAGACGATGGCGGCGTCGATGCCATCGCCCTGAATGTTTTCGAGCGGAACGTTCCAGGTGGCGGAAGCGCCCTTCCAGTCGCCGACCTTCAGCCAGCGGCGCACCACATTGTGATATTCGATCTGGCTGTTGCGGTTTTCGCCCCGGCGGATCGTCACCTTCACGCTGCGCGAAATGCCGCAGAGCCAGACTTCGCCATTGGCGTTTCCCATCTGGAAGGCGGGCACGTCGACCTTCAACCCGCCGCCCGCGACCGCGAGCTTGATCGGCAACTGCATCGCGACGTTCTCGCTCCGCATCGCGGCGATGGCCCGTTCGATCGCGGCGCGATCGCTGCCGAGGACCTGGGCTTTGCCATTGACAATCACCTGCGGAGTGTAGATGCCGCGATCGCCGCGTTCACGCGAGTAGGCGCGCTGGCGCAGGGAGAATTTCGGATCGGCCAACGTGTCCTTCCAGCCGAGATAGTCCCAATAATCGACCGGCAGGCTCATCGCGATCACGGACGGATCATCCGCGAGCTCGCCGAGCACCTTGTCCGCCGGCGGGCAGGACGAACAACCCTGGCTGGTGAAAAGCTCGATCACCGCCCTCGGTTCGGCGCTCGCGATCGTCGCCTGTGCCGTGAGCATGACCGTGAGCATTGTCGCGCGCGCGATCGCCGCGCGAAATGACGGCCCCCCGCGGCGGCGGCGGCCCGCGCGCGCGCTATCTCGGTCTTCGCGATCCGCCTGCGTTGTCATCGGTATTTCCATGTCGTTGTCGAGGTCCTGGTCGCGAGCCCGACGCGGCTCTCGCGGATTCAGACCGGGATTGCGATCGCGCTTCGGTCGCGATCGGTTTCGTCGTAGCGACCGAATTGGCGCGGCCGATTTGGCGCGACCTTCTCGGAATACGCGGTACGAAAAAGGGCGGCCCTTGATAGGCCGCCCCTTCATCACCCGCCACTCACTTCATGGTGAGCGCGGATGTGATCACGCCGCGAGTTGACGCAGCACATAATGCAGGATGCCGCCGTTGCGGAAGTAATCGAGCTCGTCGAGCGTATCGATGCGGCAGAGCAGCGGAACGCGCGTGAGCTGGCCATCGCCGGAAATGATTTCGGCGACGAGCTTCTGACGCGGCTTGAGGTCGCCCTGCAGGCCGCGAATCGTCACCTGCTCGCCGCCCGTCAATCCGAGCGAGGACCACGTCGTTCCCTCCTCGAAGGTCAGCGGCAGCACGCCCATGCCGACGAGGTTCGAGCGATGGATGCGCTCGAAGCTCTGGCAGATCACCGCGCGCACGCCGAGCAGACGCGTGCCCTTGGCGGCCCAGTCGCGCGAGGACCCGTTGCCGTATTCGGCGCCGGCGAAGACGACCAGCGGCACTTTCTCGTCCTGGTATTTCATCGCCGCGTCGTAGATCGTCATCCGCGCGCCGTCGGGCCAATGCTTCGTCATGCCGCCTTCGGGAATGTTGCCGTCGGCGCCCTTGAGCATGTGGTTCTTGATGCGGATGTTGGCGAAGGTGCCGCGCATCATCACCTCGTGATTGCCGCGCCGCGTGCCGTACTGGTTGAAGTCCTCCTGGCGCACCTGCCGCTCGGAGAGATACTCGCCCGCGGGCGAGGTCAGCTTGATCGAGCCGGCCGGCGAGATGTGATCGGTGGTGATCTTGTCGCCGAACAGCGCGAGGATGCGCGCGTCGACGATGTCGGTCACCGGATCCGGCGTCTTCTTGATGCCCTCGAAGTAAGGCGGGTTCTGCACATAGGTCGACGACATGTTCCAGCGATAGGTGTCGCCGGCCGAGGTCTTGACCTTGCGCCAGTTGGTGTCGCCCTTGAACACGTTGGCGTAGCGCTTCTTGAAGATTTGCGCGGTCACATATTTCTTGATGAACGCGTTGATCTCCTTGGTCGTCGGCCAGATGTCCTTGAGATAGACCGGCTTGCCGTCCTTGCCCGTGCCGATCGGCTCGGTGGTGAGATCCTTGGTCACGGTGCCGGCGAGCGCGTAAGCCACCACCAGCGGCGGCGAGGCGAGATAGTTCGCCTGCACGTCGGGCGAAACGCGGCCCTCGAAATTGCGGTTGCCGGAAATGACGGCGGCCGCCACGAGCTTGTTGTCGTTGATCGACTTCGACACTTCCGGAATGAGCGGACCGGAATTGCCGATGCAGGTGGTGCAGCCGAAGCCGACGAGGTTGAAGCCGACCTTGTCGAGATCCTTCTGCAGCCCGGAATTGGCGAGATATTCGGCCACCACCTGGCTGCCGGGGGCGAGCGAGGTCTTGACCCAGGGCTTGGGCTTGAGCCCCTTGGCCGCGGCCTTGCGCGCGAGCAGGCCCGCGCCGATCAGCACGCTCGGGTTCGAGGTGTTGGTGCAGGAGGTGATCGCGGTCAGCACCACGTCGCCGTGGCCGATTTCGTATTTCTGGCCGTCCACCGCGAAGCGCTTCGCCGCCTCGCCGACCTTCTTGTATTCGCCTTCCAGCGCCGCCGCGAAATTGCGCGCGATCGCCGGCAGGTCGATGCGTCCCTCGGGGCGCTTCGGACCGGCGAGCGAGGGCGCGACGTCCTTGAGATCCAGCGCGAGGATTTCGGTGAACACCGGATCCTTGCTGGCGGCGTCGCGGTAAAGGCCCTGCGCCTTGGTGTATTTGCGCGCGAGATCGACGCGTTCGGCCTTGCGCCCCGTGGTCTTGAGGAAGTCGATGGTGGCCGCGTCCACCGGGAAGAAGCCGCAGGTCGCGCCGTATTCCGGCGCCATGTTGGCGATGGTGGCCCGGTCGGCGACCGAAAGCGCGTCGAGGCCGGGGCCGAAGAATTCCACGAATTTGCCGACGACGCCGAGCTTGCGCAGCATCTGCGTCACCGTGAGCACGAGGTCGGTCGCGGTGACGCCTTCCTTGAGCTTGCCCTTGAGCTTGAAGCCGACGACCTCCGGCAGCAGCATCGATTGCGGCTGGCCGAGCATGGCCGCTTCCGCCTCGATGCCGCCGACGCCCCAGCCGAGCACGGCCGCGCCGTTGACCATGGTGGTGTGCGAATCGGTGCCCACCAGCGTGTCGGGGTAGGCGACTTCGTAATTGGCGGTCTTGCCCTTGATCGTGAGCTTCTGCTTCTTGGTCCACACCGTCTGCGCCAGGTATTCGAGATTGACCTGATGGCAGATGCCGGTGCCGGGCGGCACCACCGAGAAGTTCGAGAACGCCTGCTGGCCCCATTTCAGGAACTCGTAGCGTTCCTGATTCTGCTTGTATTCCTCCGCGACGTTCTTCTTGAAGGCCTTGTTGTCGCCGAAGAAGTTGACGATCACCGAATGGTCGATGACGAGATCGACGGGCACCAGCGGATTGATCTTCTGCGCGTCGCCGCCGAGCGTCTTCATGGCGTTGCGCATGGCGGCGAGATCGACCACCGCCGGCACGCCGGTGAAGTCCTGCATCAGCACGCGCGCGGGACGGAACGCGATCTCATGCTCCAGCTTCTTCTTGCGCGCCCATTTGGCGAGCGCCTGAATGTCGGCCTTCTTGACCGAGCGGCCATCCTCGTTGCGCAGCAGATTTTCCAGGAGAACCTTCATGGAAAAGGGCAGCCGGGAGATGCCCTTGAGCCCGTTCTTTTCGGCGACCGGCAGGCTGTAATAGACATAGGTCTTGCCGCCGGCCTTGAGGGTCCTGGCGCATTTGAAGCTGTCGAGAGACGTCATGATGAGGGGTCCGGGGTTGATTGTCGTTCGTTGATCGATTCGCCGTTGGTTGATCGTTCCAATAGACCGATTGGCGTCTGGACATCGCGCCGCCCGCCGGAGGAAAGCGGATCGGAGGTCTTCGCGAGGCGGGCGCGACCAAACCGCAGCGCGGTCCGGCTTATAGGTTCTTTTCACCCGCCCCGCCACATCGACGAAGGTCTTTTACGCGTGCAAGACGGCGAAGTTTGCGGCATGAGAGGGCCGGATCGGCGGGGACGGGACGACGAACGGGAATGCGGCTGAGCGGAACAGGGCTGAAATGCATCCGCGGGGGCCGGCAGGTCTTCGCCGGCCTCGATTTCACGGTCGCCTCCGGCGAGGCCCTGGTCGTCACCGGCCGCAACGGGGCGGGCAAATCCTCGCTGCTGCGGCTCATCGCCGGGCTGATCCCGCGGGCCGAAGGGACGCTCGCGCTCGAAGGCGGCGACCCGGAGCTCGGGCTGGCCGAGGAAACCCACTATCTCGGTCACCGCGACGCGCTCAAGCCGGCGCTGTCGGTGGCCGAGAATCTCTCCTTCTGGCGCGAATTCCTGGGCGGCGCCGAGGACGACATGGCGGCCGCGCTCGCCGCGGTAGGCCTCGACCACATCGCCCATTTGCCGGCGGCCTATTTGTCGGCCGGACAGCGCCGGCGGCTCTCGATCGCCCGCCTGCTCACGGTCAGGCGTCCGGTCTGGCTCCTGGACGAGCCGACCTCGGCGCTGGACACGGCCGCCCAGGCCACGCTCGCCATCCTGATGGCGCGCCATCTTGCCACGGGCGGCATCATCATGGCGGCGACGCACGGCCCGCTCGGGCTTGAGGGAACGCGCGGCCTGCATATCGGACCGGCGGGGGAACGCGCGCCGGAGGCCTTGCCATGACCGCGCTGCGCGCTCTTTTCCTCCGCGAATTTCGGGTGGCGATGCGCATCGGCGGCGGCGCGCTGATCGGGGTCCTGTTCTTCCTCACCGTCGTGGTGCTGATGCCTTTCGCCATCGGCCCCGACCTCGTGCTGCTCAAGCGCATCGGCCCGGCGATCCTTTGGCTCGGCGCGATGCTGGCGAGCCTACTCACGCTCGACCGCCTGTTCACCGCCGATCACGACGACGGCTCGCTCGACCTCATCGTCATGAGCCGCGTGCCCCTGGAACTGACCTGCGCGACCAAGGCGCTCGCGCACTGGATCGCCTCGGGCCTGCCGCTGATCGTGGCCACGCCCCTGCTCGGCCTGATGCTCAATCTCGATCCCCCCGCCACCACCGCCGTCGCCGCGACGCTGCTGGCCGGCACGCCGGCGCTGACCTTCACCGGCATGATCGGCGCGGCGCTCGCCGTCACCCTGCGGCGCGGCGGATTGCTGCTCGCCGTGCTCGTGCTGCCCCTGTCGGTGCCGGTGCTGATCTTCGGCGTGTCGGCCTCGAACGCGGCCATCGTGGGACCCACGCCTTTCGGCGCGCCGTTCTCGATCCTCTGCGCGCTGACCCTGGCGAGCCTGGTGATCGGGCCGTTCGCGGCGGCCGCGAGCCTGCGCCAGGGGCTTGACTGAGAGCTTGACTGAGGGGCAGGCCGGCGCGCGCGCCGATCGCGATCAAATCATGCGGCGCGCTTGACACTTGGCAATTGCCTCGCCCGCGCGAGGTGTTTATCAGAAGCCGCATGAAACTCCTGGACCTCGCCAACCCGACGCGCTTTCTCGCGCTGGTCGCGCGCCTCCTGCCATGGCTGGCCGGCGCGACGGCGATTCTGCTCGCGATCGGCCTGTACCTCACCTTCGCGGTCGCGCCCGACGACTATCAGCAGGGCGCGACGGTGAAAATCATGTTCATCCATGTGCCGTTCTCGTGGCTCGCCATGTTCGGCTGGTCGATCATGACGGTCGCGGCGCTGGGCACGCTGGTCTGGCGCCATCCGCTCGCCGACGTCTCCGCCAAGACCGCCGCGCCGATCGGCGCCGCCTTCACCTTCCTGAGCCTCGTCACGGGATCGCTGTGGGGCCGGCCGATGTGGGGCACCTATTGGGAATGGGACGCGCGGCTGACCTCCGTGTTGATTCTTTTCCTAATGTATCTCGGCGTCATCGCGCTCTGGCGCGCCGTCGAGGATCACACCCGCGCCGCGCGCGCCGCCGCGATCCTGACGCTGGTCGGCGCGATCAATCTGCCGATCATCAAATTCTCGGTCGACTGGTGGAACACGCTGCACCAGCCGGCCTCGGTGTTGCGCGCCGGCGGGCCGACCATCCATGCCTCGATCCTCACCCCGCTCCTGGTGATGGCGGTAGCGTTCTCGCTCCTGTTCGTGACCCTGCACCTTGCCGCCATGCGCAACGAAATCCTGCGCCGGCGCATCCGCACGATGCGGATGATGCAGGCCGCCCAGGCCTCGCCGGCGTAAGGAGTGGCGCGATGAATCTCGGCAACCACGCGGGTTTCATCATCGCCGCCTATGCGATCGCGGTCGTGGTGATCGTCGCGGTCACGGCGTGGATCGTTATCGATTATCGAAGCCAGACCGAAACGCTGCGCCAGCTCGAGGATGCCGGCGTCAGGCGGCGGTCGGCCGCCTCGCGCGAGGAGACGCCATGACCGGAGAGCCGACCAAGTCGGGGCCGGCGCAAGGGGGCGCTCCATCCTCCGGCGGGATGCGATCGCTTCTCTTGATCGCGCCGCTCGTGATCTTCGCCGCACTCGCGCTGCTGTTTCTGTTCCGCCTCGGGGCTGGCGACACGACCAAGATTCCGTCCGCGCTGATCGGCCGGCCGGCGCCCGAAATCGCGATGCCGCCGCTTGAGGGCCTGACCGCGAATGGCAAGCCCGTCCCCGGACTCGATCCGGCGATCTTCAAGGGGCGCGTGAGCCTCGTCAATGTCTGGGCGTCGTGGTGCGTGCCCTGCCACGACGAGGCGCCGCTCCTGATGGACCTCGCCAAGGACACGCGCTTCCAGATCGTCGGCATCAATTACAAGGATACGCCCGACAACGCCCGGCGTTTCCTCGGCCGCTATGGCAATCCCTTCGTCGCGGCCGGATATGACGGCAAGGGACGCGCCGCGATCGAATGGGGCGTTTACGGCGTGCCGGAAACCTTCATCGTCGGCAAGGACGGCCGCATCGCCTATAAGCTTGTCGGCCCGATCACGCCCGCCAATATCGACACGGTGCTCAAGCGAGAAATCGACAAGGCGCTCGCGGCGGGTTCCTGACGCGGTCTCCGCGCGTCTTGGATCGCCCCGAGCGGGCGCTTCCCTCCGTTTCCCGCTCATGGAAAGGCGCCACGCCATCGGCGGCGGCAAGGCCGGAGCAAGCACGGCGACGACGACAAAGTCGGGTTGAGACGACCGGCATCCGCCGCGAATCCCGATCATTTTTCGATCACAATAAATTTCGTGCGTTCAGCCAGCGTTCATTCGCGGGCCATGCCGCCGCCATGAATGGCGCGCCTGCTGGGCACGCGTTTCACACGCTTCTCCGATGAAGGATTATCCCGATGCGCTACCTTGCCTACGCAACTCTCGCGGCCCTTGGACTCGCTCTGGCTTCGCCGCTGTCGGCCCAGACGCCGCAACCCACGACCAGCGGCTCCGAGAAGATGGCTCCCAAGCCCTCCGACACCAAGATGGCTCCGAAGCCGGCCGAGACCAAGATGGCTCCGAAGCAGGAGCTCCTCGACATCAACACCGCGACCGAAGCCCAGCTCGAAGCGCTCAAGGGCGTCGGCAAGGCGCGCGCCGAGGCGATCATCAAGGGACGGCCTTACAAGGGCAAGGACGATCTCGTCTCCAAGAAGATCATTCCGGAGAACGTCTACAACGACATCAAGGACAAGATCATCGCGAAGCAGAAGTCCTGACATTCGCTTCACGCGAATGCGCGATCGGAGCGCGCCGGGATTTTCCCGGCGCGTTTTGTTTCGGTGATCGAAAGCCGGCGCTTCGAGGCGATGTCCGCACGGATGAAGTCCGCTCCTCGCGAGGCGGCCTTGAGCCGATCCCGATCGCAAGAGTGCCTTTCACATTCGCGGGAGCCGACCTAGGACGATTGATCGGGCGGCTCGCCCGCGGGCGCGTCGTTCGCCGTCTTTTCGAACCGCTTCATCAAGGGATATTGCGCCACCGCGAAGACGAAGGTCAGCGGCACCACGCCGAACAGCTTGAACGCCACCCAGAAATCGGTGGTCTGCGTGCGCCAGACGATTTCGTTGAGCGCGGCCATGGCGAAAAAGAATGCCATCCAGCGCAGGGTGAGCCGGCGCCATCCCTCCTCGGTCAGCTCCAGCACCTGGTCGAACACCAGCGCGATCAGCGACCGGCCCATCGCCAGCCCGACCGCCAGCACCACGCCGAAAATTCCGTAGATGATCGTCGGCTTGATCTTGATGAAGGTCTCGTCGCGCAGCGCCAGCGTCAGCGTTCCGAACACCAGCACGATCACGGCCGAGATGATCGCCATGATCGGCAGATGCCGCGTCGTCGCCCAGGAGACGATCAGCGAAACGATGATCGCGACCATGAACACCGCCGTGGCGGCGAAGATGTTGAACTTGGCGTTGGCGATGAAGAACAGGATCAGCGGCCCGATTTCGGTCGCGAGCTTGAGCAGGGGATGGGGCGCGCGCGCGGCCGGCATGTCAGTCCTCCAGTCCGGCGATCGCGCGGGCGAAGTCGCGGGCGGTGAAGGCGGCGAGATCCTCGACGCCCTCGCCGACGCCGATGAAATGCACCGGCAGCGCGAATTTCGCCGCCACCGCCACGAGAATGCCGCCGCGCGCTGTGCCGTCGAGCTTGGTCATGACGAGCCCCGTCACGCCGGCGGTCTTGGCGAAGGCCTCGACCTGCGACAGCGCGTTCTGCCCGACGGTCGCGTCGAGCACGAGCAGAACCGCGTGCGGCGCCGTCGCGTCCACCTTGCGGATGACGCGGATCACCTTTTCGAGCTCGCCCATCAGCTCGGCGCGGTTCTGCAGGCGGCCCGCGGTGTCGATCAGCAGCACGTCGGCGCCCGCCTCGGCCGCCCGCGTCATCGCCTCGAAGGCAAGCCCCGCGGCATCGGCGCCGTGCGCGCGCGCGATCACGGGCGAGCGGGTGCGCTCGCCCCAGATCTTGAGCTGCTCGACGGCGGCGGCGCGGAACGTGTCGCCGGCCGCGAGCATGACATCGCGGCCCTCGCCGCGAAGCTTGGCGGCCAGCTTGCCGATCGTGGTCGTCTTGCCCGATCCGTTGACGCCGACGACGAGAATGGCGAATGGCTTGCGCGCGGCGTCGATGGTCATCGGCCGGGCCACCGCCTGGAGCACCTTCTCGACTTCGGCGGCGACGACCGTCTTGACCTCGTCGGCCGAGATCGCGCGGTCGTAGCGGCCCTGGGCGACCGCGTCGGCGATGCGCTGGGCGACGTCGACGCCGAGATCGGCGCGCACGAGCACGTCCTCGATTTCCTCGACCATGGCGCGGTCGAGCTTGCGCTTGGTGACGAGATCGGCGACCGCGCCGCCGAGCGCGCCCGACGTGCGGCGCAACCCGCTCGACAGGCGCCGCCACCAGCCGCTCCGTGTGCCTTGGTTCTCGGGAGTGTCTTCCATGGGGCGTCCGTGATAGCGGTTTCGCCGATTGAACGGAAGTCCCGGCGGCGGGCGGCGGCCCCGGCGGAATTCGAGGGAGAGGCGATGCCACCGGCACGGCCCATCGCGGCGGAAGAGATGCTGGCGCGGCTGCTTTATCGCGACGGGCTGATGCTGGTCATCGACAAGCCCGCCGGCCTGCCCGTGCATCGCGGACCGCGCGGCGCCGACGACAAGAGCGGCGTCACGCTCGAGGATTCCTTCGGCGCGCTGCGCTTCGGCCTGCCGCGCCCGCCGGTCCTCGCCCACCGGCTCGATCGCGACACGTCGGGATGCCTCGTGCTCGGCCGTCACCGCAAGGCGACCGCCCATCTCGGCCTGCTGTTCAAGCACGGCAAGATCGGCAAGACCTATTGGGCCGTCGTCGAGGGCGGCCCGGCCGAGGACGCCGGAATCATCGACATGCCGCTCGGACGGCTCAACGCCGAACGCGGCTGGTGGCAGAAGCCCGACGCGGAAGGACAGCCCGCCGTGACCAACTGGCGGGTGCTCGGCCGCGCGCCGGGGCTTGCCTGGCTCGCGCTCACGCCGCTCACCGGCCGCACCCATCAGCTTCGCGTCCACTGCGCCGCGACGGGCTGGCCGATCGTCGGCGACGCGATCTACGGAACGGCGCCGCGCGGCGGCGGACCGATGCTGCATCTTCACGCGCGCGAGATCGTCGTTCCGATTTCGCACAACAAGGAGCCGGTGCGGGTCGTCGCCCCGGTGCCGGCGCATATGCGCGATCGCCTTATCGCCTGCGGATGGCGCGACGAGCCCGCCGAGACGCCCACGGCTTCACGCGGCGACTAGTGGTCCGACTCCAACATTCGCATCCCATTTTGACGGGCTCGTTTGCGAATGTTGGAATCACGGGACCACTAGCAAATATCGATTTCTAGTGGAGTTTTGGATTTGACATTCGCTTCGAAAGCGCGCGGCCAAGTGGGCAGCGAATGTCAAATCCACTCCACTAGCTTCTCGCCGTCGCGCGCGGCGATGCGCAGCGTCTTGATCTCGCCCGGGACGCCCGCGGCGATCACGGGCAAGAAATGCTCGCTGCGGCCGAGCGTCGCGCTTTCCATCAGCACGTGACGGGTGCGACCGGTCTCCGCGTCGAGGCGCCGGCGCAGCGCCTCCGCGCCCTTCTCCCGCAGGCGCCGCGCGCGCTCCTTGACGAGGCCGCCCGGCGGTCGCGGCATGCGGGCGGCGACCGTGCCCGGCCGCGCGGAATAGGGAAACACGTGCAGAAGCGTCAGCCCGCATTCGTCGACGAGGTCGAGCGTGCGGGAAAACATCTCCTCGCTCTCCGTCGGGAAGCCCGCGATGAGGTCGGCCCCGAGCGCGATGTCGGGCCGCAGCCGGCGGACCTGATCGCAAAAGGCGATGGCGTCGGCGCGCGAATGGCGGCGCTTCATGCGCTTGAGAATGATGTCGTCGCCCGCCTGCAGCGACAGGTGCAGATGCGGCATCAGCCGCTCGTCGTCGGCGATGACATCGAGCAGATCGCGATCGACCTCGATCGAATCGATCGAGGAAAGGCGCAGGCGCCGCAATTCCGGCACGCGCCGCAGGAGTTGCTTGACGAGGCCGCCGAGCCGGGGCGCGCCGGGCAGATCGGCGCCGTAGCTCGTCAGATCGACGCCGGTGAGCACGATCTCGCCATAGCCGGCCTCGACCAGGCCGCGCGCCTGATCGACCACCGCGCCCATGCCCGCCGAACGCGACGGGCCGCGCCCGAACGGAATGACGCAGAATGTGCAGCGATGGTCGCAGCCGTTCTGGATCTGAACGAAGGCGCGGGCGCGGCCTTCATAGCCCTCGACCAGATGCGGCGCGATCTCCCGCACCTGCATGATGTCGGCGACCGCGACTTTTTCCTCGCCGACAAGGCCGAACGGCTGGGCGGCGAAAGCCTCGCGCGCCGATCGCCACGCCTCCCGCCCGAGTTTGTCGGCGTTGCCGAGCACGCGGTCGACCTCGGGCATGCCGGAAAACAGCGCCGGCTCCGTCTGCGCCGCGCAGCCGGTGACGATGATGCGCGCGCGCGGCCGCTCGCGGCGCAATTTGCGGATCCGCTGGCGCGCCTGGCGCACCGCCTCGCCGGTGACCGCGCAGGTGTTGATGACGACGGCATCGTCAAGACCGGCACGCGCGGCCTCCTCGCGGATCACCTCCGATTCGAAGGCGTTCAGCCGGCAGCCGAAGGTTACGATGTCGACGGCCATGGCGCGCCTCACGCGACGCCGGCGAACAGCGCCGGATCGAAGCGGCCCGCGAATTCGAACTCCGCCGGTCCCGTCATCAGCACGTGGTTGTCGCTCTCGCGCCATTCGATGGTGAGTTCGCCGCCCGGCAGCGTCATCCGCGCGACGCGATCGACCCGGCGCAACCGCGCGGCCGCCACCGCCGTCGCGCAGGCCGCCGAGCCGCAGGCCTTGGTTAACCCCGCGCCCCGCTCCCAGGTACGCATGACGATGTGATCGCGCGCGCGGATTTCGGCGAGCGTGATATTGGCGCGCTCGGGAAAGATCGGATGATTTTCCAGGAGCGGGCCGACGCGGGCGAGATCGTGGGCGTTAATATCGTCGACCCAGAAGATCGCGTGCGGATTGCCCATGCTGACCACCGACGGCGAATGCAGCACCGGATCGTCGATCGGCCCGATCTGCAATTCGATGCGGCGGGTATCGGCGAACTCCTCGGCAAGCGGAATGTCGCGCCAGTCGAATTTCGGCTCGCCCATGTCGACGGTGTAGAGGTCGGGCGACGGCCCGCGCCGGCAATTGATGAGGCCGGCGCGTGTCTCGAAGCTGAGGGCGCCCGCGCCGGTCTCCGCGAACATCCGCTCGGCGACGCAGCGCATGCCGTTGCCGCAGGCCCCCGATTCCGATCCGTCATTGTTGTAGATGCGCACGAAGGCATGCGTGCCCGCCACGCGCGGGGGGTAGAGCAGCATGAGTTGATCGTAGGGCACGCCCGAGGGAGACGCGACCGCGCGCGCCTCCGCGGCCGTGACCGGCGCGGCCGAGGCGCGCATGTCGACGATGACGATCTCGTTGCCGATCCCGTTCATCTTCACGAATGCGTGGTTGGCGAGCGCGCCCATGCCGAATAGTCCCGTGCCGTTCCGCCCTATATGGCCAATCCGCCGGGGAATGGCCAGCCTGCCCGGGCGCGTCGCCCGTCCGGCGCGCCGGGCAGCCATCTTTTCGCCGCGACCTTGGCGATGCTTGCTCGGCCCCGTCGGCCGGTCGCGAAGCCCGTCGCGCGACGAAATCCCTGGCGCGTGCTAGAAGCCTTGCTCGACGCGACGGGAATCGCGCAAGGCGCGCCCGTCCACCCCGAAGGGGGTTTCCGTATCGATCCTGGAGAATTTCAGATGTCGCCCGCCCGCTTAGTTCGCCGCCTTGCCGTCGTCGCCGTGGCCGTCATGGCCGTGGCCGTCGGGCTGGCTCCCGTCCGTGCCCAGATGCCGGCGACGCCGCCCGCGCCGGCGGCGCAGGCCACGCCAGCGGCACCCGCCGCCCCGCCGGCGGCACCGGCCGGCGACAAGCAGGCTCAGCCGGCTCAGGACAACCGGGCCGACCCCTTCGGCCAGGAATTGACGCTGACGGCCAAGACCGTGGTCATTCTCAAGGGCAACGCGAATTGGGACGCGGCCTTCGAAACCCTGGTCGCGACCTTCAAGAAGGTCTACGCCGCGCTCGACAAGCAGGGCGTCACCCCGGCCGGCCCCGCCATGACCGTCTACACCTCCACCGACGACACCGGCTTCACCTTCGAGGCGCAGGTGCCGGTGAGCGAACCGCCCAAGAACCTGCCGAAGGACATCGTCGCCGGCAAATCGCCCGAGGCCAAGGCGCTCAAATTCGTCCATCGCGGCTCGTATGACAGCATGGACAATACCTATGAGGCGATCACCAATCACCTCGAGGAAAAGAAGCTCGAATCGCAGGACATGTTCATCGAGGAATACGTCACCGACGTTCTCAAGACGCCCGAAGACAAGATGGTGATCAATGTCTACGTGCCGTTGAAGTGACCCGGACGAGGGAACCGAAGCGATGAACTCATTCATCCATCAATCGACGGCGTTCTTTCGGCTCGCGCCGCGCGCGCTGACGCTGACCGCAGCCGCGCTGCTGGCGCAGGCCGTTCCTCCCGCGACGGCTTCTGCCGAAACCATGGTTCCGGCGATCACCGTGTCGGGCGAGGCCACGATCGAAACGGCGCCCGATCTCGCCGAAGTCGACGGCGGCGTCACCACCGAGGCCAAGACCGCGCGCGAGGCGAGCGATGCCAACGCCCGCGCCATGACCGCCGTGATCGCGGCTCTCAAATCCGCCGGCGTCGCGGAAAAGGATATCCGCACCGCGCGCCTGTCGCTCTACCCGGTGATGACGCCGGCGCGCAACGACCCGCCGCGCGCGAGCCAGATCGTCGGCTACCGCGCGGGCAACAGCGTCACCGTCAAGGTGCGCGAGATCGCGAAGGTCGCCGATACGCTCGACGCGCTCGTTTCGGCGGGCGCCAACACCATCGGCAATATCCGTTTCGTCGTGTCGAACCCGTCGAAAGTGCTCGACGAGGCGCGCGCGCAGGCCGTCGGCGACGCGCGGCGCAAGGCCGAACTCTACGCCAAGGCCGCCGGCGCGAGTCTCGGCAAGCCGCTCGCGATTTCGGAGACCGGCGCCGCGCCGCCGCCCATGATCTTCGCCGCGCGAGCAAAGGACGCCGGCGCGGCGAGCATTCCCATCGCGCCGGGCGAGCAGACCCTGCACGTGCAACTGAACGTCACCTACGAACTCAAGACGCCTTAACGCGCGCCGCAGGGCCTGGAACCTGAGTTTTTGGCGCCCCAGCCCGCCGCGATTTCTTGACTCGGACCCCATTTTCCGGCTTCTAGGCGCCGGAAAATCGTCAAAAGACGTTCTTTTGACCCGCCGACCGGTCCCTTGCGAGGCCGGAGGTCAACGCCCGACAGCGCGATGCGCCCTCGGGCGCGAAAGTGTTTGGAGCGGTCCGGCGCGGGACCGAAGGGCAAGGCGATGTTCGACACCTTAAGCGAGCGGCTGTCTGGCATTCTCGACCGGCTCACCGGGCGCGGCGCCTTGTCGGAGGCCGATGTCGACGCCGCGATGCGCGAGATCCGCCGCGCGCTGCTCGAAGCCGACGTCGCGCTCGAAGTCGTGCGCGACTTCACCGCGCGCGTGCGCGAGCAGGCGATCGGCGCGACCGTCATCAAGTCGGTCACGCCGGGGCAGATGGTCGTCAAGATCGTCCATGACGAATTGATCCGCACGCTCGGCGCCGACAGCCAGGCGATCGACCTCAACGCCCCGCCGCCGGTCGCGATCATGATGGTCGGCCTGCAGGGCTCGGGCAAGACGACGACCACGGCCAAGCTGGCCCGGCGGCTGAGCGAGCGCGACAAGCGCAAGGTGCTGATGGCCTCGCTCGACGTGCGCCGGCCGGCCGCGATGGAACAGCTCGCCGTGCTCGGCCGCGACGTCGGCGTCGACACGCTGCCGATCGTCGCCGGCCAGGCGCCGCCGCAAATCGCGCGCCGCGCGCTGGAAGCCGGTCGCCTGGGCGGCTACGACGTGGTGCTGCTCGACACCGCCGGCCGCACCACGCTCGACGAGGAAATGATGACGGAGGCCGCGACGGTGAAAACCGCCGCCGATCCGCATGAAGTGCTGCTCGTCGCCGACGCGCTGACCGGCCAGGACGCCGTCAATCTCGCCCGCGCCTTCAACGAGCGCGTCGGCCTGACCGGCATCGTGCTCACGCGCGTCGACGGCGACGGGCGCGGCGGCGCGGCGCTGTCGATGCGCGCGGTGACGGCCAAGCCGATCAAGCTCATCGGCGTCGGCGAAAAGATGGACGCGATCGAGGATTTCCATCCCGACCGCATCGCCGGCCGCATTCTCGGCATGGGCGACGTCGTCTCGCTCGTTGAAAAAGCCGCCGCCAATATCGACGCGGAAAAGGCCGCGCGCGTCGCCGAGAAGATGCGCAAGGGCGCGTTCGATCTCGCCGATCTGCGCGACCAGCTCCTGCAGATGCAGAAGCTCGGCGGTCTCGGCGGACTGATGGGCATGCTGCCGGGCGTCGCCAAGATGAAGAATCAAATCGCGTCGGCCAATCTCGACGACCGCGTGCTCAAGCGTCAGGTCGCCGTCATCGATTCGATGACGCGCGCGGAGCGCAAGAATCCGGACCTGCTCAAGGCCAGCCGCAAGAAGCGCATCGCCGCCGGCGCGGGCGTCAAGGTCGAGGACGTGAACAAGCTACTCAAGATGCACTGGACCATGGCCGACGTGATGAAGGCGATGGGCAAGCGCGGGCCGATGGCGGGCCTCGCCAACATGATGGGGATCGGCTCCGGCATGCCCTCGCCGGAGGAAATGGCCAAGCTCGCCGAAAAGATGCCGGGCGGCGTTCCCGGCGGCATGGCGAACCTGCCGAAGGATTTGCCGAAGGGATTCCCGGGCGGAGGCGGCCTGCCGCCGAATTTCCCCGGCCTGCCGGGATTGGGCGGCAAGCCCTTCTTGCCGGGCTTTCCGCCGGGGAAGAAGAAATGATTCATTCGGCGCCCCATGAGCGTTTCGGCGCGACCATTCCGCTTCAGCCCGACGCGGTGAGCGCGTTCGCGCATGCCGCCGGCGATCACAATCCCCTGCATCACGACGATGCCTTCGCCGCCACCACGCGCTTCGGCCGCCGCCTGGCGAGCGGTCCGCAGACGACCGCGCATCTGATGGCGTTGACGGCGTCGCATTTCGCCGCGCGCGGCGCGATGGTCGGACTGGAATTCTGGTTCCGGTTCAACAAGCCGATTTATGCCGACGAAACGATCGCCCTCGAATGGCTGATCGTGTCGGTCAAGGAGAATTCCCGGAGCCGCGGCGAGATCATCGATCTGCGCGGCCGCATCCGGAATGAACGAGGCGAAACGGCCGTCGGCGCGAAAGGACGCGTCCTGGTCACCGACCGCCTCTGAGAAATCCCGCTCACCTTCAGGAAAGGAAACTCACATGTCCGTCGTACTTCGCATGGCCCGCGCGGGCACCAAGAAGCGCCCGTTTTATCACATCGTCGTCGCCGACTCGCGCTTTCCGCGCGACGGCCGCTTCATCGAGCGTCTCGGCTACTACAATCCACTGCTGCCGAAGGACAACGCCGACCGCCTCAAGCTCGACCTCGACAAGGTGAAGGCGTGGATCGCCAAGGGCGCCCAGCCCTCCGATCGCGTGATGCGTTTCCTCGACGCCGCCGGCGTCGCCAAGCGCGAGGCGCGCAACAATCCGGAAAAGGCCGTGCCGCGCAAGGAGCGCAAGGCCGCGGCCGCCGCGGCCGCCGGCTGATCCGGCCCGTGCCGGTGACCGCGCATGTCGGCTGAAGATCATGCGCAGAAGAAAATCTGCGTCGCGCGTATCGGCGCGGCGCATGGCGTCAAGGGAGAGGTGCGGCTGTGGCCGTTCACCGAGGATCCGCTGGCGCTCAAGGGCTACGGCCCGCTTGAAACCGCCGACGGCGCGCGGCGCTTCGAGATCACGGCCCTGCGCGCGGCCAAGGATCATCTCGTCGCGCGCTTCGCCGGTATCGACACGCGCGACGCGGCGGAAGCGCTCAACGGGCTCGAGCTCCATGTCCCGCGCGCGCGCCTGCCCGCGCCCGCGCCGGGCGAGTTCTACCACGCCGACCTGATCGGGCTTGCCGCGCGATCGCCGAAGGGCGCGTCGCTCGGCCGGATCGTCGCCGTGCATAATTTCGGCGCTGGGGATATTCTGGAACTCAAGCCGGCGGACGGAGGGGCCTCGCTGCTGCTGCCGTTTTCCGACGCCGTCGCGCCGATCGTCGACGTGGCGGGCGGCACGATCGTGGTCGATCTTCCGGCCGCGGGCGCGGGAGGCGCGGGTGCCGGCAAGATGCCCGGCCGCGCGGCCGACGAAGGCGGGGGCTGACATCCCATGTGGACCGCGACCGTCCTCACTTTGTTTCCGGAAATGTTTCCGGGGCCGCTCGGCCTGAGCCTTGCCGGGCGCGCGCTGACCTCCGGCTTGTGGCTGCTTGCGACGCGCGACATCCGCGACCACGCGAACGACCGGCATCGCAGCGTCGACGATACGCCGGCCGGCGGCGGGCCGGGCATGGTGCTGCGCGCCGACGTGCTGGCGCGCGCGATCGACGCGGCCGATCCCCAACGCGTCCATCCCCGCCTCTTGATGAGCCCGCGGGGCAGTCCGCTGACGCAGGAATTCGTGCGGGCGCTAGCCGCCGGTCCCGGACCGCTCATCGTCTGCGGCCGCTTCGAGGGCATCGACGAGCGCGTTATCGAGGCGCGCGGCCTTAAGGAGGTGTCGATCGGCGATTACGTGCTCTCGGGCGGGGAGATCGCCGCCATGGCGCTGATCGACGCCTGCGTGCGGCTGCTGCCCGGGGTGATGGGCGCGGCGCTCTCGAAGGCGGAGGAGAGCTTCTCCGAGGGCCTGCTCGAATACCCCCAATACACCCGGCCACAGGATTTCGAGGGCCGGGCGATCCCGGAAATCCTCCTGTCGGGCGACCATGGCCGGATCGCCGCCTGGCGCAAAAGCCAGGCCGAAAACCTCACCAAGGCCCGCCGTCCCGACCTCTGGAGCGCCTATCTCGCCGCCTCCCGGGCCAAAAAGCCGCCGGAAGGGTGACAAATGCCCTGGGGTGGCGTATAGGGGCGCCCAATTCGCTGGAAGACAACGGGCTTTTTCCGCCGGACTGGGCGGCCCGGGTTTTGACGGCGATTCCCGACAACCAGCTCCGTCAAGGCGCTCGCAATTCAAGGCGCTCCAAGAACAGCGCCACCAATGCAAATGGAGATCTTAGCGATGAACCTCATTCAGACCCTCGAACAGGAACAGCTCGCCAAGCTCTCCGTCGGCAAGGCGATTCCCGAATTCGGCCCGGGCGACACGATCATCGTCAACGTCAAGGTGGTGGAAGGCGAGCGCAGCCGCGTCCAGGCCTATGAGGGCGTGTGCATCGGCCGTTCCGGCGGCGGGCTCAATGAGAGCTTCACCGTGCGCAAGATTTCCTATGGCGAGGGCGTCGAACGCGTCTTTCCGCTCTATTCGCCGATGATCGACTCGATCAAGCTGGTGCGTCGCGGCAAGGTGCGCCGCGCCAAGCTCTATTACCTGCGCGGCCGGCGCGGCAAGTCCGCGCGCATCGTCGAGAAGCAGGACCGCCAGGCGGGCAAGGCGGCGAGCGAGTAAGATCGCCCGCGCCGGCGCCCCTTCGGCGGGCGTCGTCGCCTGTCTCAAAGCCCCCAGAACTTCATGAACGACTTGGCCACGTCGCCGAGGCCGTTTTCGGCCGGCGCCGAGATCATCCAGCGATGGCCGAAGGGATCGCGCAGTATCGCAAGGCGCGTCCCCCACAGCGAATTGGTCGGCTGCATCTCGCTGGTCGCGCCGAGCTTGAGCGCGCGCTCCAGCACCTCGTCGACCTTGCCGGGCTCGCCGTATTCGAGGCTGATCGAGACGGTGGCGAAGTCGCCCGGCATCGGCACGCGCGTCTTGGCGAATTCCGGAAACGGATCGGCCAGCATCACCGCCCCGCCATTGATCTCCAATTCGCAATGGGCGATGCGCACGCCGTCGAGCGAGGGCATCAGGGCCTTCTGCTTGGCCTCGAACACCGTGGTGTAGAAGGCGATCGCCGCGGCCGCCGGCGAGACGGTCAGATAGGGGGAGACGGGAGGGCGGGACGCCATGGGTCACCGAAAATCATCGCTTGATCAATTCCTTGATACTTTCCCCCACCGGCAATTGCGAGTAAAAAGCCCGCTTTCCAACGCATGATGCCTTCGGCCCGCGGACGTTCGGCGGGTGCCGGTGACGGCGGGCAAACGAGGAAAGCCAGGATGACGAAGCCGCGCACGCTCTATGACAAAATCTGGGACGACCACCTCGTCGATGAACAGGCCGACGGAACCTGCCTCATCTACATCGACCGGCATCTCGTCCACGAGGTCACGAGCCCGCAGGCCTTCGAGGGCCTGCGCGTGGCCGGGCGCAAGGTGCGCGCGCCGGAAAAGACGCTCGCCGTCGTTGATCACAACGTGCCGACCACCGACCGCGCCAAGCCCAATCCCGATCCCGAAAGCGCCGAGCAGATCAGGACGCTCGCCGAAAACGCGCGCGACTTCGGCATTGAATATTACGACGAGTTCGACAAGCGGCAGGGCGTCGTCCACATCGTCGGCCCCGAGCAGGGCTTCACCCTGCCCGGCACCACCATCGTCTGCGGCGACAGCCACACCTCCACGCACGGCGCTTTCGGCGCGCTCGCCCACGGCATCGGCACGTCGGAGGTCGAGCATGTGCTCGCCACGCAAACGCTGATCCAGAAGAAGGCCAGGAACATGCGCGTCGTCGTCGACGGCGCGCTGCCCGAGGGCGTCGGCGCCAAGGATATCATCCTCGCCATCATCGGCGAGATCGGTACCGCCGGCGGCACCGGCCACGTCATCGAATTCCGCGGCGACGCCATCACGGGCCTCTCGATGGAAGGGCGCATGACCGTCTGCAACATGACGATCGAGGGCGGCGCACGCGCCGGCCTCATCGCCCCGGACGAAAAAACCTTCGCCTATCTCAAGGACCGGCCGAAGGCCCCGAAGGGCGCGGCCTGGGATCAGGCGATGCGCTATTGGGAGGGGCTCAGGAGCGACGACGGCGCGGCGTTCGACGCGACGATCCGGCTCGACGGCGCGAAACTCCCGCCGATCGTGACCTGGGGCACGAGCCCCGAGGACGTCGTCGCGATCACCGGCGTCGTGCCCGATCCGATGGCGATCGCGGACGAGAACAAGCGCGCCTCCAAGCGGCGCGCGCTCGACTATATGGGCCTCAAGGCCGGCACCCGCATCACCGACATCACGATCGACCGCGTCTTCATCGGCTCCTGCACCAACGGCCGCATCGAGGATTTGCGCGCGGCGGCCCGCATGGTCGAGGGCAAGTCGGTCAACGCCAATGTCAACGCCATGATCGTGCCGGGCTCCGGCCTGGTGAAGGCGCAGGCCGAAGCCGAGGGGCTCGACAAGATCTTCCTCAAGGCGGGCTTCGAATGGCGCGAGCCGGGCTGCTCGATGTGCCTTGCCATGAACCCGGACAAGCTCGCGCCGGAAGAGCGCTGCGCCTCGACCTCGAACCGCAATTTCGAGGGCCGCCAGGGCTTCAAGGGCCGCACCCATCTCGTCTCGCCGGCGATGGCGGCCGCGGCCGCGATCGCGGGTCGTTTCGTCGACATCCGCGACTGGAGCTGAAGCAAGCCAGGCGTCGCGCGCGGGCTCTTGGATAGCCGGTCGCGGACGAATACCGATCACGGCGATATGAAATCCGTCGCGATCGATGTCCGCGCCTGGCCATTGTCGCGCGCGCCGCGCCGGCATTATCATCCGTCCCCGTCGGGGACGATTTGTCCCGCCACGGGAGATGACGAGAGATGGCGACGCGGCGTTCGGTCCTGCTGGGCGGAATTGGGCTCGGCCTTTCCTCGCTCGGCGCGCGGGCGGCCGCGGTCCTCGGCGACGACGGCATCTACCACCAGCCCTGGTTTCTCGAAAGCTTCCTTGAGCTCGCCGACGACGCGGAAGCCGCCGCCGCCAAGGGCAAGCGCTTCGCCATCATGTGGGAACTGCGCGGCTGTCCCTATTGCCGCGACACCCATCTGATCAATTTCGCCAAGCCCGAGATCGAATCCTTCGTCAAGGAGCGCTTCGACATTCTCCAGCTCAACCTGCTGGGATCGCGCGAGGTGCTCGATTTCGACGGCGAGAAGCTCGCCGAGAAGAGGCTGGCGCAGAAATACGGCGTCCGCTTCACGCCGACCTTCCAATTCTTCGACGAGAACCCGCGCGAACTCGGCGGGCGCGCGCCGCAGGCCCGCGAATCGGCGCGCTCCGTCGGCTATCTCGTGCCGAAGGATTTCCTCGCGTTGTTCCGCTACGTCGCCGAGCGGGCCTACCGCAAGGGCACGCTGCAGGAATACATCCGCTCCGGCGCGAGCTGACGGCGCTCACCCGACCTTGAGATAGGCAAATCCCTTGCTCTGCAATTCGGCGACGGTGGCGACACCGGACGGCACGAATTTCAGGAATGGATCCGTCCTGGTCTTGGCCGGATCGATCTTGAGCCGCGTGTAGGTGATCTGACAGAGATAGGCTTCCGCGCCGAACTTGGCGAGCCCGACGAAGCGCTTGTAGATCTCCGGGTCGATCGTCTCCTTGTCCCACGGCGTTCCGGAGAGATCCTCGAGGAAGAATTTCAGTCCGGCCCCATGCGCGACGATGACGAGCTTGATCTTGAAGCCGTCGAACTCATAGGCCGAATAATGATTGAGCATGTTCTGCAGCATCTGGGAAAAACGCTGCGGATCGCCGAAGTCGCAATGATAGAGGCAGGCGACGTCGGCTTCCTTCTTGATGCTTGATAGGCTGATCGCCGCCGGATTGGCCGAGGCCGATCCGGCCGCCGCGAGCGCGCCCGAAGCCGCGATCGCCCCGACAATGCCGCGCCGTGTGGTCAGCATGGTTTGCTCCCTTGTGGTCTCGTGGCAACCGCGCGCTTGCGCGCGATGTAGCGACCACGCGCTTGCGCGCGATACGCGCCGCCGCGTCCTCGCCGCGTCTTGGAACATCCGCCCCGGCGAGACGGGATCGTCGCGCCGAAATGAAATGCTCCAAATTCAAAGCCGCGCGCACATCTCGACCGCGAAAGCGGCATTCGACTTTCGCCGGATTGCGCCAAGCCTTACTTGTTCACCGGGCTTTCCGGGTCCATCAGCAGAGCGACGACATCCCGGATCTGCTCGGGGGTCAGGATCCTGTTGGCGCCGAAGCGCGGCATCAGCGAACACGGCGCCGCCGCGTGTGAATCATAGATCTTTTCATAGACCGCCTTGATGTCGGCTTCGCCGTATTTGCGGAGCTTTCCATATTCCCGCAGGCTCGGGCCCACCGTGCCGAAGGAAACTTCCGCCTTGGTGAGTTGGTGGCAGGCGTAGCAGTTGCCGCCATTGGGATTGCGCGGCGGATAGTCGGTGAAGCGCAAGCCGTAACCCGACTGCGCGATCCGCTCGCCGCGATGCCAATCGCCCATCAGCTTGCCGTCCTCGGGATATTGGATCCGGGCGTGTTCGCGTTTCTGGATCTCCTCGGCGACCGCCGCCGCCGGGCTGTTGCCGCTGGCGGTGCACTGACGCATCGTCTCGTCGGGATCGAGGCGCGGCTTCCACTCATCGGGCGCGGCCGCGAAGGCGGCCTTGATGACGGCATCCTGCCGCGCGGTATCGATCGGCTGTTGGGCGAACGACGCGGTGACAACGACCGACACGATCGCGACGCCGGCCAGAACGAGTTTCTTCATCGGATGTCCTCCCGGCTCAGCGCTTGATGGTCGGGGCGGTGATCGGTCCGCCGTCGGCCTGTTTGACGAGGTAGGCGATCAACGCCACGCTCACTTCCGAGCCCATTTCGACCTCGGGCATGCGCATCTGCCAGAAGCAATCATAGATGCGGTGTTGCATCGTCATGACGTGGGTCGAGGATACGCGATAGGCCGGCCATTCGCCGACCACCTTGCGCGCCTCCTCGGGGTTGGCGAGGAACGGCAGGGCCTGAAGGCGGATGCGCTGATTGGGCGAGGCGTGACAGGTCGTGCAGGCGAAGTCGAACGGCCCCGAACGGCGCGACAGCAATGCTTCGCCGAGCGCGATGGCGTCCTTCTCCTTCGGGTGGCTTTGTTGCGAGATGAACTTCATGCCGTTGGACCTGCTCGCGATCCATGTCGCGATCGCGCCGAGTTCCTTGACCGGCTGGCCGCCGCTGGGATGCGGCTTCTTGATCAGGTCGGCCCGCTTGAAGCCCTGGATTTTCTCCATGCACCACAGCAGGCGCGTTTCGACATCCATCACCCGATCGGCGTCGGCGAAATAGCGCGGCAGTTCGGCGAAGGCGCCATCGACATTGCCCGGCCCCTTGCCGAGATCGCAAGCCTCGAGGCCGACATAATTCGGGCCGCGCGGCCGGCGCCACAAATCCTCGCCGCGATCGGCGTCAAGCAGCCCGGGATTGCTCCACGGATCGTCCTTCATCATCTGACGATATTTTTCGAGCGCCCTCTCGACGTCTTCCTGGGCGCGCGCCGTTGTTGATCCCGCCGCCATCAGCAGACAAGCGGCCACAATCGATCCCACGAAACGGATCATTCGTTCCTCCCTGTTGAAGAATCCGCTTCGCTGAAATGGCGCGAGACGGCGGCGCCACACGCGCGGAGTTTTTCTTGCACGCGTCGAATTCGAAATGGGAATGAAACTCACGCCAACGATCTGTCAATTCCCCCTCGCGCATGTGGGCTGATCCGCCGCACGCACGACACGTGAATGAATGCAACTGGACAATGACGCATAATGCGATTATCTTGCAAGAACTGAATATGTTCCCGGGAAAACCGGGACGCTCGGAGGACGTTCCCAAGTTGAATCGGCTGCCGCGGTGCAATAATTTTTGCGTCGCGGCATGCAAGATGGATGTCTCCCGAATTTTTCGCTGGTTTTGAAAGGGCGCGCCGGTGAAGGGCGTGATCGGCCATGGCCGACATGCGTTCATGCCATATCGCGCGCGCCTGAATTGACGCGTATGCCTGAATTTCACTCGGCCGGCCCCGACGGCGCGGACCAACCAAAGAGGAGTGCGACTACGATGTCTCATGACGTGACGCGGTTGAGCCGCCGCACCGCCTTGTCCCTCGGACTTGGCGCGATCGGAGCTCTCACGATTGGCGATGCGCTGACGCCCGCCTTCGCAGCCAACGACGCCGCCGAGCGCATTCAGAAATTCACGGGCGGCAAGGAGCCGGCGAAGGCCAAGGTCAAGCTCGACCTGCCGGAGATCGCCGAGAACGGCAACACCGTGCCCCTATCGGTCGTGGTCGAAAGCCCGATGACGGATCAATCCCACGTGACCGACATCATGATCGTCGCCGACGGCAATCCGAACTCGGGACTCGCGACCTTCCACTTCACGCCAGCCAGCGGATCGGCCGAGGCGCAGACCCGGATTCGCCTGGCGACGACACAGAATATCAGCGCGATCGCCAAGATGAACGACGGGTCGTTCTTCATCGACACGCGCCAGGTCAAGGTCACGATCGGCGGCTGCGGCGGCTGATCGACCGGACCCCTTCACTCGACTTTCTCGTTTCTCGCGGAGAACGCATATGAGCGTCAAGCCACGCATCAAGCTCGACAAGACCCAGGCCAAGAAGGGCGACCTCGTCGAGGTCAAGGCCCTCGTCTCGCACGTCATGGAAAACGGCCAGCGCAAGGACTCCGCCGGCAACACGATCCCGCGCAAGATCCTCAACAAGTTCACCTGCACCGTGAACGGCATAGAGGTGTTCTCGGCGGATTTCGAACCGGCGATCGCGGCCAATCCCTATATCCAGTTCAAGTTCCGGGCGAGCGAATCCGGCCCCGTCGTGCTGACCTGGATCGACGACGACGGCAGCAAGATCGTCGGTGAGGAAAAGCTCACGGTCAATTGATCGCGAGGCGGCTTCGCCCGGGACGCAAGGTCGCGGGCGATGGCCGCAACAGGCCGGCGGCGATGGACGCCGAGCGGCGCGGGCTGAACAGCGAACGGGCGAGACCGGAATGATTTCCCGACGCGATTTTGTCCAGCTCGCGGCCGCGACCGCCGCGCTGCTGCCGGGCGGATGGTCGCGCGCCTTCGCGCAACAGCGCCTGACGCAGGCCGAATTGCTGGCGTTCGAACCGGTCGGCAACGTCACGCTGGTGCATGTCTGCGACATCCACGCCCAGCTCGTGCCGCTCCATTACCGGGAGCCGTCGACCAATCTCGGCGTCGGCGAGGCGCGCGGCGAGGTTCCGCATATCACCGGCAAGCCGCTGCTCGACTTCTACAAGATCCCGGCGGGAACGGCGGCCGCCCACGCGTTGAGCTCGGAAGACTTCGCCGCGCTCGCCAAGACCTATGGGCGGGTCGGTGGCCTCGACCGCGTCGCCACCATCCTGAAGGCGATCCGCGCCGAACGCGGCGAACGCGCGATCTTCCTCGACAGCGGCGACACCTGGACCAACAGCTACACCTCGCTCAAGACGCGCGGCCTCGATATGGTCGAATGCATGGCGCTGCTCAAGCCCGACGCCATGGTCGGCCATTGGGAATTCACGCTCGGCGCCGAGCGCGTCAAGGAACTCGTCGACAAGCTCGATTTTCCGTTCCTCGCGCTCAACATTCGCGACAGCGAATGGAACGAGCCGGCCTTCGAGCCGATGACGATGCTCGATCGCGGCGGCGTCAAGATCGCGGTGCTCGGCCAGGCCTTCCCCTATACGCCAATCGCCAATCCACGCTGGATGATACCGAACTGGTCGTTCGGCATCCGCGAGGACGACATGCAGGCCCAGGTCAACAAGGCGCGCGCGCAAGGGGCCGAGCTCGTCGTGCTGTTGTCGCATAACGGCTTCGATGTCGACCGCAAGATGGCCTCGCGGGTGAGCGGAATCGACGTCGTGCTGACCGGCCACACCCACGACGCGCTGCCCGAGGTCGTCAAGGTCGGCAAGACGTTGCTGGTGGCTTCCGGCAGCCACGGCAAATTCGTCTCCCGCCTCGACCTCGACGTGCGCGGCGGCGAGGTCAGGGGTTTCCGCTACAAGCTCATCCCGGTGTTTTCCGACATCATCGCGCCGGACGCGGAGATGGCGGCCAAGATCGCGTCCGTGCGCGCGCCGCACGAAGCCTATCTGAGCGAGGTCGTCGGCCACACCGAAACGCTGATGTACCGGCGCGGCAATTTCAACGGCACCTTCGACGACGTGATCTGCGACGCCATCCTCAAGCAGCGCGACGCCGAGGTCGCGATGTCGCCGGGATTCCGCTGGGGCACCTCGATCCTGCCGGGCGCGGCCATCCGCCGCGAGGATGTCTTCAACGCCACGGCGATGACCTATCCGGCGACCTATCGCATGAACATGACCGGCGAGCGGATCAAGGAGATCATGGAGGACGTCGCCGACAACCTGTTCAATCCCGACCCCTATTATCAGCAGGGCGGGGACATGGTCCGCGTCGGCGGCATCGGCTACACCATCGACATCGCCAAGCCGATCGGCGAACGCATCTCCGACATGAAACTATTGCGAAGTGGAGAGCCGATCGCGGCGGCGAAGGAATATGTCGTCGCCGGCTGGGCGAGCGTCAACGAGGGCGTCGAGGGCCCACCGGTGTGGGACGTGGTGATGAACCACATCGCCGCGGAGAAGGTCGTCAAGCCCGCCGGGACAAGCAACATCAAGATCGTCGGCGCCTGACGCGCCTCGGCGCGCCACCTTCGCGGGTCAGGCGGGCCGGACCCGCGCGACGCGACGCTCACGCATGATCGCGCCAACAAACGGGCGGCTTTCCCGCCCGTTCGCTGTTCGACCGTCGCGATCTTCCGCAGCGATCTTTCTTCCCTCACCACCAGACGCGGCGGATACGGCAGACACGGCGCGGTCCGGCGTAGGTCCGCACCCAGCGGCACCGGCGCGGATAGGTGATGATGGGTCCGCCGAAATAGACCGGGCCGCCCCAGTACACGCGCGGGCCGCGCCAATGATGGCGCCGGAAACCGAAATGCCGGCCGCCGAAATGCCGGGGTCCGCCGAAATGCGCGCGTCCCATGCGCATGCCGCCGCCGCGAAAGCCGTGTCCGCCGCCACCGCGACGAACTTCGATCTTCAGGTCGTCCACGGCGTCCCGCGCCAGGGCCGCGCCTGCCGGATTGATCAGCGACACGGCGTGGGCCTGCTCGGCCGGCGCCGCGACCAGCAACATTCCCGCGAATGCGATTCCCGCCAATGCGATCTTCATGGAGCCGTTCTCCTCGATTGCGGTCGACGCGCGACATGGACGACAAGGCAAAGAGCATCGACGCGCGCGGCCTTGTGAACGCGGCGACGATGCCGGCGGGCAAATGAATGCGGCATGAATGCTGAAGCGGGTTTCCGGTCGCATTGATGGCGAAAACATGGAACGCGCGAACGCGTCTCGGCCGCGCGCGTCGCGCCTGGATCAAGGCGAAGGATCTATCGGAAAAAAAACGCGTTGACGAAGCGCCAAGAAAACGCCGCGTGCCTCAGCCGCGCCGCCACCAGCAGCGCATATGCGGCACGACGACGGGTCCGCTTAAACGATATTCTTCCGCGTACCACGCCCTGCATTCGCGCACGGCATTCGGCCCGGGATAGCTTCCCGGATAGCGATAGACGCGGATGCGCGTGCGGGCGCGGTCGCGTCGGCGCTGCGCGGACAGATCGGTCGGCGTCTGGCGCGACGTCTCGGCGGTGGCGTCGACCGACTTTCCGGTCATCGCTTGCGCGCCGCCGACCGACGCCGCGACGACAAAGCCGAGCCCTAATGCCATTGCCAGCGTGCGGATTGCCGATCGCATGGGACCTTCCCGTTTCATCAAAATCGCGGCGCCCGCGCGGAACCCTAGGTCAATGGACCCTGAGCAAAGGACCGTGAGCGAACAACCGCTGGCCCCGGCCCGCAGCCGGGGCCGGCACGGTCTCCGATTAAGACGGCCGCGTCAACCCAGGGGCCGGATCATGCCGCTTCCCGCCGGCCGGCGGCATGCCCCGGCCATTCCGCCCCTCGCGGGTCGGCCATGCCCCCCTGTCGCCGCGCCTTGCTTTTGTCCCGTGTCTTTGCCTCTTGCCTTTGGCGAGCGGCGCGGGGAATTTGCGTGCGCGGAAACTGGCCATGAAGGGCGCGCGATGCCGGAGCGGACCAACACCCCAACTCCCCTCTATTGGTCGCGGGCGCCCTCCCTTGCCGAGATCGAGGAAATGGCCCATCGCCTCTTCGACGCCCTGCCCGATAAATTCCGCGCGCCCTGCGACGGCCTGATCATCCGCGTCGACGAATTTCCGTCCGACGACGTTCTCGACGAATTCGGCGCGGACGCCTTGTTCGATCTGATGGGCCTGTTTCAGGGCGTCGGCGTTCCGTTCCGCCATGACAGCGACCCCGTCCAGATGCCGAACATGATCTGGCTCTACCGCCGCCCCATCCTCGATTACTGGGCCGCGCACGACGACACGCTGGAGGCCATCGTCCGCCATGTCCTGGTCCACGAGATCGGACACCATTTCGGCATGTCGGACGCCGACATGGAGGCGATCGAAAAGGCCGCCGATTAGGACTTCCACCCGCCAGCCGTTCGCGATAGATCATCGGCCAAGGGGCGCGAAGCCCCCTGGCTTCCCATTCACCACGGGCGGGATTTTCGGACGATGGACAAATTCACCGTGCTTGAGGGCATCGCGGCGCCCCTGCCGATCGTCAATGTCGACACCGACATGATCATCCCCAAGCAGTACCTCAAGACGATCAAGCGGACCGGCCTCGGCAAGGGCCTGTTCTCCGAAGCGCGCTACCGCGACGACGGCCGCGAGAACCCGGATTTCGTGCTCAACAAGCCCGCCTATCGCACCGCCCAGATCCTCGTCGCCGGCGACAATTTCGGCTGCGGCTCCTCGCGCGAGCACGCGCCCTGGGCGCTCGCCGATTTCGGCATCCGCTGCGTGATCTCGACCAGCTTCGCCGACATTTTCTACAACAACTGCTTCAAGAACGGCATTCTGCCCATCAAGGTGTCGCAGGCCGAGCTCGACAAGCTGTTCGACGACGCCGAGCGCGGTGCCAACGCGCGGCTGACGATCGACCTTCCGAAGCAGGAAATCCGCGGTCCCGACGGCGGCGTCATCGCCTTCGAGATCGACGCCTTCCGCAAGCATTGCCTCATCAACGGGCTCGACGATATCGGCCTGACGATGGAGAAGGCGCCGGCGATTTCCGCCTACGAGGCCAGGACCAAGACCACGCGGCCGTGGGCGTGAGCCAAGTCGGCGGCCCAATTCACGCGACCTGATCCGCGCCGAGTGACGGCACGCAAGTCGCGCGATCGCCGCGTCATGATCGCGCGGCCGGATCGCGGGCGATCGCCTCGGCCATCGCCACCGTTCGGCGCGCGATGTCGAGATGCAGCCGCTCGACCATCTCGCCGTCGATCTGGATGACGCCCATGTCCGCGTTGTCGGGTTCGGCGAAGGCGGCGACGACGCGGCGGGCCTGGGCGACCTCGTCCGCGTCCGGCGCGAAAGCGGCGTTGCAGATGTCGACCTGCGCCGGATGGATCAGCGACTTGCCGTCGAAACCCATGTCGCGCGCCTGGACGCATTCGCGCGCGAAGCCTTCCGTGTCCTTGAAGTTGTTGTAGGCGCCGTCGATGACATCGACGCCGTGGGCGCGCGCGGCGAGCACGCAGGCCGACAGCCATGGCAGCATCGGCCCGCGCCCCGGCACCATGCGCGCGCGCGTCTCGCGCGAAAGGTCATTGGGCCCGATGATGAGGCCGGCGAGGCGGCGATCCGCCGCGCCATGAGCCGCGATCTCCCCGACATTGAGAACGGCGAGGGGGCGCTCGATCATCGCCCAGATCGCGATGGCGCGATCGCCGCCTTCGCCGTCAAGCTTGGCCGTGACGGTCGCGATCTCCGCTGGCGTCGTCACCTTGGGAACGAGCACTCCGTCGGGCCGCATTTTCGCCACCATGGAAAGATCATCAAGCCAGCCATGCGAATCCAGACCGTTGACGCGGACGATGATTTCACGCCGCCCGAATTTTCGGCCCGCGACCTGCTCGCCGACTTGGCGGCGCGCCAGTTCCTTGGCGCTGGGCGCGACCGAATCCTCAAGATCGAAAATGAAGGCATCGGCGGGAATGTCGCGTGCTTTTTCCAAGGCGCGGGCGTTGGCGCCGGGAACGAACAGCATGCTTCGCCGCGGTCTGATCATCGCCATTCCCTTTCCCCGTCATTCGTGCGAATTGTTCGCATGCGACACGCGCCGATAGTGATGGAACATCGCTCCCGCGTCAGGCTATCTGGCGCGAAACAACAAACGCGATTCGATCTTCTCCACAGAAGATCGGCGCATGTGCCGGCGGCCGCAAGATCATGACCACCCGCAACCTCGACGCCCTGTTCAACCCGAAATCCATCGCGCTGATCGGCGCCAGCAACCAGCCCCATTCGGTCGGCGCGGTGCTGGCCTCGAACCTGATCGAGGCGGGATTTCGCGGACCGATCATGCCGGTCAATCCGCATGAGCAGGCGATCCATTCGATCCTGAATTACCAGACCGTCGCGGACCTGCCGGCTATTCCCGAGCTCGCGGTGATCTGCACGCCGCCGCCGGCGGTGCCGAGCCTCATCAGCCAGCTCGGCGAGCGCGGCTGTCGCGCCGCCGTCATCATCACGGCCGGATTCGGCGAGGGCGACCAGATCGCCGGCAAGGAACTTCGCACCGCGATGCTGGAAGCGTCCCGGCCGTATCTCATCCGCATCATCGGCCCCAACTGCCTGGGCTTCATCTCCCCGCATGTCGGCATCAATGCGAGCTTCGCCCAGCTCACGCCGCCGGCCGGCGACATCGCGTTTCTCACCCAATCCGGCGCGGTCGCCACCGCCATTCTCGACTGGGCCACCCATCGCGGCATCGGCTTTTCCCACGTCGTCTCGCTCGGCGACATGAGCGACGTCGATTTCGGCGACCTGCTCGACTATCTCGCGCTCGATGCGCGGACGCGATCGATCCTGCTCTATGTCGAGGCGATCACCAGCGCGCGCAAATTCATGTCGGCGGCGCGGATCGCCGCGCGCTCCAAGCCGGTGATCGTCATCAAGGCCGGCCGCAGCGACGCCGGCGCCAAGGCCGCGCTGTCGCACACCGGCGCGCTCGCCGGATCGGACGCCGTCTATGACGCCGCCTTCCGGCGCGTGGGCATGCTGCGCGTCTTCAGCCTGCAGGAGTTGTTCGAGGCGGCCGCGACGCTCGCCTCGGGCATGAAGATTCCCGGCGAGCGGCTCGCCATCGTCACCAATGGCGGCGGCGTCGGCGTGCTGGCGACCGACGCGCTCAGCGATTTCGGCGGCGAGCTCGCCGAGCTCGATCCGGAAACGATCGCGGCGCTCGACAAGGCGCTGCCCTCGACCTGGTCGCACGGCAACCCCATCGACATTCTCGGCGACGCGTCCGGCAAGCGCTACAATCTCGCGCTCGAGGCGCTCGCCAACGACAAGAGCCGCGACGCCGTGCTCGTGCTCAATTGTCCGACCGCGGTCGCCGACAGTCTGGAGGCGGCCAAGGCCGTCGTCGAAACGGCGAACCGCTTCTCCGACATGCGCATCCTGACGTCGTGGCTCGGCGAAAGCGCGGCCGCGCAGGCCCGCCGCCTGTTCACGCAGCATCGCATACCGACCTATGAGACTCCCGATCAGGCCGTCCGCGCCTTCATGCATCTGGTGCGCAACCGCCGCAACCACGACCTGCTGATGCAGACGCCGCCCTCGATCAGCGCGGTCAAACCCGACCGCGCCACGGTCAAGGACATCATCCGCGACGCGCTGGAGGAAGGCCGCGCCATCCTGACCGCGGTCGAATCCAAGAAGATCCTGAGCGCCTACGGAATACCCGTGCTCGAAACCCAGACCGCCGCCGACCCCGCCGAGGCCGCGCGGATGGCCGCGACCATCGGCTTTCCGGTGGCGCTCAAGGTGCTCTCGGCCGACATCACGCACAAATCCGACGTCGGCGGGGTCCGCCTCTCTCTCGCCTCGGGCGAAGCCGTCGAGCGGGCGGCGCGCGAAATGGTCGAGACGGTCCAGCGCCGCGCGCCGGGCGCGCGCGTCGACGGCTTCATGGTGGAGGCGATGGTGCGCCGTCCCTTCGCCCAGGAACTGATCGCCGGCGTCGCCCATGACGATGTCTTCGGCCCGGTCATTCTGTTCGGCGAGGGCGGCATCAGCGTCGAGGTCGTCGGCGACCGCGCCATCGGCCTGCCGCCGCTCAACTTCGTTCTCGCCGAGGAACTGATCGGCCGCACGCGCGTCTCCAAGCTCCTGCGCGGCTACCGCAACCAGCCCGCCGCCAATCAGGACGCGATCCGCGCCGCGCTGGTGGCCGTCTCGCAGCTCGCGATCGACTTCGACGAGATCGAGGAACTCGATATCAATCCGCTGCTGGCCGATCAGGACGGCGTCATCGCGCTCGACGCGCGGATCGCGCTCAAGCCGTCCGCCGAAATTCCCGGCCGGCGTCTGGCGATCCGGCCCTATCCGAGCGAACTCGAACACGCGCTGGCGCTGTCGGACGGCTCCAGCCTGTTGCTGCGCCCGATCCGCCCCGAGGACGAGCCGCTGCTGGTGGCGATGTTCGCCAAATCCTCGCGCGAGGACATCAGGCTGCGGTTCTTCGCGCCGCTCAGGGAATTCTCCCACGCCTTCGCCGCGCGCCTGACCCAGATCGACTACGATCGCGAAATGGCGCTCTGCGCGATGAGCCCGCCGGAGGCGGGGCCCGAGGAGATGATCGGCGCCGTCCGCCTGATCATCGATCCGAACGGCGAGTCGGCGGAGTTCGCCGTCTTCGTGCGGACGGACTACAAGGGGCGCGGTCTCGGCTACAGGCTGATGGCCGAGATTCTCGCTTACGCCTACGGGCGCAATGTCGGGCACATCTTCGGCGAGGTGCTGGCGGAAAATTCCTCCATGCTCAACGTCGCCGAGGCGCTCGGCTTCAAATTGACGCGCTCGCGCGACGATCCCGGCGTGGTCCATGTCGACCTGCCGCTCACCGCGCCGCCCTCCGGCACCGGTCGGTAAGGTCCGGCGCCGATCCGCCGGCCTCGACAGCGCTGGCCCGCGCCGACGAAAAATGCGAAAGGAATGCCCGGTCGCGACACGCCCCGACCCGGGAGGCCAGCTTGATCTCGTTTCCACGATCCTTGCGCGACGGCTATCTGGCGTTCGCCACGCAGCGCCTGCCGGCCGAACAGGCACGGTTCCGCGAACTGGCCGAGCGCGGCCAGTCGCCGAAAATCATGATCATCGGCTGCAGCGATTCGCGCGTGTCGCCGGAGGTGATCTTCGACGCGCGGCCGGGCGAGCTGTTCGTCGTGCGCAACGTCGCCAATCTGGTGCCACCCTATTCGCCGGACGACGCCTATCACGGCGTCTCGGCGGCGCTGGAATTCGCCGTTCAGGTGCTCCACGTCCAGCACATCCTCGTGCTCGGCCACGAGCGATGCGGCGGCGTGCGCGCCTTCGTCGAGGAAGGCGCCCCGCTGTCGCCGGGCGATTTCATCGGCAAATGGATGTCGCTGATGGCGCCGGCGGCGACCGCGGCAGGCCCGCGGGGCGCCGATTCTCTCGCCGACTTCCTGACCCGTCTCGAACAGGCCTCGATCGTCAAGAGCCTCGACAATCTCATGACCTTTCCATGCATCCGCATCCTCGCCGAGCGCGACAGGATCGGCCTGCATGGGGCCTATTTCGGCGTGGCGAGCGGCGCGCTCGCGGTGCTCGATCGCGCCAGCGGCAAGTTCGAACAGGTGGGCGCGGGCGACTCAGTGATCCGATGAGGCGCTTGCGTGGCCGCCGGAAAAACGGTCCGACAGCGCCAGCAGCACCGTCGAGGCCACGAACACGAGGTGAATGCCGATCAGCCAGGCGAGCTTTTCGCTGGTGTACTTGTCGATGTTCATGAACGCCTTGAGCACCTGGATCGCCGAGATCGCGACGATCGACGCGAGCAGCTTCTGCTTGAGCCCGGAAAAATCGATCTTCGTCATCCATTCCGGCCAGTCGGGATGACCCCGCGGATCGATGCGGGAAACGAAGTTTTCATAGCCCGAGAACACCACGATCAGCACCAGATTGCCCGTCAGCGACAGATCGATCATCGACAACACGCCGAGAATAACGTCGCTCTCGCTGGCGTTCGGAATGTGGACGACGAATTCGGCGAGCAGGACGAAAAACTTGTAGAGCAGAACCGCCAGACTGATGATGAGCCCGAAATAGAAGGGCGCCATCAGCCAGCGGCTGTTGAACAGCGCCGCCTCGAAAACCATCTCGACGCGTTTGCCGACCGATGTGACCGCGCCGGATTCGACGGACGGGATTTGGTCCTTCTGCGTCATGACGGCCTTCCGACGTTCGCCGCGAGCGGCATGTCACGCTAATGTAGCACGGACCGAGGCCTTGTCGGCGGCGCCGATCAAGCCGCCTTTTTCTTGGCCGTGATCAGTTTGCGGTTGATCAGGCACTCCGCGATCTGGATCGCGTTGAGCGCCGCGCCCTTGCGCAGATTGTCCGACACGCACCACAGCGACAGGCCGTTTTCCACCGTCGCGTCCTCGCGGATGCGGCTGATATAGGTGGCGTCCTCGCCGGCCGCCTCGTAGGGCGTGGCGTAGCCGCCCGGCTCCGGCTTGTCGATGACGAGGCAGCCCGGAGCCTTGCGCAACAGCTCGCGCGCCTCGTCGGCCGTGATCGGATTTTCGAATTCGATGGTAACCGCCTCGGAATGGCTGATGAACACCGGCACGCGCACGCATGTCGCCGTCAGCTTGATCGCCGGGTCGAGAATCTTCTTGGTCTCGACCATCATCTTCCATTCTTCCTTGGTGTAGCCGTCCTCCATGAAGACGTCGATCTGCGGAATCAGGTTGAAGGCGATCCGCTTCGGAAACTTCTTGGTCTCGATCTCGCTCGCGGTGAACACGGCCTTGGTCTGCGCGAACAGCTCGTCCATCGCGTCCTTGCCGGCGCCGGAAACGGATTGATAGGTCGAGACCACGACGCGCTTGATCCGCGCCTTGTCGTGCAGCGGCTTGAGCGCGACGACGAGCTGGGCGGTCGAGCAATTGGGATTGGCGATGATGCCCTTCTTGGTGTAGCCGGCGACCGCGTCGGCGTTGACCTCGGGCACGACCAGCGGAACGTCCGGGTCCATGCGCCAGGTCGACGAATTGTCGATGACCACGGCGCCCCGCGCGGCGATCTTGGGCGACCATTCCTTCGAGATCGCGCCGCCGGCCGACATCAGGCAGATGTCGACGTCGGCGAAATCGTAATTGTCGAGCGCGTTGACCTTGAGCGTCTTGTCGCCGAAGGAAACCTCGACGCCCAGGCTGCGACGCGACGCCACCGCGACGACCTCGTCGGCCGGGAAGCTGCGTTCGCTCAAAATCTGGAGCATCTCCCGGCCGACATTGCCGGTGGCTCCCACTACCGCGACTTTGTAACCCATCATTCACTCTCCGCGGAAATAAGCCGCGTTGGCGCCGCCCCGATGAGGGAAGCGGAAGCGCTTCTATGCGAGAAATCGGCCGAACACAACGCCGAGATAGTGGAGCGCGCATGCGTCCGGCCCTGCGCGATTTCGCCGACGAGCTGCATGCCATCCTTGTCAGGATCATGGCCTATGCGTGCGGCATCATGCTGCTCGCGCTGATCGTCGTCGACCTGATGGCGCGCGCCAACCCCGCCGCGCCCGCCGCCGCGATCGCTAGCCCGGCCCAAGAACAATGGACCGCGTCAAGCCGCCCGCACCCCGCGTTCGCCGTGCCGCTTGTGGAATTTGACGCATTTTCAAGCAATTATGAGATTTTTCGACATGCCGAAGGCGGTCGGCGGGACGTCATGAGCTGGACCGAAACCGACGGTGTTCCGCTCGCCCGGATCGAAATCTACCGCCCCGGCGGCGAGATCGAGGCCTTCGCCCCGATGATCGCGGAAATGACCGCCAAACTGGCCGGCATCGGCGGGAACGTACAGGCGGCCGGCGTCATCTCCTCGAAATTCGGCCCGATCCCGCTTGTGAGCTTCGAACGGCCGGAAAACGGCCAGTCCCTGCAATGTCTCGGCTTCGCGGCGACCTTCGACCAGCCGCGCCTTCGGATGACCGGCTGGTCCTGCCCCGCGCGCGCCCAGGCCCAGATCGGGCGGGCGCGGATCGTCTGCGCCATCGACCGGCTGACGCTTCTGTCGGCGGGAGGAGACCAGCGGCTTGCCGAGCTCTTCGCCCGCGCCGAACTCAAGCGCGGGGCCTGCGATTCAGGGGGCAATCTCCTTGCCCGCGTCCAGGACGACTGGCTGACCTCGCTCCAGGAGCCGCGGCTGCGCGGCCGCCTGGCGCGCGAATAGACCCGATCATCAAGGCAATCGTCGACGAAAGAGCGGAACATGCAAGCACCATCGATCGCCAGCGCGGCGACCACGGTCAACACATTCGTGCGTTTCTTCTTCTATCTTTTCGGCATGCTCGTCTTCGCCGGGATCGCGTATTTCATGCAATCCTTCTGGAAGGCGTGGCCGAAGGTGCATAACACGTCGCCGGCCTTCAGCGTTTCGGAACCGAAATTGGCGCGGCTGAACATGACCTCGCGCGTGATCACCAGCTTCGGCGACCGCGCGGAAATGCGCCAATACGGCCAGCCGCACGACCGCGACACCGATCTGACGGTCGTCATGGTGCTGCCGCGCGAATCGGCCCAGATTCACACCCGCACATTCGCCGCCGAAATCGGAGAGCTTCGCCCCATCCTGCGCGGCGCCTATTCGCTGACCCCCACTTATTACGATCTCGAAACCCGCTTCGGTTCCGTGCGCGCCGCCGAATTCACCGCCACGACCGATGGACGGGCCAAGCTCTGCATCGCCTGGCTGACGCGCTTTGAAACGGCGGCGGTCTATCTCAAGGGATGGTTCTGCGAGGCCTCCGGCGCGCGGCCGTCGTTCCAGGCGCTCGCCTGCACGCTCGACAAGCTCGTCCTCGATCACGACCTTTCCTCGCCGGAGGCGACCGCTTTTCTGCGCGAGCGCATGAAGCGTCCGCAGCGCTGCACGGCCGATCCGGTATCGCAGACCGTGGACACGCGCGCGCGATCGATGCCGGTCTCCACGCCCTTTACGAGGCCCCGCCCGCCGCGCTACTGACCGGACGGGGCGCGGCGCTTCCCCCGTTTGCGCCGGAACCGTGGCGGAACGAGCGGGAAAATTCCTTGTGGGAAGGCTCCGCGCCCAGCTAAAGTGCGCCGCAATATGGATTCCATCCGGCTGACACCGCCGGAGCCAAGCATCAAGAGGACGCGATGAAATCGAACTGGTTGGTTCTGGCGATCGGCGCGGCGGCATTTCTGGCGAGCGGTTTCGCCGCGACGCCGGCCGATGCCGGCAAGCGCAAATATTACACGCGCGGCGGCGTCAGCTATTCCTACAAGTCCGGCCCGCGCACCCGCGTCTACGTGACGCGCCGCTCCTGGCTCGATGCCGGAACCGAGGTGCTTCCGGGCGAGCGCAAGTTCACCGACTACGCCTTCCCGCCCGGCGTGAATTACGCCGATCAGATGGACCCGCGCGGTGGCTTCCGCCGTCAGCCGCTGCCCGATCCGTGGGATCTGCCCGGCGTTCCGAAATATTGAGGCGCGGGTGACGGCCGTGCGCGCGGCCGCATGTCAGGCGTTTCGAACCGAACAGCATTTCGCCCGGCGATCCGCCGGGCGATTTGCTTTTGGGGCTTTTCCGGGCGCGCGCCCCGAGAGAGACCGCGTCGGCCGTGCCGGCGTTCGGCTTTACTTCGCGAGCGCCTCGATCTCGGTAAGGATCGCCTCGCCCATCCGCGCGGTGCCGACCGCCGTTTCGCCTTCCGACTTGATGTCGGCGGTGCGCAGGCCCTTGGCCAGGACATTGGCAATCGCCTCGTCGACCATGTCGGCCAGCCGGCCGAGGTCGAAGGAATAGCGCAGCGCCATGCCGAAGGAGGCAATCATGGCGATGGGATTGGCCGCTCCCTTGCCGGCGATGTCGGGCGCGGAGCCGTGCACCGGCTCGTACATCGCCTTGCGCTTGCCGCTGGCGCGATCGACCTCGCCGAGCGAGGCCGAGGGCAGCATGCCGAGCGAGCCGGTGAGCATCGCGGCGACATCGGACAGCATGTCGCCGAACAGATTGTCGGTGACGATCACGTCGAACTGCTTGGGCCAGCGCACGAGCTGCATGCCGCCGGCATCCGCCAGCATGTGCTCGAGCGCGACATCGGCGTATTCGCGCGCGTGAACCTGGGTGACGACCTCCTTCCACAGCACGCCCGACTTCATCACATTGTGCTTTTCCATCGAGGTGACCTTGTTGCGCCGCTTGCGAGCGAGATCGAACGCCACCCGCGCGATGCGCTCGATCTCGTGGGTGTCGTAGACCTGGGTGTCGACCGCCCGGCGCGCGCCGCCGCCGAGATCGGTGATCGTCTTGGGCTCGCCGAAATAGACCCCGCCGGTGAGCTCGCGCACGATCATGATGTCGAGGCCTTCGACGAGCTCGCGCTTCAGGCTCGAAGCGTCGGCGAGCGCGGGATAGCACAGCGCCGGGCGCAGATTGGCGAACAGGCCGAGATCCTTGCGCAGGCGCAGAAGGCCGGCCTCCGGCCGCGCCTCGTACGGCACGTTCGCCCATTTCGGGCCGCCGACCGCGCCGAAGATGACCGCGTCGGCCGCGCTGGCGAGCGCCATCGTCGCGTCGGTGATCGCGACCTTGCTCGCGTCATAGGCCGCCCCGCCGACGAGCCCTTCCTCGATCTCGAACCGGGCAAGGCCCCGCCCATCGAGCCAGGCGATCAGCCGCTTGACCTCGGTCATGACTTCCGGGCCGATGCCGTCGCCGGGAAGGAGAAGAAGCTTGTGGGTTGCCATGGGCCGCACCTTCTGGTCCGCGTTGAAATTCCGCGCGGATTGCTAATCGGCAAACCCCCGCTTGACAAGATGCGCCCGCGCGGCCGGGACGGCGGCCGCGCCGGTGTGGGGCGAACGGCGACGGTATCGGGCATGCGGGCCCGCGCGAATCGCGCTTCACGGCGGCGGCGGAGTGTGAATTGATGCGCGCGATGAACCACCGCGCCGCCCCGCCGCTTCGCCACCCGGCCCTGGTCATTCTGATCCTCTCGCTCGCGGGCGTGGTGGGGCTCGGGATCTGCCGCTTCGCCTATGCGCTGGTGCTGCCGGACATGCGCGCGAGCCTCGGCTGGAACTACGCCGAGGCGGGCTTCATGAACACCGTCAACGCGGTCGGCTATCTCATCGGCGCGCTCGGGGCGGCGCCCGTCATCCGGCGCCATGGAACCTTCGCGGCGGTATGGTGGGGCACGTTGATCTGCGTCGCGACGCTGTTCGCGTCGGCGGCATCGGGAAATTTCCTGGTGCTCAGCCTGGCGCGCACGCTCGCCGGAATCGGCGCGGCCGCGGCCTTCATCGGCGGGGGCACGCTCGCCATCATCATCGCCCAGGCCCATCCGGCGCGCTCGGCGCTGCTGCTCGGACTGTTCTATACCGGCCCCGGCTCCGGCATCATGATTTCGGGCCTCGTCGCGCCGATGCTGCTTCAGTCCTTCGGCGCGGGATCGTGGTGGATCGTGTGGATGGCGCTGGCCGGCATCGCCGTCCTGGCCCTCATCCTGTTGCCGACCGCGCGCCTGGACATCGCCCCGCCCGCCGGCGCGTCGCCCGGGACGCGCGTCGCGCTCGCGCCGATCCTGCCGATTCTCATCGGCTATCTCCTGTTCGGGGCCGGCTATATCGCCTATCTCACCTTCATGATCGCCTGGGTGCGCGACGCCGGCGGCGAGGCGCTCGCCCAATCGCTGTTCTGGTGTCTCATCGGAATCGGCGCCTTCACCTCGCCCTGGACATGGAGCCGCCTGCTCGCGCGAACCAAGAGCGGGCGGGCGACCGCCGCGCTCATCGCCGTCACGCTGATCGGCGTCGTATTGCCGCTTGTCGGGAGCGGACCGGCGGTGCTCGCGCTCTCGGCGCTCGCCTTCGGCAACGCCTTTCTCGGCGTGGTGACGTCGACCACCGCTTATGTGCGCCACAATTACGCCAGCGAGGCCTGGCCGAACGCGATCGCCATCATGACGATCGCGTTCAGCATCGGGCAGACGCTCGGCCCGGTGTTGACCGGCGCGATCACCGACGCGACGGGAACCCTGTCGTCGGCGCTGGTCACCTCCGCCGCGTTCCTGGCGCTCGGCGCGGCGATCGCGGCCGCGCAACCCGCGCTCGCCCGGCCGGCAAGGGATGTCGCCGCCAATCCTTGAATCATCCTCGCCGCCTGTCCGCGGCGAGGGCTTCGTTCGGCGGCGGGTTCAGCGATCACCCGGTTTCCCGGGCAACGCGCCGCGCTCAGGTTGCACACAGCGCGCGCGGCCACCGGCGCACGCCCGGATGCGGCAAGGACCCGGCGGTTATCCGCTGGTAAGGGCAACGCTCCAGCCCGGCATTACATCGGCTTTTCCGGCCTCCGCCGGCCCGAACCGAAACAGGCGCGGTCGGAAAAACACGCGGCGGTATCTCTGACTTTCGCTAGATATCCGAATTCGCCGTTGCGCCCTCAAGGCCTACTCCTTAAAGAGGATTGCCAATTCGGCAACGACACCCCACAGATCACCGCCCACGCGTGTCGTTCCCAACCGGCACGATCGCGGTGATCGCCAGAAATCTTGACCGCTTGCCAAAGCGATACGCCCATGACGTCAAGGATCGAACGGCCGCTTTCCCCTCACCTTCAAGTCTATCGCTGGACGTGGACGATGGCGCTGTCCGTTCTCCACCGCGCCACCGGCGCCGCGCTCTATGCGGGCACCATCCTGCTGGTGTGGTGGCTGCTGGCCGCCGCATCCGGCCCGACCGGCTACGCCTATTTCCAGGGCTTCATCGGAAGCTGGTTCGGCCGCCTCATCCTGTTCGGCTACACCTGGGCGCTGATCCACCATCTCCTCAGCGGGCTGCGCTATCTCGTCTGGGATCTCGGTTATTGCCACGGCCCGGTCGAGCGCGAGCGGCTGACGCGGCTGGCCGCCTATGGCGCGATCGGCCTGACGCTGCTCGTCTGGATCGTGGCCTACGCGCTGGGAGGCGGACGATGAGCAAATCCTCCGACGCGATGCGCACGCCGCTGAGCAAGGTGCGCCGCCTCGGCGCCGCCGGCGCCGGCACCCGCGATTTCTGGAACCAGCGCGTCACCGCGATCGCGCTCGCCATCCTGACGCCGCCCGTCATCATCATCCTGATGGCGCTGTTCGGTCGCGGTCACGCCGCGGCGGTGCAGATCCTGGCGCTGCCGCTCGTCGCCATCATCCTCATCCTGTTCGTCGTTGCGACGGTCTGGCACATGAAGCTCGGCATCCAGATCGTTCTCGAGGACTACGTCCACGGCGAGAAGATCAAGCTCGCGGCCATCATCGCCAACAATTTCTTCGCCGCCGCCGTCGCTTTCGCCTCGCTCTACGCCCTGCTCAAGATGTCATCCGGAGTTTGAGACCATGCCCGCATCCGTGGCGGCCGACGGCAACGGCGCCCCATCGATCAACGGCCGCGCCTATCCCGTCGAGGATCACGTCTACGACGTGGTGGTGATCGGCGCGGGCGGCGCCGGCCTGCGGGCCGTCGTCGGTTGCAGCGAGGCGGGCCTGCGCACCGCCTGCATCACCAAGGTCTTCCCGACGCGCTCGCACACCGTCGCGGCGCAAGGCGGCATCTCGGCCTCGCTCGGCAACATGGGCGCCGACGACTGGCGCTGGCACATGTACGACACCGTCAAGGGTTCCGACTGGCTCGGCGACCAGGACGCGATCGAGTATCTGTGCCGCAACGCGCCGGCCGCGGTCTATGAACTGGAGCATTGGGGCGTGCCGTTCTCGCGCACCGAGGACGGCAAGATCTACCAGCGCCCGTTCGGCGGCATGACGACCGATTTCGGCAAGGGCATCGCCCAGCGCACCTGCGCCGCCGCCGACCGCACCGGCCACGCCATGCTGCATACGATGTACGGGCAGGCGGTGCGCCACGCGGCCGAATTCTTCGTCGAGTACTTCGCCATCGACCTCTTGATGGACGCCGACGGCGCCTGTCGCGGCGTGATCGCGCTCAAGCTCGACGACGGCACGCTGCACCGCTTCCGCGCGCAGACCACGATTCTGGCGACCGGCGGCTATGGCCGCGCCTATTTCTCCTGCACCTCGGCCCATACCTGCACCGGCGACGGCGGCGGCATGGTGCTGCGCGCGGGCCTGCCGTTGCAGGACATGGAGTTCGTGCAGTTCCATCCGACCGGCATCTACGGCTCGGGCTGCCTCATCACCGAAGGATCGCGCGGCGAGGGCGGCTATCTCGTCAATTCCGAAGGCGAGCGTTTCATGGAGCGCTACGCGCCGTCGGCCAAGGATCTCGCCTCGCGCGACGTCGTCTCGCGCGCGATGACGATCGAAATTCGCGAGGGTCGCGGCGTCGGCAAGAACAAGGATCACATCTACCTGCACCTCGACCACCTCGACCCCAAGGTGCTGCACGAGCGCCTGCCGGGCATCTCCGAAAGCGCCAAGATTTTCGCCGGCGTCGACGTGACGCGCGAACCGATCCCGGTGCTGCCGACGGTGCACTACAACATGGGCGGCATTCCTACCAATCATCACGCCGAGGTGTTGACCAAGAAGAACGGCGATCCCGACACCGTGGTGCCCGGCCTGATGGCGGTTGGCGAAGCGGCTTGCGTGTCGGTGCACGGCGCCAATCGTCTCGGCTCGAATTCGCTGATCGATCTCGTGGTGTTCGGCCGCGCGGCGGCGCTGCGCTGCGCCGAGACGGTGACGCCGAACGGCAAGCCGGCCGATCCGGCCGCCGAGGCCACGGAGCGGGCGCTCGCCCGGCTCGATCGTTTCCGCCATGCCGCCGGCGCGACGCCGACGGCCGAGATGCGGCTGTCGATGCAGAAAATCATGCAGAACAATTGCGCGGTGTTCCGCACCGGCGAGGTGCTGGTCGAGGGCGAGAAACTCATCCACGCGCTCTACGATTCGATCGGCGACATCAAGGTCACCGACCGCTCGCTGGTATGGAATTCGGACCTCATCGAGACGCTCGAATTCGACAATCTGATCCGCCAGGCGGTCGTCACCATGGATTCGGCGGCCAACCGCGAGGAAAGCCGTGGCGCGCACGCGCGGGAGGACTTCCCCGAGCGCGACGACAAGAACTGGATGAAGCACACGCTCGGCTGGATCGACGAGGCGGGCAAGGTCACCCTCGACGACCGGCCGGTGCATACCTACACGCTGACGAACGACATCGCCTATATCGAGCCGAAGGCGCGGGTGTATTGACCGCCGCCCGATCGCCAATCACGCCGGGCGGCCGCGAACCGCGCCGCGAAGCCGAACAGCAGAGGTGCTGCTTCCATGGTTGAGTTCAATCTGCCGAAGAACTCCAGGGTCACGACCGGCAAGACCTGGCCGAAGCCGGAAGGCGCTACGCATTCGCGCGAATTCCGCGTCTATCGCTGGAACCCGGACGACGGCAAGAACCCCCAGGTCGACACCTATTACGTCAACACCGACGATTGCGGCCCGATGGTCCTCGACGGCCTCATCTGGATCAAGAACAACGTCGACCCGACGCTCACCTTCCGCCGCTCCTGCCGCGAGGGCGTGTGCGGCTCCTGCGCCATGAACATCGACGGCGAGAATACGCTCGCCTGCACCAAGGCGATGGACGATTCCAAGGGCGCGGTGAAGGTCAATCCGCTGCCGCATCAGCCGGTGGTCAAGGATCTCATTCCGGACCTCACCAATTTCTACGCGCAATACGCCTCGATCGAGCCGTGGCTGCACACCACTACCGCCACCCCGCAGAAGGAATGGCGCCAGAGCCGGCAAGACCGCGAGAAGCTCGACGGGCTTTACGAATGCATCCTGTGCGCGTGCTGCTCGACCTCGTGCCCAAGCTATTGGTGGAATTCCGAGCGCTATCTCGGCCCCTCGGCGCTGCTGCAGGCGAACCGCTGGCTCAAGGATTCGCGCGACGAGGCAACCGGCGAGCGGCTCGACGCGCTCGAGGACCCGTTCCGCCTCTACCGCTGCCACACCATCATGAATTGCGTGAAGGCCTGCCCCAAGGGTCTCAACCCCGCCAAGGCGATTTCCGAAATCAAGATGATGCTGGTCGAGCGTCAGGTGTGAGCGGCGGCGGCGCGCGTCGCATCCAGCCGCATGCGCGCCCGCCAAGCTGACCGCCGCGATCCCGACTTCGGCAATGCTTCGCCGTGACGAACACGCGAAGCCTCCCCCGCGTGAAGGGCAAGCTTCCACGCGATCCTCGTCGCTTCAACCAATCGTGAAGCCGGATCGGCGCATAGCGCGCGGCTTTGCGGGGTTTCGCCATCACTCGCCCGAATTGGCGAAATATACGCCTTTCTTATTCCCTTCTTATTCAAGGATTTGCCACAACCGGGTCCGATAGACAAAGTAGCGCATCCGGATTCTTCCACTCCACCGGTCGGCCGCCGCGAGGCGATCGATGCCGGACCCGGACAGCGAACAAGGACACCGTGCTAGCGGCCGGGTCCGACGCCATCACCGCCGGGGCGAACCGACCCGGCAGAGGAGAATGAAATGAACTTCCGCTTCGATGAATCCCGCGCGAGCACCCTGCGCGCGCTGTTTGCCGGCGTGGCCGTTTGCGCGCTGGTCGGCACGTCGGCGCTCGCGCAGCCGGCGCCGACCGAAGGCGGCGGGGCCGCGCAGCAGGATAAAGGCGCGCGCCCGAAGCAGGCCCCGAAAGCCGGCGAAAACGCCGCGCCTCCCGCGCGCCAAGCGCCGGGCGCGGGTCCCTCCGGCGCGCCGGGCGGCGGTCCATCGGGTGAGCCGGGTGGTGGCGCGCGGAAGCCCGCGACGACACCGCCGCCTCCCGGCGTCGAGCGCAAGATGAGCCCGCAGCCGCAGGGCGAGCCGAAGATGGCGCCGCGCGGCGAGCCTTCGCGCATGGAGCCGAGGTCGATGCCGCCCGGCGCTGGGTCGCCCAAGACCGACATGGAGCCGAAGACGAATATGGCCCCGAAAACGGACATGGCTCCGAAACCGGTGACGCCGCCGACGCCCCCGCCCGGCGCTACTCGCGGCACTCAACCCGATGGCACGCCCGGACCCGGCGCGCGGCCGAAGGGGCCGCTCACCACCACCGCGCCGAAGACCAATGCGGCGCCGGAGATGGCGCCGGCAACGACCGCCCCGCGGATGCCGCCTCCCGCGCAAAAGGGCGGTGGCGGCGCGGGCGCGATGCCGCAAGGCGGCATGCAAGGCGGCCCCGGCACGGTGCCGCAAGGCGGCATGCAAGCCCCGAGCGCGATGCCGCCGGCTGGTGGCGGAACGATGCCCCAGCGCGGCGGCGCGACGATGCCTCCGCCCGACGCTGGCAGGACCCTTTCGCAGCCCACGCCGATGGCGCCGGCCGGCCCGGGCGGTCCGAAACCCGGCGTGATGCCGTCCGGACCGATCGCCTTGCCGCCGCCGGTCGCGACAACGCCGCTTCCCGCGCGCACCGGCTTGCCGCGCCAGACGCTCGATCAGCTTCGCGGGGAACGCCGCGAGACGCTGGAGGGCGGACGGACTGTGTTCCGCGAAACCGATCGCGTCATCATCCGCGATCCGGGCGGACAGTCCTTCGTGCGGCACAATGAGCTCGGTCGCTTCCGTTATGGCGCGCGCGACATCCAGGTACGCGAGGAAGGCGGCCTGACCCGCACCGTCATCGTGCGGCCGGACGGCACGCAGATCATCAACATCACCGCGCCCGACGGCCGGCTGATCCGTCGCATCCGCCGCGATTCCTTCGGCCGCGAGATCATCATCATCGACGCGGGAATGCGCCCGCCGGGCGCCGGATTCTTCCTGCCGATGGGGCCGCCTCCGATCCGCATTCCGCGCGAGCGCTACATCGTCGATTTCGACGGCGCGCCGCCGGAGATGATCTACGAGACGCTGATGGCCGAGCCGGTGGAACGTCTCGACCGCGGCTATTCGCTCGACGAGGTCCGCTACAACGCGAACCTGCGCGCGCGCATGCCGAGCATCGATCTCAACACGATCACTTTCGGCAGCGGTTCGTGGGATGTCGAGCCGAGCGAGGCGAACAAGCTCACCGTCATCGCCAACGGCATCAAGCGCGCGCTCGAGCGTTCCCCGAGCGAGGTCTTCCTTATCGAAGGCCACACCGACGCCGTCGGTTCGGAGGTCGACAATCTGTCGCTGTCCGACCGGCGCGCGGAATCGGTCGCGCTGGTGCTGACCGAGCAGTTCGGCGTGCCGGCCGAGAACCTGGTCACGCAAGGCTATGGCGAGCAGAACCTGAAGGAGCAGACCAGCGGCGAATCGCGCATCAACCGCCGCGTCACCGTCCGGCGCATCACGCCGCTGCTCGCGGGCGGACCGCCGCAGCGCTGAACGCCGGCGCGGGCGATCCTCCGGAAGACATTCCGCCGACGAGGCCATCCAGCTTCGCCGGCGGATTTTTTCGTCGTGACGATCCGCCGCCGCCGCGATCGCGCTACAGCTACAGCTACAGCTTCAGCTTCCTCTTGCGCTGTCCGAGCGTGCGCAGGCGCAGCGCGTTGAGGCGGATGAAGCCGGCGGCGTCGCGCTGGTCATAGGCAACCTTGCCTTCCTCAAAGGTGACGAGGTCCTGGTCGTAGAGCGAGTACGGGCTCTCGCGGCCGACGACGATGGCGTTGCCCTTGTAGAGCTTGACCCGCACCCGCCCGGTCACATGGCGCTGGCTGAGGTCGAACGCCGCCTGCAGCATCTCGCGCTCGGGCGAGAACCAGAAGCCGTTATAGATCAGCTCGGCGTAGCGCGGCATCAGCTCGTCCTTGAGATGCGCCGCGCCGCGATCGAGCGTGAGCGACTCGATGCCGCGATGGGCCGCGAGCAGGATGGTGCCGCCCGGCGTCTCGTACATGCCGCGCGACTTCATGCCGACGAAACGATTTTCGACGAGGTCGAGCCGGCCGACGCCGTTGTCGCGGCCGAGATCGTTGAGACGGGCGAACAGCGTCGCCGGCGACAGCTTCTCGCCGTCGAGCGCGACCGCGTCGCCGAGCTCGAAATCGATGGTGACGTAGGTGGCCTTGTCCGGCGCGTTCTCCGGATCGACGGTGCGCGAATAGACGTAATCGGGCACTTCCGAATTGGGATCTTCGAGCACCTTTCCTTCCGATGACGTGTGCAGAAGGTTGGCGTCGGTCGAGAACGGCGCCTCGCCGCGCTTGTCCCGCGCGATCGGAATCTGGTGCTTCTCGGCGAAGGCGATCAGATCCTCGCGCGATCTCATGTCCCATTCGCGCCACGGCGCGATGACGTGGATGTCGGGCTTGAGCGCGTAATAGCCGAGCTCGAAACGGACCTGGTCGTTGCCCTTGCCGGTGGCGCCGTGGCAGACCGCGTCGGCGCCGAGCCGCTCGGCGATCTCGATCTGGCGCTTGGCGATCAACGGGCGCGCGATCGAGGTGCCGAGCAGATATTGGCCCTCATAGACCGCGTTGGCGCGGAACATCGGGAAGACGTAGTCGCGGATGAACTCCTCGCGCAGATCCTCGATGAAGATGTTTTCCGGCTTGATGCCAAGCATCAGCGCCTTGGCACGCGCGGGCTCCAGCTCCTCGCCCTGGCCGAGATCGGCGGTGAAGGTGATGACCTCGCAGCCGTAGGTCTCCCGCAGCCATTTGAGAATGATCGAGGTATCGAGCCCGCCGGAATAGGCGAGCACCACCTTCTTGACGTCGGTCTTGCTCATGAAAGAACCTTCTGGATCGAGGATGGCGGCGAGGGGTCCGCGAAAATCGCCGGGACTATAGGCGGAACGCCGTTCGGCGCAAGATAGTCACGCCCCGGAAGGGCCGTCTTTCGCTGCTCGCCCCCCATCCGCGGCGATGGCCGGCAGGCCCAGCGCGCGCCGGGCGACGCGGTGGGCGGGCATGGCAAGACGCGTCAGGCTTTCATCGAGCGCCTCCTCGCGCCAGCGCGTGCGCGGCCAGCGGTAGAGATAGCCGTGCATCAGCCAGATCACGACATAGGACACGAGGCCCGCCGCGATCACGTCGCTCAGGAAATGGCGTCCGAAGGCGACCCGCATCAGGCCGGTGCCGAGCCCGAGCGCGGTGGCCGCGCCGAAGGCAAGCGGCCGCATGACCGGCGGCGCCAGCGCGGCCGGCGCGTAGGTCCAGAACGCGGCCGCGGCCTCGCCGGAGAAGAACGAGCAGTTCTCCGGGCATTGCCCGCGCGGGTCCCACCACGCCACGAAAGGAAGCGCGCCGCCGAATTGAACCGTCTCGTTCGGACGCGGACGGTTCCAATGCGTCTTGAACAGGCCGTTGGCGATGAGGCCCGGAACGATCAGAAACGTCGCGAGCAGGAGCACGATCGCGCGGCCGGAGAGCATCAGCTTGCGGCTCGGCCAGGCGAGCTTGGCGACAAGCGCGATCGCCGCGGGCGCCGCGATCAGCCACGGCAGCGCCTGAAGCGCGTCACGCAAGACGCCGGCCCAAGGCATCGCGGCGAGGGGGAAGCGGTGGGAGGTCTCGTCATAGAACAGCGCGCTGAAGCGCGTGTCGGCTTCGGGAAACATCCCGAACAGCATGCCGCCGACAAGGGCTATGGCGAGCGCAATGGCAAGGCCTCGTCGTGTCATGGGGGCGGGCCTAGCGCGAACCCCGATCCGACCCATGCCGGATCGATCGTTCCATCTGGTTGGCGTGGTTGTATCGCATCTTTTTTTCCAAGACGCGGCTTTGAAGACGCGGCTTTGAAGACACGGCTTTGAAGACGCGGCGGCGTCATGGCTTGATGCTCTAGCCGACCACGCCGGGATTGGAAAGGGGCGCGGGACGCGGAACGCGCCTTGCGCGACGCGCTGGTCAGGCGCGCGCCATGTGCTAGCCTGTCGCGCCGCAACGCGATCGGAAGATTTCAGGAGAGACATCAATGGCCGCGCCGACGCTCGATTTCTGGTACGATCTTGCTTCCAGCTATTCCTATCTCGCCGCCCACCGCATCACGCCGCTGGCGAAAGCGGCGGGCGTCGACGTGCGCTGGCGGCCGTTTCTGCTCGGCCCCGTGTTCAAGGCGCAAGGCATGGACTCCTCTCCGTTCAATCTCTTTCCTGTCAAGGGCCGCTACATGTGGCGCGACATGGAGCGCTGCGCGGCCGAGCTCGGCCTGGTGTTCAGGGGACCGTCGACATTTCCACAGGTCAGCGTGCTTCCCGGCCGCATCGCGCTTGTCGGCCTCGCCGAGGGGTGGGGCGAGGATTTCACCCGCGCCGTCTACGTCGCCGAATTCGCCGACGATCGCCTGATCAGCGATCCGACGGTGATGAGCGACATTCTCGCCGCGCTCGGCCTCGAGCCGGGCCCGATCATGGCGCGCGCGCAATCCGACGAGATCAAGAACAAGCTTCGCGTCAATACCGAGGAGGCGCTCGCGCTCAACCTCTTCGGCGCGCCGAGCTTCGTCACCGCGGACGGCGAATTGTTCTGGGGCAATGATCGTCTCGAACAGGCCTTGCGCTGGGCCAAGCGCGCTCAGGTCTGATCGCCGCGCGGCGCGAGTTCGTTCGCGGGCGCGCGCCGCCACGCCCCGGCATTGCGCCCGGCGATCAGCCAATAGACCAGCCCGCCGACGATGCCGGCGCCGATCATGATTTCCATCTCGCGGCGGAAATAGGAAGTCGCGCCGATCCGCTCCAGATCGAAATTGACGAGACCGGCATAGCCGGCAAATCCGACCACGGCGCCGGCGACCGCGTAATAGAGGATCGAACGGAACGACCAGGTTTCGGCGATGACCACGGCGATCATCGCCGGCACGAAGGCGAGCGTGGAGACGAACACGAAGGCGAGCGCCGCGATCATGCCGAATTCGACGCGGTCCGTCGGCCCGAGGTGAATGTCGCTCCAGTCGGGATAGAGCGCGGCGATGACGACGATGAGATCTGCGGCGACGCAGGCGCCGATGAAGCCGGCGAGAATGGCGAATGACCTGGCGATGATCGGCATCGATCTCAATCCGTCAGGGCCATGGCCCGCAGCGCCGCGCGCTCGCGGGCGGAAAGCTTTTCCGTCTCCGACTTGAGCTGACCGCAGGCCGCGAAAATATCGCGTCCGCGCGGCGTGCGCACGGGCGAGGAATAGCCGGCGTTGAAGATGTATTCGGAAAATCGCTCGATCCGCGCCCAGTCCGAGCATTCGAACGGCGAGCCCGGCCAGGGGTTGAACGGAATGAGATTGATCTTGGCGGGGATGCCCTTGAGCAGGCGCACCAGCGCCTTGGCGTCGTCGAGCGAATCGTTGATGTCCTTGAGCATCACATATTCGAACGTGATCCGCCGCGCGTTGGACAGGCCCGGATAGTCGCGGCACGCGGCCAGCAGTTCGGCGATCGGATATTTGCGGTTGAGCGGCACCAATTGGTCGCGCAGCGCGTCGGTGACCGCGTGCAGCGAGATCGCGAGCATCACGCCGATCTCCTCGCCCGCGCGCGCGATGTTCGGCACCACGCCCGAGGTCGACAACGTGACGCGGCGTTTCGAAATCCCGATCCCCTCGTTGTCGGAAACGACCAACAGCGCGTCGCGCACCGCCTCGAAATTGTAGAGCGGCTCGCCCATGCCCATCACCACGATGTTGGTGATCATGCGCCCGCCCGTCGGCGTGTCGCGATCGGCCCAGTCGCCGAGCCGGTCGCGCGCGATCATGACCTGGCCGACGATTTCGCCGGCGGTCAGGTTGCGTACCAGGCGCTGCGTGCCGGTGTGACAGAAGGCGCAGTTAAGCGTGCAGCCGACCTGCGAGGAGATGCACAAGGTTCCGCGATCGGCCTCGGGAATATAGACGCATTCGATCTCATGCGGCCGCGTCGTCGCCTCGGCGGGCGACAACCGCAACAGCCATTTGCGCGTGCCGTCGGCCGAAACCTGCTCGGCCGCGATTTCGGGCCGGTCGAGGGTGAAATGGCGGGCGAGCTCGGCGCGCATTTCCTTGGCGACGTTCGTCATCTCGGCGAAGTCGCGCGCGCCGCGCACATAGAGCCAATGCCAGAGCTGCTGCGCGCGCATCTTGCGTTGCGCGGCCGGCACGCCGATGGCGCCGAGGCTGTCCATCAGGCCTTGCCGCGAAAGCCCGATCAACGAGGGGCGCCCCGGCGCGAAATATCCTTCGAGCGGCGCCTTCTCGACGAAATCCGGGGCCGGCGGCCGCGATTGTTCCTGTTGATGGTTGGCGCTCATGGACCTTGGCGATTTATGTTCGAGCTCGCGCCCGACGGGGAGACCATGGGCGCGCTCGCGCGGCGCGAGCCCGCCGCGGGCCGCGGCCTCATGGACATTCCTGGGCGACGCGGTCGAGCGCCTGCGCGAGGCCCTTCAATGCGAACGTGTCGGTCAATTCGGTGCCCTTCGACGAAGTGCCGACCACCACGGCCTGAGCCGATTTGCGCATCGCGTCCACCATTCGGCCTTCCTCGGCGGCGTTCTTGATCCAGGCGCCGTCGGCCTGCGTGTAGAGCGCGAAACGCCCGCCGCCCGCCTCGAGACTCGCCTCGCTTCGCGGCTTGAACGGATAGCCGGCGCTGATCGAGACTTCGTCTTTCACCTTCTCGTTCGGCCGGGTGGTGATGAACATATAGGCCGGATCGCGCGGCCGGCCAGCCGGCTTGGACGTCGAGGAGGACGGTTTGGCCAGCGCGAAGCAAATCTTGCGGCCGCCGGAGGAAGCGGTGTAGGCGCCCCAGCCCGCGAAGCTCCCGAGCAGCGTCGCGCCGCCGGTCGGCGAACGCGCCGACGGTTTCGCGCCCGATTTCGCGTCGGATTTCTTGCCCGCCTTCGCGCTTGTTTTCGCGCCCGGCGCCGAGGTCGGGCTCTGCGTCTTGGTCCCGGATTTGGTCGATGTCGGAGAGGCCGCCGCGGGCGGTGAGCCGGACTGCGCGCGCGCCGCCTCCCGCGTCGCCAGATTTGCCGCGGCGACGAGGGCGGACGAGGCCAGGATGATCGTCGCGGTTCGATGGATCAGGATCATGCTCACCGTCCCTTCCTGGCAGCGACAATGCCCGGAGAGCGCGGGAAAGGCCAAGCCTTGGAATCTCCCGCCCGTTTGCTTCTCGAAGGGAATAACGGCGAAAATCGGCCATGTGAAGCCGATTGTTTCGATGTGCGCCGCGAACTTCGCGGCAATCCCGGCTATTCGGCTTTCAGCCCGCGCTTGAGCGCGGCGCGCGCCGCGTCGCGGTGTTCCTGGCGGATATGGCCGGAGACCATCCGCATCGCCGTCATCAGAATGGCCGCGTCGTCGGTGAAGCCGAGCAGCGGCAGCATGTCGGGCACGAAGTCGAACGGCAGAATGAAATAGGCGAGCGCGCCGATCAGCGCGATCTGAACTCGCAGCGGCGTGCCGCGATCGAACGCGCAATAATAGGCGGCGAGCAGATCCTCGATGAAGGGGAGCTTGGCGGCCGCTCCCCTGACCTTGTCCCAGAATTTGAGACGAACGGTTTCGCGCTCGCGCTCGAATTTCGCGGCGTTCATCGTCTCGGCAGTTCGCTCGTTCATCGCGATCAAGCCCCGTCGATCAAAATTCCAAGCCCGGCCGGCGACCCGGTCAAATAGCCTGGCCGGAAAGGATGGTCCCAATCCGATCCTGGGGCCCGTTTCGACCCGCCCGGCCACCAGCGGAATTTCCGTCATCTTCCGGCGGCACGTGCGCCGCGCCGCCGCCCGATGGTGCAAGATGGTGACGATCCGGCCAGGTTCAAGAAGCCGCGCGCGGAGGTTTCACCCTTCCATCCGCGCGCCCGGCGCTACGCCCGCGGCCGCCCGCGCCCGTTCACCCGGCCTTCGCGATCCGGTCCATGATCTCGGCAAGAGCGATGTCGAGGGCCGTGACGCCGCCGGCGTCATGCGTCGTCAGCACCACCTCGACCTTGCGATAGACATTCGACCATTCGGGATGGTGATTCATTTTCTCGGCCGCCGGCGCGACCCGCGTCATGAAGCCGAAGGCCGCGTTGAAATCCTTGAACTCGAAGATTCGCGTGATCGCGGTGCCGGCCCGCGTCTTGGTCCAGCCCGGCAGTTTCTCAAGCGCCGCCATCAGCGCGTCGGCGTTCAACCTGTCGGCCACGGCCCTTGTTCTCCCGATTTTTCCCGATTTCTCCCGGTCGCCCTGGCCGGCGAGGCCCGCGTCTTCGGGCGCGCCGAAGACCTCGAAACCAGGGGCCGACGTACCTATCTGGAGGTAGACTGCCTGGCAACGAGGGTCGCGGCGAGGAAAAAGATGAGCTGGTCACTGAGAATAGGATCGATCGCGGGAACGGCGGTGCGCGTGCACATCACGTTCCTCCTTTTCCTCGCCTGGATTTTCGCGGCGAGCTATGCCTCGGGCGGGTCGGCGGCGGCCTGGAGCGGCATCACCTTCATGATCCTGCTGTTCACCTGCGTCCTGCTGCACGAATTCGGCCACATTCTCACCGCCCGCGCCTTCGGCGTGCGCACGCCCGATGTCACCTTGCTGCCGATCGGCGGCGTGGCGCGTCTCGCCCAGATCCCCGAGCGGCCGAGCGAGGAGTTCCTCGTCGCCATCGCCGGACCGATGGTCAATGTCGCGATTTCAATCGCGCTCGTCGTGCTGGCCGGCGCGAAGCTCGATCTCGGACCGCTGGCGACCGTCGACGACACGCGCATTCCGCTCGTCGACAAGCTGGCGATGGTCAATCTGTTCCTGGCGGCCTTCAACATGATCCCGGCCTTTCCGATGGATGGCGGGCGCGTGCTGCGCGCCCTGCTCGCCTCGCAGCTCGGTTTCGTGCGCGCCACCAGCGTCGCCGCGACGATCGGCCAGGGCGTGGCGTTCCTGCTCGGCTTTCTCGGCCTCCTGTACAATCCGATCCTCATCTTCATCGCCATCTTCGTCTATCTCGCCGCCGCCTCCGAATCCCACATGGTGGCGCTGCGCTCGGTCGCGCACGGCCTGCCGACGAGTTTCGCGACGATGACGCAGTTCTCCACCTTGAGCCCGGATTCGCGCATCGGCGACGCCGTCGATCTCGTCCTGCACACGAGCCAGAACGAGTTTCCGATCACCGACGCGTCAGGCCGGCTCGCGGGCCTGCTCGGACGCGCCGACATCCTGCGCGCGCTGAAGGCGCAGGGCCCCGACACCCTGGTCGGCACGGCGATGACCGGCAACCCGCCGACCATCGACAAGCGGCGCTGCCTTGATGACGCCTTGAGGCTGATGCAGGAGGCCGAGGCGCCCGCCATCGGCGTCGTCGAGCCCGACGGGCGGCTTTACGGATTGCTGACGCCGGAAACGATCGCCGCGCTGATGACGATCAACAGCGCCATGCCGGAGGGAGCCCGGCTGTCGACGGCGCGCGGACCGTGGAGCAAATAGGACGAATTTAGGGGGGTACCGCGCCGGTCCGACCGGCGGCCCCCGGCGCGGGCGTTAACCGCGTGCGCGATTGTTAATCGGCCCGATTCTCCGCTATGTTATGAGAGGGGGGCGGGGCGAACGGATAGGTTCGATCACTCATGCTGACGCCGCCGCGATTGCACAGGGATGACGACGACCACGCCGGCATGGCGAAAGGTCCGTCCCAGCCTGGGACCGAAAAATCCGTGTCGTTTTCGAGACGCTTTGCCTGGCTGATCGTTCTTGCCGCGATGCTGGCGGTCTCCGCTTTCGGCGGCGGCATCTATTACGCATTCCGTCCGGTGACATTCCGCATCGCCGTCGGCCCGGTCGGCAGCGACGACACCCGCGTCATCCAGGCGATCGCGATGGCCTTCGCGCGCGACCGCGCCCATATCCGGCTGCGGACCGTGGTCACCGACGGCGCAGTGGCGAGCGCGGAAGCGATCGAAACCGGCAAGGTCGATTTCGCGGTCATTCGCGGCGATCTCGGCGTGCCGAAGAACGTCGCGGCGATCGCGACGCTGCGCAAGAATGTCGGCGTGTTGTGGGCGCCGGTGGCCCCCAGCGCCAAGAAGTCCAAGGCCAAGCAGATCGCCAAGGTCGAGGACCTCGTCGGCCGGCGCGTCGGCGTGATCGGACGGACCCAAGCCAACGTGAACATGTTCAAGGTGGTGCTCGAGCAATATGGTATTGGGATCGACAAGGTGCAGATCGTTCAGATCGGCACCAATGTCGTTTCCGAGGTCCTGCGCAAGGGCAGCGCCGACGCGTTTTTCGCGGTCGGCCCGGTCAACAGCCGCATCACCGCCGAGGCGATCGCGGCCTCGATCCGCGAGGTCGGGCCGCCGAACTTCATCGCCATCGAGGCCGCCGACGCGATCGCGCAGAAGAACCCGGCCTACGAGGCCATGGAAATCAACGCCGGGGCCTTCGGGGGCGCGCCGCCGAAGCCCGAGGACGCGGTGAAAACCATCGGCGTCGCCCACCACATCGTCGCCCGCAAGACCCTCACCCAGTCGAACGTGACCGACTTCACCCGCCAGCTTTTTTCGGTCCGCTCCGCGATCATCGCCGAACTTCCACACGCGGCGTCGCTGGAGACGCCCGATACCGACAAGGACGCCTCGATCCCGGCCCATCCGGGCGCGGCGGCCTATGTCGACGGCGAGGAGAAGACCTTTCTCGAACGCTATAGCGACCTGATCTGGTGGAGCCTGATGGGATTATCCGCGCTCGGCTCGATCGGCGCGTGGTTCGCGGGCAAGTTCAGCAGGGACCCCGACGGCAATCTCGCCTCCATCCGCGAGAGCCTGATGCGGCTTCTGGCGACCGCGCGGGTGGCGACATCCGGCGAGGAACTCGATGCCATCCAGTTGTCGGCCGACGAATTGCTGGAGGCCGCGCTGAAGGAAATCGACCGCGCGAGCGGCGACGACACGGCGGTCACCGCCTTCACCCTCGTCTTGCAACAGGTGCATACCGCGATCGCCGATCGCAGGGTCGTTCTGGGAGGGGGCGTAACCGCCTTCGCGGCGACGCTGACGCCGGCCGCCCCGGCGCTGCCCGGCTAGAAATTAACTTGCTGTAATTACATGAGGAATCAGCCGGGACGGGGGCGGCGCGCGATGGCGCGGTCGCGGCTGATCGGCGCAAGAAAGCCCCCGTGAAAGCGGCCGTCACTTCCGCGAGGAAGATCCGTCCAAGGCCTTGAATCCGGAGCATTTCACCGGCGGCGAGACGATGCCGTCTCGCCGCGAAATGCGCCAGGAATGGCCCCTGCCGGCCGTTCGCGCATTGTACGCGCGCGAATTCCGACTATATTGCAGTGCAAATCACGACCGTGCCCGGTTCCCCTGAGCCGGGCACATGGTTTTTCAGCGCCGCGACGCGGCCGGAACAGCTTCATCCATGAACCTTCGCAACGTCGCCATCATCGCCCATGTCGACCACGGCAAGACCACGCTGGTCGACCGGCTGCTGCAGCAGTCCGGCACTTTCCGCGAGAATCAGCGGGTGGCCGAGCGCGCGATGGATTCCAACGATCTCGAACGCGAGCGCGGCATCACCATTCTCGCCAAGGCGACCTCGATCGCGTGGAAGGACACGCGCATCAACATCGTCGACACGCCCGGCCACGCCGATTTCGGCGGCGAGGTCGAGCGCATCCTCAACATGGTCGACGGCGCGCTGGTGCTGGTCGACGCGGCCGAGGGACCGCTGCCGCAGACCAAGTTCGTCGTCTCCAAGGCGCTCAAGGTCGGCCTCAAGCCGATCGTCGTCATCAACAAGGTCGATCGCTCCGACGCGCGGCCGACCCAGGTCGTCAACGAGGTGTTCGATCTCTTCGCCGCGCTCGACGCCACCGAGGAGCAGCTCGACTTCCCGATCCTTTACGGCTCGGCCAAGGAAGGCTGGATGAACGAGAAGCCGGAGGGACCGAAGGACGCCGGCATGCGGCCCCTGTTCGACCTCATCCTGCGCCATGTCGCCCCGCCCAAGGTCGAGGACGGTCCGTTTCGCATGATCGGCACCATTCTCGAAGCCAACCCTTACCTCGGCCGCATCATCACCGGCCGCATCACCTCGGGCACGATCAGGCCCAATCAGCCGATCAAGGCGCTGGCGCGCGACGGCAAGCTTATCGAGCAGGGGCGCATCTCGAAAATTCTTTCCTTCCGCGGCATCGAGCGCCTCGCCATCGACGAGGCGGAAGCCGGCGACATTGTCGCCATCGCGGGCCTGACCAAGGCGACCGTCGCCGACACGCTGTGCGCCCCGGACGTCGAAACGCCGCTGCCGGCCCAGCCGATCGATCCGCCGACCGTGGCGATGACGTTCCTGGTCAACAATTCGCCGCTCGCCGGCACCGAGGGCGACAAGGTCACCAGCCGCATGATCCGCGATCGGCTGCTGCGCGAGGCGGAGGGCAATGTCGCGCTGCGGGTGACCGAATCGGCCGACAAGGAAGCGATGGAGGTCGCCGGGCGCGGCGAATTGCAGCTCGCCATCCTGATCGAGACAATGCGCCGCGAAGGCTTCGAGCTCGGCGTGTCGCGCCCGCGCGTGGTGCTGCAGAAGGACGAGACCAGCGGCGCGTGGCTGGAGCCGATCGAGGAAGTCGTCATCGACGTCGACGAGGAACATTCCGGCGTGGTGGTGCAGAAGCTGAGCGAACGCAAGGCGGAGATGATCGAGATGCGCCCCTCCGGCGGCCATCGCCTGCGCCTCGTCTTCTACGCGCCGACGCGCGGCCTGATCGGCTATCAGGGCGAGCTTCTCACCGACACCCGCGGCACCGCGGTGATGAACCGCCTGTTCCACGGCTACGCCGCCTATCGCGGCGACATCCCCGGCCGGCGCAACGGCGTGCTCATTTCCAACGAACAGGGCGAGGCGGTCGCCTACGCGTTGTGGAAGCTCGAGGATCGCGGGCCGATGATGATCGAGCCCGGTGCCAAGGTCTATCGCGGCATGATCGTCGGCGAGCACACCCGCGACAACGACCTCGAAATCAACGTGCTCAAGGGCAAGCAGCTCACCAACATCCGCACCACGTCCAAGGACGAGGCGGTGCGGCTGACGCCGCCGATGAAGATGACGCTGGAAAAGGCGCTCGCCTATATCGAGGACGACGAGTTCGTCGAGGTGACGCCGAAATCGATCCGCCTGCGCAAGAGGATTCTCGATCCCAACGACCGCAAGAAGGCGGAAAAGACCCGCGAGGCGATGGTGGGCTGATCGGCCGAGAAGCGCCTATTCGGCGATCGTGTCGCCGGGGCCGATCGTCGCGCAATAATCCGGATCGATGACGAGGTGGATGATGTCGTCGCGCGCCACGCGCGCCGAGGACGGCAACCGAACCGTCGCGCGCGCCGAATCGCGGCTGATCTTCAAGACGGCGGTCGCGCCGGCATAGGCGACCTCCTCCACCCGCGCCGGCATCCCGGTTTCCGAAAGGCGGAACGCCTCCGGGCGGATGAGCAACGTCGCCTCTCCGCTGGCGCCGTTGCCGGCGACGGCGCCGAAGGCGCAGCGGACCTCGCCGTTTTCCGATCGCGCCGGCAACGCGTTCACGTCGCCGAGAAGCCGCGCCGCCGTCAGGCTCGTCGGTCGATGGTAAAGTTCGCGCGGCGTGCCGGCCTGCAGGATGCGCCCGTTGTCCATCAGGATGAGCGCGTCGGCCATGATCATGGCTTCCTCGGCGTCGTGGGTGACGATCAGCGCCGACGTTTTCGAATCGGCGACCGCGGCGATGAGATCGTCGCGCACGCCCTGCTTGAGATGCGAATCGAGCCCCGAAAACGGCTCGTCGAGAAGCAACAGCGCCGGCGCGCGCGCGAGCGCCCGGGCGATGGCGACGCGTTGCTGCTCGCCGCCCGAAAGCTGATGCGGCCAGGCTGTCATCCGGTCGGCGAGATGCAGACGCTCCAACAGGTCGGTGACGACGCGCCGTCGCTCGGTCGCGGCGAGATGGCGCAGGCCGAAGCCGACATTGTCCCCGACCGACAGATGCGGAAACAGCGCGTAGTCTTGAAAGACGAAACCGATGTTGCGCCGTTCCGGCAAAATCCCCCAGCCCGCCCTCGACAAGATCGTGTCGCCGAGAACGATCGTGCCGCCGTCGAGCGGTTCGAGGCCCGCGATCAGACGCAGCAGCGTGCTCTTGCCGCAACCCGAGCGGCCGAGCAGACAGGAAATCCCCCGTCCGGCGACGGCGAGAGTCGCGCCATCGACGGCGACGCGGTCGCCATAGGCCCGGCGCGCGCCGGACACTTGCAGAAGCTCGCTCATTCCCTCGCCCCCCTTGGGACGGCCTTGCGCGACAATATCACGACCGGCCAGACCGCGATGGCGAGCAACGCCAGCGATGGCCAGGCGGCATGGGCGAGCCGTTCGTCGCCGGCATAGGCGTTGGCGAGGATCGCCAGCGTGTCGAAGTCGAACGGGCGCAAGATCAAGGTGGCCGGCAATTCCTTCAGGATATCGACGAAGACGAGCAGCGCGGCGGTCAGCAGGCTGCCGCGCACCAACGGCAGGTGGACGCGGCGCAGCGTCCCGGTCTCGCTTTCGCCGAGCGTGCGCGCGGCGCGTTCCATCGATGGCGTCACGCGCGTGAGGCCGGCGTCGATCGGCTCCAGCGCGGCCGCCATCAGTCGCGCGGCATAGGCATAAAGCAGCAGCGCGACGGCGGCGCCGAGCCCGGCGACGGCCCCCGGCACCGCGTTCCACACCAGCGTCGCCGGACCGAGCAGCCCGACGGCGATGACGACGCCGGGCGTGGCGTAGCCCATGCTCGCGAGCCGCGTCACCAGGGGATGGGCGCGGCCGCCAAAGGCGAGCACCGCCGCCAGGAAGACCGTCACCGCCGCGCCCACGAGCGCGAGCGACAGCGAGCGCAGGCCGGCGAGCAGCAGCCGCTCGAGATCGGGCGCCGCGCTCGCCGCCCTGATCATCAGCCAGCCGGCGGGAAGGAGAAGGCTGAGCGTCAACGTCGCCAGGCAAAACAAGCTCGCCGCGATCGCGCGCGCGCCGTCGAGCTTGGTCGGCGCGCTCGCATGGGCCCGGCCATGCGCGGCGGCGAAGCGTCGCTGGCCGCGCATCAGGCGTTCGATCCACAACAGGATCATCGCCGCGCCGAGCAGCATCAGCGACAGGCGCGCCGCCATGCCGAGCGCGCCGTAGGACGACCAGGCGCGCACGACGCCGGTCGTCAGGGTTTGCACGCCGAGGAACTGCACCGCGCCGTAATCGGCGATCGCCTCCATCAAGGCGAGCGCCGTGCCCGCGATGATCGCCGGGCGCGCGAGCGGCAGGGCGACGGCGATGAAGGCGCGCCCCCGCGTCATGCCGAGCAGGCGCGCCGATTCGATCATCGATCCGGGCAGGCTCGCGAAGGTGGTGCGCACCGTGAGGTAGACGTAAGGATAGAGCGCGCTCGCGAGCACGAGTCCCGCGCCCGGCAGGCTGCGAATTTCCATCGGAAACCAGCCGATCGCCCAGGTCTCGCGCAACCAGCTTCGAACCGGCCCCGCGACATCAAGAAGCTCGGCCCAGGCGAAGGCGAGCACATAAGCGGGCGCGGCCAGCGGCAGCGCCAGCGCCCAGGCGAAGAAATCGCGGCCGGGGAAGCCATGAAAGGCGACGAGCCAGGCCAGCGCGGTTCCGAGCGCGGCCGCGGTGACCGCCACCGCGCCCACCAGCAACAGCGTGTCGCTGGCGTAGCGCAGAATCAATTCGCCCGGCATCGCCGTCGTCGCCGGCGCGCTCACCGCGATCCAGACGACCGCGACAATCGGCAGCAACGCCAGCGCGGCGACGACGAACGACAACGCGCCGGGACGAATGAATGACAATAACCCGCGTCCTTCAGCGCCAGCCCACCCGATCGAAGATCGCCTGCGCTTCGGCCTGACGCTTGCCGAAAACGGTCACCGCGATCCCCGCCGCCTTGAACGACACATCCGGGCCGTCCGTCAAGGCGGGCGCGCCCTCGCCGACCGCCGGATATTCGTTGTTCGCGGTGGCGAACAGGGTTTGCGCCGTCGCGCTCGTCAGGAACTGCAGAAACTTGACGGCGTTGTCGCGGTTGGGCGCGTTGACGGCGATGCCGCCGCCGGAAATATTCACATGCGTGCCATCGCCGGCCTGATCGGGAAAGCTGATCGCGACCTTCTCGGTGATCGCCTTATCGGCCGCCTCGGCCGAACGGGCGATGCGGAGATAATAGTAGGTGTTGACCAGCGCGACCTCGCAAGCCCCCGCCGCGACCGCCTTGATCTGGTCGGTGTCGCCGCCCTGCGGCGGACGCGCCATATTGGCGACCACGCCTTGCGCCCAGGCCGCCGCCTTTTCCGCGCCCCACGCCTCGATGAAGGCGGCAAGGATCGACTGGTTGTAGACATTGTCGGACGAGCGCACGCACAACTTGCCCTTGAAGCGCGGCTCGGCGAGCTGGGCGTAGGTCGCGACTTCCTCCGGCTTCAATTTGGCGCGGTCATAGGCGATCACGCGCGCGCGCCGCGAAAAGCCGAACCAGCGGCCACCCTTGTCGCGAAATTGCGCCGGCACCCGCGCTTCGATCAGCGGATCGGCGAGCGGCTGGAACAGGCCGGCCGCCTCGGCGCGCCACAGCGCGCCCGCGTCGGCCATGATGACGACGTCGGCCGGGCTTGCCTTGCCCTCCGCGCGCATGCGCTCGATCAAGAGATCGGGCTTGAGCTCAATGCGTTTGACGGCAACCCCCGTCCGCCGGGTGAACTCGTCATAGAGCTGTACGTCGGAATCGTAATGGCGCGCCGTGTAGATGTTGACGACGCCGCTCGCCGCGCCCTTCTCTTCGGCGTCGGCACGGGAGACAACAAGAAACGTCGCGGCGACGGCGACGAGGAGCGCGAACATTTTTCGTGATTGCATGCGGCATTCCCCTTGGACCCTGCGCGCGGCGTCCGCGACAGGACGGTTCGTCGTTCCGGCCGGCTCACGCCGCGGCATCGCTGTTTCACCCAGGCGGGCCCGTGGAACGATCCGGAATAGGGCTCCGGTCGTCGCCAACCTCTGCTTTTGCGTATGATTTGCAAGACGTTTGATCAACAGCAATCACCCGGATTGAGAGCGATTCCAATCTGGGCCGCCGGCAGCGCCAGAGGCTTTTCCGCGCGATGCTGGGGAGAGAAGAAATAAAATATGTTATTTCAATATGTTACATTACATCTCGGCCTGATCGAGCTTTCCAGCACGACCCGCCCCGGGGCTTGTTCCCGCCTGCCGCACGCCGGCCGTTAGCCGGCTCGAGCGATATTTCGCGCGGACCCCACGATCTCTGCCCGGCCATGGGCGCACCGCGCGCGACCGGCCGGCGGCGCGCCCGCGTCACCGCGAATAGATGATGCTCGGCAGCCACAGCACGATCTGCGGGAACAGGATGCAAAGCCCGACGCCCAGCCATTGCAGCCCGATGAAGTTGATCGAGCTGCGGAAGATCGTCGCCATCGAGATTTCAGGCGGCGCCACGCTCTTGAGATAGAACAGCGAATAGCCGAACGGCGGGCTGAGAAACGCCATCTGCATGTTGACCATGAAGATGACGCCGTACCACAGCGCCACGTCCTCGGTCCGCACGCCGGGCAGACCGAGCAGACCGTCCCACGGCAGGCCCTTCATGATCGGCAGGAAGATCGGGACCGTCAGCAGCAGGATGCCGACCCAATCCAGGAACATGCCGAGCACGAAAAGGATCGCCATCATCAGGAGCAGAATGCCGTAAGGCGGCAGGCCCGTGCCCAGGATCAGTTCGGAAACGAAGGTCTGGCCGCCCTTGATGATGAAGAAGCCGACGAACATCGTCGCGCCGAAGAAGATCCACATCACCATCGCGGTTGCCTTCAACGTGGCGATCGCGGCGTCATGGAGGTTGACCCAGTTCAACCGGTTATGAAGCGCCGACACGAACAGCGCGCCGAAGGTGCCGATGCCGGCGGCCTCGACCGGCGTGGCGACGCCGAGAAAGATCACGCCCAGCACCAGCATGATCAGGAGAATCGGCGCGATCGTGTTGCGCAGCAGGCGCAGCTTTTCGCGGCCGTCGACGCGTTCCTCGGGCGGCAGCGCCGGACCGAGGCTCGGGTTGATATGGCAGCGCACGAGGATGTAGCCGACATAGAGTCCCGACAGCAGCAGGCCCGGCAGGATCGAGCCGACCAGAAGCTCGCCGAGGGATTGCTGCGCCACCACCGCGTAGACGATCGCCATCACCGACGGCGGGATGAGAATGCCGAGCGTTCCGCCCGACAGCAGCGCGCCGCAGGCCAGTTTCTGGTCATATCCGCGCTTGAGCATCGCCGGCAGCGCGATCATGCCCATGGTGACCTCGGTCGCGCCGACGACGCCGACCATCGCCGCCAGCAGCGTGCAGGCGATCACCGTCGCCGCCGCCAGGCCGCCCTTGAGCGCGCCCAGCCATTTGTAGATCGCGTCGAACAGCTCCTCGATGATCCCGGCCTTTTCCAGCAGCGCCGCCATGAAGATGAACAGCGGCACGGCGGAAAGCTGGTAGTCGGTCATGAACGGGAAGATGCGCGACGGCATCATATTGAGGATCGCCGGCGTCCCGAACACGAACAGGAAGATCGTGGCCAGGCTGCCGGTGCAGAACGCCATCGGCAGGCCGAGCATCAGCAACAGCGCGAGTGAGCCGAACAGCAGAACCGTCAGCCATGCGATATCGATCTCAAGTCCCATGGCCGGCGGTCCCTTGGCGCAGGAAATAGATGTCCTTCATCAGTTTCGACAGGCCCTGCAACACGATCAACGCCGCGCCGATCGGGATCGCGAGCTTCACCGGCCAATACTGCACGCCCCATTCGGTGAACGAGACCTCGTGATTGCCGATGGCGTCGAGCGCGAACCGCGCGCCGGTCCACAGCATTGTGATGGCGAAGATGAAGAAGAAGACCGATGTCACGATGTCGGCGATCGCCTTGCCGCGCGGGGAAAACCGCGCGTAGAAAACGTCGACGCGGACGTGCTGGTCCTCGCGATAGGCGTAGGCGCCGGCGAGCATGTATTGCATGCCGAACATCAGGAACATGCTCTCATGCACCCAATTGGTCGGCGAATTGAACAGGAAGCGCGCGATCACCTCGTAGTAGTAGACGAACACCGAGATGACGGCCCAATAGGCGACGAACTCGCCCACGCGGATGTTGAGCCACTCGATCTTGTCGGTGATCCGGGTATGAACGGCGAGAGTCGGGTCTTCGTGCGTGCCGGCCGGCGACACGAATTCCGGCGGCTCCGGTTCGCTCGGCAGCGCGCCCTGCGTGGAGGCGGCCGCGCGCGCGAGCCCCGGCAACAGCGCCGCGTCGATCAGCAGCATGGCGCCGAGCAGGATCGCGAGCCACCGCGCCAGGCTCCTGCGCGATTCCAGCTCGTGCTCCATTTCCGCGAAGGCCGCTTTCGCGTTGGCGACCTCCTGCTCGGCCTGCTTCAGCCGTTCGGCCGCGGCCGGAGCCAGCGTCTGGTCAGCGCCCGGACGCAGACGGTTGGCGTCGCGCTGCACGGATTCCACCGCCGCGCGCGTGCGCGAAACGTCCTCGCGCGAGTCGCGGATCTGATCGTTGACGAACAGAATGCCGAGGAAGACGGGAATGAAGATCAAACCCCAGGCGCTGCGCAGATAGAACCGGTGCAGGCCGCCAAAGCCGGCGAAGAGCCAGAACATATAGGCGATGACCAGCGACGGGCCGCGTGGCGCGCCGCGCGTCTTCTGGCGATTGAGCATGAACCAGGCGATGAACGGAAATACGATCAACGCGCCCCAATAAAGCCAATGGGGCAGGACGAATTGAAGACTTGGCATGTGGATCCCGATTTTGCCTCGCCCTCGTCCGCGCGAGGGAGCGTCGCGACGACGCTCCCTCGGCCGGCGGAGATCGGCGCGGTTCGATTCTAGAGATCGATCTTCAGGCCCTGATACATGGAGGGCTCGACGTAACCCAGCGTCGGCGATTCCATCAATTCGAGCTGCAACTTGAAGGTTCGCGCCGCGTCCTTGTCCTTGTTGGCCCAGCGGAACCAGATCGGAACGGCGACGCGCTGGAACTTTTCAAGGTCCTCGATCGGAAGGCGGTTGATCTCGGTGCCGTTCTTCTCGAACTTGCCCCACGCCTCGATGTCGGCCTTCTGGATCGCGGCGTGGTGGACGCGCGAATAGACCTCGACCTCGTCCTCCACCCATTGCTTCATTCTCGGCGACAGCTTGTTCCAATGCGCCATGCCGACGCAGAAATCCATCAAGTCGACCGGCTGATAGACCGACTCGAGGCCGCGCGGTCCCATCCAGATGTACTTCGTCACCTGCTGGAAGCCGAGATCCCAGTTGACCGCCGGGCCGGTGTAATCGGCCGCTTCGATGGTGCCCTTCTCCAGCGCCGAGAACACCTCGCCGCCGGGCAGCAGCGTCGTCTTGGCGCCGATCGCGGCGAAGCCTTCGGCGATCATGCCGCCGGGCACGCGCAGCTTGAGATCCTTGAAGTCCTCGATCGAGCGGATCGGCTTCTTGGAGTGAACGATGTTCGGGCCGTGGTGGATGCGCCCGACATAGAACAGGCCCTGCTTGGCGAAGATCTCGCGCGCGACCTGAAGCCCGCCCTTCGAATAGAAGAAGATGTCCCACTCGTGCGGATAGCGCAGGCCCATGAGATAGGACGACAAAAACGCCGTCGCCGGCACCTTGCCTGCCCAGTACAGCGTGAACGAGTTCATCGCCTCGAGAACGCCGTTCTTGACGCCGTCGATCAATTCGAAATCGCCGACGACCTCCTTGGCCGCGAACGGCTTGAATTCGAGCTCGCCGCCGGACTTCTCCTTGATCGAATTGCACCACTCCTTGAAGGTCGCCAGGCCCACGCCCGCCGGCCAGGACGTCTGCACCTTCCAGGTCGTCGTCTGCGCGGCCATCGCATTGCCGATGAAGGGCGAGGCGACCGTGGCGGCTCCCGCGGCGGCACCGAGCTTGAGCACTTGGCGTCGACTTGACGTGCCGTCGACCGCATTCGTTCGTCGCATGACTTCCTCCCTGATGTGATCAGACGACGGGGCGGACAAATCCCATCGTTTCTCCCGGCCTTGGTTTGGCGCTCGTCGCGCTTCTTGGCCTTCGTGGCTCGCGGTGGCCACGGGCGGCCCTTCTTCATCAGCGCGCGAAATTCGCCGCGCGCTTGGTGACGACATGGCGAGATGACCTCCGCGCTCGTTCCATGGCGGACGGATGCTAGTAGGAAACCCAACCGAAACACAAGGCGGACAAAAGCATGGGTCGATCGCCGGCGACGTTCGGTCGTCGTTCGCGCGGCCGGCGTGTTTTGCGTTGCGAAGAATGGTGCGACACAGCAATCGCCGATCGCCCGCGTCACCGCGCGAGTAACGCGCGCAGGTAACGGGCTCCGCCGTGCTCATGGTCTCGCGCGCCGAGCCTTTTCAACCGCGGGGCGCCCCGCCTTCGTGTCCGAAACAGGCGACATCGCGATCCGGCGGATCAGGCGTAGAGATCCTCGATCTCGCGGGCATATTTCGCCACGATATTGGCGCGGCGAACCTTCATCGTCGCGGTGACCTCGTCATCGTCGTGATCGAGTTCTTTGGTCAGCACGTGGAAGCGGCGGATATGGGCGACCTGCGCGAGCTGAGCGTTCGCGGCCGCGATCTCGTTCTCCAGCAGCTCGCGCACCATTGCGTTCTCGGCGATACTTCTGAAGTTGGTGAAGGCGATGCGGTTTTCCTCCGCCCACCGCGCCACGATGTCGAAGTCGAGCTGGATCAGCGCGGAGACGTATTTGCGCGCCTCGCCGATGACGACGCATTCCTTGATGTAGGGACTTGCCTTGACGGCGTTCTCGATTTCCGACGGGCTCAAATTCTTGCCGCCGGCGGTGATCATGATGTCCTTCATGCGGTCGACGATTCGGACATCGCCGTCGGTCATCTCCACCACGTCGCCGGTGTAAAGCCAGCCGTCGCGGATCGTCGCGCGCGTGACCTCCTCGTTGCGATAGTAGCCGGCGAACACGATGTCGCCGCGCACCTTGAGCTCACCATGATCGCCGAGCGCGAGCTCGACGCCGGCGCAGGCCGACCCGACGCTGCCCGGCCGCGGGACATCGCCGAGCCGCTGGCCGGTGCACATGCCGCTCGTCTCGGTCAGACCGTAGACCTCGATCAGCGGAACGCCGATCGCGCGGAAGAAGCGCACGATGCGCGGGGAGATCGGCGCCGCGCCGGTCATCGCCACGCGCGCGCGCCTGAGGCCGATGTAATTCTGCAGCGCGCGGAACATCACCATATAGCAGAGCGCGAACGTCGCGCGCTGGCGCAACGAGCGCGCCGCCTTCGGCGTCTCGGCGAAGGGCTCGCACGCGGCATAGGCCCGCTCGAACAGCCAGCGGCGCGCGCCTCCGGCCTCGGTCAGCTTGATGCTGATCGAAGCGTGCAGCTTTTCCCAGATGCGCGGCACGCCGAGAAAGGTCGTCGGCGCCACCTCGCGCAAATCCTCCTGCACGGTGCGGATCGACTCGCCGAAATTCACCGTCGAGCCGAGATAGATCGGCGCCATCACCGTCACCATCTGCTCGGCGACGTGGCACAGCGGCAGATACGACAGATGGGTGTCGGCGGCGGTCAGCGAGAGCCGTTCGCCGACGGCGATCGCCTCGGCGCGCAGATTGCGATAGGTCAGCATCGCGCCCTTCGGCCGGCCGGTCGAGCCGGAGGTGTAGACCATCAGCCCGACATCGGCGAGGCGCTGGCGGGCGAGAATATCGTCGATCAGCCCCGGTCGCGCGGCCGCCTCGGCGCGGCCGATCTCCTCGATCGCGGCGAAGGAGCGCACGCGTTCGGCCGAATATTGCCGCAGGCCCTTGGTTTCCATGACCACGATCTGGCGCAAGCGCGGCAGCTCGTCGAGGCGATCGAGCACCTTGTCGACCTGCTCCTGGTCCTGGCAGACGACGACCTCGGCCTCGGCGTGGGCGAGGACATAGGCGACTTCATTGGCCGGGCTGGTGGGATAGACGCCAACCGTGACCGCGCCGATCATGCCGGCGCCGAGCTGGGTCAGCACCCATTCGAAGCGATTCTCCGAAAGCACCGCGACGTGGCCGCCCTCCGGCACGCCGAGCGCATGCAGGCCGCGACCGACATGGGCCGCCCGCGCGGCGTAGGTCTCCCAATCAAAGGGCCGCCAGATGCCGAAATCCTTCTGCCGCACCGCGACGCGGCGCGGCGCGCGCCGCGCGTGGTCGCGCAGCATTTGCGGCAAGGTCAATTCGGGGAAGACGGGGATGCTCACGCCGCTCACCTTCACGACAGCCAGCGCTTGCGCCGCTTGTAATGCTTGATGTCGCGGTAGCTTCGCGTCGCCCCCGCCGCCGCGCCCATGCCGAGATAGAACTCGCGCACGTCCCGGTCGCGCGTCAGCCGTTCGGTCGGCCCGTCGATGACGACGCGGCCGGTCTCCATGATGTAGCCGTAGCCCGCCACCACGAACGCGACGGCGGCGTTCTGTTCCACCAGCAGCATCGACACGCCCTGCTCGCGGTTGATGCGCGCGATGATGGTGAAGATCTCCTCGACGAGCTGCGGCGACAGGCCAAGCGATGGCTCGTCGAGCAGCATCAGCTTCGGCCGCGCGATCAACGCGCGCCCGATCGCGAGCATCTGCTGCTCGCCGCCGGAAAGGTGTCCGGCGCGGACGGCGCGGCGCTCGCGAAGGCGCGGGAAATACTGATAGACGAGGTCGAAGTCCGTGGGCCCCGCCCGCCGTCCCTTCAGCGCGAAGGTCGCCGCGACGAGGTTTTCCTCCACCGTCAGATCCTCGAAGACGCGCCGGCCCTCCATGACGTGAAACAGGCCGCGCCGCACCAGCCGATGCGGCGCGAGCGCGGCGATGTCGTCGCCGTCGAAATGGATCGCGCCGGCCGACACCGCCCCGTCCTCGATCGCCAGAAGGTTCGACACCGCCTTCAGCGTCGTCGATTTGCCGGCGCCATTGGAGCCGAGGAGCGCGACCACCTGGCCGCGCTCCACCCGCAACGACAAGCCGCGCAACACCTGGACGGTCTTGTTATAGACCACCTCGATGTTGTTGATAGCCAGGATGGCGCCGTCGGCCATGATGACGTCGTCCGTCCGTCACTTCTCCAGCCGGATCCAGTCCGACGCCGGCTGCATGCGCTTGGCCGCCGCGCTGAATTGATAGACGCGCCCGACCGGGATGGAGTTGCCGGCGATGGTGATCGGAACGCCGATCAGGCCGCCGGTGTCGAAATCCTTGATCGAGTTGAGCGCGGCCTTGAGATTGGCGGCGGTCAATTCCTTCTTGGCCTCCAGCGTGCGCTTGGCCGATTCCACGAACAGCATCGCGGTGAGGAAGCCCTGCAGATAGGCGGTCGACTGGTATTGCGGATGCAGCGCGCGGATCTTGTCGAGCATCGGCGATTTGCCGTCGGTGTCGAAATAATAGCGGTACGGCATCACGCCCATGAAGCCGTCGGCGACCTCGCCCACTTTTTCCCAAATGCTGTTGTCCATCGACCAGAACGTGCCCATGAACTTGGTCTTGAGGCCGAGCTGCTTGGCCTGGTTCATGAACTCGGGCAGCGGCGCGAGCACGTAGCCGTGAAAGATCGCGTAGTCGGGATTGGCGCGACGCAGCTTCAGGACCTCGGTCGACACGTCGACCGAGCCGGGCGGCGTCACGATCTTCTCCACCACTTCGAGGCCGAGCGCCTTGGCGCGCGCCTCGGACGGGCCGATCGGATCGCGGCCGAATTCGGTGTCGGAGTTGACGAAGGCGATCTTCGCGCCGGGGCTGGTCTTGGCGATGTAGGAAAGCAGGATGCCGAACATGTCGGTGTAGTTCGGGCCGGCCATGAACTGCGCCGGATAGGCCGCCGGATTGTCGAGCTCGGTGGCGAAGGAGGCCCCCGCCATCATGATCGTGCCGCGGCGAACGAGCTCGGCGTTGATCGTCTTGGAGAAGCCGGTGGAGTCGCCGTAATAGAGCGAGACGTTTTCCTGGCTGACGATCTTGTTGAAGGCGGCGACCGAGGCGTCGACCTTGTAGCCGGTGTCCTCGAACACGTATTTGATCTTGCGCCCGGCGATGCCGCCGGCGTCGTTGACGATCTTGACGTAATCCTGGATGCCGTTGTTGATGCCGACGCCGGCGAAGGCGAAGACGCCGGTCATCGGGATCGATCCGCCGATGACGACATCATCGGCCGCGCGCGCCGCGGCCGCGGCGAGCCCCACGCCGAGGGCGAGCGACAGGCCGAGCGCGAGGCGCCGCGTCGACCGTGGCCGGATGGAATTGTTCAGCATCTTGGTTTCCTCCGTGATTGTCAGTTCTTGAATGGCCATAGGTGAAAGAAGCGGCGCGTCCGCCGCCAGATTTCGGCGAGCCCCTGTGGTTCGAACAGAAGGAAGCCGACGATCAGAGCGCCGAATACCACCGTTCGCACCGGCGCCAGCAGGGTGATGGCGTTGGCATGATAGGGCTCGATGAGGCCGACGAAAAGCTTCAGCAGCTCCGGAACCATGGTCATGAATGCCGCACCCAGGATGCCGCCGAGCACCGTTCCCATGCCGCCGACGATGACCGCGGCGAGGAAAAAGATCGAATAGACAAAGGGGAAGCTCTCCGGCGTCACCACGCGGAAGAAATAGGCCCACATTCCCCCGGCCACGCCCGCGTAGAACGAGGACAGCGCGAAGCTCGTCAGCTTGGTGTGCAAGAGCGGAATGCCGAGCACCTCGGCCGAGATGTCGCGGTCGCGCACGGCGATGAAGGCCCGGCCGATCCGCGTGCGGAAGATGTTGGCGGCGCCCAGCACCATCAGCGCCGTGATCGGCATGATGACCCAATAGAGCCGGTCCGGCTGGTCGAACTCGAAGCCGAACAGCCGCGCCGGCGGCAGGCTCATTCCCTTCACGCCATTGGTCATGCCCGTCCAGTTGGCGAAGATGAAATGCAGGATGAAGGACGACGCAATGGTGGCGATCGCGAGATAGAGGCCCTTCACCCGCAGGCTCGGCAGGCCGATGACGATGCCGGCGAGCGCGCTGACGAGACCGGCCGCGAGCAGATTGAGAAGAAAGGGCGTGCCGAGCCGATTTTCGAGGATGGCGACGGTATAGGCGCCGACCCCCATGAACGCGGCCTGCCCCAGGCTGACGAGGCCGGTGAAGCCGGTGAGCACGTTGAGACCCGTTGCGCTCGCCACATGAATCGCCACCAGACAGGCCATGTAGACCCAATAGGGACTGGCAAAAAAGGGAAACACGACGACAAGCACGACCAGCACGGCGAGCCAGCCATATTGCACCCGCGTGTCGAACAGCGCGGCCGTCGCGATGTAGCTTTCCTTGGCCGCCCCGATGCGCATCGCCTAGAGCCTCTCGATTTCGGCGGTGCCGAACAGCCCGTAGGGCCGCGCCAGCAGCACCGCGACCAGGAGACCGAAGGTGGTCAGCAATTTGAACTCCCCGCCGAGGAAGGAGCCCGCCCAGGCCTCGATCACGCCGACGAACAGACCGCCGATCAGCGCGCCGGAAATCGAGTCAAGGCCGCCGACGATCACCACCACCAGCACCGAAAGACCGAACACGCCCATGGTCGGGGAAACGCCGCCGATCGCGCCGACGAGAACGCCCGCGCCCGTCGCCGTCGCGCAGGAAACGATCCAGGCGAAGGAAAACACTCCCGGCACGTTGATCCCGCAGGAATAGGCGGCGGCCTGATCCGTCGCGGTCGCGCGCAGCGCGACGCCGCCGCGCCAAAAGCGAAAGACGAGAACGAAGGCGGCGATGACGAGAGCCGCCGCCACGAACGCGACCGCTACCTTCGACGACACATAGGCCGGGCCGATGAAGACCGGCGCGCGCGGCATGAAATCCGGCAGTGGCCGCGGATCGGCGCCCCAGACGATCTCGACGATGCCGGTGATGATCGAGCCGAGCCCGACCGTCACCATGAAAACGGAAATCGTGTTCTCGCCGAGCATCGGACGGATGGCGAGGCGCTCCATCGCGGCGCCGACCGCCCCGCCCGCGACCATGGCCAGAACGATCGCGGCCCAGATCGGCAGCGCCGCGGCCGCGGCGAAGCCGAGAAACATGTAGGCGCCGAGCATCAGGATCTCGCCGACCGCGAGATTGACGACGCGCGTGGCCTTGTAGATCAGCACGAAGGCCAGTCCCGTGAGCGAGAGCAGCGCGCCGGAGCCGAGCCCGGCGAGCGTCACCTCGATGAAGAACAGCCAGTCCATCAGGCCGCCTCCGCGCCGATGCGCCGGCGCAATTCGTCCATGTCGCCGGCCCCGAGATAGGCGGCGACGACCTCGGGATTGGCCTGCACCTCGGCGGGCTGGCCGTCGGCGATGACCTGGCCGAAATTGAGCACCACGACGCGATCGGAAATATCCATGACCATGCCCATGTCGTGCTCGACCATCAGGATGGTGACGCCCCATTCCTCCTTCACGTCGAGAATGAACCGGGCCATGTCCTCGGTTTCCTCGCGGTTCATGCCCGCGACCGGTTCGTCGAGAAGCAGGATGCGCGGCTTCATCGCCAGCGCGCGCGCGAGTTCGACGCGCTTGCGCAACCCGTAGGGAAGCGAGGCGACCGGTTGATCGCGGATATGATGAATTTCGAGGAAGTCGATGATTTTTTCCTCGACCTCCCGACGCAGGCGCGCCTCCTCCCGCGCCGCCTTGCCGAAATAGAACAGCGCGTCGAGCAGCCCGGTCTCCATATGCGCGTGGCGGCCAAGCTTGATGTTGTCGAGCACGGTCATGCCGCGAAACAGCGCGATGTTCTGGAACGTGCGCGCGAGCCCCATGCCGGCGCGCGCGGGCGGATGCACGGCGGTGATGTCGTCGCCGAAATAGCGGATCGATCCGGCGCGCGGCCGATAGAAGCCGGAGATGCAGTTGAACAGCGACGTCTTGCCGGCCCCGTTCGGCCCGATGATCGCGGTGATGTCGCCCTCGGCGGCGGCGAACGTCACCCCGCTCAGCGCCTTGACGCCGCCGAAGGCGAGTTCGAGGCGTTCGATGGCAAGCGCCGGCGCGGACGTTATCTCACCGTCCATCGACTTACCTTCCATCGAACTATCGTCCATCGAACTTGGCCGGCCGCTTCTCGACGAAGGCCGCGACGCCCTCGGCGAAATCCCTGGTCGCGGCGGCCGCGATCAAGCCCCGCCCCTCGGCCCGCATCTGGGTCGCAAGATCGTTGTCGAAGGATTCGCGCATCAGCGCGCGAATGCTCGCATAGGCCCGCGTCGGTCCCCGCGCGAGCCGGCCGGCGAGTTCGTTCGTGGCCGCGGCGAGTTCGGAGGCCGGAACGAGGCGGTTGACGAGGCCGAGGCGCAACGCCTCGTCGGCGCCGAAACTCTCGGCGAGCAGCGCGATTTCGAGCGCCTTGCGCAAGCCGACGACGCGCGGCAGCGACCATGTCGCCGAGCCGTCGGGACTCGCGCCGATGCGCGCATAGGCGAGCGTGAAGGTCGCGTCGTCGGCCGCGACCGCGAGATCGGCGGCGAGCGCCATGCTGACGCCGGCGCCGGCGACCGCGCCATGCAGGCTGGCGACGACCGGAAACGGCAGCTTCGCCATGAGCTCGATCGCTTCATGGAATGGCGTGATGAGCCGCTCGAGCACAGCCGGGGCCCGCGCGCCCGCGGCGTGAAACACCTCGACGTCGCCGCCCGCCATGAAGGCGCGGCCCGCCCCGGAAAGGACCATGACGCGGATCGCCGGATCGTCCCGAACGACGCGCAGCGCCGCGCGCAAGTCCGCGACCATCTCGTCATTGATGGCGTTGAGCACCTGTGGCCGGTTGAATCGCATTCGCGCGATCGGCCCGTCGATCTCGAGCAGAACCGTGGCCTCGGCCATGAATTCCCTGTCCTCTTGTCATCTCGTCCCACGACCGGCCACGAGACGACCTTCCGAAAGACCCATTGGCATGAGACTCGTCGGAAGACGGCGCATCCGCCCGGGCCTCGCCGCCGCGCGCGACGATTTCAGCGGATTTGCCCGGTTGTCTCCTCCCGGCCGTCTTGTTCCGGTCATGTCCTCCTGCGGCCATTTCCCGGCGGCGGCCTGTGATCGCGCATCAGGCTAGGGCGGGATTGGGGAAGCGTCAATCGCCGCCGACCGCCCCCGGCCGAACCGATCATGTCGATGGGCGGCGAGCCTAGTCGATGATGACATCGGCGGCTTCATCAAGACCGCGATAAAGGTCGCGCCGGTCGCCGTAGCGACGCCCGTTTTCACTCCATGTCGCCGCTTGGGCGGGATCGCTCGCCGTGGCCAGCGCGATCTTGAACGTCCGCGCGCTGAATGGCTCGGGCACGACGAGGCCCGCCGTCGCCCGATCGATATGCTCCGCATAACCGCAAACGGAGGTCGCCACAACCGGCAGGCCGTTGATGACGGCTTCCAGAATGACCGTTCCGGTGGTTTCCCGACGCGCCGGATGCACGAACAGATCGGCGGCCGCCATCAGCGCGGGAACGTCCTCGCGGCGCCCGACCAGGCGCACGCGATCCGCGCATCCGCTCCGCCGGATCTCCTTCCTGATCGCGCGGCCGCGCCGGCCGCCCGGCTCGATGCCGGCGATGACGAGGCGGGCGCGCGGAAACGCGTGGAGCGCCTCAAGCGTGCGGTCCATGCCCTTCGTATGCATGTAGGCGCCGATCGACAACCAAAGCCAATCGTCGGAGGCCACGCCGATTTCGGCTCGGACGCGCTCGCGCGTGCCGTCGTCGCGAAATTCGGGTCGCCGCCGGAACTCCTCGATGGTCGGAGATATCAGCGTCACGCGCGCGGACTCGGTGCCCCAGGCGGCCCGGTAGGCGGCGAGCTGTTCGTTCGACAGCACCACGATACGCGTCGGGCGACCTTCGCCGAAGCAGGCTTCCTCCAGCCGCAGCAGCACGTTGTACCGCGGCCAAAGGAAGCCGAGACGATTGACCGGCCGCCGCCTCACGCATTCGTCGGCGCAGTAGAGCACGTCGAGGCCCGACAATTTGTCGAAGCCGACGATCCGATCGAAGGAGTTCTCAACCGCGCGCCGAAAATGCCAATTGAAGATCGCGTTGCGGCCGTGGTTGGTCAGCGCTTGGCACGGCAGCACGACCATCTTCAGGTCCAGGGGCTGGGTGCCGTCGGTGCGCGAGGTGAAGATCGTTACCTCATGTCCCAGTTGGATCAAACGGCGGGCAATGCGCACGCAATCGCGCTGCAACCCACCGGTCGCGAAATAGCTGACGATACCCAGTGCCACCCGCATCGAATTTCCGGCGCCGGAAAATCAGCGCCATCCGCCCCTCTTCGAAATGCGAATATAGCTTTGCAAATTCTTTCCATGCTTCGTCAATGACTGATTGGCGATCCGCCATGCAAAATTCCGACTATGACAAATTCCGATCGTTCCGCCGCGCGTCGGCGGAACCCAGTCGATGCGGGCGGCAAGCGGGTCGGTGACCGCGTCCCCCGCCGACGGCGAAGACTAATCACGCGACATGACGCCGGGTCGCGCTTCTCCGCCGCCATGGCCAACGGGTCCGTCGGCGGCCGGCGTCCGGTGGCGACGGCGGTCTCTCATTCTCTTTGTCGGTCATTTTCCGGACGATGGCGACGGCCGGACTGATCGCGTCGATGGGCGGTGATGGCCGCTGCCCGCATCATTTCCGCCGCGACGGAGCCGCTCGGCGCATCGCGTGGATGAAATCGCGGGATGAGCGCCGCGCCGATCAATGCTTTCGTGGTTGAGGCGCCGATGTCGCCGCCGCGAAAAAACGGCGGCCCCGCGAGACCGATCGTTTGATGATGTCGTCGCTCAAGCGAATTTTACTTCGGTCGCGATTGTTCGCTTGAATTGCCTCTCGCTATGATTGTAGAGTTTATGAATAGCTGGGGGCCCTTAAAAATACTTTCTTTCGGTTTGTTGTCTTCCGCGCTTGGGAAGTGGCGCTTGGGAAGTGGCGCAAGAGAGGTAGTGCAAGGGAAGTAGTGCTTGGAACGCGGCGCATGGAACGCGGCGCGCGCGGCGGGGAATTGCCAGCCTGCTCCGGTCGCGGGAGCGCGCGAACGGCTGACGACACGATTGTTGAAGACGTGATAGTTGAAGGCGAGATGATCGAAGCGCCGAATGCGCGCGGGGCAGAACACGCTGAGAACACAGCGGCCGAGGACGTTCGATTTCAAGACAAGGACCTTTGAAAGACGCTTTTGAAAGACATGGCGATCGACGCTGCGATTTACGTTGCGATTTACGTTGCGATTGAAGGAAACAGGGAAAAGCGTTCGACAATTTCGTTTGACGGAAAATGCGCGGAAGTGCCTGAACCAAGGCCATTTCCGTCAACGCGGATGCATGCGTCGGCCATGAGCGCGGGGTAATCCGACTGCCAACGCGGCACACGTAAATTGGAGCGTGATGGGAATGCGGCGTTAGACCAATCTGGAGGTATCGCCAGGGAAAGTTTCATGTGGAAATTCCGAGGGTAAAATACCGAGGGTATCGCCGCGATCAATCTTGCAATGACTTTTTGAAGTGGAATGACTTTTTGACGTGGAGTGTACCAAGCCATGCCCGACCAAACCAATTCCGACAAAGCCACGCGTGACATCAGTCGGATTTCGCCGGTCAACTATGTTCCCGGCGACGAAAAAGTGGAGATCAAGGAGGGCATCGCCGTCTGCCTTTCTGGCGGCGGCTATCGCGCGATGCTGTATCACACCGGCGCGCTGTGGCGACTGCTCGAATTGGGGCTGATGAGCCCCGGCGACCACGCCGCGCACCGCATGCCGGGCGAGACGACGCCGGTCGGAACGCTGTTGCGCGTGTCGAGCGTTTCCGGCGGGTCGATCGTCTCCGCGATGCTGGGGCTCAAATGGAAGTCGCTCGATTTTTCGACGCCGGCCAAGCTTCTCGCGAGCTACAAGACCGCCGTGGTCAAGCCGATCCGCGATCTCGCCGGCATCACCCTGGCGGCGGGCACCCTCGAAGGCATCCTGAAGATCATCGCCGACATCATCCTGCCGGGATCGATCAACGACCATATCGCCAAGGCTTACGACCAGCGCCTCTTCAAACGGGCCAAGCTCAACGAGCTGCCGTCGGAGCCACGATGGGTGATCAACGCCACCAATCTGCAGTCCGGCGCGCTGTGGCGATTCTCGGCACCCTATATGCGGGACTGGAAGGTGGGCGAGAACAAGCGAACCGACAAGGTGTCGCTCGCGCAAGCCGTCGCCGCGTCGTCGGCGTTTCCGCCGGTGCTCGCGCCCGCGACCTTGCATTTCGACGAGAGCGACTACACGGCGAACTCCGGTGGCGGCGGCTCAAACAATTTGCAGCGCAAGCCGTTCACCACCAATGTCGAACTCGCCGACGGCGGCGTATACGACAATCTCGGGCTTGAGGCCGCCTATAAGAGCCATCGCACGCTTCTGGTCAGCGATGCCGGCGCGCCGTTCATGCCGCAGGACGACGTTCAGCGCAATTGGGTCGGCCTGGGCATGCGCGTCATCAATGTCAACGACAACCAAGTGCGCGCCTTGCGCAAGCGACTTCTGATCAATGCATTCGAGACGCGCGAACGCCATGGCGCCTTCTGGGACATCGACATCGACTTCGCCAAGCTGAGCGCGCCTGGCAAGCTTCCCTGCCCACGCGACAAGGTGCTCGCGCTCGCGGCGATCGGGACCGATCTCGGCGAAAAGGACAAGGTGACGCAGGAACGTCTGATCAATTGGGGTTACGCGTCCTGCGATGCCTCGGTGCGCACCTTCTTCGACACCACGCTGCCCGCGCCGACGGGCTTTCCTTATCCCGCCTCCGGAGTGGGCTGACCATGAAGACGCCTCAGCGCGCCCGACGCGCCAAATTCGATCCCGTCGCGCACGACGTGCCGATGCGGCCGTGGACCGTGCTCGCGCAGGACCCGAGCGTTCCAGGTCCGAATCGCAAGGCGCTGACCACCGAGGTGATGGTGCCAGCCGAACGGCTCGAGGCTGGCCCGAAGGGCCACCGTATCGACGTCATCGACTACGACGCCACGCGAAACCTTTATTACAGGCCGCGTCAAGACGATCGCGAAATCGATCATTTCGAGAACGTCGACGACATCGACCGCTTGGTGAACGATCCCCATTTCCACCAGCAGAACGTTTACGCGCTGGCGATGGCGACGCTCGCCAATTTCCAGACCGCGCTCGGCCGCCCGGTTTCCTGGGGCTTCAATTCGCCGGCGCATCAACTCAAGATCGCGCCGCACGCCTTCGCCGACGCCAACGCCTATTACTCACGCGAGTCGGAAAGCCTTTCCTTCGGCTACTTCGCCAGCGGCCGCGTCGACACGGTGTTCACCTGCCTGTCCCACGATATCGTTGTGCACGAGACCGCTCACGCCCTGCTCGACGGGTTGCGGTCATCGTTCATGCGGCCCTCGCACGCCGATCAGGCGGCGTTTCACGAGGGTTTCGCCGATGTCGTCGCGCTGCTGTCGATCCTGCAATCGCAGGAGGTGGTCGACCGCTGTCTCGTCACTCTCTCCGACCGCGCGAATCTGATCAAGAGCGCCGACCTCGGCTACGATCGGCTCGCCGATCAGGCCTTCCTCAAGCTCGCCGAGCAGTTCGGGCAGGAGCTGTCGTCGGTGCGCGGCGACGCGTTGCGTCATTCGATCAAGCTCGAACCATCGCGGCGGCTGTTGCAACGGGAGGAATTCCAGGAGCCGCACCGACGCGGCGAGGTTCTCGTCGCCGCCATCGCGCGATCTTTCCTGCAGGTCTGGTGCAAGCGGCTCGAACCGCTGGGAACCAAGTACAAGCAATCGCTCAATCGCGCCGTCGTCGCCGAGGAGGGCGCCAAGGCCGCCGAGCATCTCCTGCAGATCGCCATTCGCGCGCTCGACTATCTTCCCGCGATCGACCTGACCTTCGCCGATTATCTCAGCGCGCTGCTGACGGCCGACCTTCAGCTCTATCCGGACGACAAGAAATACGACTACCGGGGCATGCTGACGAAGACCTTCGCCGAATTCGGCATCGCGCCGGCCAACCCGCGCCGCGCCGACGGCGCGTGGGATCCCCCGCCGATCACCAATCTGCGTTACGAAGGCCTTCATTTCGAGCAGATGCAGCGCGATCCCAACACGCTGTTCCGCTTCATCTGGGAAAACCGCGCGGCGCTCGGCCTCGACGCGGACGCGTTCACGCGCGTCATGTCGGTGCGGCCTTGCGTCCGGCAAAGCAACGACGGGCTGATCCTGCGCGAGACCATCGTCGAATATCTTCAGACGTTGCGGGTTTTCGCGGGCGAGTTGAAGGTGTTCGGAATCAGGAAGCCCAAGGGCCTTTCGGGACAGACTTTCCTGCCGCTTTATGGCGGCGGAACACTGGTGTTCGACGAATTCGGCCGGCTGAAATTCCACATCGGCACCGGCGTGCGCAGTAGGCGCCAGTCCGGGCGCTTGAAAAGCCTGTACGACCAAGGCGCGTTCAACCGGGACGCGGGCGAACACGCCTCGTTCGCCGCGCTTCACCGCCGCCGCATGCTGGGCGGCGCCGGCCAACCGGGGGAGCAATGGTAGCCATGGCCAACATCGCCCCGAAAAGCCTCACCATCCGCACCTATGACGTCGGGTTCGGCGACTGCTTCCTGCTCAGCTTCCACTACGCCAAGTTCGACCGCCATGTGCTCATCGACTTCGGCACGATGAAGCTGCCGGAGCGCAAGACCGTCAAGGGTGACTACTTCGGCAGGATCGCCGAGGCCATCAAGCAGGATTGCGGCGGCAAGCTCGACGTTGTCGTCGCCACGCATCGCCATCGCGATCACATCAGCGGATTTGCCCGGAAGAACGGCAAGGGATCCGGCGAGGTCATCCGCGCGCTCAAGCCGAAGCTGGTGATCCAGCCATGGACCGAGGATCCGACGCTGCCGAAGACCGCGACGGCACCCTCGCAGCGTGGCTACGCGGCGACATTGCTCGAAATGCACCATGTCGCCGAGCGGATCGTCACCGCCGCCAAGGGACTCACCGGCGCGCGCTTCGAGGCTCTCCGCGCGCAATTGAAGGCGATCGGCGAGGACAACATCCAAAATCCGGACGCCGTCGCCAACCTGCGGACGATGGCGAAAAATCAATTCGTCTATCACGGCTCCAACGCCGGCCTCGGCAAGATCCTGCCGGGCGTGAAGACGACCGTGCTCGGCCCGCCGACGGTCAAGCAAGCCGCCGACGTCAAGAAGCAACGCAGCGCCGACAAGGATGAATTCTGGCACCTGATGGCCGGCTTCTGGAAGAACCTCGCCGCGACCAAGAACGCGCACAACGCCGGCGCCAAGCCGCTGTTTCCGCGCCACGCGACGAAAGCGCTGCCGCGGCGCACCGGCTGGTTCAAATACACGGTCATGCAGGAGCAGGCCGATTCGATGATGGCGATCGTGCGCATGCTCGACAAGGCGATGAACAACACCAGCGTCATCCTGCTGTTCGAGATCAAGGGCAAGATGATCCTGTTTTCGGGCGACGCGCAGTATGAAAACTGGATGTACACGCTCGGCAAGCCGGAATTGCGAAAGAAGCTGAAGCGCGTCGACCTCTACAAGGTTGGCCATCACGGCAGCCTTAACGCCACGCCCAAGACGCTGTGGAACGGCTTCGCCGCCAAGGCGGCCTCGCGCAAGCAGGGCCGGCTGAAGACCCTGCTCTCGACCAAGAAGGGCGTGCACGGAGACACGGCGAACAAGACGGAGGTTCCGCGCAGGACCCTGCTCGGCGCGCTGCGGGACAACAGCGACCTGATCAATACCGAGGAATTCGCTCCCGACGCGCTGAGCCAGGCGGTGACATTGAATTTCTAGTTGTCCGACGCGGCCCGGCCGCGCGCCGGGCCGCGTCATTTCCGCGTAACGGCGATTGGAGCAACCAATGACCAAATGCATCGTTTGTTCACCGAAACCGCTTCCCCGCGAATTGTGGATCAAGGCGGCCGAGTCCGCGATCGCCATCAATCCCGTCAACCGGCCGCCGGTTCACCGGCTGACGCGGGTCATGCCCGGCTTCGCCCCGACCAAGGCGCACCTCTCGGTGCTGACCACGAAATATTGGGGCGCCAAGGGCGTGAAGCTCACGGTCGGCTTTCTCGACAATCCGTCGGCGGATCTGCGCAAGAAGATTCTCGCCCACATGAACGCATGGTCGAAGACGGCCAACGTCGCCTTCGTGGCGTCATCGGTCGACCCGCAGGTCCGTATCGCGCGAACGCCCGGCGACGGATACTGGTCGTATCTGGGGACCGACGTGCTGCAGATCGAAAAATCCCAGCCGACGATGAACCTCGACAGCTTCACGCTGGCGACGCCGGAGGCCGAATACCGGCGGGTGGTTCGCCACGAGACCGGACACACACTCGGGTTTCCCCACGAGCACATGCGCAAGACGCTCGTCGCCAAGATCGACGAGGAGAAGGCGATCGAATATTTCCGCCGGACGCAGGGCTGGTCGCCCGAGCAGACGCGCCTGCAGGTGCTGACGCCGCTCGAGGAAGGCTCGTTGATCGGCACGGCGACCGCCGACGATCATTCGATCATGTGCTACCAGATCCCCGGCGAGATCACCAAGGATGGGCAGCCCATCCCCGGCGGCCTCGACATCGACAATTGGGATTACGATTTCGCCGCCCGCATCTATCCCAGTTCGAAGTCCGGGCCGAAGGGCGGCAAGAAAGCCGGCAAGAAGGTCACCAAGAAGCGCGGCGGCGGGGCGAAATCGCCCACCAGGAAATCGAGCGGCAAGAAGAGCAAGGCGAAGAGAAAGTCCCGCTAGCGGAAATTTCCGCGAAAGCGGAAACGGCCTACGCTTTGAGCACTTGCCGCGCCGCGTGCCGGCTCACGGCCGCCTGCACGGATGCCGCGACCGGAAAGATGACTCGACAGGCCCCGCGCTCGCGTGGATGGCTTCTCCGCGCGAACCGATTTCGCCATTGCGGCGCATGATCTCCTTGACGCGCCGCGGACGAATGTTATTCGCTGGGGACCATGTCGAACGCGCGATGCAATCTTGTGCTTGTTTCGTGGGGCGACGATGGGCTTGCGCAGGCCGATCTCGCCGAGATCGCGGGCCGCGTGTCGAATATGGATCCATCGATCCGATCCTTCGTCGTTCCCCATCACAAGCTCGCCCAACTCAGGCTGATTCCGATCTGGTCGCGGCCGACATTGTCGCTGTCATTTCTGCGCCTCACCAAGCGCAAGCTTCTGCCGGGTCGCGTGTTGGGCGGCATGCTGCTCCACAAGCACGGCGAATATGCGCGGTTGGACGCCGCCCGCATTCCCGTGCCGCGCTGGACGGTGATCGATTCCGACACGCGGCTGGATCCCGCCGAATGGGGACCCTATGTCGTCGAAAAGCCGTCGGCGGGCCGGCGTGGCGCCTATGTGCGCATTCGCAAGACCTCGCGTCTTCGCTATGTCGCGCCGGATGCGCTCCCGGCCGACCACCATGGCCGCAACGGGCCGATGATCGCGCAGAGTTTCATCTACACCGGCGAACGGCCGACGAGCTACCGCGTCGTCACCTTGTTCGGTGAAGTGCTGCTTTGCTACCGGCAGATATCGGAGCTCGGCGGATATCCGCTCAAGAGCCGCTGGAATTTTCGCGAGACCGGCGGAATCAATATCGCGTCCAACACCAAGGAAATGAGCGCGGAGCTCATCGACGACGAGGCCGTGATCGCGTTCGCCGAACGCGCCCATCGCGAGGCATTTCCCGATTTTCCCGTTCTTGCCTTCGATATCATTCGCGATTGCGACACGGGATCGCTTTACGTCCTCGAGTGCCACGCCGGCGGAACCTGGATGTTCGTCGCCGACGTGGCGCTCGCGATCCAGGCGAGCAACAATATCGATTTCAGGAAGCAGTTCGGCGCCATTGAAAAGGCGGCCAGGATCATCGCGCGAGAAACCCCGAAACGCGCGGCGATCTCGTGGCCGTTTGCACGCGACACTTACACGCGACAATAAGATGGTCGCGCCTTGAAAATCAGCTCCGCGAGCGGGGTCGATTTCGACCGGCAATTCGGAAATCGTCGCAGGGAACCATTATCGCAACGCCCGTGACGAACGATTCCGCGGCGCCGCAAGACGCCCCAACGCGGGAATGCCGGCATTGCCCGACCGCCGGCTCGGGGATCATGCCAACTTTCATCATGGTCGGCCGATCAAGCTGACGCGCGGCTGACGTTTCAGCCAGGTCGCGAAAGTTGCGCCGGTTACTTCCGGGCAAGATGCGGGTCGACGGATCCGCCGGGTCCGCCGGGTCCGCCGGGTCGGCCGGGTCCGCCGGCGGCGATCAATTCGCCGAGCTTCACAAAGTCATCCGCGCGCGGCGACGATGCCCGCCACGCTAGGCCGAGCATGCGGCTCGGCTCGGGCTTTTCGAAACGCGTCAAATGAAGCGGCACGCGCGCGGTTTCGAACGCGATGCTGATCTCGGGAAGCAATGTCAGCCCCATGCCGCCAGCGACCATCTGCGCGAGCGTCGACAAGCTCGACGTTCCGAATGTGTCGACCTGCCTGATATCCCGCAACTGGCAGAAGGCGAGCGCCTGATCGCGCAGGCAGTGCCCCTCCTCGAGAAGTAGCAGCCGGCCTTGCTTGAGTAGCTCGACGGTCGCCGGCCGCTGCCGCGCCGTGGGCTCCGTCATCGATGTCGCGAGCAGGAACCGATCCTCGAAAAGATCGAGCGTCTCGACCTCGGGGTGGAGGATCGGCATGGCGAGCAGCAGGAGATCGAGCTTTCCCTCGATCAGCTCCTCGGTCAGCGTCGAGGTCTGCGTTTCGCGCACGCGCAGCTCGAGCCGCGGATAGCGCGCCTGCAGGCGCGGCAGCAGCGGCGGGAGCAGATAGGGCGCAACCGTCGGAATGACGCCGAGGCTCAGCGGTCCGGACAGGGCGCCGTGGCTGGCGCGCGCGACATCGCCAATGTCGCGGATTTCGCCGAGCACGCGGGCCGCGCGCGCGGCGATCTCCCGCCCCGCTTCGGTCAGCAGCACGCGGCGCGGGCGCCGCTCGACCAGCGCCGTCCCGAGTTCGCGTTCAAGTTCCTGGATTTGCATCGACAGCGCCGGTTGAGTCACGGCGCAATGCTCGGCGGCCCGGCCGAAATGCCGGAGCCGTGCGAGGGCGTCGAAATAGCGCAGCTGCTTCAGCGAAATCATATGATCAGTTCTTCTTATCAGTACACCAAATTAATACGATTGGACCTTATTTCAAGAGCTCTCTATCGTTCGTCCACGGAAACAGAGAGGGAAAAATCATGAGTAAAGACAAATATTTGACGACAGTCGCCGGTGCGCCCGTGGTCGACAATCAGAACACGATGACGGCCGGCCCGCGCGGCCCCGCCTTGCTGCAGGACGTTTGGCTCCTGGAAAAGCTCGCCCATTTCGACCGCGAGGTGATCCCGGAGCGACGCATGCATGCCAAGGGCTCCGGCGCCTACGGCGTCTTCACCGTGACCCACGACATCACCGGCTACACCCGCGCGAGGATTTTTTCGCAAGTGGGCAAGCAGACCCCGCTGTTCGCGCGTTTCACGACGGTCGCGGGTGAGCGCGGCGCGGCCGACGCCGAACGCGACATTCGCGGCTTCGCCGTCAAGTTCTATACCGAGGAAGGCAATTGGGACATGGTCGGCAACAACACGCCCGTGTTCTTCCTGCGCGACCCGCTGAAATTCCCCGACCTCAACCACGCGGTCAAACGCGACCCGCGCACCAACATGCGCAGCGCGCGCAACAACTGGGACTTCTGGACCTCGCTGCCCGAGGCCCTGCACCAGGTCACCATCGTCATGAGCGATCGCGGCATTCCGGCGAGCTATCGCCACATGCACGGCTTCGGCTCGCACACCTTCTCGTTCATCAACGCGAAAAGCGAGCGCTACTGGGTCAAGTTCCATTTCCGCAGCCAGCAGGGAATCAAGAATCTGACCGACGCGGAAGCCGAGGCCATCATCGGCAAGGACCGTGAGAGCCACCAGCGCGATCTGTTCGAGAGCATCGAGAAGGGTGACTTTCCGAAATGGACCATGTTCGTCCAGATCATGCCGGAGAAGGACGCGGCCAAGGTTCCCTACAACCCCTTCGACCTGACCAAGATCTGGCCGCACAAGGACTACCCGCTGATCGAGGTCGGGACGATGGAGCTCAACCGCAATCCGGAGAACTTCTTCGCCGAGGTCGAGCAGTCGGCCTTCAATCCGGCCCATGTCGTGCCGGGTATCGGCTTCTCGCCGGACAAGATGCTGCAGGCGCGGTTGTTCTCCTATGGCGACGCCCAGCGCTACCGGCTCGGGGTCAACCATCACCAGATTCCGGTGAATGCCCCGCGCTGCCCGGTGCACAGTTATCACCGGGACGGGTCGATGCGCGTCGACGGCAACAAGGGCGCGACCATCGGCTACGAACCGAACAGCTATGGCGAATGGAAGGAGCAGCCGGACTTCCGCGAGCCGCCGCTGTCGATCGAGGGCGCGGCCGACCACTGGAACCACCGCGAGGACGCCGACTACTTCTCGCAGCCGGGGGCGCTCTTCCGCCTCATGACGCCGGCCCAGCGCCAGGTGCTGTTCGAGAACACCGCGCGTTCGATCGGCGAGGCCCCGAGGGAAATCCAGTTGCGACATATCGCCAACTGCACCAAGGCCGATCCGGCCTACGGCAAAGGCGTCGCGGCCGCGCTCGGACTGGACGGTGTGAGGCCGTCGGCCTGAGCCCAGGTCGAGGCCGGCCGCGTCGGGAGCGCGCGACCGTCACACACACTCTCACTCTCCCCATGCGAAATGTCGGGACCATGCCCATCGGCGGCATGGTCCCGATTTTCTGTTCCCCCGCCTCCCATCTCGGCTTCAAAAAGATCGCTCTCTGATTGATGGCGCGCGCCGGCGGAATTGGCTCGCCCGCGGTCGGCGACATTCCTCGCGCGACCCGCTTTTCCGCCGTCGGGATCGAGGACTATTCGCGCCTGCGACGAATTCGCGCGGATGCTGTCCGCTCGGCAGGGCCGCTTTCGGACTTTTTCCGCGACCTTGCCAGTCGACGCGAAAGCCGCGATCATGCGACAATGGTTTTGCAACCTGGCCTGAAAAGCCCAATGCTTTTTTGCGGCCGCGAACGGGAGACGATCTTTTTTTTCACGCGTTGTTTTCGACCGGGTGACTTCATTATTTGGCGCGCCCTCAAATCTTTCGACGGCGCGCGGTTTTCCGGCACGCTGCGGACGACCCGGCCTCCGCCGCGCGCGACACCGCCGCGAACCCGCGCGCGACGGCCTTCGCGGAGGAATTTCGTGGAGGAATCTCTGTGAGGAAAAAAGCCCGCGAATGAGGCATTTTGAGCAATAAGGAGCCTGAAATATCACCTTGACATCAGTTGACCCCTCTCTAAGATGCGATAATTGGAACAACAATGCGGCGTTCATCCTTCTGAACGGAACTTCTCTCGTGACGGGAAGCGGCGGTCGGCCGCGTCCGATAGAAATAGGGAGTACGAAATGAAGCGCCTAGGTTTAGCACTCGCCTTCGCCCTCGCCTCCTCCGCCCCAGGCTTCGCGCAAACGGGCAAGCCGGCCGAGATCGGAATGGGTATTTTCAGCTTTTCGTCGGGGCCCGCGGCCGCCTATGGCATGCCCGGACGCAACGCCGCCGAACTCGTGATCGAGAAGATCAACGCCGACGGCGGCATCGGCGGCGTGAAGATCAAGCCGACCTTCGTCGACGAAGGCCAGGGCACCGACGGCGTCGTGGCCGAATATCGCAGGCTCGCCGCCGACGCCGGCAATCACGCCATGATCGCGGCCCTGTCGAGCGGCAACTGTCTGGCGCTGGCGCCGGTCGCCGATCAGCTCAAGATGCCGACCTTCATGTGGAACTGCGACACGCACCAGCTGTTCCTGAAGGATAAGTATCAATACGTATATCGCACCAATTCCAGCACGATTCCGGAATTCGTCGCCACGGTGCTCTACCTCCTGTCGACCAATCCCAACATCAAGACCGCGGCCATCATCAATCCGGACTACGCCTTCGGACGCGACGCCGGCCTGATCTTCAAGGAGACGCTCAAGGCGCTCAAGCCCGACGTCGAGATCGTCGCCGAGCTCTATCCCAAACTCGGCTCGCCGAGCTTCAACACCGAAATCTCGCGCCTGGCCGCGGCCCAGCCCGACGTCATCTTCTCCAATCTCTGGGGCGCCGATCTTGAAAACTTCGTCCGCCAGGGCGCGCCGCGGCAATTGTTCGAGCGCGGCAAGGTCATCCTGGCGCTCGGCGAATCCGTTCTCCAGCGCGTCGGCACGCTGCTGCCCGACGGCGTCATCGTCGGCGTGATCGGCGACGGCTGGTGGAAGTCGCCGCACGCGCAGGCCAACGCCCGGACCAAGGATTTCGTCGAGAACTACCGCAAGCGCTTCAACGAATATCCGGTGTTCCCGTCCTTCAAGATGGCGAACACGCTCTACGCGGTGAAGGCGATCTACGAAAAGGCGATCGCGGCCAACAAGGATCGCTGGCCGACGCGCGAGGACCTGATCGCCGCGGCGAACAACTTCAAGACCGAAACGCTGACCGGAACGCTGGCGCTGCGCGACGACCATGATGGTCTCGTCGACCAGATCGTCGGCGTCACGGTCAAGGACGCGGCCTATCCGTTCCCGGTGATGGGGCAGATGGTTCGCTATCCGGCCGACATGGTCACGCCGGCCGTCGGCACCGATCCGATCGCCTGGATCGCCAAGCTCAAGCCGGACATGCTGGCCACGTTGCCCAAGCCCGGTTCCTACAAGTAGCCGACTTGAATTGTAACCGGTAATGGCGCTCTCCGCTTACATACCGCTGCTGGTCGACGGTTTGGCGGACGCGGCCCTGATCTTCTTTGTCGCCGTTGGGCTGACGCTGGTCTTCAGCGTCATGCGGATACTCAACGTCGCACACGGAAGCTTCTACGCGCTGGGCGCTTATCTCAGCGTTGTGGTTGGCCTCTGGTTGACCGGGCTCGGCGGACCCGTTCTGGGTCTCGCCGCGCTGGTCATAAGCCCCGTTCTGATCGCGATTCTACTTGGGCCGCTGATCGAACGGACGCTGCTGCGGTGGACCTACGGTCGGCCAGAGGCCTTGCAGATTCTCGTCACCTTCGGGCTGTTCCTCATTCTCGAGGACGCGCAGAAGCTGATCTTCGGCGTGCAGCCCTATTCACAGTCCGCGCCGATGCAGATTTTCGGCGCCACGCGCATCGGCGGGCTGGTCTATCTCAACTACCAGCTCATGCTGATCGCGATGGCGGCGCTCGTGGCGATCGGCCTGCGCCTGATGCTCAAGCACACGCGCATCGGCAAGCTGATCGTGGCCGTTGTGACCGATCAGGAACTCGCCCAGACGCTCGGCATCGATTCCTCGCGCGTGTTCATCCTCGCCTTCTCGCTCGGCGTCTTCCTCGCCGCGCTCGGCGGCGCGCTCGCTTCCCCGACCGTGGGCGTCGCGCCGGGGCTCGGCTCGGAAACCATCGTGCTGGCGTTCGCCGTCGCCGCGATCGGCGGGCTCGGCCAGATCGAGGGCGCCGCGCTCGCCGCCATTCTCGTCGGACTGACGCGCTCGGCCGCCATCTATTTCGCGCCCGAATTCCAGCCGGTGGCGCCCTACATCGTCATGGTCGCGGTGCTTCTGCTCCGCCCCTACGGATTGTTCGGTTCGGTCGGCCTGAGGCGAATCTGAGATGGTGTTTTGGCATATCACGGGCCTCGCGGTGGTCGCCGCCGTTCTGCCGCTCGCCGCACCATGGCTCGGCTTCGTCTTCACGCTCGCCGTCGGCAAGGGTCTGGCCGCGCTCGGCGTCGCGCTGCTCCTGCGCGGCGGCCTCATCTCGATCGGTCACGCGCTCTATTTCGCCGCCGGCGCCTACGCCACCGCGTTCCTGATGCGCGACGGTGGCGTCAGCGATGTCGTGATCCTTCTCCTGCTATCGACGCTCGTGGCCATGTTCGCCGGTCTCCTGATCGGCTCGTTCATGGTGCGCTATCGCGCCATCTTCTTCGCCATGCTCAATCTGGCCATGTCGATGGTGTTCTTCACGCTGCTGTCGAAGATGTACCACCTGACCGGCGGTACCGACGGACTTCGCGTCGCCACGCCCACGCTGGCCGGCTTCGAGATGACGCGCGCCCAGTTCAGCCCGGTGCTGCAATATGGATCGCTCGCGCTGATGATCGCCGCGGCGCTCGTCTTCGACCGCTACCAGCACAGCCCGCTCGGCGTCGCGCTGAGCGCGGTGCACAGCAACGAGGTGCGTCTGGAATATCTCGGCGTGTCCGCGCGCGGCGTGATTCTCGTCGCCTATACGGCCTCGGCGGGGCTCGCCGGCCTTGGCGGCGCGGTGACCGCGCTCGCCGTCGGCCATATCGTTCCGGAACTGTCCTATTGGACGATATCCGGCCAATTGGTGCTGATCGCGGTGCTCGGCGGCATCGGCGGAACGCCGGGCGCCTTTATCGGCGCCTTCTTCCTCGAACTGGTGCGCACCTTCGCCGTCGGTTACGCGGCCGACGCCTGGAACGCAATCATCGGCGTCGCGCTTCTCGTCGTCATCTTTTTCCTGCCGGAGGGATTGTACGGCCTGCTGCGGCGGTTCGGAAACAAGGGCGCGACGCCATGACGACGGAGTTCCTCGCGGTGCGCGACCTCCATATCAATTTCGGCGGCGTCAAGGCCGCCGATGGAGTCGACCTCGACATCCATCCGCACGAGCTTGTCGCCGCCATCGGACCGAACGGCTCGGGCAAGACCACCTTTCTCAATCTGTGCACCGGCTACATCAGCCCGTCTCAGGGAACGGTCACCTTCGAGGGTTATCCGATCACCGATCTCTCGCCGCGCCAGATCACGCGGCGCGGCATCGCGCGCGCCTTCCAGATTCCGCAGCTCTTCACCGGCCACTCGCTGATCGAGAACGTGCTGCTCGCCATCGCCGCGCAACGCGGCATCTGGCAAGCCATGCGCCCGCTGGCGCAGGAACATTTTGTCGACGAGGCGCGCCGGACGCTGAGCCTGCTCTCGCTCGAGGACGCCGCCGATCAACCGACGGCGACGCTGCCGGAAGGCACGCGCAAGCTCGCCGACATCGCCATCGCGCTGGCGCTGCGGCCGCGGCTGCTGCTGCTTGACGAGCCGACCAGCGGCGTCAGCACCACCGAGAAGTTTCCGCTGATGGACAAGATCGTGTCGGTGCTGCGGGCCGAGAGCATCACCGCGCTTTTCGTCGAGCACGACATGGACGTGGTGGAACGCTACGCCGACCGGGTGCTGGTCTGGAATGCCGGACGCGTAATCGCCGCCGGGGCGCCGGCCGAGATTCTGCGGAGCGCCGACGTGCTCGAACGCGTGATAGGGGTCGGCTGATGCTTCGCCTCGACCAGGTCCGCGTGCGGTTCCACGACCAGGTCGTCCTGCGCGACGTTACCATGGAGGTGCGCGCCTCGCGCACGACGGTGCTGATCGGCCGCAACGGCGCCGGCAAGACCACGATCCTGCGCGCGATCATGGGCGTGCTGCCGCCCGAGAGCGGCCGGATCATGTTCGACGGAACCGATCTGACCACGGTGCCTTCGCATCATCGCGCCCGGCTCGGCATCGGCTACGCGCCGGAGGAACGCCGGCTGATCCCGGATTTCTCGGTCGAGGACAATCTGCTGCTGCCCGCCGTGTCGCTGCGCTTCTCCTCCGAGGAACGCCGGCGCAGGCTCGATGAGGTCTTAACGCTGCTGCCGGAAGTCGGCGCGTTCCGCCGGCGCTCCGGCGGCGTGCTCTCGGGCGGCCAGGGCAAGATGGTCGCGCTCGGCCGCGCGCTGATGGTCGGCACGCGTTACGTGCTGCTCGACGAGCCGTTCCAGGGGCTGGCTCCCGCGCTGGCATTGACCTACGCCAACACACTGGCGCGGCTGCGCCAGAGCCGGCCCGACCTCGGCCTGCTGATCACGGAATCGACGCCGCGCCTGCTCGACAAGATCGTCGACGACTCGCTGGTGATCGAGCGCGGCGAGATCGGCGCGCTGTAGCCTTCGGCCCCGCGCGCGACCTTCGCCCGATACGGCTATTTGCGCCGCGACTGAACCGCCATGACGCTTCCCATTTCCTTGGGACGCGGCAGGTCCTTGTGGGTTTCCCACACTTGCGCCAGCAGGTGCTGGGATTCCTCAGGCATGATCTCGACCTTGCGCGTGGTGAGGTCGACATGCAGCGCGAGTTGTTCCAGCGTCGCCATCTGCACGTTCTTCTCCACGTGCCACATGCGATGGAAATAGTGGATGCGCTTTTCGTCGAAGCCGAGAAGCTGGGTCGTCACCATCACCTCCTCGTTGACGCTGAGCTCGCGCTGATAGGTGATGTGGGTCTCGACCGCGAAGGTCGACTTGCCGGTGCGCTGGCGATAGGGCTTGCCCAGGCCGATCAACGGATAAAACGCGTCGGTGCCGTGATCGAAGATCAGCACGAAATAGGCGACGTTCATGTGGCCGTTGTAGTCGAGCCATTCCGGGAGAACACGCTCCCGCCATCGCGAGATCGGCGCTTCGAAAGTCATTGTCGATTCCTTTGCTGGTAGGTGCGAGACGTGGCGGGGCGGACGCCGGACTCAGGCGTCCGGCTGGCGCAATTTGAAGCGCTGGATCTTGCCGGTCACGGTCTTCGGCAATTCGCCGACGAAATGGAACCAGCGCGGATATTTGTAGCCGGAGAGGTGCTGCTTGCAGAATTGCTGGAGCTCGGCGACGGTTTCGTCGGTCGCGTCGTCGGGATTGTTGAGCACCAGATAGGCGGCCGGCTTGACCAGCGCGTTTTCATCGGCGCGGGCGACGACGGCGGCCTCGCGCACCTTGGGATGTTCCAGCAGCTTAGATTCGATTTCGATCGGCGAGCACCACATCGCGCCCACCTTGAGCATGTCGTCGCCGCGGCCGGCGTTGACGTAATAGCCTTCCGCGTCGACGTAATAGACGTCGCCGGTGTTGAGCCATTCACCGACCATGGTCGAGGCCGTCTTGGCCGGATTATTCCAGTAACAGCGGGCGTTGGACTCGCCCTTGACCCAAAGCGTGCCGACCTCGCCGTCCTTGGCCGGCTCGCCGTTCTCGCCGATGATCTTGACCTCGTAGCCGGGAACCGGCTTGCCGGACGTTCCCGGCCGGATGTCATTGATCCGGTTCGACACGAAGATGTGCAGAACCTCGGTCGAGCCGATGCCGTCGAGAATGGGCACGCCGGTGAGCTGCTTCCAGCGGTTGAAGATCGGCGCCGGCAGCGCCTCGCCGGCCGACAGGCAGCGCCTCAGCGAGGTCAATTCGCGCGGTTCGCGTTCCAGCGCCTGCACCATCTGCCCGTAGAGCGTCGGCACGCCGAAGAACACCGAGGCCTGGGATTTCCCGATCTGTTCGAGCGCGAGATCGGCGGTGGCGCGCTCCGGCCGCAGCACGATCGTCGCGCCGACCCAGAGCGGGAAGGTCATGCCCCCGCCGAAGCCGAAGGAGAAGAACAGCTTGCTCGCGCAGAAGACCACGTCGCCCGGCTCGAGGCCCGCGACGCGCCGGCCGTAACGCTCGCTGGTGACGATCATGTCGCGATGAACGTGCACGACACCCTTGGGATTTCCCGTCGATCCGGACGAATAGAGCCAGAAGCAATCCGTCGTCGCCGTGGTGGGCGCGGGGACAAGCCGCGGCGATGCGGCAGCCATCCGCGAGGCGAGCGAATCCGGACCGTCGATGGGCAGAACGACGCGCAATCGCGGCGTCGAGCCGTTCACCGCGGCCGCCTCGCCGGCAAGGACCTCGGAATAGACGAAGCCCACGCATTCGGAATCGGCGGCGAGAAACTTGTAATCGGGCGCCTTGATGAACGTGGACACCGCGATGGGAATGATTCCGGCCTTGATCGCCCCCCAAAAGACGAAAAAGAACATGGGGTCGTCGACCGCCGCCATGATCATGCGTTCGCCCGGCTTCAGGCCGAGCCCGAGCAGCACGTTTCCCGCCCGCGCGACGTTGTCGGCAAGCTCGGCATAGGTCACCTCGCCGCCGGCATGACGCAGTGCAACGGATCGCCCGCGCCCCTCCTCGACATGGCGGTCGATGAAGGGCACCGCGACGTTGAAGACGGGTGAAAAGCGCAGCGCGTTCGGCACCACGCTCTCGTCGATCTCGACATTGTGATCAGTCTTCGCCGCGCGCATTCACCAATCCCGTTCCGCAACCGCCATGCTCGGCCGGCGGCGCGCCGACCGGGTCCTTGATCCCGCCCGAAATCGCCGTTGACACCGCCTCCATTGTGGAGGATATAAAAATATCACAATAGTTTTACAGGTTGCAATAGGCATGTCCATCACGGCATCGACGCCCGGCCCCGACGGCGAAAAAAGCTGGGTGGGCCGCCCGGTCGAACGGATCGAAGACGCGACGCTATTGCGCGGGCAGGCCTGCTACACCGATGACCTGCCCGTCCGCGCCGGAACCTTGCACGCCGCGATCCTGCGATCCCCGCATGCCCATGCCGAGATCATAAACATCGACACGGCGGCCGCAATAACCCGTCCGGGGGTGATCGCGGTCCTGACCGGGCGCGAGATCAAGCAGGATTCCGACCCGTTCCTGATCGTGCTGCGCCAGCCGATGGACCAATGGTCGCTGGCGACCGACCGGGTGCGCTTCGTCGGCGAGGCGGTGGCGCTGGTCGTGGCCAAGGACCGCTATATCGCCGAAGACGCCGTCGAGGACATCAAGGTCGAATACCGCAAACTGCCGGCGGTGACCGACCCGCTGGCGGCGATGGAACCGGACGCCCCGCTCGTCCATCCGGCGGTCGGATCGAACGTCCCTTCCGACCGACACTTCACCTATGGCGATCCCGACCGCGCCTTCGCCGAGGCCGACCGGGTCGTCGCGCTCACCGTCGATTATCCGCGCAATTCGCAGACGCCGCTGGAAGGCTATGTCGTCGTCGCCGATTATCAGAACGGCGAGGGCGTCTATGACGTGCTCTGCAATTTCCAGGGGCCGTTCACCGTTCATCCGGTGATGTCGAAGGCGCTGCGCTGCCAGGGCGCGCAATTGCGCATTCGCACGCCGGCCTATTCCGGCGGCGGCTTCGGCGTGAAGCAGGCGATCTTTCCCTATGTCGTGCTGATGTGCATTGCCTCCAGGCGCATCGGCCGGCCGGTCAAATGGGTGGAGGATCGTTTCGAGCATTTGACCGCGGCGATCGCCGCGCCCAACCGGATCATCCGCGCTCAGGCCGCGGTGAAGAACGACGGCACCGTCACCGGACTGCGCTTCGAGCAGATCGACGATTACGGCGCCTATCTGCGCCCGCCGATGCCCGGTCCGCTCTATCGCCAGCACGGCATCATGACCGGCGCCTATGGCGTCAAGAACATGAGCATCACCAACAAACTGGTGATGACGAACAAGACTCCCTCGGGAATGGTGCGCGGCTTCGGCGGCCCGCAAATCTATTTCGGACTCGAACGGCTGATGCAGCGGGTGGCGATCGAGCTCGGCCTCGACCCCCTCGACGTCATCCGCCGGAACATTGTTCCGGCGGGCTCCTTCCCCTATCTGGCGCCGGCCGGCGCGCTGATCGATTCCGGCGATTACGAAACCGCGATCGCGAGCGCGGAACGCGATGGGGATCTCGCGGAATTGCGCCGCCGCCGCGACGCGGCGCGCGCGGCGGGCCGGCTTTACGGCATCGGATTTGCCGCCGTCGTTGAGCCCGCGCAATCGAACATGGGCTATCTCAGCACCATCGTTCCGGTCGAGGAGCGCAAGAAGGCCGGCCCCAAGGGGGGCAATGTCGCCTACGCCACCGTGCATGTCGACTGCCTGGGCGCGGTCAGCGTCACCGCCGACAGCCTGCCGCAGGGACAAGGGCACGCCACGGTGCTCGGCCAGATTGTCGCCGACCAGCTCGGGATCAATCCCCACGACATCCGCTGCAACATGGAGCGCGACACCCAGCGCGATCCCTGGTCGATCGCGACCGGAAATTACTCGAGCCGCTTCTCCTCCTCGACCGCGGTCGCCGCGCAGCTCGCCGCGATCAAGGTGCGCGCTAAGCTCGCCCGCATCGCCGGCCAGACGCTCAACGTCTCGCCCGACGAGATCGCCTTCGGCGACGGCAAGGTTTTCGCCAAGGGCAATCCCGACAACGCCATCCGCTTCTCGCGCCTCGCCGGCACGGCGCATTGGTCGCCGAGCGAACTGCCGACCGGCATGGCGCCGGGCATTTCGGAAACCGCGTCCTATTCGGCCCCCGAGCTCGAACCGCCGAACGACGCCGACCAGATCAATACCTCGCTCACCTACGGCTTCGTGTTCGATTTCTGCGGCGTCGAGATCGATCGCGACACCGGCGCGGTGCGCATCGACAAATACGTCACGATGCACGACTCCGGAAAGCTGCTTAATCCACTACTCGCCGAGGGCCAGGTGCTCGGCGCCTTCGGCTGGGGCGTGGGCTGCGCGCTGTACGAGGAATTCGTCTACGGTCCCGACGGCGGTTTCTTGTCTGGCACTTTCGCCGACTATCTCTGCCCGACGGCCCATGAGGTGCCGCGGCCGGTCATCCTGCACATGGAAAGCCCCTCCCCGTTCAATCCGCTGGGCGCCAAGGGGATCGCCGAGGGCAATTGCATGAGCACGCCGGTGTGTATCGCCAACGCGGTCGCCGACGCGCTCGGCGTCAAGGACGTCAAGGTCCCGCTCACCCCGCATCGCGTCAAGGCGCTGATTGGGGGCGAGGAACGGCCGCCGCGCGCCACCGCCACGGGCGCCGCGCCCTCGCCGGCTCTGGCTGGCGCCAAGTCCGAGGGAACGACGCTGTCGGGCAGGGGCTCGATGGTGGTGAACGCCGCGCGGGACGTGGTCTGGCGCGCGCTGCTCGACCCGAAGGTGCTGGCGCGCACGATCCCGGGATGCCACGAGCTCGACCAGGTCGCGCCCAACGACTATCGCGCCGATCTTTCGCTCGGCGTCGGCATCATCAAGGGACGCTTCGCCGCGAAGGTTCGTCTCTCCGATCTCGACCCACCCAACGCGGCGACATTGTCCGGCGGGCTTGACGGTCCGCTCGGCGTGTCCGTCGGCGGCGGACGCGTGCGCTTCACCAGCGAAGGCGAGGCGACGCGCATCGATTACGACTACTCCGTCCAGATCAGCGGCAAGGTGGCCGCGGTCGGCGGGCGCATGCTCGACGGCGCGACCAAGGTCCTGATCGGGCAATTCTTCCATCGACTGACCGCCGAATTGGGCGAAGACGATCGACCGAAGCCGTCCTGGTGGCGGCGCATTCTCCAAGCTCTCGGGTTCTGACGCATGAAGCCACGTTCGTTCACCTATCTGCGTCCGGAGAGCCTTGACGAAGCGCTTCAGGCGCTGGCGCGCCATCGTGACGACGCGCGCATTCTCGCCGGCGGCCTTTCGCTGGTGCCGATGATGAATTTTCGCCTGATCGAGACGAAGGCGCTGATCGACATCTCCGGCATCGAGGCGCTCGCCTATATCCGCGAGGACGGCGACGCGATCGAGATCGGCGCGACCGCCTCGCAGAGCGACGTTCTCGACTGGCCGAAGCTTGTCGCGCGCGCGCCGCTGCTCGCCGCGGCGCTGGTTCACGTCGGCCACCTGCAGACCCGCGGCCGCGGCACCGTATGCGGCAGCATCGCCCATTCCGATCCGAGTTCGGAATTGCCGCTGTGCCTTGCCACGCTCGGCGGAAGCGTGGTGCTGCGATCGGCGCGGGCCAAACGGGTCGTGCCGGCGGACGAATTTCAGACGGGCATGCTCGCGACCGCGCGCCGGCCGGACGAGATGGTGGTCGCGGTCCGGTTTCCAACGCGCAAGCCGGGTACGGGCTATGCCTTCAACGAAATGACCCAGCGACGCGGCGACTTCGCCATTTGCGCCGTCGCGGCGATCGTCTCGGGGACGGCCGTGCGGCTCGGCGTCGGCGGTGTCGCCGAGCGGCCGACGGTCCGCGACTGGCCGGCGCTCGCCGCCGGCGACATCGACGACGCGCTCAATGATTTCGCCTGGGACCTCGGCGGCACGGACGATCTTCACGCGACCGCCGCCTACCGGCGCGAATTGGTGCGCCTGCTTGGGCGCCAGGTGATCGAGGAGGCCGCACGATGCTCGAACTGACGGAGGGCCGGCGCCACGCCATTTCCTTCACGCTGGACGGGGAGACCGTGCGGGGCTTCGCCGAGCCGCGCATGCTGCTCAGCGATTTCCTGCGCCAGGAACTCGGCCGCGTCGAGGTCCATGTTGGCTGCGAACAGGGCGTGTGCGGAGCCTGCACCATTCTCTTCGACGGACGGCTGGCGCGAAGCTGCCTGATGTTCGCCGTCCAGGCGGCGGGCCGGACGGTGACGACCGTGCGCGCGCTCGCCAACGCGACGGGCGAGCTGAGCGATCTGCAGCAATCGTTCCGCCGACACCATGGCCTGCAATGCGGCTATTGCACGCCGGGCATTCTCGTTTCCACCGAGGCCTATCTCAAGGACAAGCCCAACCCGTCCGAGGCCGAAATTCGCGAAATGCTGAGCGGCCACCTCTGCCGCTGCACCGGCTATGCCGGCATGGTCGACGCCATTCTGGAGACCGCGAAATCGCGGGAGAAGCAGGCCCAGTCCTGATCGCATGCGCGGCGGCGCGCCGGTCGCGGCGGCGCTTCGACGACCCCAACAGGCAGACGACCTCCCCCACGCAAAAAAGAGCAATCGATGACGGCCCACCCCCTGCAGTTTCGCGTCCATCGCGCCGGCACCTCCGAGACCCGGTCGATCGCGCTGGACTCGGCGATCATCGCGGGTTGGACGGGGCGAGACCCCGTCGCCCGCGAAAAGCATATCGCCGAGCTCGAGGCGCTCGGCGTCGCCCGGCCCGCCTCCACGCCGATCTATTATCGGGTCTCCAGGACCCTGATCACGACCGCGAGCCAGATCGAGGTCGTCGGCGGGAGCTCGAGCGGCGAGGTCGAATTCGTGCTTCTGCGCGAGGGCGGCCGGCTGTGGCTGGGGGCCGGTTCCGACCATACCGACCGTCAAGTCGAAACCTATAACATCACTGTCTCCAAGCAGATGTGCGAAAAGCCCATGGCATCGGACCTATGGGATTTCGAGGAGATCGTCGGGCATTGGGATAGGCTGCAATTGCGGTCCTGGATCGCCGAGGACGGTGAACAGCGGCTCTATCAAGAGGGCACGGTGGCGAGCATGTTGCCGCCGGAGGCGATCATGGCCGGATACCCGTCCGGCGGCGGCCTAAGCGAGGGCTCGGCAATGTTTTGCGGCACGCTCCCCGCCAAGGGCGGCATCCGCCCCACAAGCCGGTTTTCATTCGAACTCGCCGATCCCGTGCTCGGTCGTCGAATCGCGCATTCCTATGATATAGTTTGCCTTCCTGTTGTGGGGTGAGGGAGGGCGCATGAAGAAGCGATCCGCTTCGGGGCGTGCGATTGCCGGCGCTGATCGCGGTTCGTCTGTCACGCGTCGCACCGAGTCGCTGCTCGAAAAGGCATATAACGAGATCAAGTTCCGCATCATCACCTGCCGCTACCGACCGGGCGAGGTTCTGAGCGAGGCGGCGATCTCGGCCGAGCTGAAGATCGGCCGCACGCCGATCCATCAGGCCATTCACCGCCTCATGATGGACGATCTGGTATCCATCCTGCCGCGCAAGGGCGTCATGGTGCGCCCGGTCAGCATCGACGAGGCGATGGAGATCGTGGGCGTGCGCCTGGTGACGGAGGGCTATTGCGCGCGCCTGGCCGCCGAGCGGGCCGACGAGACCGAGCTGCAGCGCATGCGCGCGATCGTGGAGGAGTCCGAGGAGGCCACCACCAAGCGCGACGTCGAGCGGCTGATGCTGCTCGACCGCGAGTTTCACGAGACGCTCGCGCGCGCGGCGCGGAACAAGGTGCTCGCCGATACGCTGCGGAACCTGCACGAGCGCTCGCTGCGCTTCTGGTTCATCTCGCTGCGCGATCCGGATCACCACCGCCGGGTGCTGACGCAGCATCGCGCCATCGTCGAGGCGCTGCAAAGCCGCAAGCCCGAGACCGCCGAGCATGTCATGCGCGAACACATCAACGCGTTCCAGCGCAACATCACGCATCAGGTCTGAGCATCGTTCAGTATCGAGAGGAAGCGCGCGGCCATGAAGAATCCCAAGCTGCACGACGAGTTCAAGACGATCGACATGGCGACCGGCTGGGAAACGCCGCCGGGCTATCCTCCTGGAATTCAGCAGAAGATCCTTTCCGGTTCGCTCGACGAACAGGCCGGGACCGGCAACCGCTCGCGCCTGCTTCGCTTCGCGCCCGGCGTGTTCACCACCGATCCCTTCGTCCATGAATATTGGGAAGAGGTATTCCTGGTCTCCGGCGATCTCACCGTCGGCAACGACGCCAGGGGCGAAGGCGGGCAAAGCTACGCGCCCTTCACCTATGCCTGCCGCCCGCCGGGCGCGCACCACGGACCGTTCAAATCGGTCGGCGGCTGCCTGCTGTTCGAAATCCATTACTACGTCTGAGCGATCCGCAAGGTCCGGCGCGATCGTCGGCGGCCGGTTCCCGCTTGTCTGGAGATTGCTCGCGATCGGCCGGAGCGCGCTTTGCCAATGCTCGCACGCTTCAAGCGGGAAACAGCGCGCCGCACAGGGTCTTGATCGCCGCGAGCGTGCGTTCGGTCTGCTCGCGGTGCGGCAGATGCCCGCAATCGGCGAGTTCCAACGTCGTCAGTTCGCCGCGATGGAATTCCTCCGCCATGCGCACCTGGCGGTGGGTGCCGTATCTGTCGCCCTCCCCGCGAATGACCAATGTCGGAACCCTGATATTTCCGAGTTCGTCGGCGAGATTGAACGCCTTGAACTCGGGCTCGAGCCAGACATTGTTCCAGCGCAGGAACGCGGCGTCGACATCGGAATGATGCCGCGACAGCCGCTGGCGCAGGTCGCGGGTCTCGAACGCGACGCGCGCGTTCCTGATTTCGGCGAGCGTTTCCTCCTCGACGCAAAAATGCGGCGCCAGCACCACCAGGCCGCGCACGCGCGGATCGTCGATCGTTCCGGCATAGGCGGCCGTCATCGACGCGCCATCGCTGTGGCCGAGCAGAATGCCGCGTGAAAATCCGATCTCGTCGAGAATGCGCGGCAACACTTGCAGCGCGTGTCGGCGGATGTAATCGATCGGCAGATGCGGCTGCGAAAGCGGCGAGGCGCCATAGCCGTCGCGCGAATAGGCGAACACGCTCATGCCGGTGGCTTCGTGCAGCAGCCGGGGAAACTCGCCCCAGATGCCGATCGACCCGAGACCCTCGTGCAGCATGACGATGGTCGGCGCGCGCGCGGGCGTTTCGCCGAACAGGCGATAGTCGAGCCGCATGTCGCCGACGGAAAGAAAGCCCTGGCTCGCCAATGTTCGCACGCGCGTCAACTTCCCCGCCCCGCGGACCGCGCCCGGCCGGCGCCGCGCGAGGCCTGGACGCGGATGAACGGGACGAGGCCCTTGTAGGAAAAGACCGGCGCGCCGGGATCGAAGCCGTGAGGATCACCAGCGAAGAGGATCAGGTTTTTCAGCATGAATTCGGTGACATCGACGATTTGCCGATCCCGCAATACATCACTGGCCGAATAGAATGCAAGTTCGGAGAGCTCGCCCGATCCCCCGATTCGCCCGCGCAGGATGTCGGCGCGGACAATGAAAAACCTGGCGTTGAATCGGATGGGGCTCGCGGGCGACGTGATCGCCCGTCCGAAATAGCCGAGGTGATGAAGGCCGGGCGCGAGGCCGCGCGCCTTCCACTCCGCCCAGCCCGGATGCGCGCCCTCGCCGACGTCGCCATCCTCGGCGAGCAGCAACCCGGTTTCCTCGAACGTTTCGCGCACGGCGGCGACGGCGAGCGCCTCGGCCATTCGCGCGTTGCCGCGAACGCCCATGTCGCCGACCAATGCCGGGTTGAGCGGCGTCGCCGCATGCACCACATGGTCGTGCGGATCGAGCCGGCCGCCCGGAAAAACGAAAAAATCCGGCACGAACGCGGCGCGGCGCGAGCGGCGCCCCATCAGCACCTCGACGCCGGCCGGGCCGTCGCGCCAGACGATCAGCGTAGCCGCGTCGCGCGGCTTGACCGGCTTTTCGCCGGCGCCGATCTGGCCATGGCCCAAGGGCCGGGAATGCGTGTATTTGCGCGCGTTGCTCATCGCCGGATGGAATCTCTCGGCCGAACGGTGACAGCCTCAAGACTTCAAATGCGCATTCGCTGCGCGACAGGTCAAGGCTTCCGCCGATGGCGGTGGCATCACTACGACGGGATCGGATGATGGCTTGCCGACGTCCCATCTCGGAGCACGACCGTGACCGCCGCGCTCGGCGCGCTTTCGATTACCCCGCCCACGATGCCGCCGCCGACGCCATCAACAATGCCCACGAACCAACAGAGATCATGAACATCGCCGGCGACACCATGCATGACGGCAAGGAATCGTTCCAGTTCGCGGCCATGGTTGCAGATTGACCGCGCCGGAATTCATCGTAGGGCAAGCGTGCCGCGCGTCAGATGCGGACGCAGCGGCGCAGGCGGTCACTGAAACGGAAGCCCGGCCCGCAGCGGACATCGCGCGCGATGTCCCGCACCACGGATCCCGGCGTGCTGGCGACACATCGCCGCAATCGAACGCTATATTGGAATCCGAGGCCGCAGCCTTCGCGCACGAGAAGCACCGCGTCGCTGTTGACGGTACCGCTGTTGATGAGCGGCAGAGCTTGCGCCCCGCTCGGAGTGATGACGGCACCCAGGACGATCGCCGCCACTAGCCCCACAACCTTGAACATTCTGCGTTCCTCCGTGCCAAATCGACCGGTTTGAAATGCGGCGGCACCAAGCCCCATTCGGCGAAATGCTACATAATGATAGACATTCTGTCACCTTCCCCCGGGTGGGGCGACAACGGCATGACACCGCCGCTTTGGTAGTCGGTTGGCGCATGCGAAGCGGAGAGGCTCCGCCCAGCCGATCGCGCCCCCCCGCGACAAATTTCAGCAGCGGGTCGCCCTTTCTCCTAAACGGGCGGTCGAATATAAGTGATTTGTGACCGGAACGCGCCGCCGTTCCCGGAGCACGAATTGGCGGCGGTGTCTGGTCGAGTTGGCTCCAAGGACCGCGATCCGATCCGCGAACGGTGCGGGCGCGGATAGGCCTTTCAGTCGGAGCACGGCATGGCTGGTCGAAACTCGATGATGCGAACTGGCGCGACGATGCGGGGTTGGGGAGCGCTCGGCGTCGGCGCGCTCACGGCGACGGCCGCGCTGATGGCGTCACCCGGCGACAGCGCGGCGCGGCAGCAGCGTCCCGCGCAGACCATCGAGGCGACGGCGCCGCGTCAGGCCGGCGAGCCGATCATGGCGATCGTGTCGATCAAGTCCCAGCACGTCACCTTTTACGACGCCGACGATTGGATTCTGCGCGCCCCGGTGTCGACCGGAACAAAGGGACGCGAGACGCCTGCTGGCATCTTCGCCATCGTCGAGAAGGACAAGGATCACCGGTCGAGTCTCTATGACGATGCCTGGATGCCGAACATGCAGCGCATCACGTGGAATGGCATCGCGCTGCACGGCGGGCCGCTGCCCGGCTACGCGGCCTCGCACGGCTGCATACGGATGCCCTACGGCTTCGCCGAGAAGCTGTTCGACAAGACCAAGATCGGGATGCGCGTGATCGTCTCGCCGAACGACGCGGCCCCCGTCGAATTTTCACACGCAGCGCTGCCGGTGCCGAACGCGGAAGCCGTCGCCGCCGCGCCGGCGCGCGCCGAAATGCTCGCGCGCGAGGCCGCGGAAGCGGTCAGGATGGCCGATGAAACGAAGAAAGGCGCCTTGATCGCGGCGCGGGAGGCGGCGTCGCTTGCGGCGTCGCTGCGCAAACTCGAATGGCTCAAGACCAAGGCGAATGCCGCGCTTGCCTCCGCCGAGAGGGCGCTCGCCGCCGCGAAGTCGGATGAGGCCAAGATGCGCGCCGAAGGCTTGAGGCAGAGCGCCGCTCAGGTGGCGGCGGAAGCTGGGGCGAGGTTCGAAGCCGCCAAGGCCGAAGCGGATTCGCGGCGCACCGTCGCCGCAGAGGCGAAGGAAGCCGCCAAGACGGCCGAAGTCAGGAAGACCGCCACGGCCAAGCTGGCGAGCGAGGCCAAGCTCGCGCTCGTACCGGTCTCGATCTACATCAGCCGCGCCACGCAGAAGCTGTACGTTAGGCGCAACACGCAAAAGCCGCTGCCGGACGGGGGCGAGATGTTCGACGCGACCATCGAGATTCCGGTCACGATCCGCGATCCGCAAAAGCGAATCGGCACGCATGTGTTCACGGCGATGGCGCGCAACAACCACGGCCTGCGCTGGACGGCGGTCACGATCGACCACGGCGACGACGCGGAAAGCGCGCTCAGCCGGGTTACCATCCCGGGCAACGCCCTCGAGCACATCGCGATGACGGCCCTGCCGCGATCCTCGATCATCGTCTCGGACGAGCCGTTAAGTCGCGAGACCAACTATCGCACCGAGTTCGTCGCGGTGCTGAGCAATCACCCCCAGGGCGGCTTCGTGACGCGCCGGCCGACGGAAATCGCGCGCGATGCGAATCGCGACTTCTGGAACGACAACGGCTTCGGTTTCTTCTTCCAGCGCGGCCCGGATTCCGAGGTCACCAGCGCGCGGGAGCGCGCCGGTCGGCGCTATCGTCAGCCGCGGGATAACTGGTGATACGGCGCGGCGTGTTGGTCGCGTGATCGCGCGGAACCTCGCCGGAAATCCGACGGGCATCCCGACAATCGCCCCGCGCGGCGGAGCTGGTCATCGCCGCGCGCTGCGAACTTCCCAAGCGGCCAAATCGATCGGCGCGCGGATGGCCACGGCTCGCTCTCGTCGCGGCGAGGTTGCTACGTCGCCCGCCCTTTCATGGTCATGCGAAGCTTCTAGATGACCTTCTAGATGACCTTCTGGATGATGACATCGCGCGAATTTCACTTCGCCGTTGCGGTCAATGCCAGAGCAAATCGAGACTAAGACCCAGTCGCAGGTCGTATCCTTGCTTCCGCCACTATTGTGGTGTCGTCTGCGATATTCAAAGCTTTATTCAAACGAAGAAACCGGCGGCTTTCGCTCGGCTTTGTCAAAGATCGCCGTCAATATCAAATTAATCCGCTGAGTTGGTCAACCGAGGCGGCACCGCAATGAAGCCATCGCGCTACAATTTTCATTTCGAGCACCGTGGCCACTCATACATCTACAATGCATTGACCAATGCCTTCGCTTCGATTCGGACGGAAGCCGCCCGTTTCATCGAAAAGATGGACGGCGGTCGGGTCGCCAATGGCGTTTCTCGCGACGCATGCGCCTCGTTGCTTCGCGGAGGATTCCTCGTCGACGAGGGCGTGGATGAACTTACTCGGTTGAAGGTCCGCAACAGGATGGGCCGGTTTTCCGGCAGGAGCCTCGGGCTGACGATCGCGCCGACCCTGGCCTGCAATTTTCGCTGCAGCTATTGCTTCGAGGAACTCAACCAGGAGGTCATGAGCGAGGAGACGCAGGAGGCGGTCTACGGGTTCGTGGTCAATTCGCTCAAGAACGCCGATCGTTTTGGCGTCTGCTGGTATGGTGGTGAACCGCTGCTGGCGTTGAAGACGATCGAGAAGCTGTCGCGACGTTTCATCGATCTCGCCAGGCTGACCGGGATTGGCTACGATGCCGACATCATCTCCAACGGCTATCTGATGACGCCGGAAGTCGCCGAGGTCCTGACCAAGGATTGCAAGGTCGGCTTCTGGCAGGTGACGCTCGACGGCCCCGCCGAGATCCATGACCAACGCCGCCATCAGCGTCGCGGCGGCCCGACTTTCAATACCATTCTCGATAATGTAACCGCCAGCCATCATCTGTTTGATCGGGTCGCGATCCGGATCAACATCGATCGGCTCAATGTCGACCACGTACCGCGCCTTCTTGATAGTCTGGAAGAGCGCGGCCTCAAGAACAGGGTCAGCGTCTATCTCGGTCATGTTCAGAATCTCGGAGCCGCGTGCCCGAGCTTCGCGCCGACATGCTTCAACGTCGAGGAATTCGCCAATACCGAGATCGACATCTACAAAATCTTCGCCGATCGCGGCTTCGCGGTTTCGCTGCGCAATCATTTGCGCACCGCGGTCTGCATGGCCGATCAGAAAGGCACGTACCTCGTCGATCAGCGCGGCAATCTGACCAAGTGCTGGAACCTTATCGGCAATGAAAAGGAGAAGATCGGAACCGTCTTCGATTCCGAGCTGAATAGCCGCTATTTTGACTGGCTCGGCTTCGATCCGTTCGACGACGAGGAATGTCGCGACTGCGAAATCCTACCGATCTGCATGGGCGGCTGCCCATATGAATCGGTCGTGGCCGGCAAGAAGGAATGCAGCGCTCTCAAATACAATTTGATCAGCCGAATGAAGCTGCGCCTCGATATGGAGGCAAGCGCCGCCGCCGATACGACCAATGATACGCGGCACGATCCATCATCCGACCGCCATGACCATGAGCCCGATCCGGACCCGAGCGGGTCGCGGCAATGCGCCGCGCACGCCTCTCCCTGTTCGATCAAGGCTTGCGCCAAATACGATCCGAATACGACGGCATGCTCCGGTCTTTACAATTGCGCCGCCAAACAGGCGTCGAGCGGGACATCGGAAACAACCTCCCGCGATCAAGGAGAACAGCCATGACCGACAAGGAACGGGAAAAGCTGGAAGAGGCGCTCAAGGCACTTCAATTCTTCGACGAGCCGGAGTTGGACACCCATCTCTTGCGGCTGACGGGTCTGCCGGGTTGCACCAAGGATTGCGACGCGGCGCACTGCGGCGGCAAAACCGGCGATTGCCCGAACCAGCGGATCTGCGACGGCAAATGCCTGCAGCGGGGCGGATGCATCAAGCAGTCCGAGACCTGGTGCGCGCATCAGGACATGGCTTGTCCGTCGAAGGATGTTTGCTCGCCCAAGTGCCAGGTTCGCGGAATCCCGCTGTAGTCGAGTGGCCCCGCTCGCGGAGCGCTCTCGAGATTTCCGGGTGACGGCGCATCACCGATTTCCCTGCTACCGCCATTCGCGTCGCATGATGTCGGAGAGGCATCATCGCGCGCCCTTGGTAACCTCCTCATGCTCGCATTAACATGCGCACGGTGACGCGCGTCGCGGACACGGGCTTGGGACACGTCGGCTGGCGATGGCGGCGGATGGCAGCGGATGGCGGAAAGCCGCCCCTTGCGCGCCTCTCCCGGGATTGAGGCAAAGCCGGCGTGTCCATCGTCGGAACTGTCGCAACGGAACCGCCTCAACGGAACTGTCCCAACAATGTTGACGGCGGACACGCTTGGATGGCGATCCACCGTGCCGCCGCGCGCGGGCGAGCAAATCCCGCAAGAGTGAAGCCACTTTCGCGACGAGGATTTGCTCAAGGGTCTTGAATCGGGAGCATTTCATTTCGGCGAGACGATTCCAACTCGCCGAGAGATGCTTGAGCGAACGAAGCATCCGCTCGAACGATGGCCGGCAGGCGTCGTCAATCCTCCGAGGGCGAATAGGCGCGCCGGACACGGACAAGCCGACTTGTTCCGCCGGCTTGTTCTGGCGGCTCGTCCCATCGGCGAAGGGCCGTCCTCGGGGTCCTCTACATCTCAGGTCGCATTGAACCCGCTCCGTTTCCGGGCGACATTGACGGTCGCGCCCTCGGGCACCGGAAGGGGTTCCTGCCATGCTGATCGCCCTGTTCGCCGATATTCACGCCAACCGGCAGGCGTTTGAAGCCTGCCTGGCGCACGCGCGTGAGCAACAAGTCGATCGTTATGCCTTTCTTGGCGATTACGTCGGCTATGGCGCCGATCCGGAATGGGTGGTCGAGAAGGTGGGGGAATTCGTCAATCAGGGCGCGATCGCGATCGTCGGCAATCATGACCGCGCCGTGTCGGACCCCACGCTGCCGATGAACCGCAACGCGCAGATCGCGATCGAGTGGACGCGCAACCAGCTCGGCGCCAGCGCGCGCGAACTGCTCGATCGCCTGCCGATGACGGTCGAGGAAGGGGGTCGCCTTTATGCGCATGGCGACGCCTCGGCGCCGTCGCGCTTCGTTTATGTCGTGGATTCCGACGTCGCCCGCCACAGCATCGAGTCGACGCGGGCGCCGGTTACCATTGTCGGCCATGTGCACATGCCGGCGATCTATTCGCTGGCTCAGACCGGCAAGTTGACGCTGTTCCAGCCGGTTCCCGGCGTCAGCATCCCTGTGCTGCGCCAACGCCGCTGGCTGATGGTGCTGGGGTCGGTCGGCCAGCCGCGGGACGGCAATCCGGCGGCGAGCTATTCGATTTTCAACACCGACACGTCGGAAGTCACCTTTCTGCGCGTGCCCTATGATATCGAGACGGCGGCGGCGCGGATTCGCGAGGCTGGACTGCCGGCGCCGCTCGCCGATCGCCTGGCGCGCGGGCGGTGAGGCGCTGATTTGCTCGGACGATGGTGAATGGCCAAACCAAGACTTGAAACCGGTTCCACGCTGGATGGCTTTCTGATCGGCGAGGTCATTTACAAGGGTGGCATGTCCATCCTGTGGAAGGTGACGCGGCCCGACATCGGCTTCCCGATGCTGATGAAGGTGCCGATCCTGTTCGAGGGCGAGGACCCGGCGGCGATCGTCAGCTTCGAGATGGAGCAGATGATTCTGCCGCGCATATCCGGCCCGCATGTGCCGAAATTCGTGGCCGAGGGCGATTTCGAGGTTCAGCCCCACATCGTCATGGAGCATGTGCCGGGGCCCTCGCTGCTGCCGCGGCTGAAGGACCTGCCGCTGCCTTACGAGGAGGTCGCCTCGCTCGGGGCCAAGATCGCCGCGGCCCTCGACGATCTTCATCGCCAGCACGTCATTCATCTCGATATCAAGCCGTCGAACGTTCTGTTCCGCGCCAGCGGCGAAGCGGTGCTGATCGACTACGGCCTCGCCCATCACCAGCAATTGCCGGACCTGATGGAGGAGGAATTCCGTCTGCCCTACGGCACGGCACCGTACATGGCTCCCGAACAGGTGTTGGGGACGCGCAACAATCCGCGCAGCGATCTGTTCGCGCTCGGCGTGCTGATGTATTTTTTCAGCACCGGCACGCGGGCGTTCGGCGATCCGCAGCGGCTCAAGGGATTGAAAAGGAGAATCTGGCGCGACCCGCAGCCGCCGCGCCAACTGCGGCCCGATTACCCGCCATGGCTGCAGGAAATCGTGTTGCGCTGCCTCGAGGTCAATCCGGCCTGGCGGCATCCCTCGGCGGCGCATCTGGCGTTCGATCTGCAACACCCCGATCAGGTCAAGCTGACGGCGCGATCGGAACGGCTGAAGCAGGATTCCTACTTCACCGCGCTCAAACGCCGTTTCAATGACGATACCGGCCGCGAGCTGCGCAAGCGGCAAATCGTCGGCGACTTCGACAGCGCGCCGATCATCGCGGTCGCGATCGATCTCATCGAGGGCTCGGAGCTGTTGGCAGACGCCCTGCGCGTGACGGTCAAGCGCGTTTTGGAGACGGCGCCGGACGCGCGCATCGCCTGCCTCAACGTGCTCAAGCAGAATCGCGTCACGATCGACCGCAGCCTCGATGAAGAAGGCCACAGCAAGCATGTGGCGCGGCTGGTCGAACTAAAGCACTGGGCCGAGCCGCTCAAACTGCCCGAGGGCAAGGTGACGTTTCATGTCCTCGAGGCGATCGATCCGGCGGGCGCGATCCTTGATTACGCGCGCTCGAACCATGTCGATCACATCGTCATGGGCGCCCGCGCGAACTCGACCTTGCGCAAACTTCTTGGCAGCGTATCGGGCGAGGTGGCGGCGCAGGCGCCATGCACCGTCACCGTCGTTCGCAAGCGTGGCCTTGAAGAAGATGACGCGACGTCGACAAGCCGAATGAACCAGGCACCGAAGGAATAGCGCGGTTATCAGCGCGCCCAAGGCCTTGTTGAGTTTCCGCCGACCGTGCCCGGGTCGCGCGCGATCAGACGAACGTGCCCTGACTGTAGGCAAGACCCACCAGCCACTGCGCCGACTTGAGCAGATTGGCGCGGGTCGCCCACGTGGCGCGGCCCCAGCGCGCTGTCAGGAGAAGCTCGGCTCGGTCCAGCGGCTTGTGCGAGGTACCGTTCCAGTTGCGCAGGCGCGCGATCTCCACCATCAAATTGAGGCGCTTGGCAAGGATGACTTCCGGCGGCGGCGGCCGCTGGGGTGAAGATTCGAATTTCGACAAGGCGTTGGCGCCCAACTGCTTCTTCTTCATCGTCACACTCGCGTCGAACTCGGAGCAGATCAATCGCATCCGGCGCTTTGTTCGAGTGCTTAGTCGAAAGGCGCATAAAATTTCACGTAACTATTGCGGACCGCGAAATAAATTCGGCGTAAACATCAAGGAGGAAATTTCGCAAGCGAACGTACCGCCCATGTGGAAGGGATTTGGGCGCATGAGAAAATGTCGCGCGTTTCCATGATGGGCGTGACGGCGCCCATGCCGTCCAAGGCGTCTCACGGCGGGACGGTATAGCTTCGCGGAACTGAAATGCTCCCGCGCGTCATTCCTCTGTGTCTTGGGCGAGCCGATATCCGACACCCAGTTCGGTTCGCAGGATTTTCGGCCGCGTCGGATCGGCCTCGATTTTCTGGCGCAGCTTGCGCACGAAGATGCGCAGATAATGCGCGTCCGCCTGATGTCCGGAGCCCCAGACCTCCTGCAGCAATTGCTGATGCGTCACGACGTTGCCCGCGTGCCGGGCGAGCACCTGCAACAGGCGATATTCCTTCGGCGAAAGCGCGACGCGGTTGCCGTCGACGCTGACCGCGCGGGTTGCAAGATCGATCACCAGCGGGCCGGCGCGGATCTCCGGCTCGGCCGCGACGCCCTGCTTGTGGCGACGCAGGGCCGCGCGCGCCCGCGCCAGAAGTTCGGCCATGCCGAAGGGTTTGACGACGTAGTCGTCGGCGCCAAGTTCGAGCAGGCGAACTTTTTCGGTCTCCTTGGCGCGCACCGACAAGACGATGATCGGTATCTGAGACCATTGGCGCAGGCGCTCGACCACCGTGCCGCCGTCGGCATCGGGCAAGCCGAGATCGACCATCACGAGATCGATCGGGTGAAGCGTGGCGAGACGCAAGCCCTCTCCGGCGTTGTCGGCCTCGATGATGTTGAATCCCGCCATTTCGAGACCGGCGCGGAGGAAGCGCCGTATCTGCACGTCGTCCTCGATCACAAGAACGTTGGAGCCCAGATTATTCATCGCCGATGTCCACCCTGGCGACCGTCGGCGACTTTGGCAGGCTCAAGATCAACGTGGTTCCCTTTCCCTCCCCCTCGCTTCGCGCCGCGACCTGTCCGCCGCAGGCGACAATGAGGGCCTTGGCGATCCATAGTCCAAGTCCAGCGCCGGGCACCGTGCGTTGATGGCGCGCGCCGCGATAGAAGCGATCCCAAATGCGGGGCAGTTCGTCGGCGGTCAATCCAACGCCATGATCCCGGACCGCGAGCTCGACAAATCCGTCGCGCTGGCGCGCGTGAATTTCGATCGGCGTGTCCGGCGGCGCGTATTTCGCCGCGTTGTCGATCAATTGCAGGAACGCGCGTTCAAGCAGGACGGCGTCGCCGCGCAGCAAGGGCAGGCCATCCTCGATATCGACCTTGATCGGGCGGGGGCCGAGGACCCGCCGCTTGTGGTCGAGCGCGGCGCTGATGATGTCGCCGGGGTCGATCCATTCCGATCGCGGATCGATGTCATGGCCGGTGATGCGCGTCGCTTCGAGCAGATTGCCGATTTCGGTGTCGAGGCGCTCGGCGGATTCCTGCATCGCCGACAACAGCGACGCGAGCCTGACATCGCCGCGAACCGCCTCCGATTGGCTGACGACGGAGACCGATCCGAGCAATGTCGAAAGCGGCGTGCGGAGCTCGTGCGACACCGAATCGATCAGCGCCTCGCGCAAGGTCTCGGCTTCCGCGCGGATTTTCGCCTGCCGCGCCCGCGAGGCCAGATGTCCGGTGATGACCGCGACGAAGATGAAAAGCATGAGGTCGACGACATGATCGGTGCGGTAGACGCGCAGATCATAGAGCGGGGGATAGAAAAAGAAGGCCGCCATGCCGATGCCGGCGATGGAGGCGACGAGGGCGGGTAGGATGCCCCATGTGATCGCCGCGAACATCACGGGGATCAGATAGATCATCGTGACCGTATGGACATCGAGGAAGCGCGAGATCGTCGCGAGGCCGGCCGTCAACAGCGCGACAAGCCCCAATGTCGCGGCGATAGCCATGGCCGGGTTAGCGCCGGTTCGCCGAAGGCCGCGCCTCAACGAGGGTTGCCAGATATCCATGTCGATCACTTAACAATTTCGACGATTTTCCGCGAGGCAAGATCGCCGCCCGCCCCGGCGGCAATCGCCGCGAGCGGTCGCCGCGATCGGTTCGCCGAGCGATGGGCGACGGCCGGCCACGCGTCGCGAAATCGCGACGGGAGTAGACAGGATGGCCAAGGTTTCCGGACCATTAATCAAAATAAACGGCAACAATAACAATCGGTTGAGGGCCCCGATTACGACCTTATGTCTAATACCAGCGGCGTAATGACATCAAGACAGAGGCGGTGGCAAGTGCGCGGGAGGAGGCGTGTAACAAACGCCCCGTTCCGCGACTTCAGGGGAGCAACGCTCATGACCGCGACTACAACATCCGCCCCAACCAAGGGCATGACGAGGGACGAACGCATGGTCGTTTTCGCCTCGTCGCTTGGTACCGTGTTCGAATGGTACGACTTCTATCTTTACGCGACGCTCGCGCCGTTCTTCGCCTCGTTGTTCTTCCCGCCGGGCAATGAAACCGCCGCGCTGCTGTCGGCCTTCGCGACCTACGCCGCCGGCTTTCTGGTGCGTCCGTTCGGCGCCATCATTTTCGGCCGCATCGGCGACCTTGTCGGTCGCAAATACACCTTTCTCGTCACCATCCTGGTGATGGGCGGCGCGACCTTCCTCGTCGGCCTGCTGCCCACCTTCAACGTCATCGGTTGGCTAGCGCCGGTTCTGCTCGTGACGCTGCGTCTTGCCCAGGGCCTCGCGCTCGGCGGCGAATATGGCGGCGCGGCGACCTACGTCGCCGAACACTCGCGCCCCAATGAACGTGGCTACACCACCAGCTACATTCAGACGACCGCGACGCTCGGCTTCTTCATGGCGCTCCTGATCATCGGCTTCGCGCGCATTACCATCGACGCGAAGACCTTCGCCGATTGGGGCTGGCGCATTCCGTTCCTGGTGTCCCTGGTCCTACTCGTGTTCTCGGTCTACATCCGGCTCAAGCTCAATGAATCGCCGGTGTTCCAGCGCATGAAGGAAGAGGGCAAGGCCTCCAAGGCCCCGCTCACCGAGAGCTTCCTCCACTATCCGAACAACAAATACGTGCTGCTCGCGCTTCTGGGTGCGACCGCCGGCCAGGGCGTGGTCTGGTATACCGGCCAGTTCTACGCGCTGTTCTTCCTGCAGATCACGCTGAAGGTCGACTTCATCACGACCTACGTCCTGATCGGCGTCTCGCTGCTGATCGGCACTCCGCTGTTCATCTTCTTCGGCTGGCTGTCCGATCGGATCGGTCGCCTCAAGATCATCCTCGCGGGTTGCTTGATCGCGGCGGTGACCTACTTCCCGCTGTTCGGCATGCTCACGCATTACGCCAACCCCGACCTCGAGGCGTTCCAGCAGAAGAACCCGATCGTCATGACGGCGGACCAGTCGACCTGCAACTTCCACATCTTCGTGGGACCGTGGTCGAAATTCTCCGATTGCGACCGCGCGCAGGACTTCCTCACCAAGGCCGGCCTGTCGTTCACCAAGCAGGACAGCCCCGGCAAGTCGGTGTCGGTGCAGATCGGCTCGACCAAGATCGATGGCTGGGACGCGAAAAAGTGGACCGAGACGCTCGCCGCGGCGGGCTATCCGAAAGCCGCCGACCCCGCCAAGATCAACTATGTCATGGTCGAGCTGATCCTGGTGATCTTCCTCGTCTACGTCACCATGGTGTATGGGCCGATCGCGGCGTTCCTGGTCGAATTGTTCCCGACCAAGATTCGCTACACGTCGATGTCGCTGCCCTATCACATCGGCAACGGCTGGTTCGGAGGCATGCTGCCGCTTCTGGCCACCGCCGTGGTGGCGGCGACCGGCAACATCTATAACGGCCTCTGGTACCCCATCGTTGTCGCCGTGATGACGCTGGTCGTCGGCGCGATCTTCCTCCGCGACACCAAGGATGTCGACATCAATGTCGGCTCCGGCGTGCAGGATCAGTCGCGCTGATCGTCGCGATCAAACGAGCCGCGAGCTCGGGCCCCGGCCACTGGCCGGGGCCTTTCTTTTTGGATCTGGGTTCACGGCGACGGCGCGGATTTCGTTCGCGCCCCGCACAGTCTTGAGAATTCGCGGTGTTTCACTATCGGGCTCGATTTTCCGCCGCAGGCGCGCGACGAGCGCGTCGATCGTCCGGTCGGGTGGCGCCCATTCATGCCCCTTGAGACGATCCATTGTCTCGTCGCGAGTGAAGACCCGGGCAGGGCCGCTTGACCAGAATCACAAGAAGATTGAATTCGGCGGTGGTCAGCTCGCAAACCTTGCCGTCCGGATTGAGCAGTTCGCGTTTGCCGACATCCAGGATCCAGCCCTCAAATCCGTTTCGGTCGTGCGTGGCGACCGCGTCGGGACTGACCGATTTCTCGTAGCGACGCAGGATGGCGCGGACGCGCGCCAAGACCTCGCGCATGTGAAACGGCTTTGAAATGTAGTCGTCGGCGCCGAGTTCGAGGCCGACGACGCGATCGACCAAGTCCGCCTTGGCGGCGATCATGGCGATCGGGATGTTGCGATTGGAGCGGATGCGCCGCGCGAGGGCCAGCCCATCCTCGGTTCCGAGCATCAGATCACGCGTGATCAGGTCGATCGGATGGCGTTCGAGAATGTCCGTCAACTCGTCGCTGTTCGACGCCTCGAAGACCTCGTATTTCTCCGCGACAAAGCCGTCGTGCAAGATGTTGCGAACCTCCGGATCGTCCTCGACAACAACGATTGCGGTTGACCGACGCGTTTCATTCATCAGTGATTGTTCTGCCGGTTCATGTCGAGGAGCCGCTGTCGGTACGACCGCGTCCGCTTCATCGACCGATATTTCGCACGAACTCCTGTTATATGGATGAGATGGAAGATGACGAGCCCCGCCAGACACGGTTGGCGCCACTTCACGACACCGTCGGCGGCGGCTGGAAAATTGACCGTGATTCCTGGCAATTGGACGCCAATTTCTGATCAATCAAGGCATGCGGTCGACGCACCATGCCGCGGCGTTCGGCGGCGGCGAAATCGGCTCTACTCCGCTAATTCCACCATGGATTGACCAGCTCCGACGGCACGGAGCGACGGTTGGATCAAGAAGCCGCCCCGGTCCGTCCTGCCACCGAACATTCATCGAGCGGTGGCGTGCGCCTCGGCCAATATTGCGCGCTTCGGCGCGGTGCGCGGTGCTGCGTAGGCGCTCCACCAACGATCGCCGAGCGAGGAGTGCTGCTTCGGGCCGGTGTCGTCAGTGACCTGGGCGCCGATGTGCGAACGCTCATCCCCCGCGCCTCTCAATCCGCCAAATGACGCGGAGGGTCGTCAGACTCTTAAAGGCAAGGAATTCGGACAGGGCCCGAGCGACCTTGCGTCCCAAAGTGGATTTTGTCGCAATATCAATATGTTATCCCACCGCCGGCGGCGTCGCCCCATCGAAAATTGACGTAACATACTGATTTATATAAGTTATTTCATTCGTGCCGGCACCAAGGTCATCGCGGGGCATCTTGGGCCGCGCTTGGGCTCGCTGCGAGCCGCCCCAAATCGGAACTCTCGAGCCGGCCGACGCCGGATTGGCCTCATCGGGCAACCGAATCGACCCGACAAGAGCATTTCTCCCGCGAGACGGGATCGTCTCGCCGCTGCGAATTGCTCTGGATTCAACGCCACAGGAAAATTCCGGCCTCAAGAGAGGTTCCCACTCCTGCGGGATTTGCCGCAGCCTGCGGGCTGATCGGGCCCCACGCACGCCATTGCGTCAGTTCCAGGGGTTTCCAGGTGCGCCGGCGCTCTGGGAGCCATGCCGTTCGTGCCTCTTGAAAAAATCCGCCCGCGCGTTCAAGGAATGGCGCGACGGAGAGGTGGCCGAGTGGTTGAAGGCGCACGCCTGGAACGCGTGTATAGGGGAAACTCTATCGAGGGTTCGAATCCCTCTCTCTCCGCCATTACAAAGAAGTTCGCGCGTGGTCTTCGAACCTTTCTGCGAAAATCCGTCGCGCGCAAGTTTGCGTGCCGCAAGCCAGCCGTCGAGCCCGCCTGATCAGTGAGACCGTGCGGTCGGATGTCGGCATGCAGGCGATGCGCCCCGGATACTTGCCATGGCGCGTGCCGACCAATCCACGGATCGGGCAGCGCGCCGTGGGCAACGACGAATGGTGATCAATCGCCACGCCGCCGGCCGAGCGTCCGACTTCGCCCTTCGAGCCGTTCCGCTTGCGGCGGCCACCAGCCGGTGGGTCAATGGCGGCCAGCCCCCGCGTCAATGGTCAGTTCGTAGCGCCCGCAGCCGAAAGCCGCGTCGGCGCCCAGATTGCAGGTGGCGCCGAGCGCGAGCATGGCGCCGAAGCGAGGGTCACGCGCGGTCGTGCCGGCGATCTCCAGGCGACCGACAAGACCACTCATCGGGATTGCCCGAGCCTGTCGCTGGGAGCCGCGCGTCCACTTCACCACGTCGTATTCGACGAAGTTATACTCGAGCGAACGGGCAAGCGGAGCAAGCGTGCGGCGCTCAAGCTCATCGCCGAGTGTAACGTCATGCCAGCGCGCAAGTGATTCAAGCCGTTGGCCAAGGCCGGTTATCAAGCTCGCCGGCTTCGCTCGTGGGTCGTTGCCGGTTATCGCAAGCGGAGAAACGAAATCGAGCACAAAGCGATCGGCCTGAGGCGGAGCCGCGATTCCCTCCGTTTCCACGACACGACGGCCGGCGATCTCGATTTTCGGAACGAAAAGGCTCGTCCTCCCGCGCCAGTCGACATCATGGCGAAGTGCCGCCGTCATGTCCTCGGCCACGGCCGCGAGGAACTCGTTGGCGAAGCCGAAGACGGTGAGCGTTACCTCGAGGTCGCCGCGCCGTGGATCGATCGCGATCGTCCATGGACTCGCGTGGTCGAAGCCGTCGCTCATGCGGCCCTGCTTGCGAAACAATGGTTCGAAAGCGCAAGGAGGATTCCATGGGCAGGGATGCCCGTCGAGTGCTTGCGACGACGCGGCCGACGCGAGCCGAGTGCCAAATGCGCCTCGGATGCGGCCCAAGAGTCCGACGTCGGGAGCAAGGTGCGCAAGCCCGCGCAGCCGATGCGTAACGATCCCACGCCTCCAGATGCCGCACAGCGCGGCGATGTCAACGACGCGCTCCGGCTTGTCGAGCCGCACGCCGATCTCGCCCTTTGGTCGCTCGGCGCGATCGCGCAAGTCGCCGTTTGCCGTGATTGGTCGAATCATTATCATTTTCAGGCATCACGCTCCCAATCGTCGTCTCATGACGACAGCTGCTCTTTGATAGAGTCAGGCAATATCGTCGAATCGTCGTATTGCGCTGCCTCAAGTTGTTGCAGCTCCAATCCGATCGCATCTTTGAGGAATGTCGATCGAAGTCGCGCTAACTTGAGGTCGGCTCCGCGAAGTTTCGCTTCCGTGAATAGTGCGTTTTCTAAATTGGCATCTTTCAAGGTTGCTCCTTCGAAGTCGGCACCGGTAAGCGTTGTCGTCCCATCAATATCAACGTAATCCAATTGAGCATTCCTGAACCATGCACTTGCCAATTTTGCGCCACGCAAGTCTGAATTATGGAAATCAGCATGGTCGAAATTCAGGCCGCCCAATTCCGCTTCGCGAAGACAGCAATCCGTGAGTTTGAGGCGCTTCTGCCCGAAACCAGTGGAGATCTCGGCTTCCCAAGATAGTTGCGCTTCCGAGCGGCGACCAATTACTGTCAATGCCGTCTGCACATCGTCATCTACCCGCGCCGCTGCGCGTGTGGGATCGCCCAACCTGTATGCGTTCCGACGAACGTAGGTGCAGAGGATCTCCATCACTGGCCAATGTAACGGCTTGCAGTCGCGAGCGAGCTTTTCCAAAGCGTAGATCGCGCCGATCCGGTGCTCGATATTCGAAGTTCCATCTTTTCTCTCAGCCCCGAGATGATCGACCGCATTCTTCAAGAAGTCCCTGAAATGCGCTTCGTTGTCCGTCTTCCGCTGTCCGTCAGCAATCCAGACTCTCCAGATAAGGAATGGGGCACCGGCAAGGCCGGCAAATGCAAGCAGAAGCTTGTTCAGTTCATCGGCCCGACCGTCCACGACAGCTAAGGGTACCCAAAATAGCAAGAGCGGCACACAAATTACGGCAAGGACGAGAAGGCAGAGCAAGACCAGCCAATGCGGGGGTGCGATGCCGACATCGATGATCTGCTTCGGCCAACCACGGCCGGGCAGCCACCGCCACGTCATTTGTAGCCACCTCCGCAGCCACGTGAATTGCAACCATTTCCACAGCCACGTCTGTTGTAAATGTCTCCACAGCCACGTCTCTTCCCACCAGTTCCACAGCCGCCGCAGAGCCGCTCGCACGCTGCCCATCGCCTTGGCTCGCTCCGGGAGAAAGCCAAAAAAAGGTGCTTTCAGCAAGTTTATCGCCGTATACTTCGAATTCACTGGCGTTGCCCCTCGGTTGGTGCCACGGCGGGCGCCGGAAGGAGGCGGTCGTCTGCCTTTGTCACCAGCGACGGATCATTTTGGACATCGGCCTTAACGAGCCGGCGCAGACGCCCGAAGTCATTCGGTTCCGGCAAAAATTCCGATTTCAATCCGGCTCCCACGACGGGATCACTGATGCCGAAGAACTCGCGCAATTCGTCGACTTGAGGCCAGTTCCGATCCGCATGGTCCCTCATGTAGGTTTCGAAGTCGCGCAGGAACGGCGCGATCTCCATATTTTCTGGCTTCTGGTCGCTCTTGCTATTTGGCACCAACGACAGCTTCGTGACCACCGCTTTCGCTTGTCCCGCGCCGGCATTTTTGGCGCGGCCAATCATGTGGCGTTTGCTCGGGTCGCCGCCGAACATCAAGGTCCACAGCACCGCGCCGATCTCCTCCGCCGTAACATTATGCAGGCGAATGGCGCCGGGGAAACACAGCTGCCCGCCCGGCGCCTTGGGTTCCAGCAATCGAAGTCTCGAATCAGTTTCATTAGTGATCCGACTCTTGCGTTTGGCCAAGGTGTTCTCAATCGTCTTTGGCGCGCTAGCAACTCTGTCGGCCGGAAAGCGAGGGAAATAGCGTTTGCGGCCGGCAAGTCGCGCGTCGCCCTCGCGACCGCTCGTCGCGATATCCGTCCAGTCCTTAATCGGTCCACGCAAGTAATATGGCGCGTAAGACGCGCGTGGCGCCATCGCCGTCGTGGTGATGATGCCAGTCGGGGCGGCGGGTGTAGCGCTTGACAGCCTTGCGAAGCCGAAGGCGAGGCGTCCTTTTCGCGCGACCGATCCGGGCGGCAATCGCTCGGCATCCTCCTCGCTTATGCCAAGATCCTTGCGATCATAGACGTGGCCAAACAATGCCTCGACCATGTCGGGATCGCCCGGTTTGATCTTGTGTTCCTTCTGCCTGAGTAGCACGTCGCCAACGCTATATTTGTGTGGCAGCTTGAAAAGCCGCGTCAGCCCCATCGCGAAATCGGGATCATCACATCCGGGGTCGCCGACATAGAATACCGGAATGCGATTTCCGTGTTCCAGCGTCGGGCTCAGGACCGCGTAGGAACCGTCGGGCACGGATTTGGTCTTGCTGGGCTTGGAATTGATGCGCTCGAAATTCTCGAAATCCTGGCGTGTCAGCCGAATCTCATTTGCGCCGGATCGATCGAAGAAAACATATTCGCGCTTTTTTTGATCACCCGGCCGCGGAGAGGCTTGCTGCGCGTCGAGGACCGCGGCATCCACATTCTTGAGGGACGGCGAATAGTTGGAGAAAACGAACCAGCCGCTGCCGGCACCGCCGCCGCCCGGAATGACGTGATCGGTCGCGGTGGGATCGGGCGCGAAAGGGGTGGGTTTGGATCTTTTTTCAAAATCGAAGATCGCCCTCTTGTCCCGCTTTTCTTGAATATATCGGGCAGTTTCGTACCGCTCGGCGAGCTTCTTCTTGAGCCAGGCTTGATGCCATTCGCCGCTGTCGGTCGGGCCGCCTTGGTTGAATTGTCTCGGCAGGGCGCGGATACGCACCATCGCCTTGTCACATGGCGTGAGGACGTAGTCGCTCAATTCTAGGTCACTTTTGGTCGCGTCTCGCGCGTCCTCATCTTCATTGGTCGTCTCTCGCGGGTCCTCATCTCTGTCGGACGTAACCCGCCGATCCTTCTCTTTCTTGGTTTTGCCTAACTCGCACTTTCGCAGCCATCCGGCTCGCACATTGCCCCATGCAAGGCGCTGCGTGCCGGCGCTTTCCTTGAACAGGGGATGCGTGAAGTCGCGGACACCGTAGCGGTGGTTCGCGTTGACTTGGGCGAGCCGTGCGCGAGTCACGATACTCATCGCCGCCCTCATCATGCCGCGCAGGGTTGCGCCTGGAATGACGTAATCCTCACCGAGCCGCAGTGGTCCGGCGACACCCTTTTCGTCTTCGACCCCGATCAACATCGGTGTCTCGAATGTCCATTCGACTTCAATCTCGCCGCAAAATCCGTTTGGAATCGGAAAGCCCAAACTGGCGAACTTCGTCTCAATCTGAGCTTTCACAATTCGGTCAGGGATGGCGACGAATCGATAGGGCGCGGTTAATTCGGCGGCGCTGGGGGCGGGACGAATGGGAGCCGCGCCGGGGCGTCCGGTCGCGCGATGCGTGGAAGCGGGGGAAAAACCCGACGAGGAGCGCGAGGGCGCGGTGCCGCCGCGTTCCCGGGAAGGGCCGGCTGGCCCTTTGCCGGTCCTTCGACGGAGCGCTTCCGTTGTCAATGCATCCAGACGTTCCCTGTCGTCGTCGTACATTTCCGCGAACCGAAGGCTTTGCTCGATCAACGCATCGCGCGCGTCGGAATGCGGCAAGCGGCCCGTCGGATCCACCTTCTTGAGAATATCGATCGCACGTTGCAGAAGTGCGTCACCATTCATGTGCGGGATCCTTGATCGACGTGGATGAACCACCCAAAACCCTTATTCGTCCCGTGCCCGAGCATGAGACCATCGTCCTTGAGGCTGTTCGTCAGCGCGTCGAAAAGTGCGATATCGTCAGGTGTCGGGATCGCGACCGATGGCTCTCTCTTGTCCAGTCGAGGCCTTTTCAAGTTAGCGTCCGCGCGCCCCTTCAGCGACAGCGTGAGATTCAAGGTCACGTCGCGCACGGCGCGTGTCTTGAATAGCGCGTTATCAAACGGCGCTCCCGAGAAATGATCGAGCTTCACGGAGGTGAGGTCGATTTTTTCCCCCTTGCTGAAGGCCATCTTCTCGATGCGCAGCAATCCGGCAAATCCCGAAACACCGAACAGCCGTTCGACCGGCGAAAGATCAAGCTTCTTTACGTCGCGTCGACTTCGCACGACACGCTCGCCGAACGCTTGCTTGCCCTCTTCATCGTCGCCCATGGTCGGGTCGACGCTCCTCGGATCGCCACCATTCGCGAGTGCCTTGATCCCCATGATCCATCGCGCCCGCGCCCGCAAAACGCCCGCGATTTGCGACCCAAGTTGGAGCGCGCGATCATCGGCATCGTGTTGATAATGAAGTTGGGGTATCTTCCGCTGCTCTTCCTCCGATAGCCCTTGCTTCTCCCGCTGGGGTTCCCAGGAGGAGTCAAGTGAAAGAAATGGTCCGTCGCAACGGAAAATGCCCGGCCATTTCCTGACCGGTTCGATCGTATCGATGGCATCCGGACAGCTGATGATCTTCGGCTTCTTGCCGAGAAATCCGTCGGCGTCGATTTTTCGTTCCTGGACTTGCAACGAACTCCGCATGAATTGCAAGGCGCCGGCGCGGTCCGCCTTGCCGCGGCCGCAAACGACGCCGTCTTCGGCGCCGAGCCTCGCAAGGATCTTCAGGAGATTGCTCAACCTGATCTCGCCGTCCAGACCCGCGAGGAGGACGAAACTCAGGTCAAAAGTCGCGCCGGGAGCGACCATTTCCTGAAAGAACAGGCGGGCATCCGCGGCGACTCCCGAGAGCGGATCGATCGCGGTGCGTGCGGCAACGAAGCATCCGTTGACGAGCGCGCCGCCGTTGACACGTGCCGCCTTGACGTAAGGATATCCCTCCACCTTCGCTGCCGCTCGTAGCGTCGCTCCGCGCGGCAACAACGCGCCCATGGCGCCGCTGGCGCTGTATGAATTCTTGATCAGGCCAAAGATGTCGTCGACTTCGTCGGGGGTAAGGATTTCCTCGCCGATTTGGCGCAATAGTCCCTTGACAGTTGTCGCCGGCAGATAGGGATCGCCCCTGTGATCGGTAACAGCGCGCGCAACGCCCGGGGTCGTGTTCGCGCCCTCCTTTCCGCCGACACCGGGGATCTCCTCGCTCTCGCCGGTGCCGACATGCAACGGCGTGAGCACCGCGAGCACACCGCTGATTTCGTAGCGGTGACCAACGAGCGGTGACAATTTATCGGTTGGTTCAGCCATTAGACGCCTCCCCGCAACCGTATGGGATCCACGAGCGAGAAAACGACCTCGCCGTATCCGTTCTCGCGCAGATAGGGGCAGCTCCTCCACGTCAGCGCGGGGGCGTGCGAAAGCGCGATGGGCGGGAGACCAAATCGGGCGATCTCGCCGAGCTTTTCCACGTCGCCACCTTCGACGAGAAAGACCGAGCCGGGTTCGGTCAGAATGAATGGATAATAGGAGAGACCATAGGGCCGGTAGCGCGTGGCGATATAGCCGCCCGCGAGCCGTCTGCTGGTATAGGAGCGCACAAGCTGGCCGCCGGTCTGTGCCACGATGTAATCCTCGTATTGCGCTTCGATGGACACGGTCGAACGCGGATCGGTAAGCAACGCGGGCGTGACAAGCGTCATGGCATGGAAGCGCTTGCCGTTCATGTCGATCGGCACCGGATCGGGCGGCCTATTCAGCCTAACGCGCCCCAAGTCGCGCGCATCGGGGATCTGCTGGTCGTCAATCGGCTCGAATGTCACCGAGGCGCCCGTGCGGCCGACATTGTGGAGGCGGCCCTTGATGAGTCCACACAACGCGGCGCGGCGATCTTCCGCGACGTTCCGGAAATCCAATACAACGCGCCACGCACGCGGCTTTCCCCCCCGCAAGACGCCTTGCGCGACCGTCGTGAACAGCGCGCCCTCGACTGGAATTAGTTTTTCGCCATCGATGCGCACATGCGTGCGCGGCTGTGGATCGATGGTCGGCGGAGCCGGTACGAGGCCGTTCGTGCGCAACGCCGTGAAGAACGCGCCCTTCCAGTCGATCGGATGGGTGGGCGCCACTTTGTTCTCGTCGACAAAGCGCTCCATCTCCGCGTCATCCTGAAACAGCGCGTCGTCAAATTTCTGTTGCTCGTCCCGCTTCCAGCAATAGAGCGAGTGTGGAACCCGAAACCCTGAAAGTTTGGGTTCATCTTCATCGTTTTCCGGGAAAGCATGCGAGATACGCAGGGCAGCGAGCGCCTCGCCCCATCCGTCACTTTTCGGATCGATGCCCGCGACAACGGCGAGTTTGGCCGCGAGCGCGCCCTTGAGCGCGCCGCCTGGAACAACGGTTTCGCCGACGAAAAGATTGTCGGTCTCGCGCTTCGCGTCGACGACGAACGGCCGATCAAAGGTGATACGATAGGCGATTCTGTCCGGCGCCGATCCGCCGACCGCGGCGACCACCGGTTCCGGCGTGCCGTCGAGGAAGACGCTGGCGGTGATGACCTCGCCGAACCCGGCGCTCTTGAAGGCGCCGATCGCCGGAACCAGTCTGATCGCGCGCGCGAGCAGAGTTTCGACCGCGATGGCGTCGACATCGTTCGTGGCCTGCAGATGGAACTTGCCGCTGAACGATACGTCCTTTCCGAATGGCGCGGCGAGCTCGACAATCTGAAGCGCGCCGGATTTCGCCGCGCCTGTTTCGTCGTCGATTTCGATACGCGTCGTTTCCAACGACTTGCTCGCCGCGTCCGCGACAAGATCGCCGGCGATCAATGCGCCGCGATCGGGGCGGTCATATTGATCAGGGTCGCTATTCTCGTTCTCGGGGGAAGCGGCGCCAAACAGCGCCTTAAATAGCCGTTTCGGCGCGATCTGGGGCGCGTCCCACTGCAAGCGGTAGCACGCCGAGCGCAGCACGCCTCGGATCTGATCGGCCGGGATAACAACGCGGTCAAGTTCATCGCGCAGCAACGGCGCATCGATGCCGAGGCGCGAATTGGCCAGACCCTGAAACATGAAGGGGCTGCGCACGGTAAGGCTCACAGTGTAGCACGCGAACACGCCCATTACGCCGTCTCCAGCGGATCAACGTAGTCCCACAGCGCCGCGCCCATGAACAGCGAATAGGCAAGCGGCGCCTTGGAGAGAATTTTCAATTTCGGCAGGCATTCGGCGGCATCGAGGCCCTTGCGCCTGAAATAGACCTCCGCCTCGGTCTTCAGCGCCACGTCGCCAGCTTCGCCGAGCGCGAAGGCCCCGTCATCGCGCGCCTTACGCAGCAGCCCATAGAGCTGCGAGCGCGGAAACTCGTTCTTCAACTCGCGCACGCGCTCGAACGTCATGCCGATCTCCTCGTCGCGCAAGGTGAAATGCGCCGGCGCCGGCGCCGCGTCGAACAATTTCTCGCGGTAGCGCTCGAGACCCTTGCCTTCGTCCCATTCCGGCATGGTGATGCTCTCGAACGCCTCGATCTGGAGGACGTGCTTCAAGTCATCGAGCGCGACGTTCTCAAGGGTCGTCTTCGCGTCCTCCGCCATGATTTTCGCCATCTTGCGCGCCTGGCGGATCGGCGTCTTTTCGTTGCAGAACACCAGCCCCGCGCCGAAGGTCAGCGGCGCCCCCGACGGCGCCGTCCAGTCCTTGGTCCATTCGTCGAAGAACTTGCGGGCGAACTCGATTCCGAGCCAGGAAGGCATCACGAAGGTCAGCTCGTCGCCGCCCCACATGAGGGTTTCAAACCGCAATGGCCATCGCGAATCTTCAGCGTCGGGTGGTTGCAGCGCATAAGCGCCCCATTGGTCGGACATGATGCCCGCGCGCAGCCAGTCGAGCAGGCCGTCGAGCAGCTTCTGTCGTTGATAGGCGATCAGCTTGCGCGAGAACTCGGAAAGCGCGTCGACGGTCTTGGCTTGCTCGCGGATGCGATTGAATCCATTGCCGTCGGTGTAAAACACCGCGATTTTTTTCGAAAGGGGGGCGGGCAACCCGTCCGGCTCGTCGGCCACGATATCCTCGAAGGATTCCGCGAAGTCGAGACCGTCGGCCTTTCTCGCGCTGGCGTTGCTCGCATAGAACTCCTGTCGCTGCCGGCGGCCGAATTCGAAGCGCGCCCTGAACGACCGCGAGACCGCTTGACCGACCAGACCTTGCGCGTCGACGCGGCAATCAGGGGGCGCCGGACGCACGCGGTCAAACCGGTCGTGCGCGCCGCGCGCCTTCTCTTCGAATTCCGGCAACGCCCAATTCGCCGCGCGGAATTGCCGCGCGCGATTCTTCGCTTCGGCCTTCTTGTAGGCGAGGTAGTCGGCGCCGACTCCCTTGGCGGCGTCGATCGCGGCGAGATCGACCACGAATGAGAGATGCGGCCAATTGGCCGCCTCGCTACCCAACCAATCTCCTAGGCGAAGCCAATCGCGAATCCTCGGTCCGAACTTTTCCGGATCTTCGTTCGCGGGAAGATCGATTGACCATGCGCCGATCGAGGCGCCGGCGAACAGCTCGGTGAATGCGATTTTTTCATTCGTCAGGAACGCGCGCACGCCCTTTGGCGCCGCGAGCAGCGCCAGGCTGCCGCCCCGGAATGCCGAAAGATTATGGGTATCATAAATGGTGGCGTCGAAGTCGACGCCCTCGACGCGCAGAATATACTTCACCGCTTGAATGCCCCCCCAGAATGTTGCGATGAAACCACCCGCACGTATTGCGTGCAAGCAAATTTTGCAACGCGCATGGGCCGGCGCGCGAAGCGATTGGTGCGCGCGGCGTTAAGACGCGGAAACCACAAAAAAACTCGCCAAACTGGCGAGTTCTTGCAGCCGACAATAATTCCCAATTTTGGTTCGCGCAAAAAAGAGCCGGTTGAATAAAGCCACCGCGTTCCGCGAGGGCCAAAAAAGCAAAGCCGGCGAAGGTGGAAACCACTTTTGCGCAAGGCCCCACGCGAAGCCTTCAAACCCGAGCCGTTTCTTTTCGCCCGAGGCGATACCCCCGGGCCGGCGACGCACCAGGCGAACGATTGCTCCGGCCTGCGGGGGGATTGCGTCTCAATCCGCTGCATGTCGCGGAGGGTCGTCAGCCTGCTCATGAACGGCCGTGCCGACAGGACCGCCGGGTCTCAATCCGCTGCATCTCGCGGAGGGTCGTCAGCCGGGCTTCCTCGCCCAGAACCTGCTCCCGCAGGGTCTCAATCCGCTGCATGTCGCGGAGGGTCGTTAGACTCACGTGGCCGCTGCATGGCGGCTGTGTGATGAGTCTCAATCCGCTGCATCTCGCGGAGGGTTGTCAGCCGTCAACCTGGCCACCTTCAAGGAAGCCTGGAAGGTCTCAATCCGCTGCATCTCGCGGAGGGTCGTTAGACAACTCCGCGAGGATAAAGCGTCCATTATGTGGCGGTCTCAATCCGCTGCATGTCGCGGAGGGTCGTTAGCCGGGCCAGGATGGTTGGGCGACCGTGAAGGTTCCGTCTCAATCCGCTGCATGTCGCGGAGGGTCGTTAGCCGGGCCAGGATGGTTGGGCGACCGTGAAGGTTCC
>JAYRVF010000007.1:0-236349 GCA_041918675.1 Xanthobacteraceae bacterium
CCCATTTCGACAGGCTCGTTTGCGAATGTTGGAATCACAGGACCACTAGCAAATATTGGTTTCTAGTGGAGTTCTGGATTTGACATTCGCTTCGAAAGCGCGCGGCCAAGTGGGTAGCGAATGTCAAATCCGCTCCACGAGGCGCGCGACGCCGCGCCCATCCGGCGCCAAACCTCTGACCTTGCGCGAGACGCGCGCGCTGTTCGCGCCGTGGTCGCTCGCCCCGGCGATCGTGCTCGCCGTTTCCGGCGGTCCGGATTCGATGGCGCTGCTGTGGCTCGCGGCCAAATGGCGCGCGGCGCGGGCGCGCGGGCCACGCCTCATCGCGGTGACGATCGATCACGGCCTGCGCGCGGCGTCGGCCGCCGAGGCGCGGGCGGTGAAGCGGGCATCGGCCGAATTCGGCGTCGACCATCGCACGCTGCGCTGGACCGGCGCCAAGCCCGCGACCGGCATCCAGGCAGCCGCGCGCGCGGCGCGCTACCGGCTGCTGGCGAAGGCCGCGGCCGCGGCGGGCGCGTCCGCCGTGTTCACCGCCCACACCAGCGACGACCAGGCCGAGACGCTGCTGATGCGCATGGCGCGCGGCAGCGGGCTCGCCGGGCTTGCCGGCATGGCGCGCGCGACGCGGCGCGGCGATCTCGTCATCGCGCGCCCCCTGCTCGCGATCCCCAAGGCCCGCCTCGTCGCGACGGCCGCGAAAGCCGGCCTGAATTGGGTGGACGACGATTCCAACCGCGACCCGCGCTTTACCCGCGTGCGCTGGCGCGAGCTGATGCCGCTGCTCGCCGCCGAGGGGCTCGACGCGCGCGCGCTTGGCCGGCTCGCCTCGCGGCTGGCGCGGGCGAATGCCGCGCTCGAGCGCGACGTGGACGCGGCCGAACGCGCGCTGGTGCGTCCGGACGCCGGGATCGACGGCGCCGTCGTGCTCGACCGGGCATCGTTCGCCGCGCTCGCCGAGGAAATCCGGCTGCGGCTCGTCGCCCGGCTCGTCGATCGCCTCGGCACGGAAGGTCCGGCCGAGCTCGGCAAGGTCGAAACGCTCGCCGCCGAGATCGATGCGTGGATGGCAAGGCCCCGCGCGCAGCGCCGGCGGCGCACGCTTGCCGGCGCCATCGTCGGCGTCGACCGCGACTGTCTGCGAATCGGTCCGGCGCCCGCGCGGCGCGGCCAATCGACGCGGCGCACGCCTTAACCACTTCGGCGAAAGCGCCCGTCGCGGCGCTGATCGTGCGCGGAAACTCGTCTAAAATGCGTCAAAGAGTTGCCCGAGGCTCCCTTGGCAGGGGGGTGGGCGAGGCTTAGATTAGACCGAGTTCATGAGGGCGGCGGTCGCCGTCCGAATCATTCGCCGGTTGGGGGACGATTTTGGCGTCCCAAAATGGCCGGCTCGCGCGCGGTCGTGGCGGGAAGCCAAACGCTTCGGGGGAACGGGATCGCGATCTGGAGCAAATCCGGCGAAAGTGGAAACCATTTTCGCGACCAGGATGTGCTCAAGGCTTTGAATCTGGAGCCTTTCGTTTCGGCGAGGCACTTCCGTCTCGCCGGGAAATGCTCCAGGCAAAATGTTGGAGCGGGATCGGTCGCCGACCGACGGTTTCCGTCGCCGGCCGCATCCCGGGTCGTGAAGGATACGTGATGAACGCCAATCTGCGCAATTTCGCCCTCTGGGTCATTATCGTCCTCCTGCTTCTGGCGCTGTTCACGCTGTTCCAGAATCCGGGGCAACGCACCTCGACCCAGGACATCGCCTTCTCGCAGCTCTTGAGCGAGGTCGATCAGGGCCATGTGCGCGACGTCGTGATCCAGGGTCCCGACATTCACGGCACCTTCACCAACGGCACGAGCTTCCACACCTACGCCCCGAGCGATCCCTCGCTGGTGCAGCGTCTCTACGGCAAGGGCGTGCAGATCACCGCGCGTCCGCCGCAGGACAACGTGCCGTGGTTCGTCTCGCTGCTGGTGTCGTGGCTCCCGTTCATCGCGCTGATCGGCGTGTGGATCTTCCTGTCGCGACAAATGCAGGGAGCCGGCGGCAAGGCGCTCGGCTTCGGCAAGTCGCGCGCGAAACTCCTCACCGAGGCGCATGGCCGCGTGACGTTCGAGGACGTCGCCGGCGTCGACGAGGCCAAGCAGGACTTGCAGGAAATCGTCGAATTCCTGCGCGATCCCGGCAAGTTCCAGCGCCTCGGCGGACGCATTCCGCGCGGCGTGCTCTTGGTCGGCCCGCCCGGCACCGGCAAGACGCTGATCGCGCGCGCGGTCGCGGGCGAGGCGAACGTGCCGTTCTTCACCATTTCGGGTTCCGACTTCGTCGAGATGTTCGTCGGCGTCGGCGCCAGCCGCGTGCGCGACATGTTCGAGCAGGCGAAGAAAAACGCGCCGTGCATCATCTTCATCGACGAAATCGACGCGGTCGGCCGTCATCGCGGCGCGGGCCTGGGCGGCGGCAATGACGAGCGCGAGCAGACGCTCAACCAGTTGCTGGTCGAGATGGACGGCTTCGAGGCCAATGAGGGCATCATCCTGATCGCCGCCACCAACCGGCCGGACGTGCTCGATCCCGCGCTGCTGCGCCCCGGCCGCTTCGACCGCCAGGTGGTGGTGCCGAACCCGGACGTGATGGGCCGCGAGCAGATCCTGAAAGTCCATGTGCGCAAGGTCCCGCTCGCGCCCGACGTGAACCTGAAGACGGTCGCGCGCGGCACGCCGGGCTTTTCCGGCGCGGACCTGATGAACCTCGTCAACGAAGCGGCGCTGATGGCGGCGCGGCGCAACAAGCGCATGGTGACGCAGGCCGAGTTCGAGGACGCCAAGGACAAGGTGATGATGGGCGCCGAGCGCAAGTCGCTGGTCATGACCGAGGAAGAGAAGATGCTGACCGCCTATCACGAGGGTGGTCACGCGGTGGTCGCGCTCAACGTCAAGGCGACCGATCCGGTGCACAAGGCCACCATCATTCCGCGCGGGCGCGCGCTCGGCATGGTGATGCAGTTGCCCGAGCGCGACAAATATTCGATGAGCCTGGAGCAGATGACCTCGCGCCTCGCCATCATGATGGGCGGCCGCGTCGCCGAGGAGATGATCTTCGGCCGCGAAAAGGTGACCTCGGGTGCGGCGTCCGACATCGAGCAGGCCACCAAGCTCGCGCGCATGATGGTCACGCGCTGGGGCTTCTCCGATTCGCTCGGCACGGTCGCCTATGGCGAGAACCAGGACGAGGTGTTCCTCGGCTATCAGGTCGCGCGCCAGCAGAACGTGTCCGAGGAAACCAGCCGCAAGATCGATTTGGAAATCCGCCGCCTGGTCGACGAGGGCCACTCCGAGGCGACCCGCATCCTCACCGAGAAGCGCGACGACCTCGAGGCGCTCGCCAAGGCGCTGCTCGAATTCGAGACGCTGACCGGCGACGAGATCAAGGACCTGTTCGACGGCAAGCGGCCGAACCGCGAATCGGTGGTCGAGCCGACCACGCCGCGCTCCTCGGCGGTGCCCAGCGCCGGCAAGGGACGTCCGCGTCCGGAAGCCGGCGGCATGGAGCCTCAGCCGCAGGCCTAGGCGTCGACGCGGCGAGGGTAGGGGATTTCGCGTCGATGCGCATCGCGGGGCAAGCCGGCCTGGTCGTCGCCGTCTGGTGCGCGCTGACGACGGTTGCCGCGGCCAATGATTCCTCCGCCGAACTCGCCACCGGCGGGTTGGTCCTCGTCCGCAACGACGACATCGAGATGCGCGCCGAGGACCTTTACGTCTCGGCCGAGGAAGTACGCGTCCACTACCGCTTCTTCAACACCTCGCCGCGCGACGTCACGCTGCGCGTCGCCTTCCCGATGCCCGACATCACCGTCGCGCATCAGGACGAGAACATCTCCATCCCGACCGAATCGCCGGACAATTTCCTGCAATTCTCGACGACGGTGAACGGCCGCCCCGTCGCCTCCGAGATCGAGCAGCGCGTGTTCGCGCGCGGGCAGGAGCAGACGCGATTTCTCAAGGAACTCGCGATTCCGTTGGCGCCGCATCTGGCCGCGACCAACGCCGCGCTCGATCGCCTGCGGCCGGCCGAGCGTACCGAGGTGCTGCGGCGCGGTCTCGGCGAGATCGAGGAGTTCGACGCCGGCAAGGGCATGGAGAAGCACCTCGCCGCGCGCTGGACGCTCAAGACCACCTACCACTGGCAACAGGTCTTCGCCGCCGGCGTCGAAACGGTGATCGAGCATCGCTATAGGCCGAGCGTCGGGGCGAGCGTGCAGACCTCGATCGGCGGCCCGGTCATTCGTGACGACACCTACACCGCCGCGATGATGAAGAAATACTGCATCGACCGCGACTTCGTGTCGGCGGTCGCGAAGGCGCGCCAACAGGCGAAGTCGGCCTATGGCGCGCCGTTCAGCGAACAGCGCATCGACTATATTCTCGAGACCGGCGGCAACTGGGCCGGACCGATCGGCGAGTTCCGCGTCGTCATCGACAAGGGCGAGACGACGAGCCTCGTCTCGTTCTGCGGCGAGGGCGTGCGCAAGATCGGCCCGACGCAATTCGAAATGCGCAAGACGAATTTCACGCCGAAGGGCAATCTCGCCGTCCTCATCCTGAAGCGGCTACCGGCGCGATAGAGCCGCGAATAGCTCCGTCGCGCGTCGGCATTGCAGCCATGATCGCGGCCGGCATTGCGCGGCGGACCGGTTTCCTGCTAGCGCGATCTTCCGATCGCATGGAATCGTGTGATCGACAAGAAATCGCGCCAAATCAAATCGCTGGAGCAAGTTCTTATCGAAGAAGTCCGTCGACTTTTTCGTAACTTGCGCCAGCGGGCGCGGGTCGAGGTGCCCCGCATGTCCGCCGTTCCCCCACCCCATGCCCATTGGACCGCGCGCGGTCTTGTTCTCGGCGCGCGCGCGATGCTGCCGCTGATGCCGGGCGTGTTCGCCTTCGGCGCGGTGTTCGGCCTGGTCGCGGCGCAGGCCGCCTTCAGCCTCAACGCCGCGCTGGCGATGACCGGCATCGTCTACGCCGGCATGTCGCAGGTCGTCGCGGTGCAGTCCTGGCCGGATGCCTTCACCTGGGGCGCGGTCGCCTCGCTCGCGCTGATCACCGCGACGGTGAACATGCGTTTCGTGCTGATGGGCGCGACGCTGCGGCCGTGGCTCGGCGCCTTGCCGGCGTGGCAGAGCTACCCGCTATTGTCGATTCTCACCGACGGCGGCTGGCTCTTGTCGATGCGCTATCACGACGAAGGCGGCCGCGACGCCTCGTTCTATCTCGGCGGCGCCTTGCTCGGCTATGTCGTCTGGTTCGCGGCGGCGATCCCCGGCTATGTGCTCAACGCCTCGCTCGCCGATCCGCGCGCCTACGGGCTCGATATGGTCATGGTGTCGTTCTTCGCGGCGATGCTGGTGCCGGCCTGGCGCGGCGCGCGACGGGCGGTGCCGTGGGCGATCGCGGGCATCGTCGCGATCGCGGTGGAATTTCTGGTGGCGGGCTGGTGGTTCATCGTCGCCGGCGCGATCGCCGGCAGTCTCGCCGGAGGGCTGATCGAGGATGCGTGATCTGTCGTCCTCCGACATCATTCTCGGCATCGCGCTGATGGCGGCCGTCACCGTCGCCATGCGCTGGGCGGGATTTTGGATGATGGGTTACGTCAAGGTGACCCCGCGCGTGCGACGCATGCTCGACGCGTTGCCGGGATCGATCATCGTCGCCTCGGTGCTGCCGGTGGTGGTCAAGGGCGGGGCGGTGCCCGCGGTCGCCGTCGGCGCGGCGCTGCTCGTCATGATCGCGACGCGGCGCGACTTTCTCGCCGTCATCGTCGGCGCGCTTGTCGCGGCCGGAGCCCGGGCCGCCGGCCTCGGCGTGTGATCGGCCCGCGCGATCCGCGGGCTCACGGCGCGATCCGCGCGCGAACATTCGCGGCGATGTCGTCGATCGCGCCCTCGGCGTCGATCGTCGCCCAGTCGCAGGCGCCGATGTCGTAGTGCTCCTGCCGCCGCGCCACGGTCGCGTCGGCGTCGGAGGCGTCAAACGCGCGCGCGCCGATGCGGTCAAGACGTGTCGCCAGCCGCGCGCGCAGCATGACGCCCGTGAACGCAACGCCGGCCGCCTCCGCGGCGGCTCGGATCAGGTCGCGCTCGTCGCCGCGCGCGAACACGGCGTCGACGATGACGGGATAATCCGCGCGCGCGACGCGTCCGGCCCGCTCGGCGAGCGCGGCATAGACCCGCGCGGTGACCTCGGGCGCGTAAGCCTCCGCCGGCAGGCGCTCGGTTTCGGCGACGCCGTGCATTTCCTTGCGCAGGACGTCGGAACGCAGGACCACCGCGCCCGGTGGGGGCGAGAGCAGCGGGGCGAGCCGCCGCGCGACCGCCGACTTGCCGGTGCCCGACAGTCCGCCGATGGCGAGAACGACCGGACGGCGCGGCGTCATCAGGTCGTGGGCGAGATCGAAATATTTTCGCGCCGCCGCGCGCGCGGCGGGCCGTTCCTCGTCCGCGAGATGCTTGAGGCGCGCCAGCGTGACCCGGGCGCGGATCGCCGCGCGCAGCGCCATGAACAGCGGCAGCGCGGCGAGGCCATCGAGATCGTCCGGCGCGCGCGAGCGGGTGAGATAGCGGTTGAAGACGATGTTCGCCGGCGCGCGCTGGTCTCGCTCGACGAGGTCCATCAGCAGGAAGGCGAGGTCGTAGAGCACGTCGCCGGCTGCGATCATGGCGTCGAATTCGATGGCGTCGAACAGCACCGGACGCTCGTCGATCAGCGCGATGTTGCCGAGGTGAAGGTCGCCGTGCCCGCGCCGGACGAGGCCGCGGCGCGCGCGCGTGTGCAGCAGCGGCTCAAGGCGGGCCAGCGCGGCGCGGCAGGCGGCGATCAGCGCCTCGGAGCGGTCCGGCGCGAAGACGGCGGGCGCCGCGCGGAAATCGCGTTCGTCCTGCGCGATGTAGCGGGCAAGCTCGGCGATCCAGGGCGCGCCGTCGACGACGGGCGCGCGCGTTTGCGCGTCGGCGACCATGCGCCCGAGCGCGTCGGCGAGCGCGGCGTCGATGCCGGCGCTATCGGCGACGCGGTCGAGCGTCTTGGTTTCGTCGAAGCGTCGCATTTCGACCGCGTGCTCGACCGCCGCGCCCGGCCCGCCGAGATGGAGCCGTCCCGCCGCGTCGCGGGTGATGGCGACGACGCCGAGATAGAGCTCTGGCGCGAAGGGACGGTTGACCGCGAGCTCGGCCTCGCAGGCCGCCTTGCGCTTCGCAAGCGTGCTGTAATCGAGAAAGGGGAAGCGCACCGCGCGCTTGACCTTCAGCGCCCGGTCGCCGGCAAGGAAGACCGCGGCGGCGTGCGTGTCGATCCGGCGCACGGCAAGCCCGCCATGGGTCGCCGGATCGCCGAGGAAGCGCAGAACCTCGTCCTGGCCGGCGTCGTCGCGCTCCGATGTGGAAGCCATGGGGTCGGTCCCGGCCCGGGGCCAGGTCGCGGCCCCGCGTGATGCAGCGCACGCTATATTCCCCGTCAGCATACGTCACAAGGACGCTTGCGCGAAAACATGAATTGTAGTTCATTCTTTCATTGAGCGTTTTTGGAGGCCAGGGACGATGGCCTACCGCCGTACCGAGCAGGTCATCCGCCGCCTGATGGCGCGCCGCCAGGCGCTGTTGAAGGCCGCGCGCGACATCGCCTCGGAAGGAGGAATCGCGGCGGTCCAGATCGCCCCCGTCGCGCGTCGCGCGCGCATCGCCGCCGGCACGGTCTACCGCTATTTCCCGTCCAAGGCCGATCTCCTGACCGAACTGATCTCTGACGTCTCGCGGGCCGAACTCGGCGCCGTTCGCCGGGCCGCGAATGCCGCGCCCGGACCGCTGTCGGCCCTTGCCGCGGCGATCGCGGCGACGGCCGTCCAGATCACGGAAAACCGGCGGCTTGCCTGGGCGGTCGTCGCCGAGCCCGTTGACGTCGACGTGTCGGCAGCCCGGCAGGCGGCGCGCGGCGATCTCGCGGCGGAGATTTCGGCGCGCATCGCGGCGGCGATCCGGGCCGGCCAGTTGCCAGCCCAGGACGCGGCGCTGACCGCGGCCGCGCTCATCGGCGCGTTGCATGAAGGATTGATCGGCCCGCTCGCTCCCGGCGACCTCGGCGATCCCAACAGAAAGCGCGAGGCCATTCAATCGATGACCCTCTGCGCGTTGCGCGCCGTGGGGATCGTCGACGCGCGGGCGCGCGGCCTCGTCGTGCAGATGACCGTTCCGGCGGCGACGCCCTCCGGTTGAGGGCGGCCGCCGAACGTCCGCGCGTTTTAGTGGGACATCAACGTCGGGATCGTGAGCGACTGGAGGATGCCGCGCGTGACGCCGCCGAGCACGAATTCGCGCAGCCGCGAATGTCCGTAGCCGCCCATCACCATGAAATCGGAGCTGGCGTCGGCGACGAAGGACAGGATGGTGTTGAATACGTCCAACGATCCGGCGCTCAGGCGGTGGAGTTCGACGGGCAGATTGTGCCGCGCCAGATGCGTCGCGATATCGGCGCCGGGAACGTCGTCGCTCTTGGCGCGCTCCTTGGTGACCATGACCACGTCGATCGCCTTGGCGCGCTTGAGCAGCGGCAACGCGTCGCCGATCGCGCGCGCGGCCGTGCTGCTGCCGTCCCAGCATACGGCGACGCGGTCGAGTTTCAGCGGACCCTTGTGGATGTACGGGACGACGATCACCGGCCGGCCCGAGGCGAACAGCGCCGCTTCCATGCCGACGTCGTCATAGCCCGGCCGCTGCGGATCGGGTTGGCCGATCACGGCGAGGTCGTAGCGGCGCGCGATCTCGGCGAACATATCGCCGGCGCTGCCGGGCGCGGCCTGGAAGGATTGCGTCGAACTGGAAACGCCCGCGCCGCGCGCGGCCGCCTCGAACACGTCGAACGCGGCCTTGGCCTGGCGTTCGCCTTCCTCGCGCTGCCAGGCGATGACGTCGGCGGGAATCGCGCCATAGGCCATCGTCGTCACCACGGGTTGATAGACGAATGCGATCCCTTCGATATGGGCGTCGAACATTCCAGCCAACGAAACCGAAAGGTCGACGACCGAACCGGTGGTTTCGCCAAGCGGGAGATAGGCGACAATATCCTTGAGCATTAGCCGAATTCCCTTGTTCTACTGGTTGCACGTGGATCGCATGATTGACCTTACGCCAGGATGGCAGCCTCGCGTTGAGACAAGTCAAGCCAAATGCATTTAGACGACCGCTCGAGTGTGGAGCGGAAGATGCGAGACCTGCCGCGCTTTCAGCATAGACCGGATCGGTGACGGGACGCCAAGTCCGAGGCCAAGTCCGAGGCCAAGTCCGAGGGCAAGTCCGAGGCTAAGTCCGAGGGCAAGGTCAAGCCGAAGGTCAAACGGAACGTCAAGCCCTGGATCAGGCAAATCGGCCACGGCAACGAAAAACCGGCGCACAATCAGCGCTCCTGGCTAGGCGGGAGCGCGATCGTACACCGGTTTTCGGAAAAAGCAGAAGGAGGAATTACTTGCTGCCGTCAGCCTTGAACTGGGCGATGTAGGCCCACAGGCTCGCCGCTTCGCCTTCGTCCTTGATGCCGGGGAACACCATCTTGGTGCCCGGGATCTTCGCCTTCGGGTCCTTGATGTATTCCAGGAACACTTCCTTCGTCCAGGTGATGCCGGAGTTCTTGTTGGCATCCGAGTAGGAGAAGCCTTCGACCGTGCCCGACTTGCGTCCGGCGATTCCGTTGAGGAACGGGCCGACCTTGTTCTTCGCGCCCGCGCCGACGGCGTGGCAAGCCAGGCACTTCTTGAACGAGGTCTCGCCGGCGGCGAGGTCTTGCGCCATGGCGCCACCAGCGGTCACGGCGAGCGCGATCGCCGAAATCACGAATTTCTTCATTTCAAGTCTCCCAGAATTAGAGCCTCCGCGAGGAGGCGCTCAGCGCGGTACGATAGGCCGGACATGGCCCCGACCGACGGAACTGTCAATAGATTCCGTAACAATGAGCGCTTGAAAACGGTACTGTTTGGTTGATGGGCCCCGCGTTAATCTGCGAGGAATGTCACTCTGGCAGAGCGAAATCCGATGAATCGAACGAAAGTTGGTTGTTGCTCCGACAGGAAGTCAGTCGGCGATCCACCGACGGGTTCACCGCCATGTGAATTCAGACGAAGATGAATTGAGCGCGACGCGAGAAACGCGCATGAATTGCGGCCAAGAGGCGCGTCGACATGTCGCTTCGGGGAAATCGCGCCGCGGTTCCAGTTGAGCGGCGCGCCGCCCGGGCGAGACAATGAACCGGCGCGAACGGGAGCAGGCCGATGTCCCTCATCATGCCCGAATTCGACAAGGCGGTGCTGGCGCGACGCGACGCGATCGTCGCCGATCTGCGCGCGATCGTGCCGGGCGAGGGCGTGATCTCGAGCCGGAGCGAAATGATCCCGTACGAGTCGGACGGCCTGACCGCCTACCGTCAGCCGCCGATGGTCGTGGTGCTGCCGGAGACAACCGAGCAGGTCTCGCGCGTGCTGCGCTATTGCCGCGACAACGGCGTCAAGGTGGTGCCGCGCGGGGCGGGCACGTCGCTTTCCGGCGGCGCGCTGCCGCTCGGCGACGGCGTGCTTCTGGGCATGAGCAAGTTCAAGCGCATCCGCGAGATCGACCTCGCCAACCGCCTCGCCGTGGTCGAGCCGGGCGTCACCAACCTCGCGATCAGCGAGGCGGTCGCGCCGGCGGGATTCTACTACGCGCCCGATCCCTCCTCGCAGATCGCCTGCACGATCGGCGGCAATGTCGCGGAGAATTCCGGCGGCGTGCATTGCCTCAAATACGGCATGACCGGCCACAACGTGCTCGCCTGCGAAGTGGTGCTGATGAGCGGGGAGGTGATCCGCATCGGCTCCACGACGGGGGAAGCGCCGGGATACGATCTTCTCGGCGTCGTCACCGGCTCGGAAGGCCTGCTCGGCGTGATCACGGAAGTGACCGTGCGGCTGCTGCGTCGTCCGGCGACGGCGCGCGCGCTGATGGTCGGCTTCGCCGAAGTCGAGGCGGCGGGCGCGTGCGTGGCGCGGATCATCGGCCGCGGCATCATCCCCGGCGGCATGGAGATGATGGACAAGCCCGCGATCCACGCCGCCGAAGCCTTCGTCAATGCCGGCTATCCGCTCGACGTCGAGGCGCTGCTCATCATCGAGCTCGACGGCCCGCAAATCGAGGTCGACGAATTGCTCGGCCGGGTCGAGACGATCGCGCGAGAATGCGGCGCCACCACGGTGCGGGTTTCCAATTCCGAGGAGGAGCGCCTCCTGTTCTGGGCGGGGCGCAAATCGGCTTTCCCCGCCGTCGGCCGGATTTCGCCGGACTATCTGTGCATGGACGGCACCATTCCCCGGCGCAAGCTGCCCGAGGCGCTCGCGCGCATTCGCGAGCTCTCGCTCAAGCACCGGCTGCGCGTCGCCAACGTCTTTCACGCCGGTGACGGCAATCTGCATCCGCTCATCCTCTACGACGCCAACAGCCCGGGCGAGATGGAGCGCGCCGAGGCGTTCGGCGCCGACATTCTGCGCGTCTGCGTCGCGCTCGGCGGCGTGCTCACGGGCGAGCACGGCGTCGGCGTGGAAAAGCGCGATCTGATGGCGGAGGTCTTCAGCGAGATCGACCTGAAGCAGCAGCAGCGCGTAAAATGCGCGTTCGATTCGGAAGGCCTGCTCAATCCCGGCAAGGTGTTCCCGACGCTGCATCGCTGCGCCGAACTCGGACACATGCACGTCCATGGCGGCCGGCTCGCCTTTCCCGACATTCCCCGGTTCTGAAGGCCATGGTGACCGCCGTGACGACATTGACCGCTCGCGACGCCGCCGATGTCGAGGAAATCATCCGCGCCGCCGGCGCCGGCCGTCGCCCGCTCGAGATCATTGGGCGCGGCACCAAGCGCGCGCTCGGCCGCCCGGTCGCGAGCGAAGCGATGCTCGATCTCTCCGCGCTCGACAAGATCACGCTCTACGAGCCGGAGGAACTGGTGCTCACGGTCGAGGCCGGCGCTCCGATCGAGGCCGTCCTCGCCGCGCTCGCGGAAAGGAACCAGCAGCTCGCCTTCGAGCCGATGGATGTTTCCGGGCTGCTCGGCGCGACCGGCCGGGGAACGATCGCCGGCATGCTCGCGACCGCCTTCGCCGGGCCGCGGCGGGTGAAAGCGGGTGGGGCGCGCGATCATTTTCTCGGGGCGAGCGCGGTTTCGGGTTTCGGCGAGACGTTCAAGTCCGGCGGGCGGGTGGTCAAGAACGTCACCGGCTATGATCTCTGCAAGCTGCTCGCCGGGTCGTGGGGAACGCTCGCGGTCATGACCGAGGTCACGCTCAAGGTGTCGCCGGACGCGGAGACGGAGGTGACGCTGGTCCTCGATGGGGTGACGGGCGAGGCGGCGGGCAAGGCGATGACGGCGGCGCTCGGTTCGTCCTGCGACGTGTCCGGGGCGGCCCATATTCCGGCTTCGGCATTACGGGGGCCGCTCGCGCTGGGCGGGGGCGGCGCGCTTGACCCGGCGCGCGCGGCGACGCTGCTGCGGCTCGAAGGGATCGCCGTCTCGGTCGCCGAACGGGCGGAAATCCTGCGCGCCATGCTGTCCGGCTTCGGCAAGGTCGAGCGTCTCGACGCGGCCGATTCGATGGCGCTCTGGCGGCGGGTCCGCGATGTCGACGCGTTTTCGCTGGCCGGGCCTCTCGGCGCATGGTCGTTGTGGCGGATCGTTTGCCCACCGGCGCGGGGCTGCCGGCTCGGCGAGGACATTGCCAGGGCCTGCGGCGGCGACGCGCTCATCGATTGGGGCGGGGGGCTGATCTGGCTCGCCGTTCCGCCCTCCCCGGACGCGTTCGCGACATCCGTGCGCGGGGCTGTCGCGGCGGCCGGTGGCCACGCGATGCTCTTTCGCGCCGACGCCGCGATGCGCGCAGCGGTGCCGGCATTCGCGCCGCTCGACGCCGGCCTCGCCAAGCTCAACCGCGCGATCAAGGCGAATTTCGATCCCCTGGCGATCCTCAATCCGGGACGGATGGACGCGGGAGGCGCGTCATGAGAACCGCCTTCAGCGAACGCCAGCTTGCCGATCCCGGCGTCGCCGTCGCCGAGAGAATCCTGCGCGCCTGCGTCCATTGCGGCTTCTGCACCGCGACCTGCCCGACCTATGTGCTGCTCGGCGACGAACTCGACAGCCCGCGCGGCCGCATCTACCTGATCAAGAACATGCTCGAAAGCGGCGAGCCGCCTACGGCGGACGTCGTCAAGCATGTCGACCGCTGCCTGACCTGTCTCGCCTGCATGACGACCTGCCCCTCGGGGGTCGATTACATGCACCTCGTGGACCTCGCCCGGGTTCGGATCGAGGAGGTCTATCGCCGTCCGCCGGTCGAGCGGGTAATGCGCTGGGTCCTGACCAAGGTGTTGCCGCGCCCGGGGCTGTTCCGCCTGTCGCTGCGAATGGCGCGGCTCGGCCGGCCGCTGGCGAAGCTCCTGCCCAAGGGCGGGGAATCGGGGGCCGGACTATTCGACCGGATGCGGGCGATGCTGGCGCTCGCGCCCGCGCGGCTGCCGCCCGCCGGACCGGCCGCCGGGACGGTCTTTTCCGCCGAGGGCGAGCGCAAGGGACGCGTCGCCATCCTCCAGGGTTGCGCGCAACAGGTTCTGTCGCCGGCGATCAACGCCGCCGCGACTCGGCTGCTCAACCGTCACGGCATCGAGGTCGTGCTCGTCGCCGGCGAGCGATGCTGCGGCGCGCTCGCCCATCATATGGGGCGCGAGGACGAGGCGCTCGCCTCCGCGCGCGCGAATGTCGATCTGTGGCTCGCGGAGGTCGACAAGGCGGGTCTCGACGCCGTTCTCGTCACCGCCTCGGGCTGCGGCACGACGCTCAAGGACTATGGCCATATGCTGCGGCACGACGCCGCCTACGCCGCGCGCGGCGCGCGCGCCGCCGCGCTCGTGCGCGACATCACCGAATATGTTTGCGATCTCGATCTGGCGGTGAAGGAACGGGCCGAGCGCTTCGTCGTCGCCTATCACGCGGCGTGCTCGTTGCAGCACGGACAGAAAATCACCCGACAGCCGAAAGAATTGCTTTCCAAGTGCGGATTCGTGGTGAAAGATGTGCCCGAAGGTCATTTGTGTTGCGGCTCGGCGGGTACGTACAACATCCTTCAGCCGGCCATAGCGGGGAGGCTGCGCGCGCGTAAGCTGGCCAATATCGAATCGGTCACGCCTGATGTGATCGCCGCTGGCAACATCGGCTGCATCGTTCAGATCAGGGACGGCACGGAAATCCCGGTGCTTCACACGATCGAGCTGGCCGATTGGGCGACCGGAGGCCCTCCGCCAAATTCACGACTTGCGGCCGGAGGCAGTCACGCCGGTTGAGGTGGAAGGGTCGGCGCGCGCGTTGAACCGGATTCGGTTCCGGGGTCGGTCGCCGGACGTGGCGCGGGATCTGGCGCGGGATCTGGCGCGGGATCGGGCGCGGGGACCAGACCATGAGCTGGTCCGGGAAGTGGTCTGTGAACCGGCTCGGTACGCGGCCCGCGAGTGCGTGGCCGCGTGATTTGGGAATGGGCGTTGAGTTGAGAGGAGTTCGGCCGTTTCGACGGATGGTTTCTCCAGGCTAAGCGGCGGTGCCCGCGTCTCGCGACGATGTTTCGAACCGCCTTGCACCGAAGTCGCCATCCGGATCGTCCGTGTCGGGATTACCCGGCGCGGGACGAACGATCCGCCGGGAAGCCGGCGTTTGAGGGGCCGCGCGTTGGGGATCGGTCGTCATTTTGGGGAGGCCGCGTCGGCCCGCCAGGGCTGCGCGCGGAGAACCAAATTCGCGAGCGGGTTCGGATTGAATGCATCCGTTCCCGCGCGACATGGACGAGTTCCAGGCGACGGTGATCCATGAGTGCGTCGATCGCACGGCCGCGAAGGTCGAGACTGAAATCACCCGGCACACCGCAATAGGAGGTTTGCATGGCCAAGGGAAAGAAGAAGGCGAAGAAGAGCGCGAAGGGTAAGAAAGGCAAGAAGGCGAAGAAACTCGTCCTGAAGAAGGCATCGAAGAAATCCGCCAAGAAGGGCGCGAAGAAAGCGGCCAAGAAGACGGCCAAGAAGGGCGTCAGGAAGGGCGCGAAAAAAGCGGCCAAGAAAGCAGCGAAGAAAACGGCGAAGAAAGCGGCCAAGAAGACCGTGAAGAAGGCCGCGCCGAGAAAGCCCGCCGCTCCCGCGCCGAGCGCGGCCTCTCCGCGTCCGGCTCCGGTGATGCCCGCCGCGCCTCCGCGCCCGGCTCCGGTGATGCCGGTGGCGCCCACTCTTTCCAGCCCGCCCGCGCCGCCGCGTCCGTCGCCGCCCTCGTTCGGGATGCCGCCGCTGGGCGGATCGGGCGACGGCGACAAGCATTGACGGGGCTTCGCGCCGTCTCCGGCGTTTGACGGCAGACGCGAAGGCCATGACCCACGGAGCGTTGTCCGCGGGTCATGGCCTTTGTCGTTGATTCGCTGGCGGGCGCGGCGGACCGAAGCCCGCGCCGCGCGACCGGCCGCGCTACGCAGCCTCAGCCGGCCGGGCGAGACACCTTGGCCGGCAGCTGCATCGGCGCCTTTGCGGAGTTCAAGCAACAACCGTTGCCGGCCTGCAACACTCTTCCGCGATATTCTCCGTTTTGCACCCAAACGCCTAAAAAGGCGGCAATTGCTTGCGCTTTCGCCTTGAAGGAGAGGGCTTCGCGCGATGAATTCCCCGCTGGCGCAAGAACATGCGCGCCGAATCCGGCTTCCGCTTCACGCGATCGTCATGATCGGGGCATTCGGCGGCAACTTCGAAAATGGGGATCACGATGAAGAAGATGGTTTTGCCGGTGATGGCAATGATCGCGATGGGCGCGGGCGCGGCCATGGCGGCCGACCTTCCGGCCAAGGTCTACACCAAGGCTCCGCCGCTGGTGGTTTCGCCCTGGGATGTTGCGTTCGGCGCGTCCATCACCAACGATTACCGCTTCCGCGGCGTCGCGCAGTCGAACCGCAATCCGTCGGTCTCGGCCTATTTCGAGCCGCGCTACAACATCAATCCGAACCTGCAGATCTACGCCGGTCTCGCCGGTTCGAGCATCGCGTTCCCGAACCGCGCCGCGGCCGAAATCGACGGCTATGTCGGCATTCGCCCGACCTTCGGCGCGCTCGCGCTCGATTTCGGCTTCTGGTACTACGGCTATCCGGGCGGCCAGACCTTCAATGGCGCCGCGATCGCGAACTGCACCAACGGCAACGTCATTGCCGCCATCGGCGAATGCAACATCATGAAGGGCAACGTGTCCTTCTACGAATTCTACGCCAAGGCCACCTACACCTTCAACGACATGTTCTCCGTCGGCGGCAATCTCTACTACACGCCGTCGTTCCTGAACTCCGGCGCGCCGGGCACCTACGCCTCGGCGACCGCCAAGGTCACCGCGCCCGGCACCATGCTTCCGAACGGCATCGGCGCCTATGTGTCGGGTGAATTCGGCCGCCAGTGGCTGGGCACCTCGGACGCGTTCTACTTCAACACCAACTTCGCCGACTACAACACCTGGAATGTCGGCGTGGGCTTCACCTGGAAGGCGTTCACCCTCGATCTGCGTTACTCCGACACCGATCTCAACAGGGCCAATTGCAACGCCTTCACCAGCGATCACACGGCGAGCTTCAGCGGCGACTTCTCGGCGATCAATCCGAGCGGCGTCGGATCGCGGTGGTGCGGCGCGGCCTTCATCGCCAAGCTGTCGGTCGACACCTCGGTCAACGCGCTCAAATAGGACCGGTCGAACCGATCGGGCCTGCCTCGCCAGAGGCATGGAATTCAAGGCCGAGCGGCGGCCCTCCGGGGCCGCCGCTTTTTCTTTATCCCATCCATGCGGCGGCTGACTCGATCGCGCGGGCGCGAGGTCGGCGCGAATCCCGGCGGGACGGATGTGTCGCGCCGAAATGCCCCCCAAGATTCAAGGCCCCGAGCGGATCCCGGTCGCGAAACCGGTTTCCGCATTCGCGGGATTTGCGCTAGCACGCGCATGGGAACAACGCACGGATCAGGCATGGACAATGATCGCAACCGCTTTTCCCGGCTGACGCCGTTCCTTCTCATTGTCGCGGCCGGCGCGGGCGCGGCCGCCGCCATCGGCGTGATGGAATGGTTCTCGATGCAGGCGCGTTTTCCGCTGTGGGCCATTCCCTTCGCGACATCGATCGTGCTGGTGATGGGCTCGCCGGAAGCCCAGCCCGCGCAGCCGCGCGCGCTGATCGGCGGACATCTGCTGTCGGCCCTGGTCGGGCTGATGGTGGTGAAGCTCGTCGGGCCGGGGCCGTGGGCGTCCGCGGTCGCGGTCGGTCTGGCGGTGATCGCCATGCAGGTGGCGGGCGTGTTTCACCCGCCGGCGGGGATCAATCCGCTGCTCGTCGTGGCCAACGACCTGTCATGGGACTTCCTGCTTGTTCCGGTCGGCGCGGGGGCGATCCTGCTCACGGCCTTCGCCTGGGCCTGGCACAATTTCGTCCGCGGCCATCGCTGGCCGGAAAGGTGGACCTGACCGCGCGCGCGAGAATGCCGTCTCAGCGCGCGGCCTTCTCCGTCAACCGCGCCTCCGTCGGCCCCGTTCCCGCGCGCACCAGCGTCACTTCGCGGCGGTGAAATTCCGAAAGTGTCGAGCGGTGGCCGATCGAGACGATCGTCGTCGCGGGCATTTCCTTGTTGAGAAGGTCGTAAAGCTCCGCCTCGGCCGCCTCGTCGAGCGAGGCGGTCGCTTCGTCGAGAAACAGGAAATCGGGTCCGTGCAGCAGCGCGCGCGCGAGCCCCAGCCGCTGCTGTTCGCCGAGCGACAGCACCCGGTTCCAATGCGCGTGCTCGTCAAGGCGTCCGGCGAGCCCGGCGAGACCGACCAGCGCGACCACGCGCTTGAGCGCTTCGTCCGGGAAGGCGAATTCGCTCGCCGGATAGGTGATCGCGCCGCGCAGCGGGCCGATCGGAAAATAAGGCCGCTGCGGCAGCATCATCAGCGTCGCGCCTTGGCGGATCGCGATCGATCCGGCGCCGAACGGCCAGATGCCGGCGATGGCGCGGAACAGCGTCGACTTGCCCGTTCCCGACGGCCCGGTGAGCAGCACCCGCTCGCCAGCGTCGACGTCGAGCGCCGCGGCGGCGACGAGCGGCGCGCCGTTCGGCAGGCGCACGATCAGATTGGCGAGCGATAGACCCGCGACGGCGTGATCGGCGGAACTGGCGATCGCCTTGCCGCCGCCGGCGTCCGCTGTCCCCGCGTCCGTCGCCACGTTCGCGGTGGCAATCGCGGCCTCGAAGCCGGCCAGCCGCGCGATCACCGCCTGCCATTCTGCGAAGCGCAGATAGGTCGTGTCGGCGAAGAACGAAACGGCCGACTGCAACTGCCCGAAGGCGGAGGCGATCTGCATCAGGCCGCCGAGCTGGATGCGTCCGGCGAAATAGACCGGACTCGCCACGATATAGGGAATGACCACCGAGATCTGGTTGAAGCTCGCGGTGAAGAAAATGAGCTTCTTCTGCCGCGTCATGATGCGGAACCAGTTCGCCATCACCGCCGCGAAGCGCGCGGCGAGGCTGGCCCGTTCGGCGTTCTCGCCGCCGAGCAGCGCGATCTGCTCGGCATTCTCGCGTACCCGCACGAGATTGAAGCGGAAGTCGGCCTCGTAGCGCTGCTGGTCGAAATTGAGCTTGATGAGCGAGCGGCCGATCAGATGCGTGATCAAAGTGCCGACGACGGAATAGAGGATGCCGGCCCATACCAGATAGCCGGGTATTCCGATCTCGCGGCCGAACAGCGATAGCGGCGCGTCGGCCGACAGCACCCAGAGCAGCGTGACATAGGAGCAGAAGGTCACGAACGCGCCGAGCACGCCGATCAGGATGTAGAGCGTCAGCTCGACGAACTGGCGGATATCCTCGGCGATGCGCTGGTCGGGATTGTCGGCGGCGTCGCCCGTCAGTTGCATGCGGTAATGCGCGGCCCGATGCAGCCAGCGCTCCAGATAACGCGCGGTCATCCAGTTGCGCCAGCGGATCTGCAGCCATTGGTTGACGTAGTTCTGATAGACCTTGAGAACGGTGAAGGCGGCCGCCAGCGCGCAGAAAAACATCATCTCGGCGACGAACACCTCCCAATTGCGATCCTGCAGCGCGTTGAAGAAGCGCGCGTTCCATTGGGTGATGAGGACGTTGATGGCCACGACCGACAATTCGATGCCGATCACGGTCCCGAGCAGCACACCGCCGAGCCAGCGCTCCTCCGAGCGGAAATAGGGCATGGCCAGGCGCCAGAGATGCGAAAGCATGAGGCGCGGCTCGATCCGTTGCATCGCCGGCGGCTGAATGGACGGCGCGGCGTCGCCTTGCGGCGGGAGCGGGGGGTGAGGCACGGGGACGGGTCTCCGATGCGCGCAGGTCGCGGCGCGGGGCGAACGCGGACTAGAATGGCGACAACAATGGCGACGACAACAAGGCGGCGCGGCGATCTTGCCCGAACTCGCGCGGCCTTCCTAGCGCGCGATCGGACGCGAAGCCGGTTTCAGCGCCCGCCGATGCCGCTTTGGCGCGCCGGCGACGCAATCCCGACAAGATCGTTTCGAACAATCCCGCGCCGCCGCGTTCGCGGGCCGAGCGTCATCCCCTTGGCGTCATCGCTTGGCACGATCCTTGGCACGATCCTTGGCACGATCCTTGGGACGATCCTTGGCATGATCCTCGGCATCCTCCTTAAGTCATGCCGATTCGAGCCACGAAAGGCTTGACGGGAACGCCTTCCGCCGCGAGAACCCCCGCCATGAAAATCCTGGCCACGAAAACCTCCGCCGCCAACCGCGCCGCGATCATCATGATGCTTGCCGCCGCCCTCCTGGTCGTCGGCGCCAAGGCCCCGCGCGCGCAGGACAGCGGCTTTCCCTTCGGCATGGAACTGCGGCTCGACGCCAACCCCATGCCCGGCTCCAAACGCGTGCCGTCGCTCGAAATCGGCGCCAATGGCGAGGTCGTCCTCGAACTCTGGTGCAAGGGCGGCAGGGGCCAGTTCTCGGTCGCCAACGACACGGTGATCTTCATTGCCGGGCCGATGCCGGAGCGCGCCTGTCCGCCGGAGCGCGCCACCGCCGACGAGGCGTTGCTGCGGGCGCTGGGAGAGGCGACCAACTGGACCCGTCAGGGCGATATCCTGACCTTCAAGGGCGCGCGCGCGTTGCGCTTCCGCGTCAATACGAACTGAGCCGGCGATAAAGCCGGCCCGCCGGTCGCGCGACCTCCGCCGCGTCACTTGAACTGCGACGCGTCCTCGTCCCAGCGCTGTGCCTTGAAAAATTTCGTCAGGACCGCGACCGCGTCGCCGTCGCCGGTCGCGCGCTCGTCCTGCTCGCTGCCGGGCGAATCGATCAGGAGCGGCTTCGAGCCCGCCGCTCCGTCGATCAGCTTGCTCCACGGCATGCCGAGCCAGAGCAAAATGTTCGACGCATCGCCCGGCTTCTCGAACGCCGCCATGGCCGTGAATTCGAGTTCCTCGACCAGATCGAGCGAACCGAGCGCCGCGTCCGGCCGGCGCAGCCGCAGCGTATGCTTGCCGCTGTTCTCGTCCCAGCTCTGGGTCATGGAACTCGCCGCCAGCGCCGTCTTGAGCGCCGCGCCGATCGCCGCGCCGATCCTGGCGTTGTCGATGCGGCCGGACGAAAGCCAGCCGCCGGCCGGAAAGCGAATGGTCCGCGTCCGTTCGAAACCGCCATAGCTCCAGCCGACCTTGCTCACGCCGGGCTGCGTCTTGAGTTGGGCGACGACATCGGCGGCGTTGCCCGGATTGACGATCATCTGAACGGTCTGGGCGCCGGCGCGCAGGTGCTCGCACGAGGCGAGCAACGAATTGCGCGTGACAAGGATGGCCTTGCCGCGAAGGCCGGCGATGAAGGCCGGCACCGCGTCGATCGCGACCTTGGCGGCGATCGATTCGGGCGATGCCTCGGAGAAATTGGTCGGCGCGGGGACGATGAGATCCTCGGCGGTGGTGTTTTCGCCGAACTCCCGCTCGCTGATGTCGGTGACTTCGGCGGAGGCGACCGCGACCGTATCAGCGCCGATCTTGATGGTGCCGCCGAAATCGAAAGCGCCGGGCTTGGCGCGCGAGCGCGTCTGCGTCAGCGCGAATTCGACCGGCGTCTTGCCGAGCATGCTGGTGCCGGCGCCGGTCAGGGACTGTCCGATAACCTTCAACTCGGCCTGAACCCGGTCGCGTCGGTCGGTGCCCTTCGGCGCGGGAAAGCATAGATCGATCGACGCGGAGCGGATTTCGGTGCCCGAACGGATCTGCTTGAGGATGACGTCGGCTTCCCCGTCCATGAGGTCGCCGAAGCTCGTGAAGTAGCGGGCGAGCGCGGCGGCGGCGGGCGGCGGCGATTTCTTGGCCTGCGCGAAAGCGGGGCCGGTCAACGCGACCGCGAGCGCGGCGGCGAGCAATTGCGTTCGGACCATGTGCGCACCTCCGGTCGGGTCGGCTATGGGAATCGCTTACCACACCCGACGATCGCTCGACAGACGCGCCCGCGCCCGCAGTTTCGCAAATTCGGTGAAATGACGATCGCGCGATGGTCGCGGAGGAATGTCGGGCGGGTGGCGGACGTTCGCGCCGTCGGTGGCGGCGTCGCGGTTATCGCCAAAAAATTGGCGGCGGGTCTGGACCGGATCGATCCACACCCGCCGCCTGTCTTGATCGGTAGCGGCCGATCGGAAATCGTCCGATCAGAAGCCCATGCCGCCCATGCCGCCCATTCCGCCGCCGCCCGGCATCGGCGGGGCCGGTTCCTTCGGCAGCTCGGCGACCATCGCCTCGGTCGTCACCAGAAGACCGGCGACGGAGGCCGCGTCCTGAAGCGCGGTGCGCACGACCTTGGCCGGGTCGACGATGCCCTTCTCGACGAGATCGACATATTCCTCGCTCTGCGCATCGAAGCCGAACGTCTCCGACTTGTTATCGAGGATGCGGCCGACGACGATCGACCCCTCGACGCCGGCGTTCTCGGCGATCTGGCGCAGCGGCGATTCCAACGCTTTGAGCACGATGTTGATGCCGGCCTGCACGTCGGGATTGTCGTTGTGAATGCGTCCGACGGCCTTCTTGGCCCGCAGCAGCGCGACGCCGCCGCCCGGCACGATGCCTTCCTCGACCGCGGCGCGGGTGGCGTTGAGCGCGTCGTCGACGCGGTCCTTCTTCTCCTTGACCTCGATCTCGGTCGCGCCGCCGACGCGAATGACCGCGACGCCGCCGGCGAGCTTGGCCAGGCGCTCCTGCAGCTTCTCGCGGTCGTAGTCGGAGGTCGTCTCCTCGATCTGCGCCTTGATCTGATTGACGCGCGCCTCGATCGCCGCCTTCTTGCCGGCGCCGTTGACGATCGTCGTCTTCTCCTTCTCGATGATGACCTTCTTGGCGCGGCCGAGCATCTGCAGGTTGACGTTCTCAAGCTTGATGCCGAGGTCCTCGGAAATGAGCTGGCCGCCGGTAAGGATGGCGATGTCTTCCAGCATCGCCTTGCGGCGATCGCCGAATCCGGGCGCCTTGACGGCCGCGACCTTCAGCCCGCCGCGCAGGCGGTTCACCACCAGCGTCGCCAGCGCCTCGCCCTCGACGTCCTCGGCGATGATCAAGAGCGGGCGGCTCGACTGCACCACGGCCTCGAGCACCGGCAGCATCGCCTGCAGGCCGGAAAGCTTCTTCTCGTGCAGCAGCACGTAGGCGTCTTCCAGATCCGCCGTCATCTTTTCGGCGTTGGTGATGAAATAGGGCGAGAGATAGCCGCGGTCGAACTGCATGCCCTCGACGATCTCGACCTCGGTGTCGAGCGCCTTGGCTTCCTCGACGGTGATGACGCCCTCGTTGCCGACCTTCTGCATCGCCTGGGCGATCATCTTGCCGATGGCGGCGTCGCCATTGGAGGAGATGGTGCCGACCTGGGCGACCTCGGCGGACGAGGCGACCGGCTTGGCGCGCTTCTCGATGTCCCGGATCACGGCGGCGACCGCGATGTCGATGCCGCGCTTGAGGTCCATCGGGTTCATGCCGGCCGCGACCGACTTGGCGCCCTCGCGCACGATCGCCTGGGCGAGCACGGTCGCGGTGGTGGTGCCGTCACCGGCGAGATCATTGGTCTTGGATGCGACCTCGCGCACCATCTGCGCGCCCATGTTCTCGAACTTGTCCTCAAGCTCGATTTCCTTGGCGACGGTGACGCCGTCCTTGGTGATGCGCGGAGCGCCGAAGCTCTTCTCGATCACGACGTTGCGGCCCTTGGGGCCGAGCGTGACCTTCACCGCGTTGGCGAGGATGTCGACGCCGCGCAGCATGCGGTCGCGCGCGTCGCCGGCGAATTTCACTTCCTTGGCAGCCATTGTAGGTTACTCCAAATGATTGGAATGATTGGTTCGATGAGCGGCGCTTCGCTTGTCGTCATCACCGGTATTGAGCGGTGATCTCGCGCGAGGGCCGGCTCGCGTGCCCGCCCTGATCGGGATGGCCGGGTTGGGCCCGGCCGCGACAAGGCAAGCGCGACAATTGAATGCGTCAGCCCAGCACGCCCATGATGTCGCTCTCCTTCATGATGAGGAGTTCGTCGCCATCGAGCTTGACCTCGGTGCCCGACCACTTGCCGAACAGCACCTTGTCGCCGACCTTCACGTCCAGGGGGACGAGTTTGCCGGTCTCGTCGCGGCCGCCGGGGCCGACTGCGACCACCTGACCCTGCTGCGGCTTTTCCTTCACCGTGTCGGGAATGATGATGCCGCCGGCGGTCTTTTCCTCCGCGTCGAGCCGCTTCACCACGACACGGTCATGGAGCGGGCGGAATTTGGTCTTAGCCATGTGGTCCTCTTCGAATTCGTTGATGGGGGCGGGTGGTGAGCGCGGCCGAGGCCCGATCGGCCACGTCCGCCGACTGGCAGTCATTAAGACTGAGTGCTAATGGTCACCCGGAAATAGGGGGAGACTGTATCGAAGTCAAGCAACGGTATGGCTTTTGGATTTCCGGCAGCGGAATATCGCAATGAAACGAAATGGAAACCATGGCCGGGTGAAAACTTGGGGGGCGGAAAAATTCCATGGGGGACGGCGGGGCACGTGGCGTCCCGTCGCCTTGTCTCCGCGTCGCTGCCGGGAGGGATGACATGGCCGGGTCTGGTCGCAAAATGGCGCGGATGGGCATCGCTTGCGTTGCCGCCGCCATGCTTGCCGGGTGCGGCACCTTCGGCGGCGGGTCCGGTCCGGCCCCCGACCTGACGCCCCCACCGGAGCCGGAAATTCCGGCCACCGTCCGCGCCGACGAAATTGTCGGGCGCTGGGGCTATGCCGCCTTTCACAAGCCCGATGACCGCGTCCGGACCGAGGCGGCCGCGCGCGGCCAGTGCAAGCAGCCTTATGTGATCAATCCCGGTCCCACCGGCGGCGTCATCATGCACCTGGCCGACGAGGCCGAGCCGATGGAACTGCGCCTCAAGGGCAGCCGGAGCGGCAAGAACTACATCGGCCCGCCGGGCCCGCCCGGCGGCGAGAAGGACCGCGAGATCGTGTCCTTCGACGGGCGCGTGCTGCTGATGCGTTTCATCGACAGGGACGCGTCCACCCGCTACGGCACCGGCGTCTATGTCCGCTGCGCTCCGCGCGCCTGATCGGCTTTGACACCAGGCTCTGATCCGCCTGGCGGCGCGTCCAAATAGGGCGCGCCCCGCCGGCCGCATTTTCCCTGCATTTCCCGCCCGCGCATCCCTCTCGCGCGCTCTCCCGTTCGTTCTCCGGCGAAATAGGCTGGCTGCCATGCCCGCCACGATTTCGATTGGACGGCCGAACGAGTTGTGAGCATGATGAACCCCCTCCGCATGGCGGGGCGGGCCGTGCCGTCAACCGCGAAACGGGCCGGGGCGGAACGTGGCGCGACCTGATTGGCGCGACTCATATGGCGCGACCTGATTGGCCGAAACGATAAGGATGCAGACACGCAATGTCCGTTGAGGCTCCCGTCCTGACCGCGATCCCGCTCGCCGCTTGGGAGCGCGACGCTCTCGCGGTCGCCCTGTCCAAAGCAGGCCTGCCCACTGAGGACGTGCGCGAGAAGGGCCCGCTGTTCTGGCGCTACAACACCAGGGAAGACCTGCCGGCCGGATTCGGCGGCATGGAGATTTACGGCGACCTCGCGCTGCTACGTTCGATCGTCGTGCTGCCGGTCGTGCGTCAACACGGATTTGGCGATGCTATCGTCGCCGCGCTCGAAAACGAGGCGCGCGCCAAGGGCTGCAAATCGATCTGGCTGTTCACGACGACCGCGCGGCGCTATTTCGAACGGCTCGGCTATACCATGCGCGCGTTCGACGCCGTTCCCGAAGCCATCAAGTCGTCGCGTCAATACAAGCTGTGCCAGGACGGGCAGGCCATGGTGAAGACCTTGAGCGCGCCGCCGCCCGCCGATTCCGCGGCGCCGGGCGCGCCGGCCTGAACCGGCGCGGGTCGTCGCCGGCGTTTCGCCGCCGGCGAATTCCGCCTAATTGAACATCGCGTCGATGTCGTCCTGCGAGGCGTGGCCGTCGTCGTCGTCGCGCAGGCGCGGACCGTTGAGCAGCCGCGCGTCGCCCTCGCGCTCGTCGAGCACCGGCGGCGCGTGCGCCTTGATCGAGTCGACGCCGCCCCAGATATCCATCATGACGTTGATGTGGTGCTCGATGAAACGCATCGTCGTCATGACCTTGCTGATGCGCTGTCCGGTCAGGTCCTGGAAGTTGCAGGCCTCGAATATCGAGACGACGCGATCCTGAATGTCCTGGCAGAGGCGGGCCTGCTGGTCGGGCGAATCCGTCTTGATGATCGCGCCGGCCGCCTGGTCGATCTCCTCGGCAGCCTCGAGAATGCGCTGGGTCGCTTCCTCGGTGCCGCCGACGATGGCGCCGAGCTCGCCGGTGACCTTGGCCATCTCGTTGCCGTCGAAGCTCTTGCCGTGCAGGGCGGCGATTTCCTGCTTGGTCTTGGCGATCGCGGCATGGATCAAGTCGAGCTCGATCTTGAGCTTCTCGCATTGCTCGATCTGGGCGCGATAGGTTTCGAGCAGGGCCACGACCTCCGCCGAGGCGGCCGCCGCGGTTTCCCCGGCCGGCGCGCCTGGAGATGCCATCTGCTCGCGGATCGCCTTGAGTTCGGCGATGATCAGCCGATGCTCCGGATCGTCATGCGCGACCTCGACGGGCGCGGCCGCGCCGGGTTGAAGTTCCTCGATACGAAAGCGCTTGCGGCGAACGGCCATGTTGTCTCCCCCACCCGAAAATCGTCGACCAATAACCCGAACGCGGGACCCGGCATCCCCGTGCGGGGCGATCGGTCGACGTTTCAATCTCGCGCGATCCGATTGGCGAACGGAAGTCGTCCCGCCGGATCGCGTCCGCGTTTTTAGACCATCGGCGTTTAACGCGAGGTTCACGCGCGGGCGCGCCGCGCGACCGGTTTCGCGCATGCACCATCCATTAACCATGGCGCGCGCGTCTTCACCGAAAATAAACGCTAATCGCGGTTTTCGCGCGCCAATCGCGCCGTGGTGAATCAATCCGATACGCGCGTTTACCAAACCGATGCGTTTTCGAAATTAATTTGCAAAACGACGATGCCATGATCTGGCTAGGTCGAATTCATCCGTCCAACCGACGCAACAGTACAGAGTACGTCGATGACCCGAACAAAGCCTCTCGCATGGATCGCATGCGCTTCTCTCCTGACGATCAATTCCGCGTTCGCCGAACCGCTCTCGCTGAGCCCCGTTGAACCGCGCGAGCCGGCGCTCGACGCCAACGCCAGCGCCGATGCCGCCGTCGACGTCGCGCCGCGCATTCGCCTCGCGTCCAACAGCCGCGGTCCGATGGGCGGTGGCTTCATCGAATTCCTGTTCAGCGGCGGGCACGAGATCGCGCCGCCTCGCGCGCCGGAGCAGTCCAACGCCTATTACCGGCAGGAAGACGACGGCGTCGAGCCGGCGCGTCCTGAAATGGACCCGCGGTTCCGCCGCCAGGTCGTCGATTATGATGGATCGGAAAGTCCCGGCACCGTCGTCATCGACACGCCGCGCAAGTTTCTCTTTCTCGTGCAGGGCAACGGCAAGGCAGTGCGCTACGGCATCGGCGTCGGCCGTCCCGGATTCACCTGGTCGGGCGTCAAGCACATCTCGATGAAGCGCGAATGGCCGGACTGGATTCCGCCGAAGGAAATGCTCAAGCGCCGGCCCGATCTGCCGCGCCACATGGAAGGCGGCCCGCAAAATCCGCTCGGCGCGCGCGCGATGTATCTCGGCTCGTCGCTCTATCGCATCCACGGATCGAACGAGCCGTGGACGATCGGCACGGCGGTGTCCTCGGGTTGCATCCGCATGCGCAACGAGGATGTCGTCGACCTCTATGAACGGGTCAAGATCGGAACGCGCGTGGTGGTGATCTGAAACGGCCGGGCGCGCCGCGCCGTTTGGCTCGGCGGCCTCGATAACGGGCTAATGTCGGAGAGAGCGGAGCGGTCTTCGATCCGAACGCGTCGGATCGGGCCGCTCCACTTCTTTTTCCGGCGCCCGGCGTGTGGGCGCGGCGCCTTAGGCTTCGCCGCCGCCGTCGAAATCGCCGCTATCGCCGCCGAAATCCGCGACATCGTCGAAATTGTCCGCGTTGGCGTTGGCGAAATCGTCATTGGCGTTCGCCGGGCTGTCGAAAAGCGACGAACGGCCGCCGCCCCGGCCGATGTCGTCGATACCGGCGTCGCGCGCAAGGTCCCCGGTGGAGGCGCGATCGTTCGAGGCGTCCCACGGATCCTTGCGCTCGCGTCCGAGCGCTTCCGGCGCGCCGAAGCCGTGTTGCGTGCCGCCCATCATCGAGCGGATGCCGCCAAGCAACAACGAGCCGCCGATAACGCCGGCCGCGGCCGCCGCCGCGGTGCCGAGAAACGAACCCTGGCCGGACGGCGCGGCTCCAGGTGCCGCGTTCGCCATCGTGCCCGGCGCGCCGCTCGTCCACGGCGCGGCCTGTCCCGAATTCCAGGGGCTCTGCCGCGACGTCGACGCGCTCGGCACCGAGGGCACCGAGCCGCGCTGCTCGGGACGGCCCCAGATCGCGTCGCGCATCGAATCAAGAAAGCTGCCGCCGGTCTCGCCGGTGGGTGCGACGCCGCTGAGTTCCTCGATGCGCGCGTTGGCGCGCCGCAGCGCCTCGTCCTGGACGAGCACGGTCTGCACCAGGGCGTAGAGCGCGTTCGGCGCGCGCGCGAGGCCGGCCGAAATGGCGGCCATCGCCCGCTCGTCGCGCGGCGCGTTTTCGACCGTTGCCAGACGCTCGAACAATTCCTCGACTTGCTGACGTTCCCGCGGGGTCATTGGGCTGATCCTCCATGACGACGCCACCTCATCTAGGGATTGGCGGGCCGGTGCAAAGGTGGCGCGACAAATAAATCTGTGGCGCGGTTCAGGCCGCCCGCCATGACAAAGTCATATTCCGTTCCGCCAGCAGCTTGGGAAATTCCTCGCCGGCAAGAAAGCGGAATTCCCGCTCGCGTTGGCCGGTCACCGGATCCAGGGCGATGAGTTCCGCGTCGACGAAGCCGGGGTGGCACATCATCAGCCCGCCGTCCGGCAAGGTGTCGAGGAATCCGCCGACGAGGGCGGCGAGGTCGTGCTTTTCGGAAAAATCATAGGCCCCGGCGAAGCCGGTGTTCATGGCAAGCCCGCGCCCGGCGGCGGCGCGGCGAAATCCGCGGCTGAGATGATCGAGCAGGAGCGTCTTGGCGTCGCGCGGCCCGCGCGCCGCGTCGGCGCGGCCGCATTGGCGCACCAGTGCCGCCGGCGCGCGCTCCTTCACCGCGTCGACGAAGGCGTCGCGAACGCGCGGGAAAAGCTGGACGTGCTGGTGGCCGTCGACGAAGTCGGGCGGCCGGCCGAACGCGGCCGTGAACGCGTCGATCTGGGCGACGATCTCGCCGCGCAGGATCTCGCGGTCGAGCCGGCGCGCGAATGCGCGCGCCAGCAGCGTGCCAAGGCGCGGAAAGGCGTCGGCGTCGAGCGGACGGAAATGCAGCGTGAGCGGCCGGAACGGCGCGGTCAGCGCGACATGCAGGCCGATCGCGCAATCCGGATTTGTCCGCGCGGCGTCCACAAGCGCGTCGACCTCGGCGCGGTCGAGCGCCGCGGCGACCGTCATCACCGACGTGGCGTTGAGACGGCCGAGGCCGATCAGTTCGCGGATGCCGCGATTGACGGCGCGGCTCAAGCCGTAATCGTCGGCGCAAAGCCGGAAGCGGCGCGGCGGCGCGGGTGCCTGGCTCATTCCGCCGCCGTCCGCGCGGGCTCGCCCGCCTCGCTTCGCGCCTCGGTAGCATTCCTGATCTCATGTTCGGCGATCAGATAGACCGGCCGCGATTTGATCTCGGACAGGATCTTGCCGATATATTCGCCGACGACGCCGATGAGCATGAGCTGCACGCCGCCGATCACCATCAGGCCGACCATGATCGAGGGATAGCCCGGCACCGACTTGCCGTAGGCGATGGTCTCCCAGATGATGACCACGCCCATCAGCAGCGCGCCGGCGGCGAGCAGGAGGCCGAGCCAGCTCGCCAGCCGCAGCGGCATCACCGAAAACGACGTCAGCCCCTCGATCGACAGGCCGACGAGGCTCGACACGCTCCAACTGGTGCGGCCATGGGCGCGGGGCGCCGGCTCATAATCGACGCGAAGCTGGCGAAACCCGATCCAACTCGTCAGGCCCTTGAAGAAGCGGTTGCGTTCGGGCAGCTGGCGCAGCGCCGCCGTCGCCCGCGGCGAAAGCAGGCGGAAGTCGCTGGCATCCTCCGGGATCTTCTGTCGCGCCCCCCAATTGATCAGCGAGTAGAAGCCGCGAACCGCGAAGCGGCGCGCGCGCGGTTCGTTGCGCCGATGCGCCTTGGCGGTGAAGACGACGTCGTAGCCATCGTCGAGCCAGTGGCCGACCAGGGTCTCGATGAGATCGGGCGAATGCTGGCCGTCGCCGTCCATGAACAGCGTGGCGCCGAAGCGGACATGGTCGAGGCCGGCGATCATCGCCGCCTCCTTGCCGAAATTGCGCGACAACGACATCACCTGCACGTCGATGCCCGCCGGATCGAGCGCGCGCGCGACGGCGAGCGTGTCGTCGCGGCTGCCGTCGTCGACATAGATGACCTCGCAGGGCAGGCCGCGCCGTTCCTTCAGCGTCGCCGCGACCGCGCGGATGCGCGCGTGCAGCCCGGGGAGCCCCGCGCCCTCGTTGTAGACGGGAACGACGATGGACAGGCCGAATTGCGTCGCCCGCCGCGCGTCGGCGGCGAATGACGACAGGTCGACACCTAGACTGGGAGACTGGGTCACGTTGGTTTTTCCGGCGCCAATGAACTTCCGCCCGCCATCATATGGCCGCGACCGCCCGCTGTCGCCAGTGCGCGTGGGCGGCGCGGGCGGCGCCTTATCGCCGCAGGAAGGCCTCGAGCTTGGCATAAAGGGGGTTCGCCGGCGCGAACACATAATCAAGCGCGGCCACCGAGATGGTCTCGGCGCCCTTGACCCTCAGGAAGGTCGACAGCGGGTAGAGCTGGGCCGGCGGGCAATGCAGCGTCAGCATGCCGGAGGAGGTCGGCCCGCCATAGGGGGCGACGACGCCGAAGCGTTCGCGCGCCTCGGCCAGCACCGCGGCGTCGCAACCGGGAAATCGGGTGCGCACCTCGCGGAAGGCGGTGGCGCGCGCGCGCGCGGCGATGTGATCGAGGATGACGCGCGCCGTCTCGTGCGCGGCCTGGCTCCAGTTGGCGTCCCGCGCGGCGACCAGATTGGCCTGCGAGCGCAGGATGACGCCGTCGTCGACCACCTTGAGGCCGTTGGCGGCGAGCGTCGCGCCCGTGGTGGTGATGTCGACGATCATCTCGGCCGTGCCGGCGGCGGGCGCGCCCTCGGTCGCTCCGGCGCTTTCGACGATGCGGTAATCGACGATGCCGTGGGCGGCGAAGAACGCGCGCGTCAGATTGATGTATTTCGTCGCCACGCGCATGCGCCGGTCGTGCCGGACGCGGAAGGCGGTCGCCACGTCGTCGATGTCGGCCATGGCGCGCACGTCGATCCAGGCCTGCGGCACCGCCACGACGACGTTGGCGTGGCCGAAGCCGAGCCCCTCCACCAGCGCCACGCGCTCGTCGGCGTCGGCGATGGTCTCGCGCACCAGGTCCTCGCCGGTGATGCCGAGATGCACCGCCCCGCGCGCGAGCTGCGCGGCGATTTCGCCGGCGGAGAGATAGGCGACCTCGACGTTTTCCAGGCCGCTGATCGTGCCGCGATAGTCGCGCGCGCCGCGCGGCTTGACGAGGGAAAGCCCCGCGCCGCCGAAAAAGGCGTCGGCCTTTTCCTGCAAGCGTCCCTTGGAGGGAACGGCGAGGACGAAGGGTTCGCTCATGGGAGCCTCCCGCATCGCGCCAGGCGATCGATCCAGATCGCGAAACCGACGGCCGGGATCGCCTCGCGCGCGCCGAGGCGCGTCATCAGCCCGTCATAGCGCCCGCCGGCGACCAGCGGCCCGCTCTCGGGACCGTTCGCGGTGATCTCGAATTCGAAGCCGGTATAGTAGTCGAGCCCCCGGCCGAAGGCGGTGGCGAAGCGGATCGCGCCGGTGTCGATGCCGCGCGCGGCCATGAAGCCGACGCGGCTTTCGAATTGGTCGAGCGCGGCGTCGAGGCGCAGGCGCGCGTCGGCCGCCAGCGTTCGCAGTTCGGCGAGCACCTGGTCCGGCTCGCCCACGATCGCCAGAAATCGCTCGATCAGCGCGCGCGTCTCGGCCGGCAGCGGTCCGCCGGCGAGCGTCGACTGTTCGAGAAAACGATCGGCGATCTCGGCGACGGTGCGCCCGCCGACATTGGTCGTGCCCGCGATCGTCATCAGATCGGTGACGAGGGCGTGCGCGGCCTTGCGATCCGAGCCCGCGAGCGCGGCGAGCACGCCTTCATAATCGGGACGCTTGTCGGTCGGCGACAGCGTCATGCGCGCGAGATCGTCGGCGAAGCTGACCTTGCGGTTGAAGTCCTTCACCAAACGACGGCGCCAGGCCGGCGAAATATCCATCGCGTCGGTGAGCGCGGCGAACAAGGCGACGTCGCCGGCCCGCACGGTCGGCGCGGCGACGCCGAAGGCGGTGATCGCCTCGATTCCCATCGCCAGCATTTCGGCGTCGGCCGCGGCGCGATCCTTGCGGCCGAAGGATTCCGCGCCGCCCTGAATGAACTCTCCGCTCGCCTCGCCGCTCATGCGGAACACCGGCCCGAGATAGCAATAGGCGGCCGTTCGCCCGGCGCGCGGCGAGGCGAGGTAGTCGCGCGCCACCGGGATCGTCAGGTCGGGCCGCAGGCAGAGCTCCGCGCCGGTCGCGTCGCTCGTCAGATAGAGGCTGCGGCGGATGTCCTCGCCCGACAGGTCGAGAAACGGCTCGGCCGGCTGGAGGACGGCCGGTTCAACGCGCGCGTAGCCGCTCTCCTCGTAGGATGTGATGAGGCTCGCCGCGGTCGCGGCGATACGGGACGCTTCGGGGGCGGACGGCTGCGTCATGGGCTTGCTCAAAGACGAAAGCGGGCGGCCGCGTCACCGGGACCGCGTCGTCGTCGCAATGAAAGGAACACGGGCGCGGCCTTTATCACGGCGGCGGCGATGTTTCGACAGCCATCGAGGGTTTGGCTTAATACCACGGCGAATTCAATCAATGGTTGTATTTTTGCCATTCTCCTGCCAATCCCCGAGCACGGCCATCACTAGAGTCAGCGCCGCGACGGCGGCGGTGTCGGCGCGCAGGATGCGCGGACCGAGTGACAGGCGCAGGACGGAGGCCTGGCGGGCGATGAGGTTTTGCTCGTCCTCGGCGAACCCGCCTTCCGGCCCGATCAGGACGTCGCAGCCCCGGCGTCGCTCGCCGCCGGCGCGGGCTCCTTCCAGCGCCGCGATGGGCGAGGCGGTTTCGGCCGCCTCGTCGCAGAAGACGAGGAGGCGGCCCGCCTCGCGCGTGGCGAGGAAGCGTTCGAGCGGTACCGGTTCGGCGACCTCGGCGAGGCCGAGGATACCGCATTGTTCGGCCGCCTCGATGACGTTGGCGCGCATCCGGCCGGTATTGACCCGCGCGACCTGGGTGTGCCGGGTCAGCACCGGGACGAGGGCGCGCGCGCCGAGTTCGACGGCCTTCTGCACCATGTAATCGAGGCGCGCGTGCTTGATCGGCGCGAAGACGTAACGGACGTCGGGGAGGACGTCTTGCGGGCGGGTCCGTTCGGCGACGAGGAGGCGCGGCGCGCGACGGTTGGCGTCGAGCCGCGCACGCCATTCCCCATCCCGCGCGTTGAAGACGAGGACGGTCTCGCCAGGGGCGAGGCGCAACACGTTGACGATGTAATGGGCCTGCTCGCGGCTCGGGACGATCGTTTCGCCGGCGGCGAGCGGCGTTTCGACGAACAGGCGCGGGCTGCGGAAATCGATGCGGGGCATGGCTGGCGCGACCCGTTGGCGTTCGGGCGGCGGATCGACCGGATGCCGCCGGTCCGCCTGTTTACCAGTCCGGCCGCCGCCGTGGTATTGCCGGATTCGGCGGGTTGTCTAAACATCGGCGAAATCATAAGAATGCCGCTTGCTGGAACCGACATCGGAGTGGGTCCTTGAACGCGTTGAGGAAGACGCTGACGGTGGTCGCGGTGCTCATCGGCGTGGCGCAGCTCGCGCTTACCCATGCGCGCGCGCAGGTCTTTCCGCCGGTTCCCGGCTCGTCGGGATCGGCGCCGACGGCATCCCCGTTTCCCGATCCGCGAACCGGAGCGCCGGGCTTTCCCGCGCCCAGCGCCTCGCCATTTCCCACGCCCGGCGCGCCTTCGGGCGGCGCCGGCGGATTCGGGCCGCCTCGTTCTCCCGGAGAAAATCCCTGCGTCGCCGAATTCGCGCCGCTCCGCGCGGAGGCCGAGCGTCGCGCCGGCCTCGTCAAGGCGGCCAGCAATCGCCGCGCGCAGCCTCCGGAGGCCTGCAAGCTGATCACCAATTTCGCCAATGCCGAGGCCAAGATGGTCCGCTTCATGGATGCCAAGGCGAAATCCTGCGGCATTCCGCCCGAGGTCCCCGCCCAGATCAAGAAGAACCATGCCGGGACGCAGGAACTGCGCAAACGCGTCTGTGACGCCGCCAACGCCCCGCGCGGGCCGTCGGGTCCGTCCTTGAGCGAAACGCTCGGCGCGCCCGCCCTTCCCGAGGCCACCACCGAGAAGCGCAGCGGCGGCAGCACTTTCGACACCTTGACCGGCAACGTGCTCGCGCGATGACGGGCGCGACCGGCCGCGTCGCCGACGCCACCGGCAATTGGGTCGACACCCGCGCGCCGCACTGGCTGCGGCCCTATCTGAGGCTTTCGCGTTTCGACCGTCCGATCGGCTCGTGGCTCCTGCTGATGCCATGCTGGTGGTCGGCGGCGCTCGCCAGCGGGGCCGCCGGCGCGGCGCGCCTGTTGCCGTGGATGGTGGTGCTGTTCTTCATCGGCGCCTTCGTGATGCGCGGAGCGGGCTGCACCTGGAACGACATCACCGACCGCCGGCTCGACGACAAGGTCGAGCGCACGCGCTCGCGCCCGCTTCCCTCCGGCCAGGTGACGGTCGCGCGGGCCTTCGCCTTTCTCGTCCTGCAGGCGCTGGTCGGCCTCGCCGTGCTGCTGCAATTCAACCGCTTCGCCGTCGCCACGGGTCTGGCCTCGCTCGGCGTGGTCACGATTTATCCCTTCATGAAGCGCGTGACCTATTGGCCGCAGGTTTTCCTCGGCCTCGCCTTTTCCTGGGGCGCGCTGATGGGATGGGCGGTCGTGTTCGGCCGTCTCGATGCGCCCGCGCTCGTTCTCTACGCCGGATCGATCTGCTGGGTGATCGCCTACGACACCATCTACGCCCATCAGGATCGGGAGGACGACGCGCTGGTCGGGATCAAATCGACGGCGCTGCTGTTCGGCGAACGCACGCGGCCGGCGCTGACGCTGTTCTATTCCGCCGCCGTCGCGCTGATCGCGGTCGCCCTGGCGCTCGCGGGCGCGGGCTGGGCCTCGTTCGTCGGGCTGGCGGCGTTCGCCGCGCATCTGTCGTGGCAGGTGCGCGTGATCGACATCGCGGACCCGGCTCAATGCCTGCGGCTGTTCAAGTCCAATCGCGACGCCGGGCTCCTGCTGTTCGCGGGCCTGACGGTCGACGCGGTGATGCGCTCGCTCTGATCGGTCCGCCGCGATCAGGTGCGCGCGATGATCTCGCGCTCGCTGGCGTGCACGCACATGCCGGCGATGCCCGAGCCCGGCTTGCGGCGCATCAGGATGCGCGGCCGGCGCTGGCTGACGGCGTTGCGCCGACGTCGACGCGGCGCGGGTCCGATCGCGCCGGCCCCGACCGTATGGGCCTGCCGCGCGTCGTCGCACACCAGACGCGGCAGCGACAACGCGCTCGCCCACATCCGCCAGGCGACGGCGATCTCGTCGCTGCGCGCCGACATCATCAGCGGCACCGACAATGACGGATCGCGGTGTTCGAGCGTGATCACCACCGTCTCGGCGTCGCCACCGACGCGCAGCGCCACGCCGTTATATTCGGCGACGTTGAGCCTGAGCACCATCGGAATGCCGCGCACCTCGCGGCGGAGCACGACGCGCTCGCGGCTCATTTCAATGGTGCGCACGCCGCCGTCGGCGCGCTGGTCTTGCGCCTCGAAACGGACGGGCAGAGAGAGTGGGTCGAGCCGCGATGAACGGCTCGACCCGGCGGGTTGCGTCCCGCCGACTGCTGTTTGACGCCTCACGGCTTGTCTCCCACGCCGGGATTATGTTCCCGGTCGATGCGTGGGAGCATGCCATCGGCACCGTCCGAATCCGCTTAAAAAGGCTGGTTAACCCCTGGTACCACCACGGCGAAAACTTGACATGATTGACGAGAGATTGCCGTTTTGCTGAAAATTCCTTGGTTCGCCGCGGCCGGCGGACTTGAAATCGGCCGCCATGAGCGGCATTTCAATCATTCATCAAGCAACGGGACGGATGCGAGTGACGGCAACGCGGGCGGCCGCTTCCAGCGGCGCAACACCACCGGCCGGCGCCGATCTGTTCGATCAGCGCGCGATGTCGGAGATCGCCTCGCGCCTGGTCGAGGACGCGCTGCGCGCGGGAGCCGACGCCGCCGACGCGGTGGCGGTGCGCTCGGTGTCGCAATCGGTCGAGGTGCGCGAGGGCCGCGTCGAGGAATGCGCGCGCTCGGAAAGCGACGATGTCGGTCTGCGGGTGCTGGTCGGCCGGCGTCAGGCGGTGGTCTCGACCAATGATTTCGACAGGGATGGACTGAAGGCGCTGGTCGAGCGCGTGGTGGCGATGGCGCGCGCCGCGCCCGAGGACGCCTATGTCGGCCTCGCCGATCCGGCGCTGCTCGCGCGCGAGATACCCGAACTCGATCTGCTCGACCGGGTGACGCCGACGACGGCGGCGCTCGAGGAGATGGCCCGTCGCGCGGAGGACGCCGCGCTCGCGGTTTCCGGCGTGACGAAATCGGATGGCGCCTCGGCCTCCGCCGGCATCGGCGGCATGGTGCTGGCGACGAGCACCGGCTTTCACGGCGCCTATATCGGCTCCCATCACGGCGTCGCGATGACCGCGATCGCCGGCGAAGGCACGGCGATGGAGCGCGATTACGACATGACCGCGGCTCCGCACGCCGCGGATCTCGAAGCGCCCGAGACGATCGGGCGGCGCGCGGGCGAGCGCGCGGTCGCTCGCCTCAACCCGCGCAAGGTCGCGACCCGCAAGGCGCCCGTCATCTTCGATCCGCGAATTTCGGGAACGCTCGTCGGCCACCTCGCCGGCGCGGTCAACGGCGCGGCGATCGCGCGCAAGACGAGTTTTCTCAAGGACCGCATGGGCGAGACGCTGTTTCCGCGCGGCATCCGGATTCTCGACGATCCGTTGCGGCGGCGCGGGTTGCGTTCCCATCCCTTCGACGCGGAGGGAGTCAGCTGCCGTCCGCTCGCGATCATCGACGACGGCGTGCTCGCCTCATGGCTGCTCGATTGCGCGACGGCGCGCGAATTGGGCCTCGCGACGACCGGCCACGCGCGGCGCGGGGTGTCGTCGTCGCCGTCCCCGGGCCCGTCCAACCTCCACATGGAACCGGGCGCGGTGTCGCCCGAGGCGCTGATCGCCGAAATCGGCGAGGGATTCTACATCACCGATCTGATCGGGATGGGCGTCAACGGCGTGACCGGCGATTACAGTCGCGGCGCGGCCGGCTTCTGGATCGAGAACGGCGCGCGCGCTTTTCCCGTCAGCGAGGTGACCATCGCGGGCAATCTGATCGACATGTTCAAGTCGTTGACCGCCGCGAACGACCTGGTGTTCCGCTACGGCGTCAACGCACCGACGCTGCGCATCGAGGGCTTGACGATTGCCGGACGCTGACCGTGAACTCGCGCGCGACCGCGTGCTGCTGGCCGAGGCCATGCGCGAGGCCGGCGACATCGCGCTCACGATGTTCCGGCGCGGCGTGCGCCACTGGATCAAGGGGGCCGCCTCGCCGGTCTCGGAAGCCGACATCGCGGTCAACGACGCGCTCGAGGCCCGCCTCGCGGGCGCGACGCCGTCCTATGGCTGGCTGTCGGAGGAAAGCGCCGACGATCCGGTCCGGCTCACGCGCCGGCGCGCCTGGATCGTCGATCCGATCGACGGCACCCGCGCGTTTATCGCCGGCGGCGACGACTGGGCGGTGAGCGTGGCGCTCGTCGAGGACGGCAGGCCGCTGCTCGCCGCGGTGATGGCGCCCGTTACCGGCGAATTGTTCGAGGCGGTGGCCGGCGGCGGCGCGCTGCTCGGCGGTGCCTCGATCCACGCGACCGCCGGCGATGCGCTGGAAGGCGCGGTGGTCGCCGGCTCGAAGACAGTTCTCGACCGTCTCGGCGTCGCCCGCCACGGCATGACCGCGGGTCCCAAGATCGGATCGCTGGCGCTGCGACTTGCCCGCGTCGCCGAGGGGCGCCTGGACATCGCGGTAGCCCGTGGCGACAGCCACGATTGGGACCTTGCGGCGGCCGACTTATTGGTGCACGAAGCCGGCGGCCGCTTGACCACCCTGGACGGGGCGGACCTCGTCTATAATCGTCCCCAGGTCGTGCATGAGGTCCTGGTGGCCGCTGGACGCGCCCGTCATGGCCGTCTCATCGAGGTGTTTCGCTCGCGAGCGGAAATCTAACGAGGGGACGGGGCGCATCCCCGGTTCGTTCTTCGCGCAATCTTCTGGGAGTCATGGATGCCTGGAGCGCCAGACCATCAATTGCTGCATCTCGTCTTCGGCGGCGAGTTGGCCGATCTCGCCACCGTCCAGTTCAAGGACCTCGGCAAGGTCGATTTCGTAGGCGTCTTCCCCAATTACGCCGCCGCCTATACCGCCTGGAAGGCGAAGGCCCAGCAAACCGTCGACAACGCCCAGATGCGCTATTTCATCGTTCATTTGCACAAGCTGCTTGATCCCGCCGCCGACGCGGGCCAGACGAAATAGGCATGCGTTTATTTCGCGGACTTTCGCAATCGGCCTGGGCTCAGCGGACGGTCGGCGCGATGGCGGCGGCCTATCTGCGCTTCGTTCGGCGCACGAACCGCATCGTGCTCGAGCCAGCGGACGTCTATGAGCGCCTCGGACCTGGAATGCCTCTTATTGTCGCCTTCTGGCACGGTCAGCATTTCATGGTTCCCTTCGTTCAACGCCCCGGATTTGCCGGCAAGGTGCTGATTTCAATGCATCGGGACGGAGAAATGCAGGCGGTCGCCGTCGAACGGCTTGGCATCGGCACCGTGCGCGGATCTGGGTCCCACGACGGTGACTTCCGGCGCCGGGGCGGGGTGACGGCGTTCAAGGAAATGGTGGATACTCTCGCCTCGGGGATCAACATGGCGCTCACGGCCGACGTTCCCAAGGTGTCGCGCGTCGCCGGGTTGGGTATCATCATGCTGGCGAAAATTTCCGGACGACCCATCGTGCCGATCGGCGTGACCACCAGCCGCGCGATACAGTTCGACAACTGGGATCACTCCACCATCGGGCTGCCGTTCGGCCGTTGCGCGATCGTGGCGGGCGAACCGCTGAGCGTTCCGGCGCAGGCGGACGAGGAACTGATGCGATCGCTGCGCGCCGAGCTCGAGGACAGGATCGAGACCGTGACGCGGCGCGCCCATGAACTGGTCGGACGGAAGGATGCCGGGGCCAAACATGGCTGATCATCTGCCGCTGACGCTGCGCCTGTATCGGTCGGTGCTGCGTCGCGCCTCGCCGGTCGCCGGGCGGATCGTCGCGCGGCGGCTCAAGCGCGGCAAGGAAGACCCCGCGCGCGTGACCGAGCGGCGCGGCGTCGCCTCGCGCGCGCGGCCGCCGGGACATCTCGTCTGGGTGCATGGCGCGAGCGTCGGCGAAATCCTGGCCGTGGCCGCGCTCGTCGAGCGGCTGATCGCGCTCGGCTTCCATGTGCTGCTCACTTCCGGCACCCGCACCTCCGCCGAGGTCGCCGCCAAGCGCTTCCCGCCCGAAGTCATCCATCAATTCGTTCCCTACGATCTGCCGTCCTATATCGCGCGTTTTCTCGATCATTGGCGCCCGAGCATGGCGCTGTTCGTCGAGTCGGATCTGTGGCCCAACCTCATCCTCGCCAACGCCGAGCGCCGCATTCCGATGATCCTTCTCAACGGGCGGATCTCGGAGCGATCGTTCCGGCGCTGGCGCCGCATGCCGTCGACGATCGCGGCGCTGCTCGGCCGATTCGATCTGTGCCTGGCGCAGTCGCCCACGGATGGCGAGCGGCTGAGCGAACTCGGCGCGCCGCGCGTGCTGACGACGGGAAACCTCAAACTCGACGTTCCCGCGCCACCCGCCGACGCGGCCGCGGTCGAGCGACTGACGGCGCTGGTGAAGGGACGTCCCGTGATCGCGGCGGCCTCCACGCACGCGGGCGAGGAGAGTCTGATCATCGACACGCATATCCGCCTGCGCGCCGAGGCACCCGGACTTCTCACCATCATCGTGCCGCGCCATCCGCGCCGGGGCGAGGAGGTCGCCCATATCGCGGCGTCGCGCGGCCTGAAATTCGCGTTGCGATCGCGCAATCAGCCGCCGGCGAGCTTCGTCGAAGTCTACATCGCCGACACGGTCGGCGAGCTCGGCCTGTTCTACCGCGTCGCCCCGATCGTGTTCATGGGCGGATCGCTGGTCGAACATGGCGGGCAGAACCCGATCGAGGCGATCCGGCTCGGCGCCGCGGTCGCCCATGGTCCGCATGTGTGGAATTTCGCCGAGCTCTACCAGACGCTCGACGAGGGCGGCGGCACCGTCGCGGTGGCCGACGGCGCGGCCCTTCTCGGCCAGATGCGGCGTTGGCTGACCGATCCGCGCGCGCGTCAGCGCTCCTCGGAGGCGGGGCTGCGCATGGTGGAAGCATCCGGCGGCGCGCTCGACCGCACGCTCGCGGTGCTCGAACCCTATCTCCTGCAATTGCGCATCGAAGGTGACGCCGCCTATGCGTGAGCCATCGTTCTGGTGGCGCGAGGCATCGTGGCAAGCTGTCCTGCTCGCGCCCGTCGCGGCGATCTACGGCGCGGTCGCGGCCTGGCGCATGCGCGGCGCGGGCGCGGCGGCCGGCGTGCCGGTGATCTGCGTCGGCAACTTCCACACCGGCGGGGCGGGCAAGACGCCGGCCGCCATGCTCGTCGCGCGCCTTCTCGCGGCGGCCGGCGAGCGACCGGTATTTCTCACGCGCGGCTATGGCGGGACGCTCGCCGGTCCCGTGCGTGTCGATCCGTCCCGTCACGGCGCGGCCGATGTCGGCGACGAGCCGCTGCTGCTTGAGCGCGTCGCGCCCGTCATCGTCGCGCGCGATCGCGTCGCCGGGGCGCGGGCCGCGCGCGAGGCCGGCGCGAGCATCATTGTCATGGATGACGGGTTTCAGAATCCGGCGTTGCGCAAGGATCTGTCGCTGATCGTGATCGACGCCGCGCGCGGCGTCGGCAACGGCAGGGTCCTGCCGGCCGGCCCGTTGCGCGCGCCGCTCGCCGCGCAGCTTGCCCGGACCGACGCCGTGATCGAGATCGACGCGCCGCGCGCGGATGGAAAAGCGGACGGCGGCGCGGACAGGAACGCGACTCCGCGCGCGAATGGCTTCGCCGCCGGCTCGACCTTTCCGCGCTGGCGCGCGCGGTTTCGCGCGCGCGAGGGGCATGAAGGCGCGCGGGGCAGGCGCGTGTTGGCCTTCGCCGGGATCGGCGATCCGGAGCGATTCTTCGCGACCCTGCGCGCGCACGGCGTCGATGTCGCCGCGACGGAGGCTTTTCCCGACCATCATCCTTTTTCGGCGGACGATCTGGAAAGGCTTTCCGCGCGGGCCGCGCGCGAGGGATTGACTTTGGTGACCACGGAGAAGGACCGCGTTCGCCTCGCGAGCCCGCCGGGGCTAGCCGGCCGCGCCGCCGCGATCGAAGCTTTCGCCGTCACGCTTGAGGTCGACGACGAAGCGGGGCTCGCGCGCTTTCTGATGGACGCGGTCGCGCGGGCGAGGACGTCCGCCTAGCTTTCCTTTCGCATCAGGCCGGGATGATGTCGCCGCATCACGGCCTCGGGCGTGGCGTAGGCCTCCTGGAGATCGACGCTCCAATATTTCAGCTCTTCGAGCGGAATGGCCACGCCGGTGACCGCGCAACGCACGAAGGAACCGGACGTCAGAATACGGAAATCGCCGTCAAGATATTGGAGGTGGGCTTCACCGGGCGGGCGCGGGGTGGAGCCGGTCTTGTTCAGCATGCGATCAACATCTCCCCGCCATGGCCTCGGCGCGCCGTGCAGTCTAATCGAGGCGGCGCCGGCATGAAACCCGGCGGCACCGCGTCTGCCGCCGCCGGGAAGAGTGCCGCCGGAAGCGGCCGGTCGCCGCTTCCGCACGGTGCTAGCGCAATTCCCGGCCTCGAAAGTCGTTTCCGCCTTCGCGGGATTTGCACCGGCGGCCTTGTCTCGCGGCGCGCAAGGTCGGCGCTCGGCTCTCCAGGCATTCCAACGGACACAGAATGTATTTCCTCGCACGGGCCTCTGATTGCAAGCCAGAATTGGTACAAAAATACCAAGTCCGCAAGAATGTTAACCAAATACCAACCCGTCGTTGCGACAAATTCGAGTTGGTTCATTACGGATGATTTGCAGGATTTCCCGCCATGGCTTCCGTCATTCCCACCAAGGTCGAAGTCTTCTTCGATGTGGGCGATATCATTGTGTCCAAGACCGATTTGAAAGGCCGCATCACTTACGCCAACAAGGTCTTCTGCGATGTCGCCGGCTACTCCGTTCCCGAACTGATGGGACAACCACATAGCATCATCCGCCATCCCGACATGCCGCGCGCCGTCTTCAAGCTATTGTGGGACACATTGGCGCAGGGGCAGGAGATTTTCGCCTACGTCAAGAACATGACCAAGCACGGCGATTTCTACTGGGTGCTCGCCCATGTGACGCCGTCCTACGACGCCAACAAGAACGTCGTCGGCTACCATTCCAACCGCCGCGTGCCGGAACGCCGCGTGCTCGAAAGCGCGATCATCCCGCTTTATGCCCAGGTGCTCGCCGAGGAGCGCCGCCACGCCAACGGCAAGGACGCGCTCAGCCACGGCTTCCGTTTCCTCGTCGATTTCGTCGCCTCCCAGAAGGTGTCCTATGATGAACTTATCTTCGCACTCTAGGACGGTCGCGTTGTGCTTCGCCGGGGCGGCGGCGTCTCTTGCAGGCATCGCGTCGCTGCTGCTCGGCCTGCCCGAGGCGGCGCTGGTCGCGTCCGGCGCCACCGTCGTGTTCGCGTCCGGCGCGGTGTTTTACGCGCATCGCCTCGGGCGGATGCTCGCCGAGACGACGGCGGTCTGCCGCGCGATCGCCAAGGGTGACTTCGAATCCCGCATCCTCGGCCCGATCGACAAGGGCGAGATCGGCGCGATGCAATTCGCGATCAACGACATGATCGATCGCTGCGACGCCTTCGTGCGCGAGGCGTCGGCGTCGATGTCGGCGGTGTGCAACAACAAGTTCTTTCGGCTGATCCGCCCCGAAGGACTCCATGGCGCGCTTGGCCTCGCCGCCGTCACGATCAACTCCGCCACCGCGGCTGTGCGCGACCGCGTCGCCGCGTTCGACCAGTCGGCGGTCGCGTTCGAGACCTCCGTCCTCGGCATCATCGAATCGCTCGGCGGCGCGTCGAAGTCGATGGATCAGACCGCCGAGACGCTGACCTCGGGCGCCTCGACGACCCGCGAGCTCGCGACCGCCGTCGCCGCCGCGTCGGAGGAAGCCACCGTCAACATGCAGACCGTCGCCGCCGCGACCACGGAGCTCAACAACACCGCCGCCGAGATCGCGCACGAGGTGCGCCGCTCCAACGAAATCGCCAAGCAGGCGGTGAGCAAGGTCGACGGCGCCAACCAGTCGGTGCGGGGGTTGCGCGAGGCGGCCAACCATATCGGCGATGTCGTTCGCCTGATCACCGCGATCGCCGAACAAACCAACCTGCTGGCGCTGAACGCGACCATCGAGGCGGCCCGCGCGGGCGAGGCCGGTCGCGGCTTCGCCGTGGTGGCGCAGGAGGTCAAGGCGCTCGCCGGACAGACGGCGAAGGCGACGCATGAAATCTCCGAGCACATCAACGAGGTGCAGGACTCAACGCACAGCGCCGTCGAGGCGATCGAGGGCATCGGCACCATCATCAGCGAGGTCGCGACTCTGACCGGGCATGTCGCCATCGCCGTCGACACGCAGACCCAGGCGACCACCGAGATCGCGCGCAATATCGAACAGGCCTTCGCCGGCATGCGCGACATCACCACCAACGTACACGGCGTCAATGAGAACGCGCGCGGCACCGCCGACATGGCGGCCTTCACCAAGGATTCATCGGTCAAGCTGCTCGACGAATCCGGCCTGCTGTCGAAGGAAATCCGCGCCTTCCTGTCGAACATGCGCCAGGGCATGTTCGACCGCCGCAAGCGCGACGACACGGACTATAAGGGGCCGGAACGCCGCGCGGCCGGCCGCGCCGCCGCGTCGGACAATCGCGAAAAACGGGTCGCCTGACGCCGGCATTCGCCGCGACCGGATCGACGGCGCGCCGCGCATTGCCGTGAGGGTTCCCGCGCGCGGGGGGATCAGAACAGATCCCCCTGGTCGGCGCGCCCACGCCGCGATTTGCGCGTGAAAGCGGGCTTTTCCGAACCAGTCGGGTCGGACGCGGGCGCCGAAGTCGGCGGCCGAGCCAGCGCGCCGACGCGGCCGTCGGAAAATTCGATGTCGAGAAGATCACCGCCCTTGATCGCGGCCGCCGCGAACACGGGCTGTCCGGTCGCGTCGCGCACCAACGCGAAACCGCGCGCCAGCACCGCGCGATAGGAAAGCGCGCCGAGCAATCGCCAGCAACGTTCCAACCGCGCCTCGCCACGCTCCACCACCGCCAGAAACGCCCGCTGGCCGCGCTCGCCCAGACGATGGGCGCGCTCGCGCTCGCGGGCGATGCGCGCGCGATGCATGTCGGCGTTCGCCCGCAGCGAGGAGACGAGCCGCGCGCCGAGCGCCGCGAACGTCTGGCGGCGGTGGCGCATCGCGGCGGAATCGGCGAGCGCCAGCCGATCGCGCGCGGCAGCCGCGCGCTGGCGCGCTTGCGCGATCCGGCCGCGCAGGACGCCGAGCGTGAGATGCGCGCCGAGCGTGGTGAAGCGCCGGACGTGGTCGTGGGTGTTGGACTTGAGCGCCCGCGGCAGGCCGAGCGCCGCGTTGTCGAGACGTTGGCGCGGAATCGCCAGGAGCTCGGCCGTCACCGGCAACGCGCGCGCCGCCGCGCGCAACTCGACGCGGCGTTCGTCGAGGCCGCGCCGCCAATTGGCGAAGGCGCGACGGGCGAGATTCGACACGTCGAGGGCGAGCTCGGCGCGGACCGGCACGGCCATTTCGGCGGCCGCCGTCGGCGTCGGCGCGCGCCGGTCGGCCGCGAAATCGATCAGCGTCACGTCGGTCTCGTGGCCGACCGCCGAGATCAGCGGGATCAGGCTGTCGGCGGCCGCGCGCACGACGATCTCCTCGTTGAACGACCACAGGTCCTCCAGCGAGCCGCCGCCCCGCGCGACGATGATGAGATCGGGACGCGGAACCTTGCCCCGCTCCGGCAATTCGTTGAAGCCGCGAATGGCGGCGGCGACCTCCTCGGCCGAGCCCTCGCCCTGGACGCGCACCGGCCAGACCAGCACGCGGCGCGGGAAGCGGTCGTTCAGCCGATGCAGGATGTCGCGGATCACCGCGCCGGTCGGGGAGGTGACGACGCCGATCACGTCGGGCAAAGCGGGCAGGAGTTGCTTGCGGGATTCGTCGAACAGGCCCTCGGCGGCGAGCTTCTTCTTGCGCTCCTCCATCAGCGCCATCAGCGCGCCGACGCCGGCGAGTTCGAGCGCCTCGATCACGATCTGGTATTTCGACGAGCCGGGATAGGTCGTCAGCTTGCCGGTGGCGACGACTTCGAGGCCCTCTTGCGGCCGGACCCGCATGCGTCCGTAAACGCCCTTCCAGATCACCGCCTCGATCTTGGCGCTGGCGTCCTTGAGCGCGAAATAGCAATGGCCGGAGGCATGCGGTCCGCGGAAGCCGGAGACCTCGCCGCGCACGCGGACATGGCCGTAGGCGTCCTCCACCGTGCGCCTCAGCGCGGCGGAAAGCTCCGAGACCGTCAGTTCCGCGACATTGGCCTGGGGCGGCTTGGACATCACGCGTCGAATCCCTTGCGGCGCAAGGCGGCCATGCTACACCCTTCGGCGAACGAGGCATCCGCGAATTGGCGCATTTCCCATGAACATTCTTCTGCTCGGATCGGGCGGGCGCGAACACGCGCTCGCCTGGAAGATCGCCGCGTCTCCGCTCTTGCGCAAGCTCTGGTGCGCGCCGGGCAACGCCGGCATCGCGCGAGAGGCCGAATGCGTCGGGCTCGATGTCGCCGACCACGCCGCCGTCATTTCCTTCTGCCGGGAAAATGCCGTCGACCTGGTGGTGGTCGGGCCGGAGGCCCCGCTTGCCGCCGGGATCGTCGACGATCTGGGCCGGGCCAGCATCAAGGCGTTCGGCCCCTCGAAGGCCGCCGCGCGCCTTGAAGGCTCCAAGGGCTTCACCAAGGACCTCTGCAAGGCGAACGCCATCCCGACGGCGGCCTATGAACGCTTCGCCGACGTCGCCAGCGCCAAGGCCTATGTCCGCGCGCGCGGCGCGCCCATCGTCGTCAAGGCCGACGGGCTCGCGGCCGGCAAGGGCGTGGTCGTCGCGATGACGCTGGCGGAAGCGGAAGACGCGGTCGAGGCGATGCTGGCCGTGCGTGGGGCCGAAGTGGTGATCGAGGAATTTCTCACCGGCGAGGAAGCCTCCTTCTTCGTGCTGTGCGACGGGGAGAACGCGCTGGCGCTCGCGACCGCCCAGGATCACAAGCGCGCCTTCGACGGCGACAAGGGACCCAACACCGGCGGCATGGGCGCCTATTCGCCGGCCCCGGTGATGACGAAGGAAATGTGCGCGCGCGCGATGGAGGAGATCGTGCGACCGACCTTGCGCGCGATGGCGGCCATGGGCTGCCCCTACAAGGGAGTGCTCTATGCCGGGCTGATGATCAACGCGGAAGGGCCGAAGCTCATCGAATACAACGTCCGCTTCGGCGATCCCGAGTGCCAGGTGCTGATGCCGCGGCTGATGTCGGACATCGTGCCGGCGCTGGTCGCCTCGGTCGAGGGCGGCTTGAAGCATTTCGACCTGCGCTGGTTTCCCGATCCCGCGCTCACGGTGGTCATGGCCGCGAAGGGCTATCCCGGCGACTACGCCAAGGGCACGCGCATCGAGGGGCTCGAAGCGGCGGCCGAGGTCGAGGGCGTCGAAATCTTCCACGCCGGCACCAGGGCCGAAGGCGGCGCGATCCTGGCGAGTGGCGGGCGCGTGCTCAACGTGACCGCGACGGGCAAGACCGTGAGCGAGGCGCGGACGCGCGCCTATCGCGCGGTCGACCTGATCCGTTGGCCGGAAGGTTTCTGCCGCCGCGATATCGGCTGGCAGGCGATCCGGCGGGAACAATCGGAGGGATGACGACCCATGGCCGACCTTTCCGATCTCTATCCTGGGTTCGCCTCGGAATGGATCCACACCGGCTCGGGCCGTCTGTTCGCGCGCGTCGGCGGCAAGGGGCCGCCGCTGATGCTGCTGCACGGCTTTCCGCAGACGAATGTGATGTGGCACAAGATCGCGCCGCCGCTCGCCGAACGCTTCACCCTCGTCATTCCCGATCTGCCCGGCTACGGCTGGTCCGACGTGCCCGAAACCGACGCCGACCACACGCCCTACACCAAGCGCGCGATGGCGCGGGCGATGATCGAGATCATGGAGAAACTGGGGTTCGCGCGTTTTTCGGTCGCCGGTCACGATCGCGGCGGGCGTGTCGCCTATCGCCTCGCGCTCGATCATCCCGGCAGGCTCGCGCGGATCGCGGTGCTCGACATCCTGCCGACCTACGAATATTGGGCGAAGTTCGATCGGCTCTACGGCCTGAAGATCTACCACTGGACGTTTCTAGCCCAGCCGCGCCCGCTCCCCGAAACGCTGATCGGCGCCAATCCCGATTTCTATTTCCGCGACAAGCTCGCCGGCTGGACCAAGGCGAGGGACCTTTCCGCGTTCGACCCCCGCGCGCTCGCGCATTATCTGACCGCCATGCGTGATCCCTCGCGCATTCACGCGGCCTGCGAGGACTACCGCGCCGGCGCCCATGGCGATTACGAGATGGACGCCGCCGACCTGAAGGCCGGCAACAAGATCGGCGCGCCGCTTTTAGCGCTATGGGGCGGGGCGGGGATCGCGGCCTCGGCGGCGACGCCGCTTGATACCTGGCGGAAATGGGCGAAGGACGTGACCGGCGAGCCGATCGATTCCGGGCACTTCATCGCGGAGGAAAATCCCGCGCCGACGGCGCGCGCGCTGCTTGCCTTCTTCGGCGGCTGAGGCGCGGTTCGGCGGGGTCAACGCGGTGCGCGGCTTGCGGCGCGCGGGTCGCCGACTTCATCGCCCCGTCGCCTCATCGCCGTTCGCGGAAGAACTCCCGCAGCATCTCGCCCGCCTCGCTTTCGCCGACCTGGCCATAGACCTCCGGCCGGTGGTGGCAGGTGGGCGAGGCGAAAAACCGCGTGCCGTGGTCGACCGCGCCGCCCTTGGGGTCGCCCGCGCCGTAATACAGGCGCCGGATGCGGGCGAAGGAAATCGCCCCCGCGCACATCGCGCAGGGCTCCAAGGTGACGTAGAGATCGCAATCGATAAGACGTTCGCTGCCGATGGCGCGCGCTGCCCCGCGAATGGCGATGATTTCGGCGTGCGCCGTCGGATCGCCGTCGGTGATCGTCCGGTTGCCGCCGCGTCCGATCACCACGCCGTCGCGCACGACGACGCAGCCGATCGGAACCTCGCCGGCCTCCCGCGCCGCGCGGGCCTCCGCCAGCGCCAGCGCCATGTAAGAAACCGCGGTCATGTCTCGTAACGTCTCCGGAACTCTGTTATCAGGCGTCTGCGCTCAACATGGGAAAGAAGACACCAATCATGGCCCGCGACAAGGATAATAAGAATGGCGATCGTCCGCGCGGCCAGCGCGGCGGCCCGCCCCGGCGTGGCGGGCCCGCCCGTGGCGGTTCGTCCGGCCCGGCGCGCGACCGCAAACCTCGCGACGCCAAACCCCGTGACGCCAAATCTCGCGGCGCCGAGTCACGCGATTTCAAGTCACGCGACTTCAAGTCCCGTGATTTCAAGCCGCGCGAAAGCGGGGCGGGCGAGAGCCGCCCGCGTCCTTCGCGTTTCGGCGGGCGCGATCGTCCGGGCGAGAAGCGGGACTTCGCGGCAAAGGGTGGCGCGGGACAGAAACGCGACTTCGGCGGCAAGCGTTCGCCCGGCGCGAAGCGACCTTATCGCGAGAGTGGTGCGGGCGAGGAGCGCGCGGTCGGCGGCAAGCGTGAATTCGGCGAGAGGCGCGGCCATGGCGGCGGGCGCGGCTTCGGCGAAAAGCGAGATTTTTCCGAGAAGCGGCGCTTCGGCGAAAAGCGGAGTTTTGGCGGCGGTCCCAAGCGGGATCGCGACGCCGACGCGCGGCCGCGTTCCGATGATCGTCCCGCGCGTTCGGCCGGCCGCCCCGAGCGGTCCGAAAGACCGCGCGGCGAATGGACCGAGCGCCCGCGGCGTCAGCATTATCGCAGCACCGAATCCTGGGGCGAGGGCGAGGCGCGTCCGCGACCCCGCTTCGGCGAGCGCCGCGACGAAGGTCATGACAATCGCCGTGACAAGCCCCGCGACGAACGCCGTGGCGGGCGCGCCGCGCCGCCCAAGCGCGCGTTCGGCGACAAGCGCCCCATTCGGGACCGCGCGTTCCCCTACGAGCGCTCCGAAGGCGGCCGTGAGGATTTTCGCGAACGCAAGTCCTCCTTTCACGCGCGCAAGCGCGAGGGCGGTCGCGACATCGAACGCTTGGTCGCCGCGCGAGAGGCGAAACAGGGCGAACGCATCGCCAAGGTGGTGGCGCGCGCGGGCCTATGTTCGCGGCGCGAGGCGGAGGCGTGGATCGTGCAAGGGCGCGTCGCGATCAACGGGCGCGTCATCAATTCGCCCGCTCTCGACGTTACCGCGCGCGACGTCATCACCGTCGACGGCGCGGCGCTGCCCGCCCGCGAGCGCACGCGGCTGTTCCTTTATCACAAGCCGCGCGGGCTGGTGACGACGCACGCCGATCCGGAAGGCCGTCCGACGGTGTTCGACGCGCTGTCCGAGGATCTGCCGCGACTCATCAGCGTCGGGCGGCTCGACTACAACACCGAGGGGCTGTTGCTCCTCACCAACGACGGCGGGCTCGCGCGCGCCCTCGAATTGCCGGCGACCGGCTGGCTGCGGCGCTACCGGGTGCGCGCCCATGGCACGGTGACCCAGGCCGAACTCGACCGGCTGCGCGACGGCATCGAGATCGACGGCGTGCGCTACGGCGCGATCGAGGCGAGCCTCGATCGGCCGCAGGGCGCGAATGTGTGGCTCACTTTCGCCATCCGCGAGGGCAAGAACCGCGAGGTGCGCAACGTGCTCGCCCATCTCGGGCTCGACGTGAACCGGCTGATCCGCGTCTCCTACGGTCCGTTTCAGCTCGGCGAGATCGCCGAGGGCGCGGTCGAGGAAGTCAAGACGCGCGTGCTGCGCGAGCAACTCGGCGACAAGCTCGCGCGGCTGGCCGGCGTCGATCTCGTGTCGCCGGCGAGGACCGAGGAATCGCGCGGCCAGCGCGTCGCCGGCGAGGCGGATGAAGCGCGCGCCAAACCCCGGCGCGCCGGCCTGATCGCCGACCGCAAGGGGCGCCGCGTGCTGGTCGAGCGCGCGCGCGACAGCCGGGCCGAAACCCCGAGCGAGGAGGGGGACGAGCGGCCCGCGCCGCGCCGCGCCCCGAAGCGCCGCTATCACGGCAAGCGCGAGCGCGAACCCGGGGCCGATTGATGCGGATCGTGGGCGGGCGTTTCCGGGGTCGCGCGATCGCCGCGCCGGCCTCGCGCGACATTCGCCCGACCGCGGACCGCCTGCGCGAGGCGCTGTTCAACATCCTCGTTCACGGCCACGGCGATCCGGTGACCGGCGCGCGGGTGATCGACCTGTTCGCGGGCACCGGCGCGCTCGGGCTTGAGGCGATGTCGCGCGGCGCCGCTTTCGCGTTGTTCGTCGACAATGGCGCGGAGGCGCGCGCGCTGCTGCGGCGGAACGTCGAGGCGCTGGGGCTAGGCGGCGCGACCAAGATCTATCGTCGCGACGCCACGGCGCTGGGCCAGGCCCATCCGCACGCGCCGTTCACGCTTGCCTTCTGCGATCCGCCCTACGGCAAGGATCTCGCCTCGCGCGCGCTCGCCTCCTTGCGCGCCGGCGGCTGGCTCGCGCCCGAGGCGACGGTGATCGTGGAGGAAGCGACGGCGTCCCGTTTCGCCGCGCCGGAAGGCTATGGCGAGATCGATCGCCGCGCCTATGACGACACCGAATTCGTCATTCTCCGCCTCGTGCCCTGACCCGCGTGGTCGCGCGCGATACTAGTGCCGTCCGAACAGCCGCTCGATATCGGCGAGCCGCAGTTCGACATAGGTCGGGCGACCGTGATTGCATTGCCCGGAATTGGGCGTCGCCTCCATTTCGCGCAACAGCGCGTTCATCTCCTCGGGCCTGAGCCTGCGCCCGGCGCGCACCGAGCCGTGGCAGGCCATGGTCGCGGCGACGTGCATCAGGCGGCGTTCGAGCGGCAGCGCCTCGTCCCATTCGGTCATGTGCTCGGCGAGATCGCGCAGCATCGCGGCCGCGTCGACCTCGCCCAGCATCGCCGGCGTCTCGCGCACCGCGACCGCGCCGGGGCCGAACGGCTCGACGACGAAGCCGAAGCGGGTCAAATCGTCCGCGCGCGCGACGAGGCGCTCGACGGTGGCCTCGTCGAACTCGACGATCTCGGGGATGAGCAGGATCTGCCGCGCCACGCCGGCACGCTCCATCGCCGTCTTGATGCGCTCGTAGACGATGCGCTCATGCGCGGCGTGCTGGTCGACGATGACGACGCCGTCGCGGGTCTGGCTGAGGATGTAGGTCTCGTGTATCTGCGCGCGCGCCGCGCCGAGCGGGCAGTCGAGCAGAGCCGCGGCCGGCGCCTCTGCGAGCGCTTCGGCCGAACTGTCGCCGACGGCGAATGCGGCCTGCGCGGCCTCGGCGAACCCGGACGTCGCCGGGTGACCGGGCGGGGCAAATCGAGGCGGTGCAAATCCGGACGCGGGGACCGACGGCGAGCGCCGCCAATCCCAGCCGCGCGCGGGCGCGCCCGCGCCAAGCGGCATGATCGTGGCGCCGGCCGCGCCCATCGCGCTGCGCCGGCCCTCGCGGCCGAGCCCGTCCTTCAAGGCGTGGACGATGAGCGCGCGGATCAGGCCGGCGTCGCGAAAGCGCACCTCGGTCTTGGCCGGATGGACGTTGACGTCGACCTCGCGCGGATCGAGCGTGACGAACAGCGCCACCACCGGATGGCGATCGCGCGGAAGATAATCGGCGTAGGCGGCGCGCACCGCGCCGAGAATGAGCTTGTCTCGCACCGGCCGGTCGTTGACGAAGAGATATTGGCCGAGCGCGTTGGCGCGGGTGAGCGCCGGCGTCGCCGCGAAACCGGCGACCGCGGCGTTGTCGCGTTCGGCGCGCACCTCGATCGCGTGGGCGCGGAAATCCGCGCCGAGAATGTCGCCGAGCCGTGTCAGGCGTCCCGCCGCGCCGGGCAGCGCCGCGGGCCACGTCACCGGCACGCGCTCCTCGCCGGCGAGCGCGAAGGCGATGTCGGGCCGCGCCATCGCCAGCCGGCGGACGACCTCGCGGATCGCCTCGGCCTCGGCGCGGTCGGTCTTGAGGAATTTCAGCCGCGCGGGCGTGGCGAAGAAAAGGTCGCGAACCTCGACCCGCGTCCCTTGCGCGAGCGCGGCCGGGGCGATCTCGCCGCGTTCGCCGCCGGTCACGGAGAGCGTCCAGCCATGCGGCTCGCGCGCGTGCCGCGTCGTCAAGGTCAGGCGCGCCACCGCGCCGATCGAGGGCAACGCCTCGCCGCGAAAGCCGAGCGTGCGGATGCGCAGCAGGTCCTCGTCGTCGAGTTTGGAGGTGGCGTGGCGTTCCACGGCGAGGTCGAGATCGGCGCGCGTCATCCCGGCGCCGTCGTCGGTGACGATGATGCGGCGCCGTCCGCCATCCTCGGTCTGGACGTCGACGCGGCTCGCGCCGGCGTCGATGGCGTTTTCCACCAGTTCCTTGACGACGCTCGCCGGCCGCTCCACCACCTCGCCGGCGGCGATGCGATTGACGACGGTCTCGGGCAGTTGGCGGACGGGCATGGCGCGACTCGGATTGGGAAAGAGGCTACTCTAGCGTTTCGTGCTTGGGGCGTGAACCGCGGAAGCATCCCGCGCGACCGAGACGAGTGGAGCGGATTTGGCTTTCGCCGCCCGTATGGCCGCGAGCTCGCGAGGCGAAGGTTAAATCCGAATGCGCCACTCGAAACCAGGGTTTGCTCAAGGCGTTGAATTCGGGGCGGTTCATTTCGGCGGGATGATTCCGTCTCGCGGCGACGAAATGCTCTAGCATGGCGGGGAGGCGGACATGTCGAGCAAAACCATCCTGTGGATCATCGCGGCTTTCGCGTTGGGGTTCGGTTCGATCGGCGTGGTCGGCACCGCGCGCCAGCTCGTTCGCCGTCAGCGCAGCAAGTCCTGGCCGGTGGCGGCCGGCCGCGTCACCCATTCCGAAATGACGGTGGAAGCCAAGAGAAGCGCTAAGAGCGACACCACGATGTATGGCGCGCGGATCGCCTATACCTATACGATCGGCGGGGTCGAATATGAAGGCAATCAGGTCGACTGGCTCGACGACATCAAGACCAATTTCGACAGCCCCGCGCGCAAGCTGGTCGCGAAATATCCGGTGGGACAGGTCGTCAACGTCTATTACGACCCGGCCGACCCCAAGACGGCCTTGCTGGAGCCGTGGCGGCTGCGCGGAATCTTCTTCATCGCCTTGTTCGCGGTGGTGTTCAGCGGGTTCGGTGTTTTTCTCGTCTGGGTGGCCCAGCGCGAGCCGTAGCGGCGCCCGTCACGTGCGAGCGCGAGGGACATGCCGCCATCGTCGCAAGAGACATCGGGGGAGATCGACGTGCCAAGCAAGATGGTGATGTGGGTGGTGACAGGCGGGCTCGTGGCCATCGCCGGCATCGGCGCGGTGAGGACGGCCATCAACATCGTCAGGCGCAATCGCAGCAAGAGCTGGGCGATCGCGCCGGGCCGGATCACCGCGTCGACGATGACCGAGCAGGAGGTGTCCAGCACCTACCAGGACAGCACGATCTACCATGCCCGGATCGCCTACGCCTACACGGTGAACGGCGCGTCGCACACCGGCACGCGGATCGAGTGGATCGACGCCGTCGGCGCTGATTCAAAAGACGCCGCGCGCAAGATTCTCGACAAATATCCGGTCGGCCAGGCCGTCAACGTCTATTTCGATCCGGCTGATCCGAAGTCGGCCATTCTTGAGCCGTGGCGGATGAGGGGCATTCTGTTCGGCGTCGCCGTCACGGTGGGCGCCACGCTCGGCGCCATCTTCGTCGGATGGGACACCTACCACCGGCTGTGAGGAACCTCGCCTGTCCGGGCGGCGGCGCGCGACATTCCCGGCGCCGTCGCCGTGTCGGCGGGATTGAACCGCCGGCGGCCTTCGTCCGACCAAGTGCCGTGGTCGATGGGGAGACGGTGGATGACGGTTGGAATGATCATGTACGTCATGGGCGGGGTGTTCGCGCTCCTTGCCGCGATCGGGGCGGTCGGGACCGTGCGCCAGGTCCTGAAGCGAAAGCGCAGCAAGGCTTGGCCGATCGCAGCCGGCCGCGTCACGGCGTCCGATGTCAAGGTCGAGACCCGGACCGAGCGGGACGACAATGGCGGCACGCGCACGGTGCAGATGTATGGCGCGCGGGTCGGCTACAGCTATTCGGTGGCCGGCGTCGCCTATGAAGGCCATCTGGTCGACTGGATCGACGGAGTGGAGACCAGTCTCGAGGCACCCGCGCGCAAGGTCGTGGAGAAGTATCCGGTCGGCCAGCTCGTCAACGTCTATTACGACCCGGCGGACCCGAAGATGGCGATCCTCGAGCCATGGCGGATCAAGGGTATTCTTCTGCTGATCCTGTTCACGGTCGCCTTCGGCGTGGCGGGCGCGGTCCTGCTCTGGTTCGCGCCGACTGCGAAATGACGGCGCGCCTGGCGCGAGGTCGCCATCCGCGTCGCGTCGTGGTTCATCCCGGGAAAACCTGTTGAACCGAATTTTGTTCGGTGCGACTCATAATAGGCACCATCGCGCTTGCCGCCCTGGGAGACACGACATGCACATTTCGGACGCCGATCTTCGCGCGGCGGTTCGCGCCGGCCTGATCGATGAAGCCCAGGCCGAGCGGCTGATCGGATTCCTGGCGGCGCGTCAGCCGGCTCAACCAGCTCAACCGGATCAGCCGGGCACGACGGCGGCGCCCCGACCGAAATTCGATCTCGTGCACATCCTCTGGTACGCCGGCGCGCTGATCGTCATGAGCGCGATGGGCCTGTTCTCGACCCTCGCCTTCTCGCGGATGGGCGGTCCCGCGCTCACCGCCACGGCCGTTATCTATGCCGGGCTGTTTGCCTGGGCGGGCCACCATCTCTGGACGGTCAGAAACCTGCGGACGCCCGGCGGGTTGCTGATCGCGGTCGCGGTGTCGATGGCGCCGCTCGCCGTGTTCGGCATCCAGGATTCGTTCGGCTGGTGGACCGCCTACGGCAGGCCCGAGGCCGTGCGCGATTTCTACATCTGGGTCAAAGGCAGCTTCATTTTCATGGAGATCGCCGCCATCGCCGCGGCCGCGCTCGCGCTTCATTTCTACCGCTTTCCGTTCATCGTCATGATCGCGGCGCTCGCGCTCTGGTTCATGTCGATGGACATCGTGCCGTGGATCGCCGGCAAGCCCTTCGGCAATTGGGAGCTGTCGCGCCAGGTGTCCATCTGGTTCGGGCTCGGCATGTTGATCGTCGCGGCCGTCGTGAATGGACGCCAGCGCACCGGCGACTTCGCCTTCTGGCTCTATCTTTTCGGGCTCATCACGTTCTGGGGCGGCATCACCGCCTCGTCCGGCGGCGACAATCTCGACAAGGCGCTGTATTGCGCGATGAACGTGATCTTCCTGGTTCTCGCGGCGTTTCTCGGCCGGCGCGCCTTCGCGGTCTTCGGCGTTCTCGGCATCGCGATCTACCTCGGCGATCTCGCGAGCAAGGTGTTCAAGGATTCGCTGCTGTTCCCCTTCGCGCTGTCGCTGATCGGGATCGGCATCATCGCGGCCGGGCTCTATTACAATCGTCACCAGGCGAAGCTGGAAGTCTGGATGGCGGCGCGGCTACCGGAGGCGTTGCGTCGGCTGCGTCCGGCGAACGCGGCATCCTCGTGAGACCGCCGGCGCTCACGCCGCGATGATCGCGCGGGCGCGCTTTGCCGCCGGCCGTGATGCGGATCGCCGCGCGACGAGGCCACGCTCCGAATTCAAATCCCTGAGCAAATCCCGGTCGCGGGAGCGGTTCCCGCTTTCGCGGGATTTCCCTCAAGACCTCAATCGACGTCCGGCTTGCCGCCGCGCCGCGCCTTGATCTCGCCGCGCCGCTTCTTGCCCTCGAGCCGGCGCTTCTTGGAGGCGAGCGTCGGGCGCGTCGCGCGGCGCGGGGTCGGGCGGTGCGAAGCTTCGCGCAACAACTCCACGAGGCGATCGATCGCGTCCTGGCGGTTGCGCTCCTGGGTGCGGAAGCGCTGCGCCATGATGACGATCACGCCATCCTTGGTCATGCGCTGACCGGCGAGGCGGGCGAGCCTTGCCCGCATGTCGGGCGGAAAGTCCGCGCGCGTGGTGTCGTAGCGCAGTTGCGCGGCGGTCGAGAGTTTGTTGACGTTCTGGCCGCCGGGGCCGGACGCGCGCGTGAACGCGATCTCGAAATCGTTGTCGTCGACGACGATATCGCGCGCGATTCGCGCCATGACGGTTCCTCGTTTCGCTCGCCGGCATCCGTTCGCGCCGGCATTCCCTTGCGCCGGCATTCCCTCGCGCCGGCCTTGGGCCCCGCGTCGCACGCGGCGGCGTCAGCCGGCCGCGACGTAACGTTTGGCCAGCACCTTGCCTTCCTCGACGGCGGGCTGGTCGAACGCGTCGACGCCGAGCAGTTGGGCGGCGATGATCGTCTCCAGCATGAAATGCATCAGCAATTCGCCGAGCGCGGCCTCGTCGAGCGTATCGATATGGATCGCGCGCACGGGTCGGCCGTTTCTCGCCAGCGTCTCGGCGGTGGCGCGGCCCTGCGCGGCGACGAGGTCGCCGATCGTCTTGCCCGCGAGCGTGGGCTCGCCGCAAAGATCGGCGAGTTCGGCGTCCATGCGCGGTCCCTTGCCGGCGGCGTCGACGGTGATGACGGTGAAGAGCTTGTCGCGCGGCCCGGCGATGAAGAGCTGCAACTGGCTGTGCTGGTCGACGGGGCCGAGCGCGCCGACGGGAGTGGTGCCCTTGCCGTCCTTGCCCAGGCTCTCGGCCCAAAGCTGGACGAACCATTTGGCGAAGCGTTCGAGCCGGTCGCAATAGGCCATCAGCACCGTGATGGATTTGCCCTCCGCGCGCGCGAGCGTGACCGAAAGCGCGGCGCCGACCGCGCTCGGAACCTCGGCGGGCGCGGATTTGGCGAGGATCGGCGCCATCGCACGGGCGGCGCCGGCGCGGATCGCGGCGATGTCGAGGCCGGCCACCGCCGCCGGCAGCAGGCCGACATTGGTGAGCACCGAAAAGCGCCCGCCGACCCCGGGATCGTGGTCGAGCATGGGAACGTTGAAACGCGTCAGAAGATCGCGCAGGCCGTTCTTGGCGCCCGCTCTCGCCGGTTCCGACAGGCCGAGGAATTGCCGCGCGATCACGCCGCCGGGAACCGCGCGCCGCGTCGCCTCGATCGCGGCGATCGTCTGCATCAGCGTTTCGGCGGTGCTGCCGGACTTCGAGATCGCGACGAACTTCGTCGTCGCCAGCGGCAGGCGCGCCAACGCGGCCTCGTAGGTCGCCGGATCGAGATTGTCGAAGAAATGCAGCCGCGGCGGCTCGCGCAACGCGCCGATGCCCGGCACGTTGTAGCCGGCGAGCTGGATCAGCGCCTGCGCGCCGAGGCTCGATCCGCCGGTGCCGAGAAAGACGATGTCGGTCGCGCCCTCGCGCAGGTCTCGCGCCGCCGCGCGGATTTCGGCGAGATCGTCGTCGCGCGCGGGTAGGCGCAGCAGCGGCAGCGATCCGTCGCCATGCCAGGCGCGCAGACGATCGAGCGCCGGGCCACAGGCGGCGAGCGCCGCGCCGAGATCGGCTTCCTTGATTCCGTGCGCGCCGATGGTTTCGGCGCGCGCCGAAGCGATGGATTGAACGATGGTCATGCCGCAGGCCCCCGAAACGTCCAGAACGCGACCCCGCCGGCCGATCGATTCAGGGGATCTCGCGGAGCCCCATCGCCGATTCGATCACCGCCCCACGGGTCGCGACGAGGCCTCCTGTGTACGACCGACCACCGTCATCATCAATCCATTTCCGAGCAAACGCTTCGCGGCGCGGCGCGCGTCCTCGATGGTGATGGCGTCGATCAGGCCATTGCGCCGGTCGATATAATCGATGCCAAGCTTGTCAATCTGGTATTGCACGAGCTGGCTGGCGATCTTGGAGGACGTATCGAGCGCCAGCATCTGCGAGCCCTTGAGGTAGGACTTGGCCTCGGCGAGTTCCTCCTCGGTCGGCCCGTCCCGGGCGATGCGCGCGATTTCGCGTTCGAGAATCTCGATCGTCTCGCCGGCGCGGTCGGCCTGGGTCGCGGTGCGGCCGAGGAACAGCGCGGTGTGATCGAACCAGACCAGCCCCTGATAGACCGAATAGGCCAGGCCGCGTTTCTCGCGCACCTCGGCATAAAGGCGCGAGCTCAGCGAGCCGCCGCCCAGGATGTGGTTGACGACATAGGCCGCCATGAAATCGGGATCGGACCGCGCGATGCCGGGTCCGCCGAAGGCGATGACCGTCTGCGGCACGTCGAGCGACACGCGCACGCGCTCGCCGAGGTTTTTCGGCTGGACGGGTTGGACCGGGACGCGCTCGGCCTTGGCCGGCAGGCCGCCGAAGACGCGGTCGAGCAGGGGGGCGAGCGTGGCCGCGTCGATGTCGCCGACCACGGCGATCTTGAGCCCGTCGCGCGCCAGGACGCGCTTGGTGATGGCGCGCAGGTCGCCGGCGGTGATCGTCGGCACTGATTCCAGCGTTCCGTCGGTCGGCCGGCCATAGGGGTGGTCGGCGAACGCGGCCCGCCACCAGCGCTGCGTGGCGAGATCGTTCGGGCTCGTGGACTGGCGCCGCAGCGACGACAGCGTCTCCGCGCGGATGCGCTCGATCGCCTCGTCGTCGAAGCGCGGCGCCGTCAGCGCCAGCCGCAGAAGCTCGAAGGCCTCGTCGCGGTGCTCGGTCAGCGTCCGCAGCGAGCCGCGGAGATGATCGCGCGTCGCGCTGAACTGCATTTCGATGGCGCTTCGCTCGACGCGCTCATGGAACGCGCGCGCGTCGAGATCGCCGGCGCCCTCGTCGAGCAGGCTCGCCGCCATGTGAGCGACGCCGGGCTTGGCCGGATCGTCCTGCGCCGCGCCGCCGGGGATCGCGTAATTGACCGAGACGAGCGGAACGGTCGCGTCCCGCACCAGCCAGGCCTCGATCCCGCCGGGAGAGACCACGCGCTCGATCTTCGTGGCGTGGGCCTCGCGCGCGGGGAATGCGAGCATGATCATGGCCGCGCCGGCCAGCGCGAGCACCGCGCGCCGCGTCCATCCCATTGCCGTCCGCCTCATCGGATGTCCGCTCACGATCGTTTCGCCTCGTTCTTGGCCGTGTTGTCCTTGATGAGGTAGCCGGTCACGGACCGCTTCTTGTCGAGCCAGACGCGCGCCGCCTCGCGGACCTGGTCGGCCGTGATCGCGCGAACGCGGTCGGGCCATCGCCCGATGTCCTCGAGCGCCTGTCCGGTGGTGAGCGCCGCGCCATACCAGCGCGCCAGCGCGAACTGGCTGTCCTGCGCGTAGATCGTCGAGGCGACGAGCTGGGACTTGGCCCGTTGGAGCTCGTCGTCGGAAACGCCGTTCTCGGCGACCTTGGCGACGACCTCGTCGATCGCCCGCTCGACCTCGGGGAATTCGACGCCCGGACGCGGGGCGGCCGAGATCGCGAATTGCGAGGCGTCGAGCGCCGTGTCCTGGTACCAGGCCCCGGCGCTGACCGCGATCTGGCGATCGACCACAAGCGCGCGGTGGAGCCGCGACGTGCCGCCGCCGCCGAGAATCTGGGAGAGCAACGCGATCGCCTCGGCCTCGCCGGCGGACGCCGTCGTGATCGAGGGAACGAGATATTGGCGGGTGAGGGCGGGCTGCTCGACGCGCGGATCGGCGAGCGTCACCGTGCGCGGTCCGGCGGGAACGGGCTCCTGCGGCCGCGCGCGCCGCGCGCCGATTTCGGGCTGCGGCGGGATCTGGCCGTAGGTCTTCTCGGCGAGCGCGAGGACCTGATCCGGCGTCACGTCGCCGGCCACGATCAGGATCGCGTTGTTGGGCGCGTAGAAGCGCTTGTAGAAGGCGAGCGCGTCGGCGCGGTTGAGATTCTCGATCTCCGGACGCCAGCCGATGATCGGTCGGCCGTAGGGATGGTTGAGATAGAGCGAGGCGAGAATCTGCTCGGACAGGCGCGCGCCGGGGCTGTTGGCGACCCGCTGATTGTATTCCTCGAGCACCACGTTGCGCTCGGGCAGGACGACGTCGTCGGTGAGGACGAGGCCGGTCATGCGATCGGCCTCGAATTCCATCACGGTGGCGAGCTTGTCGGCCGGCACGCGCTGGAAATAGGCGGTGTAGTCCGTCGAGGTGAACGCGTTCTCGTTGCCGCCGATGCGCAAGACCGTCTTGGAGAATTCGCGGTCGGGATGCTTCAGCGTGCCCTTGAACATCAGATGTTCGAGGAAATGCGCGAGCCCCGATTTGCCCGGCGTTTCGTCGGCCGAGCCGACATTGTACCAGACCATGTGGGTGACGACCGGCGTGCGGTGATCCGGGATCACGACGACGCGCATGCCGTTGGCGAGCGCGTGGGAGGCCGGCGGCTTGTGCTCGCCATCGGTCGCGCGCGCGGGCGCCGCGGCAACGAGGCCCCATGCGCAGGCGGCGACGAGGAGCGGCCAACGCCGCCTCGCGCGTGCGCCGCATTCGCGGCGCGCGACGCTGGTATCGGATTTGGTCATTCGCGGATTTCCCGTTTGGCGGCGGATGATAAATTCCCCGCCATCCTGTGCCTCGGATGAGACGGGCGCGCCGGGCGGGCGCTCGCGCTTGCGATCGCGGTCACGTCGGCGGCGCGAATGTCAGTACTTTCCCGGAGGCAGGGGAGCCGACTCGTCGATGTTCTGGTAGGCCTTCGGCTTCGCCGGGCCGACGCCATAGGCGAAATTCGGCGAGGGGGTCTGATAGCCGACGGGAGGCTGGGTGAGGGAGTTGCGCTCCGGCTCGCCCGTGAACTTCGCCGATTCCTCGTTCTTCATGCCGAGCGCGCCGCTGCCGAAGCCCTTGAAGCCAAGCTCCGTGGGGGAGAGAACGCGGAACGGATCCAATGAACTGCCCGAGCCGCCGCCGGGCGTCGTTTCCGCCGACCGTCCGGTGCGCGCGCCCCGGTTGAGCTCTGCCGGCGTCAGCGGCCTGCCATCTTCCTCGAATGTCTTCGTTCGCTGCTTCGCGGCCGCCGCCGCCGCTTCCTTGGCGCGCCGCACGTCCGGATCGCGCGGCCAGTTGGCTGCCGGCGCGGTCGCCCGTTCGGGCTGGGGCAGGTCCACGCGCGGCGGCACGACGAGCGGCGAGCGCTCGCGATAGTCGATGGACTCGCCGTCGCTGCGCAAGCCGAGATTCTTCATGACCGTGTCGAGGACGCGGCTCTCGGGCGAACGATCATCGTCGTCGTCGGCCGCTTTCGCTCCCGCCGCGCCCAGCGCGAGGATCGCGACCAGCGCGAGCGGGACCAGCCGCGACAGACGGGTCGCGCCAAACAGCGTTCGAAGCCTCGTGCCCGGATCGTCGGAGAGCGTCGTGCGCATCGTGATCATCCTATCCGTCTTGGCCATTTGCCGTCGCCATTCGCCGAACGTGCCTCGCGTTCCGCTTTTGTGGGCCGGCCTCGCGTCCATCGTCGAAGCCGGATCCCACGCGGCGCGCGGAGGTCGCGACCCGGCTTCCCGCCGGCTTTCTTGCTCCGCCAGATGGGCGGGCGCAATTCACAACCTCATGAGATCAAAGCATATTTGCGCCGATCACGGCGCTTTTGCGGCGCGCGGCCCGATGAAGGATTCATACAGGAGGCCCACGACCCCGGCAACAATCGCGACATCGGCGAGGTTAAACACGTACCAGTTGAAGGTCCGGCCGCCGATTTCGACGTGAAACAGGGCGAAATCGACCACCGCGCCATGGGCCAGGCGGTCGATGCCGTTGCCGAGCGCGCCGCCGATGATCAGGCCGAGCCCGAGGGCGGTCAGCCGCGTCCGGGCATTGGCGAGCCAGATCGCGAGCGCGACGACGGCGGCGACCTTGACGCCGATGAGCAGCCATTGGCCGAGCGCGCCGTCGCTCTGGAACCAGCCGTAGCTGATGCCGGTGTTCCAGGCGAGCACGAGGTCAAGGAATGGCGTCAGCCGGACCGCGCCGCGCCGGGCGATATCGAAGCCGTACAGAAGCCAGAGCTTGGAGGCCTGATCGACAATCAGCGCGGCGAGCGCGGCGAGGAGACCGACGCGCCAGAGACGGGGCGCGGCGTCCGCCTTCGGCTCGGCGGGGCCGTTCATCGCGGCGCGGTGTCCGCGGCGCCGTACATCGCGTGCCACTCGCGCAGCGCCTGCGCGTCGCGCGGCGACACGTCGGGAAAGGCCGGATCGTTGCCGACCGAAGGAAGCACCTTCCACGACCGCGCGCATTTCGTTCCCTCGGCGCGGTGCACCGACACCGCGACGTCGGCCACGTCGTCCAGCCGGAAGGCGTCGGCGGGCGCGGGCTCGTCGCGCAAGGAGGCGGCCGAGGTGATGCAGATTTCGGCGAGATCGATGTCGGCGAGCGCGCCGAAGACGGCATCGTCGGTGACGTGGATCACCGGCGCGGCTTCCAGCGAGGAACCGATCAGCTTTTTCGCGCGGGCGATTTCGAGCGCGCCGGTGACGACGCGGCGCACGTCGCGCACGGTGCGCCATTTCGCGGCGAGCGCGTCGTCGCGCCATTCGGCGGCGGTTTCCGCGAGCGTTTCGAGATGGACGGAGCCGTCCGCGCTCGGGAAGCGGGCGAGCCAGGCTTCCTCGGCGGTGAAGCACAGAAGCGGCGCGAGCCAGGTCGTCGTGCAGCGGAACAGCTGATCGATCACCGTCAACGCCGCCTTGCGCGCGGGCGAGGAATAGGGATCGCAGTAGAGCACGTCCTTGCGGATGTCGAAGTAGAACGCCGACAGGTCCGTGATCATGAAGGTGTTGAGCGCGGCGAGGACGCGCTTGTAGTCGAAATCGGCGTAGGCGCGCCGCACCAGCGGTTCGAGCTCGGCGAGCCGGTGCAGCATCAGCCGTTCGAGTTCGGGCATGCGCGCGTGCGCGATTTCGTCTTCCTCGTGGAAATGGGCGAGCGAACCCAACATCCAGCGCAGCGTGTTGCGCAGCTTGCGGTAGTTCTCGGTCACGCTCTTGAGGATGTCGGGGCCGATGCGCTGGTCGTCGGAATAGTCGACGCTGGCGACCCACAGCCGGAGAATGTCGGCGCCCGCCTGCTTGATGACGTCCTGCGGGAAGGTCTGGTTGCCGAGCGACTTGGACATCTTGCGGCCCTGCTCGTCCAGCGTGAAGCCGTGAGTGAGCACGACGTCGTAGGGCGCGACTCCCCGCGTGCCGCAACTTTCGAGCAGCGATGAATGGAACCAGCCGCGATGCTGGTCGGAACCTTCAAGATACATCACCTTGTCGGAGCCGTCGTTGAGATGGCGGTGAATGCCGGCGAGCCCCGGAAACGCGACCGGGTCTTCGAGCACGAAGGCGTGGGTCGAGCCGGAATCGAACCAGACGTCGAGAATATCGTCGACCTTCCGCCAGCCCTCGCCCGCGCGGTCGGCGAGGAAGCGCTCGCGCGCGCCGGCCGCGTACCAGGCGTCCGCGCCCTCGCGCGCGAAGGCTTCGGCGATGCGCGCGTTGACCGCGTCGTCCTTCAGGATTTCGGCCGAACCGTCCGCCCCCTCACGCACGAACACCGCGATCGGCACGCCCCAGGCGCGCTGGCGCGAGATCACCCAGTCGGGCCGGCTCTCGATCATGCCGCGGATGCGGTTCTCGCCTTGCGGCGGCACCCAGCGGGTGTTGGCGATTTCGCGCAGCGCGATGGCGCGCAGCGACTCATCGTGGCCGGCAATGGATTTGTCCATCGCGATGAACCCGGCAGCATCGGGCCTGCCCGATGCGTCCGCGATGGGCTTGTCCATCGCGATGAACCATTGCGGCGTGTTGCGGAAGATGACCGGCTTCTTCGAGCGCCACGAATGCGGATATTGATGCTTGAGGCGCCCGCGCGCGATCAGCATGCCGCGCTCGGCGAGCGCCTTGATCACCGCGTCGTTGGCGTCGCCCTTCTCACCTTTGGCGGTGATGACGCATTTCGGCTTACCCCCGGTGTCGCGCGGACCGAAGCCCGGCGCCTGGTCGGTGAAACAGCCGTCGGCGTCGACGGTGTAGGGAATATGCGTGGAGATGCCGCGCGCTTCGAGGGCGGCCTTGCTGGCCATCCAGATGTCGAAGTCCTCGCGGCCGTGGCTCGGCGCGGTGTGGACGAAGCCGGTGCCGGTGTCGGCGGTGACGTGCTCGCCGTCGAGCAGGGGAACGTCGAAGGCATAGCCGAGATCGCGCAAGGGATGGGCGCAAACGAGATGCGCGAGTTCGTTGCCGGATACGGGCTCGCGGCGCTCAAACGCCTCGACCTTGGCCGCTTTCATCACCTCGGCGGCCAGCGCGTCGGCAAGCACGAGACGATCGCCGACTTTCGCCCAGTTGCCATCCGGCGCCGCGGTCACTTCATAAAGACCGTAATCGATCCGCGACGAGAAGCTGATCGCGCGGTTGCCCGGCAACGTCCACGGCGTGGTCGTCCAGATCACGACATGCGCGCCGACGAGACCCGGCGCGATGCAGGTCGAGTCGGCGCGAACGCGCTGAGTTGCGTCGCCCCATTCGGCGTCGGCGATGATCTTGAACTTCACCCACACCGTGTCGCTGGTGTAGTCCTCGTATTCGATCTCGGCCTCGGCGAGCGCGGTCTTTTCCACCACCGACCACATCACCGGCTTGGAGCCGCGATATAAGAGGCCGTTGGCCGCGAATTTCATGATCTCGCGCGCGATCTGGGCTTCGGCGGCGAACGCCATGGTGGTGTAGGGGTTCTTCCAGTCGCCCTCGACGCCGAGTCGCTTGAATTCCTCGCGCTGCACGGAAAGCCAGTGCTCGGCATAGGCGCGGCATTCGCGGCGGAACGCGATCATCGCGGCCGGATCGGAGAGGTCCGGCTTGGCCTTGCCCTTGGAGCGATAGTTCTCCTCCTCGATCTTCCATTCGATCGGCAGGCCGTGGCAGTCCCAGCCCGGCACGTAATTGGAATCGAAGCCCAGCATCTGCTGCGAGCGCGTCACCATATCCTTAAGGATCTTGTTGAGCGCGTGGCCGATATGGATGTTGCCGTTGGCGTAGGGCGGGCCGTCGTGGAGGATGAATTTGGTGCGGTCCTTGGCGCTCTCGCGCAGGCGGGAATAAAGGTCGATCTTTTCCCAGCGCGCGAGGATTTCCGGCTCGCGCTGCGGCAGCCCCGCGCGCATCGGAAAATCGGTTTGCGGCAGGAACAGGGTCCGCGAATAGTCGTTGGCGGCCGATTTCGCCGGCTTTTCGGGTTCCGGCGCGCCGGACGACGGGGGCTTGGCGGGGGTATTGGCGGGGGGCTTGGCCATGGTGAGGGTTGTTAGCAGGCGCGGCGGGCGCGAGGCAACGCCCCGATCCGCGCTCTTTGTCAGGAAATCTCGCCGAGCGGCGGGAAGGCGTCGCCCGAGGCCGCCAGCGCGGCGCGCGCGCGGGCGCTGTCGTCGTTCATCTGACGGATCAACGCGTCGACCCCGTCGAACTTCACCTCGTCGCGGATGAAATCGATGAAGGCGACATCGATCTCCTTGCCGTAAAGGTCGCCGTCGAAGTCGAACAGGAAGACCTCCAGCAAAGCGACGCCATTGTCGAACATCGGCCGGCGGCCGAAATTCGCCACGCCGTCGATCCGCTTTCCGTCATGGCCGACCCGGACCGCGTAGATGCCGTGGCGCAGGCCGCAGGCCGGATCGGGAAGGATATTGGCGGTGGGGAAGCCGAGCTCGCGCCCGCGCTTGGCGCCGTGGATCACCGCGCCGGAAATGAACCAGGGGTAGCCGAGCAGGCTCGCGGCATGGGCGACATTGCCCTCAACCAGCGCGGCGCGCACCACCCCGGAGGAAACCGCGTGGCCGTCGGCCTCGCGGCGCGGCTCGATATGGACCGGAATGCCGAGGCGCTCGCCCTCCTCCATCAGGAAGGCGGGCGTGCCGGCGCGGCCCTTGCCGAAATGGAAGTCGAACCCGGCGACCACGCCGCCGACCCCCAGCCATTCGACGAGTTCATGGTTAACGAATTCTTGCGCGGTGGTGGCGGCGCGGGCGGCGTTGAAGGCCATGACGACGGCGCCGTCGAGGCCGGTCGCCGCCAGGAGCCGGAGCTTGTCCTTCTCGCCGCTCAAGCGGAATTGCGAGGCGGCGGGAGCGAAGAAATCGCGCGGATGCGGCTCGAATGTCAGCGCCAATGCCGGTCCGCCGACGGTGGCGGCAAGGTCGATCGCGGCGCGCAGGACCGCACGGTGACCGCGATGGACGCCGTCGAAATTGCCGATGGCCACGACCGCGCCCCTCGGAATTTCGTGGATGGGCGTCGAGTCGCGGATGATCCGGAAGGCGCTTGGCATGCTGGACGGTCGAATTCCTGGGCGGGACCGGAAAAGCGCGGGACCGTCGGGGAGACATCGTCCCAAGTCAAGGGGCAAGTGGCGCGTTCGCGGCCCCGCCGTGCCCGGATACCGGAAACGCGCGCGAAAACAGCCGCATAGGTGAGCGCCCGGCGTCACCCGAAAGGACGCGATTAACGCGGTGTTTAATCGAGGCTGCTAGAAATCAACGGACGATCTGTCGGCCGCCGGGAAATGGGCGCGCAATTTCGGATCGCGGCGGGCGCCGGCGTGACTGGCGCGCGCGTCGAGTGAGGCGTTAACGGAGGGGTGCGATGGCCGTCGATTTGGGGATGCCTGTCTTGGTGGTTGACGACTACAACACCATGATCCGCATCATCCGCAACCTCCTCAGGCAGCTCGGTTTCGAGAACATCGACGACGCCAGCGACGGCTCGGCCGCGCTCGACAAGATGCGCCACAAGAAATACGGCCTGATCATTTCCGACTGGAACATGGAGCCGATGACGGGCTTCGACCTGCTCAAGGAAGTGCGCGCCGACCCCAACCTCGCCATGACCCCCTTCATCATGGTCACCGCCGAATCGAAGACCGAAAACGTCATCGCGGCCAAGAAGGCGGGCGTGAACAACTATATCGTCAAGCCGTTCAACGCGGCGACGCTGAAGACCAAGATCGAGGCGGTGTTCGTCGACTGATCCCTCGCCCGGGGTCTCCGATTTCGTTCCAGAACCGTTCGTTCACCACCGCAGCCCGCGCGTGACCGCGAGCGGCGGCCGCGTCGCCTTGCCGATGACGTCGGCCAGCGCGGCATCGTCGGGATTGTCGCGCGCGCCGAATTCGGCGGCGTGGATTCCCGCGGTCACGAACAGGCATGCGACGCCAAAGGCGTTGGCGCCCTCCAGATCGGTGCGCACCGAATCCCCGATCGCCAGCACCCGGTCGAGGCCGACCGCGCGTGCGCGCCGTTCGGCCGCGAGCCCGACCGCCTGCTCGTAGATCGGCCGGTGCGGTTTGCCGCCGAACACGACATCGCCGCCGAGCGAGCGGTAGAGCTCGGCGAGCGCGCCCGCGCAATAGAGCAGGCGGTCGCCGCGTTCGACGACGAGATCGGGATTGGCGCAGACCATCGGCAGCCCGCGCGCGCGGGCCCGCGCCAGCATTTCGCGGTAATCGTCGGGCGTCTCGGTGTCGTCGTCGAAAAGACCGGTGCAGACGATGTAGTCGGCGCTTTCGGCGTCGGCGAAGCGGGTGTCGAGCCCCGCGAAGATCGGCAGATCGCGTTCGGGACCGAGATGATAGGCGGTCTTGCCGACATGGGCGGCGATGAACGTCCGCGTCACGTCGCCGGACGTGACGATGCCGTCATAGGCGTCATCGCCAACGCCCAGCCGCCGCAATTGCGTGACCACCGAGGCCGCCGGGCGCGGCGCGTTGGTGATCAGCACGACCGTTCCGCCGCCGTCCCTGAAGCGGGCGAGCGCGTCGCAGGCGTCGGCGAAGGCGGCGACGCCGTTATGGACGACGCCCCAGACGTCGCACAGCACGACGTCGTGCGACGCGCTGAATTCGCGAAAATGCTCGATCATGCGAATGGAGGCCATGCGGTCGATCCGGACGGGACGACGTCGCCGAATTCAGGCGCGGCGCGCGGCGCCGCGCGCCAGCGCCGTGATATCCCCGGTCGCGGCATGCGCGGGGGCGGCGGCGCGCTTGGCGTCCGGTTGAGCGGGCGGGGCGCTCTCATGCGCGGGCTCGGATGCGCCGTCCTGGCGCACCGGACGCGGCGGCGAGAACAGGAAGCCCTGGCCGTAATGCACGTCGAAATCGAGCAGGTCGACGACCGCGCTCTCGCTCTCGATCTTCTCGGCGACGAGATCGATGCCGAAGCGGCCGAGCAGGTCGGAGAGATCGGCCGGATGGATGTCGGATGCCGAGGCGTTCTTCTGGTCGAGCAGCACGGCGGCCGGCACCTTGACGAAACGCACGCCGCGGTCGGCGAGTTCGCGCGGCTCCAGCCGCAGGTCGCTGACGTGATCGACCGAAATGCGGAACCCGCGCTGCACCAGGGCGCCGAGGTGCTCGCTTTCGGCCGGCCCGAAATTGCGCAACGCGTCGAGCTTGAACTCCAGCACCAGCGAGGGGGCGAGCGCGCGGTTGGCGTCGAGGAAGTCGAGACACTGGCCGAACACGATCTCGTCGCGCATGGTCGCGGCCGCGATGTTGCAGAACAGCCCGACATCCTTGTTCTTGACGAGCAGGCGGCGCAGCACCTGCACGCAGCGGAACAGCACCGTATGGTCGACGCGGGGCATCAAGCCGGCGTTCTCGGCCGGGGTGATGAAATTCGCCGCCGTCAGCACCTCGCCCTTGTCGTCGCGCAGGCGGCAGACGGCCTCGTAGAAGCGCACCTTGCGCTGCGGCAGCGTGATCAGCGGCTGCAGATAGAGGTCGATGCGGTTGGCTTCGACGGCGTTCTTAACGGCGATGGTCAACAGCGCGAGGCTGGCCGGATCCGTGGCGGGCGCGCCGGCGGCGCCGGACTTTTCTTGCGTCGCGGCGGCCGCCCGGGAGGAGGCAACCTCGGTCGCGGGTGCTGGAGCTTCCGCCAACGCGGCCCGCGCGGATCCCTGATTGAGCAGGTTGTCATGCTGGGCGACCGACAGCGCGAGCTGGCGCACCAGCACGCCGAGTTCGGCGATTTCGCCCGCGACCGGCTCGATCAGGCTTCCGGCCTTGGCGGCCGAAATCTTCTCGATGTTCGACATCTGGGCCTCGGTCGCGGCCTGGCGGCGGCCGAGTTCGACGACCTGGCGGGCCAGATCCGCGGTGCCGCGCGACAGGTCGGCGATTTGGGCGCCGAGGTCGGTCCGGTCGCGAATGCGCATGGAAACCACGTTGTAGAGAATCAAGAACGTCATGATGACGATGGCCGTGATCACGGCGCCGAGCGGGCTGAGCCCCAACAGAAAATGGGCGAGCGCGCCGAGCGAGGCGGCGATCAGGACCATGCTGATGGCGAGGAAGATCGTCGAGATGCGGATCATCGAGGGGATTTCCAGCGCTGGAGATCGGGAAAGCCTAGCACCTTTGTCGATTCGACGCGCGGCCGATCTTGGGCGCGGGGGCCGCGCGTCCACGGAAAGTCGTGGACGCGGCCGCCTCAGCCATTCGCCGGCGCGTTCGCGGCCGCGACGTCCGAGGCGATCTGTCCGTCGACGATTTCCACGCGCCGGTCCATCTGGCGGGCGAGCCCCAGATCGTGCGTGACCGCGACGATGGTCTTGCCGCGCACGTCCACGAGCTCGCGCAGAATGGCGAAGACCTGGGCGGTCGACTTGGAATCGAGATTGCCGGTCGGTTCGTCGGCGAGGATGACGGACGGCTCGTTGGCGAGCGCCCGCGCCACCGCCACGCGCTGGCGCTGGCCGCCGGAAAGGCCGTCCGGCTTCTTGTGGCGATGGTCGGCAAGGCCGAGGGAATCGAGCAGTTCCTCCGCGCGGCGGGTGATCGCGCCCGCCGACAACCGGCCGAGCGCGCGCATCGGCAGCGCGACGTTCTCGGTCACGGTGAATTCCGGCAACAGGAAATGAAACTGGAAGATGAATCCGAGATGGGAGAGGCGGACCCAGGCGCGCTCGTCCTCGTCCATATGCGCGGTCGATCGCCCGTCGATGAGGACTTCGCCGGCGGTCGGCAGATCGAGCAGGCCGAGAAGATAGAGCAGCGAGGATTTGCCCGAGCCCGACGGGCCGGTGATGGCGACGAACTGGCGCTCGCCGATGCTCAGATCGATGTCGCGGACGAGCGTCACCGGCACGATGCCGGGCAGCACCCGGGAAACCCGACGCGCCTCGATCAGCGGGGTCGTCATGTCGCCCCCCGGATGATGTCGACCGGGTGCAGCCGCGCCGCCTTGCGGGCGGGGAAATAGCCGGCGACCACGCTCGAGCCGAGCGCGACGCCGGTGGCGATGGCGTAATGCACCCAGGTATAGGCGATCGGCAGCCGGTTGGAATCGGAGAACGGCGTCTTGAATTCGAGCGAGCCGAGCCCGCGGCACATCAGATAGCCGAGCCCCCAGCCGATCATGGCGCCGATCAGGCCGATCACCAGCGCCTCGATCAGGAAGATGCGGCGCACGGTGCGCGCGCGAAAGCCGAGCGACTTCATGATGGCGATGTCGCGCGTCTTCTCATGCGTGATCGTGGAGATGATGTTGTAGGTGCCGAAGCTCGCCACCAGCAGGATGGCGCCGACGATCGTGTACATCAGCACGTTGCGCATCTGGATGGTGGAGAGCAGGTCCTCCTGCGATTCCTGCCATGAGATCGATTTGTAGCCGGTCTCCGCGCCGATGCGTTCGGCGATCAGCCGCGCGTCCATCGGATTGTTGGTGCGCACCCGGATCTCGTTGACGAGACCGGTCTGGTTTTCCAGCACCTGCGCGGTCTTGATCAGCACATAGGCGGTCGTCTCGTCGGTCATGCGGAAGCCGGAATGAAACGTGCCGACCACCGTCGCGGTGAGATTGACGTCGCCGGTCGTCGCCAGCGTCAGATTGGAATTGACGCGGGCGCCGAGCTTCTCGGCGAGACGGTCGCCGATGATGACGGCGTTGTTGGCGCGATAGAGCGAGGCGAGCGTTCCCTGTCGCATCTTCACGGCGAGCGTGGAGACGTTCGGCTCGGTGCGCGGATCGATGCCGATGATCGAGACCGAGCGATTGCGGCCGGCGAAGCGGACGATCGCCTTGGACTGGACCGAGGGGGTCATCGCGCCGGGGACCCAGCTCCGCAACGCGCCGATCGTGGCGGCCGGGTTCTTGATGCCGCGCCGGCGCACGTTCGGGGTCAGGCCATGGATTTCGGCCGCGGCATAGGCGCCGTCGGCCGGCTGGCGCGTCGGCTCGCGCAGATCGTCGGAAATTGAAATATGCGGCAGGGCGTCGACCAGCGTCTTGATGAAGTCGTCCTGCGAACCTTCCATCATCGCGGCCATCATGATCGAAAAGCCGACGCCGGTGGCGACGCCGGCGATGGCGACGAGCGTCTGCCGCGCCCGGTTGCGCACATGCGTCAGGGCGATGCCCAGCGTCAGGTTCACCGCGCGCCGTCCTCGATCGGCATCGCGCGGATGCGCGCGCCATCCTTGATGTTCGTCGTCGCCGGCGAGATCACCAACTCGCCTTGCTCGATCCCCGACGTGATTTCGAAAAAGCGCGAGCCGCGCAAACCGACCTCGACCTTGCGCGCGTGGGCGCGGCCATCCTTCGCGATCATGACCCCGGCGGCCGTCACCGCGTTGGCGGGCACGAGCACGACGTCGTTCTTCTCGCGGCTGATGATGTTGGCCTCCACGCTCATGCCGACGCGCAGAGGCGTGTCGTCGGGCAGGCCGATTCGGACGCGGAAGGTCTTGGCCACGGGATCGCCGGCCGGCGTGATCTGCTTGACGGTGCCTTCGAGCGGCTGACCGGGAAAGGCGTCGGTGCGCAGCAGCGCCTGCTGTCCCACCTTGACGCGCGGAATGTCTTCCTCGTTGACGTCGGAGACGACCCAGAGCGGCTTGGGCAGGCCGACGCGGTAGAGGATGTTGCCGGGATCGACCATGTCGCCGACCTCGCCGTCTTCCTTGAGCACGACGCCGTCCATCGGCGACAGCAGCTTGTAGTAGTCGAGCCGCTGCGTCTGCGCGGCGATCTGCGCGCGCACGCGGGTCAGCTCGGTCTCCGCCTTCTGAAACGCCTGCGCCGTGGCGACGCCGCGCGCGTTCAATTGCGTCTGGCGATCGAATTCCTTGCGTTCGAATTCCTCGAGCGCGCGCAGGTCGTTCAGCGTCGCCTGCGCCTCCCGGTCGTCGAGGCGGGCGAGTACGTCGCCGCGCTTGACCTCGCCGCCCTCGCAGCGGCAGCGCTCGATGATGCGGCCGCGCACCAGCGGGGTGACGCGGGTCCAGGTCTCCGGCTCGACCGCGCCGGTGGCGTAGACGATCTCGGCGGCGTTGCCGCGCTTGGCGGTCGCCACCGTGACGGCGATGCCGCGCCCGGCCGTCCACCAGACAAGCGCCGCCGCCGCGACCGCGATCGCGACGAGCCAGGCGAGCCGGGGCAGGCGGCGGGGACCGCGGGGAGGTTCGGTGCCGGCGGTTTCGCCAGCCGTCGATTGTGTTGAAGAAGCGTCCATGGGGTCTCAATGATCCAATCGTTCGCGGGCCGCCTTGATCTAGTCACGCGACACGCCGGCCGCAATCGGGCCGTTTTCAGGCGACCGCGCGGATGATCGACGCCATCTTGCCGGCGATTTCCTCGATCTGCGCCTCGGAGATGATCAGCGGCGGCGTCAGCGCCAGCGTGTCGCCGACGGCACGGATCATCGCGTCGTGGTCGTGGAAGGCACTGTTGAGGGCGTCGATGCCGCGCCGGCCGAAGGCGTCGGGTCGGGAGGCGAGATCGATGCCGGCGGTCAGCCCGACCGTGCGGATGTCCAGCACGTTGGGAAGGTCCTTCAGGCCCATGATGGCGTCGGCCCAGATCGGCTCGAGCTTGCGGGCGCGGGCGAAGAGATCCTCGTCGCGGTAGAGGTCGAGCGTGGCCAGCCCGGCCGCGCAGGCCAGCGGATGGGCCGAGTAGGTGTAGCCGTGGAACAGCTCGATGGCGTGCTCGGGCCCCTTCATGAAGGCGTCGTGGATGGCGTCGCGCACCAGCACGCCGCCCATCGGCACCGCGCCGTTGGTCACGCCCTTGGCGAAGGTGATCATGTCCGGCAGGACGCCGTAGCGTTCGGCGGCGAAAGCGAAGCCCAGCCGCCCGAAGCCGGTGATGACCTCGTCGAGGATGAGGAGAATGCCGTGCTTGTCGCAGATCGCACGCAGGCGTTGCAGATAGCCCTTGGGCGTGGCGAGCACGCCGGTCGATCCGGCCATCGGCTCGACGATGACCGCCGCGATGGTGCCCTGGCCGTGCAGCGCGACCATGCGTTCGAGCTCGTCGGCCAGATGCGCGCCCCATTCCGGCTCGCCCTTGGTGAAGGCCTGATGCGCGCGGTCGTAGGTGGTGGGCAGATGATCGACGCCGGCGATCAGCGCGCCGAAGAAGCGGCGGTTGTTGGCGATGCCGCCAACGGCGGTGCCGCCGAAGCCGACGCCGTGATAGCCGCGCTCGCGGCCGATGAGGCGCGTGCGGCCGCCTTCGCCCTTCACGTTGAAATAGGCGAGCGCGATCTTCAGCGCGGTGTCGACCGCCTCCGAGCCGGAATTGGTGAAGAAGACGTGGTTGAGGTCGCCGGGCGCGAGGCTGGCGATGCGGCCGGCGAGCTCGAACGCCTTGGGATGGCCGAACTGGAAGGCGGGCGCGTAGTCGAGCGTCTCGGCCTGCTTTCGGATCGCGGCGACGATCGGGTCGCGGTTGTGGCCGGCATTGGCGCACCACATGCCGGCGGCGCCGTCGATCACCTTGCGGCCGTCGGCGGTGATGTAATGCATGTCCTTGGCGGCCGTGACCATGCGCGGCCCAAGCTTGAATGCGCGGTTGGCCGTGAACGGCATCCAGTAGGCGGAAAGGTCGTTGGGGAGGGCGGAGGCCTTGGTCGGCATGATTTCATTCTTTCGGCGTCGTCATGGTCGGGCAACCGGGTCCGGCCGCTGGCCGGTCCGCGTGTAAACTTGTCCCGGCCATCCACGGCTGGAATTATCGGCTCATGGCAGCCAATGTTTATATCCTGTCCAACCGTCCAAACGGTACTCTTTATGTCGGCGTCACCCGCGAACTCGTCCGGCGCCTCGGCGAGCATCGAGGCGGCGCGGTTCCCGGCTTCACGCGGCGCTATGGCATCAAGCGGCTGGTGCATTTCGGGGTCCCACGACGATATTCGAACGGCGATCCAGCGCGAACGAAACATGAAGCATTGGCCACGCGCCTGGAAGGTGCGGCTCATTCATGCCGACACCCCGGAATGGCGTGATCTGTTTGAGGACATCTGCAAATAAGGCGTGGATGGCCGGGACGAGCCCGGCCATGACGATAAACCCGGCCATGACGACAAGAGTGAGTTTGCCTGGAATTGATTCTCCGTCATGCCCAGCCTTGTGCCGGGCATCGACGTCTCGTGCTTTTTCGGAAGCGATGCCGCAATGGCCAACGGCGCATCGCGAACCCGCCGGATGATCCCCCGCTTGCCGCCCACCACCCCGGCTGCTATCCCCGGCGCGACGTTCAGCTTGACCTGATTTGCAGCCCGATGGCCGACAAACCGAAAAAGCCCCAGAAGCTCAAGGCTCGCCTGCCGCGCGGCCTCGCCGATCGCGGGCCCGCCGATATCGCCGCGACCCGCGCGATGATCGCGAAAATTCAGAAGGTCTACGAGCTCTACGGCTTCGAGCCGGTGGAGACGCCGGCGATCGAATACACCGACGCGCTCGGCAAGTTTCTGCCGGACCAGGACCGTCCCAACGAAGGCGTGTTCTCGTTCCAGGACGACGACGAGCAATGGTTGAGCTTGCGCTACGACCTGACCGCGCCGCTCGCGCGCTATGTCGCGGAGAATTTCCAGTCGCTTGCGCTGCCCTATCGCAGCTATCGCTACGGCTGGGTGTTCCGCAACGAAAAACCGGGGCCGGGGCGCTTCCGCCAGTTCATGCAGTTCGACGCCGACACGGTGGGCAGCGCGTCGCCCGCCGCCGACGCCGAGATGTGCATGATGGCGGCGGACGCGATGGAGGCGCTGGGCTTTGCGCGCGGGCAATATGTGGTGAAGGTCAACAACCGCAAGGTGCTGGATGGCGTGATGGAGGCGATCGGCGTCGGCGATGAAACACAGAAGCTGACAGTGCTAAGGGCTTTCGACAAAGCGGACAAATTTCCTCTTGAGGAAATTGAGAAGCTTCTGCGTCAAGGCAGAAGAGATCCGAGTGGCGATTTTACCAAAGGTGCAAACTTAACCGATGATCAAATCAAGGCCATTGCGGCTGCGCGCAAATTTTTTACCCGTGATTGGGAGAAGCCATTCACAATTGATGTGTATCGTCGTTACCTCAGACGAACTGTTCCTGCGTTGACATGGTCAAGCTTAATCGAAGTCGGTTTTTGCGAATTGAACGAAATACGGAAGTTGATTCGAGCGGCGGATTACGGCGCCGACCGTATTCGCATCGATCCCTCCGTCGTGCGCGGCCTCGAATATTACACTGGCCCGGTGTTCGAGGTTGAACTGCTGATCGAGACCAAGGACGAAAAGGGCCGCCCGGTGCGCTTCGGCTCGGTCGGCGGCGGCGGGCGCTATGACGGGCTCGTCTCGCGCTTTCGCGGCGAGCCGGTGCCGGCGACGGGCTTTTCCATCGGCGTGTCGCGGCTGCGCGCGGCGCTCGATCTCATCGGAAAAGATTCAACACCGACCGCTTACGGCCCCGTGGTCGTCACGGTGTTCGACAAGGATCGGCTCGCGGACTACCAGCAAATGGTTGCCACGCTGCGCGCGGCGGGCATCCGCGCCGAACTCTATCTCGGCAATCCCAAGAACATGGGCAACCAGCTCAAATATGCCGACCGCCGCAACAGCCCTTGCGTCGTCATTCAGGGGTCGGACGAAAAGGCGCGCGGCGAAGTCCAGATCAAGGATTTGATCGAGGGCGCGAAGGCCGCCGCCGCGATCGCCTCCAACGAGGAATGGCGCGCCGGCCGCCCGGCGCAATTCTCCTGCCGCGAAGATGAAATGGTGGCAAAAGTGCGCGAGCTTCTCGCCCGCCATCAGGTCGGCTGGGCGCGCGGCGAAGGCTGACCGCTACCGCGCCGGGATCAGCTTCATCACGTCGCGGATGTCTTTCAGGTTCATCTTGATCCCCGGCATGATGATGTCGCCGGGGCGCTGGTTGCTCAGGCAGGGGCTTAGCCATTTCGCCTGAATGGTCATCGTGCTCGCGCCCGGCCGCGGTCCGCCCTCGATATTGGTCGTCACCTTCACCGAATAGGCCGAGTTGAAATCGCCGGTGATCTCCGAATGCGCGGTCGACTTCATGCCGCCGAAGGAGCAGACCGAATCGATGACGATGGTGTCGCCGACCTTGGTGATGTCCTTGCGCGAACATTGCTCTTGAATGTTGCCGACGATCGTCGTCATCTCCTTGTCGATCGTGGCGTCGGTGCAATGCTGCATGGCGGGCAGGCCGGCGGTCGCGCCCTCGCGCAGCATCGTCATTTCCCAGAGGCCGGCCTTGCGTGTCGGCAATTCGGTCGCGCCGGCGGCGGAAACGGCCAGGAGCGTGCCGGGCAGCAGGGCGAGAAAGGCGCGCGCGAAGCTTGTCATCGGCTGTCTCCGGTTGGCGGCGATGGCGGTGCGGCGCTAATAGGCGACCCGCGACGCGGTCGGTCGCGGATAGGGGCGCGGCCAGAGGCAGGCGAAGCTGATGTAGCCGCCATAGCGCGCCTGCACGGCCAGGAGCTTCGGCACCTTGCCATAAGCCGCGCAATGGGCCGTCGCCGTTTCGCGGACGTTGATGGTCCGCGCCAGCGGGTAGGCGATGATGCCGCCGGTGTCGTTGCCCTTGTAGGGCGGCACCCATTCGGCGCCGGCCGGCAGGGACGTCGCGAGCGCGGCGGCCGCCAGGCAAAGCACGGTCGCGCACGCGCGCGCGGAAAAGAACGTCTGCATCCATGCGTCTCCAGGGACGATTCCGCAGTCACCATAGCCCGCCTCGCCGGCGAGCGAAATCGGGTCGCGGGCGAAAAGCGCGCGACTGTGCCTATCGTGCAAGCACGAGGCCGAAGCAAATAGCGCGCGCGAATTGGGCGCGACTGTCGCCCCGCCGCACTTGACCCCGGCGGTGGATCGCGGCACCTTCCCGCGCGATCGGGGAGGAGCAGCCGATGACCGGACGCAAGCCAATAAGCCGCTTGGGATTTGGCGCCGCCACGACCGCGCTGACGGGCGCGCTTTTGGGCATGCTCATGGCCGCGCTGCCGGGCCCGGCCGCGCGCGAGGCCCAAGCCGCCGGCATCATCGAACGCATGATCACCCTGTCCGGCCCGCGTTACGACGCCGTGCTGCCGCCCTGCGACCAGGCGCTCGATTGGATTTCCTCGCAATTCGCGCGCAAGGAAGCCGGCTACTGGAATTCGGCGTTGGCGATCTCCGGGTTCGACCGTGTCCGCGAGGTCGCGACGATGCCCTGGGCGAACGACGCGATCCCGCGCCGCTTCTGCTCGGCCCGCGCCTTCGTCAGCGATGGCAAGGCGCGCATGGTGTATTACTCCATCATCGAGGATGGCGGCATCGCGAGCTTGGGCTACGGGGTCGAATGGTGCGTCGTCGGGCTCGATCGCAACTGGGCCTATCATCCGCGCTGCCGGGCGGCCCGGCCCTGAGCCGCCGCGCGGCCATCCCGCGCGGTCATTCCACACGGTCGTTCCGACCCGCCAGTCAAAGCGCAACTCCGAGACCCAGCGGACCGCGACGGGCCCCGCGCCCCCTCCCCCGATCTGGGGAAGGCGATTTTTTGTTCTTGAAACGTTCTTGTTGGCTCGCTAGGGTTCGACGCCCAGTCGGGCAGGAATAGTCATGAGGGGGCGGGAATGCGTGGCGCCATTCGGGGTTTGAGAACAGGGCACGGGGAACGCGTCGGCGCGGGGCGGGGGCCGCGGCGCGCGCTCGGGGCGTTCGCCGTGGTCGCGGCGATCGCGGCGACCTTGACGGCGGGGCTTGCGCCCGCCGCCGCGCAGGATCGCCGGCAGAACGCGCCGGGCCAGTTCGACTATTATGTCCTGTCGCTGTCATGGTCGCCCTCCTTCTGCGAGTCGGCGAGCGAGAGCGGCAAGTCGGGACGCTCGGCCGAGATTCAATGCGGCGGCCGGCCCTTCTCCTTCGTGGTGCACGGGCTGTGGCCGCAATATGAGCGCGGCTTCCCGGATTATTGCCAGCGGCCGGCGCCGCGCCTTAATCGCGGCATCGTCTCCTCGATGCTCGATCTCATGCCCGCGCCCGGCCTGATCTTCAACGAGTGGGACAAACACGGCACCTGCTCGGGCCTTTCCCCGCGCGCGTATTTCGAGACGATCCGCAAGGCGCGCGCGAGCATCAAGATTCCGGAGGAGTTCATCGACCTTCGCGAGACGAAATTGGTTTCGCCGGGCGAGGTCAAGGACGCGTTCCTGAAGGCCAATGGCGGCCTGAGCGCGTCGGCGATCGCGGTCACCTGCGACAGCAAGCGCCTGAGCGAAGTGCGCATCTGCATGACCCGGCAGCTCGAATTCCGCGACTGCCACGAGATCGAGCGGCGCGCCTGCCGTCGCGATAAGGTGGTGATGCCGCCGGTGCGCGGCGGCTGACGGCGCGTCCCGACGGGGTCGCGCCGCGCCGGGAGCCATGCGGTTGTCCGCCGCGTCGATCGGGACGGCATGAATTATCGACACGCCTTTCACGCCGGAAATTTCGCCGACGTGCTCAAGCACGCGGTGCTTGCCCGCATCCTCGTCTATCTGCACGACAAGCCGACGCCGTTCCGCGTCATCGATACGCACGCGGGCGCCGGCCTTTACGATCTGACCGGAGAGGAAGCGCGGCGGGGCGGGGAGTGGCGGGACGGTATCGGGCGGCTGATGACGGCGTCGCTTTCCGAGGCGGCGGCCGCGTTCCTCGCGCCCTATCTCGACATCGTGCGCGCCCATAACGCGACATCGACCGGCGACGCGCTCGTCGCCTATCCGGGTTCCCCGCTGATCGCGCGCGCGCTGCTTCGGCCGAACGACCGGCTCGTCGTCTGCGAGATCGAGCCCTCGGCTCACGCCGCGCTCGTTTCCGTGTTGCGGCGCGATACGCAGGCCCGCGTCGTCGACCTCGACGGCTGGACGGCGCTCGGCGCGTTCGTTCCCCCGCCGGAACGCCGCGGCGTGGTGTTGATCGATCCGCCGTTCGAACGGCGCCACGAGTTCGAACACCTGGCGCGCGGATTCGAGACCGCTTATCGCAAATGGCCGACGGGAATTTACCTCATCTGGTATCCGGTAAAGGACCAGCGGGCGGCCGAGGCATTCGCCAACCGCGTGGCCGGTCGCGCGACGAAATCCCTGCAAGTCGAGTTGACCGTCGGCTCGCGGGCGTCCGGTCCGGGCCTCCTCGGCGCCGGCATGATCATCGTCAATCCGCCGTGGGTCCTGGAACCGGAGCTACGCCGCGTGGCGCGGGAACTCACCGACGTGCTGGCGCGCGACCGAGGCGCGGCGTTTATGTTGCGCGCGCGAAGCGAGGACGACGCCCGCGCGGAAAGATAAATGTGACGCGAGCACCATGGCCAATTCGTGTTGATCCGTATTATGCTTGCGCGTGGCGAGGGCGGATTTGCGTGCCATCCCGGTAACGGGACGGTGAAGTGACTGAGGCCTTTGGTGCGCGAGACCACATGGCCGATGCCTTCCGTGACGAACGTCCGGTCGAGCCAACGCGTCGATTGCGCGGGCGCGTTGCGAATTGCGGCGAGAGGAGTGTGGCGATGGCCATGACGGGTACCGTCAAATTTTTTAATGGCGAGCGGGGATATGGATTCATCAAGCCCGATGACGGCGGGCGCGATGTGTTCGTCCATATCACCGCCGTCGAACGTGCCGGACTTAAGGCGCTTTCGGAAGGACAGAGGATTTCCTTTGACGTCGAGCCGGACAAGAAAGGCAAGGGTCCAAAAGCGGTTAATTTGGTCGTCACAGCGAGCGCGTGAGACGCGGGCGAAGCGCGAGCGCTTCACCGGCCGATCATGCTTGAATTCGGAATTGTGACTGTCGGCGCGAGGGTCGACCGCGCGCATCGCGATACACGTGTCGCGTGACGCCTGAACATTTATGCCGGCGATTTCAAGAAATGCCTTGGTGCAAGGATTTCGAGAGCGGAGATTTTTCGGCCGGGTCTTGAGGCCGAAGCGGAAACCCCGTCCAATTACGCCGACAAACAAGGCTTCCAAAAAAGGAACCCCGGGCGCAAGACCCGGGGTATCAGTTCGCGGCCCACCGCCGCAATCGGTGCGCCGGTCGCAAGGCCGACGCTGCCGCCTGGATCACGATGATTGGGATCGACACGATCCAAATTCATGAACGTGATCGACTTTCCTGGATCGGCATTCCTTGACCGACTTTCCGCCTCCGCCCGCTACGTCGTCCGAACGTTGCCCCTATGGTGCTCGGTGAGACGAAGCCATCTCGCCGGCGAACGCCCTAGAAGTGGTAGTTCACGCCGAGCCGCAGCACGTTGAAGCCGTAGCCGTTGCTCGTTCCGATGCCGGTGATGTTGAAGGACTGACTGGCGAGGTCGACGTAGAGATATTCGACCTTGGCCGACCAGTTCGGCGCGAAGCCGAATTCGGCGCCGAGGCCCGCCGTCCAGCCCCAGGTCGCGCGCCATTCGACCAGCGGCAGGCTTTCGCCGCGCAAGGCGCCGACGGCCAGGCCCGCCGTTCCATACAGCAGGAAGTTGTTGAAGGCGTAGCCGACGCGCCCGCGCGCGGTTCCGAACCAGGGATTGGCGAATTTCCAGGTCGCGAACACGTCGTCGGCCGCGGTGACCTGCGCGTCGAGTTCGGCGCCGAACACGAGGTTGCCGGATTGCCAGTTATAGCCGGCCTGCAAGCCGCCCGAGACGCCCGAGGGCCGCGTCGGGTCGCCGTAGATGCGGCCCCACTGGTAGCCGAGATTGCCGCCGATATAGGGGCCGGCCCAGCTAAACGCGTTGACCGGCGAGTTGACCCCATAGACGGGCGCGCGGCCGCGCCCGAGGTCGGCGGCTTCCGCCGATGTGGTTGCGATCGCGGCGGCGGCGACGAACGCGGAAACGATAAGTCTTGTCATAGTTGCCTCCTCGCGTCGGCAAGGCCGTGGTGCGTGCCGTGGCGTCCGTGCCGCCAGCGATGATGCGCGCGCCCCGCGGTGGTTACCGGATTCAGGCATTTCATCGATAAGATTTATCGAGATTTTTAAGTTAAATACTTGTTAATCGGATGAGCCGCGAAAATATCGTCGTTAAGAATGCGTTAGCGGTGGAGTCTTCGCGCGAAGAGCAATTGCGCGGCGAGATCGGAAAGTCTGTCGCGGCCAATCATGCGCGCGCCATGACTTCGACGCGCGTCGGCGAAGACTTTCGCTATTGGCGCGATGGGTCGGGAAGACTTGTCGAAAACTTCGACTGGCCCCGAGCGCGCGGAATGCCTACTTTGACGCCATGACGAAGACCAAGAAGGATGCCGCGTCCGCCGCGCCTGCCGCCGATCTCGATCCGGCGACGACGGCGGTGGAGGAAGAGGAGGAGCTTCCGCTTCCCGAAACCGTCGACGACGACGGACGGCCGGCGTCGAGCGCGCTCAATCTCGGCAGCGCGGCGATCGAGAGCGCGATGCGGCACGCGCCCGCCGGGCCCGGCGTCTACCGCATGATGAACGCGGCGCGCGAGGTGCTCTACGTCGGCAAGGCCAAGAACATCCGCAAGCGCCTGATCGCCTATGCCCGTCCCGCCGGACAGAACGAACGCATCGCGCGCATGATCGCGGCGACCGCCTCGCTCGAATTCGTCTCGACCGGGACGGAAACCGAGGCCTTGCTGCTCGAAGCCAACCTCATCAAGCAATTGCGGCCGCGCTTCAACGTGCTGATGCGCGACGACAAGTCTTTTCCCTATATCCTCATCACCGGCGATCACTGGGCGCCGCGCATTCTCAAGCACCGCGGAGCGCAATCGCGCGCCGGCGGCTATTACGGCCCCTTCGCCTCGGCCGGCGCCGTCGACCGCACCATCAACGCGCTGCAGCGCGCCTTTCTGATCCGGTCCTGCACCGACGCCTTTTTCGAAAGCCGGACGCGTCCTTGCCTGCTCCACCAGATCAAGCGCTGCGCCGGACCCTGCACCGGCGAGATCGATTTCGCCGGATACGCCGAACTCGTGCGCGAGGCGAAGGAATTCCTCACCGGCCGCAGCCATCTGGTGAAGGAGATGCTCGCCACGGAAATGGAGAAGGCGTCCGCCGAGCTTGCGTTCGAGCGGGCCGCGCTCTACCGCGACCGGCTCGCCGCGCTGTCGGCGATCCAGGCCCAGCAGGGGATCAATCCGCGCTCGGTCGAGGAAGCGGACGTGTTCGCGATCCATCAGGATGGCGGCTATTCCTGCGTCGAGGTGTTCTTCTTCCGGACCGGACAGAACTGGGGCAACCGCGCCTATTTTCCGCGCGCCGATCGCGCGCTGCCCGCGGGCGAGGTGCTCGGGGCGTTCCTGGCGCAGTTCTACGACGACAAGCCGCCGCCCCGCCTCGTCCTGTTGTCGGAGGATATTCCCGAGCGCGAATTGCTGGCGAGCGCGCTCGGCGCCAAGGCGGGCGTTCGCGTCGAGGTGGTCACGCCCAGGCGCGGCGAGAAATGGGAACTGGTCCGCCACGCGGCGGCGAACGCGCGCGAGGCGCTGGGGCGCAAGCTCGCCGAGACCGCGACGCAAAACCGGATGATGCGTGCGCTCGCCGATCTTCTCGAACTTCCCGGCGCGCCGCGCCGCATCGAGGTCTACGACAACAGCCACATTCAGGGCACCAACGCGGTCGGCGCCATGATCGTCGCCGGCGCGGAGGGATTCCTCAAGAGCGCCTATCGCAAGTTCAACATCGCGTCGGCCGGGCTGACGCCCGGCGACGACTACGGGATGATGCGCGAGGTCCTCGGGCGGCGTTTCAGGCGCTTGTCGCGCGAACTCGCCGCGGCGCGCGGCGAGGAGGCCGGCGTCGAGGCCACCATCGCGGCCGGCTTCGAAGCCGGCGGCAAGGCGCGCGGCGAGGTGGCCGATACCGCCGAAGCCGACGTCGAGAGGGAGGCCGGGGACGATCATCCGCGCCTGCCGGACCTCGTCATCATCGACGGCGGTCCCGGCCAGCTTCGCGTCGCGCGCGAGACGCTCGCCGGGCTCGGCTGCGCCGATGTGCCGTTGCTGGCGGTGGCCAAGGGGCCCGATCGCGACGCAGGCCGCGAGACGCTCCACCGCGTCGATCGTCCCCCGCTCAAGCTCGAACCGCGCGACCCGATCCTCTATTTCATCCAGCGCCTGCGCGACGAAGCGCACCGCTTCGCCGTCGGCTCCCATCGCAAGCGGCGCGAGCGCGATCTACGCGAGGCGGGCTTGCGCGAAATTCCCGGCATCGGCCCGGTGCGCAAGCGCGCGCTGCTGCGCCATTTCGGCACGCTCAAGGCGATCGAGCGCGCCTCGCTCGCCGATCTCGCGCGCGTGCCCGGCATCAACGCGGAGACCGCGCGGCGCATTCATGATTTCTTTCGCGCGTCGGCGGGTTGAGGCGAAATCCACGCCGGCCTGTCATCGCGTCGCGGCGCCGGGCGTGGACAGTATCTTTCGGGTGTTGACCCGGGGCCCGCGAGGGTATTGGTTTGGGCCATGACGCAAGCCACGACGAGATCGGACCAGAGCCGCGGCATCGCATTGGCCAACCTGTTGACCTATGCGCGCATCGCCGTGGTGCCGATCGTTGTCGGCTGCGTCTACTGGCAGTCGATTCACGGCGGCCCGCTGTGGCTGCGATGGGTGGCGCTGTTCTTTTTCATCGCCGCCGGAATCACGGATTTTCTCGACGGCTACGTCGCGCGCCTGTGGGACCAGCAGTCGACCTTCGGCCGCATCCTCGATCCGATCGCGGACAAGCTGCTGGTCGCCTCGTGCCTGCTCATCCTCGCCGCCGACGAGACCATCCGCGCCTGGTCGCTGTGGGCGGCGGTGGTCATTCTGTGCCGCGAAATCCTGGTGTCGGGCCTGCGCGAATATCTGGCCGAGCTTCAGGTCAGCCTGCCGGTGTCGCGGCTCGCCAAATGGAAAACGACCGGGCAACTCGTGGCGATCGGATTTCTGCTCGCGGGCGAGGCGGGAGAGCAGGTGCTGCCCTATACCACGCAGATCGGCCTCGTGCTGTTGTGGATCTCGGCGCTGGTCACGCTCTATACCGGGTGGGACTATTTCCGCGCCGGCGTCCGCCATCTGAACGAGAGTTGAGCATGAAGGTGCTGTATTTCGCCTGGGTCCGCGAGCGCGTCGGCAAGGACGAGGAGACGATCGATCCGCCGGCGGACGTGCGCACGGTGGCCGATCTGGTGACCTGGCTTTCCGGGCGCGGCGAGGAATATGCCCATGCGTTCGAGAACGCCGCGATCGTGCGCGCCGCGATCGACCGCATGCATGTGCCGCCGGAAACCCCGATCGCCGGCGCCGGCGAAATCGCCTTCTTTCCCCCGATGACCGGCGGCTGAGACGCGCGTTCGGGCGCGCGTTCGGGCGATTGTCTTCCCGTTTGCCGGCGCAAATGCCGCTGGACAGGAGGACCGTTTGCGCCATATTCGCGCGCATGAGCGAGCCCGTCACCATTCGGCTGCAACGCGAGGATTTCGACGCGTCCGCGGAAGCGGCGGCGCTCGCGCGTGGGCGCGTGGATGTCGGCGCGGTCGTCACCTTCACGGGAATTTGCCGCGGCGAGGAAAAGGGCGAGCCGATCGCGGCGATGACGCTAGAGCATTATCCGGGCATGGCGGAGGCCGAGATCGCGCGCCATGTCGCCGAGGCGCGCGCGCGCTGGCCGCTCATCGGCGTGACCGTGATACACCGTCACGGCCGTCTGGTGCCGGGCGACAATATCGTTCTCGTCGTCACCGCCTCGGCCCATCGCGCCGCCGCGTTCTCGGCGGCGGAATTTCTGATGGACTATCTCAAGACCAGCGCGCCGTTCTGGAAACGCGAGGAGCGCGCGGCCGGCGCGTCGTGGGTCTCGGCGCGCGGCGAGGACGACGCGGCGAAGGAGCGCTGGCGGCGATTGCCGGCGACCTGAGGCGCGCGGCGGGACCCGAACGGCGACAGGCAAGGAGCGACAGGTGGTCAAGCGCGCGCGGCCGAAGGAACTCGTCACGATCCTCGATTTCGTCCGTTACGCCGTGAGCCGGTTCAACGAGGCGGGCGTGGTGGTGGCGCACGGCACGAGCGATCCGGTCGCCGAGGCCGCCTTTCTGATCGGCGAAACCCTGCATCTGAGCCCGGATCATTTCGAGGCCTTCCTCGGCGCGCGCGTCTCCGCGCGGGAGGCCGGCGCGATCGTCGACCTTATCGAGCAACGCGTCCGCACGCGCAAGCCCGCCGCCTATCTCGTCAAGCGCGTCTACATGCGGGGCCTGCCGTTCCACGTCGACCAGCGCGTCATCGTGCCGCGCTCCTTTATCGGCGAGATACTCGAAATGCATTTTTCCGGCGACGCGGCCTCGCTGATCGCCGATCCCGGCGCGATCGGGCGCGTGCTCGATCTGTGCACCGGTTCGGGCTGCCTGGCGATCCTGGCGGCGCGCGCCTTTCCGAATGCCGAGATCGACGCGGTCGATCTTTCCAAAAAAGCGCTGGAAGTGGCCGCGCGCAATGTCGGCGATTACGGGCTGGAAGATCGCGTGCGCCTTTATCAGGGCGACCTGTTCGCCGCGGTTGGCGGCGCGCGCTATGATCTCATCATCACCAATCCGCCCTATGTCGACGCCGAGGGCATGGCGAGTCTGCCGCGCGAATGCCGCTTCGAGCCGAAGCTCGCGCTCGACGGCGGCCTCGACGGCCTCGACATCGTGCGCCGGATCATCGCCGGCGCTGGCCGCCATTTGACGGAAGAGGGTGGCCTGCTTTGCGAGGTCGGGCGCGGCCGCGCGGCGCTGGAGGAAGCCTATCCCGATCTCCCCTTCCTCTGGCTCGACAGCGAGGAGAGCGAGGGGGAAGTGTTCTGGCTCGAAGCCGCCGCGCTGGGCTGAGCGCCGTGCCGCGATCGGGCGCGCGCGGGTATCAGGCGGCCGCGGCACTGCCCTTCGGATCGACCGTCGCGGTATAGTCGTCCATCAACTGCTTGCTGATCGCGCCGGGCGTGAAACGCCAGTCGGCGATCTCCGACACCGGCGTGACTTCCGCCGCCGTGCCGGTGATGAAGCACTCCGAAAATCCCGACAGCTCGTCCGGCATGATGCGCCTCTCGATCACCTCGATGCCGCGCCGCTTGGCGAGGTCGATCACGGTGCGCCGCGTGATGCCGTCGAGGAAGCAGTCGGCGATCGGCGTGTGGATTTTGCCGTCGACGATGAAGAAGATGTTGGCGCCGGTGCATTCGGCGACGCGCCCTTCCCAGTCGAGCATCATCGCGTCGGCGTAGCCCTTGCGCTCGGCCTTGTGCTTGGAGATCGTGCAGATCATGTAGAGGCCGGCCGCCTTCGCCTTGGCCGGCGCGGTGCGCGGGTCGGGCCGGCGATAGTCGGCGAGATCGAGGCGGATGCCCTTGAGCCGCTCGGCGGGGTCGAAATAGCTCGGCCATTGCCAGCAGGCGATGGCGAGATGGATGGTGTTGGCCTGCGCCGAGACGCCCATCATCTCCGAGCCGCGCCAGGCGACGGGGCGGATATAGGCGTCGGTCTGGCCGTTCCTTTCCAGCACCAGCTTCTTGGCGGCGTCGATCTCGGCGACCGAATAGGGCACCTCGAAGTCGAGCATGCGCGCGGAGGCCTTCAGCCGTTCGGAATGCTCGGTGTTTCTGAAAATCTCGCCGCCATAGGCGCGCTCGCCCTCGAACACGCAGCTGCCGTAATGCAGGCCGTGCGAGAGCACATGGAGATTGGCGTCGGCCCATGGGACCAGTTTGCCATCGTACCAGATGACACCGTCGATCTTATCGAATGACACGCCCATGGCTCGTCTCCCAGCATTGTCCCGTTTCGCGGCCGCTCCGGGCGCCCGCGCCCGCCGCCGTTTTGCCTCGGCCCGCAACTCCCGGTATGGTCGTCCAGTATGTCGGTCAAGGCCGTTGGCGACAATAATCGCGGCCCTGCCGACGCGCAGGGGGCCTCGACGAAACGTACGGAAATTCCAGGTCGTCGCGCTACGACGAACGAATATTTCGCTATCGTGGCCGTTTTTGTAACAAGTGATCCGAATTATGTCAATATAGCTGACATAAAAATATCGCCGGGGATTTGCGTGGGGGCCAGGCGGCGCTAGAGCATGGTCGGCGCGCGAGAGGCCGGACCTTCAAGGCGCTTGCGGGTGTGGAGTGTTCGAGGGCGAAGTTCACCGGTGTGAAGTCTTCGGGTGCGAAGTCTTCGAGGGCGATGTCCTCGGGTGCGAAGTTGGCGGGTGCGCCAAGGCGTTGAATCGGTGCATGGTCGTGGTGCCGGCCCGCTGCCTCGCCGGGAGCCTTGCGCCGGCGAAGCCTACCAAGCAAGCGCCACGGCGGTCACCACGCGCGAGGACAGCAACGAGCCGGCGATGGAAGACAAGGTGCAGATCAAGGGATCGACCGAACCCGCCTGGGAGTTGATCGAGCTCCTGTTTTTCGCCTACCGCGACTTCGTCGGCGATCCCGACGAGGTGTTGGCGCGTTTCGGCTTCGGCCGCGCCCACCACCGGGTGCTGCACTTCGTTTTCCGCAATCCGGGACTGAAGGTCGCCGAGCTTCTGCGCGTGCTGCGCATCACCAAGCAGTCGCTCGGCCGCGTGCTCAAGGCGCTGGTCGACGACGGCTATATCGAGCAGCGCGAGGGCAAGGACGACCGCCGCCAGCGGCTCCTGTACGCGACGGCGAAGGGCGAGGCGCTTGTGCTGCGGCTCGCCGGATTGCAGACCGAGCGGATCAACAACGCGCTCGCCGCCGCGCCGGCGCAATGCCGCGACGCGGTCGCCGCCTTCCTGCGCGGCATGATCGATCACGACGCCCGCGACAGGATCGTCGCCATGATCCTCAAGGGCGGCGCGGATGCGGAACGACGGCGCGTGCCAGACCGATGACCATGCCATTTCCCGCCGGCGGGCCCGCCGACAACGCGCCGCATTTGTTGGTGGTCGACGACGACCGCCGCATCCGCGATCTGCTGTCGCGCTTCCTCTCCGGCGAAGGCTACCGCGTCACCACGGCGCAGAGCGCGGCGGACGCGCGGGCCAAGCTCGCGGCGGTGCATTTCGACCTCCTCATTCTCGACGTGATGATGCCGGGGGAGACCGGCTTCGATCTCGCCCGGTCGCTGCGAGCGCGTTCGAGCGTGCCGATCATCATGCTGACCGCGCGGCACGAAACCGAAAGCCGCATCGAGGGTCTGCAGATCGGCGCGGACGATTATCTCGCCAAGCCGTTCGAGCCGCGGGAGCTGCTGCTGCGCATCGGCAGCGTGCTGCGCCGCGCCTCGCCCGCGCCGGTCGCGCCGGTCGAATCGGTCAAGTTCGGGCCGTATCTGTTTCACCTCGGCCGGGGCGAATTGCAGCACGGCGGCGACATCGTCCACCTGACAGACCGCGAACGCGAGATGCTGAGAACGCTCGCCGCCACGCCAGGCGAGACCGTGCCGCGCCTCGCGCTCGCCGGCAATCCGGCGTCGGGCAGCGAGCGCGCCGTCGACGTCCAGATCAATCGCCTGCGGCGCAAGATCGAGCGGGACTCGGCCAACCCGGTCTACATCCAGGCCGTGCGCGGCATCGGCTATCGTCTGGTGACGACGCCATGACCGCGATCGAAGCCGGCCGCGCTTTGCTGAGGCGCGCCCGTCAGCGCCTGGCCGACGCCAATGACTGGCTCGGCATGCGCTTCAAGAACGTGATGCCCACGGGTCTTTACGCCCGCGCGCTGCTGATCATCATCGTGCCGATGGTCGTGCTGCAATCCGTCGTCGCCTTCGTCTTCATGGAGCGGCACTGGAACACGGTGACGCGGCGCCTGTCGGCGACGGTGGTGCAGGACATCGCGGTGCTGGCCGATATCTATCAGGGCTATCTGCAGGACAAGGATCGCACGCTATTGCGCAAGATGGCGCAGGAGCGGCTCGGCCTGGTGGTGGAGTTCCTGCCGGCGACGGAGATGCCGCCGCCCGGCCCGAAGCCGTTCTTCTCCCTGCTCGACCTGACGCTGTCGGAGCAACTGCGCAACCGCATCGGTCGGCCGTTCTGGATCGACACTGTCGGGCGCTCGGCGCTGGTCGAAATCCGCATCAAGCTCGACGACGCGGTGATGCGCGTGTTGGCGCAGCGCGGCGCGGCCTACGCCTCGAATTCGGAGATCTTCCTGTTCTGGATGGTGGGCACCTCGCTGGTGCTGATCACGGTCGCGGTGCTGTTCCTGCGCAACCAGATCCGGCCGATCGTCACGCTCGCCGACGCCGCCGAAAGCTTCGGCAAGGGGCGCGAGGTGGTCGGCTTCCGGCCACGCGGCGCGCGCGAGGTCCGCCGCGCGGCGCTCGCCTTCATCGAAATGCGCTCGCGCATTGAGCGCAGCATCGACCAGCGCACCGGCATGCTGGCCGGTGTCTCGCACGATCTGCGCACGGTGCTGACGCGCTTCAAGCTCGAACTCGAACTGATCGGCGACAGTCCCGAGGTCGAGGCGATGAAGAAGGACGTCGACGAAATGAACGCGATGCTGGAGGCCTATCTCGCCTTCGCGCGCGGCGACGGCGGCGAGCAGGCCGAGCCGACCGACATCGCCGCGTTGCTCGACGAACTGCGCGTCGAGGCCGAGCGCGACGGGCTCAAGGCGAAGGTTTCCTTCAACGGCCAGCCGACGGTGACGGTCAAGCCGGCCGCGTTCAAGCGCTGCCTCGGCAATCTGGTCTCGAACGCCTCGCGCTTCGCCCAATCGATCGTCATCGCCGGGCAGCGGGATCATCGCTGGCTGACCGTGACCATCGACGACGACGGGCCGGGCATTCCGGCCCACGCCCGCGCCGACGTGTTCAAGCCGTTCCTGCGGCTCGACGACGCGCGCAATCAGGACGAGGGCGGAACCGGGCTCGGCATGGCGATCGCCCGCGACATCGCGCGCTCGCATGGCGGCGAGATCAGGCTCGACGACAGTCCGCTCGGCGGCTTGCAGGTCACCGTGCGCATCCCGGTGTGATCGCGTTCAAATCAGCCGGCGAGCTCGCGCGAGCGGCGCGTGGCCGCGGCCACCGCGCGCATCATCAATTGGCGCAGTCCGTCTTCGCGCATCAGCACGTCGAGCGCGGCGGCCGTCGTGCCGCCGGGCGAGGTGACGTTCTGGCGCAAGATCGACGGATCGTCGGCGAGCCGATGCAGCAATTCGCCGGCGCCGGCGACGGTCTCGCGCGCGATACGGGCGGAGAGCGCCTCGGGTAGGCCGGCGGCGACGCCCGCGCGGGCGAGTTCCTCGGCCAGCAGGAACACGTAGGCCGGGCCCGAACCCGAGACCGCCGTGACCGCGTCCATCAGCGCTTCGTCCGCGATCCATTCGACCGCGCCGGTCGCCGCCAGCAGGGCGTCGGCGATCGCGCGCTGCGCCGCCGTCACGTTCGCCGCCGCCGCCGCGACGGTCATGCCGCGCCCGATCGAGGCCGGCATGTTGGGCATGGCCCGCACGACCGCGCCGCCGCATGCCGTGGCGATGCCGGCGATGGTGCGCCCCGCCATGATCGAGACGACAAGTCCGTCCGGCCGGATGAAGGCGCGCAGCGCGGCGGCCTCCTCGGCGAAGATCTGCGGCTTGACCGCGATGACGATGGCCGCAGCCGCGCCGACCTCGCCGGGCGCCGGATTGAGCTTCAGTCCGCGCGCGCGCAGCGCGTCGATGTCCGGGCTCGGCCGTGGCTCGATGACGACGACGCGGCTGGCTGGAAGGCCGCGCGCCAGCCATCCCGACAGCATCGCGCCGCCCATCTTGCCGGCGCCGGCGAGCACGACGGCGCCGTCGAGAGTATCGAGGATATTCACGGAAGGGTCGGCGGCCATGGCGGACATCCCGGCGGGCTTCATGATCGATGCGACGGCGGTCTTAGCACCGATGCGACCGCGTCCGCCAGAATCAGGCTTCGCCCGCCGTCTCGAACATGGCCGCGTCCATCGCCTCGGCCGCGCTCTTGCCGGCCCAGACCACGAATTGGACGGCGGGAAAATAGCGTTCGCAGGCTTCGAGCCCGGCGCCGAGCAGCGCGCTGCATTGCGCGGCCGTCGCGGCGCTGCCGCCGGAGAGCACCAGCGCGTGGCGGAACATGATCAGGCCGTTCTGGGTCCACAGGTCGAAATGGCCGATCCACAATTGCTCGTTGATGCGGGCGATCAGGCGCTGCACCTCCGCCCGGCGCGCGGCCGGAATCCGCATATCGAAGGCGCAGGCCAGATGCAGCGCCTCGATGTCGCCCATCCAGGTGAAGGAGACCTGGTAGTCGGTCCATTCGCCCTTGGTCACGATCGTGAGCTCGTCCTCGCCGGCGCGCTCATAGGACCAATCGTTCAGCGCCGCGATCCGCTCGACGGTGTCGAGAGGATCGACGCGTTCACGTTCGGTCGGTTCGAGGAGCGACATTCCGCCTCCGGGTAAGCGCGCATCCGCGGCCGAAACGCCGCCGGACGAGCCTTTCGATCGCTGAATTCCACGCGGTCGACGCAACGTTCAAAACGCAACATTCAGGACGCAAAATAAAGACGCAACGCTCGTCGGCGTATCGCCCGGCCGGCTTGGCTCGCGCCGCCTCGCGGGAACCTCGGAACGCGCGAGATCCGCGCCGATCACGATGTTGATCGAGTGATCAGTGATTTGCGGAAAGGGCGCAACGGGGGGTGGAATCCCGTCCACAGCCAATGGTGCGACAAGTTGACTCGGCGCACAGAAAAATCGCGCCTGAGGGCTCGCGATTGATCGTTCCGCGAGTCGGAGGGCGCGATTGCGCGCGATGCGAGTCCCTTGGCGCGCGGACCAGCGTGGCCGGTGAAGAGACTCCGCGCGAGGCCACGGTTGATTCGGATCGTATTGCCCCGGCCCTCGCGCCCATGGCCGGGCAGGTTCCGGCCGTCCCGGATGGGACGGCGAAGCGCCAGAAGATGCGGGATGCCTGGGCCGAGCCCATAAGGCGATTTGGGTAGGCGGGACCTGCTCTAATCGAACAGGCTCGACACCGATTCCTCGGCGGCGGTCCGGCCGATCGCTTCGCCGATCAGCGTCGCGATCGACAGCGCGCGGATGTTGCGCGCGACCCGGACGGCCTCGGTCGGCAGGATCGAATCGGTGATGACCAGTTCCTTGAGCTTGGAGGCGGTCACGCGCGCGGTCGCCCCGCCAGAGAGCACGCCGTGGCTGATATAGGCGTAGACCTCGGTGGCGCCGTTGGCGAGCAGGGCGTCGGCGGCGTTGACGAGAGTTCCGCCGGAATCGACGATGTCGTCGATCAGCACGCAGGTGTGCCCGGAGACGTCGCCGATCACATTCATGACCTCGGATTCGCCGGGCCGCTCGCGGCGCTTGTCGATGATGGCGAGCGGGGCGTTGATGCGCTTGGCCAGTCCGCGCGCGCGCACGACGCCGCCGACGTCCGGCGACACCACCGTCAGATTGGCGAGATCGAAGCGCTCGCGGATGTCGCGCACCATCACCGGCGAGGCATAGAGATTATCGGTCGGGATATCGAAGAAGCCCTGGATCTGGCCGGCGTGAAGGTCGACCGTCATGACGCGGTCGGCGCCCGCGCGGGTGATGAGGTTGGCGACGAGCTTGGCCGAGATCGGCGTGCGCGGGCCGGCCTTGCGGTCCTGCCGGGCGTAGCCGAAATAGGGCACCACCGCGGTGATGCGGCGCGCCGAGGCGCGGCGCAGCGCGTCGATGATGATGAGCAGCTCCATCAGATGGTCGTTGGCCGGATAGGAGGTCGACTGCACGACATACATGTCGCAGCCGCGCACGTTTTCCTGGATTTCGACGAACACCTCCATATCGGCGAAGCGGCGGACGACGGCCTTGGTCAGCGGCAGTTGCAGCCAGGCCGCGATCGCCTCGGCGAGCGCGCGGTTTGAATTGCCGGCGACGAGCTTGATGGCGCCGTTCTTCGCCGACATCGCGGTGTTCTCCAATCCCTCGGTTCTGGCGGCCGTTGCCGGCGCGAGGTGGGCTGGCGTCGGGCCGGGGCCCGATCGCGCGTGGTGATAACAAGGAGCCGCGCCGGCTGGCAATACGGACAACCGTCCGTTCTGGGCAAAAGCGGCTTTAAGGCCCTGAAATCGCCCCGGCGCCGGCCCGCGAGCCGACCCGTCAGCGGGCGACGAAGGCCAGCGTCTCGCCGGTCGGGGAGGGGCCGCGGCCGGCCGCGAGCGCCCCGCCGTCAAGATCCCGGCCGTCAAATCCCGCGCCGCTCGGTGCGCCGCCGACGCTCGCGACCACCGGTCCCCGCGTACCCGGCTGGGACGGCTCGTTCGGCGCGGCGCCGTTCATGACGCCGGCGACGCCGGAAAGGCAGCTCGCGGCGATCGCGCGCAGGATCTGGTCGTTCGCGCCCGCCCAGGCGTCGCCGCCGGTCTTGCCGGCCGGTTCCTCGCCCGAAATCCGCGCGGCGCGCTGCTGGCTGGCGTCGTAAATGTCCCACACCCAAACGATGCTGGTCTGGCCACGCCGGACCTGCGCCGACAGGTAGCCGCGCGCGCGGTACGAGGCCGCGCCTTGGCGCGACACGATGGGGAGATTGCGCGCACGTGCCTCGCCATCGAGCGTTCGCACCAGGCGGTCGAAAACGGCCGGCGGCGGACCGTCGATCGATTCGAAGGCGAGCGTCGGACCCTGCGCGGAAGAAAATCCGTCCATCGGACTGGGGCCGTTCGCGGTGCATCCGCCCGCGAGCGTCGCGATCGCCAGCGCGCCGAGGAATGCCGCGCGCGCGCCGCGCCATCGTCCGTCTTGCGATCGCCCGTCACGCGGTTGGTCACCGCGCGATTGTTCGCCGCGCGATTGTCCAAGGCGCGGGCGTACGAACAATCCGGTGACGATCGGGCGCGACATGAGAGGTTTCGTTTCGGGCGCGGGTTGGTTTCGAGCGCGGTTGCGCGGGCGCGCGAAAAGGGCGCCCTCGACCACCGATCGATAGCGTTAAAATCCGTTAACGTCCAGAGCGCGTACCGCCGCGCGCGCCGCGCGGGTCCGCGTGTCAGGCCTCGATCGTGATCGCGTGGACGTGGCGGCCGTAATCGGGCTCGGCGCGATGCACCGAACGGCGATAGCTGTAGAAGCGCGCCTCGTCCGCGTAGGTGCACTCGCCGATATCGTCGATCCGCGCGATCCCGGCGCGATCGAGCCGCGCGCGAATATAGCCGGCAAGGTCGAACATGGCGTGGCCCTCGCGCGCCGAGGGACGAAAGAAGCCGGCGTTGTCCTCTCGCTCGGCCGTGAAGCGATCGACGAATTCGGAACCGACCTCGTAACTCGGCTGACGGATCATGGGTCCCATCGCCGCGACGATGCGCTCGCGCGTGGCGCCGAGCGTCTCCATCGCCGCGATGGTCGCCTCGATCACGCCGGTGAGCGCGCCCTTCCAGCCGGCATGGGTCGCGCCGACGACGCGCGCGCGCGCGTCGGCCATCAGGATCGGCCCGCAATCGGCGGTCGAGGCGCCGACGGCAAGGCCCGGCGTGGCCGTGACGATGGCGTCGACCCGGGGTCGCTCGGCGATCGACCAGGGGCGCGTGACGATCACGGCGTCGGGGGAGTGGACCTGATGCGCGGTGAGAAGATGCGTCGGCGCGACGCCCAACGCGGCCGCCATGCGCGCGCGGTTTTCGGCGACCTTGGCGGCAGCGTCGCCGGAGCCGAGGCCGCCATTGAGGCTCGCATAGATGTCGCGCGATACGCCGCCGACGCGGGTGAAGAAGGCATGGCGGATGCCGGGCAGTTCGGCGAGCGCCGCCGAGCGCAGGATCATCGCGCGGGCTCCGCGCCGCCGGCGTTTTCGTCGAAGGCGGGCGGCGCTTCCATCGCCGGATCGGACAACGCCAGCGCCTTGAACAGCGAACCCATATTGGCGCGCCCGCTTCCGGTCAGACGCCGCATCGCATGGGCGATGTCGTCGACCACGTCGCTCGGGGCCTTGGCCATCAGCGATGTCGCCCGCGACTCGATGCCGAGCCGGCGCAGGAATTCGCCCTGCTCGATCGGGCCGTGCGCGCGCGCGCCGGCATCCTCCGCCGCCACCGCCAGCGCCTGGAAATCCACATGCGCGGTGATGTCGGCCGTGCCCGGGTTCTTCAGCGGATCGACATAAGCGTGCCGCGCGACCGCCTGCAGCGTGTCGCCGGCGGCGCTGCGCATGGGGCCGTAGTCGATGATCAGCGCGACGCCGCCGCCGTGCTTGAGCCGGCGCGCGAGCTGAACGACCTCGTCGTTCGACCGCCATTCACAGATCGAGCCGACCGGCGCGGCGTTGACGATCGGGGGAACGAGCAGATCGAACCGCGGCAACGGCGCGTCGGCGAAGGCGAAGGCGAGCGCGCCCTTTTCGTCGATGATCACGACGCGCTCGTGCCAGCCGGTGTCGGTCTTGACCGCCTGGGAGATCGGCAGGGCGTCGAAGAACTCGTTGGCGAAGACGATCGCCGGCCCTTCCGGCACGTCGTCGAGACGATCGTGCCAGGTGACGTCCGCCTTGGTCGCCGACAGCGTCTTCTTCTGCGCCTCCCGCAGCGCGGGATTGATCTCGACGAGGTGCACGCCGACCGCCCTGAGAAAAGACGGCAGTACGCGGATCGCGCGCAGCGCGTCCATCATCATGGTGCCGCGTCCGGGGCCGAGCTCGACGAGATTGATGGCGCCGGGCGAGCCCATCTGCTTCCACACCGAGGCCGCCCACAGGCCGAGCAATTCGCCGAACATCTGGCTGATTTCGGGCGCGGTGATGAAGTCGCCCTCGCGGCCGAGCGGTTCGCGGGTCGTGTAATAGCCGTGCGCGGGATGGGTGAGGCAATGCGCCATGTAGCGCGACACCGGCATCGGACCGGCGAGCCCGATCAGGCGGCGGATTTCGTGTTCGAGCGGCGTCGTCATTTTCGGCGTGGTTTCGGTCATGGCGCGGCCTTCGCCGGCCGGCGCCGCCATGCCATCACGACAAAGGCCACCCCGGCAAGGATCATCGGCACGGAAAGCAGCATTCCCATGGTCGATCCGCCCCATAGGAAGCCGAGCTGCGGATCGGGCTCGCGGAAGAATTCGCCGATGATGCGCGCCACGCCATAGACGATCGCGAACGCGCCGATGATGAGGCCTGGCCGCTTCAGCGCGCCGGCGCGAATGAGCAGCGCGAGCACGATGAAAAGCAGGACGCCTTCGAGCGCGGCCTCGTAGAGCTGGCTCGGATGGCGCGGCACCATCGGCCGCGCGTTCGGGAAGACGACGGCCCACGGCGCGTCGCTGGCGCGGCCCCACAATTCGCCGTTGATGAAATTGGCGACGCGGCCGAGGAACAGCCCGATCGGTCCGACCGCGCAGGTCACGTCGCCCAGCGAGAACACGTTGATGCCGCGCTTCCAGCCAAACAGCAGCACGGCGGCGACGCAGCCGAGGAAGCCGCCGTGGAACGACATGCCGCCCTTCCACATCTGCAGGATTTCGCCCGGATTGGCGAGGAAATGCGCCGGATTGTAGAACAGCACATAGCCGGCGCGGCCGCCGAGCACGATCCCGATGGTGACCCACAGCACGAAATCGTCGTAGTCGAGCGTGGTCATTGGCGCCGGCCCGCCCCACGCGGCCTGGGAGCGGATGATGCGGCGGGCATAGAACCAGCCGGCGGCGATGCCGACGATATAGGCGAGCGCGTACCAGCGAATGACGACCGGGCCGAGCGACAGGGCGATCGGATCGATGGTCGGGAAAGGGATTGCCAAGATCGGCATCAGCGCATCCGCCTGACGTTCGAATTGCTTCCCGGGGGCCGGACCCGCGCCGGCCGCGACCTCAAGGCATAACCGCCGTCTCCGCCTCATGACCGTGGCACCCGGCCAAGTCAAGGTCGGAGGGCGGTGGCGGAATTTCGCGGGCGACCCTTGCGAGGGCGCGGCCCCATCGCCATTGTTTGAGGCGACAGGCGGGTGCATGACGCCTGGACAGATCGCCGGAGATTTCGCGATGACGCAGACGACCAACCGCTTTTTCGATGAAATCGCGCGCCTGATGAACGACGCGGCCGGCGTCGCCCAGGGCGTCAAGCGCGAGGCCGACTCGCTTTTCCGGAACCAGGCCGAGCGAATTCTGCGCGACCTCGATGTGGTCAAGCGCGAGGAATTCGAGGCGGTCAAGGAAATGGCCCGGCTTGCCCGGGAGGAAAACGAGGCGCTCAAGGCCCGCATCGAGGCCTTGGAAAAGAAGGCCGGCGGCGGCCCAGCGGCGTAACGCGACCCGCCTTCCCCGTCCCCTCGCGGGGGCCGGTCCCAGCACCAGCTTCATTTTCGACCGGATAGGGCCTGCGGGCTGAAACGCGGGCCCTTTCGACGTGAAAGGGTGCCGCCATCGCGTGGGGCCCCTTTCCGGCGGGCCTCCCGCCGGCCGTCTTCCCGCCTTTCCTTGTCAGGGCGGCTCCCAGCCGCTATAAGCCGCCGGTTCGCGGCCCCCGCACCCCTGGAGGCTTGCCGCGGCATTTTTCCGTTCCACAATGAGGACTTGCAACGATGACGACCGCCAACGAGCTAAAGGCGACCGCGCGTCCGCAGAGCGGCAAGGGGGCCGCCCGGGCCGTACGTCGCGCCGGCCGCGTGCCCGGAGTGATTTACGGTGACAACCAGCCCCCGGTGACCATCTCGATCGACGAGACCGAATTGCGCCAGCGCATCTTCGCCGGCCATTTCCTGACCACGATCTACGACATCGCCCTCGACGGCAAGAAGCACCGCGTCATTCCCCGCGACTTCCAGCTCGATCCGATCCGCGAGCAGCCGCTCCATGTCGATTTCCTGCGACTCGGCGTGGGCGCCAAGGTGCGCGTCAGCGTGCCGTTGCGCGTGCGCGGCGCGGAAGCCTCTCCCGGCGTCAAGCGCGGCGGCACGGTCAACATCGTCACCCATACGATCGATCTGGAGTGCCCGGCCGAGAGCATCCCGCAATTCATCGAGGTCGACGTCAGCAAGCTCGAAATCAGCTACTCGCTGCATCTCGACGAGGTCGAGCTGCCGAAGGGAACCAGGGCGCTCTCGCGTGTCGACGCGACGCTGGTGACCATCGTGCCGCCGTCCGGCTACGCGGAAGAAATGAAGGCGGCCGCCGCCGCCGCGACCGCGGCAACCGCCGCTCCCGCGGCCGGCGCCGCTGCGCCCGCGACACCCGCGGGCGGCGCGGCCTCGGCTCCCGCCGCTCCCGCGGCCGAAAAGAAGAAGTAAGGCGTCGCGCGCGTCCCCGTTGGGGCGCGCGCCGATACCCGCGCCAAGAATCGCGCCAAGACCCACGCCAAGACACACGCCAAGACACACGCCAGGACCCGTGCCATGCGCCTCTTCGTCGGCCTCGGCAATCCCGGCGCGAAACACGCCGGCAACCGCCACAATATCGGCTTCATGGCGGTCGAGGAAATCGCGCGTCGCCACGGTTTCACGCCATGGCGAAAGCGTTTCCAAGGCGAGGCAGTCGAGGGCCAGATCGAGGGCGAGCGCGTTCTCCTGTTGCGGCCGACGACTTACATGAACGAGTCCGGGCGCGCCGTGGCGGAGGCCGCCAATTTCTACAAGCTCGGCGAGGACGACATCACCGTCTTCCACGACGAGCTCGACCTTGCCCCGGGCAAGACGCGGGTCAAGGTCGGCGGCGGCGTCGCCGGTCACAACGGCCTGCGCTCGATCTCGGCCTATGTCGGCAACGACTACCGCCGCGTGCGCATCGGCATCGGTCATCCCGGCGTGAAGGACGTCGTGCATGCCCATGTGCTGAGCGACTTCGCGAAGGACGAGCGCGGCTGGGTCGAGGCGCTGTGCGACGCGATCGCGACCAACGCCGCGCTGCTGGTGGCCAATTCCGACGCCGCGTTCCAGAACAAGGTGCATCTGGCGATGCGGGCGAAGGGCTACCTCGCCGCGGCCGACGACAACGACAAGGGCGCGTGACGGCGCGCGACTCACCAATCCGGGGCATTTCATGGGTTTCAAATGCGGCATCGTCGGGCTGCCGAATGTCGGCAAATCGACGCTCTTCAACGCGCTGACGCAGACGGCCGCCGCGCAGGCGGCCAATTATCCCTTCTGCACGATCGAGCCCAATGTCGGCGACGTCGCCGTGCCCGATCCGCGACTGGAAAAGCTCGCCGCCATCGCCGGCTCCAAGGAGATTATTCCGACGCGGCTGACCTTCGTCGACATCGCCGGCCTCGTGCGCGGCGCCTCGAAAGGCGAGGGACTGGGCAACCAGTTTCTCGCCAACATCCGCGAATGCGACGCCATCGCCCATGTCGTGCGCTGCTTCGAGGATGGCGACGTGACCCATGTCGAGGGCAAGATCGACCCGGTCGCCGACATCGAGACGGTCGAGACCGAATTGATGCTGGCCGATCTCGAAAGCCTCGAACGTCGCGCGGTCAATCTCGAGAAGAAGGCCAAGGGCAACGACAAGGAGGCCAAGGAAGCCCTCGACCTCATCAACCGCTGCCTGCCGCTGCTGCGCGAGGGCAAACCCGCGCGCCTGGCGATGGCGAAGCCGGAAGAGCGCAAGGCCTTCGCCGCGCTCGGCCTGTTGTCATCCAAGCCCGTGCTCTATGTCTGCAATGTCGAGGAGGCGTCGGCCGACGAGGGCAACGCCTTTTCCGCGCGCGTTGCCGCGCGGGCGCGGGAGGAGGGCGCGGTCGCGGTGGTGGTGTCGGCCAAGATCGAGAGCGAGATCGCGGTGCTGCCGCCGGCCGAGCAGAAGGATTATCTCGAAGCCGTCGGCCTGAGCGAGCCGGGCCTCAACCGCGTCATCCGCGCCGGCTACGATCTTCTCCACCTCATCACGTTCTTTACCGTCGGGCCGAAGGAAGCGCGCGCCTGGACGGTCGAGACCGGCACGCGGGGACCGCAGGCCGCCGGCGTCATCCATACCGATTTCGAGAAGGGCTATATCCGCGCCGAGACGATCGCCTATGACGACTATATCGCCTGCAACGGCGAGGCCGGCGCGCGCGACGCCGGCAAATTCCGTCTTGAGGGCAAGGACTATGTCGTCGCCGACGGCGACGTGCTGCACTTCCGCTTCGCTACCTGATCGGCGAAGCGGAACCGTCTCGCCGACACGACGCGCTCCAGCTTCATGCGCTTGAGCAAGTTCCGGTCGCCGGAGCGGCTTCCACCTTCGCGGAATTTGCCGCTAGAGGCCGCGATCGTGGCGAATGGCGCCGAGATGTTCGTTGATGCGGAACACGATCAACACCAGTTCGGCGGCGATGCGGGCGAAGACGACGCCGAGCAGAATGCCGGCGAGGCTGACCAGGATCATGACGAAGCCGCCGAAGGGACTCGCCGCCATCACCGCGAGGCCGGAAAAGATCCCGGACAGGCCCATCAGCAGGACCAGGCCGATCGCCAGCCAGTAGAACGTCTTGATGAGCGTGGGCGTGATGAAACGGTCCCATTGGAAAAGGTCCTGCAATCCAAACATCGGTTGTCTCCCCAGCGACGGTCTTGACGGCGTGTGGGACCAAATCTGGGCCAGTTTGTGATTTCTTGAAGCGCCAGCGGCGGCGTTCCCCACCATTTGCGTCGCACCAAGCTCGTAGCCCTTGGATGCGCGCGCGGCAAGGTGGCGGGTGCGCCGCGTCGTCTCGCGGAGTGGAATTGCGTCAACTCAATCGCGCGCGAAATGAAGGCCATCCGCGCGCCGCGCCGCCGAATCGCGTTCGGACAAAGATCGGCACCGGTTCAACGAGTTAGCCGCCGCTGCGCGCCGACACGGGATGTTCCGGGCGCGGCCGATCTTCACGCGAAATCGGCGTCAGACTGTGAACCGGCACCTTCGCCCCGCCGACCAATCGGCGAACGAAGATAAGCGGCGGGAACACACGCGGGGGACGGCCATGGCGGACAGGAAGGCGCTGAAATTGGTTGGAATTCTATTCGGTATCGTGATGCTGGCGGTCACGGTGGTCATGCTGTGCGTGGTCAAGGGCCACGCCGACGGCCGCTATCAGCTCGAAAGCACGCGCGCGGCCGTCCTGCCGCCGGCGCAAGGATGACCGGAGACGACCGGCGACGATCAGGCCCGATCCCATGAACCGATCGGGCCCGATGGCGCGGGCCTGCCGCGCGCCCCCTCAGACGCGGCGCGGACCTTCGGCGCCCGCCTTCCACAACGCCATGTTGTCGGAAATGACGCGCGTCGATTTCATCGCCGCTTGGCTGAGCTGGGCGTAGCCGGAGATCTCGCGCTGGACGCGCTGTCCCTCATTGTGCAGTAGATCGCGCAGGGTTTCGAGCTCGTCGATCAGATTGCTGATCTCGGTGAGCGAGGCGCCGGCGACGCGCTGGATAAGGAAGTTGACGTTGTTGACGGTGGCTTCCGCGCTCAATTCGCCGCCGGCCTGGGGCCTGCGCAGATAGGCCACGTCGTTGCGCACGAAATCGCGGATTTCGTTCTCGACCGCGACAGCATCGTCCGCCGACGCGCCGTCACCGGCCATGTCCGCGTCCCGCGACCGCTCGTCGCGGTCTTGATCGATCGCGGCGATTTCCTGTTTCTCCAATCGGAACGCATTCATCATTCTGTCTCCCCTGAGTCAAATCCATCGCGCGCCTACGTGTCCCGGCGAGCGTTCGCGGGCCGTGACGATCCCCGCGCGGCGATGCGATGGACCAAGGGAAGCGGGTGATTTTGACCGCGCAAGGGCCGATCCGTGGCGGGGCGTGGTGCTTTCGCGGCAATGGCTAGATCGTGGGGTGCCAACTAGCGAAATCGATCTCGGCGCCGGAAAGCTGCTCGAACAAGTCAAAGGAATCCAGAAACGTGCGATGGTCGATGATCCGCCCGTTCTTGAAACGGATGAAATTGGAGATGTAGATCTGCACCAGGCGCTCGGTGCCGGCGATCTGCATGCGTACGTCGAGAATCGCGGCCGCCTCGCCTTCGCCGGTAATCAGGCGCGGCACGCTGAAATTCATCTGTTGAAAGCGCCGATGCAGCGAGCGCATCGTCTCGGCGAGCTGGTCCTTGCCGCGGCGAAATCCAAGCTCGGGAAACAGGCTGACCGGCGCGTAGCAGACGTAATTGATGTCGTCGGCGTAATGGGACAGCGCTTCGTCGACCCGGCCGGAATAGAAAGCGTCATAGACCCGCATCACGCGGTCGCGAATATCCTCGTCCATGGCATGAATTTTCCATTTTCAAAATTGCGGATTGGTCGTCCTCGGCGATGAGCGAATTCGCGATTGAACTCATGCCAAACCAAATCGGGTGTCGCGAGGAGCCGCCGCCGATCGCGGCCGACCTCGATCGCAAGAAACAACGCGATACGGGCGCGGGCACCGTTCCGCCGTCGCCCATCACGTGGCGCGCAACGAGCGATAGCGCCACGAGCAATAGCGTCATGAGCAGTAGCGCCACCGGGGAGAAGGGCCGCTTGAATTCGGCCGACAATGTCACGTGGACTGGCCATCACGCGGCCTATATTTCCAATGCACAAAAAATCGAGTGAATAAGCATCTCGCGCTTGGAAGAAGCGCGCAAGGAAAAAGCGTGCTGCGCGCGCACAATGACGCGCGGCGAAGCGCCCGGCGGGCGATGTCGGCGATCGCCACGCGGAAATTCACGCGTGCCATAGACGACGCGCGGATCGATGCCGCTGCGCGCGCGGACAACTCCCGCGAATATCGCGCGCGGTCACGGAGTTTCAACAAATGCCGACAATACGGGCCAAACCGCCGATCGCGGCCGTCGCCGGCGCGGGCGCCACGATGGCATGGAAGTTCGCGCGCGGGTGCCGCGTCGGTTCACCGGCGGCGCGCGCCAGCACGCTCGCGCGACCACTCGCGAAGGTGCGGCGCTTGCGCGCATCTGCACGCGTTCGCTGCATTCGATCGCGGCGTCAACCGGCCGCGCGGGGGCGTGCGATGGCCCGATTCGCGGCGATGCCCGACATGACGCGTCGATGACGGTGCGGTTCACGCGCCGCGCCGAGGCGCCATCGCGGCGTGTGATCGCACGAAAATATCGGAGCAAAATATCACCGCACGTTCTCGCCGCGCGGCCTCTTGCCGAGCTGAACCAACCAGGCCGCGCCCGAGATCGCGCCGACGAGCGCGCCGAGGGGCGCGAAGGTGGTGAACACGACGTAGCCGCAATAGCCTTCAAAGCAGCTCGTGTTGGCGAGGCTCGTCCACGCAAGCCCGATGCCGACGGCGACGATCGCCCCGACAATGGCGCCGAGCAGGAAACCGAGGATGGCGAACAAGAACGATTTCATGATTCCGCTTGCCGCGGCGCGCTCCAAATCATTTCGCGACCTCCGACGCCGTCGTCGGCATTATCGGATCGCCTCCGCCGCGATCAAGATCGATCGCGCGTCAACTTCCCGACGCGCCGCCGCGCTTTCCAAGCAGCGGCAGCACGATCATGCCCGCGATGCCGCCGGCGACCGCGAATACCGGCGCGAAGATTCGTCCGGCCAGATGCTCGCAGGTGGTCTCGAAGCAATTGGAGTCGACCATCCAGGTGAAGGCGAGCCCGAGGCCCATGCCGAACGCGATTCCGACGATGAGGCCGAGAAGGAGGCCGATGAGTCCGAGGAGGAAGGTCTTCATGAAGCAATCCGACTAAATCGCCGATGTGATGCGGAGGCGCGCCGCCGCCCGGCGATAGGTCCGTCGGCCGACGCGACGCGCGGATCGTCCGGCCGAATCATTGCGGTCGCCGTCGCTTGCGATGAGGCGGCCGCGCGGGCCTGACCTCATGCGCCAGCGCGATGCCCATTTCATCGAGCGTGGGTTTGCGCGGGCCGCGCCTGGCGTTGTCCCTGCCCGTGAGCGCGGGCGTCCGCGCCGTCGGGTCGTCGACGATCGCGAGCTCGGTCGCGCGCAGGCGCTTGATCTCATCGCGCAGCCGCGCGGCTTCCTCGAAATCGAGATCGGCGGCCGCGTCCCGCATGCGCCCTTCGAGGTCGGCGAGCACCGCCTCGAAATTATGCCCGATCGCGCGCGCGTCCTCCGCCATGCCGCCGTCGATTTCGACCAGAACGTGATCGCGCTCGTAAACCGAATTGAGAATGTCGGCGATGTTCTTCTTCACGCTTTCCGGGGTGATGCCGTGCTCGGCGTTGTAGGCGACCTGCTTGTCGCGGCGGCGGTTGGTCTCGGCGAGCGCGCGCTCCATCGAGCCGGTGACGACATCGGCGTAGAGAATGACGCGGCCGTCGACATTGCGCGCCGCGCGGCCGATGGTCTGGATCAGCGACGTCTCCGAGCGCAGGAAGCCTTCCTTGTCGGCGTCGAGGATCGCGACCAGCGCGCATTCGGGAATGTCGAGCCCCTCGCGCAGCAGGTTGATGCCGACCAGCGCGTCGAACGCCCCGAGCCGCAGATCGCGGATGATCTCGATGCGCTCGATCGTGTCGATGTCCGAATGCATGTAGCGCACGCGGATGCCCTGCTCGTGCAGATATTCGGTCAAATCCTCGGCCATACGCTTGGTCAGCACGGTGACGAGGCTGCGATAGCCGCGCGCGGCGGTCGTGCGCACCTCGCCGACGAGATCGTCGACTTGCGTGCGCGCGGGACGGATGTCGACCGGCGGGTCGGTGAGCCCGGTCGGGCGAATGACCTGCTCGACGAACACGCCGCCGGATTCGTTGAGCTCCCAGCCGCCGGGCGTGGCGGAAACCGCGATCGTCCGCGGCCGCATCGCGTCCCACTCCTCGAAGCGCAACGGGCGATTGTCCATGCAGGAGGGCAGGCGAAAGCCGTATTCGGCCAGCGTCGCCTTGCGGCGGAAGTCGCCGCGAAACATGGCGCCGATCTGCGGGATGCTGACATGGCTCTCGTCAGCGAATACCAGCGCGTTGTCGGGCACGTATTCGAACAGCGTCGGCGGCGGCTCGCCGGCCTTGCGTCCGGTGAGATAGCGCGAGTAATTCTCGATTCCCGCGCAGCTTCCGGTCGCCTCCAGCATTTCGAGATCGAACGTCGCGCGCTGTTCGAGGCGCTGGGCTTCGAGCAGACGCCCCTGCGCGTTGAGCGCGTCGAGGCGCGACTTGAGTTCCGCCTTGATGCCCTTGATCGCCTGGATCAGCGTCGGCCGCGGCGTGACGTAATGCGAATTCGAATAGACCTTGATGAAGGCGAGATCGTCGGTCTTGTGGCCGGTGAGCGGGTCGAATTCCTCGATCGATTCGACCTCGTCGCCGAACATGTTGACCCGCCAGGCGCGGTCCTCGTAATGGGCCGGAAACAGATCGATGGTGTCGCCGCGCACGCGGAAGGTGCCGCGGCTGAAGTCGGCCTGGGTGCGCTTGTATTGAAGCGCGATCAGGTCGGCGATGAGCTGGCGCTGGTTGACGCGTTCGCCTTGCTTGAGCGAAAACGTCATCGCGGTGTAGGTCTCCACCGACCCGATGCCGTAGATGCACGACACCGAGGCGACGATGATGACGTCGTCGCGCTCGAGCAGCGCGCGCGTCGCCGCGTGGCGCATGCGGTCGATCTGCTCGTTGATCGAGGATTCCTTCTCGATATAGGTGTCGGTGCGCGGCACGTAGGCTTCGGGCTGATAGTAGTCGTAATAGGAGACGAAATATTCGACCGCGTTGTCGGGAAAGAATCCCTTGAACTCGCCGTAGAGCTGCGCGGCGAGCGTCTTGTTGGGCGCGAGGATGAGCGCGGGGCGCTGCGTCAGCTCGATCACCTTGGCCATGGTGAAGGTCTTGCCCGAGCCGGTGACGCCGAGCAGCACCTGCGTGCGTTCGCCGCGGTCGATGGCCTCGACCAGCTCGGCGATCGCCCTCGGCTGGTCGCCCTTCGGTTCGAAGTCCGACTTGATGACGAAGCGCGCGCCGCCCTCGGATTTCTCCGGGCGCGGCGGCCGGTGCGGCGACCACACGCCGGCCTCGCCGGCGACGGCGCCGAATTCGGGCCGGCCCTCCCGCAACAGCGTTTCCAGCGCGGTGGCGGTGGCCGCGACGCCGAGCGATTCCATCTTGTCGCGCGGCGGGCGTGCCGCCGAGTCGTCCTCCTCGACATCGAGGCCAAGCTGCTTGGCGAGTTCCGGATCGAGCGTCGGCACCGTCGCACTGGTGCCGAAATTCGGCTGATAGGCCGGTGGTGCCTCGGCGAAGCCCGGCTGGGACGCCTCGCGGGACACGCGGGCTCTGTGCTCGTCGGCGATGGTCGCGCGCCGATCGCGAGAATTGTCCGGCGGCGGGGTCAGTCCGGTCTGCGAGCCGACACCCGCGCCGCCGCGCGCGATGGCCGGATTGAGGATGTCGGCGAGCGCCGGATCGATCGGTGTGACATCGGGTCGGCGCGCTTTGGCGCGCGTCGGCTTGATCTCCTGCCGCTCGCGTTCCGCCGGCTTGGTCCGCGCCGGGCGCGGGGACGCGCCGCGTGCCGGTCCGTTTCCGTCCTGGTCGTCGCTTGGGGGTCTGGCCATGGCCTGAATATATGGGGAGAATCGGCGGATCGCGAAAGGGTTCCGCCCGGGCGCGACCTCGGCGCGCGCGACGCGGCGGCGAAAGCAGACGGTTGACCAATTGACGAACGGGTGTTTGTTAGTCTCTGATATTCGCCAGCGCGCGGGAAGCCGCGCCCGCGAGGGCGGCGACCGAAGGCGGATTTCGCGCCGCCGAAAGTCGCCTCGCCCAAACGCCGGTCCGCCGAACAAGGACAACCATGACGAGGCGACGCGCGTGGCGCGGCGCCGGGGAGAAAAACATGATCGCCAACGCGCCGCGCCCGTTCAACTTCGACCTCGGCGAGACGGCCGAGGCCATCCGCGACACGGTACGGGATTTCGCTCAAAGCGAGATCGCGCCGCGCGCCGACGAGATCGACCGCTCCAACACCTTTCCGCGCGACTTGTGGCCGAAGCTCGGCGCGCTCGGCGTGCACGGCATCACGGTCGAGGAGGAATATGGCGGAGCCGGCCTCGGCTATCTCGAACATTGCCTCGCCATGGAGGAGATCTCGCGCGCCTCGGGCTCGGTCGGCCTGTCCTACGGCGCGCATTCGAACCTCTGCATCAACCAGATCCGCCGCAACGCCACGCCGGCGCAGAAGCGCAAATATCTGCCGGCGCTCGTCTCCGGCGACCATGTCGGCGCGCTCGCGATGTCGGAACCGGGCGCCGGCTCCGACGTGGTGTCGATGAAGACGCGCGCGGAGAAGAAGGGCGACCGCTACCTGCTCAACGGCTCGAAGATGTGGATCACCAACGGTCCCTGCGCCGATGTCATCGTCGTCTACGCCAAGACCGATCCGGCCGCCGGCGCGCGCGGCATCACCGCCTTCCTCGTCGAGAAGGGCATGACGGGATTTTCCACCGCGCAGAAACTCGACAAGCTCGGCATGCGCGGCTCGGACACCGGCGAATTGGTGTTCGAAGATTGCGAGGTGCCCGAGGACAACGTCGTCGGCCAGGTCGGACGTGGCGTCAACGTGTTGATGTCGGGTCTCGACTACGAGCGCGTCGTCCTTTCCGCCGGGCCGCTCGGCATCATGCAGTCGTGCATCGACATCGTCATGCCGTATGTGCACGAGCGCAAGCAGTTCGGCCAGCCGATCGGCTCCTTCCAGCTCGTCCAGGCCAAGATCGCGGACATGTATGTCACGCTCAACGCCGCGCGCGCCTATGTCTATGCCGTGGCGAAGGCCTGCGATCGCGGCGAGACCACGCGCGAGGACGCCGCCGGCGCGATCCTGTTCGCCTCGGAAAAGGCGACGCTCGTCGCGCTCGACGCGATCCAGCTTCTCGGCGGCAACGGCTACATCAACGATTTCGCGACCGGCCGGCTCTTGCGCGACGCCAAGCTTTACGAGATCGGCGCGGGCACGAGCGAAATCCGCCGCATGCTGATCGGCCGGGAATTGTTCGAAAAAACCGCCTGAGCCGAATTGCTCCCGGCGCCGCGCCGGCATGCCGGTTGACCGTCCCGGCCATTTGATTAACGTTGACGCGCGTCCCCGGTTGAACCGGGTGGGTCCGAAAGGCGACCAATGAGGTGATGGCCGCGCCAAGGCTTGGTGGCGGCGACGTTCCGCGGCATGAATGAAGGTTGCGATTGAACGCGACAATTGAACGCGACAATTGAAACAAATCGCGCGGACCCCAGAAATTTTCAGGAAATCCTCATGCTCGACACGACGACCACGTCCATGCCCTGGGGCGTCCCGCCCCGCCAGCCAAATTCCCCATCGGCGTCCGCCGCGCCGAAATCCGCGCCGGTCGTCTTCACCGGCGAGCGCGGCGATTTCCGTCGCATGGTGGTGCGCGGCGCATGGCTCGAATTCGTCACCGTCGGCTTCTACCGCTTCTGGCTCGCGACCGACATGCGGCGCCATCTTTGGTCGCACACGACGGTCGACGGCGATCCGGCCGAATATACCGGCCGCGCCCGCGAGCTCGTGATCGGCTTCCTCGTCGCGCTCGCGATCCTGGTGCCGGTCTATCTCGTGTATTTCCTCATCGGCCTCGAAGCCGAACGCCTGCAGGCCTTCGCCAGCGTTCCGCTCGGTCTCTTTCTCTATCTGTTCGGGCAATTCGCCATCTATCGCGCGCGGCGCTACCGCCTGTCGCGGACGATCTGGCGCGGCGTGCGCTTCTGGATGACCGGTTCGGGCTGGGCCTATGCCTGGCGCGCCTTCGCCTGGGGACTGTTCGTTCTCGTCACGCTCGGTCTGGCGCTGCCCTGGCGCGATGCCGCGCTCGAACGCTACAAGATGCGCCATTCCCATTACGGCAGCCTGCAAGGAAGCTTCGTCGGCACCGGCGGCGACTATTTCAAGCGCGCGTGGTGGTTGTTGCCGGCGGCGTGGCTGTCGCTGGTCGTGCCAGTGCTCATTCCTTTCGTCTACGGCTTCTACAAGGCGATCCAGTGGCGATGGTGGGTCGGCGGAGTTCGCTTCGGCGACGTGCGTTTCGAATCCGATCTCGGGCGCGGCGCGCTGATGGACCTTTACTGGAAAGTGATCGGCTGGATCCTCGCTTTCATCGTCCTGTTCGGGCTCGCGGTCGGCGGCGGCCTGGTGATGCTGGAGGCGATCACCGGCAAGTCGTTGGAAGCGATCATCAACGCCAAGACCTTGACCGAGACCGCGCCCGTCATGATCCTTTTCGCCGTCGCCTATCTGGTGACGATCCTCGCCGTCAATGTCGTCATCCGCGTCTATCTGATGCGCGACCTGTGGCGGCGCATCGCGGCGTCGGTGACCGTCCATCATCTCGACGCGGCCGCCGATGTCGCGGCGCGTGGCGATCTGGCGAGCGCGGTCGGCGAAGGCTTCGCCAACAGCCTCGACGTGGTGGGCATATGAGAGCGGGGACGGAAAGCAGGTGAGCGAAACGCCATCCGCGATCGTGCCCCCCGAACCCGCCGGGGTCGCCGAGGCCGCGCCGTCCGCGATCTATTTCGACGGAACATCGAGCCGCAAGCGCCCGGTCACGCTCGATTTCGCCGGCGCGCTTCTCATTCGCGGCGAGGACGGCGTTCTGGCGTCGTGGAGTTTCGCCGCGATCCGGCGTGTCGACGGACCGCCCGGCGTCTTGCGTCTGAGCTGCGAGACGGCCGCGCCGCTCGCGCGGCTCGAGCTGCGCGATCCGGCGCTCGGGGAGCGGATCGCTTCGCTCTGTCCGTCGCTCGACGCGCATCTGCCGGGGCGCGGCGGCGTGCGGCGCATCGTGTTGTGGTCGCTCGCGGCGCTGATATCGATCGTGAGCGTGATCGTGTTCGGCGTTCCGGTGGTCGCCGATCGGCTGACGCCGCTGATTCCGGCGACGTTCGAGCGGCGGCTCGGCCAGGTCGCCGACAATCAGGTCAAGGCGATTTTCGACGCGAAGTCCTGCGACGCCGAGGAAGGACAGGCGGCCTTCGCCAAGCTCGTCGGCGCGCTTCGCGCCGCCGGCGGGCTCGACACCAGCGTCCAGTCGGCGGTGGTGGCGACGTCGACCGCCAACGCGATCGCGCTCCCCGGCGGCAAGATCTATCTGTTCAACGGACTCCTGGCGAAGGCCGAAAGCCCGGACGAGATCGCGGGCGTTCTCGCCCATGAGCTTGGCCACGTCCATCATCGCGATCATCTGCGCGGCATGTTGCGCAACGGCGGCACCTCGTTCCTGCTCGGCCTGCTGTTCGGCGACATCACCGGATCGGGCGCCGTGATCTTCGCCTCGCGTCAATTGTTCGACGCCTCCTATTCGCGCGAGGGAGAAACCGACGCGGACACATTCGCCATCGAGGTCATGCGCAAGCTCGGCCGGTCGCCGCGGCCGATGGGCGAGCTGCTGTTCCGCGTCACCGGTAAGGAGGGCGCGCGCAACATCGCCATTCTCGCGAGCCACCCGCTGACCGAGGATCGGCTCGAACGCATGAAGCGCGAGGAGCGGCCGGCGGTCGGCGCGGCACTGCTCACCGACGCCGAATGGAAGGCGCTCAAGGCGATCTGCCAGAACGCGAAGTGATCGACGACCGAAGCCGCGCGCGGGCGCCGGCCCCGCTAATTTCGAGGCGGTTCGGGCGGCGCGGCGTTGACGCGCTCGATCCATTCGCGCGCCGACGGCAACACGCGCGGCACCACGGCGCGAACCTCGGCCGCGGTCATGCCCGGCCGCACGCGCGGATCGTAAAGCACGTTCATGATGTATTGGTCGTAGATGTCGAAGAAGCCCATCTGTACGTCGTCGTTGAACATCGTCCACGGCACCTTGTCGGTGTCGTTGATGGGCCCGAGCGCCTGCAGCATCTCCTCATAGGCGCAATCGAGGAAATCGAACTCGCGAATATCCGTCACCAGGATCACGTCGGAATGCTGGATGCGATAGTCATCGTCCTTGCGAAAGCCCGACAGGCATTGCGGATCGAGTTGGCGGCGGATGTCGCGCGCGCGCGCGTGGCCGAAGATTTCCGTCAGCTTGGGGAACAAGGCGCGCTGGCGCAACAGCGTGACGATGAAATTGGCCCGCGCGCGATCGCGCGTCACGGTGATGTCGAGATGGCGGACATGGCGGGCGATGTCGGCGACGACGCGCTTGACCTCGCCGGAGCGATCCGGCGCGCCATGATTGTCGATGAAGACCCGGACCGGCGTTTCATATTTGCGAATGCGGTCGCCGCGCCCGGAGATCTGGAATTCCGCGCCGATCGCGGTCAGCATGAAGCCCGAGATGATTTCATCATCGGTGAAAGCGACGCGCTGCGCCGCGCGGCGCTGGGCGACCTCCGGGTTTTCCGCCGCGGCGACATCGCGCGCCGGCGCGAGCATCAGCATCGCGATGATCGCGACAATTCGCGCGCGCCGGCCGTGGTGGTCGCCCGCGCGCACTAGCGCTGGACGATGACGGTCGCGCCGACCGCGACTCGATTGTAGAGATCGACCACGTCGTCATTCGTCATGCGGAAGCAGCCGGAAGAAACGGCTTGCCCGATCGTCTCCGGCTCGTTCGAGCCGTGAATGCGATAAAGCGTCGAGCCGAGATAGATCGCGCGCGCGCCGAGCGGATTTTCGACACCACCTTGCATGTGGCGCGGCAGGTCCGGGCGGCGGCGCAGCATTTGCGGCGGCGGCGTCCAGGCCGGCCACTCGCGCTTGGCCGAGACGCGGTGCACGCCGCTCCAGCGGAATCCGTCGCGGCCGACGCCGATGGCGTAACGAATCGCGCGGCCGTCGCCGGTGATGAAATAAAGCCGCCGTTCGCCGGTTCGAATAACGATGGTGCCGGGCCGGTGATTGCCGGGAAATTCGACGGTGGTGCTGTAAAGCGAATTGCCGCCGCTAAACAGGCCGAACAGCGGAAATGACGACTCCCGCGTATCGGAGTTCGCCGCCGCCGGCGAGGCTAGCGCCATCAACGCGGCGAACAGCGCCGCGCCCACACCTGGAATTCGTCTAATTGCAACCATGCGTTTCTCCCTCGCGTATGAAGCGATCAAATCAATCGCCGCTACCATTTGGTGAGACGTTCATCATCGACAACTTTCGATAAAGTGTCTCGTCGCCTTGAAGTCGCCATGCAACTCGCACCTTCATGCCACAATCATGGCGCGCGTGTGCTCGTCGTGAATTTCCACCATAAATGATACGCGATGTCACGCGCGCGGCGAGTTCACGATACGATTTGCATAACGCGTCAAATAATCCTAAACCAACACGCTGCATCCCGCGAAATAAAGGTATGAGCACGCGGATGAATGCGGATAATGTTTTTTCACCTTGATTATGGAGACGACATGCCAGCGGTGAACATCAAGAACCTTTCCGTGGCGCAATTGCTTTCGCTGCGCAAGGATATTGATCAACAGCTCCTGACGAAGAAGGCGGAGCTGCAGCGTCAGCTTCACGAGATCGGCGGTCCGGCGCCGACCGCGCGACGCGGCGTCCGTCGGGGTACGAAAGTCGCCCCCAAATATCGCGACGCGAACGGAAACACCTGGGCCGGCCGCGGCGCGCAGCCGAAATGGCTGACGGCGGCGTTGAAATCCGGCAAGAAGCTCGACGACTTCCTGATCGCGAAGACGGATCGGAAAAGGCGCGCACGCCGCGGTTGACAATCGACGCGGGTAATTTCCGGCTCGTGTGTTAGCCCGACCCGGGGTGGGAGCGGCATCGTTCAAGCTTCCGGAGCATTTCCCGGCGAGACGGTTCGGTCTCGCTGGTCAGGGTCGCGTTCGCATCCGAAGGCTTGAGCGCTCCCGGTCGCGAAAGTGGTTTCCACTCTCGCGGGATTTGCCCTGAAAACCCTTTGGTGGATGTGCGTCGCCCCAGGCGATGAAACTTTCGGCAATTCCTGGGTGCGTCGCCGCGAAGACGCGGGTCTTTCGAAGATCGCATGCCGCGCGCGTGAAACCGGGCCGGCATGCGCCCGCGGTTTCACGCGGCCTGCTTCCGCCGAATTGTAGTCACACCTTTACGCATCGCGTTTCGACGCGGTGACGGGATGACGTGGCGACGCGTCGGACCGCGCGCGCGTGAGCGCTCCCGCGCGCCGGAATCATTGCGGCGAAATTCTCGCGGCGAAATCCTCGCGGCGAGATTCTCGCGCCAAAATTCATGCGCCGGATTTCATGCGCGGTTTCGGAGCGTTCGGACAGAGGCGAATGGCTGGTCGTCGATGTTGGCCACCGCCGCCGCGGGATGGGGCAAGAAGCGCGACGGAAGCGGCAAGAGCAGAGTGCCAAGAGCCTGGCGCCAAGAGCCAAGAGCCAAGAGCCAAGAGCCAAGGGCGAGACGAGAGCCGAGCGCCAAGAGCGAGACAAGAGCCGAGCGCCAAGAGCCGAGCGCCAAGGGCGAGACGAGAGCGACGAGCGAAAAGAACGCTGAGCGCGCGATCGCCGCCGGTCGGAGACCGCGTCTTATTGGCTGTCGCGGCTCGTCGGGTATCTCGGCTTGTCGGAAAGCGCGGCTTGCGAGATTTCGCGGGCCGTCGAACATCGGGCCTGCCGAATAGGGCCGCGCATCGAATATCGTGGTTTGTCGGTGGATGCGGGGGTGATGGTGGGCGCTATAGGGATTGAACCTATGACCTCTCCCGTGTGAAGGGAACGCTCTCCCGCTGAGCTAAGCGCCCGAAACCTCCGCGCGATTTACGAAACCCCGGCGACCGATGTCAAGCGACGTGGGTCCCGGCGAGGGGGCCTTCGTGGCTCCGCTTCAGCCCCTCGGCTGCTGGCGCGCGCGCGATGCGTGGTGCTGCAAGGCGCGAATGCGGCTCGCCAGCGTTCCGCCGGCGTCGCCGTTGATCATGCCGCCGGTGGAGGCGGGCGTGGCGTTTTCAGCCGGCGCGGCGTTCATGATCTCGGCGATCGTCGAATTCGGCCCCTCGATCGTCACCGCGAGCTTGGCGACCTCGGCGGCGACATCGTTGATGCGCTCGCGCAGCACGGCGTTCTCCATCCGCTCGCTGGCCCAGGCGTCCTCGGCCTGGCGGCGGATGGCCGTCGCTTCGGCGAGCGCCTTGGCGCGTTCCTCGCGCGCGGTCTGCAGCTCCCGCTCGATCGCGGTCTTCTCGGCGCGCAGCCTGTCGAGCGCCGGATTGGAGGTGTCGGAAAGCCCGGCGATTGCGGCGCGCAATTCGACCTCGGTGCGTTGGGCGAGCGCGGTCTGCTGGCGCAGCAGGTTGTTCTCATATTCGCGTTCGGCCAGGAGCTTGCCCTGCGCGGCGAGCCTGTTGTCGAGATCGGCGGCGCGGGTGCCGAGCATCTCGGCTTCCTTCTTCTGCACCAGCAACTGGCGATCGAGATCGGCGGCGCGTTCGCCGAGGCTGTCGACACGTTCGCGCGCGTTCTTCAGTTCGACGGCGGTCTGCTCGATCTCCTTGCGGCCGTCGGCGAGGCGCCCGCGCGCTTCCTCGAGCGCGGTCTCGGCGTCGGTGACCCGGTGCTTCAATCCGTCGATCTGGGCCTGCAGCGCGATGAGTTCGACCTGTCGGCTCTCCGCGACCACCGAGCGATCGGCGAGGTCGTCGGAAAGCTTGGCGAGTTCGGCCTTGCGCTCGGCGAGAACGCGCTCGGCCTCGCGCAGGCCGCGCGTCTTGTCGGCGACTTCCTCCTCCGAGGCGCGCAATTGCTCCTTGAGCGCCTTGTCGTGCGCCTCGAGCGTCATGATCGCGGTGGTCTTCTCGCCGAGCTCGGATTTGAGGCGATTGATGGCGTCGGCCTTCTTGCCGAGCTCGGCCGATTGGGTCGCCGCCTTCGCCTTGAGCTGTTCGAGACTGATTTCAAGCCGGCGCGCCGACATCGCGAATTCGGCGCGAAGCTGATCCTTGTCGGCCTGGATCTCGGCCATCGACAAAGGCGTCGCCGCCTCGAGCCGCTTGATGGTGAGCCGCACCGCGCGCGCATGCACCAGGGGAACGATGCCGAGCCCCGACAGGGCGGCAACCAGAAAACCGATCGCGAAATACATGATCGGCTCGATCATGACGAACTCCCCTTACGCCACATAATATCCCGAGCGTTGCTTCGCGCCGCGAACCGCCGCCCCCGCGAAGGTCCAACGCCGGTACGTCGACACCCGGCGTTGTCATCAACCGACTTAAGAAAGCGCCCACCAAACGCCGCGACCCCGATGGCGCGCCCGTCCCCCTCGACTCCGCGCGGAATTTCCGTCGCGGGTGCTCTTCGCCGGGTCGGCCATCCCCACAAATCCTGGACGCAGCCGAGGTCCGCGGGTCGCCAAACAATGCCACGACAGCCCGGCGTCGCGCCAGTGCCACGAAGCGCCTATCGCGAATGGGGAAGGCGAGGGGGCGGCCGCGCCCATTTCGCGCGGCCGAGAGGAGGTCCGAACGAGCCGGCTTGCGCCGATTTCCCGCCCTAGAAGGGGTTCCAGGTCGGCTGCTGCGTGAATTTCAGATAGCCGACATTGGCGCCAAGCCGCAGGCCGAGGCCGGAGCGGATCGGCACGACAACGATGTTGTTGGCCGTCAGCGCCGTCATGCCAAATCCGCCCACGAGATAGGCGGACCCGTCGATCCCGGCGAAGCGCTGGTAAATCGCTTCCGTCGCCGGCAGATTATAGATGAGCATCATGGTGCGGGCGCCGTCGCCGCCCCAATCGAAGCCGAGCGAAGGCCCCTGCCAGTAGACCTTCAGGTCGCCGGCGTTCTTGGTATAGAGCGTGCCCTCGCCGTAGCGCAGGCCGGCCACGAAGGCGCCCGAGCCTTCCTCGCCGAGAATGTAACCGTTGGGCTGGCCCCACCGGCTCACCGCCCGCTCGATCACGGTGGCAAGGCCACGCGACACATTGCCGAAAAAGCGGTGCCCGGACTTGAGCAACTCGTCCGAACTATAAGTGCCGCCGCGCTGCGTCTGCGCGCTCGCGGGCACGGCCCATGACAACGCCGCGACGATGATCAACGCGGCAAGGCGCGAGAGAAAGGTCATGCTGGAAGGCCTCATGTCCTGGAATATCCCGGAATGCGAATTCCGGAACGCGAATCCCGGAATGCGTATCGTGAAACACGCGATGCGAGCCGGAAACCTTAACCCGCCGCTCATCCCATGACGGTAGATTCGACTGTCGGTCGGGCGGCCCGAATCGCCCCCTTATTCCGGTCAACTATGACGACACCACGGCGGAAAAGAAATGCTTCCCGGCGCGCAGAAACTTTCCGGCGGGCGGCGGTTGGCGGCGTGATCTGGCTTCTCGGCTGGATTGGATTGGTCGCGGCCGCTTCGGCCGGCGAGGGAGTCGTGGTCGACCGCCTGACCGGCCTTGCCATTTCCGGTTACGACCCGGTCGCCTATTTCACCGACCGCCAGCCGGCGCCGGGCGACGCCCGCTTCGAGACGGTCCACCAGGGCGCGGTCTGGCGTTTCCGCAACGAGGGCAACCGCATCGCCTTCACCGATCACCCGGAGATCTACGCGCCGCGATTCGGTGGGTACGACCCGGTGGAAATCGCCCGCAAGAAGGGCGTTCCGGGCCATCCGCAAATCTGGCTGGTGGTCGGAACCAGGCTCTATTTGTTCGTCGACGAGCGCAACCGCGGCCGATTCGGCCGCGAGGCGCTGGAAAAGGCGGTTGCCCACTGGCCCGCCGTTCGCGAGCAGCTCGCGGAATAGGCGGCATCCGAGGCCGCCCTTCGGCAACGCAAACCGGAATAGAGGGCCCGATCAGGTCGCGGCCGACGCGTCGCCCCAGGCGATGAAATCGTCCACCCGATAGTTGCGCGCATGCCCGCAATAGCGGATTGGCCGGCCGTCGCCGCCGGTCACCGCGCCGCCCGCCGCGACGACAAGGGCATGTCCGGCCGCGATGTCCCATTCCGATGTCGGGCCGAGCCGAGGGTAGATGTCGGCGGCGCCCTCGGCGACGAGGCCGAATTTGATCGCCGAGCCCGAGGCGATTTCGCGCGTGCCCTTCCGTCCGGCGATGAAGGCCCGCGTCTGCGCGTCCATGTGGCTGCGGCTGACGGCGGCGACGCATTCGCCGGGCGCGGGCTTGCGCGTGCGGATCGCGACGCGGTCGCCCAGGACTTCCGGGCGCGCCGGGTCGAATGCCAGGCGCTCGGCGCCGACGCCGACGATCCCGCGCCAGATCACGCCGCGCGCGGGCGCGGCGATGACGCCCAGAACGGGCGCGCCGTCGCGAATGAGCGCGAGGTTGACGGCGTATTCGCCGGTGCCTTGGACATATTCCCGCGTGCCGTCGAGCGGATCGACCATGAACAGGGTCGTTCCGGCCGGTTTCGCGGCGGGATCGAGGCGCTCCTCGGAGATCACCGGAATATGCGGCGCAAGCCGCGCGAGTTCCTCGGCGATCACGCGATCGGCCGCGTGATCGGCCTTGGTGACCGGCGAGCCGTCGGATTTTTCCGAAACGCCTATTTCGCGGGCACCGATCGCAAGGATCGCGGCGCCCGCCTTGGCGACGGCGACGGTCAGCGGATCTAAGAGCGCCGCGATCGCGACGGCGTCGAGTTGGATGGTGGACATGTGAAGAACAAGTCCTGGTTGCCTTGGCAGTTGGATCGCCCGCAGTGTATCAAATTTAAGGCTATCCATGATTCGGCGCGCTGTCCGGCCGCGTCGGGCCGCTTCGTCCACTCGCCGCGATCCGAGGGAAGCTGATGACCGTTCCCGCCGCGCCCGACGATCTCGAACTCGCGGCCCTGCTGTGCTCGCGGATATGCCACGATCTGATCGGTCCCGTGGCCGCGATCGTCAATGGTCTTGAGGTCCTCGACGACAATCCCAAGGAAGAAGACCGCGATTTCGCGCTCGGCCTGATCCGCCGCAGCGCGGGTGCAGCGTCGGCCAAGCTGAAATTCGCGCGCATCGCCTTCGGCGCGGCCGGGTCGGCCGGCGCGCAGATCGATCTCGGCGACGCCGAATCGCTGACGCGCGGCTTTCTCGAAGACGACAAGACCCAGCTCGAGTGGAACGTTCCCCGCGCGCTCATGCCGAAGAATCGGGTCAAGCTGCTCCTCAACATGCTCATCATCGCGCAGCAGACCATTCCGCGTGGCGGCAAGTTGACGGTCGGGCAGACGGGGGAGGGGGACGCTCCCCGCTTCCGCATCGTCGCGGCCGGGCTCAACGCCCGCATCCCACAGAATGTCGTCGAGCTTCTTTCCGGCACGAGCCCCAACGCCATCGACGCCCATGTCGTCCAGCCCCATTATACGCGGCTGCTGGCGCAATCCTGCGGGCTCAAGGTGACGCTGACGAGCGAGGGCGAGGCGATCATCATCGCCGCCGACGACTGACGTAAACCTCCGGTTAACGATTTGACGCCCGCGAGGCCTTACGCGGGCACCTTTCGCGCGAGAAATCGCGTGATTGATGTCGTCGTAACGATCCCGAAACCAAAATTAAACGGTTTACCAAGACACTGGCAGTCGCTTGCCAGCGACGCGGCAAGTCCAGTTCGCGCGTCGGAGACGGTTTTTCATGGATGATCTTCTGAAAGAATTTCTGACGGAGACCAATGAGAGCCTCGACGTCGTCGACGTCGAGTTGGTGCGATTTGAGCAGGATCCGAACAACGCGAAGATCCTCGATAACATCTTCCGCCTCGTTCACACCATCAAGGGGACCTGCGGTTTCCTCGGACTGCCGCGGCTCGAATCACTCGCCCACGCCGCCGAGACGCTGATGGGCAAGTTCCGCGACGGCATGGTCGTTACCGGCGACGCCGTCACGCTGATCCTCAAGACGATCGATCGCATCAAGGAAATTCTCGATCAGCTCGAGAAGACCCAGGCCGAGCCCGAGGGCGACGACCGCGACCTGATCGACGAACTCGAACGCATGGTGATCGAGGGCGCGAAGGCGATGCAGGCCGCGGCCGAGGCGCCGGCCGAGCCCGCCGTCACCGAAGGCGAGCTCACCTATCAGGTGCTGGAGCGTCCGCTGCGTCCTGGCGAGGTTTCTCTCGACGAACTCGAACGCGCGTTCCGCGAAACGCCCGGGCCCGAGGTGGCGCCCGCCGCGCCCGCCGAACCGGTCGCATCGGCGCCGTCCGCGGCGCCGCGCGCGGCTTCGGCCCATTCGGCCGCCAAGCCCGCGCCGAAGAAACTGTCGGCCGAGGCCGAGCAGAACGGCACCGACGCCGACAAGGTCGCCAACCAGTCGATCCGCGTCAACGTCGACACGCTCGAACATCTGATGACGATGGTCTCGGAGCTGGTCTTGACGCGCAACCAGCTCATGGAAATCGTGCGCCGCCACGAGGATTCCGAATTCAAGGTGCCGCTGCAGCGCCTCTCCAACGTCACCGCCGAGCTGCAGGAAGGCGTGATGAAGACGCGCATGCAGCCGATCGGCAACGCGTGGCAGAAGCTGCCGCGCATCGTGCGCGACCTCTCCACCGAACTCTCCAAGCAGATCGAGCTGGAGATGCGCGGCGCCGATACCGAACTCGACCGTCAGGTCCTTGATCTGATCAAGGATCCGCTCACCCATATGGTGCGCAATTCGGCCGACCACGGGCTCGAATCGACCGCCGACCGCATCGCCGCCGGCAAGCCGGAGCAGGGCACCATCCGCCTGTCGGCCTATCACGAGGGCGGCCACATCATCATCTGCATCGCCGATGACGGGCGCGGCCTCGATACCGAGCGGATCAAGGCCAAGGCGTTGGCCAACGGCATCGTCACCGACGCCGAGCTCGAAAAGATGAGCGAGGCGCAGATCCACAAATTCATCTTCGCGCCGGGCTTCTCCACCGCCGCCAAGGTGACCAGCGTTTCCGGCCGCGGCGTCGGCATGGACGTGGTGCGCACCAACATCGACAAGATCGGCGGCACCGTCGACGTCAAGTCGGTGCCGGGCGAAGGGTCGAGCTTCATCATCAAGATCCCGCTCACGCTGGCGATCGTCTCCGCGCTGATCGTGGAGGCGGCCGGCGACCGCTTCGCTATTCCCCAGCTCGCGGTGGTCGAACTGGTGCGCGCGCGCGCGAACTCCGAATATCGCATCGAGCGCATCAAGGACACGCCGGTGCTGCGGCTGCGCAGCAAGCTCCTGCCGCTCATCCATCTCAAGCGCCTGCTCAAGATCGACGACGGCGCCGAGATCGATCAGGAGAACGGCTTCATCGTCGTCACCCAGGTTGGCGGCCAGACCTTCGGCATCGTCGTCGACGGCGTCTTCCACACCGAGGAAATCGTCGTCAAGCCGATGTCGACCAAGCTGCGGCACATCGCCATGTTCTCGGGCAACACCATTCTTGGCGACGGTTCGGTGATCATGATCATCGATCCGAACGGCATCGCCCAGGCGCTCGGCACGTTGTCGGCGCAGCAGGATATCGCCGAGGAGAACGAGGCCCTGCAGGTCGCCGGCAACGAGCAGAAGACGTCGCTGCTGGTCTTCCGCGCCGGCTCCAACGAACCGAAGGCCGTGCCGCTCGAACTCGTCACCCGGCTCGAGGAAATCGACGCCGACAAGATCGAGATGTCGAACGGCCGTCACATGGTGCAGTATCGCGGCCACCTGATGCCGCTGATCGGCATGGACGGCGTCGCCGTGCGCGAGCAGGGCCGCCAGGCGATCCTCGTCTTCTCCGACGACGGGCGCTCGATGGGCCTTCTGGTCGACGAGATCGTCGACATCGTCGAGGAAAGCCTCAACATCGAGGTCACGAGCACGCGCGACGGCGTGCTCGGCTCGGCCGTGATCAAGGGTCTCGCGACCGAGGTCATCGACGTCGGCCACTTCCTGCCGATGGCGTTCGCCGATTGGTTCAGCCGCAAGGAAATGAAGCCGACGATGCATTCGCGGTCGATCCTGTTGGTCGACGACTCGGCGTTCTTCCGCAACATGCTGGGTCCGGTGCTCAAGGCCGCCGGCTATCGCCCGACGGTGGTCGGCGCCGCTCAAGACGCGCTCGGCATGCTGCGCGGCGGCCAGCAATTCGACGTCATTCTCACCGACATCGAGATGCCCGAGATGAACGGCTTCGAGTTCGCCGAGGCGGTGCGCTCCGATCAGCGCCTCGCCGGAATGCCGATCATCGCGCTGTCGTCGGTGGTCTCGCCGGCCGCGATCGAGCGGGGCCGCCAGGCCGGCTTCCACGACTACGTCGCCAAATTCGACAGGCCGGGATTGATCGCGGCGCTGAAGGAACAAACCACCGAGTTCCACCGCGCGGCATGAGGGACGCATCGATGACCACGTCAACCGAGGCCGCGGACGGCGACCTTTTCGAATTCGTCACGATGATGATCGGTGGGCAGCTCTTCGGCCTGCCGATTTCCCGCGTGCAGGACGTCTTCATGCCCGACCGGCTCACCCGCGTGCCGATGGCGGCGCGGGAAATCGCCGGCGTTCTCAATCTGCGCGGCCGCATCGTCACGGCGATCGACATGCGGACGCGGCTGGGGCTCGCCAAGTCCGACGCGGGCAGACCGCCGATGGCGGTCGGCGTCGAACTGGGCGGCGAATCCTATGGATTGCTGATCGACTCCGTCGGCGAGGTGCTCAAGCTCGCCGAGAGCGGGCGCGAGGCCAATCCGATCAATCTCGACCCGCGGCTGGCGAAGATGGCCGCGGGAATTCATCGTCTCGACGGACAGCTCCTGGTCATCCTGGACGTCGATCGCGTGCTTGAAATGTCGACCGATGCCATGGCCGCGTGAGGATGCTCGCGCCGCGCGGCCGATGGCGCTTTTGAACAAGGTATAGGTCGATCCGATGCTCCGGATCGAAGAATCGCAGAGGCTGCAATGAAGACCTGTCTGGTGGTTGATGACTCCAGCGTCATACGCAAGGTGGCGCGGCGTATTCTCGAGGGACTGGAATTCCAGATCACCGAGGCCGAGGACGGCGCCCGGGCGCTCGATGCCTGCAAGCGCGAGCTCCCCGACGCGGTGCTGCTCGACTGGAACATGCCGGTGATGGACGGATACGACTTCCTGTGCAATCTGCGACGCCTGCCCGGCGGCGATCGGCCCAAGGTGGTGTTCTGCACCACCGAGAACGACGTCGCCCACATCGCCCGCGCGCTGCACGCCGGCGCCAATGAATACATCATGAAGCCGTTCGACAAGGAAATCGTCGCGGCGAAGTTCCAGGAAGTCGGACTGCTCTGAGGGATCGCCGCGGCGCGAGGTCGCGGCGGCCATGGTTGTTGCGTGGGCGTGGGTGTTGCGTTGAGTACGACAATTTCGAGTGCGACCAAACCGCCGGCCGAGACGGCCGGTCGCGACGCGCCGTTGCGCGTCATGATCGTCGACGACTCTGTCGTCATCCGAAGCATGGTCTCGCGCTGGATTGAGGAGGAGACGGGCCTCCAGGTCGCCGCGACGCTGCGCAACGGGCGCGAGGCCGTCGAGCAGCTTGAGCGCGTCAATCCCGACGTCGCCGTCCTCGACATCGAAATGCCGGAGCTCGACGGAATTTCGGCGCTGCCGCTTCTGCTCGGCAAGCGGCGCGATCTGACCGTCATCATGGCGTCGACGCTGACGCGGCGGAACGCCGAGATCAGCCTCAAGGCGCTGGCGCTCGGCGCGGCCGATTACGTGCCCAAGCCCGAAAGCACGCGCGAGACGGGCACGGTGGAGGAATTCCGCCGCGATCTCATTCAGAAGATCCGCAGCCTCGGCAAGGCGCGGCGGCGCGTGGCGCCGTCGGCGCGGCCGGCCGAACCCGGCGCGGTGGCGAAAGCCGATCCGCGTTTCGCGCCGCGGCCAGTGGCGCGTCCCGATCAGCATGCCTTCACGCTGCGGCCGTTCAGCCCGGCGATGCCGAAGATCCTCGCCATCGGCTCGTCGACCGGCGGTCCGCAGGCGCTGATGGGGCTGGTGGCCAAGATCGGCCCGGTGATCGACCGCTATCCCGTACTCATCACCCAACATATGCCGGCGACCTTCACCACGATTCTGGCCGAGCATCTGGCGCGCGCGAGCGGTCGGCCGGCGCATGAAGGCGTGCATGGCGAGCCGGTGAAGCCGGGCTGCATCTATCTCGCGCCCGGCGGACGCCACATGACCGTGGCGGCGCGGCCGACAGGAGCTACGATCGTGCTCGGCGACGGTCCGCCCGTGAATTACTGCAAGCCGGCGGTTGATCCCCTGTTCATGTCGGTCGCGCAGGTGTGGCAGGCCGGCGCCTTCGCGCTGGTGCTGACCGGCATGGGCGCCGACGGCGCCCAGGGGGGCAAGGCCATCACCGCCGCCGGCGGCAATGTCATCGCCCAGGACGAAGCCACCAGCGTCGTCTGGGGCATGCCGGGCGCGGCCGCGCAGGCCGGCATCTGCTCCGCCGTCCTTCCGCTCGATCAAATCGCGCCCAAACTGGTTCGCCTGTTTTCCGGAGATCGCTCGTGACGCCTTCCGACTATGAGTATTTGCGCAAGCTTGTGAAAGAGCGATCCGGATTGGTGCTGTCGGCGGACAAGCAATATCTGGTTGAAAGCCGGCTGGTGCCGCTCGCGCGCAAGGTCGATCTTGGCGGGATCGGCGATCTCGTCGCCAAGCTCAAGAGCGGCGACGCGGCGCTGGCGGTCGATGTCGTCGAGGCGATGACGACCAACGAGACGTTCTTCTATCGCGACAAGACGCCGTTCGACCATTTCACCGAGACCATCATGCCGACGATGCTGAAGGCGCGCCAGAACCGCCGCGCGCTGCGCATCTGGTGCGCGGCCTCATCGACCGGGCAGGAGCCTTATTCGCTGGCGATGTGTCTGAAGGAAATGGGCTCGCAGCTCGCCGGCTGGCGCGTCGAAATCGTCGCCACCGACCTGTCGCGCGAGGTGCTGGAGAAGTCGAAGTCGGGCGTCTTCAGCCAGTTCGAGGTGCAGCGCGGCCTGCCGATCCAGATGCTGGTCAAGCATTTCAAGCAGGTCGGCGAGATGTGGCAGCTCTCGCAGGAAATCCGCGCCATGGTGCAGCACCGGCAGTTCAATCTGCTGCAGGACTTCCGCGCGCTCGGCAAATTCGACATCGTCTTCTGCCGCAACGTGCTGATCTATTTCGATCAGGAAGCGAAGTCCGGCGTGTTCTCGCGTCTGCTCAAGACGATGGAGCCGGACGGATTCCTCGTTCTCGGCGCGGCGGAAACGGTCGTCGGGTTGACCGACGCGTTCAAGCCGCTGGCGAACAAACGCGGTCTATATCGCCCCGTCACGGCCGAGAGCATGGCCTCGCCGCCGTTGGCGCCGGCCGGCACCGCCGCCGGCCTCAAGGTCGCGGCCGCGGCCGCCACGCGCTGATCGCTATCGTCTTCCGAACCGGCTTGGCGCCCACCGTCGCCGCGCGAACCGCGCGATTCGCGGGGCGGTTAAGGTTGTCCGTCAAGGTTAGCGATCAACGCTATTTTTCAAGGTTGCTTCTTTAGCTTGACGCGAAAGGTTGAGCGTCAAGGTTTATTCAAAGCTTGGCTTGTGTGGGTGGGATTTCGCTAACTAATGGCGGACGCGGCATTGAAGGCGAGATGAGCCGCATCGCCATTAATAACGAGGTAGCCCATGAAGAAGTTCGCGAAGACGGCCGCGGCGGCCGCGATGTTGGGAGGTCTGGCGCTGGTTCCGACGCAGGCTTCGGCCAAGCCCTGTATCATCCTCGGCGGCACGACCGCGAGTGCCGCGCCGGCGGCCACCATCATCGGCATCGCCGCGTTCCTGTCCGCCTATGATCTGACGCGCCGTCTGACCTGCATCGGCGATCCGCTCCGTCTCGGCGGTCCGGGCTTCACGTCGAAGATCAAGCCGACCGACAACGTGATGATTCCGCAGTGTCCGCCGCGGCGCCGTTGATCATTTGAATCCGGCGATCATCGTGATCCGAAGCCGCCCCATTCGGGGCGGCTTTGCTTTTCGCGGCGATCGAATCCTCGGCCGCCAATCGCGGCGCGACCGGGCCACGTGCGATAGGCCAACCGCGCGGGCCACTGGTTCGCCGCCGTCGTTCATTGTATGACCATGGCATCCCTTGGGACGGATGCGCGCGATGGCGGGCGACCACACGATCACGGCGACCGGTTTCCGCAGACCCTGGCTGTTCGCGCGGATGCTGCGGACGTTGCGGGCCAATGATCTCGCCGGCTGGCGCATCGCGCTTCAGATCGAGCCGTCGTTCGCGAGTCGGGAATTCGTCGCGGCGGCCGAGGAAATCCTGAGCGGATGCGACTTCTCGATCCGCGTCAATGCCAAGCGCCTCGGCGTGCGATTCAATCCATTCACATTGATCGATCGCGTGTTCGAGGAGGGCGGCGCGCTCAATATCTGCCTCGAGGAGGACCTGCTTCTTTCCCCCGACATTTGCGATCTGGCGCTGTGGTACGCGCGCAATCACCAGCCGCACTGGCTCTGCCTCAACCTGCTGAGCGGCGGATGCGGTTCGGCGGGCTTCATTTCCAATCCGGCCTATCCGCGAACCTTGTTTGAATCGCGCCTGTTGAATTCGCTCGGCCTCGTCGTTCGCCGAAATGAGTGGCAATCCCACATGCGCGCGGCTTGGGCCGACGAAAGCGTCGTGACGCGCGATTATCAGGGGCGGGAAATGCGCGGTTGGGATTGGTCGCTCGGCGCGCTGCTGCTGCGCTCGCCTTCGCTGCGCTCGCTGCACGTGGCGCTCGCCCGGGCCACGCATAGCGGGGCGGAGCTCGGCGAATATTGCTCCAAACGGTTTCACGACCTGGCATTCGGAGATCTGCCGATCGCGGGACCCGATACGGTGGACGCCGACGCCGGCGGGCGCCGGGAGCCGGATGACAGGTATCGGATCATGGCATCGCACGAACTCCCGGCCGATCTGCGGCGCCATGTCATTCTCGCCGACGAGATGGCGCTCGCGCTGGCGGCGCTCGACCGCGCCGGCGATGGCGCCGCGCCGCCGAGTGTCCCGCCGCGAAGGAAGAGTTGGCTCGGCCGGCTCGGCGCGCGTCCGCGCGGCGGCAAATGATGGGCCGTTGACAACCACGGGCGCGGCATTGATGATCGGACAGGGGACAGAGCGATCTCCCCGTCAGGGAGCAAGCGGCCGCGCACGCAGGTTGCCCAAGCATCGCGCCCAAATCTGAACGCCATGCTCCGCCCGGGGCATGCAAGGGGGCGCGCCATGTCCACGAATCCGACACCGAGCGATTCATCGGATCCCGATCACCGGTCCGTGCCGCCAATCGGCGCGGGGTCGAGCGCGCGGGACGCGGTTCCCTTCCGCGAGGCGGTGCGCGTATGGACGCGCGTCGCGCTGCTCTCCTTCGGCGGACCGGCGGCGCAAATCGCGGTGATGCACCGGATCCTCGTCGAGGAGAAACGGTGGGTGTCCGAAAGCCGGTTCCTGCACGCGCTGAATTACTGCATGCTGCTGCCGGGGCCGGAGGCGCAGCAACTCGCCACCTATATCGGCTGGCTCATGCATCGCACCCTGGGCGGCATCGTCGCCGGCGGGCTGTTCGTCCTTCCGGGCGCCGTCGCCATCATGGCGCTGAGCATCATCTATGCCGAGTTCGGCAACACCGGCTTCGTCACCGCGCTGTTTTTCGGGCTCAAGGCGGCGGTGCTGGCGATCGTCGTTCAGGCGGTGATCCGGGTCGGCGCGCGGGCGCTCAAGAACAACGTCATGCGGGCGATCGCGGCGGCGGCCTTCATCGCGATCTTTTTCTTCGACGTGCCGTTTCCGGTCATTGTCATCACGGCGGGCCTGGTCGGCCTCGTCGGCGGCCGCGCGGGATATCCCGCCTTTCGCAACGTCGGCCATGGCGATCCGGCGAAGGAGGGCGCCGGCGACGACGCGTTCGGCGAGGCCGCGCCCGCGGACCCGCGCGCCGGACTTGCCCGGTCGCTGCGGGTAGCGGGCCTCTGGCTCGCGCTCTGGCTGGTGCCGGTCGCGCTTCTCCTCGTCTTTCTGGGCGGAGGGAATGTGTTCAGCCAGATCGCCGTGTTTTTCAGCAAGATGGCGGTGGTGACGTTCGGCGGCGCCTATGCGGTGCTCGCCTATGTCGCGCAACAGGCCGTGGATGAATTCCATTGGCTGCGCCCGGGCGAAATGCTCGACGGCCTCGGCATGGCGGAGACGACGCCGGGCCCTCTCATCATGGTGCTGCAGTTCGTGGGGTTCATGGCCGCCTTTCGCGACGCGGGCGGCTTGTCGCCGATGCTGGCGGGCGTGCTCGGCGGATTGCTCGCGACCTGGGTGACCTTCACGCCGTGCTTTTTGTGGATCTTTCTCGGCGCGCCCTACATCGAGCGCCTGCGCGGCAATCGCGCGCTCGGCGGCGCGTTGTCGGCGATCACGGCGGCCGTGGTCGGGGTCGTTCTCAATCTGGCGCTATGGTTCGCCATTCACGCGATGTTCACGCGGACGGTCCCGGTGCGCGGACTGGGCTTGTCGTTCGACGCGCCCGTGCTCGCAAGCCTCGATCCGTGGTCGTTCGCGCTGGCAGTCGTCGCGGCGATCGCGATCTTCCGGCTGAAGGTGGGAATGCCGGCGACGCTCGCGACCTGCGCCATGCTCGGCGTTGCGCTTCATCTTGCCGGAGTGGCCGTGCGCTGACCGCCGAAATGCCCGGACCGCCGCGCCGCCGAGCGGTTCGCGCGGTTGGAGCAATCGTGCTGGATCAGGGGACAATTGGGGACGATGCAATTCGCCGCGGCATCGTGAAGATGATCGCGCCCTCATAAGCGACGATGGGTGATGGCGTTAGCCATCACCCAAGGCGCCATGAATGGAGTAGGTGAACAAGGAACGCGGCTTGAAATTTCCCTCCTGTTCCGGTGCGGTGTTCCAGAACAGTAAGCGTCGCCGCTGAAAATTATTTAACCAGAAGTTGCATCGTTTTTCACCCCCCATTTGGGTGCATCAGGAAAATCATTTTGAGATAGTATTATTATACCGTGTAGTTCTGTATTTTCTGGTGGCGGTGCATAATGTCGACATCGCCACACGCATTGCGCGAAATTTCGCAAATCAAACCAATTCCCACTTGTGGGAGATGCATCGAAAGCCGTGGCCTTCGTAAAGGCCTCGGGCCGTGGTTCTTCGGGCCTTGAGACGTCTGCTTTGAGCTTTCCGGCATCAAGTCCACGGGTGGCTCGCGCGCCTCAACGCGGGAACAAAAAAACCCCGCCATTCGCGGCGGGGTTCGGGAGGTCCCAGTCGGGAGGAGAGCCGTGGACAGCGGCTCCGGAGAACTCCTGATCAGGCGGGAATGCGCGCCTCGTCGTCGGACGGCTCGCGCAGCACATAGCCGCGGCCCCAGACGGTCTCGATGTAATTGCGCCCCTCGGACGCGTTGGCGAGCTTCTTGCGCAGCTTGCAGATGAAGACGTCGATGATCTTCAGCTCCGGCTCGTCCATGCCGCCATAGAGGTGATTGAGGAACATTTCCTTGGTCAGCGTCGTGCCCTTGCGCAGCGAGAGCAGCTCGAGCATCTGGTATTCCTTGCCCGTCAGATGCACGCGCTGGCCGTGGACCTCGACCGTCTTGGTGTCGAGATTGACGACGAGATCGCCGGTCTGGATGACGGATTGGGCATGGCCCTTGGAACGGCGCACGATCGCGTGGATGCGCGCGATCAGTTCGTCCTTGTGGAAGGGCTTGGTCAGGTAGTCGTCGGCGCCGAAACCGAGGCCGCGGACCTTGTCCTCGATGCCGGCGAGGCCGGAGAGGATGAGAATGGGCGTCTTGACCTTCGAGACGCGCAGCGAGCGCAGCACCTCATAGCCGGACATGTCGGGCAGGTTCAGGTCAAGCAGGATAATGTCGTAGTCGTAGAGCTTTCCGAGATCGACGCCTTCCTCGCCGAGATCCGTCGTATAGACGTTGAAACTCTCGGACTTCAGCATCAGTTCGATCGACTGCGCGGTCGCGCTGTCATCTTCAATCAGCAGTACGCGCATGCCAGGCCCCTTTGTCGCCAATTCGGGCGTCAGGTTTGGCGCGCCTTCGGGCGCCCCTCGGAAACGCCTTTGACACAACTGATTCGAACGTTAATTCGACATGGTTAACAAATGCTGATTCCTGTCCGCAAGTATCCACGATGATTTTTTTGTCGAATCGCCGTAAGATATTGCTCTGGACAGGATTTTCCGCTTCCACGTCGTTAAAGTTCTACTTTAAGAACCGGGCCTAACCGATTCTGACGACTCATACGTCCGGTTGAGGGGGCGCACGGGTCGACCTCAGTTACCAAAGACAGTGACGCAATGATTAACGATGCGAGTAAACACGGAGTTAAGGGACGATCACGGCGATGACCGAATTTAAGTCTTTTGCAATGAAGGACGGGGATTAGGCCGATGAAGGCGCTCGCCGAACAGATCGGAGACGTGGACGCCGTCACGATCTACGGCCGGGTCGTGGGCGTGCGCGGCCTGATGGTGGAAGTCGCCGGTCCCATTCAGGCGATGTCGGTCGGCGCGCGCCTGACGATCGAGACGGGAACGGGCCGGGACATTCCTTGCGAGGTGGTGGGCTTTTCCGGCGCCAACGCGGTGCTGATGCCCTTCGCCGGGCTCGAAGGCGTGCGGCGCGGTTGCCGGGCGGTGATCGCCAACGCGGCGAGCCAGGTGCGCCCGTCGCCGGCTTGGCTTGGCCGCGTTGTGAACGCCATGGGCGAGCCGATCGACGGCAAGGGACCGCTCGTCCAGGGGGCGTCGCCTTATCCCTATCGCGCGCTGCCGCCGCCGGCCCATGCGCGACGGCGGGTGGGGGCGCCGCTCGACCTCGGCGTGCGCGCGCTCAATACGTTTCTGACCTGCTGCCGTGGCCAGCGGCTCGGCATTTTCGCGGGCTCGGGCGTCGGCAAATCGGTGCTGCTGTCGATGCTCGCCCGCAACGTCGACGCCGACATTTCGGTGATCGGGCTCGTCGGCGAACGCGGCCGCGAGGTCCAGGAGTTCCTCCAGGACGATCTCGGCGAGGAGGGTCTGGCGCGGTCGGTCGTCGTGGTGGCGACATCGGACGAACCCGCGCTGATGCGCCGCCAGGCGGCCTATCTCACGCTCGCCATCTCCGAATATTTCCGCGATGAGGGCAAGGACGTGCTCTGCCTGATGGACTCGGTGACGCGCTTCGCCATGTCCCAGCGCGAGATCGGCCTGTCGGCCGGGGAGCCGCCGACCGCCAAGGGCTATACGCCGACGGTGTTCACCGAGCTCCCGCGCCTGCTCGAACGGGCTGGGCCCGGAACCGGGGAGGGCACCGTCACCGGCATCTTCACGGTGCTCGTGGATGGCGACGACCACAATGAGCCCGTGGCCGACGCCGTGCGCGGCATCCTCGACGGCCATATCGTCATGGAGCGGGCCATCGCCGAACGCGGCCGCTATCCGGCCATCAACGTGCTCAAATCGGTCTCCCGCACCATGCCCCGCTCGGCCGATCCGGCCTTTCTCCCGGTCATCACCAAGGCCCGTCAGGCCATGGCGACCTATGCGGATATGGAGGAGCTGATCAGGCTTGGCGCCTACCGCGCCGGATCGAGCGCGGAGGTCGACGAGGCCATCCGCCTGCACGACCCGCTGGAGGATTTCCTGCGCCAGGCCAAGGACGATGCCACCGGCCTGGCCGACGGATACCGCCGGCTCGACGAAATCATCTCCTCCTTGGCAACGGAACGCTAACTTTGTCGCGCCATGATCCTTCCCGCCTGACGGGGATGCCGAAAGGAATTCGGCGTGTGTTCGCCTGGGGGCCGGCATTGCCCCGCGCCAGGAAGGGACTTCGGGGGAGTATGAGTCGATGAAGTCACGCGAAACGCTAATCCGCCTGAAACGATTTCAGGTCGACGAGAAGCGCAGACGGGTCGCGCAGATCGAGGGGATGATCGCCGAGTTCCAGCGCATGGCCGGCGACCTCGATCGCGAGATCGTGGTCGAGCAGGAGCGCGCCGGCATCCATGATCCCGCGCATTTCGCCTATCCGACCTATGCCAAGGCCGCCATCCAGCGCCGCGAAAATCTGAGGCGGTCCGCCGACGAGCTGCGCGGACAGCTCGAGGAGGCCCGCGCCGCGCTCGGCGAGGCTTTCGAGGACCTCAAGAAAGTCGAGCTGCTCGACGAACGCGACCAGGCCCGCGAACGCGCCGAGGAGAATGCGCGCGAGCAGGCCGAGATGGACGGCATCGGCTTGATGCGCGCGCGGCTCGGAACCGCGCTCGCCTGATCCCCCTTCGCGGCGGGCGGCGTCGGCCGCCGCCATCGTCGCCTCGCCGGTCGCGGAGAAATAGTCCCGCGACCACTCTTGGCGCCGGGGAATGACGGCTCTCCGGTCGGCCCTTCGGATTTCCCGCGTCCCTGCCGCGATCCGCGACGAATGCGTGCCCCGCGCCTTCTCGCCCGCGCGCCGTTGCCTTTTCGCCCATGCCCGGCGGCCTTGCCGCGCGCCGCACGGGGTCGATCTTCGGGATCAAATCATGTTAGATCACCACGAATTCGGGTTGGGTCGTTGTCGCGCCGCGCGAATCCGCGTGGCGACGTCGGGCGAGGCAAGCGCGCGAGGCGGGCGCGCCAACGCGGGCGCCGACGAACGGACCGATCGATGGTTCACCGCGATGGGAAACACGAGCTTGAGATGAGCACGGAACCGGGAGACCAGAGCGCCGGCTTGCCGGCCGCCAATTTAGCGCCGGCCACGCTCGGCGAACTCCTTGCCGCGGTTGCCGCCGGCGATCAGGCGGCGTTCGAGCGCATCTATGTCGCCACCCGCGCGAACCTCTTCGGCGTGGTCATTCGCATCTTGCGCCGGCAGGAACGAGCCGAGGCCGTGATGCAGGAGGCCTATCTGAAGATTTGGCGCAGCGCCGGGCAGTACAAGCCGACGCTCGCATCGCCGCTGACCTGGATGGTGACGATCGCCCGCAACCGCGCGATCGACGAGGTGCGCCGGGCGGGCGGAACCGAAACGGACGCGGATTTCGTGGACACGGCCGAGGCGCCCGACGCCGGAGCCAGGAAGGAAATGACCGCCGAGCTCAAACGGCTGCTGGAATGCGTCGGTCAGCTCGATTCCGATCGGCAGCGCCTCGTGCTGCTGGCCTATTACAACGGCTGGAGCCGCGAGCAGCTCGCCGCGAAACTCGATCAGCCGATCGGCACGATCAAGTCGTGGCTGCGGCGCAGCATGATCGAAATCCGGGAGTGTCTCGGCGCATGAGCTACAGCGAGGAACATATCGGCCTGGCCGCCGAATACGTGCTCGGCACGCTCGACAATCTCGAACGCGTTCAGGTCGAGACCATGATGACGGTCGATGCCGGCTTTCGGGATCTGGTGCAGGGCTGGGAGGGAAAGCTCGGCGAACTCCACGGCATGGTCGGCCCGGTCGAACCGCCGGCCCATGTCTGGACGCACATCAAGTCGGTGATCAACGGCATGGAGCCGCCGCCGCGGCCGGATGTTCCTCAGCCGGAAACGCGGGTGGCCGAGAATGTCGCGCTCGACGCTCCGCCGACCGCGCCGGCCGAAACATCTCCCGAGATCCCCGCCGTGGAGACCGCCGAGGCACCCGCGCCCGACACGGTGACGCAGACGCCTCCGCCGACGTCTCCGCCGACGCCTTCGGACGAAATCGTCGTCGCCCCCACGCCGGCGACGCGGCCCGCGCCGCGCGCCGAAAAGGCGCGACCGGTCGCGAGCGGCGAGGCCGGCACCCTGTTGCGCCGCGCGCGGCGATGGCGAAGCTTCGCCGGACTGATGGCGGTGACCGCGGCCGGCCTCGGCGCCTATCTCGTCGTCGAGGCGCGCCGGCCGGACCTGCTGCCGCAACAATTGCGGCGTCCGCCCAAGATCGAAACCGTGACGGTTGAGATTCCCGCGCCGCCGGCGGCGCCCAAGCCGGCGTCGGGCCAGTTCGTGGCGCTGTTGCAGAAGGACACGCTCTATCCCGGCTTCATTCTCAGCTTCGATCAGCCGACGCGGACCCTGACCGTGCGGCGACTGATGGCGCCGCCCGAGGCCGGCAAGAATTACGAGCTCTGGTTGGTGTCGAGCAAGGCGCCGGCGCCGCGTTCGCTCGGCCTGATCGGCCAGACGGATTTCACCGCGCAGCCGGCGGTCGCCGAGTTCGACGTCGAAACCGTGCAGTCGGCGGTCTACCTGGTCACGGTCGAGGCCGCCGGCGGATCGACGACCGGCGCGCCCACATCCGCGCCGGTCTTCGCCGGGCGGTTGATCGAGGTCGTGCCGCCCGCTTCGTCCGGCGCGACGAAATAGTCGCGGCGTGAAATCCGGCCGCGCCAATCTGACGGCGCGCTTCTTGTCGCGAAAGTAACTCGTCGCGAAGGAAACTCGTCGCGACGGAAGCCTGTCGCGAAAGAAAGACGGAAGCCTGTCGCGAAAGAAACTTGTCGCGGAAGAAATTTGCCGCGAAAGAAAAAAGCCCCCGCGTCGGGGGCTTTCGTTCGGCGCGCGAGGCGCCCGAGGTGGTGGGGACTAAAGGGCTCTCACATCCGGACGTTCAGGGGGCATTCCGAAATCCGGGAGCTTCTTCGTTCGATTCCGTATCAGCGCAGCAGCGAGGACGTGTTGCTCGTCCACACGGTCGGCCCGCCGACCTTGACCACGGGCGCGACCGCGGCCGCCGTCTGCAGGTCGTTGCCGGAAATGCGCAGGGCGGTCGCACCCACCGTCAGCATGACGGCGGCGGCCGCGCTCAAGACCACGATCTTGAGGTGCGTTGCCTTGTCGGCGCTGTAAAACGAATGGTTCATCTGTGCCTCCCGCCGCTTCTTCACCGCCTTTTGTCGTTTGACGTTTGACGACGCCGGCGGGTTCACGGTCGTTCACCGTAGTTGGGGCAAGCCTAGCGGATTCGAAAGTGTTGGATAGTGGGGCTCACAGACGCGTGAGAGGAAGTGATCCGTCGCGATTGGTTTGGCGGCGCGAACGCCGGCGTGGTTAACCGGCCGCGCGCGTCGGCGGCGGTCCTCGCGCATGGTGTCGCGGCGCGCGCGTCGTAATCGCGATATCGGAATCCCGCCGGGATGGTCGCTGGCGCGTCGCGCTAGCGGGCCGGGGCGGTGAGCGTGTAGCCGGGCCTGGCGTGGAAGAAGCCGTTGGAATAGGGCGCGGCGATGCCCAGCCCATCGAGGCGGGCGACCGCTTCCTCGACATCGATCGTCGCGTCGAGCACGGCCTGGAAGGCGCCGGCGACCTTCACCATGTCGCTGCTGTGCGGCGACAGGCGCAGGAACGAAACGCCCATGTCGCGGAGCGCGCCGGCTTCCCGGATCAGGTTGAGATAGTCGTGGGACATCGTCTGGATGCCGTTGACGACGAGGAACCGGCGGTCCTCGAGCGTGGCGAGTTCCAACCCGTCCGCGTCGTTCTCGCATACGAATTGGCAGGTGTCCTTGGTGCGGCCATGCGCGCGGGCGTGATAGCACCGCGCCGATAGCGCGAGCGGCATGCGCCCGAATACCTGCGCTTCGATCGACACGTCGATATCGGCGGCGACGCGGCAGAGCGCGCGGATGCCGGCTTCGGGCATTTCCGCCGGCACGCAGACGCCGCGCGCGCCCTTGCCGGCGAGGAAACGCAGGCTCTCCTCGTTATAGACGTTGAGCAGGGGGCCGATGCGATGCGGCCGGCCGCGCAAATGGTTGAGCGCGGAGGCGTCGTTGGCCTCGATCATGGCGTCGGTCATGGCGCAGACGCTGGCGACGAGCTTGCGGTCGAGCGGCAGCACCGTTTCGCCGAGCGAGGAAAAGACCACGGTCTTGCCGGCGCCGGCGAGGCGCGCGGCCACGTCGGCGAGATAGGGCTCGTAAAGCGGCGCGCGTTTCGAGCATATCGTCTCGCCGAGATAGACCATCGCGACCGGCATCTCGTCGGCGACGCGGTAGTAGAAATCGCGCCACTCCTCCGGTTTCCAGTTGAAAAGAACCGGGCCGAGCGTCAGCGCCGTGCGCGGCGAGGCGGCGACCGCGTTCATGCTCACCTCCACGTCTTGCCGGCGAAGGCGCCCTGGCTTTCCTTCTGGCCCTCGCTCAGCGCCAGCAGGTTGCCGAGCGCGAAATCGCGGCCGGCCATGATGTCGTCGACCGCGCGGCGGAATTCGCCGACGACCGAGCGCACATAGGCGCGGCTGCGCTGCCGACCCTCGATCTTCAGCGCCGTCACGCCCGCGCGCATCAGGTCGGGCAGCAGCGACGACAGGTTGAGCGTCAGCGGCTCCTCGAAGGCGTAATAGGGATCGTGCCGGCCGGCGCAGGTGTAGCGGCCCTTGCACACGGTCGGATAGCCCGCGCCTTCGCCCGGGCCGAAGCGGTCGATGACGAAGCCGCCGAGCCGCGTCGTCAGCGTGCCGGTCGCGTCCTCGTCATAGCGCACGTCGGCGGCCGGCGAGCAGACCCCGTCCATGTTGGTGGAAACGCCGGTGAAGTAGTTCGACAGGCTGCAGCGGCCTTCCGCCATCATGCCGATATTGCCGAACACGAAGGCCTCGATCTCGCACGGAATCTGGCGATGGACGTCGGCGATCTCGGCGACGGTGAGGATGCGCGGCAGCACGACGCGCTTGACGCCGAACTCCTCGCAATAATAGCGGATCGCCTCCGGCGAGGAGGCTCCGGCCTGCACCGACAGATGTAGCCGCAGGCCGGGATGGTTGCGGGCGGCGTAGGCGGCGACCCCGATATCGGCGACGATGATCGCCGAGACGCCGAGCGCGGCGCCGGCGTCGACCGCCTCGCGCCATAGTTCGAAACGGCCGGCGGTCGGAAAGGTGTTGATCGCGAGCAGGAGCTTGGCGCCGCGCGCGCGCGCATAGGCGACCGACTCGCGCAACTCGTTGAGCGAGAAATTCAGGCCGGGAAAATTCCGGGCGTTGGTCGCGTTCTGAAATCCGCAATAGACCGCGTCGGCGCCGGCCTCGATCGCGGCGCGCAGCGCGGCCGGCGTTCCCGCCGGGCACACCAGTTCAGGCCGGGTGAGAGTCGTCGTCATCGCGCTTTCCTTCGGCTGAGCGCGCGCAACGCCCCGACCGCGAGCTCGGCGGGCTTGGCGAACAGCCCGAACGCGCCGGCGAGATCGTCGACGATGCTGCCGTCGAGATCGTCGAGCGCGTTGCGCAGCGCCACCGCCGCTTCGATGTCGCCGGTGATCTTCAGGTCGCGGGAAAAGAACAGGGCGTCGCCGTCGAGCGCGCCGTCGATCATCGCGAACAGATCGATGAAGGTGCCGGCGATCGCCGCGTCATGCGCCGGCGTCTCGCCGCGACGGAACGCCGTCAGCGTCGGCGCCTTGGGGTTGGGGCGCAGCGCGAGCGCGAAGGGCAGGTCGACCGCGTCGATGACGAAGCACTTGCCGGAATGCGGCCCCAGCCGCTCGAACAGCTCGGGGCGCCCGCGCGCGATGCGATTGCCGATCGCGCCGAGGATCGGCTGGATGATGAAGAGTGGAACCGGAACGAATCGCAGAAACGGAATCGCGTCCGCTTTCGCGCTCGTCGTAGCGTTGAAGGATTGCACCGCCATGCCGGCTATCTATGGCCGCCCCGCGCGACGAGGCAAGCGCTAACTTGCGCGCCGCGCGCGGCACGCGACATGACATATGACAAGCCGATCCTTGTTGGAACGCGAACGCCTCGCGTCACACGCTGCCGACGGTTTTCAGTCGCGCGCGCGGATGGATCTCGGCCTGGCTGAGGACGGTGGTCTGGGCGCGGAAGCGTTCCACGATCGACCGCACGAACGGGCGGATCGACGCCGACGTCACCAGCACCGGCGCCTCGCCCTCGCGCGCGGCATGCTCGAAGCGCTCGCGCACCAGCGTAATGAATTCCGACAGGCGGGACGGTTGCATGGCGAGCGCGCGCTCGTCGCCCTGGCCGATGATCGATTCGGCGAAGGCCTGCTCCCATTTGGCCGACAGCGCGATCAGCGGCACGTAGCCGCCGGGCGCGGCGTTCTGGGCGCATAATTGCCGCGCCAGCCGCGCGCGCACATGCTCGGCGAGCGTCGCCGGATTGCGCGTGAACGGCAGCGCGTCGGCGATGCCCTCGAGAATGGTCGACAGATCGCGGATCGACACCCGCTCGGCGAGGAGGAGCTGCAGCACGCGCTGGATGCCCGATATGGTGATCTGCGAAGGCACCATGTCCTTGACGAGTTCGGCCTGCTCCTTCGGCAGTTCCTTGATGAGCTTCTGCACCTCGCCATAGGAGAGCAGGTCGGCCATGTTGGCCTTGAGCAGCTCGGTCAGATGCGTCGACAGGACGGTCGCCGCGTCGACGACGGTGTAGCCCTTGAGCGAGGCTTCCTCCCGCATCGAGGCGTCGACCCATGTCGCCGGCAGGCCGAAGGTCGGCTCGGTGGTGTGCACGCCCGGCAATTGCACCTGTCCGCCCGACGGGTCCATGACCATGTACTGGTTCGGCCAGATGCGGCCCTGGCCGGCCTCGACCTCCTTGATCTTGATGAGATAGGTGTTGGCCTCGAACTGCACGTTGTCGAGGATGCGCACGGCGGGCATGACGAAGCCCATCTCGATCGCGAGCGAGCGGCGCAGCGCCTTGATCTGCTCGGTGAGGCGGTCGGAGCCGTCGGGCGCGTTGACCAGCGGCAGCAGCGCGTAGCCGAGCTCGATCTTGAGATCGTCGATCTTGAGCGCGTTGGCGATCGGCTCCTCGGCCGCGACCGCGGGGGCCGGCGCGGCGCTGGCGTGGGCTTCCTCGATCTTGGCGACGCGGTTGCGCCTTTCCGACGTCCAGGCGAGCGCGCCGGCGCCGCCCGCCAGGATGAGGAACGGCAGCATCGGGATGCCCGGAAGCAGCGCCATCACGCCCATGACCGCGGCCGACATGCCGAGCGCGCGCGGATAGCCGGAAAGCTGTTTCATCAGCGCCTTGTCGGCGGCGCCCGACACGCCCGCCTTGGAGACGAGCAGGCCCGCGGCCGTCGACACGATGAGCGCGGGAATTTGCGTGACCAGGCCGTCGCCGACGGTGAGCAGGGTGTAGGAGCGTGCCGCCTCGGCGAAGCCGATGCCTTGTTGGGCGATGCCGATGATCATGCCGCCGATGATGTTGATGAACACCACCAAGAGGCCGGCGATGGCGTCGCCGCGCACGAATTTCGAGGCGCCGTCCATCGCGCCGAAGAAGCCGCTTTCGTCCTCCAGCGCCTTGCGCCGCTCGCGCGCTGTCTTCTCGTCGATCAGGCCGGCGGAAAGATCGGCGTCGATCGCCATCTGCTTGCCCGGCATGGCGTCGAGGTTGAAGCGGGCGGCGACCTCGGCGATGCGGCCGGAGCCCTTGGTGATGACGATGAAGTTCACGATCACCAGGATGGTGAAGACGATGATGCCGATGACGAAATTGCCGGCCATCACGAAATTGCCGAACGCCTGGATGACGTGGCCGGCCGCGTGGGTGCCCTCGTGCCCGTGCGCGAGAATGAGCCGCGTCGAGGCGAGGTTGAGCGCCAGGCGCAGCATGGTCGAGATCAGCAGCACGGTGGGGAAGGCGGAGAATTCCAGCGGCGTGTGAATGAACAGCGACGTCATCAGGATCAGGACCGAAAAGATGATCGAGATGGCCAGGAACACGTCGAGGATGGCCGCCGGCAGCGGCAGGATCAGCACCACCAGGATGATCAGCACGCCGACGGCGAGCATGATGTCGCCGCGCCAGAGCATCGCGCCGATGTCGGCGAAGCTCGGCAGTGACATGCCCGCTCCCGCCGCGCCTTGGCCCGCCGTTACGTCCACCATGGTCGCCGCCTCGTTACGCGAATGCCGATCGCGCGCGCCGAATGTCTGCGCCGCGGCCTGGGGGCCGCCGTGCCGGAAATGCGGTACCGCGCTGGCTTCCACGGGCCCTCCCGCTTGGCGTGACGACGAATTGCCGCTTCACCCGGCAGAATTTGCCGGGTGCATGGTTAGCAAACGGTTAATGGAGAGGGGTTCCGGGACGATTGCGTGGATGGGCGGGGGCGTCGGCCACCGGGGAGGGACGGATTGCGCCCATTTCCCCCGCCTTCTGCGCCAGACCCGGCGCTACGGCGCCGCCTGCGCCCCCTGCGCCGCGGCGTCGCGGATCGCCTTGGCGAGCACGTCGGCCGGCTGCGCGCCGAATATGACCTCCACGCCGCCAATAATGAAGGTAGGCACGCCGTCGATGCCGGTGTCGGCCGCCTCCTTGGCCTGGGCGATGATCAGGTCGACGTCGGCCGTGGTGGCAAGCTTGCCCCTTGTGTCGGCGGCGTCGAGCCCGACCGTGGCGGCGGCCTCCACCAGGATGTCCGCGTCGCTCAAATCCGCGCCGTCGGTGAAATAGAGCTTCATCAGCAGCTCCTTCATCTCCGACGCCTTGTCCTCCATCTCGGCCCAGTGAATGAGCCGGTGGCAGTCGATCGTATTGGGCTGGCGCCGCAGCAGATCGAAACGATAGACCAACCCCTCCCGCGCCGCGGCCGCCGCGACGTTCTCGGCCACGCGATTATAGCGCGCCACCGAACCGAATTTCATCGTCAGAAAGGCCTCGCGCGTCATGCCCTCGCGCGGAACCCACGGATTGAGAAAGAACGGACGCCAGCGCAGCGCGACCTGCGTCTCCGGGACGAGACGCAGCGCGCTCTCCAGCCGGCGCTTGCCGACGAAGCACCACGGGCAGACGACATCGGAAAAGATATCGATCCACATGGGGTGCGGCTCTGTCATGGACGCGATCTCTCCGGGCGACCACAAGTCAGCGACAGAATTCAGGCGTTCATAGCCCGACGTTCGAAGCCAAGCGTTCGAAGCCAAGCGTTCGAAATCAGGTAACCACCGTCCCGCGCGCGTCCGCGCGCGATCCGGATGGGCTGAGTCTCACGCGAAATACCATAGCAAGAAAACTTAGCGCAAAGTTGGCATCTGGATCGAATTTAGTTGAAGTCACATCCGCGGCAATCGCGCGATGCAAACTGGAAGGCGGCGAAGCGGGTGATGCCGTTGATGGCGGAGCGGAGATGACACCGCGTCGGTTTGCCGTGATTTTTTCACGGCAAGCGGCTTGCGCGGGTCCCGAATCCAATGTAAATAGTATTAACATTACGTGGAAGCAGCTGACGAGTGAGCCATGAATACTTTCCTGAGCGCGACATTGGGTCTCCTGCCGCTGATCCTGTTCTGGACACTGTCGGGATTCGGCACGCCGGCGGTCGGCTTGGCGCTCGGCCTGGCCGGAGCGGTGCTGCTCAACGTCTGGCGCGCGCGCACGGAGGGCGTCCGGCTTCTCGAAGTCGCGGTGCTGGCGACGCTCGGCCTTATTGCGATCGCCTTTCTGGCGGCTCCCGATCTCGCGCGGCTTCACGCCGTTGCCGCCTCGTTCGCGGCGATGGGCGTTTTCTTTCTCGCGACCGTCGCGGCTGGTCGGCCATGGACCGCCGATTATTCCCGCGCCGCCTTCGGCCCCGTGGCGAAGGACAAGGCATTCCTGCAAATCAACGCGCTGATTTCCGGCGTGTGGGGCCTCGTCTTTGTCGTCTACGCGGCCGGGCTCCATCTCGGCTGGCCGATATGGACGCTCATCGCCGTGACCATCGCGGCCAAGGCGGCCACGATCGTCGGGCCGGGCCTGCTGGCGCGCGCCCTCCTCATTCGCCGCGCGCGAGGGGAGGAGAGCTGGCGCTGGCCGCGTCCGGCGCTCGTCTCCGGCAAGAGCGGGCAGGGCTACGACGTGGCGGTGATCGGCGCGGGCATTGGCGGGCTCACCTGCGCCGCGCTGCTCGCGGACGCGGGCGCCAAGGTGCTCGTCGCCGAGCAACACGTCGTTCCCGGTGGCTTCTGTCATCACTGGAACCGCATGCGGTCGCACAATGGCGTGCCGCGGCTATTCCGCTTCGATTCCGGCGTGCATGACTTCTCCGGCGTCTGGTCGGGTGGACCGATCGACACCGTCGCGCGGCGGCTCGGTCTCACGATCGACTGGCTGCGTCTCGACCATACCTATTACATCCGCGGGCGGCGCATCGACGTGCCGCGCGACGCGCGCGCCTACGCCGCGCTGCTCGGCCGCGAATTCCCGGACGCTGCCGCCGGCATCGCCGCCTTGTTCGATGACATCAAGGCGGTCTTCGACGGCATGTATTCGACGGGCGCTGCGAGCGGCGGCATTCCGCTCGGGCCGCGCGACGCGGAATCGCTGATGGCTTTCCCCAAGGCCCATCCGGTCGCCTATGCCTGGATGGAACGCCCCTTCGCCGAGCTCGTCGATCTGCATGTGAAGGACGAGGGCGCGAAGGAAATGATCCACGCGCTGGCGGGCTACGTCACCCACTCGCCAAGGACACTGAGCGTGGCCGACATGGCGCCGCTGTTCGGCTACTATTTTCATGGCGGCTACTATCCGAAGGGCGGCTCGGGCGTTTTCTCGCAGGCCCTGGCGGACGCGATCACGCGGCGCGGCGGAACGGTGCTCCTGAAAAACGCCGTGCGGGAGGTGCTCGTCGCCGACGGCGCCGCGCGCGGCATCGCACTTTCCTCGGGCCAGCGCATCGCCGCCGATTGCGTTGTCTCCAATGCCGACCTCAGGCGCACCTTCCTCGATCTCGTTCCCGCCGGACATCTGCCGCGAGGCTTTCGCGAGACGGTCGCCGCCTCGACGCCGGCGGCCTCCGCGCTCGCCGTGCACCTGGCGGTCGATTTCGTGCCGCAAGGCAATCCGATCATTCACATCGGCGACGGCGGCGTGGGAACCGCGATCATGCTGCCGTCGATCGTCGATCCAACCGCCGCGCCGGAAGGCTTCGGCACGATCGAGCTGTTGCGGCTGCTGCCGCCGAGCGCGGCCGAGGGCTGGTTCCAGGGCGACGACGTGGAGTCGTACGAATCCCGGCGCCGGAGCGAGGACTATAAGACGCGCAAGGCGCAAGCCTGCGACGCGCTGGTGGACGCGGCGGCCACGATCTTCCCCGATCTGCGCTCCCATATCGTCATGCGCGTCGACGCGACGCCGGTCACTTTCGCGCGCTACGACTGGTCGAGCCTCGGCGCGATCTATGGCGTCGTCCCGTCCGACGTTTTCAAGGGGACGATGAGTCCGCTGCGCGGACTCTATCTCGCCGGCGCCGGCAATTTTGGGCCCGGGATCGAGGCGGTGTTCATCTCCGGCGCGCGCACGGCGGAGGAAATCATGCCCGGCCTGCTCGCCGGAACGGGTGGCAACGGCCTTCGGGCCGCGGCCTGACCGTCAAGCGCGCGGCTCGTTTCAGCCGCTTTTCTTCGTCGCCTCGTGGACCTGCATGAATCGCAGCGTGCGCTGGGCCGAGGAAACCGACAGCTTCTGATAGGCGTCGGAGACCTGGCGCAGTTCGTTCGCCGACATCCGATGATGGCCGAACCGGTTCGCGAGCACCTCGCGCGCCACCGGCAATTCGAGATGGGCCGCCCGACAGGCGATGAGCAGGCTTTCCGAATTGGGATTGTGCATGAGCTTCTCGATCAGCTCGGCGGCCGCGTTGGCGCGGATCGACAGCGCGGCGATGACTTCGTCGATGCGGTGGTCGCGCGCGAATTCGTGAATGGTGGCGTCGGTCAGCATGCCCTCCTTGTTGATGAGCTTGACCCGTTCGAGCGCGAGTTCCAAATTCGACAGGCGCGACTCCTCGGCGACAATCCCCTTGGCGATGTCGGCGAGCACCAGTTGAATCCGCTGCAGCGCGGCGGGCGGCGCGAGCCGCATCAGATTTTCGCGCACGGCCGTGGTCGCCCGCGCCAGCAGTTCGCGCAACAGCCGGATCGGAATGTCGAGCCGGCTGCCGAGCTTCTGGGCGAGGCTCTCGTCCTCTTCGGCGCGCTCGACCAGCTTGGAGTATCCGCTCGTGGAAAAACGCGCGCCGCCGTTGCCGGCGAGCGAGCGCGCGACCTCGCGGTCCCCGCGCGTGACGAGAATGTCGGTGAGCGCCTCGTCCAGCGATCGTCGCCCGGAAATCGCGAGCAGATGCGGTTGCCGGCCGGTCCGCGCGAGCTCGAGAAGTTCGTCCGCGGTCAGGCTGTTCGAATGAGTGAGGATGGGCCCGGCGACGGCGATGGCATCGTCATGGGCCAGCCGCCGGACCGCGTCGCGCGGCGCGCGATCGATCGGCGCCAAGGTCTCGGCCAATTGCGCGCGGGCGCTGGTTTCGATCCGCACGATCAGGTGAGCGAGCACGTCGTCGAAGACGCGAATCTGCGATTCACTCAGCCGCTCCGACTCGTCGAGAAATAGGCTCGTCACCTTGCGCAGGATTTCCACGCGACGGTCCGACGAGCCCTGCTTTAGAGTTTCTTCGAGTTCGCCGATCAGCGAAGCGGCGTTAGGCGAGTTCATTTCGGCAATACCTCTTTTTTTCTTTTCTTTTGAAAAGCCGCCAATTTCTGAAAAGGCAACATCGCACAATACCGGCGACTTTTGAATGAGATTTATTGTCATGCTAAATGGAATCTGAAATTGCGGAACAGAATTTCACGCGCGCGATTGGACGGCGCGCTCTCACGATCGCGGTGGAAATTTCGCGCAAGAAATACGCTGAGGCATTTCCCCGCCTGACGGATGGTCACGCCGAAATGAAATGCGTCGGACTCAACGCCTCAGGCAAATCTTGATTGCGAAAGCGGTTTGCGCTTTTCGCGGGATTTGGCCTAGCTGGCGAGTCTTTCACCGGTGCCCGGCGGCGGAATGGGAATTCCGGCGTCCGCATATTCGTTGAGCTTATTGCGCAGCGTGCGAATGGATATTCCAAGGATGTTGGCCGCGTGCGTGCGATTGCCGAGGCAATGCTTGAGTGTCTGCAAGATGAGATCGCGCTCGACGTCGGCGACGGTGCGCCCGACCAGCGCGCGCGTCACCTGTTCGGCCGCGATCGTGGCATGCGCGACCGCGGGTGACACCTTGGCATGATCGAGACGGTCGCCGTCGGGCGAGATGATGGCCTCGGGTCCGATCTCGTCACCCTGCGCCATCAGAACCGAGCGGTGGATCGTATTTTCGAGTTCGCGCACATTGCCGGGCCACCGATTCGTGGTCAGCACGCGCCGCGCCTCGGCCGACAGCGGCCGCACCGGCGCGCCGTTGGCTTCGGCGTATTTCTTGGCGAAATGCTGAGCGAGCTCGATGATGTCGGCGGGCCGCTCGCGCAGCGGCGGGACCTTCAGGTTCACCACATTGAGGCGAAAGACGAGGTCCTCGCGGAACGTACCCTCGCGCACGGCGTCGGCGAGATTGCGGTTGGACGTGGCGATGATGCGGATGTCGACCGGCACCGGCCGCGCGCCGCCGACGCGGTCGATGATGCGCTCCTGCAGCGCGCGCAGGAGCTTCGCCTGCAGCCGCACATCCATTTCCGAGATTTCGTCGAGCAAGAGGGTGCCGCCATTGGCCTCCTCGAACTTGCCGATGCGGCGGGCGACGGCGCCGGTGAAGGCGCCCTTTTCATGGCCGAACAATTCCGACTCCAGGAGATGCTCCGGGATCGCCGCGCAATTGACCGAGATGAAGGGCTTGCGCGCGCGATTGGAGCGGGCGTGAACGTAGCGCGCCAGCACTTCCTTGCCGGTGCCGGATTCGCCAGTGATCAGGACCGAGGCGTCGGAGGCGGCGACCTGCTGGGCGAGCTTGATCACCTTCGCCATCGCGTCGTCGCGGTAAATGAGATCGCGGGTGTCGTCGGCGACCGCGGCCAGCACCGCCGCGATCAGCTCCGGGTCCGGCGGCAGCGGGATGTATTCCTTGGCGCCGGCATGAATGGCGGCGACCGCGGCGCGGGCGTCGCTGGAGATGCCGCAGGCCACGATCGGCACGTAGATGTGCTCGGCCTCGAGCCGCATCACCAGGTCGCGAATGTCGAGCCCGACATCGACGAGCAGGAGATCGGCGCCCTTGCCGCCGCGCAGCACGCGCAAGGCCTGCTCGTTGTCCTCGGCGTGGGTAACGGTCGCGCCCTTGTCCATCGCGATCTTGGTCGCGGTGGTGAGCTGGCCCTTCAAGGTGCCAACGATGAGAAGCCGCATGATGCTCTCCTGCTATTTCGTCCGCGGCGTCACGGCCGCCGGTTGAGCCGTTTCGCCGCGCGTCAGCGTTCCGCCTTGATGATTTCCGTCATGGTGACGCCGAGCTTGTCCTCGACCAGCACCACCTCGCCGCGCGCGACGAGCCGGTTGTTGACGTAGATGTCGATCGCCTCGCCGACGCGGCGGTCCAGTTCCAGCACGGTGCCGGGGCCGAGCTTGAGCAGGTCGCCGACTTCCATGCGCGAGCGTCCGAGCACGGCGGAGACCTGAACCGGCACGTCGAAGACGGCCTCGAGGTCGGCGGCGACGCGACTGGCGGCCTCGTCGTCGGTCGCGGCGACGATGTCGTTGTCGGCCATGGCGGCGACCTCGGAACTGTCGAGGTGCGGCAGCGGCACCTTGGTTTCGTTGTCGCTCATGCGTTACCCCTCATTCTTCGGACCGGCGTCGCGCCGCGAGGCGATATAGCGGTCGATCAGTTCGCCGATCCGCGCCTCGGTGGTGGCGCGGTCGCGCGTGATTCCGCCATCGGCCCATTCGATCCGGCAGTCGCCGGTGCCGAGCTCGGGCTCGGCGAGGATCACCAGCCGTCCCTCGAAGCCGAGGCGGTGGGCGAGTGTCTCGATCCGGCTCTTGGCTGGGTCGTAGATGGCGTCGTTGACGCGAATGACGAGATGCGGCGCGGCGACGAGATGGCGCAGGCTCTCCTCGAGCAGCGCCGACACTTCCGCCAGCGGCTCGCGCGCGAGCAGTTCGGCGCACAGCTTGCGCGCCACCGCCAGCGCGACCTCGGTCGCTTCCGACTCCACCCGGCGCTCGATCACGTCGAGGCCGGAGGCGATCGCGGCGACGGCCTGGCCGATCTGTTCGAGCGCGATCGCCATGCGGCGGGTGTCGGAGGTTTCGGCCTCTTGTTTGGCGGCGGCGAAGCCGCGCGCGTAGCCCGAATTCGCCGCCTCCGAAATCTGGGCGGCGACCTCGGCCGGGGTCGCCGGCTTGGCCTTCGTCGCCTTCTCGGAGAAGTCGACATCGAACAGGAATTTCGCCGGCGCGCCCATCAGTAGACGAGCTCCTCATCCGCGCGGTTCTTGGTCAGCGTGATCTCGCCCTTGGCGGCCAGATCCTTGGCGAGATTGACGAGCGCGGATTGCGCCTCGTCGACGTCGCGCAGGCGCACCGGCCCCATCGCCGCCATGTCGTCGGTCAACATCTTGGCCGCGCGGCTCGACATGTTGGCCATGAAGAAATCGCGCACCGCGTCGTTGGCGCCCTTCAGCGCGACGGCGAGCTTGTCCTTGTCGAGGTTGCGCATCAGCGTCTGCGCCGAGGCGTTGTCGAGCTTGATGAGGTCGTCGAAGGTAAACATCAGCGCCTTGATGCGTTCGGCGGATTCGCGGTTCTCCTCCTCCAGCGAGGTGATGAAGCGCGTCTCGGTCTGGCGGTCGAACGAATTGAAGATTTCGGCCATCACCTCGTGGGCGTCGCGCCGGCGCGTTTGCGACAGGTTGGACATGAATTCGGTGCGCAGCGTCTGCTCCAGCCGCTCGATCACTTCCTTCTGCACCGCCTCCATCTTGAGCATGCGGTTGACGACGTCGAGCGCCATGTCCTCGGGCAGGATCGCCAGCACCCGCGCGGCGTGTTCCGGCCGCAGCTTGGACATGACGACGGCGACGGTCTGCGGATATTCGTTCTTGAGATAGTTGGCGAGAACCTCTTCCTGGACGTTGGAGAGCTTCTCCCACATGTTGCGCCCGGCCGGACCGCGGATCTCGTCCATGATGCCGTTGACGCGTTCGGGCGGGAGATACTGCTGCAGCAGTCGCTCGGTCGCGTCGAAGGTGCCCATCAGCGCGCCGGAGGCCGACATGCGCGAGACGAATTCCAGCAACAGGTCCTCGACCGAATCGGATTCGACCGTGCCGAGAGACGACATCACGATCGACAATTCGCGCAATTCGTCGTCGTCGAGCATCGACCATATCTTGCCGCCATATTTCTCGCCGAGCGCGAGCATCAGCACGGCGGCGCGCTGCGGTCCGGCGAGCTTCTTGCCGCGCGGCCGGTTGGCCTGCCGCGCCGCGAGCCCGGCGACGGCTTCGGCGATGGTGCTGCTATCGGAGGCTTTCGCGTTCATGCTCGCCATCACGCCGGTTCGGATAGCCATTGCCGGACAATGGCGACGGTTTCATGGGGATTCTTTTCCGCGAGTTCGCCGACCCGCTGCACCGACTGGGCGTGCACCTGGCCCTGCACCTGCGCCACGTCGATCATCTGCGCGGTCTGGCTCTGGGTGGCGCTGAGCTGGCGCTGGCCCGTGGCCGGGTTCGCGGCCTGCGCGGCCTCGGCGGCCGGTTGCGGCGCGACGCCGCTCGCCTCGGCCCGCGCCAGATCCGGCGTCAGCACGCGGCGCACCAGCGGACGAACAACCATGAAAAGGACGATGATGCCGAGCAGCGTCATGACGCCGAGTTCGATCGCGTACATGATGTCGTCCTTGGTGAAACGGATCATGCCGAGGAGGCCGGTCGGTTCGGCCGCCGGCACCACCGCCGGCTGCTCGGCGAAGCGCAGATTGACGATCTCGACCTGGTCGCCGCGCTTGGCGTCGAAGCCGATCGCGGTGCGCACCAGCGCGGCGATGCGGTCGAGCTCCTCCTTCGCGCGCGGCGCGTAGGTCGTCTCCCCCTTGTCGTTCTTGGTATAGACGCCGTCCACCAACACCGCGACCGACATGCGGTTGACGCGGCCGGCCTCGACGATCTCGGTCTTGGTGGTGCGGGAGATTTCGTAATTGATGATCTCCTCGGATTTCTTGCTCTGCTCGCGCGAGCCGCCGGCGCCTTCCGGCTTCTGGCCGCCGGGCAGCTCGTTATTGACCGTGACCTGGCCCTGATTGGGTTCGGCGTTGGAGGAGAGCTCCTCGCGGGTCTGGCTGGAGCGGACGACGCGGCCCTCGGGATCGAACTTGTCCGAGGTCTGGGTGACCTTGTTGAAGTCGAAATCGGCGGAAAGCTGCACGCGGGCGCGTCCCGGTCCGACGACCGACGACACGATCGCCTCGACCTGGTCCCGCATGCGGCGCTCGAACGCGGTGCGGCGCTCGTCGCCGGTCGCCCCGCTGGCTTCGTCGCCGGCCGCGCCGTTGGCGAGAAGCTGGCCGGCCTCGTCGATGATGGAGACGCGCTGCGGCTTCATGCCGGTGACGGCCGAGGCAACGAGATGGCGGATGGCGCGAACCTGCTGCGACTCAAGCGCCCCGCGCACGCGCAGGACGATCGAGGCGGAGGGCTCCGGCGTTTCCCGCGAGAACAGCGGTTTCTCGGGAAGGACGAGGTGCACGCGGGCGAACTGGACCCGGTCGAGCGCCCGGATGGTGCGGGCAAGCTCGCCTTCCAGCGCGCGCAGGCGATTGATGTTCTGGACGAAACTGGTCGCGCCGAGAGCGTCGGACTTGTCGAAAATCTCGTAGCCGACGCCGCCGCCCTTGGGCAGGCCGGTTTCGGCGAGCTTCATGCGCAGGCGCGTCACCTTGTCCTTGGGGACCATGATGACGGTGCCCTCGTTGCGGATTTCGAAGGGGATCGCCTGGCGTTCCAGGTCCTTGATGATGGCGCTGGAATCCTCGACGGAGAGGTCGGTGAACAGCGTCGTCATGTGCGGGGCGCTCACCCGCATGATGAGAAAGGCGAAAAAGCCGATCAGCGCGGCCGTGATCGCGACCATCGCCGCGAGCCTTGCCGCTCCCAGATCCCGCAAAAATCCAAACAGACCCTGCAACGGAAACCGCCTTCGAGATTCGGGCGCGAAGCGCCGACCCGGCAAAATTTGCCCATGGGATGGTTTCCATATGGTTAACGCCGGCCGATCGACCGCCCGGACGCCAAAAATGCAACGGCGCCCGGTCGCGGGGACCGGGCGCCGGCTCGCCGCCTCAAGGGGCGGCTTCTATTGGCGATATTGCTGGATACGCGTCGTGCGCAGGCCGGCGAGGCCGTGCTGGTCGATGGAGAACTGCCAGGACAGGAATTCCTCGACCGTCAGCGTATAGCGGCTGCACGCTTCCTCGAGGGACAGAAGCCCGCCACGCACCGCGGCGACGACTTCGGCCTTGCGGCGGATCACCCACCGCTTCGTTCCCGGCGCGGGGAGGTCCGCTATCGTCAATGGACTGCCGTCCGGCCCGATGACGTACTTCACCCTCGGGCGATGGGGTTCTGTCATGATGTACTCACAAACTCGACCAACTGAACGTTCACGCACAATAGTGGCCTGGGCTTAAAATTTGCCTAAGCCGCAAGCAGGGATCGAGAATGTTATGACAAACACTTGTTCAGCACGCGGCCCGGTGCCGCGCGCTGGTGGATATTAACGCTTTGATTACGTTCGCGACGCCGGTCGCCGAAACGATCTAGGCGTTGGGCCGCACGATCCGCTTGATCTTGTCGAGCGCGTAGGTCGTGCCGCCGATTGAGAGCAGGGGCGGCGACTGCGTCAGGTCGACCGAGTCGACGGTTCCGACGATTTCGGTCGACACCGCCGTCGTCTGGCCCGAGGCGTCCTTGGCGGTGATGGTGACGGTGTAGTTGCCGTCCGGCCATTGCGTGCCGTCGTTGCCCTTGCCGTCCCAGATGAACTGGTTATCGCCGGCGTTGAGCGAGAATGTTCCCGAATAGGCGGTCTGGCCGGCCGAGTTGGCGATGGTCACGTTCGCGGTCACCGGCTTGGGCGAGTTCATCGACCAGGTGGCGAGGCCCGAGGAGAGCTTGGCGGTCGCCCCGTCGACGGCGGCGTTGAAGCCGACATAGTTCAGAGCCTGGGTGGCCTGGGCGCTCTTCTGCAATTCGAGCATCGCGGAAAGCTGCTCGTTCTGTTTGAGCTGCTGCTCGACCTGCGCGAACTGGACGAGCTGCTGGGTGAACTGGTTGGTATCGAGCGGGTCGAGCGGATTCTGGTTCTGCAATTGCGTCGTCAGCAATGTCAGGAAGGTCTGGAAATTGCTCGCCAGCGTGGCGGTCGTGGTGCTCGACGTGCTCGACGACGACTTCGTGCTCGACGAGGTGGTCGTGGCCACGGCCGAGGTTACCTGCGAGGCGATGGTGGCATCGACCGACATGATGTCCTCCTAGACGCGGATATCGAGGCCGCTTGACGAACCGAGAAGGCGTCCCAACGCGCGGGCGGCGACCTCGGCCGTCGGGGCTTCGTCCGTCTGGATGAGAATTTGCGCCGCGTCGCGTCGCGGCGCGCCGTCATTTTGCTGGTTGTTGGCGAAGGACTGGTCGCGCAGGCTGAACTGCAGCGCGCTGTCGCCGGTCTTGAGGCCCGCGTCTTGCAGCGCGCGTTGAAGCTGCGAAGCGTCGCGGCGCAGCAGATCGAGCGTGTCGGCCCGTTCGACCGTGAGATGCGAGGTCACCTGACCCGCGCGATCGACATCGAGACGGACATCGATGCGGCCGAGTTCCGGCGGATCGAGCCGGATTTCGAAGCGGTTGTTGCCGGCCGACGCGCGACTCGCGATCTCGACGGCAAGGCCGGCGACCGGCACGAGGTCGGCGGAGGAAGCGCGGCCGCTCGCGGCAAGGTTGGATAGCTGGTCATTGGCCGCGATCGCGGTGGCGAATTGCGCGGAGGCGTGCAGGACGGAGAAGGTCGTCGCCTGGCCGGCATCGTTCGCCGACGCGGCCGTCGCGGCGGTGCCGGTGGAGGCGCTCGCGGCCCCATCCGCGAGGCCGGCGCGGCCGGCTACGGAAGCGTGCGATTTGGTTGGCGACGCGTCGGTCTCCACGTTCGCCTTCGCGCGGGTCGAGGAAAGGCGCGCTTCGGTCGTCTTGGTCTCGCCGGGGGCCGTCGCGGCGTCGCTTGCCGCCGGCGCGAGCGCCGGATTCAGGGTTGCCGTCGTCGCGGTATCCGGTTTCGCGGCCGAGTTCGCGGCAACCTCGCCGTCGGGCGACTTGGCTTGCGCCGTCGCGGCATCGGTCGTCGTTTTCGGTTCGGATGACGTGGCCTCGGTCGCGGACGCGGGGCTCGTCGCTTGCGCATTGGATTGGCTTGCCGCGAGCTTGGCCGCGAGGTTGATGGCCGTGGCGTCGGTGGCCGGTGACTTGGCCTCGCTTTGCCCTGCGCCGCTCTGTCCCGCCTCGGTCGCGGAGGCCTTGCCCTTGGCATCGAGCGCGTCGGTGCCGGTTCCGGACGGGGCGTCATTGAGGCCCGCGAATCTTGCTTGCGTGCGCGAGGTCGCGAGCGCGTCGCCGGCCGCGGCCACCGCGTCATTTGCTTCGGAACTCGTGACGGCCGATGCATCCTGAAGCGCGGGGACGGGCGGCGCAACGATCAACGCCGCGACGGCCGGAGGCGCGGCGATCTGGGTCGGCGCCGGCGGGGCCGGCATTTCTGCGAGAGCCTGAAGCGACGTGCCGTCGCCGGCGGCGTCGGCGTTGGGGTCGTTCGAAGTCTCGGTCTTGTCCGTCGCGGTTGCTTCCGCGACCACTTGCGAGAACAGGTCCGAGATAAGGAGGGCATCGGCCGGCGCGACCGGCGGCGTCACGGTGTTTGCCTGGGGGACGGCCGCGTCCCCGGACTCCAGGCCAACCATCGCGGCGAAAAGATCGCCCGACTGACCGGCGTCCGACGATTTGGCGTTGCCGGACATGGCGGGGGTCGGATGGACCGGGTCTGCGACGACACTCAACACGGGAAACCTCATGAAATCTGGATCCGCGCTTGGATGAGCAAGTCGCGGGCCAGCGCCGCCATATGAAAAAAGCTTTGTAAAACAATGATATGGGTGATGGCGTCGCCGCCGGGCGGGGCGCGGAGGCATGCCAATTCTTCCCCCACGGCAAGATTTGCCCCGGTCGTTCCGGCGTCGGCCGAGGCGCCCGCGACAGCGTGACCGGGAGGCGAGCATTGCGCGGCGGGGGCCCCACCTATAAGTAATTCATTGTAATCGCGCGCTTGACGCGCCCGTCGGCCGGCCGACGCCGTCGGCGCGCAGATGAGGTATTGCGGCGTGATGCTCAACAGCCAGGACATCGAAGGCGATCCGGCCGACACCCGGATTGTGGTCGCCATGTCGGGCGGCGTCGACTCGTCGGTGACCGCCGCGCTCCTGAAGGCGGAGGGCTATGACGTCGTCGGCGTGACGCTGCAGCTTTACGATCACGGCGAAGCGGCCCATCGCAAGGGCGCGTGCTGCGCCGGGCAGGACATCTACGACGCGCGGGCGGTGGCCGAGCGCATCGGCATTCCCCATTACGTGCTCGATTATGAAACCCGCTTCCGCGAGGCGGTGATCGACCGCTTCGCCGAAAGCTATGTCGCCGGCGAGACGCCGGTGCCGTGCGTGGCCTGCAACCAGTCGATCAAGTTTCGCGATCTTCTCGATACCGCGCGCGAGCTCGGCGCGCGCGTGCTGGCGACCGGTCATTATGTCTCCTCGCGCCGGCTCGCCGACGGTTCGCGCGGGCTGTTTTGCGCCAAGGACGCCGACCGCGACCAGAGCTACTTCCTGTTCGCGACATCGCGCGAGCAGCTCGCCGATCTGCGCTTTCCGCTCGGCGATCTGACCAAGGCGGAGACGCGCGCGCTCGCCCGCCGCTTCGGCCTCGCCGTCGCCGACAAGCATGACAGCCAGGACATCTGTTTCGTTCCCGAGGGCCGCTACACCGACGTGATCGAGCGCCTCAAGCCCGGCGCCGTCGAGCCCGGCGACATCGTCGATCTCACGGGCAAGGTGATCGGCCATCACCAGGGCATCATCCACTACACGGTGGGCCAGCGTCGCGGGCTGGGCATCGCCTCCGGCGCGCCGCTTTACGTGGTCCGTCTCGACGCCGACGCCCGGCGCGTGGTCGTCGGCCCGCGCGAGGCGTTGCGCATGCGCCGCATCCATTTGCGCGACGTGAACTGGATCGGCGACGGCGAGTTGTCGAACCTTCTCGCCGACGACCGGCTCGAGGTCCATGTCCGCGTCCGCTCGACGCGGCGTCCGCAGCCGGCCTGGCTGGTGGCCTCGCAAGAGGGATATGAAATCGAACTGATCGACGTAGAGGAGGGCGTGTCGCCCGGCCAGGCGTGCGTGTTCTACGACGCTCCGTCGGGGCAGGCGCGCGTGCTCGGCGGTGGATTCATCAAGAGCGCGGTGGCCGCGACGGCGACGACGGCGCAGGACGCTGGGGAGGCGCGGATCTCGGCGGCACTGCGCGGCTGACGGTCGACCGCGAATTGGAAAATGGCAGGCGATATTGATCTGGCCGGCGTGGCGAAAGCCTACGCGCGATGGGCGCCGATCTACGATCTCGTATTCGGCAGGGTTTTCGATGCCGGGCGGCGCGCCACGATCGCGGCCGCCGACGCCATCGGCGGGCGCGTGCTCGACGTCGGGGTCGGCACGGGCCTTTCGCTGTCGACCTATTCGGCCACGACCAGGCTCGTCGGGGTCGACCTGTCGGAGCCGATGCTGCGCAAGGCGCAGGAGCGGGCGCGCGCCTTCAAGCTCGACAATGTCGAGATGCTGGCGGTGATGGACGCCAAGTTCCTCGCCTTCCCGACCGACACGTTCGACGCGGTCGTGGCCCAATATGTCATTACGGCAGTGCCTGAGCCCGAGGCCACGCTCGACGAATTCGTCCGCGTGCTTCGGCCCGGCGGTGAGCTCGTGCTGGTCAACCACATTGGCGCCGAGAGCGGCCCGCGCCTGTGGTTCGAACTGGCTTTCGCGCCCCTCGCGCGCAGGCTCGGCTGGCGGCCTGAGTTCCCTTGGGCGCGGCTGGTGAACTGGGTGGGCCGGCACGGCGGCGTCGAACTGGTCGAGCGCAGGCCGATGCCGCCGCTCGGGCATTTTTCGCTGATCCGGTATCGCAAGCGCGCCGGATAGCGCCATGCTGGCAGGCGGCTGCATGCGCCCGGCGCGCGCCGCGCGACCCACGGCAGGCGGCATTGCTTGACATCGATTTGAGCCGCTCTTTATATGCGGCCGGGTCGCGGCGAAGGGGGCTCAGCCCTCGGGCCGCGCCGTGTGGCGGGGTAGCTCAGTTGGTTAGAGCACGGGAATCATAATCCTGGGGTCGGGGGTTCAAATCCCTCCCCCGCTACCAACGAAATCCTCGGCCGATCGTATCCGCCACTCGCCATTTTTCGCTCGCCATCCTGCGCTTGCCATTCGTCGCTTGCCGTTCGCCATCGGCGAAATCGACAGCTCGTTCCAGATCCATGGGCGGCGATCAGACCCTCGGCGATCAGACCCTCGGCGATCGACCCGGCGGCATCGAACGCGCGGCATCGAACGCGCGGCGTCCGCGCGGGGGGGGCCTCACAATCCGATCGCCGCGAAGAGCAGGGCGATCGCCCACATGCAGATCGCGATCAGCGCGCTCCACTGTGCGAAGGTGAGATAGGTTTCGCGCAGCAGCGCCGAGGAGATGCGCTGGGCGATGGCCGCCGGCGGGCGATGCTCCTCCGGCAGATAGAGCCACAATTCGGTTCTGCGATAGTGCTTGGTCCGCGCCTCGCGCGCCTTGAACAAGAGGATCGCGGTCATGATCAGCGTCAGGATGCCGCCGGCCTCGAAGGCCGCGCGCGGCTCGAACGACAGGCCGACCATCACCGTGAAGATCGCGAGCGAACCAAAACCGCAGGCGCGAAGCGCGTTCGCGTAGGCGATCTGTCGCATGACCTCCATGCGCCCCGTGTCCCTCGCTGTCGGTTTCGGCCGCGCGGCGGCGATTTGCCGGTCGCGATCGGGACATCTTGGGGCATGCCGGGTCGGCGCGCCGCTCACATTCATGTGTAGCGGCCAGGTCTGGCGCCAGCGGCGCGCGGGCCGCTCAGAGGCCGATCTTGAGGAAATTCCCGATCGCCGGAATCGTCAGGACCGCCGTGCCGGCGAGCCAGATCCACAACGAGACCTCGGTGGAGTCGTCCTCGATTCCCTTCGCCCGCTCGTAGATCGCGGCCGGGATGCCGCCCAGAATGATCGTCGCGGTCGCCACCATCAGCGAGGAGAACATCAGCGTCAGCGAGGTCGAGCCGAACAAGAGCGCCGGCGCCAGGATCTGCATATGGATGACGGCGAACAGCAGCGCGTCGGAGTTGAACAGTCCGTTGATCATGCCGAAGAACGCGATGGCGATGAAATAGAGATTGTGGTTGGTGTCCATGGCGCGCCTCACATGGCCCGTGGCGGTATGCCGAGCGCGATCAGGACCGAAAGCAGCAGCACGCGCAGCCAGAACAGCCAGACGACGCCGAACAGCCAGATGATCACCGGCACGGCGGCCTTGGGCGTGACCTTGGCGACCAGCGCCACGACGGGGTCGGTCAGCCGGCAGAAGAAGCGCCAGATGTAGTTCGGCGAATCCGGGTCCACGAACAGGCCGAGCAACACGCGGCCGAGCAGCGTGTACATCAGCACCGCCAGAACGAAGTTCGGCAGGTGGAAGTACCAATATTGAATGATCGAGCCGCCGACGGTCACGTTGCGCTTGGCCTCCTGTTGGGGCGCGGAAAGGTTTAGCCGTTGTGGACGCGGGAGGGCAAGCGTTTCGCGCCCCGGCAGGAGCGCGCCTGGCTGTCCCGCCCGGCGCCCCAAAACGAAGCGGGGTCCCGAAGGACCCCGCCCGATTTCGCTTCCGAAGACGCTCGGATCACATCTTTTCTTCGAGAACCGTCCGGCCGCGCGGCTTGCGGATCTCGTCGATCAGGGCCTGCATTTCCTTCGACGGCTCCTTGCCCATGAGGCTGACCACGATGATCACCAGGAAGCCGAGTGGCGCGCCCAACAACCCGCAATTGATGTTGTTGAGGTTGAACCAGCCGACCTTGTTGGCGAGCGGGTGGGCGAGCGTGGGCCACATCTCCATCGCGTTCGGCAAGGCCATGGCGGCGGCCATGTCCTTGACGAGCGGCGCGCCCGCCGGGCTGAGCAGCGAGGTCATGCCGGCATACTTCACGCCGAAGCCGGGGAAGTAACGCGTCGTCAGCAGATAGAAGATGCAGAGACCGAAGCCGGCGATGATGCCGGCGATGGCGCCCGCCGTCGTCGTCCGCTTCCACCACACGCCCATCACCAGCGCCGGGAAGTTTCCGGCCATGGCGAGCGAGAACGCCCAGCCGACCATGGCGAGAATGTCCGCCGGCTTGGTGGAGGCAAGGTAGGCCGCGAACACCGCGACGAGCAGCAGCAGGACGCGGGCGACGACGAGCCGGCGCGCGGTCGGCGCGTTCGGATCGATCATCTTGTAGTACACGTCATGGCTGAGCGCGTTGGCGATGGCGAGCAGCAGGCCGTCCGCGGTCGAGAGCGCGGCGGCGAGACCGCCGGCGGCGACCAGGCCCGAGATCACGTACGGAAGTCCCGCGATCTCCGGCGTGGAGAGCACGATCACGTCCGTGTTGATCACGAAGTCCTGCAGACGGACGACGCCGGGATGGTCCGCGATCGCCTTGCAGGCGTCGACCACGGCCTGAAGATTCGCGGCGTTCTTGCCGCAGACCTGGATCAGGCCAAGCTCGCCCCAGGTGAACATCCAGGGACGGATGCTCGCCAGATCGCGGCCGATGATGTTCGTGTACACCTCGAGCTTCGAGAACGCCGCGTAGGCCGGCGCCGAGAAGTAAAGCAGGAAGATGAACAGCAGCGACCACGCCACCGACATGCGCGCTTCACGCACCGACGGGGTGGTGAAGTAGCGCATCAGGATGTGCGGCAACGACGCCGTGCCGACCATCATGCAGAGGATGATGCCGAAGAAGTTGAGCGGCGTGTAGTTGATGAAGGGCTGGATGTGCGGCTTGAGACCGGCCACCGTCGCCAGACCCGTCTTGACCATCTCCTGCTCGCGCGCGGTGATGTCCATGATCGCCTTGCCGTAGGTCAATTCCGGAATCGGAATGCCGTACTTCTTGAACGACAGGATCACGATCGGCGTGAGGTAGGCGATGATCAGCACGATGTACTGCGCCACCTGCGTCCAGGTCACCGCCCGCATGCCGCCCAGCATCGAGCAGAGCAGGATGCCGGCAAGACCCGCGAACACCGCGATCTCGAACTGCATGCCGAGGAAGCGCGAGGCGATGAGGCCGGTGCCGTAGATCTGCGCCGTCACATAGGTGAAGGAGCAGGCCACCAGCACGATCACGCCGAGGAAGCGCGCGAAGTTGCCGCCGTAGCGGAAGGCGAGGAAGTCCGGAACGGTGTAGGCGCCGAACTTGCGCAGGTACGGGCCGATCAGCACCGACACCAGCACGTAGCCGCCGGTCCAGCCGAGCACCCAGGCCAGGCCGTCATAGCCGAGCAGGAACAGGGTGCCGGCCATGCCGACGAAGGAGGCCGCCGACATCCAGTCGGCGCCGGTCGCCATGCCGTTGTAGAAGGCCGGCACCGAACGGCCGGCGACGTAATATTCGGAAATCTGCGCCGTTCGCGACAAGACGCCGATGAAGGCGTAGACCGCGAGCGTGAAGAACACGAACAGATAGCCCAGGAACCTGTTCGGCACGCCAGCCATTTCGAGGATGGCGATCAGGATGACGAAGGCAACGAATCCGCCGGTGTAATAACCGTAGATCCTGCCGAGATTGTTGATGAAGTCGGACTTGCCGGCTGCTTGGGTTGACATGTCTGATCCCCTCTCAGTCTTCGGCGACGCCGTGATCGCGGTCGATCTTGTCCTGCTGCTTCGCGAACACGAACAGCATGACGACGAACGCAATCAGCGAGCCCTGCGCGGCCATGTAGAAGCCGAGCGGGAAGCTCAGCACGGGGATCGTGATCGCGTTGAGCTGATTCACGAACATGTGGACGATGTAGCCGAAGAAGAGCCAGATCGCGAGATGCGTGAGCATCAGGCGCGTGGTCTTCTTCCAATGAGCTGCGTCATTGGCTGGTGAGGATTGTGACATGAGGTTCCATCTCCTTGTGGCGCGTTATTCGCCGGCGCGAACGACCGGCTCCACCCTGAATTTTCCGGGGCGTTCTTATCGAAACGCAGCGCCCTTGCTGACCTTGACTCGGCGCGAAACGTCGTTTGTTGGTTGCGTCGAGCCGAGCGAAAAAACTAACACCTGCGCGGAGATGGATCGTATAAGACTTTCGGCTAATCTTAATCGACTACGCCTTTCAATAATTTGAAAAATCCGAAAGCGGATTCTTCCGCATTGCAACATTGATCGTGCCGCGCGCGAGCGAAGGTCCGGTCGGGAGAGCGGTATGAGACTTTTTGATTTCGGTCGGCGGCGCAAGCCGATCGCGCAAGCCGCCGCTCTCGCCGATTTCATCGACGAGCAATCCGCCTTCATCGTGCAGAAGGGCATTTTCGAATATTCGCGCGCGCGCGCGGGCCATTACGCGAAGATCCTTTTCGCCGAAGCGAGCTTTCTCGAAATGCTGGATCGCTCGCGCTGGCGGGCGTTTCCGCTCGGTCTGGCGATGGTCGGCGAGGTCACCGAGAGCGTGCTCGATCCATTCCTGCGCGAGGTCGGCGGTCCGGACAGTCGCCTGGACGGACTGTCGCGACTTAAATCGATCGTGCTCGCGGTGTTCGATCGATACGCGCAGCCGGCGACGCTTGACCCCGTGGCATGGTTGGCCGCGCGCGAGAAATTGGCGAACGACCTTGACTTGATTGGCACGCATCCGCCGAAAATGGCCAAGGACGTCCCCGAGCGTTTCGCCCAGGCCTATACCGACCTCATGCCCATCCACAAGAATCTGCGGCAGAACGAAGGGCCGACGATCAGGAACTACCTCAAGGTCACGCTTTGCAACATCCATGACGAATTGAGTCGGCGCCTCGACGGTCGCGCGGTCTCGGTGGATTTGCTGGCCCGGCCGGTCGAGGCGAATTGACGACGGCCAAGCGACGGCAACGAAGCGATAGCAACGAAGCGATAGTCAGCATGAATCGACAGAGCGGCGGCGTTCCCCTGATGGCTCTCAACGCGGTGGTGCTCGACACCGAGACCACCAGTCTCGATCCGCGCAACGCCTGGATCGTCGAGATCGGCGCGGTGCGGCTCGTCAACGGCAAGCTCGACCGCGACAGCGCCTATCGCCGTCTGGTGCGTCCCGGCGAACCGATCCCGCCGGCGTCGACGGCGGTGCACCATATCAGCGACCAGACGGTGAAGTACGCGCCGACCTTCGCCGAGGTGTGGCGCGAATTCCTGGAATATATCGGCGACGACGTGCTCGTCGGCCACACGTTGGGGTTCGACCTCGCGGTGTTCCGCCGCGAATGCGAGCGCGCCGGGCTCGACTTCCTCAAGCCGCGCACGCTCGACACGCGCCTGCTGGCGCAGGTGGCCGAGCCCAATCTCGCCGGCTTCACGCTGGAAAATCTCTCGGTCTGGCTCGGCGTCGATATCGTCGACCGGCATTCGGCGCTGGGCGACGCGATCGGCACGGCCGAGATTCTCACCGCGCTCGTGCCCAAGCTGCGCGAGGGCGGCATCCGCACGCTCGGCGAGGCGATCCAGTCCTGCCGCGCGCTGACCGATGTGCTCGACGAACAGCACCGTGCCGGCTGGGTCGAGACCGTGGACGTGCCGGCCCGGGTCGACGCCGAGCGCACTTTCGGGCGCATCGACAGTTACGCCTATCGCCATCGCAACCGCGACATCATGCGCGCGCCGCCGCAATTCGTCGACGGCGACCGGACGATCCGCGACGCGCTCCTGCGCATGACCGGGGAGCAGATTTCCTCGCTGTTCGTGCGCCCTCCCGGCACCGATGGAACGATCCTGCCGACCGACCAGATCGGCATCATCACCGAACGCGATTTGCTGCGCGCCATCGCGCGCAAGGACGCCGCCGGCCTCGACATGCCGGTGATGGAATTCGCGAGCCGGCCGCTGGCGACGGTGCGGGCCGACACCTTCGTCTATCGCTCGATCGGCCGCATGAATCGCATCCGCACCCGCCATCTCGGTGTCGTCGACGATTCCGGGGTGTTGGTCGGCGCGCTGTCGTCGCGCGATCTGCTGCGGCTGCGCGCGGGCGACGCCATCTCGCTCGGCGACGAGATCGACGAGGCCGAGGATTCGCACGCGCTCGCGGTCGCCTGGGCGAAACTGCCGCATGTCGCGGCCGGGCTGATCGACGAGGGCCTTGCCGGGCGCGATATCGCCGCCGTCATCTCGCGCGAGGTTGGCGCGCTGACGCGCCAGGCCGCCGTGCTCGCCGAGCAACGCATGCGCGCGAGCGGCGCGGGCGGTCCGCCATGCCCCTTCGCGCTGAGCATTCTGGGGTCCGCCGGTCGCGGCGAGAGCATGCTCGCCATGGATCAGGACACCGCGCTGGTGTTCGCCGAAGGCGCGCCCGACGGGCCGGAGGATCGCTGGTTCGCCGCCTACGCCACCCACGTCGCCGACATCGTTCACGAGGTCGGCATTCCCTATTGCAAGGGCGGCGTCATGGCGAAGAACCCGCAATGGCGCGGATCGCTGGCGACATGGCGCGATCGCATCGCGCATTGGATTTCGCGGTCGAGCCCGGAGGATCTGCTGTCGACCGACATCTTCTTCGACATGCGCGCCGTGCACGGCGACGCGACCATGGCGCAGGCGATCTGGACGGAGGGCTTCGAGGTCGCCAAGGGCCAGTCCGCGTTCGCCAAGCTGCTGGTGGAATCGGCGGGCGCGATCGAGTCCGGACTAACCTTCTTCGGGCGCTTCAACGCCGTCGGCGGGCGGATCGACCTGAAGAAATACGGCCTGTTCGGCATCGTCACCGCGGCGCGGGTGCTCGCGATCTGCCATAACATCGTCGAGCGGTCGACGCCCGCGCGCATCGAGGGCATTCGCGCGCTCGGCATCGGCGGGGAAAGCGATCTCGCCGGCCTGAGCGAGGCGCAGGGCGTCTTCATCGACCTGATCATCGCGCAGCAGGTCGAGGACATCGAGCACGGCGTCGCGCCGTCCAACGCGGTGGTGGTCAAATCGCTATCGCGGCGAAACCGCGAGCGCCTGCGCAAGGCGCTCGAGGCCTCGCAGCATCTCGAAGGGCTCGTCCGCGATCTCCTGTTCAAGGGCTGAGCGAGGCGGCCGAGCGCCGCGGGCCCCGCCGAGGGAGGCCGCCGGCGCTCAGCCGAGATGGAGTTCCTTGAAGAAGTCGTTGCCCTTGTCGTCGATGATGATGAAGGCGGGGAAGTCGACGACCTCGATGCGCCAGATCGCCTCCATCCCGAGTTCGGGATATTCGACGACCTCGACGCGTTTGATGCAATGCTCGGCGAGGTTGGCCGCGGCGCCCCCGACGGAGCCGAGGTAGAAGCCGCCATGCCTGGCGCAGGCCTCGCGCACGGCGGGCGCGCGGTTGCCCTTGGCCACCATCACCATCGAGCCGCCGGCGGCTTGGAACTGGTCGACATAGGCGTCCATCCGGCCGGCCGTCGTCGGCCCGAACGCGCCGGAAGCGTAACCTTGCGGCGTTTTGGCGGGGCCGGCGTAATAGATCGGGTGGTTCTTGAAGTAGTCGGGCAAGCCTTCGCCGCGATCGAGCCGCTCGCGCAGCTTGGCGTGCGCGAGGTCGCGGGCGACGATCATCGTGCCGGTCAGCGACAGCCGCGTCTTGATCGGATGTTTGGCGAGCGTGGCCAGGATATCCTTCATCGGCCGGTTGAGATCGATCCGGACCACCTCGCCGCCGAGTGCCGCCTCGTCGATCGGCGGCAGGTATCGCGCCGGATTGTGTTCGAGCTCTTCGATGAAGACGCCGTCCTTGGTGATCTTGCCGAGCACCTGCCGGTCCGCCGAGCACGACACGCCGATGCCGATCGGGAGCGAGGCGCCATGGCGCGGCAGGCGGATGACGCGCACGTCGTGGCAGAAATATTTGCCGCCGAACTGCGCGCCGACGCCGAGCGACTGCGTCAGCGTGTGGATCTCCCGTTCCATCGCGAGGTCGCGGAAGGCATGCCCGTCGGGCGATCCCTTGGTCGGCAGCGCGTCGTAATAGCGCGCCGAGGCGAGCTTGACCGTCTTGAGGTTGAGCTCGGCGGAGGTGCCGCCGATGACGACGGCGAGGTGATAGGGAGGACAGGCGGCGGTGCCGAGGGTGAGGATCTTCTCCTTCAGGAATGCGATCAGCCGGTCGTGCGTGAGCATCGACGGCGTGCCCTGGAACAGGAAGGTCTTGTTGGCCGAGCCGCCGCCCTTGGCCATGAACAGGAATTTGTAGGCGTCCTCGCCGTCGGCATAAATCTCGACCTGCGCCGGCATGTTGGTCTTGGTGTTGACCTCCTCGAACATCGACAGCGGCGCGAGCTGCGAATAGCGCAGATTGCGCTTGAGATAGGCGTCGCGCGCGCCCTCGGCGAGCGCGGCCTCGTCGCGGCCCGCGGTCCAGATCCGGCGGCCCTTCTTGCCCATGATGACGGCCGTGCCGGTGTCCTGGCACATCGGCAGCACGCCGCCGGCCGAGATGTTCGCGTTCTTGAGGAAGTCGAAGGCGACGAAGCGGTCGTTGGCGCTCGCCTCCGGGTCATCGAGGATGGCGCGAAGCTGGGCGAGATGACCGGGCCGCAGAAAATGATTGATCTCGGTGAAAGCCGTCTCGCACAGCGCGCGGATCGCCTCGTCGGCAACGACGACGACCTCTTCGCCCAGCGCCTTGTCGACGCGGACGCCGTCCGAGGTGATCTTGCGCCAGGGCGTCTGGTCCTTGCCGAGCGGGAAGAGAGGGGTGTGGGCGTAGGGGGGCGCGGCGGTCGAATTCATTGCTTGCTTCCTGGGACGGCGGGACTTCATGGCGATCACGCGCTGATAGCACCGGCGACGGTCCGATCAAGGGCGGCGAAAGCCGCGCCATGGGCGTGGGCTGGGTGGTGCGGCGCGTCTTGACTCTTCGAGGGCCGCTTCATAATCTCGGAACCTACCGACCGGTAGGTCGGGTTTCCGCAGAGTCGGTTTGGGCGTCGAGGCGACGACTTGGGGGCGCGGATGGATTGGTCGGCGATCGGGGTGTTGGGCGACTTGGCGCGGCGCAATGCCGCCGTCCATCCCGACAAGATCGCGTTCAGCGGGGCGCGGGGGCAAGTGAGCTCTCAGGTCAGCTTTGGGGCCGTCAACGCGCGCATGAACCGCTTCAACGCGGCGCTGCGCGGCTTGGGCCTTGCGAAGGGTGATCGCGTCGCGGTGCTCGCGCGCAACCGTTCCGAATATTTCGAGGTCCTCGGCGTCGCCAAGCGCGGGCTGATCGCCGTGCCGCTGAACTGGCGGCTGTCGCCGCGCGAGCTTGGCCGCATCATCGCCGATTGCCGGCCCGCCGCGATCGTCGTCGAGCCGCCATTCGCGCCGACCGTCGACGGTTTGCGCGGCGAGATCGGCGAGGGGACGCGCTTCGTCGCGTTCGACGCCGCGCCGGACGGGTGGCTTTCCTACGAGGCATTGCTCGGGGCGGCCGACGCCGGCGAACCGGACACCGACGGCGGCGCCGACGTTTCGCCCGACGACGTCGCCTGCCTGATGTATTCGAGCGGCACGACCGGCGCGCCGAAAGGCGCGATGCTCGCCCATCGCGGCGTCGTCGCCAACGCGCGCGTCCAAAGCGAGACGTCGCTGGCGCTGACCGACGACGACCAACTGCTCGACGTGCTGCCGTTCTTCCATGTCGGTGGCATGTGGTACTACGCCTTCGCCGGCTACGCGCGCGGCGTGTCGGCGGTGATCCTGCCGGAATTCGAGCCGCGCGCCGTTCTCGCCACGCTCGCCGACCGCGCGATCACGACGCTGCATCTGGTTCCGACCATGATCGAGGCGCTGCTGCGCGAACGGGAAGCGTATCCCGTCGATCTGCCGCGGCTGCGCACGCTGCTTTACGCGGCCTCGCCCATTCCGCTCGATCTCCTCAAGCGGGCGCTGGCGTCGCTGCCGGCGACCGGCTTCGTGCAAAGCTATGGCTCGACGGAGTCGGGCGCGGTGACCCATCTTTCCGCCGAGGATCATCGCGCGGCGCTGGCCGACCCCGCGCGCGCGGCGCGCCTGCGCTCTTGCGGCAGGGCCGGCCCCCGCGTCGAGGTCAAGGTGCGCGGCTTCGGCGACGGCGGCGACGCGGCGACGGGCGAAATCGGCGAGGTCATGGTGCGTGGCGGGCGCGTGATGAAGGGCTATTGGCGCAACGAGGCGCTGACGCGCGAGGCTTTCGACGACGGCTGGCTGCGCATGGGCGATCTCGGCTATTTCGACGCGGACGGCTTTCTCTATCTCGTCGACCGCAAGAACGACATGATCATCACCGGCGGCGAGAACGTCTATCCGAGCGAGGTCGAGGCCGCGCTGCTCGAGGATGCCGCGATCGCCGAGGCGGCCGTGTTCGGCGTCGCCGATCCGAAATGGGTCGAAATGGTCGCCGCCGCGGTCGTGCTCCGGCCCGGCGCGCGGGCGAACGAGGACGATATCGCCGCGCGACTGCGCCGGCGCCTGGCATCCTACAAATGTCCCAAGCGAATCCTCATCCTCGACCAACTCCCGCGCAACGCGTCGGGAAAAATCCTGCGCAAGGCTCTGCGCGCCGAATATGGCGGCTCGCCGAATTGAAAAGGAACGTGCTCATGGCGTCCGAACAGATCGACACCGGTTCAGGCAAGGCGGAGGGCGTCGTCTTCTACCGGCGCATGCCGCGGTTCGACTATTTCCGCCCGGCCAGCATCGCCGAGGCGCTCGACGCGCTCGACCCCGACGTGCCGCTCAAGGATCAGGTCTATGCCGGCGGCACCGATCTGATGCCCAAGCTCAAGGCGCGCGGCATCAAGGCGCCCAAGCGCGTCATCGATCTGAAGGGCATCGCCGGCCTTGATTACGTGCGCTGGGACGAGGCCAAGGGCCTGCGGATCGGCGCGCTGGCGACGGTCGCCCGGGTCGCGGCGTCGCCCGATGTCCGCGCGCGCTATGCCGCCTTGTTCGAGGGCGCGTCGGCGATCGCCTCGGACCAGATTCAGCATCGCGCCACCATCGTCGGCAATGTCTGCAACGCCGTGCCGTCGGCCGATTCGATCCCGGCGCTGCTCGTGCATGACGCGGAGGTCGTCTGCGTCGGCCGCGCCGGCGAGCGCGTGGTCGCGCTCAAGGATTTCTTTCTCGGCCCCGGCCGCGTCGCGCTCGATCCGGCCGAATTGGTCAAGGAGATCGTCCTGCCGCCGCCGACGCCGGGCGAGCGGACGACCTATCTCAAGCTCGCCCCCCGCGGTCGCATGGATCTCGCCATTGTCGGCGCGGCCGCGCGCGTGGTCATCGTCGACGGCATCGTCGTGGACGCGCGCGTCGCGCTCGGCTCGGCCGCGCCGATCCCCAAACGCGCCGTCGAGGCCGAGGCCGCCATTCGCGGCCGGCCACCGACGCCGGAGACCATCGCCGAGGCCGCGCGCCTTGCCGCCGCGCACGCCGTCACGCGCGGCAGCCACCGCGCCTCGGCCGAATACCGCCGCTTGATGCTCGAGGTGCTCGTGCGCCGCGCGCTCACCAGCCTCGCCGCCTAAGCCGTCACGACGAACCCCCAAGGAACTCGCGATGAAAACCATCGATCTGCGTTTCACCATCAACGGCGCGCGGGAGCGCGTGACGATCCCGCCGCATCGCACCTTGCTCGAACTCCTGCGCGACGATCTGCAACTGATCGGCACCAAGGAGGGATGCGGCCACGGCGAATGCGGCGCCTGCACCGTCATTCTCGACGGCCTGACCGTGAATTCCTGCCTCGTGCTCGCCGCCGAGATCGAGGGCAAGGAGGTCCTCACCATCGAGGGTCTGCGCGATGGCGACACGCTGCACCCGGTGCAGCGGGCCTTCGTCGACGAGAGCGGCTATCAATGCGGCTTCTGCACCTCGGGCACCATCATGAGCACCAAGGCGCTGCTCGACGCCAATCCCAGCCCGAGCGAAGAGGAGATCCGGCAGGCGCTGGCGGGGAACTTCTGCCGCTGCACCGGTTACACCAAGATTTTCGAATCGGTTCAGGCCGCGGCGCGCGCGATGGACGCCAACGGGGGAGATCGCCGACATGAGCGCTGATCGGATGGACGTACGGGGCCGCAACTGGTCGACCCTCATCGGCAAGCGTTTGCCGCGCGTCGACGGGCTGGAAAAGGTGACGGGCGACGCCAAATACGGCGCCGACTACAATCTGCCCGGCCAGCTCTGGCTGAAAATCCTGCGCAGCCCGCACCCGCACGCGCGCATCCGGAGCATCGACGTGTCGCGCGCGCTCTCTCTCGACGGCGTGCGCGACATCATCACCGGCAAGGACTTCAACGGCTGGCGCTGGGGCTGGATGGCCCAGACGCGCGACGAGTCGCCGCTGGCGGTGGACAAGGTCCGCTTCCGCGGCGAGGGCGTGGCGGCGGTCTGCGCGGTGGACGAGGAGACCGCCGAGGAAGCCTGCGGTCTCATCGAGGTCGACTACGAGGTGCTGCCGGCGGTCTTCAGCATCGAGGAGGCGATGCGGCCGGACGCGCCGCTGGTGCACGAGGACAAGCCCGGCAATGTGAGCTGGCAATTCCATATGAATCACGGCGATGTCGAGGCCGGCTTCGCCGAGGCCGATCTCGTGCGCGAGCAGCGTTTCGAGACCGGGCGCGTATTGACCGGCTTCCTCGAGCCGCCGGCCGCGATCGCGCAATGGGATTCCTCGGGGATCACCATCTGGGCCTGCAAGCAGAGCCCCTATTTCCATTACCGGCACCTGGCAGCCTGCTTCAACCTGCCGCTGTCCAAGATCCGCGTGATCCAGACCTTCGTCGGCGGCGGCTTCGGCGGCACCAAGAACGATTCCGTCGCCGGCGATCTCTGCGCCGTGCTGATGTCGAAGCGCACCGGCAAGCCGGTCAAGTTCGTCTACACGATGGAGGAAGTGTTCTCCGCCTGCCGCCGCCGGCACAATTTCGAGATCACGGCGAAGATGGGCATGAAGAAGGACGGCACGCTCACCGCGCTCTACACCAAGGCGATCGGCGAGGGCGGCTATTGCACGGCGATCGGGCCGCTGACGCTCTATCTCACCGGCGTCATGGGCACGCTCCCTTACCGGCTGCCGAACTACAAGCACGACGCCTATCGCATCTTCACCAATCACCCCTCCGGCGCGGCGATGCGCGGCCACGGCTCGACGCATACGCGCTTCGCCGCCGAGATTCTGATGGAGATGATGGCCGAGGAACTCGGCCTCGATCCGCTGGAGATCCGGCTGAAGAACGCGATCACCGCGCCGCACGAGACCGTCAACGGCATTCTGGTGAAGTCGGCCGGCATCAAGGAAGGCCTCGAAGTGCTCAAGGCAAGCCCAGCCTGGCGGGAGCGGCGCGCGCGGCGTCACGCGCGCCCGGGCGTCGTCCACGGCGTCGGCGCGTCCGGCGCGGCCTATTCCGGCGGCGCGCGCCAGCGCGGGCATCAATCTTGTTCGGCGATGGTGCGACTGTGCGAGGACGGCACGGTCAATTACCTCACCGGCGCGACCGATTGCGGGCAGGGCTCGGACACGGTGCTGGTGCAGATCGTAGCCGAGGAGCTCGGCCTTGGCCTCGACGACGTCAGCATCCGCCGCGTCGACACGGCGGTGACCACCGTCGATCCCGGCAGCTACGGTAGCCGCGTGACGCTTCTGGCCGGCGACGCCGCGCAAAAAGCGGCGCGCGAGGTGCGCGCGCAGCTCGCGACCTTCGCCGCCCAGCATTGGAAAGTCGGCGAGGACCGCGTTGCCTTCAACGGCGGCAACGTCTTCGTGCTCGATGATCCCGACAAGTCGATGCCGTTCCGCAAGCTGGCGCAGATCGCCTGCTATTCGGCGGCGGGCGCGGTCATCCTCGGGCGCGGCTATTCCGAATATTCGCCGGAGCCGTACGATTTCGACAACGGCTATGGCGATCCCGGCGTCAACTGGTCGTTCACGGCGCAATTGACCGAGGTCGATGTCGATATGGAGACCGGCGTCACCCGGGCGACGGATTTCCTGATCGCGCATGATTGCGGCCGGCCGATCCATCCGGTCAATGTCGAGGCGCAGGTGCAGGGCGCGGCGGTGCAGGGCCTGGGTCAGGCGCTGTACGAGGAATTCAAGATGGCCGACGGCAGGACGCTCAATCCCAACTTCGTCGACTATCGCATGCCGCTCGCCACCGAGGGTCCCAACATCAAGGTCGTCGACATTCTCACCGACGATCCCGACGGCATTCACGGGGCCAAGGAGGCCTCCGAAGGCTCGATCGTCTCGGCGCCGCCGTCGGTGGTCAGCGCCATTCACGACGCCACCGGCATATGGTTCACCTCGCTGCCGGTGACGCCGGAAAAGATCGCGCTCGCGCTTCACGCCAAGCGCGAGGCGGAAAAGAAGAACAAGGGCGCGTAACGCCGGGCGGATGACAACGCGGTCGCCGGCCGCGCGGGGGGAAGACATGGACGTGCTGTTCGACGAGGAACTCAGGGCCTTTCGCGACGCGATCGCGCGCTGGGTCGACGAACGTCTGGCGCCGCGCGCCGCGGCGCTCGACGAAAACGAGGAATTCGCGCGGGACCTGTTCAAGGAGCTCGGCGACCTCGGCTATCTCGGCGTGATGTATCCGCAAGACCATGGCGGAGCCGGGCTCGAACGGCCGTATCTCTACTTCACCGTGCTGTGCGAGGAACTGGCGCGCGGCTCGGCCGGCTTCGCCGCGACCGTCTGCATGCACGGCTCGACCGCCACCAACACGATCCATGCCTGGGGCAACGACGCGCTGCGCCAGAAGTATCTCGTGCCCGCGCTGAGGGGCGACATGGTCGGCGCCTTCGCCATCACGGAGGCCAATGCCGGCTCCGACGCGGCGGCGCTGCGCGCGCGCGCCGAAAAAGTCGACGGCGGCTACCGCCTCAACGGCACCAAGCTGTTCACCTCGAGCGCCTACGTCGCCGACTTCGTCACCGTCGCGGCCACCAGCGATCCCAAGAAGGGCCTCAAGGGCATCGGCCTCTATCTCGTCGACACCAAGTCGCCGGGCTTTGCCGCGCGCAAGCTCTCGAAATTCTCGGTGCGCGCCTCCGACGCCAATGAGCTCGCGATCGACAACGTCTTCGTTCCCGACGAATGCCGTCTCGGCGACGAGCAGGGCGGCTTTCTCAACGCCTACAAGTCGCTCACCGTCGACCGCATCTTCACCGCCGCGCTGGCGCTCGGCATCGGCCGGGCGGCCTATGACGCGGCGCTGAAATACGCCAAGGAGCGCGAGCAGTTCGGCCAGCCGATCGGCAAATTCCAGGCGGTGCAGTTCAAGCTCGTCGACATGCTGGCGATCCTGGAGCAATGCCGGCTCTATACCTATTACGCCGCCTCGCTCGCCGATCGCGGCCAGGCGATCACGACCGAGGCCGCGCTCGCCAAGATCGCCGCCGCCGACGGTTGCAACGAGGTCTGCCAGAAGGCGCTGAACATTTTCGGCGGCTACGGTTTGATGAACGAATTTCCGGTGCAGCGCTATCTTCGCGATTCCTATTTCCCGATGATCGGCGGCGGCACCAGCGACATCATGCGGCTGATCATCTCGCGCCAGCTCGGCTTCTGACGTCGGCGGGCGCGGACGGGACCAAGGCGGGGAGAGGACAAGGCGATGCAGGACCAGGTCGCGCCGGTGGGGCGGATCGAGGAAACCGTCGCGCTCGCGCTCAGGCTGTTCACCGAGCGCGGCTACGACAACACGCCGATGTCGGTCATCGCCGACGCGCTCGGACTGACCAAGGCGGGCGTCTATCATCATTTCGAGAGCAAGGAGCACCTGCTCTACGTCGTGCACAAGCACACGCTGGAGCGACAGTTGGTCCCGCTGCTCGACGAGGCCGAGCGCGTCGCCGACCCGGCAGAGCGCGTGCGTTCCTTCATGATCACTTACGCCAAGTTGCTCGCGCGCGATCCGAATGTCGGCATGCTGATCAGCGAGTCGCGCCGGCTGTCGCCCGCCCATCTCGCCGAGATCAGGGCGATCTGGCGGCGCGGCTACCGGATGTTGCGCGGGGCGATCCTCGAATTGCGGGCCAAGGGCCTATGCCGCGACGGCGTCGACGCGCGTTATGCGGCCTTCGCCGCGATCGGCATGACGAGCTGGATTATCCACTGGTTCGATCGCGCGCGGGCGGACAACGCCGACGCGGTGGCGCGGTCGATGGCCGACCTCTTCCTCGGCGGAATCTTGCGCGGCCCGCGATAAGCCGCGCCTCACATCTCCGGCACCTGCAGGCCGCGGGCGAGGCAGGCCGCCTCGACCGTGTTGCGCAGCAGGCAGGCGACGGTCATCGGTCCGACGCCGCCCGGCACCGGCGTGATATGGCCGGCGGTCGCGCATGCCTCGTCGAAGTCGACGTCGCCGACGAGCCGCGTCTTGCCGCCGTCGAGCGGGACGCGATTGATGCCGACGTCGATCACGATCGCGCCGGGCTTGATCCAGTCGCCCTTCACCATGCGCGCGCGGCCGACCGCGGCGATGACGAGATCGGCGCGGCGCACCACCGCCGGGAGATCGCGCGTGCGCGAATGGGCGATGGTGACGGTGCAGTCCTCGCGCAGCAGCAATTGCGCCACCGGCTTGCCGACGATGTTGGAACGGCCGATGACGACGGCCTCCATGCCGGTCAGCTTCGGCGCGACCGTCTTCGCCAGGATCAGGCAGCCGAGCGGCGTGCAGGGCGCCAGCGCGCGCTCGCCGGCGGCGAGGCGACCGACATTGAGCGGATGAAAGCCGTCGACATCCTTGCCCGGCGCGATCGCCTCGATCACCTTGGCCGCGTCGATCGGCTTGGGCAGCGGCAATTGCACGAGAATGCCGTCGACGGCGGCGTCGGCGTTGAGCTCGCGCACCAGCGCCAGCAGCGCCGCCTCGCTGGTATCGGCCGGCAGGCGATGCTGGAACGAGCGCATGCCGGCTTCCTCGGTGTGTTTGGCCTTGGAGCGGACATAGACCTGGCTCGCCGGATCGTCGCCTACGAGCACCACCGCGAGCCCGGGAACGACGCCCTTGGGGGCGAGCGCGGCGACGGCGCGCGCGACGCGGGCGCGCAGGTCCTCCGCGATCTGTTTCCCGTCGATGATGCGCGCCTGCGGCATGATGGATCGTCCCCGGTTGCTGTCGCGGACCATCCGGCGGGCCGCGGCCTGGATCGCGATGATCTTGGATCGAATCGATCCAAATCTTGATCGTGATCGATACGAAGAAGTCAGAGCATGATGTTGTCCGAACCGAAAATCCGCGTCGGCGAGCCGAAGGTCCACGTCGGCAATGCGCGCTTCGCGTTTCTCGGCGTCATGCCCTACGCTTTGTAGAACTTGCGCACCGCGCGCAAGGCGTTGCTGCCGGTCTGCTCAAGAAAATTTCTATATGCGGCCAGGACGTAATTGTCCTCCGGCAGCCGGTGATAGCCGCGCCAGGGCGTGCCGAGCACGGTGTCGAAGCCGTTCGGCACGGCGATGGTCAGGAACGCGCATTCGAGCTGGTGCTTGAGGTCGGAGCCGTCGGCGGCCTTGGCCGGGAGCTGCTGGCCGATATTCGACAACCCGCCCATCATGTGAACGCCGGCAAGATCCGGATCGGCGCCGATCATTGCGATGGCGTCGAGCGTGCCGCGATTGAGGCCGGCGGTATCGGCGATGATCGCGCTCACCGACATGTCGATGAAGATGTCCGTCGGCTTCATGCCGTAATCGTTGATGAGGCGCCGCGCGCCGCGCCGCGCGGTTTGGTAGATTTCGTCGGCCGTCTTGTTGCCCTTGGCGACGCCGTCCTCGACCCGCTCCGACGCCATCAGGATCACCTTGAACGGCCCGAGCTCGGCGTGGAGATCCATCAGGTCCCAGCGATGCTCGGTGATCGAGTTGACCAGCGGCGGCGCGCCGCCGGCCCGCGCGCGGTCGTAGGTCTTCAGGCAGACTTCCTGGACGTTCTTGGCGGGGAAGTCGAACGACAACGGGATGGTCACGACCTCCTGGATGGCGCCGATTACGCGGGCCATGAAGCCGGTATCGGTCAGCGCGCGCGCGCCGATGTTGACGTTCAGATATGCGGCGCCGGCCTCGGCCTGCCGGACGGCGAGCGCCTGGATGCCCGGAATGTCCTCGTTGTCGAACAGCGCCCGCGTGCTCTTGAAGCCGGGGTTGATGCGTTCGCCGATGATGTTGAGATCGAAACCCTTGGGGTCGGTCACGTCAGGCTCCATGTCGCCGGCCTCGCGCGGAAGCCGATGTTGAACAAAAACGCTTTCTGGAAGTTCGGATTGGTCGACAGTTCGACGTAGCGGCACTCGCGCGCGATCGCGCGGGCCTGTTCGCGGGCGCCGCGCGAGGCGACCATCAGGCGGACGCCCACCCCGGCCGCGTTGCCGACCTGCTCGAAACGGTCCAGCGGCAGATCGGGCAGGAGGCCGATGGCGATGGCGCCGCCTACGTCGATATAGGCGCCGAACGCGCCGGCGATGATGACATGGGAAAGGTCGGTCTCCGCGAGACCGGCCTGGGCGAGCAGCAGGTCGACGCCGGTGCGGATCGCCGATTTGGCGAGTTGGACCGCGCGCACGTCCTGCTGGCTGAAATGAACGCCGGGCGCGAGCGCCAGCGCGCGCTTGCCATCGATGGTCACAACATCGGGATGATCGGCGCGGAACCGTCCGCCTTCGTCGATCAGCTCCGCCCGGCGCAGCGTCGCCAGCGCGTCGAGCACGCCCGAGCCGCACAGGCCGATCGCCTCCTTGCCGCCGATCGTCTTGCACCGCACGCGTCCGTCCTCGACGCGCACGCTTTCGATCGCGCCTTCGGCCGCCCGCATGCCGCAGGAGATGTGGCCGCCCTCGAGCGCGGGACCCGAGGGGCAGGAGGCCGACAGAATCTCGCCGCGATGGATCAGCGAGATTTCGGTGTTGGTGCCGATGTCCATGACCAGGACGGTGCGCCCGTCGCGCCAGCGATTCTCCGTCGCCAGCAGCGCGGTGACGTGATCGCCGCCGACGAAGCCGCCGATGCTGGGGGCGATCGTCGCATAGGCGCCGGCGGCCGCGTCGAGGGCGAGATCGCGCGCCTTGAGATCGACCGCGTCGCGCACGGCGGCGACGAACGGCGCGCGGCCGAGCTGGCGCACCGGCAGGCCGAGCAGGAGGTGCTGCATCGCGGTGTTGCCGCAAATGGCGATATCGACGATGTCGGCCGGCGTGGCGTTGATCGCGTGGCAGAGGTCGGCGGAAAGCGCGTTGATGGCGGTGACGGCGGCGTGGCGCAGCGCGTCGGCGTGGTCCTCGCCGGAGATGGCGTGATTGATGCGGCTGATCAGGTCGCCGCCCCAGGCGGTCTGCGGGTTCTCGATGCCGAGGCTCGCCAGCCGCAGGCCGGTTTCAAGATCGATCAGGAACGCGGCCGCGTTGGTGGTGCCGAGGTCGACGGCGAGGCCGAGCAGCCGCGCGCGCGTCGACGAAAAGCCGATCAACTCGTCGCCTCGGATGAGCGCGCGGGCAGACCATCCGTTCGCGCGCAGAAGCGCGGGCAGCGCCCGCGCGCCGATGGCGTCGACGCGGGCGGGCGGCGCGGGCAGTCGCGCCACCATGCGGTCCATGTCGGAGGTGGTGTCGGCCAGCGTCGCCTCGTCGACCGTGACGTCGCGCGCGATCACCGCCGGATCGAGCGCCAATTGCTCGGCCGCCTCGCCCATATGCACGTCGGCGCGCACGACCGGCGCGAGCGAGCGCGGCGCGATCTCGACGACGCAATTGGACACCGCGCTGACCTGGCAGGCGCGCACCCATTTGCGCCGGCGCCGGGCGTGCTCGTTTTCGTCGAGATGGGTCTCGGCGCTTTCGCCGTCGCGGTGGATGCGGCCCTCGACGATCAGCACCGTACAGGTGCCGCAGGTGCCGCGGCCGCCGCAGGCGCCGACGATGCGCACGCCGTTGCGGCGCGCGCTGTGAAAGATCGTCTCCCGCGCCGGACTCGGAATGTCGCGGTCGATCTGCGGAAAGCGCAGCCGGTGCACGATCGGCGCGCTCGGTCCGGTGGGCGGGTTGGTCATGGCGCGGACCGTCGGGGCGGGATCATGCGGGGGCCGTGGCTGCCGCGCGAACGAGCTTGCAGCTCGGGCGCGACCGACAATCGTCGCAGCGCGACCATGTCGCCGGCGGCAGGTCGACGCCGACGCCCATCACCGCGGAGGTGGATTTGAGCGGCGTCAGCGCGTGGCCGGCGCTGAGCGCGACGCCGATGCGGTCGGCTCCCGCCAGGCGCAGCACCGGCGCGTGCGCGCCAAGCGCGAGGCCCGGATCGCCGGGGCGCAATTCGCCCGCCATCGCGAGCCTGTGTTTCGCCGCGAGCGCCAGCATTCGGTCCTGCATCTTGCGCGACACATGCATCAGCAACTCGTTGCCGATCCCGTCGAGCGCGAGCGCGAGCGACATCCGCCGTTCGGCGAACAGCGTCGACACCCGCCGCTCGATTCCGGGGCCGACCGTCGCGACCGCGCAGGCGAGCGCGGTCAGCCGGCCCGATTCCGGCACCAGGCGCGGACCACGGATGGTTTCGCCGCCCGCGCGCAACACGCCGCCGTCGACGCCTTCGATCGGCGCGAAACGGAAGCAGAAGGCCGCGTCGAGGAGGTTCTCCTCCACGATCAACGCGAGCGCGTCCCGCCGCGCGCGCCCACGCGTGGCCGCGTGCGGGCCGCTTTCCTCGTCGCGCAACTCGCGCAGCACATCGGGACGGCCGACGCCCTCCATCGCCACCTCCGTCATCCGGCGTATTTGCGCGCGGCGTCGAACATCGCGCGGACGTTGGCGACCGGCGTCTCGTCGGGTAGGCCGAAGGCGGCGTCGAGAATGAGCTTGCCGCCCTTGTTGTAGACGTTGTCGACGAGATGCTTGACCGCGCCGTCGACCTCGGCCGGTGTTCCGGTCGTGAGCAGCGACGGCGACAGGTTGCCGCGCAAGGCGACGATATCGCCGAGGACCTCGAACGCCTTGACCATGTCGGTGCGCTCGAACCAGTAGATGCATTTGCCGGGGGGAATGTCCTTGATGATCTCAAGCCGTTTGGTGCAGTCGGCTTCCCACAGCGGCATCGGCACGAGCCCGGCGTCGATGAGGTTCATCATCAGCTTGCGGAACGAGGGCCACCAGAAGGTCTCGAACTGTTTTCCCGACATGAAGGCGTCCGGCGCCCAATGGATCGGGATCATCACGAGCGGATTGCCGGTCGACTTGGCCAGGCTGATGATCATCCGCGACAGGAAGATCGACGACTTGTCGAGCACGGCGAGCAGCTTGTCCTTGTTGCGGAACAGATCCTTCATCATCTGCGTCGCGCCGCGGAAATAGTCCGCGATGAAGTCGTAGGGCGATATGCCGATGGCGCCGTTGGTGAGCGGAAAGCCGTGGCGCGCGATCGTCCGCGTCCAGTCGGCGTGGTGGTTGACCAGAACCTCGACCTCCTCGCCGACGCGGATCATGTTCATGAGCGCCTCGCGCACGCTCGGCTTGGCGAAGGCGCGCATGCCGTAGATCAGGCGGATGTAGTGCAGGCCCGGAATCGGCGGCAGGTCCTGGATGCCGGCGAAGGCGCCGGCCACGCGCGGGATGTATTTTTGCAGGTAGAAGCCGGTCGGGTCGAACAGGAAGTCGTCGAATTCGTCCGCGGTCATGTATTCGCGGTCGAGATATTGATAGGGCTGGTTGTCGTCGACGCCGTGACCGGGCCATTTGAGCATCTTGAAGTCGGCGAGCTCGATCGCCCTGCCGATGGCGTTCTGGATGACCATCGGCGAGACCGCGTCGGGCTCGAATTCGAGCACCGCTCGCTCGGCGATCTCCTTGCATTTGTCGTAGTCGTACATCAGCTCCTTGCAGGTGATGCCGCCATATTTCGCCAGCCAGAAGGTGCCGTACAGCACCACCGGCATGCGGTCGGGCTGTTTGAGCTCGACGCAGTCCATGATGCGCTTCCAGCGCGCGTCATAGGCGGCCTGGTTGGGCGAGGCGGCGGTGTCGACGTCGGCGGCGCTCATGCGGCCGCTCCCATCCAGCCGCGGCATAGCGCCACCGCCTCGACCGCGTTGACGCCGAAAGCGTCGGCCCCGGTATAGGCCCGCACCGTCTCGTCGATCTGGCCGCCGCCGATCATGATCTTGAACTTGTCGCGCATGCCCTTTTGCTCGAAGGCGCTGATCGTCTCCTTCATCGAGTCGAAGGCGAGCGTGAGGAAGCCCGACAGCCCGACCACGTCGGGCTGGTAGGTGTTGATCTCGTCGATGAATGTCTGCACCGGAACGTCGACGCCGATGTCCTTGACCTCGAAGCCGTTGATGTCGAGCATGAAGGAGACGATGTTCTTGCCGATGTCGTGCAGGTCGCCATGGACGGTGCCGATCAGCACGCGGCCGAGTTTCTTGGGCTCCTCGCCGGGCGCGGATTTGATCAGCGGCTTGGCGACGGCGCCGATGGTTTCCAGCATCTCGCCGGCCAGAACGAGTTCGGGCAGGAAATATTCGCCCTCCTCGAAGCGCTTGCCGACGACGTCCATCGCCGCGCGGCAGAGTCCGAGCACGCGCAGCGGCTCGGCGCCTTCCTCGAGCAACATCCGCTTGGCGAGCGCGACGCCCTCATCCTCGTTCATGTCGGCGAGCAACTCGACGAGCTGTCGTTCCTGGTCGGTCATGTCGTCCATCGTTTTCTCCCACTCAACTTTCGTTCCATTGTTATTGTCCGCGTCGCTCACGCGGTGGCGCGGCGCAGGCCGCTGTCGCGGATCGCGTCGGCGAGCGTCGTTTCGTTGCGATGGCCCATCAGATGCACGCCGGCGACGCCGTCGATGGCGCGCAGCGCGTGCATGGTCTCGATCAGGACGCGCAGCCCCTCGGCCTTCTGGTCGGCGGCGGCGCCGATCCGGCGGATCACGGCGTCCGGCACCGCGACGCCGGGCACATGCTCGGACATCCAGCGCAGCGCCCTGGCGTTTCCCAGGGTGCCGACGCCGACGATGATCGCGGCGCGCTTGTGCAATTCGCGGGCGCGCGCCTCGCGCATGAAGGCGGCGAAGGCGGCGACGTCGAAGCAGAACTGGGTCTGGATGAACTGCGCGCCGGCGTCGACCTTGAGCTCGAAATTGTCGACGCGCCGCGCGAACGGCGGAACGAAGGGGTTGATGGTCGCGCCGAGAAACAGGTTCGGCGCCTTGTCGAGCTTGCGGCCGGAGGCGAAGGTGGCCTCGTCGCGCATCGCGCGGGCGACGCGCAGGAGCGTCACGGCGTCGAGATCGAACACGGGCTTGGCCTGCGGGTGGTCGCCCTGGGAGACGTCGTCGCCGGTCAGGCAGAGGAAATCGCGCACGCCGAGCGCGGCGGCGCCGAGAATATCGCCCTGCACCGCGATGCGGTTGCGATCGCGGCAGGCGATCTGGCAGACGGGCGTCAGGCCGTTGGCGGCGAGCAGGGCGGCGGCGGCCGCGCTCGACATGTGGCAGTTGCCGCCGGCGCCATCGGTGATGTTGATCGCGTCGACGAGCCCGTCGAACAGGCGCGCGCGGGCAAGCAGCGCGGCCGGGTCGGGCGAGTCGGGCGGGGCGACCTCGACGGTGACGATGAATTCGCCCGAGGCGCAGGCCTTTTCGAAGGCGTGGGCCTCGCGCGGAAGCGGGGTGGTCGCGGGCCGGCCTTCCGCGCGCGCGGGCGGCGCGTCGCCCTCGATCACGCGCGCCCAGGTGGAGCGGCCTTGCAGGCGGAAATCGATCGGCAAATGCGGGTCGCGCGAGCCATCGTCGCCGACGCGTTCGATGCCCTCGCCGGCCTCGATCCAGACGCAGCGCATCGACGGATCGACCTCGCAGCCGCCATCCGCGCGCACGCCGCCGCAGGGGCCGTTGCGCATCCGCTTGGCGCAATTGGTCGGGCAGGCCATGCCGCTGGTCGACAGCACGCATTGGCCGCACATCTTGCAGTCGAACAGGAATTGCTTGGAGGCGCGCTCGATCGGCAGCAGCAGCCGCTCGGCCCGGTCGCCGCCGATGGCGCGGGCGAGGGGACGCAGCATCGGGGCCACCCGCGCGCAGGCGTCGTAGACGCGCTTGAGGCCGCGCGCGTGCCGCGTACTCCAATGGCGTAACGCTTCCATGACGGCCTTCCTCCCCTCAAGGCGGCGGGCGCTTCGTCGTGCCGGTTCGCGCGTGATCGGGAAGAACGGTCTCCGTTTCCCCCCGCATGGCGCGCCGCCACATCGAAACGTCGCGTGGGGCGGGCGTCGCGACGAGTCGCTCGGCCCGACCACTTGACCGGAAGCCCGCGGCGTCTCTGTCCGCTTGGCGTCCGTACCCGTCGCCGTCCATGATGAGCACATCACGGACGGATTGCCATGGTTGACAAGTCAACGTATAACGGGATGAAGTTGACCTGTCAACAATATGATGAAAAAACGGCGCGGGCGCGAAATTGCCCGCCGGGAGGGGTCCCGACCCATGACGACACGGCGCATCCTGGCGCGACAGATTTTCGACGGCGAGCGGCTGCTCGACGGTCCTCATCTCGTGCGCGTCGAGGACGGGACGATCTCGGCGGTGGAAAAGGCGCCGGCCGGCGAGGCGGGCGATAGCGACGTCGTCGCGGCGTTCGCCATGCCGGGCCTGGTCGAGGCCCACGCCCACATCTTCCTCGACGGCGCGGAACTCGAAGGCGAGGCGCGCGGCGCTTATCTCGGCGCCGACTTCGACGCGATGATGGCGACCGCGCGCGGCAATCTGGCCAAGTCGACCCGCGCCGGCATCACCCTGATCCGCGACGCCGGCGATCGCTACGGCGTCAACACGGCAATCCGCGACGAATTGCGGGGCCGCGCGGACGCGCCGGTCGCCATGCGCGCGCCGGGGCTCGGCATCAAGCGGCCCAAGCGCTATGGCGGCTTCATGGCGCGCGACATCGTCTCGGCCGACGATATCGCCCCGACCATCGCCGAGATCGCGCCGGCGGCCGACGACATCAAGATCATCCTCACCGGCATCATCGATTTCGTCGCTGGCGACGTCAAAGGCGTGCCGCAATTCAACACCGACGAACTGTCGGAGATCGTCGCGCGCGCGCATGGTTTCGGCCGCAAGACCTTCGCGCATTGCAGCGGCGTGGAGGGACTTCGGGTCGCGGTCGCCGCCGGCGTCGACTCGATCGAGCACGGCTTCTTCATGACGCGCGAGATCCTCGAGGGCATGGCCGAGAAGTCGATCGCCTGGGTGCCGACCTTCTCGCCGGTGCATTTCCAGTGGGCGCGGCCGGAATTCGCGAAATGGAACTCGGCCACGCTCGACAATCTCCGCCGCATTCTCGACGCGCATCTGGTTCACGTCGGGCTCGCTCACGAGCTCGGCGTGCCGCTGGTCGCCGGGTCCGACGCCGGCAGCCAGGGCGTCGATCACGGCGCGGCGCTGATCGACGAGATGTTCCATTTCCTCGACGCCGGCGTGCCGATGGCCGCGGTGCTGCGGTCGGCGACCTCGCGGCCGCGCGCGCTGTGGGACGTCCCCTCGGCCAATATCGCGCCGGGCAACCGGGCCGACATCGTCCTGCTCGAGGGGTCGCCGTTCGACGCGCCGCCGGCGCTGCGGCGGGCCAAGGCCGTGGTACGCGGCGCCGTCATGGCCTAACAATCGGTTACCCACGGCGGCTCGGCCGCGCTATCATGCGAGCCGAACCGGTCAGCCGACGCGCGAGGAATACCGCGCGCGGAAGATGCCTCGCGCGCACCCGTCATTCGCGATAGGAAGAGGCGACGACGCGGCCAACGACGCGGCCACCGACGCGGCCACCGACGCGGCCACCGACGCATCGATCGAGGGAGAGACGACCAATGCGCGAACGCGCGATATCCGACACGGAGCACGATCGCGGCAGGAAGGCCGCCGCCGAGCGCGTCTCCCCGCACGCGCTCGATCTCGACAACTACATTCCCGCGCAGCTCGCCTATCTCACCAACCGTCTGACCTCGACGGCGACGGCGGCCTATCGCCCCAGATTCGGCGTCGGCCTGAGCGACTGGCGGATCATCGCCATGCTCGGCCGCGAGCCCTGGATCCAGGCCGCCCGCGTGTGCGAGGCCACCGGCATGGACAAGGGCGCCGTCAGCCGCAGCCTGCGCGATCTCATCGCGCACGGACTGGTCGAGGCGCGCGCCGATCGCGCCAGTCAGCGGCGGCAGTTGATGGCGCTGACGGCGAAAGGTCTCGTCGTGCACGACCATCTGGTGCGCATGTCGATCGAGCGCGAGCGTCGCCTGCTCGCCGGTCTTTCGCGCGAGGAGAGGCGGATCGTGCAGAGCCTGCTCGCGCGCATGAAGAACAATGTCGGCCTGCTCGCCGCCGCGCTCGACGAGGGCGACGAGCGGACCGAACACCGATGACGGCGCCGCCAGGCGGAGGTCGGGATCGCCAAGCATGATTCTCAAGCAATTGCGGATTTTTCTCGCCGTGGTCGAGGCGGGCACCGTGCGGCAGGCGGCCGGCCGCCTGCATCTGTCGCAATCCTCCGTCACCAAATGCATCCAGCAGCTCGAACAGGAATTGCGCGCGGAACTGTTCGCGCGCAGCGCCCAGGGCGTGGCGCTGACCGACGCCGGCCGGCTTCTGGTCGCCCGCGCCAAGGCGATCGAGGCCGAGCTTCGCCATGCCCGCAACGAGCTCGACGCCTTCACCAACGCCGAGGCCGGCGACATCCGCGTGTGCGCCTCGCCGGCGGTGGCGATGGGTCTTCTGCCGCGCGCCATCGCCAGCTTCAAGAAAAGGCGGCGCGGCGTGCGCTTCCAGATTCAGGAAGGCATCTATCCGCACCTGCTCGCCCCGCTGCGCACCGGCGAAATCGATCTCGCTCTCGCGCTGGTGCCGGAGATGCCGCCGGACGATGATCTCAGGGCGACGATCCTGTTGCGCGACTCCGTCATCCCGGCGGTGCGCGCCGACCATCCGCTGCGCCGGCGCGCCCAGGTCTCGCTCGCCGATCTGCGTGATCTCGAATGGGTGGTCTACCGCTCAAGCCGCACCGGGCGCGACATTTTCGACCGCTGCTTCGTCCTCAACGGCCTGCCGCCGCCCGAGCGCGTCATCGAATGCGCCTCGTTCGCCTGCACGCTGGCGCTGATCGAGCTCGGCGATTGCGCCGCGCTGCTGCCCTCGCAGATCTTCGCCCAGCCGACCTACCGCGCCGGCGTCTCGCCCTTGTTCATGGAAACGCCGATGCCGCGCTGGGACGTCGCCGTCATCCGCCGAGCCGGATTCGAACTGTCGCCGGTGGGCATCGCCTTCGTCGACGAGCTTCACCGCGTCGCCGGTGAAATCCAGACTTCGGCGAACTGACCGGCGCGCCCGGCGATCACCGGACACGATCGCTAAACGCGAACTCTGCATCGCCGGCCGGCCGGGGCGCCCGCTATCGTCGCGGCGGCGTTCGCGGGACGCCAGTGGGCAATTTCAAGCCGCCGGGGGGTTCGGCATGACCAATCTCGACCTTGCGACCGCGGGGACGACCGAGGCATCCGGCGGGGCGACGACGGTCCTGAAAAGCGTTTGCCGCAGTTGCCATGGCGGATGCGGCGTGCTCCTGCACGTGCGCGACGGACGCCTCGTCAAGATCGAGGGCGACCGCGAAGGGCCGCTGAACCACGGCCGCCTCTGTCCGATCGGCACGGTGACGCTCGACATCGTCTATAACCCCAAGCGGCAGCACCATCCGATGCGCCGCATCGGGCCGCGCGGCTCGGGCCAGTGGGCGAGGATCACCTGGGACGAGGCGCTCGACGAGATCGCCGCGCGTCTCGATGCCATCCGCAAGGAGTTCGGCCCCGAGGCGATCGCGCTCGGCACCGGCACCGGCCGCCACCACATCCGCTGGGTCTCGCGCTTCGGCAACGCGCTCGGTACGCCGAACTGGTGCGAGCCCGGCTTCGCCCAATGCTTCCACCCGCGCGTCAACACCTGCCTCCTGACCTTCGGCGATTTCCCTGTCTCCGACTTCACCAGCGGCACGCCGCCCGCCTGCATGCTGTTCTGGGGCCACAACCCGCTCAACTCCGGACCCGACGGCGAGACGCGCTTCAACGTGCGCGAGGCGCTCGACACCAATCCGAAGATCATCGTGGTCGATCCGCGTGAGACCGACCTCGCCAAGCGCGCCGAGGTTTGGCTGCAGCTACGCCCGGGCACCGACGACGCGCTGGCGCTCGCCATGCTCAACGTCATCATCGGCGAGGAGCTCCACGACGCGCCCTTCGTCGCGCGATGGACGCATGGCTTCGATCAATTGCGCGATCATGTCCGCCCGTTCACGCCGGAATGGGCCGAGCCGATCACCTGGGTGCCGGCGGAGAAAATCCGCGCGGCGGCGCGCCTGTTCGCGCGCACGCGCCCGGCGATGCTCGATTGGGGCTGTGCCATCGAGCACACGCCGAAATGCGTGCAAACCATCCGCGCCATTTCGATGATCCCCGCGCTCACCGGCAATATCGACATCCCCGGCGCGTGGGTATTCGGCATGAAGGGCACCGGGCGATTCCCCAGCCTGATCGAAAATCTCACGCCGGAGCAGAACGCCAAGCGCCTCGGCGCCGACCGCTTCAAGCTGCTCGGCGGCGAAGGCGCCGATCTGCCGGCCGCGCACATCCCGACGCTGCTGCAGGCGATGCGCGAGGGCAAGCCCTATCCGGTCAAGGCGTTCCTCGTCTTCGGCAACAATACGCTGACGACCTACGCCAACACCAAGCTCGTCCACGAGTCGCTGATGAAGCTCGACTTCATGGTGTGCGCCGATCTGTTCATGACGCCGACCGCGGAGCTCGCCGACATCTTCCTGCCGGCGGCGCTGTGGCCAGAGCTCGACCAGCTTGCCGGCCTGCCGACCGTCGCTGGCAATGTCGTGCTCGCCAATCAGCGCGCGGTGCGCGTCGGCGAGTGCCGGCCGGACGAGGAGATCTTCGTCGATCTGGCGCGGCGGATGAAGCTGCCGGTCGGCACCGAATCGGTCGAGGAGGTGCTCGACGGCATGCTGGCGCGCGGCGGCATCGGCATGACCTTCGCGGAGTTCAAGAAAAAGGGCTCGGTGGTCGTTCCCTTCAAATTCCGCAAATACGAGGACGGCGGCTTCAAGACGCCGACCGGCAAGATCGAACTCTATTCGACGCGCTTCGAAGCGATGGGCTATGCGCCGCTGCCCACCTACGTGGAAGCGCCGGAGACCCCACTCAGCCGCCCGGACGTCGCCAAGGACTATCCGCTTGTGCTGACCACCGGCGCCCGCATCCCGAACTTCTTCAATTCGGAGCACCGGCAGGTCGAAAAGCTGCGCAAGGCCTATCGCGACCCGCAGGCCGACATTCACCCCGAGACCGCCGCGCGCCACGGCATCAAGAAAGGCGACTGGATGTGGATCGAGACGCGGCGCGGCCGCACCAGGCAGCGCGCCCGCGTCACCACCGAGATCGATCCGCGGGTGATCGCGGCTCAACACGGCTGGTGGTTCCCGGAAGACCCGGCGCCCGATTACGGCGTGTGGAAATCGAACGTCAACGTGCTCACCGACAATACGCCGCCTTACGATCCGCAGATGGGCACGTATCAATTGCGCGCGCTGTTGTGCCGGGTGGCCAAGGCCGATCCGCTCGAACCGATCCCGACGCCTTGAGGCGTCCGGCCCGGTGACGCGACGCGCGCGCGACCGCGAAGGAACGCGCGCTCAGGTGGCCGGCGGCGTCTCCCGGGCGGCGATGCGCGCCTGCTCGCCGGCTTGCATGGCGCCGGCCTGCGTGCCGGCCTGATCGCTCGCCTGCTTGCGCAACAGGTCCTTGGCGAGATCGCCGAGCGTCGGTCGCGGCAGGCCGATGAACGGCAGCGGTCGCGTCACATCGATCGCGGCAAGACCAAGCCGCGCGGTCAGAAGCCCGTTGAGAATTCCCTCGCCGAGGCGGGTGGAGAGCTTGGCCGCGACGCCGTGGCCGAGCACCTGCTGCACCAGGCTGTCGCTTGCCGCCATGCCGCCGGTGACCGCGATATGGGCGATGATCAGGCGCATCAGCCGGATCATGCCGAGCGCGCCGGGACGGCCGCCGTAAAGCTGCGCCAATTGCCGCGTGAGGCGCACGGCGGCGGCGAGCACGAACAGCATGTCGATCGCCGCCCGCGGGCTGACCGCCGTGACGACCGAGACGCTTTGCGCCGCGTTGGAAACGAGCCGCCGCGCGCGTGCGTCGAGCGGCGTCAGCAATTCGCGCTCGGCGAGCCTGATCTGGTCGGCGCCGTCGATGATGTCGTTGGCGTGCGTCGCCACCACGGCGCGCGCCTGGGCGAGCGTCGGATTGTGCCGGGTGAAGCGCACCAGATCGGTGACGAGCGCGCGGCCTTCGGCGCGATCGTCGGAGACGAGCACGTCGGCAGCGCGCGCGTGCAGCTTCTCGATCGCGCCAAGGCGGGCGAGCGCGATCGCCTCGCGGATGGTGATCGCCACCAGCGCGACGACGCCGATCAGCGCGAGGCCGAGGCCGAGCACGCCGATAAGGTCGCTGCGCGCGAACAGATCGTCGATCAGCCGGACGACGGAAAGGCCGATGCCGAGCACGACGAGGCCCCCGGCCGACAGCCAGAACCAGCGGCCCCAGCGCGGTCCGCGTCGCGGCGGCGTCGGCGCCTCGGCCGGCGCCGGCAGCGTCAACGCGTCGGGTTCGGGCATGACGCGCACGGTGGCGTGGCCGCGCCTCGCCTTATCGGTCTCGCCGTCGGCGACGAAGACATGAGGGTCGTCGAGCCGGAACGCCGCCGGCTTGCGGTGCGTGGTGTGGTCGGTCATTGCAGCCGGTCTCCGAGCAGGAACTCAAGCGCGCGATCGAGACGAATATGCGGCAGGCCGGCGTCGCCGGCCGCGTCGGCGGCGAGCGATGGCGGGCGGAACCGCAGAAAGCGGTAGTCGGCCTCCTCCGCGCTCGCCGCGATCAGGCCGCGAAAGGCCTGTCCGTCCTCGAACAGGCTCTCGGCGCGTTCGGGCAAATCGCCGGGAAAGGTCGCGACCTCGGTCTCGCCGTCGAAGGTCTGCCCGCCCGCGGTTTCGCCGGCGGCCGGCGTGCCGAGGATCGAGGGGAGCACCTCGCGGCCACGGGTCACGCTCGCCTCGCGCGTCGCGCGCACCGCCGCGAGCGCGATCACGTCGACCTTGGCGCCGGCGAAGCGCGCCCGTTCCGACGCGCGCGCGACCATTTTCTTCAGGATCGCCTCCAGCCGGTCGTGGCTGGTGTGGTGCAAATGGTCGGCCTTGGTCGCCGCGAACAGGATGCGATCGATGCGCGGGCGGAACAGCGCGGAGACGAGCGTGCGCCGTCCGGCGCGGAAGCAGTCGAGGATGGCGGCGAGCGCGGCCTCGAGGTCGCGCAACGCCTCCGGGCCGGCGTTGAAGGCGGCGAGCGCGTCGACCAGGACGATCTGCCGGTCGAGCCGGGCGAAATGATCGCGGAAGAACGGACGCACGACCGCCTCGCGATAGGAATCGTAGCGCCGGCGCATCATCGCCCAGAGCGAGCCGGCCGGCATGGTCGCGCCTTCCGACAGTTCCAGCGGCGCGAAGGTCAAGGCCGGCGTGCCGGCGAGCGCGCCGGGCAACAGGAAGCGGCCGGGCGGCAATAGGCTCATGGCGAAGCGCTCGTCGCGGCAGGCGCGCAGATACGCGGTGAAGAGCCGCGCGGCGGCGAGCGCGTCCTGCTCGTCGGCCGCGCTTTCGGCCGAGAGCGTCGCCAGATGGGCGTGCCATTCGCCCGCGAGCGCGGCGCGCGGTGTCTGGCGCGACAGCTTCAGGCTTTCGGCCGACCATTCCTCGTAGGATTTCTCAAGCAAGGGCAGGTCAAGCAGCCATTCGCCGGGATAGTCGACGATGTCGAGGGTGAGCGTGCGCGTCGCGGCCGCCGTGGTCTGATAGTCGATGACGAGGCGAAGCTCGCTGATGTCGGTCGTCGATTTCGGCCAGAGCCGCGCGCGCGTGAGCGCGCCGAGGTGGCCCTCGTAATCGAACCGCGCGACCGCGTCGTCGGGCTGCGGCTCGAGCCGGGCGCCGGCGATGCGTCCGGTCGCCAGCGCCTCGAAGACCGGGAACCGCCCGCCGCGCAGAAGCCCATGCACCAGCGCGGTGATGAACACCGTCTTGCCCGCCTGCGACAGGCCGGTGACGCCGAGCCGCACCGTCGGATGGGCAAGGTGCTGGCCAAATTCGATCAGCGACCGCGCGGTCAGCCGCGCGGTCTCGACAATGTCGGTCAGTCGTGTGGCCATGGGTTACGCCCGTGGGTCCAGCCTCTTCGCCTCAGCGAAGATGGGGGCGCGAACGGCGCCGCGCCAGAGCGCTTGCGGCGCGCCGGCGCGCGTTCCCGGTGGAATAGCTATCGATTTCGGCGCTGGGCGCGCGCTAATGGCCCGAGCGAAGGCGGGCGAGAAGCTCCGCCGTCGGCCAGGAATCGGCCGGCAGGCCGTATTTGACCTGCATCGTCTTGACCGCGATCCGGCTCTGCTGGCCGAGAATGCCGTCGATCTTGCCGACATTGAATCCCATGCGCGCGAGCAATTGCTGCATCTCCTTCAACTCGTTGAACCCGAGTTGCGCGATCGGGGCGGCGGGGCGCTTGAGCGCCGGCGCGCCGGCGATGCGGTTGGCGAGATAAGCGGCGGTGGTGGCGTAGATCAGCGAATTGTTCCACGTCGTGTAGATCTTGAAATTGTTGAAGGCGAGGAACGCCGGCCCGTGGCGGCCCATCGGCAGCAGCAGCGAGGCGGGCAGGCCGTCATTCGGCAGCGCGCGGCCGCCGGGGAGCGTCACGCCCCATTTGGCCCATTGCGCGCGCGGATGCTGGACGGTGAGGTCGGCCTGGTCCCACGGCAGATTGGCCGGAACCGAGACTTCCTGCAGCCAAGGCTCGCCGCGCCGCCAGCCGAGGCTTGCGATGTAGTTGGCGGTGGACATGATCACGTCGGACGGCGAGCGCAGAAGGTCGCGCCGTCCATCGCCGTCGCCGTCGACGGCGAATTTCTCATAGAGCGTGGCCAGGAACTGCGTCTGGCCGAGTTCGCCGGCCCAGGAACCGATCATTTCCGACGGGGCGAGGTCGCCGCGCTCGACGACCTTCAGCGCCGAGGTCAGTTCCTCGCGGAACATCGCCGCGCGGCGGCAGTCATAGGCGAGGGTGACGAGCGAGGTCAGCGTCGGCAGCTTGCCCATATTGGCGCCGAAATCGCTTTCGAGCCCCCAGAAGGCCGCGATCACCGCGCCCGGCACGCCATATTGCTGCTCGGCGCGGGCGAACGCGTTGGCATGGGCCTTCAGCTTGGCCTGCCCCTGCTGCATGCGATAGGCGGCCGCCATGCGGTCGGAAAATTCGATGAACGCCTGGCCGAACACGCGCTGGCCGCGGTCGCGGTTGACGATGCCCTGGTCGTAGACGAGGTAGGGCGCGGCGGCCGCGAGGGTGCGCTGGGAGACGCCCGCGGCGGCGGCTTCCTGCTTGAACTGCGCGAGCCATGCGTCGAACGAGCCGGAGGTGCGACAGGGGGCGGTCTGACCTTCCCGCGGATGCTGGGCAAGGGCCGGCGAGGCGAGAGCAAGGAGCGTGAGCAGGGTCGGGAGAATGCGCATGGGACCGTCCGCGGAAGGTGGGATCGAGATTCGCATTTTCGCCAGCAAATTGCGGCGAAACGCAAGCCAAAACGCTACAACTCCCTCGCATTGGTGAAGGCGAAGGACGAAACGCGGCGCGTGTTCTCGTCGAGGATCAGCGCGCGGGTCAGCGGCGGTTCGGCGCGCTGGCTGCAATTCTCGCGCTCGCACAGGCGGCAATTGACGCCGATCGGCGTCGCCTCCGCGCGTTCGAGGTCGATGCCGCCGGCATAGACGAGGCGGCCGGCGTGGCGCAATTCGCAGCCGAGGCCGACGGCGTGGCGCGGCTGCGGCTGCGGATGGGGAACCGCGGGCGCGCGCACCGTTTGCGCGAGCGAGAAATAGCGCGAGCCGTCCGGCAGTTCGATGATCTGCGTGAGCATGCGGCCGGGCGTGTCGAACGACGTGTGCACGTTCCACAACGGACAGGTGCCGCCGAATTTCGAGAACGGGAAGGTGCCGGAGGAGAAGCGCTTCGACACGTTGCCGGCATTGTCGACGCGGATCATGAAGAAGGGCACGCCGCGCGCGTTGGGCCGCTGCAGGGTGGTCAGGCGATGGCACAGATGCTCGAAGCCGGCGTTGAAGCGCTGGCCGAGCACGCCGAGATCATAGCCGAGCTGCTCGGCCGCGCCGTGAAAGGCGGCGTAGGGCATCATCGTCGCGGCGGCGAAATAATTGGCGAGCGTGATGCGGTAGAGCTTGCGCGTGGTGTCGTCGAGCGAGGGGTTGCGGTTGATGATGGCGTCGATGGTGGCGCCGTGTTCGGTGAGGCCGATCTGAAACGCGGCCTGGAACGAGCGTCCCGGCGGGTCGATCAGCTCGGAGATGAGCAATTGCCGGCGGTGACGGTCGAAGCGGCGCAGCGTCTCGCGCATGACGTCGACCGGCATGATGCGCGCCTGTACCGCATGGCGCTCGCGCAGCCGCGCGCACAGGGCCGCGAACAGGTCGTGATGGGCGACGCCCAGTTCGTCGCGCAGCGTCTCGGCCGCCTGTTCGAGCTCGGGGAAATAATCGCGGTTGGCCTCGATCATGTCGCGGACGCGTTCGACCGGGTTGGCCTCGAAGCGCTGGATGTCGTCGCGCCCGGCGATCTGGGCGGCGACCAGGGTTTCCCCGCGCCGCGCCTCGGTATAGGCGGCGTAAAGGCGCTGCAGCGCATGGGTGATGCCGGGGCAAAGCTCGGCGAGGTCGCGCAGCTCCTGCTTGGGCAGGTCGATCTGGCGGAACAGCGGATCGGAGAAGATCTCGTTGAGCTCGGCGAAGAAGCGGTCTTCGTCGGCGCTGGCAAGGTCGCGCAGATCGAGGTCGTAGGTTTCGGCCAGGCGCAGCAAAAGCTGGGCGGTGACCGGGCGCTGGTTGCGCTCGATCAGGTTGACGTAGCTCGGCGAGATTTCGAGCCCCTCGGCGATCTGGGTCTGGGACAGGCCGAGCTGCTGGCGCAGCCGCCGGAAGCGGGGGCCGACGAACAGTTTCTTGCCGGTATCCGACGTTCGCGCCATGGTCGTCCCTCGGTCGCCTCATGCTGTTTGGCCGCCGCGCGCGGTCCGGAATGCGGACCGGGCCGGGCGGCGTCTTGGTCCCGCGCGGATTTCAACTTGCGTCGTTTTCCGGTGCCGGCTCCTTGGCGGATCGCGGATTTTCCGTCACAAAACGGCACATTGTTTACAAAATTGACAAAATAACTTCCAAGTTATGTTGATAAGTTACAATACAACCTTGTTTTGTCAATCAACATCTTTCGCACTGCGAAAAATTGGCGTTTAGTCGATCGCGAAGACCAATTCCGGATTCTGTCATGAATGCGCCGTCGCCAGGACCGACCCGCGGCGGCGCGACCTTTCAGGGAGACTGTGATGTCAAAAGGTTTCGACAAGCTCGTTCCGGCGCCGGCCGGCCGATTTGACGGTATCGAGCGGCCCTACACTGCGGCCGACGTCGAGAAGCTGCGCGGATCGGTGCCGATCGCCTACACGCTCGCCGAGCGCGGCGCGAACCGGCTGTGGGAATCGCTCAAGAAGGAACCCTATGTGAACGCGCTCGGAGCGGTCACGGGCAACCAGGCCATGCAGATGGCCAAGGCCGGTCTCCAGGCGATCTATCTCTCCGGCTGGCAGGTCGCCGCCGACGCCAACACCGCGAGCGCGATGTATCCGGACCAGAGCCTTTATCCGGCCAACGCCGGACCGGAGCTCGCCCGCCGCATCAACCGCACCTTCCAGCGCGCCGACCAGATCGAGCATTCGGAAGGCGGGGTGAAGCGCGATTGGTTCCTGCCGATCGTGGCGGACGCGGAAGCCGGATTCGGCGGTCCGCTCAACTCCTTCGAGATCATGAAGGCCTATATCGAGGCCGGCGCGGCTGGCGTCCACTTCGAGGACCAGCTCGCCTCGGAGAAGAAGTGCGGCCACATGGGCGGCAAGGTGCTGATCCCGACCGCGGCGCATGAGCGCAACCTGATCGCGGCGCGTCTGGCCGCCGACGTCTGCGGCGTGCCGACCTTCGTCGTCGCCCGCACCGACGCCGAAAGCGCCAAGCTGATCACCTCCGACGTCGACGAGCGCGACCGCGAATTCATCACCGGCGAGCGCACCGCGGAAGGCTTCTTCCGCCTGCGCGACGGTTCGGGCCTCGCCCATTGCATCAAGCGCGGCCTGTCCTTCGCCAAGCTCGCCGATCTGGTGTGGTGGGAAACCTCGACGCCGAACCTCGCCGAGGCGCGCGAATTCGCCGAGGCCGTGCACAAGGTGTTCCCGGGCAAGATGCTCGCCTACAATTGCTCGCCGTCGTTCAACTGGGAGGCCAAGATCGACAAGGCCACCATCGCCAAGTTCCAGCGCGAGCTCGGCGCGATGGGCTACAAGTATCAGTTCGTCACGCTGGCCGGCTTCCACTCGATCAACCACGGCATGTTCGAGCTCGCCCGTGCCTACAAGAGCGAGGGCATGGCCGCCTATTCGCGCCTGCAGCAGGCCGAGTTCGCCTCGGAGAAGGACGGCTACACCGCCACGCGCCATCAGCGCGAGGTCGGCACCGGCTACTTCGATCTGGTCTCGACCACGATCACCAGCGGGCAGAGCTCGACGACGGCTCTTGCGGACTCCACCGAAGCGGCTCAATTTAAGAAGTCGCAGGCGGCGGAATAGCGACGGGAGATTTGGGAATGCACGGCAGTCACTTCTGGGTCGTGGGCGGAGAATTCCGTTCGCTCAACTTCCATACGCTGGTGCCCGGTTCGGCGATGGTCGAGGGCCCCTTTGCCACGCGCAAGGATGCCGAGACGGCATGGCGTGAACTGTCGGAAAAGAACCGCCATCGCTGCAACGTCCGCTTCTCGATCGTCGAGGAGCCGCGTCGGGCGATGGGAAGCTGAACGTCGTCCCCACGCGGGCGGCGCGAAACCGAAAGGCCTCGCCTGGAAACGGGCGGGGCTTTTTCTTTTTCCGGCTTCATGGCGCCGATCGCCCGGGCGGGGAAGGCGGGCCGGCGCGGGGGCTTTGACGGTCGGGCGCGGCCTGATAGGCTGACCCGAGGAATCCGGGGACCGGGGAAATTCGAGGCGACCGCGCGGCCGGGGGCAAGGCCCGCGCGTGGTCACGGGGAGGGGAAGCCGCGCTTCCAGTGCGATATGGCGGGAACGGGCAAGCATCCTTTCGATGAAGGGCGCGTCGGCAGCCTGCGCGAGGCCTTGCGCGAGGCGCGGCTGGAATCGGCCGAACGCGCCGCCGTCGTCGTCGACTTGCGCGACGCGGAGGTCGCTCGGCTCGAAATTCTCAACGAGGCGCTCAATCCGCTGTTTTCCGAAATCCCCGACGCGACCGATCTGTTCGATCGCGGCGTCAGCAAGGGCGACACGCCGCGGCTGTGGATCGACATCATCGCCCATGTGGTGATGGGCCGCGACAAGCGCATGTACCGTTTTGTCCAGGACACGCGGCTCGGCCGCGTCGTCATCGCCGAATCGCACGAGGTCCCGGTGATCGTCGAGGCGGTGACGAAATATGTCGCGCGGCGCATGGTCGAGCGCGAGCGGGCGCTCGCCGCGTCGCCGGCGATCATGCCTCATGACGGGCCGCGCAAGCGAACCGGCATCTGGACCTTCGCGTTCGGCTTCATCGTGGGCGTCGCGGCGCTGTTCGGCGCCGCGCTCGTCGCCGCGCTTCGGACGCATTGAGCGGCTAGGCCTGACTTTCCAAGCCTGTATCGGAAAAGATAGCGGATGCGCCTGTCTTGAGTTTACGGGCGAGCCCCGATTCCTTTCCGTGACCATTTTGCATCCAATTAATCCGTGTGCGACCAGATTTGCGCGCCGCGCAAACCGGAGCTCGAACTGGGCAACGCGAAATCTCTTCGCCGAAGAGATCATGCGCCGACTCAAATCGTTGAAGCGCGAGCGGACGGGATGCTTGCCGGCACTATCGCGGGGGGTGATCCCCGCAGCTTGATCCAATGGTACCCGCCCGGGTCGGTTCGGAGTTGTTCAAACAAATACTATACACAAAACCTATTCATAGTCTATATATAGCAATCAATTACCGGATTAAAGTAGCTATTTTCGTTTTTCTTGGAGAAGAAGATGATCATGGGCATTCATAAGATTGTCACCGCGTCTTTTTTGCTTGCCGCAATGTGGGCCACCGCCGAAGCGCAGTCGAAAAGTACGGAAGAGCCGAATGCGGCTCAACCGCCGGCTCCGATTAGTGACTGCGTCCAGGCGAATGAACTTTACAATAACGAGGGGCAACCCAGATATCGCGCGGGCGAAGAAGTGTTGCCTCTGTCGCAATTTTTCCCGGCTGGTGCGGTTGTGGAACTTGTATGGAAGCGGAGTTATGACGCGGTCGGCGAGCGGATCTTCGCGCGATTTGGTGATGCCAGAATGAATGTGCGCGCGGTCGTGCTCTCGGCGCAGACTATTCCCGCGGATCATGCGCTTGTGAAATCCAATACCGTCACCGGAACCGCCACGGTGGTTTCGATAAGGATTCCAAGCACCGAGACGTTTTTCTGGAACAGGCGAAACATTTTCCTTTACGCATGCGGACGTACCGCGCCTGGCAAGTCGGGCGACGCGTCGACTATCTCGATAGTCGCGCGTCTGACGAGCTCGAACTCTGTGAGCTGGGTAATAAGCCTAGCCGCCGCCGCGTTCTTCTATGGCATGATCGCCATGGTGAGTTTTCGGCGGATGGCGGAACCGCGGGCGCGCGTTTCGATGAACTATTTGGACCCGGTTTTCATATCGGCTGGTTCGGATGGTCGCGGAAGTCTTTCCAAGCTGCAGATTCTGTTCTTTTCAACGATCGTGGCCTTGTTGCTAACCTATTTCGTGGCGAGATACGGAACACTCACCAGTATTTCGGATACGCTCGTTTGGCTGATGGGAATTTCTGGTGGTGGCGCGACGTTGGCAAAAGCGACGGAAAATATTCGAGGGACGCTCGATCCCGAAAACCGTATCTGGCTTGAATCAAGAGGATGGGTACCCGACGCCGAATCGGCGAAAGGAAAGGCCAAGTGGCGGGACGTGGTTGCCCCGGATGGCGAAATTGACATGTTCCGCTACCAGAACCTTGTTTTCAGCATCATCGTCGGGGTGGCGTTGGTGATTGCCGGGGCCGGGCAGCTCTCTTCGTTCGAAATACCTTCTTCGGTTCTGCAAATGCTTGGGGTCAGCCAGGCGGTCTATGTGGCCGGTAAGGTGGTCCAACCTAACGCGGTCGCCGATTTGAACCTCGCGACAACTGCGACTCGTGAGGCCGAGGCGACGTTGCGAAGGGCGTTCCACGAGAAAAAGCTCAAGGCCGAATCTTTGCAGCAAGATCTGCTCGCGGCCCGAAGCGAAGTTTCGGCAGAGTATCAGAATTATATGATTGAAGCGCGGAAGCTTGAGGTTGTGATGAAGCGATCTCTTAAGCTGAGCCAACTCGACCCAGCGATGCTGCGGCCGGTACTCGCCGTCGATGAAGGCCGATGAGCGGTTTGGCGGACCAAAGGGATCCCTATGAGCGAATATCGTCCGTGGGACGGATGATGCATTCAGACGAGTTTTTTCACGCGCTGGTGGATAATGTGAGGGGCTCCACCCCGTACAAATCCGCGCGTGATCATCTCGCAGCTCCACGCGTCGCTTAGCGCCTCGACTCGGAAGATGTGATACGCGGCCGGATCGTGCGTGCCGTCGTCGATCGCTGAGGCGGAGGGTGCCTGGATTGCCGGGATCGGCCGTTCCGGCCCATCGATCCAGGTCGTCGTGTCGCGGTGGTCGTGGCCGTGCAGCACGAGATCGGCGCCGCGCCGGCGCAGGATTTCGAGCAGCTCCGGCCCGTCGGTGAGGCGCTTGCGCCAATCGCCCGGCGTCGCCGCGATCGGATGGTGCGTCAGCACGACGCGGAAGACGGGCTCGCGGGCGAGGCGCGCGAGCATCTCGTCGAGCGCGGCGCGCTGGGCGTCGCCGAGCCGGCCGGTGGCGAAGAACGGCGGCGTCGGCAGCGCGCTCGACAGGCCGACGAGCGCCAGCGGTCCGCGCCGGCGCAGAAAGGGAAACCGCGGCGCGCCCGACGCGCCATCGCCCAGGAGATAGGGCGACCAGGCGCGGGCGTGCTCTCCTCGCGTCGCGCGCGTGTAGACGTCGTGGTTGCCTGGGACGAGCGTGACGCGGTCCGGCGCGCCAAGGCTTTCGAGCCACGCGCGCGCGGGCGCGAACTCGGCCGCGAGCGCGATATTGACGAGGTCGCCGGTGAGCGCGATGTGATCGGGGGCTTGCGCGCGCAAGTCGGCGACGAGCGCGTCGAGCACAGCGCGCCGATGCAGTGCGCCACGCTTGCATCTCCAGTTGAGATAGCCGGTGACGCGCTTGCCGAGGAGTTCGCGCCATCCCGGCTCCGGCATCGGTGACAGATGCGGATCGGTCAGATGCGCGAGCGTGAACGCGGTCATCTAGCCCGCGCCGCCGATGATTATTCCGGCGAGGAAAACCAGCGTGCCGCCGACGATGATCTGAAACGAGGCCTGCAGGAACGGCGTGTCCATGTAGCGGTAGCGAATCCAGGAGATCACGCCGAGCTCGACGACGACGACGGCGGTGGCGACGATGGTGGCGGTCCAGAAATAGGGGATGAGATAGGGCAGCGTGTGGCCGAGCCCGCCGATCACCGTCATCGCGCCGCAGATCACACCGCGCAGCCACGGCGAGCCGCGCCCGGTGAGCGAGCCGTCGTCCGACAGCGCCTCGGCGAAGCCCATGGAAATGCCGGCGCCGACGGACGCCGCCAGTCCCACCAGGAACGTCTCGAACGGATTGCGCGTCGCGAACGCCGCCGCAAACAGCGGCGCCAGCGTCGACACCGATCCGTCCATCAGTCCGACCAGGCTCGGCTGCACATATTGCAGCACGAACATGCGGCGCTCGGTTTCGGCCTCGCTTTCGACCGCGTCGCGCGTCAGAAGCCGATCGGAAAGTTCCTCGGCGTGAAGTTCGTGCTTGTCCTCCTCGTCGGCGAGCTTGAGCAACAATTCGCGCAGCGAGGCGTCGGTGGTCGCCTCCGATGCCTTGCGGTAGAAGCGCGCGGTCTCGTATTCCATCGCCGCGGCGTATTTGCGCACCTCCTCGAGCGGCAGCGGGCGCATCAGCCACAGCGGCTTGCGCGCGACGAAGCCCTTGACGTCCTGGCGCCGGATGAGCGGCAGGTAGTCGCCGAATTTCCGCCGATAGAGTTCGAACAGCATCGATCGGTGGCGGATTTCCTCCTCCGCCATCGCGGTGAACACCGCGGCCGAGGAGGGGTAGCTTTCGCGCAGGCCCTCGGCGAAGCCCTTGTAGATGCGGCTGTCGTCCTCCTCGTTGGAAATCGCGAGCGCCAGCACTTCCTGCTCGGTCAGATCGGCGAAGCGCTTCACATTGACCTCTCTCGGTTGGCCGGCCGGGCCGGCGCGACGATGTGGGACTTGGCTTTTTGACAAGACGCGGCGGGCGGTGCAAGCAGGAACGGATCCGGGTCCGGCGGCACTTGAGGATAGGCATGGCGGCGACGGGCTTACGCCAACGGTTCGAGCCGCTGCTGCGGCGCGGCTTCCACGCCTATTGGCGCTTCTCGCGCGGGCTGACGCTGGGTGTGCGCGGCCTTGTCGTCGACGGTGAGCGCCGCGTGTTTCTCGTTCGCCACGGCTATGTCGCGGGCTGGCATCTGCCGGGCGGCGGCGTGGAGGTCGGCGAGACGGTCGTCGAGGCGTTGCGCCGGGAATTGCGCGAGGAAGGTAACATCGTCTTCGACGGCGAGCCGGAACTGCACGGCATCTATTTCAACAGCCACGCCTCGCGGCGCGATCATGTCGCCGTCTTCATCATCCGCGACTGGCGCCAGCCGAGTCCGCCCGCGCCCGGCCGGGAAATCGTGGCGACCGGATTTTTCGCCCGCGACGCCTTGCCGGAAGACACCACCGAGGGAACGCGGCGGCGCATCGCCGAGCTGTTCGACGGCGACAAGCGCACCGATGCATGGCGTTAGAAAGCAGCGCGCGGGGCGCCGCGGCCCTCGCGCGTTTGTCCCATGTGATGGAATCGTCTCGCCGAATTGAACGGCTCCGGATCTGGAACCTTGAGCAAATCCCGGTCGTACAAGCGGTTTCCGCTTTCGCGGGATTTGCCCTGCGGGCCGGCAGGTGGTAGAGCGCCCGGACAACGCCGCCATCACGCGCAGCCATGACCGATCTTTCCTTGACCATCCTGCAGGAGACCGCCGCCGACGCGGTCGCGATCGAGCGTCTGCACGAGCGCACCTTCGGCCCGGGCCGTTTCGTGCTTTCGGCCTATCGCATTCGCGAGCGGCTTGGCCATCGGCTGGAGCTTTCCTTCACCGCGCGGATCGGCACGTTGCTGGTCGGCTCGGTGCGGCAGACGCCGATCAAGATCGGCGAGACGCGCGCGCTGCTTCTCGGTCCCGTCACGCTCGAGCCGCCCTTTCGCGGGCGCGGCATCGGCGGCGCGCTGATCCAACGCGCGTTGAAGGAGGCGAGCGCGGCGGGCCACCGGCTCGTCATTCTGGTCGGCGACGAGGCCTACTACCAGCGACTGGGTTTTCACCGCGTGCCGCCGGGGCGGGCGAGCATGCCTGGGCCGGTCGATCCGGCGCGCCTGCTTGTTCGCGAATTGGCGGAAGGCGCGTTCGAGGGCGTCTCGGGCCCGATCCGGCCCGACTGGAACGCGGCCGAATAGCGCAGGCGCCATGCGCTTTTTCCGATGCGCCAGAACATCGTGCCGAAAACCGCAATACGCGTTTCGGGACGCATCGTGCCTTGAATCGATGGAATCGACCACCTTCATGATTTTGGATCGAACGGATCCAAAACGGTCGTGATTTAACGCCCCTCGCGCAGCCAGGTCGCGGCGAACGCGCCGAGGAGCAGAAGCAGTCCGATAATTCCGGCGAACACCGGCAGCACGCCGATGCCGCGTACGACGCTCGCGTCGCGCACCCGCACGCCGAGCCAGCCCTCGCCGCGATAGAGTCCGGCGCCGCGCACGGGCGCGATGCGGGGCACGTCGAGCGCGGCGCGCTCGACCAGGCGCCGCGCGTCGCCGCCGGTCGCCCGCGCCAGCGGCTTGATCACTTCCGTCGTCGAGGTGACCTCGGAGAACTCCTTCGGGTTGGCGGGTCCGACATTGACGAGCGCCTTGAGCTTGCCGTCGCTCGCCTGCCAGAGCCCCAGTTCCTCCGCCGCGATCGTGGCGCGCCACAGCCCAGGCGCGGATTGGGCAAGCGCGATCTCGCGCGTCGCGCCGAGCGGGGCGGTCAGCGTCACCGGAGCGACGCTCTCGCCCATGGTCTGCCGTTCGACGACGAGCTCGCGACCCCGCGCGCGCAGGCGCAGCGCCTCCTCGTCGAGGTCGGGCTGCTTGAGCAGCCAGTGCGTGAGCTTGCGCAACAGGTCGAGATGGGGCCCGCCGCCCTCATAGCCGCGCGCCCACAGCCAGATGTGGTCGGACAGCAACAGCGCCACGCGTCCTTCCTCGTGCCGCGACAGAACGAGGAGCGGTTTGCCGTCGGCGCCCTCCATGATCGCCGCGCTGGTCGGATTGCGCGTGTCGACGATGCGGAAGAAGCGGCTCCATCGCGGCGGGTCGCTCGCGGCGCCTTCGAGATCGCGCGTCACCGGGTGGCGCTTGCCCGCCTCGCTCAGCCGCGCGTGGAACGCGCGCTCGATCACGCCGACCGGCTCGGCCGGGAGCACGCTGTCGAGCGGGGTACGCCAGATGCTGGTGCTGCTGGCGTAATCGGGGCCGGCGGAGACCAGCACCGCGCCGCCGTTGCGCACATAGCGCGCGATATTGTCGAAATAGACCGTCGGCAGCACGCCCTGACGCGCGTAGCGGTCGAAGATGATGAGCTGGAACTCGTTGATCTTCTGCTGGAACAGCTCCCGCGTCGGGAAGGCGATCAGCGACAATTCGTGGATCGGCGTGCCGTCCTGCTTTTCCGGCGGACGCAGAATCGTGAAGTGGACGAGGTCGACGCTGGCGTCTGACTTGAGCAGATTGCGCCAGGTGCGCTCGCCCGCATGCGGCTCGCCCGAGACCAGCAACACGCGCAGCTTGTCGCGCACGCCGTCGATCACGACGACGGCGCGGTTGTTCACCGCCGTCAGTTCGTCCGCGAGCGGGGAGGCCTCGATCTCCACGATGTTGGCGCCCGCATGCGGGATGGCGATGTCGACCCGGGCGGTCTGGCCGCTGGTCATGGCGCGGCGGCTGACGACCTCGCCATCGCGGCGCACGACGACCTCTGCGCGCTCGCCGGCGACGCCCTGATCGTCGAGTCGGAAGGTGATCGACTGCGGCTGGCCGACGATGCCGAAACGCGGCGCGGTGAGAATGGCGATGCGGCGGTCGCGTTCGTCGGCGCGCCCGGTGATCAGCGCGTGCAGCGGCGCGTCGAGGCCGAGCGCGGCGGCGTTGGCCGGCGCGTCGTGAACGCGTCCATCGGTGATGAGAAAGGCGCCGGCGACGCGCTGGGCGGGAACGTCGGCGAGCGTCGCGCCGAGCGCGGAGAACAGGCGCGTGCCGTCGCTCTCGCCATCGGCCTGTCCGGCCTCGACCACGCGCACGTCGAGACCGCCGAGCGCCTTGAGGCGTTCGACCAGGGTGTCTCGGGCCGCGTCGGTCTCGCGCCGGCGCTCGCCGAATGTCTGGCTCGGGGAGCGGTCGACCACCACCGCCACGACCGAAGAAAGCGGCTCGCGCTCCTCGCGCGTGAAGGAAGGATTGGCGAGCGCGCACAAGAGCAGCGCGAGCGCGGCGATGCGCATGGCCGCCCCGCGCGAGCGCGCCAGAATGAGAAGCGCGGCGATGACGACGGCCGCGGCCGCCGCCGCGATCAGGATCGCGGTGGGCACGAGCGGCGCGAAGGCGAGGCCGTAGCTTTGCATCGCGCGCTCCTATTGCCCCAGCCGTTCGATCAGGGCCGGCACGTGCACCTGGTCGGCCTTGTAGTTGCCGGTCAGCGTGTACATGACGATGTTGACGCCGGCGCGGAACGCGAATTCGCGCTGGCGCGGATCGCTTTCCGAAATCGGCAGCATCGGCTGACCGTCCGGGCGCAGCGCCCACGCGCCGGCGAGATCGTTCGAGGTGATGATGACGGGCGAGACGCCGTCGCCGCCGCGCGCGGGCCGGTCGGCCGCGTCGGGATCGGTCTCGCGCGGCAACGCCTCGACCCAGGTCTGGCCCTCGGCGTAGCGGCCGGGGAAGTCGCGCAACAGGTAGAACGTCTTGGTCATGACGTGCTCGCGCGGCACCGGTTCGAGTTCCGGAATGTCGAGCGAGGACAGGATCGCGCGCAGCGTCACCATGCCCGGCGTGCGCGTCTCGCCGCCTTGCGTGGCGGCGGCCTCGATCGCGTCGCGGGTATCGAACAGCACGGTGCCGCCCTGCTTCATATAGGCGTCGATGCGATCGAGCGTGGCGCGCGGCGGCTTGTCGGCGCCGGGAATGATCGGCCAATAGATCAGCGGATAGAACGAGAGTTCGTCGCGGGCCGGATCGACGCCCACCGGATCGCCGCCTTCGAGCGCGGTGCGCTGGGCGAGGAACAGCGTCAGGCCCTGCAGCCCCGCCTGGACGATGGAATCGACGTCGCGATTTCCCGTCAGCACATAAGCGAGCCGGGTCTGGCCGACGGCCTCGATCGCCACGCCGCCGCCTTGCGCGAAGGCGGGTTCCCTGTTCGTCGTGAGCGCGAGGAGCGCGGCCGCCAGAAGCACGGTCGCCACCGCGCGCCGCCGGCGCATCAGGCGCGCCAGTCCGCCACCGAGTATGGCGACGATGATCGCGTCGATGAGAAAGAGCGAAAGCGCGGCGGCGAGCAGCATGCCGCGCAGGTCGAGCGGTTCGGTCGAGCGATAGCTGGCGCGGCGCGGATTGAGCGGGGAGACGTCGAGCGGCGTCGGACGATCGGCCGCGGCGAGGGTGTTGACCGCGAAGGGCGCGTCGGGCGGACCGTAGAAGCCGGGCGGATGGTCGCGGCTGGCGCGCTCGCGATGATCGCTCCTGACCGGCCGCGCCGTCGCCGGCGGCGGGCCGAACACGCCATGGCCGTCCATGGTTCGGTTCGGCGCGAGCGTTTCGACCTTGGCGTCGGCGGCCGCGTCCGGCGCGGGCGGCGGTCCGCTCCCGGCCATGTCGAGAACGGCGCGCAGCATCTCGACGAAAGCGCCCGACAGCGGCAGGTTCGACCAGCGCGCGTCGGCGCTGACATGGAACAGCACCACCAGCCCCTTGCCGCGCCGCTCGCCGGTGACGAGCGGGGTGCCGTCGGCGAGCGAGGCCCAGGTACGGCTCGCCACGCCCGGTCCGGGTTCGGCGAGCACCTGCCGCGTGACGGTCACGTCCGGCGGCACGGTGAGATTGGCGAACGGCCCCTCGGCCGGAAACGCGGCGAGCTGCTGCGGCGTTTCCCAGGTCAGGCTGCCGCCGAGATTGCGGTCGCCGCGGCGAATGCGCACGGGAAGCAGCGTGTCGTCCTCGGCGGCGGCCAGGCGCGGGCCGGCGAAACGCACGAGCAGGCCGCCGCGTTCGATCCAGGCGGCGAGGCGATCGCGCGAATCGGCCGGCAGCCCGCCGACATCGGCCAGGATGATCATCGGTGGGTTCTGGTCGATGAGTTGCGCCACGGCGCTCGCCGGCGCGCCGCGCTCGGTCATGCGCAGGTCGGCGAAGGGGCCGATCGCGCGGGTGAGATAATAGGTCGAGGCCAGCAGCGGCTGGGCCGTGTCGGTGCTCGCGCCGCTGACGATGCCGACCGCGCGCCGCCGCCAGCGTTTGTCGGTGAGGAATACGGCGCCGGAGGAACGTTCGCCGACCAATTCGAGGCGGGCGATGTCGTTGCGCAGCTCCACCGGAAGATCGAAACCGGCCTCCGCCTCGTCGGCGCCGGCGCCGAAGACGAAACGCGCCTCGCCGAGCGGGGCGCCCTTGGCGTCGAGCGCGCGCACAAGCCCTGCCTCGGCCGTCCCCGTCGCCGCGCGGAAGACCTTGATCGTCATGCGCGCGGCGGTGTTCTCCACCGCGCCGAGCGCGTGCGCCGGGTCGAGCCCGCTATCGACGACGGTTACCGCGCGATCCTTGACGAGACCGGCGAGGCCGGCGACGAAATCCGCGCCGCGCGCGCCGTCGATACCGTCGCTGAACCACAGGAACTCGGCCTCGCCGATCGAGGCGATCAGCCGGGCGATCGCCGGCAGCGCCGCCATGCGCTCGACGGTGTAGGGCTTGGGCGAAAGTTGCCGCAGCGCCACGCGCGCCGCGCCCGGCGGCTGCAAGGTGAGATCGCGGCCCGTCTCCGACAACGGCGCGAGCACGACGCCGCGACGGTCGTTCTCGGCCGTGGCGATGACCTCGTCGATCGCCTTGACGCGCGCCTCCCATGTCGACGCCGCGCTCCAGCCGTCATCGATGAGAATGACGAGGGGCGCGTCCGATCGCATCGCGCCGGTCTTCGGGTTCCACACCGGCCCCGCCGCCGCCAGGATGACGAGCGCGGCCGCGGTCAGGCGCAGCAGCGTCAGCCACCACGGCGTGCGCGCGGGCGTTTCTTCCTTCGGCGCGATGTCGAAGAGCAAACGCGTCGGCGGAAAGTCGATCCGGCGCGGGCGCGGCGGCGTCAGGCGCAGCAGCCACCACAGCAACGGCAGGCTCACGAGGCCGAGCAGCAGCAAGGGCTGGGCGAAGGCGAGGGGAAGCATCGCGCTCATGGCGCCGGCTCCGCCGCGGCCGGCGATGATCGCGCGCCCGCGCCATGCCGCGGCGCGTGGATGCGCGCGCCCCCGCCCGCGGTCAAGGCGGCGTGGAGATGGAGCACAAGCTCGCTCGCCGGCCGGTCGGTGCGATGGATCGCGAACAGCCAGTCGATGCGGTCGGCTTGCGCGCGGAGCTCGTCGCGGTGGCGCGCCAGACGCTTGGCATAGTCGCCGCTCCAGGTCTCCGCCCGGCCCGCCGTGATCGCGCCGGCGCCCTCCGGCTCGATGAATTCGACGCGGCCCGAATAGGGAAACGTCTCCTCGGCGATGTCGACGATTTGCGCCATCGTGCCGTGGGCGCCGCCGCCGGAACATCCGTCCAGCATGGCGGCGACGTCGGCCACGGGCGACCACAGATCGGAGAGCACGACGATCTCCGACAGCGCGCCGGGGCGAAAGGTCGGCGGCAGGCTGGCGCGCGGCGCGGGATCGTGGAGGATCGCCCGCGCCATGCGGTCGATCACGTCGCGGCTCGCGGTCGGGGCGAGCAGGCCGGGCACGCCGACGCGTTCGCCGCCATCGACCAGCAATTCGGCCATGGCGAAGGCCACGATCAGCGCGCGCTCGAGCTTGCTGTCGCGCTTGATGTCGGAGGTGAACGCCATCGAGGCGGAGCGGTCCGGCCACAGCCAGACGGTATGGGCCGCCTCCCATTCGCGCTCGCGCACGTAGAGATGCTCGTCGCGCGCCGAGCGCCGCCAGTCGACATTCTGCGACGGCTCGCCCGACGCGAAGCGGCGATATTGCCAGAAATTCTCGCCGCTGCCGGCGCGGCGGCGGCCGTGCAGCCCGTGAATGATGGTCGCCGCGATCCGCCTGGCGTCGAGCACGAGCCGGGGCAGGCTCGCCGCGAGCGTCCGGCTTTCGCCGCTGGCATGGCGGATCGCGGCCGCCTCGCGCGCGACGACGGTATCCCGGCTCATGGGCGGGTCGAGCATCGTCAGCCGATCCGCGCCTTGAGCTGGTCGATGATGGCGACGATCGACTGGCCTTCGGCGCGCGCGGTGAAGGTGAGCGCCATGCGGTGCTTGAGGATCGGCTCGGCGAGTTCGAGCACGTCGTCGATCGAGGGCGCGAGACGTCCGTCGAGCAGCGCGCGGGCGCGCGTCGCCAGCATCAATGCTTGGCTCGCGCGCGGCCCCGGTCCCCAGGCGATCAGCTTGCCGAAATCGCCGCTTTCGGCGTCCGGGCGCGCCGAGCGCACCAGCGACAGGATCGCTTCGACGACGGATTCGCCGACCGGCAGCCGGCGCACCAGGCGCTGCGCGGAGAGAAGATCGGCCGGCGTCATCGCCGGGCGGACGCGCGTTTCCTCCGCGCCGGTGGTCTCGAACAGGATGCGCCGCTCCGCGTCGCGATCGGGATAATCGACGTCGATCTCCATCAGGAAGCGGTCGAGCTGGGCCTCGGGCAGGGGATAGGTGCCCTCCTGCTCCAGCGGATTTTGCGTCGCGAGGACGTGGAACGGCTGCGGCAGGTCATGCCGGACGCCGGCGACGGTGACGTGCTGCTCCTGCATCGCCTGCAACAAGGCCGACTGCGTGCGCGGGCTGGCGCGGTTGATCTCGTCGGCCATCAGAAGCTGGGCGAATACGGGGCCGGGAATGAAGCGGAAAGCGCGCTTGCCCGAGGCGCTCTCGTCGAGCACCTCGGAGCCGAGAATGTCGGAGGGCATCAGGTCGGGCGTGAACTGGATGCGCCGCGCGTCGAGCCCCAGCGCGGTGCCGAGCGTGTCGACGAGCTTGGTCTTGGCCAGACCCGGTACGCCGATCAGCAGCGCGTGCCCGCCGGACAGGATCGTCACCAGCGCCTGGTCGACGACGCGGTCCTGTCCGAAAATGACCGACGTTACCGCGGTCCTGGCCGCGCGAATCGACGCCGCCGCCTGTTCCGCCGTGCGCACGATCACGTCCTCCAGCCGCTCCACGCCTTCACCGCTCGCCATGCGTCCGCTCCTGTTCGATTTCGCGCCAATCCGTTCGCGTCAATTCGCTTCGATTTGTGTCGATTCGTGAGTATCGATCCGTGCGCATCGATCGGCGCGCGTCCCGCGCCCTGATGGACCGCGTCCGGCCGCCGCCCGCGGCGCGGGTCTCGACCGCGATCAATTAAGCTTGAATCCGGGCCGCCTCGCACCTTGATTCTTGACTTTACCGGCCTCCATCTCTGTCTTCTATCACGTTCAGGCGAGGACGGGCGGCGCGGCGAGCGTCGCCGGTCCGCTCAACCTCGGAACAAACCATGGCGAACCAAGGGCAGGCCGACGGCGGCGATCTCGGCCGTCTTTCGGAGGCGATGCGCGACGCGTCGGCCAAGGGGCCGCCGCCGGTTCACCTGTGGAATCCGCCCTTCTGCGGCGACATCGACATGCGAATCGGGACCGACGGCGCCTGGTATTACATGGGCACGCCGATCGGGCGGCCGGCGCTGGTCAGGCTGTTCGCGTCGGTGCTGAAGCGGGAGGACGGCCGGTATTTCCTGGTCACGCCGGTTGAAAAATGCGGTATCCGCGTCGACGACGCGCCGTTCATGGCGGTGGAGATGACGAGCGAGGGCGCCGACGAGGCGCGCGTCCTGCGTTTCCGCACCAATGTCGACGATTGGGTCACCTGCGACGCCGAGCACGGGCTGCGTTTCGTGGCGGCCCCCGACGGCGGCCTGACCCCCTATCTGCACGTCCGGCGCGACCTCTGGGCCAAGGTGACGCGCGCCCTATATTATGATCTGGTGGAATTGGCATGCGAACGCGTCGTCGACGGCGTGCCGATGGTGGGCGTGATGTCGGGCGGATCGTTCTTCGCGATGGCGCCGGCGAGCGAAGTGAGGCGCGCGACGTGACGATGGCATTCAAGGGAGCCTGGACCGGAACGTCCTCGGCGGCGGATTTCTTCGGCCGCGCGCGCGATCGCCTGCGCTTCGATGAACCGGTCGGGTTGACCGATCCCGCGATCATCCACTCGCGCGGCGATCACAATCTCGATCAGATCTTCAAGATGGTCGCGGACGAATTGCCGGTGCGGCCGGCGGCGGTCCTGATCGGCATCGTCGAGCGCGAGGAGCCGACCGTGATCCTGACTCAGCGCGCCGAGCATCTTCCCGATCATCCGGGCCAGGTGTCGCTGCCCGGCGGCAAGATCGATCCCGGCGAGAGCCCGCTGGCCTGCGCGCTGCGCGAGGCGGAGGAGGAAATCGGCCTCGGCCGCGAGTTCATCGATCCGATCGGCTATCTCGACATCTACGCCACCACCAAGGGCTTCCGCATCGTGCCCACGGTGGCGCACGTGCGCCCGGGCTTTCCGCTCGCCGTCGACCGGTCGGAAGTCGACGAGGTGTTCGAGGTGCCGCTCGCCTTCCTGATGGATCCGGCCAATCATCAACAGCACAGCCGCGATTTCCGCGGCATCACCCGCACCTTCTACGCCATGCCGTTCAACGAGCGCTACATCTGGGGCGTGACCGCGGGCATCCTGCGCACGCTCTATGAGCGCGTCGTCGCGGATTAGGAGATCGCGCGATGATCCGGCCGGTGCTGACGGAAATCGGGATCTTTCTCATTCCCTTCGTCGTCTACGCGCTTTTCCTGGTGGCGACGCGCGCGGGGGTTTTCACGCCCGAATCCTGGTCGTTCAAGATCGTGGGCGCGCTTACCGCGATCGCGCTGGTCCTGCTGCTGGCGAGCCTCGTGCTGCTCGCGCAACGCTCCGGCGCGCCGCCCGGCTCGACCTATGTTCCCGCCCATATCGAGGACGGCAAGCTCGTGCCGGGGAAGGAAATATGGGACCGCGCGAAGTGAGCGCGCCGGCGGAAGCCACCAGCGCGGCGCTGCGCGGCGCCGAATGGCTGATGTCGGGTCCGACCGCGAGGGTGCTGGCGCTGCTCAACAGCGACGGCGAGGAAGGACGCGTGGTCGGCGGCGCCATCCGCAACGCGCTGATCGGCATCGCCCACGGCGACATCGATCTCGCGACCACGGCGGCGCCGGAGGAAGTCATGCGCCGCGCGGCTGCGGCCGGGCTTAAATGCGTGCCCACCGGCATCGATCACGGCACCGTCACCATCGTCATCGGCGGCGACCCCTACGAGGTGACGACGCTGCGCGAGGACGTGGAAACTTTCGGGCGCAAGGCCAAGGTCGCGTTCGGGCGCGATTGGCGGACCGACGCGTGGCGGCGCGACTTCACCATCAACGCGCTGTCGGCGACCGCCGACGGCATCGTCCATGATTATGTCGGCGGGCTCGACGACATCGCCGCGCGGCGGGTGCGCTTCATCGGCGACCCGGCCCGGCGGATCGGCGAGGACTATCTGCGCATCCTGCGCTTTTTCCGCGTGCACGCGGCCTATGGCGCCGGCGCGCCCGACAGCGCCGGCGTTCACGCCTGCATCGAGGCGCGCGAGGGTCTGACCAAGCTCTCGGCCGAACGGGTGCGGATGGAAATCGTCAAATTGCTGGTGGCGCCCGGCGCGGTCGCCGCGCTCAACGTCATGGACGATTGCGGCCTGTTGACGCCGGTGCTGGGGGGAGTGGCCTATCATGCCGTGCTCGACGGCATGATGGCGGCGGAAAACGCCCTCGATCTTCGGCCAGACCCCATCCGCCGGCTCGGCGCGCTCGCCGTCGCGATCACCGAGGACGCCGACCGGCTATGGCGGCGCATGCGGCTGTCCAACGCCGAGGCGAGGCGGCTGGAAAGCATGGGCGACAAGTGGTGGCGCTTCGCCGCGATGGACGAGCCGACCGCGCGGGCGACGCTCTACCGGCTCGGCCCCGACGCCTACCGCGATCGCGCGATGCTCGCCTGGGCGCGCGCCGGCCAGCGCGCCGATCCCGTCCTCTGGCACCAGCGCGCGACATTTCCGGACCGCTGGACCGCGCCGCGATTTCCGCTGCGCGCGCGCGATTTCATGGAACGCGGCTTCGGCGAGGGGCATGCGCTCGGCGAGGTCCTTGCCCGCGCCGAGAACGACTGGATCGCGGCTGGCTTTCCCCTCGACGCGGCGAGCCTGAAGGCGATCGCCGACAAGGTGGCGGCGACCTTCGCGCACGATCACCGGCTGTAGCGCCTCGGCGGGCGGATCGCCGCCGGCGGCCGCGCGCCGCGCCTCACGGCCATTTCACCACGGGCGGCATCGACGACAGGATCGAATCGACATTGCCGCCGGTCTTCAGGCCGAAGATCGTGCCGCGATCATGGAGCAGGTTGAATTCGACATAGCGGCCGCGGCGCACGAGTTGTTCCTCGCGCTCGGCCTCCGTCCAGGGCGTCGCGAAATTGCGGCGCACGATTTCGGGATAGACGCCCAGGAACGCGCGGCCGACCTCCCGCGTGAGGGCGAAGTCGGCCTCCCAATCCCCGGATTCGAGCCAGTCGTAGAAGATGCCGCCGACGCCGCGCGGCTCGTTGCGATGCTTGAGAAAGAAATACTCGTCGCACCATTTCTTGTAGCGCTCATAGGAGGCGATGTGGGCATGCGCGTCGCAGGCCGCCTTCATCGCGGCGTGAAAGGAAAGCGTGTCGGGGTCATTCTGATCGCGGCGGCTGGCGAGCACCGGCGTCAGGTCGGCGCCGCCGCCGAACCACGCCTTGGTCGTGACCACGTAGCGCGTGTTCATGTGCACGGCCGGCACGTGGGGGCTGTGCATATGCGCGATGAGCGAAATGCCGGACGCCCAGAAGCGCGGGTCCTCGGCCGCGCCGGGAATCTGGTCGCGGAATTCCGGCGCGAATTCGCCGTGGACGGTCGAGCAATGCACGCCGACTTTTTCGAACAGCCGCCCGCGCATCATCGCCATGACACCACCGCCGCAGTCGCTCCCGCTGTGATCGCCGCGCGCCCAGGGCGTGCGGACGAATCGGCCCGCCTCGCCCGGGTAGAGCGCGGCGGGGGCGTCGGTCTCGAGTTGCTCGAACGCGGCGCAGATGTCGTCGCGCAGGCTTTCGAACCAGGCGCGGGCGCGGCGCTTGCGTTCCTCGAGCGCGGGTGTCGGTTCGTCCAAAGTGCTCATGATCGTCCTCGTGCGGCCGAGTCTATCAGGCCGAGGGCGATGCATCGACCCGGGTCTGTCGCAGCGCCTCGCCGACGGCCATCGCCACCGCCATCGCCACGTTGATCGACCGCAGGCGCGGCGCCATCGGGATCGTCACCCGCGCGTCGGCGGCGGCGAACACGTCATCGGGAACTCCCGCCGATTCTCGTCCGAACAGCAGGATGTCGTCCGTCCCGTAGTCCATATCCAAATAGGAGCGGTCCGCGCGCGTCGAGAACAGGACGAGCCGGCGTCCTTCCCGCCGCCGCCATGCCTCGAACGCCGCTAAACTCGGGTGGCGCGAGATTGCCACCTGGTCAAGGTAATCCATCCCGGCCCGGCGAAACGCGCGATCCGTCACCGGGAATCCAGCCGGCTCAATGATATGAGCGGCGACTGCCAAACAGGCACATAGCCGCAGGATGGTGCCGGTGTTCTGCGGGATGTCCGGTTGAAAGAGTGCGATCTGCATACGGCTCGTCTGGCTGTGCTTGGGCCGGGCCGAGCGGGCTTGCGCTTGATGGGCAAGGGTGTCAATAAGCGCGCCGGGAACGTGTTGTTCGGCCCGCGCGGGTTGGACGATACGCGACAAGACCGCGGGGGGCCGCGGGTGCCGGTGGACGATCGCCGGGCGCCGTTGGTTACAGGCGCGCGACGGGGGAGAAGCCGGCTAAGAACCGGAGAGGAACAAGATCGTGACCACGATGTCTTCGGCGGAACCGACCCGCCGCGATTTCCTTTATGTCGCCACGGGCGCGGTCGCCGCCGTGGGAGCCGCCGCCACCGCTTGGCCGTTCCTGGCGCAGATGAGCCCGGACGCCTCGACGGTCGCCGCCGGCGTTCCGATTGAGGTCGAGCTCGGCCCCGTCGCCGAAGGTCAGGCCATCAAGGTGTTCTGGCGCGGCAAGCCGATCTACATCAGCCATCGCACCGCCAAGGAAATCGAGGAAGCCAAGAAGGTCGACGTCAAGTCGCTGCCCGATCCTGAGGCCGACGACAAGCGCATCAAGGCCGGTCACGAGCAGTGGCTCGTGGTCATCGGCATCTGCACCCATCTGGGCTGCATTCCGATGTCGCGCCAGGGCGAATATGACGGCTTCTTCTGCCCGTGCCACGGATCGCACTACGACACGTCTGGACGCATCCGCAAGGGCCCGGCGCCGGCGAACCTGCCGGTCCCGCCCTACGAATTCGTCTCCGATACCAAGGTCAAGATCGGCTGACGTCGCGCAATCCTTACCCGCGTCCTTCCCGCGTCCTTCTCGCCAGGGTTTTATCATGAGCGGACATTCATCGTACCAGCCGAACAACGCATTCACGAAATGGCTTGAAGCGCGGCTGCCGATCATCAGCTTCAGCTACGACTCGTTCGTCGCCTATCCGACGCCGCGCAATCTCAACTATTGGTGGACCTTCGGAGCGATCCTGTCGCTCATGCTGGTGGTTCAGCTGCTCACCGGCATCGTGCTGGTGATGCACTACACGCCGCACGCCGACATGGCCTTCAACTCGGTCGAAGCCTTGATGCGCGACGTGGATTACGGCTGGCTCCTGCGCTACATGCACTCCAACGGCGCCTCGATGTTCTTCGTCGCCGTCTACATCCACATGTTCCGCGGGCTCTATTACGGTTCGTTCAAGGCGCCGCGCGAAATCCTCTGGATCATCGGCGTCATCATCTATCTCCTGATGATGGCCACCGGCTTCCTCGGCTACACGCTGCCGTGGGGCCAGATGAGCTATTGGGGCGCGACCGTCATCACCAACTTCTTCTCCGCGATTCCCTTCGTCGGCGAGCAGGTGGTGGTCTGGCTGTGGGGCGGCTACTCGATCGGCAATCCGACGCTGCAGCGCTTCTTCTCTCTGCACTATCTGTTCCCGTTCGTCATCGTCGGCGCGGTAGCGCTCCATGTGTGGGCGCTGCATGTCGTCGGCCAGAACAATCCCGCCGGCGTCGAGCCGAAGGGGCCCCAGGACACCGTCCCGTTCACGCCGCACGCCACGCTCAAGGATTCGTTCGGCATGGCGGTGTTCCTGCTGTTCTTCTGCTGGTTCGTGTTCTACCTGCCGAACTTCCTCGGCCACGCCGACAACTACATTCCCGCCAATCCCGGCGTGACGCCGGCGCACATCGTGCCGGAATGGTACTACCTGCCGTTCTACGCCATCCTGCGCGCGGTGCCGAACAAGCTGCTCGGCGTCATCGCGATGTTCGCGGCGATCATCGTGCTCGTGTTCCTGCCCTGGCTCGATTCCTCGAAGGTGCGGTCGGCCCGCTACCGGCCGATGTACAAGCAGGCGTTCTGGATCTTCGTGGCGGTGTGCCTCGGTCTGGGTTGGCTCGGCGCCAAACCCGCCGAAGGCGGCTATGTCACCGCCGCGCGCATCCTGACCTTCTACTATTTCGCGCATTTCCTGATCATCCTTCCGGTGATCGCGCGGATCGAGAAGACCAAGCCGGTGCCGAATTCGATCACGGAAGACGTGCTGAGCCGCAAGAAGGTCGCCGCCGCGCTGATCGCGTTCGGCGTGTTCGCCGCCGGCCTTGCCGGAACGAGCCGTCCGGCCTCGGCCTCGGAGGGATCGGTGGAGCCGCCGTCGCTGGCGTGGTCGTTCGCCGGCCCCTTCGGCAGTTTCGACCGGGCCCAGCTCAAGCGCGGATTCAAGATCTACAAGGAAGTCTGCGCCGGCTGCCACGGCCTGTCGCTGGTGGCGTTCCGCAACCTGTCCGAGCCGGGCGGGCCGGAATTCACCGCCGAGCAGGTCACCGCGCTCGCGGCCGAATACAAGATCAAGGACGGACCGAACGACGCCGGCGACATGTTCGAACGTCCCGGCCGGCCGGCCGACCGTTTTCCCTCGCCGTTCGCCAACGACAACGCCGCCCGGGCCGGCTTCAGCGGCGCGCTGCCTCCCGATCTGTCGGTGATCGCCAAGGCGCGCACCTACGAGCGGGGCTTCCCGCGCTTCCTGGTCGACATCGTCACGCAGTTCCAGGAGCAGGGGCAGAACTACCTCGTCGCGCTTCTCATGGGCTATGAGGACGCGCCGGCCAATTTCACGCTGCCGCCGGGATCGAGCTACAACAAATATTTCCCGGGCCACGCGATCGCGATGCCGCCGCCCTTGTCCGACGGTCAGGTGACCTATGAGGACGGCGCGCCCGCGACCGCCGAGCAATACGCCAAGGACGTGACCGCGTTCCTGACCTGGGCGGCCGAGCCGCACCTCGAGGCGCGCAAGCGGCTGGGCCTGAAGGTGATGATCTTCTTGCTGGTGCTGTCGGTGCTGCTCTATTTGACCAAGCGGCGCGTCTGGGCCTCGGCGCACTGACGTTCGGAGCTGGCGTTCGGCGCCGACGTTCGGCACTGGCGTTCGCAAGTTCAAGGCCGGTCTCCTCGCGGGACGTCGGCAAGCGACAAGGAAAGGGCCCGGCGACGGGCCCTTTTGCGTTCCAGGGCGGGCTCGCCACGCGGGTTCCTCCCGCGCGCGCTGAGCGGTGTCGCCTCTCGGGGCATGGCGCGGATTTGCGCGGCTTGCCCACGAAGCGCCGGCGCGGCATTCTCGCGCCCCACGGAAACGAACAGCGGGAGGACGCCATGGGCGAGACCGTCACCTTCAAGCGGCCGGACGGCAAGGATGCCAAGGGTTACCTCGCGAAAGCGGCCCGCGCCGGCGCGCCGGGCATCGTCGTCATTCAGGAATGGTGGGGGCTGCAGGCGCAGATCAAGGGCATCTGCGACAAGTTCGCCGCCGCCGGCTACACCGCGCTCGCGCCCGATCTCTACGCCGGAACGGTCGTGCCCTATCACGACAAGGAAGCGGCCGCGCGCGAGATGAACTCGCTCAACTTCCTCGACGCGACCGACCAGACCGTGCGCGGGGCGGTCCAGCATCTCGCCAAGGGCGGGGTCAGGGTGGCGCTGACCGGCTTCTGCATGGGCGGCGCGGTCGCCGTGCTCGGCGCCTGCCGCATTCGCGAGATCGCCGCCGCGATCCCGTTCTACGGCCTGCCGCCGGCCGAGGTCGCCAAGCCCGCCGACGTCAAGGTGCCGCTGCAAGGCCATTTCGCCACGCGCGACGACTGGTGCGCTCCCGACGTGGTCGCCGCTTTCGCCAAGGGGCTGAAGGCGGGCGGTAAGGATGCCGAAATTTTCAGCTACGACGCGTCCCATGCCTTCATGAACGAAGAGCGCCAGGAGGTTCACGACGGACCCTCGGCGGAACTCGCCTGGAAGCGGACGCTGGCGTTTCTCAAGGCGCATGTCGGTTAGGCCACACTCGCGCGCGAATTGGCGCGGCGCCACACGCGGGTCTTGACGCTGGGGCGGCGGCGTGGTGTCTAGCCGCCATGATCGGCACCAACGCCCATGTCCGCTATTGGTGGCGCGCCTTCTGACAGGCGGCCGACGCATTTCCTTTTTCTCCACGTCGTCAGGCCGCCCGCAGAGGCGGCCTTCGTTCATTCGCCCCTGCGTTCCGCCCGACCGGCGCGTGATACGCGAGGTCCACGATGAACAAGACGATCTTCTCCCTGCCGACCCTGAGCCAATTCCGCACCGCCGGAAAGCTCGACGTCACCCGCACGGTCGCCGAATTCTCCGGCGGCGGGGCGCTCGACGACATCATCGAACGGCTCGATCGCCATCGCGGCGTCGTGCTGTCGTCCGGCACGCAGGTTCCCGGCCGCTACGAAAGCTTCGATCTCGGCTTCGTCGATCCGCCGCTGCGGCTTGAGGCAACCGGCGCCGATTTCACCATCGCCGCGCTCAATGATCGCGGCAAGGTGCTGATCGCCTTTCTCGCCGCGACGCTCGCCGAGCCGAGCCTTGCGATCACGCGGTCGACGCGAACGGAGATCGCGGGATCGATCAAGCGGGAAGACGCACCCGTCGACGAGGAGCAACGCACGCGCAGGGCGAGCATCTTCTCGCTGGTGCGCGACGTCGTTGCCCAGCTTTCCACGAGCGCCGATTCCCTGCTCGGGCTCTATGGCGCGTTCGGCTACGATCTCGTCTTCCAGCTCGAGGATCTCGAACGCACGCTCGCGCGCGCCGCCGACCAGCGCGACATCGTCCTCTTCGTGCCCGACCGGCTCGTCGCCTATGACCGCGCCACCGGGCGCGGGGTTTCCATCGCCTACGAGTTTTCCTGGCGCGGGCAATCGACCGACGGTCTCGGTCGCGATACACCGGAGAGCCTTTACGCCGGCGGCGAGGGCAAGGCCTTCGCCGATCACGCCCCGGGCGACTACCGCGCGGTGGTGGCCAAGGCGCGCGAGGCCTTCGCCCGCGGCGACCTGTTCGAGGCGGTGCCGGGCCAATTGTTCGGCGAGCCGTGCAAGCGCTCGCCGGCCGACGTGTTCCGGCTGCTGTGCAGGATCAATCCGGCCCCCTACGGCGCCTTGATGAATCTCGGCGACGGGGAATTCCTCGTCTCGGCCTCGCCGGAAATGTTCGTGCGCTGCGACGGCCGGCGGGTGGAGACCTGTCCCATTTCCGGCACCATCGCGCGCGGGGCCGACGCCATCGGCGACGCCGAGCAGATCCGGCAATTGCTCAATTCGCAAAAGGATGAATTCGAGCTCAACATGTGCACCGACGTCGACCGCAACGACAAGGCGCGCATCTGCGTGCCCGGCTCGATCAAGGTGCTGGCGCGGCGGCAGATCGAGACCTATTCGAAGCTCTTCCATACCGTCGATCATGTCGAGGGCAGACTGCGGCCGGGCTTCGATTCGCTCGACGCCTTCCTCACCCATGCCTGGGCCGTCACCGTCACCGGCGCGCCGAAGATTTGGGCGATGCGGTTCATCGAGGAGAATGAGCGCTCGCCGCGGCGATGGTACGGCGGGGCGATCGGCATGGTGGGCTTCGACGGCGGGATCAACACCGGCATCACCATCCGCACCATCCGCATGAAGGGCGGCATGGCGGAGGTGCGCGTCGGCGCGACGCTGTTGTTCGATTCCGATCCGGTCGCCGAGGAGACGGAATGCCAGACCAAGGCGGCGGCGCTGTTTCAGGCGCTGCGCGGCGACGATCGCGCGACGTCGCTTTCCGCGGTCGCGCCCGACGCGCCGGGGTCGGGCCGGCGCGTGCTGCTGGTCGACCATGAGGATTCCTTCGTGCACATGCTCGCCGACTATTTCCGCCAGGTCGGAGCGGCGGTGACGGTCACGCGCCATAGCCATGCCCTGGAGATGCTCGCCGCCAATCCCTACGACCTGCTCGTGTTGTCGCCGGGGCCGGGCCGGCCGGAGGATTTCGCCATCCGCCAGACCATCGACGCGGCGCTCAAGAAGAAACTGCCGATCTTCGGCGTCTGCCTCGGCGTGCAGGCGATCGGCGAATATTTCGGCGGCCATCTCGGCCAGCTCGCGCTGCCAGCCCATGGCCGGCCCTCGCGCATCAAGGTCAAGGGCGGACGGCTACTGCGGGGGTTGCCGGAGGAGATCGTCATCGGCCGCTATCATTCGCTCTACGTCGCCATGGACGGCCTGCCGCCCGCGCTGTCCGTGACTGCGGCGACCGACGACGGCGTCGCCATGGCGCTGGAGCACGAGAGCCTGCCGGTCGCGGGCGTGCAGTTCCATCCCGAATCGCTGATGTCGCTCGGCGAGGAGGTGGGATTGCGTATCGTCGAAAACGCGGTCAGGCTGGGCGGACGGGACTGAGCGTGCGGCGCGCGCGCAAGGGGTTGAGGGCATGACACGGGCGATGCTCGGCATCATCGGCGGTTCGGGGATCTACGATCTGCCCGGTCTTGAAAACGTGCGCGAGCAGCGCGTCGTCAGCCCCTGGGGCGAGGCCTCCGGCGCGCCGCGGATCGGCGACATCGCCGGGCTGCCGGTCGCTTTCCTGCCGCGCCACGATACCGGCCATCGGCTGTCGCCCTCCGACATCAACTACCGCGCCAATATCGACGTGCTCAAGCGCGTGGGCGTCACCGACCTGGTCTCGCTGTCGGCCTGCGGATCGTTTCGCGAGGAGCTGCCGCCGGGCACCTTCGTGCTGGTCGACCAGTTCGTCGATCGCACGCATGCGCGCGCCACATCGTTCTTCGGCTCGGGCTGCGTGGCGCATGTGTCGATGGCCCATCCGGTCTCGCCGCGGCTGCGCATCCATCTCGCCAACGCCGCCGAGGCGGAAGGCATCGCGGTCGCGCGCGGCGGCACCTATGTCTGCATCGAGGGGCCGCAATTCTCCACGCTCGCCGAAAGCATGACCTACAAGCGTCTCGGCTACGACGTGATCGGCATGACCAACATGCCGGAGGCCAAGCTCGCGCGCGAGGCCGAGCTCTGCTACGCCACCGTGGCGATGGTGACGGATTTCGATTGCTGGCACCCGGACCACGACGCGGTGACGGTGCAGGACATCATCCGCGTGCTCACCGCCAACGCCGAGAAGGCCAAGCGTCTGGTGGCGCGGCTCGCGCGCGAATTCCCGCGCGTGCATGAGCCGTGCCCGATCGGCTCGGACCGCGCGCTCGACACCGCGCTCATCACCGCGCCGGAGGCGCGCGATCCGGAATTGTTGAAAAAACTCGACGCCGTCGCGGGCAGGGCGCTCGGCAAGATTTGATGGGGATGACGTCATGTCCTTCGAAAAAGATCTCAAGGCGACGATTCGCACCATTCCCGACTATCCCAAGAAGGGGATCATGTTCCGCGACATCACGACCTTGCTTGGCGACGCGCGGGCGTTCCGCCGCGCGGTCGACGAGATGGTGCAGCCCTGGGCCGGCATGAAGGTCGACAAGGTCGCGGGCATCGAGGCGCGCGGCTTCATCCTCGGCGGCGCCGTCGCGCATCAGGTCTCGGCCGGTTTCGTGCCGATCCGCAAGAAGGGCAAGCTGCCGCACACGACCGTGAGCGTCGCCTATTCGCTGGAATACGGCATCGACGAAATGGAGATGCACGAGGACGCGGTCGCGCCCGGCGATCGCGTCATTCTCGTCGACGACCTGATCGCGACCGGCGGCACGGCCGAGGGCGCTGTCAAGTTGCTGCGCCAGATGGGCGCGACGGTGCTGGCGGCCTGTTTCGTCATCGACTTGCCGGAGCTTGGCGGCGCGGCGAAGCTGCGCGCGCTCGACGTGCCGGTGCGCACGCTGGTCTCGTTCGAGGGGCATTGAAAGGCGCGCGTGGCGAGCGCGGCGGCCGCGCCTATCGCGGCAAGGTCTGCGGCTTGTACAGGATCAGGTTGCGGCCGAGCTCGCGAAAGCCGTGATAGTTGCGGCGGATCCACTGGTGCAGTTCGGACGAAGGATCGTTCGGCCCGCGGATGTAGCCGGTGAAGGAGAAGCTCGCGCGGTCGATGATCGCGCGCAGGAACGACGGCAGCAGCGCGATGGTCAGCGGCCGCGTCGCGGCGAAGATGTCCGGCACCTCGCCGTGGAGCACGTTCTCGTTGTTGACCGCGATGACCGCGATTTGCGGAAAGCGCTGGCGCAGGCTGGCGAAGGCCATGGCCGAGCCGCGATCGCGATCGGCGATGAAGAGAATGACGGGCTCGACCTGGTGCACCAGCGCCTCCTTCACGAAGCCGATTTCCTCGGCCATGCGGAAGAACGCCTCGTATGACGGATAGCCGAGATCGATCACCTTGGGCACGCCGTCGGCGGCGATGAGGCGGTCCATCAGCGCGATCTGGCCGCGGGTGTCGAGAATGTCGGCCGTCTCCGTCTCCCTTGGCAGGTAGTCGATCAGCGACGGCTCGCTCATGTTGATGTCGAAACCGGCGACGTCGCCTTCGCTGAGCAGGAAATATTCGGCGATGAGGCGCGCGAGCAGCGTCTTGCCCACGCGCGGGCGCGGCGAACAGACGATGTAGACGAAGGTTCGGCGCATGACGGGTCCGTCACCCGGGACGGCGGAATGACACCGGATCCGGGATCATTCGCCGACGATCTTCATTCGCCGGCGACGCGCGTCGCGGCCGCGGCGGCGGCGCCGACGATGCTGGTCAGCTTGATGCGGTCGTATTCGCCCCAGACATTGGTCAGCCAATGGCGGACATAGCCGCGCAGCACGAAGGAGAAATTGGCGGGCTCGCCGAGCGCGCCCTTGTTGGCGACGAAGCGGATGAAGGGGACCGAAGCGATTTCGACCGCCTCGCACGCCATCTCGTTGAGCTTGGGGATGGTCACCTCGGTCGCGCCGCGGATGCGGCGGAAATAGGAGTTGTAGGTGACCTGGTCCCACTCGAAGAAGCTCGTGTTGTTGATGAAGTTCTTCACCAGGAAATATTTGGCGCCGTCCATGAAGCCGGCGGTCTCGGCGATCTCGTCGAGCGAGGCGATCGACGGGCCGAGGATATGGAACACCGCGAAGGTGATCTGGCCGGACTTGGCCGCGTCGAGGAAGCCGATGTCGCGCAGCGCGATCAGGGTCGGCGACAGCAGGCCGGCGCGCACGTCGATCACGGTCACGCTGGCGGCGGCCGTGTTGAGCGTGTCGAAGATCTTCATCTGGTCGGCGGTCTGGGTGACGTCGACGATCTCGGTCACGTCGGGATGGAAGCGCTTGAGCGTGCCGCGCGGGGCTTCGGTGTCAAAGGCGCGGATCGGCACGTTGTTGGCGCTGAAATAGTCGAGCAGGGTCCGCGACACGGTCGTCTTGCCGACGCCGCCTTTGTCCGCTCCGACAACGATTACCGCTGGCTTTGCCATGGTTCCCCTTCGCGGCGGGCCGCGTGGCGCGACCGCCTGATCGCCGGCAGCGATGGATTTTTCGCTTCCGGCCCCTCCATTGGTCCGGAACATGGCAGAAACAAGGGAGAATTCAATTCCTTGAGGCGCCCGGCCGAGGCGTTTGCCGGAAATTATGTTAACGGCAGGACCGCCGATCGCCTCTTCCGCGCGTGAGTTCTATCCGTTCCGCCGGCCGAACGGGCCGGTCAGCGGTCCCCACGGACTTCGGCCGCCGCTCGTCCGGGGGCCGCCGCCCTCGGGCGCGGGATGGTCGGTTCCCGCCTGATCGGGCAGCGGCGGGCGCCCCCACGGGCTTTCCGGTCCGCCCGGCGGAAGGGGCGGCGGGGCCGATGGCTGTCCGGCGTCCCGATCTCCCCAGGGCGAGGGGGAGGAGGGCGGCGCGCCCGGCGTGGTTTCGTCCATCTCGGCGTCCGCCCCGGCGCTCGCCGGGCTTTCGTCCGGCGCGGGCAGGGCCATGGGGCCCGGATCGTGGCCGCCGGCGAATTCGATCAGCGCCTTCACCCGTGAATCGATCGACGGATGCGTCGCGAACAGGTCGACGAAGCCCTCGCGCGGATTGTCGACGCAGAGTTCCATGACCGCGGACGTGGCCCCTTCGAGTTCGCCGCGATTTTCGATCTTGCGCAGCGCCATGATCATCGCGTCCGGGTTCTTGGTCAGCTCGACCGAGCCGGCGTCGGCGAGAAACTCGCGCGAGCGCGACAGCGCGAAGCGGATCACCACCGACAACAGCCAGGCGATCGCCACCAGCGCGACCGCGAGCAGGATCGCGACGAACGCGCCGCCCGAGCCCTTGCGGTCATTGTCGGAGGATGACGAGGACGAGCGCGATCCGCCGAGGCGCCAGTTCGACTGAAAGAAGATGCGGAAGAACATTTCGCCGAAGAAGCCGATCACGCCGGCGATGATGACGGCGATCACCATCATGCGCACATCGCCATTGCGGATGTGGGTGAGCTCGTGGGCGAGCACCGCCTCGATCTCCGTGTCGTCGAGCCGCTCCAACAGGCCGGTCGTGACCGTGATCGAATATTGTTTTTCGTTGAGGCCCGAGGCGAAGGCATTGAGCGCCGGCGAATCCATCACCTTGAGGCGCGGCATGGTGATGCCGCGGGAGACGCAGAGATTTTCCAGAAGATTCCAGAGCTTGGGCTCATCCCGCCGCGTCACTTCGCGTCCGCCGGTGACCGCGTCGATCAGGCTCTGGTGGAAGCGATAGGCGATGAGGAGCCACAGGACGGTCGCGCCGGTCGCGAACGGCAGCGCCTTGAGGAAATCCGCCCACGCCGCGCGCAGGAACCATTCGAGCGAGGCGTCGCCGGCAAGAAACACCTCCGCCATCAGCGCGCCGGCGAACACGAGAATGTAGATCTGCAGGAACAGGCCGGCCAGCAGCAGCACCGACCGACGCCGGTTCGACGCGATATGCGTGTAGAGTCCGTAGGCGGCCATGGCGGCGGGCTCCGGGGCGCGTCGAAAGGCGGGCGGTCGCGCGAACGGATCGGCGCGCCGCCCGCCGGCTCAGGTCAGAACTTCACGCTCGGGGCCTGCTCAAGCTGCCCGCGCGTTTCGCCGAGGTCGAAGAATTCCTTGCGCGTGAAGCCGAGCGAGGCGGCGAACAGCGCCGCCGGCATCTGCTGAATGGCGGTGTTGTATTCCTGCACCGCGTTGTTGAAGAAGCGGCGCGCGGCGGCGAGCTTGTTCTCGATGTCGGAAAGCTCGGTCTGCAACTGCTGGAAATTGGTGTTGGCCTTGAGGTCGGGATAGGCTTCCGAAAGCGCGATCAACTGGCGCAGCGCGCCGGTGAGCTGGTTTTCCGCGGCCGCGACCTGCGCCGGCCCCTGCGCCGAAAGCGCGGCGTTGCGCGCCTTGACGACATCTTCCAGGGTCGTCTTCTCGTGGCCGGCATAGCCCTTCACGGTCTCGACAAGATTGGGAATGAGATCGTGGCGTTGCTTGAGTTGGACGTCGATGTCGGCGAAGGCCTGGCCGACGCGCTGGCCCATGGCGACGAGCCGGTTGTAGATGCTGAGCGCCCACAGGGCGATCGCGACGATGATGATCAGGACAATCCAGCCGCTGGACATGGAATCTGCTCCTCAAGAGGATAATGGCCGCAAGCTAGACCAAAATGGCAAGCCAAGGGAGGCGTTTCAATGGCGCCGCCTGGCTCTTTGGTGCGGCTGGAATTCATTCAGGTTCACGTGATCGAACTGATTTTTGCCCGAGGTGGTAAGGGTCGATGATCGGCGAGGGCGTCAAATGGCCCGCCCCGTGGCGTCTTGCGCTTGTGCTCAAATGGGACTAATATTTGCTTCAAATGGACAAATGGAGTGGTCAAGGAATGTCTCATATTCAGGCGAGATCCGTCGCGGAACTGTTGGGGGTGAAAGCGGGTAGGAAGACCTCGTTTACCCACCTCGATCTTGCCGAGGCTATCCAGAAGGGTTTCCCGGTTTCGACGGTCGAGCGCATTTTGCTTAGAATTGCTCCCGACGACCGCCGCTTCCGCGACAGGCTTATTCCGCGGGCGACCCTGGCGCGGCGAGTGAAGTCATTAAGCCCGCCGGAGAGCGACCGCCTCGCGCGCCTCGCCCGGCTTTGGGCGCTGGCGGTCGATGTTTGGGGAACGGACAGCGAGGCGCTACGTTTTCTGGCCGAACCCCACCCGATGCTGGAAGGGCGCGTGCCGCGCGATGTCGCGGTCGAGACGGAAATTGGCGCGCGCGCCGTGGAAGACCTGCTCGGGCGTCTCAAATACGGGTCGGCCGCGTGACGGATCGGTTTCCGCCACAGCGGCTGGATCGCACGCTGACTTGCTTTCGCATTGGCGATCCGAAGGGCGAATTCCCAATTTATGACGGACGTGGCTCGGCGCTCTACCCGGGCCGCTGGAACAGCACGGCGAGTCCGGTTATTTATGCCGGCGAGCATTACGCGACCGCGATGCTTGAAAAGTTGGCGATCGGCAATGGCCGGATCCCGCCCAATCAACACTACGTCATGATCACGATTCCTAAATCCACGAGCCTTGAAATCGTGACGAAGGATGGTCTCCCCGGATGGGATTCCACCGAGCCAACCGTCTCGCAGGTGTTCGGCGCGCGTTGGGTCGCCGAACAACGAAGCGCCATTCTCATCGTCCCAAGTTTCGTCGCGCGTATTGAACGCAACATCGTCATCAATCCGGCGCATCCAGAGGCGGCGGATATCGAAACCAGTCTGCCGGAGCCGGTCTGGTGGGACGCGAGGTTGTATCGGTAGAGGGACATGGTTCCCGAGGAGCGGGAACCCGTCCCCTACAGCAAGTCCCGAAAAAGCTGATGGACTTTTTCGAAAAGGACTTGCTCGAACAATCTGATTTGGCGCGATTTCCTGTCGATCGCATGATTCCATGCGATCGGAAAACGCTAGCTCGCCTCGCGCAGCTTCACCGCGCCTTCGAGGTCGACCGAGACGAGCTGCGACACGCCGCGCTCGGCCATGGTGACGCCGAACAGGCGGTTCATGCGCGCCATGGTGATCGGGTTGTGAGTGATGATGATGAAGCGCGTGTCGGTCGAACGCGTCATCTCGTCGAGCAGGTCGCAGAAGCGCTCGACATTGTGATCGTCGAGCGGCGCGTCGACTTCGTCGAGCACGCAGATCGGCGCGGGATTGGTCAGGAACACCGCGAAGATGAGCGCCAGCGCCGTCAGCGCCTGCTCGCCGCCCGACAACAGCGAGAGCGTCTGCGGCTTCTTGCCCGGCGGCTTGGCGATGATTTCGAGCCCGGCTTCGAGCGGATCGTCGCTCTCGATCAGATGCAGATTGGCCTCGCCGCCGCCGAACAGCTCGGAGAACAGGCGCTTGAAATGCCCATTGACGACCTCGAACGAGGCGAGCAGCCGCTCGCGCGCCTCGCGGTTGAGGCTCTGGATGCCGAGGCGCAGCTTGCGGATCGCCTCGACCAGGTCGTCGCGCTCGGTGACGAGCGTGGTGTGCTGGGTCTCGACCTCGCGCAACTCCTCCTCGGCGCGCAGATTGACCGCGCCCAGACGGTCGCGGTCGCGACGCAGCTTTTCCAGATTGGCCTCGACGTCGCCGACGGCGGGCAGATCCGTGCCGGGTTCGACGCCGGCAAGTCCGGCCACGGCTTGCGGCGCGACCTCGAGCAGGTCGTGGATTTCGCGTTCGGTATCCTCGAGGCGGCGCCGGGCGCCCTCGACGCGCTCCTCGGCCCTGGCGACCGCCTCGCGCGCGGCCGACAGCGCCTCGAACGAGGCGCGCGCCTCGCGATCGGCCACCGCCATCGCGGTTTCGGCGGCGGCAAGCCGGTCGGCGCAGGCGCGGCGTTCGGCTTCGGCGGCCTCGATCTCGGTGATCAGCGCGCCACGTTTTTCGGCGAACGCGGCGGGCGCGGAATCAAGGCTGGCGCGCTCCTGCCGGGCCTCGGCGGCGCGGCTTTCGATGGTCGTGATCTGCTCGCTCGCGCCGGATTTGCGCGCGAGCCATTCGCCGCGTTCGGCGCCGATCGCCTGCATGCGGCGGTCGGCGAGTTCGGCCTCGCGGCTGAGCGCGTGCGCGTCGGCGCGGACGCCGGCGGCGCGCGAGCGCGCGGCCGCGACATCGTCGCGCACGGCCGCGAGGCGCGCTTCCAGTTCGGCGCTCGCGGGCAATTCGTCGAGCGCGGCGGTCGCGGCGCGGAGGCTTTCATCGGCCTCGGCGCGGTCGGCGGCAAGGCGCGTCCCGGCCTCGGCCAGCGCCGAACGCCGCGCCACGTGCCGGTTGAATTCACGCTCGGCCGCGGCGTGGCGCTCGCGGGCGGCGTCGGTGCCGCGTTGGGCCGCGCGCAATTCCTCGCGCGCCGTGGCTTCGGCGGCGGCGGCGGCCTTGGCCGCGGTGTCGGCGGCGTCGAGTTCGCGGCGGCGCTCGGCCGCCTCGACGCGGGCGCGGTCGAGATCGGCCTCGATGTCGGCCAGACGCGCGCGCTCGGCGAGCCGCCGCGCGGCGCCGGTCGGCGCGTGGGCCGCGGCGACAAAGCCATCCCAACGCCAGAGGTCGCCTTCGAGCGATACCAGGCGCTGGCCGGTCTTGAGCTGAGCCGAAAGCCGCGGTCCGCGCTCGCGGCTGACGACGCCGATCTGGGCGAGGCGGCGGGCGAGTTCGGGCGGAGCTTCGACGTGGGCGGCGAGCGCCTCGCAGCCTTCCGGCAAGGCGGGATCGGTCTCCGGCGTCGTCGCGATCGTCCAGCGCAGCGGCGCGGACGGATCGACGGGCGCGTCGAGATCGTCGCCGAGCGCGGCGCCGAGCGCTTTCTCATAGCCCTTGGCGACGCTGACACCATCGATGACCGGCGGCCAGAGATTCTTGGTCTCGCCGTGCAGAAGCTTGGAGATGGTCTTGGCCTCGGTTTCGAGCCGCTGCACGCGCTTGTCGGCGTCGGCGAGCGGCGCGCGGGCGGATTCGAGCGCCTGGCGCGCGGCGCGATGCGTGGCCTCGTTCGACAGCACCGCGGATTCACCCACGGCCAACGCCGCGACCGCGGTCTCCACCTGGGCCGCGAGCGCGGCGAGATCGTCGCCCCCGCCCGTCGTCGCGGCGAACTGGGCGGTCTCGCGCGCGACATTGGCGATGTCGTGATCGAGCCTGGCCACGCGGTCGCGATGAGCGCGGACGCCGGCCTCCAATTGATTGCGCTTGGCCTGAAGATCGGCGAGCGCGCCGGTGAGTTCGGCGAAAAGCTGTTCGGCGCCGTCGAGCGTGCCCTGGGCCTCGGCGACGCGCGCCTCGAGGCCGCCGCGCTTCTCGACCCGGTCGGCGATTTCGTCCTTGAGGATCGCGGCCTCCGAATCGAGGCGTTGCAGCGCGACCTCCGCGTCACCCGCCTGGCGCTGCTCGCGCTCGATGTCGGCGGCGAATTGTGTCAGCCGGCGGTCGAGCTCGGTCATGCGTTCGCGCGCGCGCGCTTCCTCGCGGTCGAGCGCGTCGCGGGCGCTGGAAAGGCGTTGCAGTCCGGCCGCCGCGCGCGCCTCGGCCTCGCGCAGGCCCGGCAGTTCGCTCGCCCGCAGCGCCTGCAGGCGCGCGGTTTCGGCCTGTTCGCGGGTGCGCTCGGCGAGTTCGCGCACGTGCAGATCGTGGCCGCGCGCCGCCTCGTCGACCTCGCCATGGGCGCCGAGCCAGCGCAGATGAAACAGCATCGCCTCGGCCTTGCGGACCTTGGCGGCGACCTCGCGGTAGCGGATAGCCTGGCGCGCCTGGCGCTTGAGGGCGTCGATCTGCCCGGCGAGCTGGCCGATCACGTCCTCGACGCGGGTCAGGTTGGCTTCGGCGGCGCGCAGGCGCAGCTCGGCTTCATGCCGGCGCGCGTGCAGGCCGGCGACGCCGGCGGCGTCCTCGAGCACGCGGCGGCGCTGCTCGGGCTTGGCCTGGATGATCTCGCCGATCCGGCCCTGATGCACCAGCGCCGGAGAGCGCGCGCCGGTGGAGGCGTCGGCGAACATGATCTGCACGTCGCGCGCGCGCACCTCGCGTCCGTTGATGCGATAGACCGAGCCGGCCTCGCGCTCGATGCGGCGGGAAATGTCGAGCGTGTCGTGATCGTTGAACGCCGCCGGCGCGCCGCGCGCGGAATTGTCGATCGTCATCGCGACTTCGGCGTTGTTGCGCGCGGGGCGGGTGCCGGAGCCGGAGAAGATCACGGCGTCCATGTCGGCGGCGCGCAAGGACTTGTGCGAGGTCTCGCCCATCGCCCAGCGCAGCGCCTCGACCAGATTGGATTTGCCGCAGCCGTTCGGACCGACGACGCCGGTCAGGCCGCGCTCGATGACGAAATCGGTCGGCTCGACGAAAGACTTGAAACCGTGAAGGCGGAGGCGAGTAAGCTTCATTCTCGTTCAATTCCCGCTCGTTCAAGTCCTGGTTGATGGACCGTCGTTCGCCGAAGTTGATCTCGCCGCGATGCCGCGCGCGGAAATTCGATTCGCCGAGGGCTTCCTTGTGACGCCCTTCGGCGCCGCGACGCGCCGGGGCCGTTCCTCGTTCCGCCTCCCGCGCGAGTCCGGATGCGGATGCGCGTTGTCGACGTTAGATGATTCGCCGACGGCCACCCTAGCGCTGGACCGAAGAGGGGCGGAATCGCGACGCCGAAAGGATCGCGCGCTGGTTCAATCATTTGGAGCATCGTCCAACCGGAAAAACCGGTTCCCGTCACTGCGCCGATGCGGCCCACCGGGTCCGGATCATGCTCTTGACCTTGGCCGACAATGGCGAGAGCGGAGCCGAAGGGCAACCGCCAGCCGGGGTTTTCCAGATATTTGGACGGCGGCGGGTCCTGTGGACATCGCCGCGGAAGGCCTTGAAGCGGGCGGCGGTTCCGGCCACCCGCCGCGCCCGGATCAGTTGCCGAGGAGCGGCTTGATGATCTTTTCGACCTGCTCGATCGTGGCCAGACCCGGATACAAGGTGCCGTTGATGAAGAAGGACGGCGTCGAATTGACGCCCAGCACCTCGTTGGCGCGTATCGTGTCGGCGCGAATCGCCTTGATCCGCGCGTCGTCGGCGAAGCAGGCCTCGAACGCCGCCTCGCCCATGCCAAACTGCTTGGCGAAGGTTTGCAGCGCGGGGATCTGATCCTTGAACGCCCACTTGTCCTGCTGGGCGAACAGCACCTCGATCAGCGCGAATGTTTTCGCCTTATCGGTCTCGCCAACGCAGCGCGCGACGACCGCCGCCGCCATCGCCGCGCGGTCGAGCGGGAATTCCCGGAAGACGTAGCGCACCTTGCCGGAGTCGATATAGGTTTCCTTGAGCTTCGGGAACGTGTTGTTGGCGAAATTGGCGCAATGCGAGCAGGTCATCGAGGCGTATTCGATGATCGTCACCGGCGCGTTCTCCACGCCCAGGACGATGTCGCCGAGCTTGACGGGTTCGCTGATCTGGGCGGGGGTCGGCGCCTTCTGCTGCGCGCGCGCCGGGCCGGGAAGGCAGGCGACGGCGGCCGTCGCGAGGGACAGGACGAAGGCGGTGGCGACGGCGCGGCGGGACAGGATCACGGGACGGCTCCAATCGATCAAACGGGATTGCACTCGATCACGGTGAAGTCGGATCGCGGCGATCCGGATTCATGGCCATGGCCGATGTTCGTCAAGTTCGGGCACGCTGCCGGCCACGGCTTGATGCCGCGCGCCGACATGCGCCGGGCTCGGGCGACCAAGATACCGCCCGCCTAGGCGAGCATCAAACGGGGATTGTGGCATCTCTACGACTCGGTGTCAGTCGGCGGCGCGCTTGCGCACCTCCGCTCCGAGGCGGGAGAGCGCGGCGCGCAGGTCATCGTCGGCGATCGCGCCGAGCGTTCCGGCCACTTCCGCGAGCGCGGCGGCGTCGGGCGCGGCGGGTGGCCGCCTCTCGGCGCGGGCGCGCAGCGGAGCCTGCCGCAACGCCAGGCGTCCGATCGCGTTCCAGCCGAGATAGCGGTTCACCCGTTCGATGATGACGTCGGAGGCATGCTGGATTTCCAGCGCCACCGGCCCTTCCACCCGCAGCACCAGGGTCGCGGGCTCCGCCGGCGCGTCGCCGACCGGCCGGGCCCATTGGATCTTCACCGGCTCGGCGAAGGCGGCGACATCGGCGCCGGCGATCTCGGTCCATCGCGTGACCAGCTCGCGCGAGGCGAAGCCCTGCCGGGCGAATATATCGCCGATCGTCTTGCCGAGGAGATCGGCGAGCGGCTTGGCGTTGAGCGGCCCGGGCTTGTTCACGATCGCGTCATGTCCTTAAAGAGACGGCCATGACCTTATCAGGCGCGGATCGTCGGCGGAAGGAAGGGCGCGGCGCGGAGACGGCGTCTCGATCGCGAGATCGCGCCGCCACGCTGATCGGTTGGTACGACCGTCATCGCCGCGACCTGCCGTGGCGCGCGCCGCCCGGCGCGCGGCCCGACCCTTACCGCGTCTGGCTCTCCGAGATCATGCTGCAGCAGACGACGGTGCGCACGGTCGCGCCCTATTTCGAGAAATTCGTCGCGCGCTGGCGCGATGTCGCCGCGCTCGCGGCCGCGGACCGCGAGGACGTGCTGCGGGAATGGGCGGGGCTTGGCTATTATTCCCGCGCGCGCAATCTGCACGCCTGCGCCGGCGTGGTGGCGCGCGATCATGGCGGCGTCTTTCCGGACGATGTCGCCGGTCTGCGCGCCCTGCCGGGCATCGGTCCCTACACGGCGGCGGCGATCGCGGCGATCGCCTTCGATCGCGCCGTGATGCCGGTCGACGGCAATATCGAGCGCGTGGTGGCGCGGCTGTTCGCGGTGGACGACGAATTGCCGCGCGCCAAGTCCCGCATCCAGGCGCTGGCGGCGACGCTCGTTCCCGCCGCGCGCGCCGGCGACGCGGCGCAGGCGTTGATGGACCTCGGCGCGACGATCTGCGCGCCGAAATCGCCGGCCTGTTCGCGCTGCCCGCTGGCGCGCGATTGCGCCGCGTGCGCGCGCGGCGACGCCGAGACCTTTCCGCGCAAGGCGGCGAAGAAGACCGGCGCGCTCAGGCGCGGCGCGGCGTTCGTTCTCCTGCGCGCGGACGGCCGGCTGCTGCTGCGCGCGCGTCCCGAGCGCGGCCTTCTCGCCGGCATGAGCGAGGTGCCGACCAGCGCGTGGTCGCCCGATGTCGACAAGCGGCGAGCGCGGCGCGCGGCGCCGACCTTATCCGGCGCGCGGTTGCGCTGGCGGCTTGTGCCCGGCGAGGTGCGCCACGTCTTCACGCATTTCCCGCTCGCGCTCGATGTCTACCTCGCCCACGCGCCGCGCGGCGCGCGGGCGCCCAAGGGCGCGCGCTGGGTCGCGCTCGCCGATGTTCATGCCGAGGCGCTGCCGACGGTGATTCGCAAGGTCATCGCGCATGCGGGCGTGATCGGTACCCGCGCCGAAGGAGCCGGCTTGGCGCGGCATGGTGTCGCGAGCACGCGTGTTCGCTGAGCCCGCGCGCTCGCGCGGCCGCGTCGGCGGGTCTCTTCGACGATGCCAATCGTCCTCGCGCCGAGTGCGATGATACCAATGCGCGCGATTTCGACGTGTCCGGTTACCGATACTCGTTCAAATTATCTGCCCGACCAACTCCGGCGATAGGAAGATCGCGCTGTGGTTGTTTTCCGGCGCATGCGTCGCGATACGCGAATGCGCAGTGCGCTATTGTGAATTAATTCAAACTTAAGCATCCGCTTCGAAGATGGCAGCCCGGACTGCGAATGATTGTTGAATTCGGTTTTATGACGAAGGAGATTGTCCAATGCTTGCACGAATTCGTATCGCCCGCCGACTGAGCCTGGCGATCGCGATTCCCCTGATCGTGCTATGCGCCATCGCGGGCTTCGGCATCCTCCAGAAATGGCAGTCGCGCACCGACATGGCGCGTCTTGCGCGCCTCGTCGAGAATGTCGAAACCATCAGCGCCTTCGTTCATGAGTTGCAGCGCGAGCGCGGCCTGTCGGCGCTTTTCGTCGCCAGCAAGGGCGCGAACGCCGCCGCCGAACTGCCGCAGCAGCGCGAGCGGACCAACGCGCAACGCCAGAAAATACAACCGGTGTGGACCGAGTTGCGTCAGACGCGGCTGAACAAGGAGTTCATGTCGATCGTCGATCAGGCCGAGGCGGCCGCGCGCGAACTCGACGCCATGCGCGCGAAGATCTCGTCGCTGACCGCGACGGCGCAGGAATCCGGCGGCTATTACACCGACGCGATCGCCAAACTGATCGCCATCGCCGGCGAACTCTCGTCGCTGTCGACGCGCGGCGACATCGCGATGGCGATGGACGCCTACGTTCAATTCATGCAGGGCAAGGAACGCGCCGGCCAGGAACGCGCCACCGGCGCCGCCGGCATCGGCGCCGGTCGTTTCGATTCGACGACATTCGCGCGCTTCGTCTCGCTCTCGGCCGCGGAAAACGCCTATTTCGGCGCGTTCAAGGCCGCGGCCAACGAGAACATGCGCGCGGCGTTCGATAAGGCGATCGCAGGCAAGGCGGGCGAGGATATCGCGCGCATGCGCCAACAAATCGTCATGGGCGGCATGTCCGGCGAACTCGCCGGATTGAACGCGGATACATGGTTCGGCGCGGCCACGACGCGCATCGATCAGTTGAAGGCGTTCGAAGACGAGATCGGCGCCAGCCTGATCGGGCTCGCCAACGGCGTCTATCAGGAAGCCACCTCGGGGCTGATGACCTTGTTGCTCACGGTCGCGATCGCGCTGTTCGGCAGCATCGCGCTGGCGGCGATCGTGGCGCGCTCGATCACGCGTCCGCTCGACTCGCTGAAAGGTTCGATGAAAGACCTTGCCGACGGCAATCTCGAAATCGCGATCGCGGGCATCGGACGCGGCGACGAGGTCGGCGACATGGCCGCCGCGGTCGAGGTGTTCAAGGTCAACGCGATCGAGCGGCGGCGGCTGGAATCCGACCAGAAGGCGACCGAACAGCGCGCCGCCGAGCAGCGCAAGGCCGAGATGCAGGCGCTCGCCAGCAAGTTCGAGCAGGCCGTCGGCGGCGTCGTCCGCGCGGTGGCTTCGTCGGCGACCCAGCTCGAGACCGCGGCGAATTCACTGACCGGAACGGCCGCCACGACCCAGCAGCTCGCGACCACCGTCGCGGCGGCGTCGGAGGAGGCATCGGTCAACGTGCAGTCGGTGTCGTCGGCGGCGGAGGAAATGTCGGCCTCGGTCGCGGAGATTGGCCGCCAGGTGCAGGAATCGAGCCGCATCGCCGGCGAGGCCGTCAGTCAGGCGCGCAAGACCGACTCGCGGATCGCCGATCTGTCGCAAGCCTCGAACCGGATCGGCGACATTGTCGCGCTGATCACCGGCATCGCCGAACAGACCAATCTGCTCGCGCTCAACGCCACGATCGAGGCGGCGCGCGCGGGCGAGGCGGGACGTGGCTTCGCGGTGGTGGCGCAGGAAGTCAAGTCGCTCGCCTCGCAGACGGCGAAGGCGACCGGCGAGATTTCCTCGCAGATTGGCAACATGCAGACCGCGACGGAAGAATCCGTCGCCGCGATCAAGGAAATCGGCAGCACCATCGGGCGCATCGCCGAGATTTCCGCGCTGATCGCCGCCGCCGTCGACGAGCAGGGCGCCGCGACGCAGGAAGTCGCGCACAATGTGCAGCAGGCGGCCCAGGGCACCAGCGAAGTGGCCTCGGCCATCACCGAGGTCAACAAGGGCGCGCGCGAAACCGGCGCGGCCTCCTCGCAGGTGCTCGCCTCGGCGAAATCATTGACCGTCGAAAGCGGGCGGCTGGGAAGCGAGGTCGAGCAGTTCCTCGCCCACATCCGCGCGGCCTAGCGTCAATCCGGCGACGCGGGACAGCGTCGCCGGAAGGTTCCAGCGCCGACGGAGGGCATTTGAGCGCGAACGAACGCCGCGCCGGGTTTCGATTTCGCCGGCCGCGTTCGAAAGGGAGTTTCATCAAGCAATTTGCCGAGTGTGCTTTTTGAATTCCATAACGTGTTGTCGAGAGAGCAAGGCGCGGGAGCGATCTCGCGCCTTATTTCTTTCGGAGCAGTGTTCTTGAGAAGCGCCGGGGCCAGCGCGGTTTCGGGCCTACCAGGCGCCGCGCGCCAGCGCGGAGGCGAAATAGCCCCAGAGCGTGGGATGCGACCACAGGCGCGATGGCAGGTCGACGGTGTGCCGCGCGAGCGTGCCGTCGAGCGCGTCCTGTCCCGCGCGTTCGAGCAGCGCCAGGCCGCCGGCGAGCTGGAGATAGGGAAAGGTCGCGTAATTGTCCCCGGCTTCGGGTGTCAGCCGGGACTGGTAGAGAACCGCGCCGGTGTCGATGCCCGTGTCGACGAGATGGACGGTGACGCCGAAGTTCTCCAGGTCGCCGTTGACCTTGGCCCAATAGCCGCCGTGAATGCCGCGATATTTCGGCGTGATCCCGGCGTGATAATTGATGAAGGGAACCGGCACCGCCTCCAGCACGCGCCGGCCGATGATGCGGGTGCCGACGACGAGCACCGCGCTGGGCGCGATCGCCTTGAGGCGTTCGATACAGGCGTCCGAATTGACGGAGGGCACGAAGTGGGGCGTCGACCCGTCCGGCCAGCGGTCGTCGAAACCGTGGCGCTGTTTCAACCGGTCGATCCGCCGGCGCGACCAGACGCCGAGGACGCGGCTGTAGGCCATGAAGCCGAGCTGGCCGGCGACGTGAACGACGCCGAACCGCTTGGTCCGGTTCTTCAATAGCGTCCAGCGGGAGACGATATCCTCGACGACGATTTCAAGATCGGGAAAACGGGCGGCGAGCCGACGCGCCGAAATCCGTCCGATGTCGGTGTCGATCGTCAGGAGGACCAGGCGTCCGCTCATCGTTCAATCTCGGCGCCGTATTCGCGCGTTCGCGGGTGGCGCTAGGCCGCGTCGATCCGGCGGAAACGGTTGAGGATGCCGGTCGCCGTGCCGGACACGAGGACCTTGACGAAACGCATCCGCTGGAAATCGCCGTTGAGCGACAGCCGCGGCAGCGCGGTCATATGCGCGTCGTGTTCGGGGAACAGGACGCCGGGCCGCGTCGTCACCGCGGTCTTGTAGCCGAGGTCGCGCGCGATCTCGAACTCGCGCGGTTGGGCGAGGTCGTGGCCGCCGTAAGGATAGGCGAAATGATCGACGGGGCGCGAAATTTCGGCCGCGATCTTCGCGCGGCTGCGCGAGAGCTCGTCGCGCACTTCGGCGTCGGTCGCCTTGGCGAGCATGGTGTGGTTGACGGTATGGGCGCCGATCGTGACCAGGGGATCGGCCGCGATCTCGCGGATTTCGTCCCAGGTCATGCACAGCCGGTCGGCGATCGGCGCCATGTCGATGCGATAGCGCGCGGCGAGATCGTCGATGAAGGCGTGGATCGCCGCCTCGTCGGGGAATTGGCGCAGCCGCCAGTAGATCGAATTGAAGGCCGCGTCCTTTTCCTCGTCGGTGGCGCAGGCGTGGCTCTCCACGACGCCGTCGAAGCTCGCCGTGATCCGCGCGTTGCGCGCGATCGCCTCTTCCAGCGTCAGCCACCACAACTTGCCGGCGCGGTCGGGAAAGCTCGACGCGACATAGATCGCGAACGGCGCGTCGTGACGCTTGAGGATGGGATAGGCCCATTCCTTGTTGTCGCGGTAGCCGTCGTCGAAGGTGAAGCAGACGAAGCGCCGCGCGAAGTCCCGTTCGGTGAGGCGGCGGTGCATTTCGTCGAGCGAGACGATGTCGATGCCGCTCGCGCGCAGCCACCGGACGGTCTCGGTGAGAAACTCGGGCGTGACCTCGAGCGACCGGTTGGGCTGGAACGCCTCCGGCCGCGGCGGGCGCACATGGTGGAGCATCAGGATGGCGCCGACGCCCTCGACGAAGGGGCGCAGCACCAGATGCGCGCCGCTGTAATACATCGTCTCGAAGCCCAGTCGGATGATTTTCGATCTCATGGCCGTCTCGCGCCGCCTTGCTGATGAGAGGCAGTTGATATGATCACGATGGCACCGGCGTTCAATTCGATTTGGGCTCGATGGTTAACCCAAAGCATCAATTTAGCGGAGCCTGTCGAGGGATCGGCCGCGCGCCGTTCGCGTGACGACGCGCTAGCCGGCCGCCATCGTCGCGCGCACTTGCGCGCGCAGATCGTCGATGCAGGTCAGCCCCTTGGGCGAGTCGATATGCCAGAAGGTCCAGCCGTTGCAGGCTTCGAGCCCCTGCGCCAGCGCGCCGATGCGATGGATCGAGCCAACCTTGTCGGCGAAACTCAGCGCGCCGTCGGCGCGCACCAGCGCGTTGTATCGTTTTCTCGCATCGGTGAGTCTGGTGCCGGGCTTGATCATGCCGCGCTCGATGAGTTCGGCGAACGGCACGCGCGGAGCCTCGCGCGCGGTCATGAACGGGGCAAGCGTGGCCTCGGGCAGGGGTTCGACTTCGGCGATGCGACGTTCGGCCGCGCGCGCGTAGGTCTCGTCGCGCTCGAAGCCGATGTAGCTACGGCCGAGGCGTCTGGCGACCGCGCCGGTGGTGCCGGTGCCGTTGAACGGATCGATCACCAGATCGCCGGGCTTCGACGAGGACAACAGCACGCGCGCAAGCAGCGCCTCCGGCTTCTGCGTCGGGTGGACCTTCTTGCCGGCCTTGTCCTTGAGCCGTTCCTCGCCGGTGCACAGCGGGATCAGCCAGTCCGAGCGCGCCTGCACGTCCTCGTTCGCCGCCTTCAGCGCCTCGTAGTTGAAGGTATAGGCCTTGGCGTCGGCGTCGCGGGCGGCCCAGATCAGCGTTTCATGGGCGTTGGTGAAGCGGCGGCCACGGAAATTCGGCATCGGATTGGATTTGCGCCAGACGACGTCATTGAGGATCCAGAAGCCGAGGTCCTGCAGGATCGCGCCGACGCGGAAGATGTTGTGATAGGAGCCGATCACCCACAGCGTGGCGCTCGGCTTCATCAGGCGGCGGCAGGCGATCAGCCAAGCGCGGGTGAAATCGTCGTAGGTGGAAAAGCTCGAGAACTTGTCCCAGTCGTTCGTCACCGCGTCGACATGGGAATCGTCGGGGCGCTTCAGATCACCCTGCAATTGCAGATTATAGGGCGGATCGGCGAAGACGAGATCGACCGAGGCGGGCGCCAGTTTCGACATCTCGGCGACGCAATCGCCGACGATGACGCGCGAAGTCGGGGCCGACTCAAAATGTGTGCGGGGCGCCCGTGAGGACGCCCCGCGACGCGATGCAACCATGACTCAGGACTCTGACTCAGGCAACGCGGCCGGTGACGCGGGACCAACAAACCGACTGCGCGCGATCATGGCGGTGCAAGGTAAAAATCGACTTAATCGGGGCGCGTAAACGCGCTAGGCAATATTTGCCGGGGGCGCTATTGATCGGGACGGGCGCGCCGCACATATCGCTGCGGCGGCTCTCAAGCAGGCGAGGAGGATGACGATGCGCTACGATGACTTCCGTCGCAGCGACAACATCGACGATCGGCGGGACGACGACAGCGGCGGCATGGGCGGCGGCGGCGGGTTCGGTTTGCCGATCGGGCAGGGCGGTCTCGGCATCGGCACGATCCTCGTGCTTGGCCTGCTCGGCTGGGCGCTGGGCATCGATCCGCGCATTCTCATTGGCGGCGCCGAAATCCTGTCCGGCGGCATGTCGCCTTCCTCCTACCAGACCGAGGCGCGCCAGGGGCCGCGCCCGGCGCAGACCGGCGCGCCCAAGGACGAGATGGGCGGCTTCATCGCCGGCGTGCTCGGCGAGATCGACGACCGCTGGTCGGAGATCTTCTCCGCCAGCGGCCAGCGCTATCAGGGCCCGCGCATCGTCCTGTTTCGCGGCGCCACCAATGGCGGGCGCTGCGGCATGGCGCAAAGCGCGATGGGGCCGTTCTATTGCCCGCCCGACCGGCAGATCTTCGTCGATACCGCCTTCTTCCGCGAGGTCGAGACGCGCTTCCGCGGCTGTTCGGGCAAGGCGTGCCAGTTTACCCAGGCCTATATCATCGCCCACGAGGCCGGCCACCACATCCAGAACCAGCTCGGCATCCTGGAGAAGGTGCAGAGCGCGCAGCAGCGCGCCGGCAGCCGCGCCGATGCCAACCGCCTGCAGGTGATGGTCGAGCTGCAGGCCGACTGTTTCGCCGGCGTCTGGGCCAACAAGGAGAAGCAGAAGCGCAACTTCCTCGAGGAAGGCGACATCGACGCGGCGTTGCAGACGGCGTCCGCGATCGGCGACGACACGCTTCAGCGCAAGATGCAGGGCCGCGTCGTGCCCGATTCCTTCACCCACGGCTCGGCCGAACAGCGCAAGCGCTGGTTCCTCGTCGGCTTCCAGCAGGGCTCGGTGCAGGCTTGCAACACATTCCAGGCGGCGAATCTGTAACGGGGGCGTGATGGGTCATTCCGAGGGGCCGAAGGAGTTCATTCCGCTCAACATCGCCGTGTTGACGGTCTCCGACACGCGCACGGCCGCCGACGACAAGTCGGGCAACACGCTGGTCGAGCGGCTGGAGACGGCCGGCCACAAGCTCGCCGCGCGCGCGATCGTCACCGACGATGTCGAGAAGATCCGCGCCCAGGTGAAGGCGTGGATCGCCGACAAGGGCGTCGACGTGGTGATCTCGACCGGCGGCACGGGCTTTACCGGCCGCGACGTGACGCCGGAGGCGCTGGAGCCCTTGTTCGAAAAGCGGATGGACGGCTTTTCGATCGCCTTTCACATGATGAGCTATCCGAAGATCGGCACCTCGACGATCCAGAGCCGCGCCACCGGCGGCGTGGCGGGGGCGACCTACATCTTCTGCCTGCCGGGTTCGCCCGGCGCCTGCCGCGACGGCTGGGACAACATCCTCGCCTCCCAGCTCGACTACCGCACCAAGCCCTGCAACTTCGTCGAGATCATGCCGCGGCTCGATGAGCATCTGCGGCGGAAGGCGGATTAAACTCGCGGCGATGAGTTCCGTCGCCGATCAAATCTGACCCCTCACCCGCCTCGCTCACTTTTCGTTCGCTCGGCCCCCTCTCCCGCAAGGGGAGAGGGAACGCACGGCGCGGCCGTCATCGTCTTCGGCGGATGTGAATTCCGCGCCGGCGTCGTTCAGGTTCGGGACCGCGCTCGACGCGGTGATCCGTCATCCATGCGAGGCAATGGATCTGTGGGGTCGCTCCCGGATCAAATTCGCGCAAACCGATCAGTGCCATTGCATGACGGGTGGAGGTGTCGAGGCGTCCCTCTTTCCCTCTCCCCTTGAGGGAGAGGGTGGCGAGGCCGGCGCGTGGCGACGGCCGCGCCGGGTGAGGGGTGCTTATCTTCGCGCGCGCCTCGATGATCGCATTCATGATCTTGGATCGATCCGGGCCAAAATCATCGTGATCGGATGCCGATCGGATTTGACCCCTCACCCGTCTCGCTCACTTTTCGTTCGCTCGGCACCCTCTCCCGCAAGGGGAGAGGGAACGCGCGGCGCGGCCGTCATCGTCTTCGGCGGATGTGAATTCCGCGCCGGCGTCGTTCAGGTCCGGGACCGCATTCGACGCGGTGATCCGTCATCCATGCGAGACAAGAGATGCGCGGGGTCGCTCCCGGATCAAATTCGCGCAAACCGATCAGTGCCATTGCATGACGGGTGGAG